>NZ_MSSV01000026.1 GCF_002150505.1 Algoriphagus ratkowskyi
AGGATGAAAGTGTAAATACTCCGAAGAAAAGCCCCTTGTTTTCAATTCCTAGGTATGTGGAAAAATCTGGGATGATTGTAAGAACTACTCCGAAAGAAAAGCAGCACAGGAACAGGATTCCAGAAGGCACGAGCACTCGTTTCTCTATAATCTCATTCTTTTTCAAACGTAACATTTTCCATGATATTCGCTCTTTGTTAGGTAATGTTTCCTTGAGTTTTAATAAGATCAGGATAGAAAATATGGCTGTAAATGCGGAGACATAGAATACCGTGTCTATAGAAAATAAGGTTGCCAGCCAGCCACCGATAGCAGGACCCGCTGCCATTCCCATAGATCCAAATAGGGAAAATAAGCCCATTGCTTCACCACGTTTCTGGTAAGGAACAATATCAGCGACATAGGCTGAGGCACCCGTAGGTGTGAAGCCTGTAGAGAATCCGTGAATAAATCTAAGAAAGAGAAATCCACTCACAAAACTGAGTAGGGGATAGAGCATTCCTACTACGAAGCAAACAGATGCCCCGATCATCATCACTGGGATTCTGCCGATTTTGTCAGCTAACTTTCCGCTAAAAGGTCTAGAAAGTGCAGCTGAGAGTGTAAATAAGGCTATAATTAATCCTTTGTGTTTTTCTCCACCCAGGGTCGTGAGATACTCCGGGAGCTCCGGAATAATCATATTGAATGAGGAGAAAAATAGAAAAGAACTCAGGCAGAGTAAAGAAAAATCAAATGTAAAAAAGGAGGATTGGGTTCTCATTGCTGCGACGAAAGTAGGAAAAAAGAAGGAGATTAGAGATTCTGGAATAGAGATTGGAGAATCGAGATTGAAGACTCAATGCCTCGAGATTTCGTAATCTCTATGTGAAGAAAAAAAGAAACTCTTTTTAATAGCCTCCTACTTATGCTGGAGGCAAATTGGGGGCGATTACATTTAATTATTCTACCCATGATGGGTATTACTAATCACACGTTCCCCCGATTTATCGATCAAATTTTCGTGTGCACCGTGACTAAAAAACAAGGCTCGTATTACTAGTAAAAAAAGAAGGCCAGGATCAATTCCTGGCCTTCACTGTTAATCTTCGCTCGCCTGCTCTTCACTTTGCGCTAGCAAGTATGCTTTCATAAACTCATTTAATCCGCCATCGAGTACACTTTGAGTATCGGAAGTTTCATGACCTGTTCGGGCATCTTTCACCAATTTATAAGGATGTAGAACGTAATTTCTGATTTGAGAACCAAAATCTACCCTAAGTTTAGACGATTCAATCTTAGCAGAAGCGGCATTTCGCTTTTCTACCTCCAATTGATAAAGTCTAGATTTAAGCATCTGCATCGCTTTCTCTCTGTTAGCAAGCTGAGAACGCTCAATCTGACATACCACCACGATTCCTGTTGGCTTGTGAGTCAACTGAACCTTCGTTTCCACCTTGTTTACATTTTGCCCACCTGCACCGCCAGATCTGGAGGTGTGGAGATCAATGTCTGCCGGATTGATGTCAATTTCTATCGTGTCATCCACTTCTGGATAGGCATAGACTGAGGCAAAAGAGGTATGTCTTCTTCCTCCAGAGTCGAAAGGAGAGATTCTAACTAATCGGTGAACACCTGTTTCAGATTTTAGAAATCCATAAGCTAGGGGACCTTCAAACTCCAAGGTACAGGATTTGATTCCTGCTACTTCTCCTTGTTGTACATCTACTTCTCTTACCTTATAGCCATTTTTCTCGCCCCACATGATATACATTCTCATGATGATGCTGGCCCAATCGTTACTTTCTGTTCCTCCTGCACCGGGATTAATTTCCAATACTGCGTTGAGTTGATCTTCCTCTGAAGAAAGCATCTTTTTCAACTCTAACTCTACTACGGCATCGCTGGCTTTTTTAAACTCAGCATTGATTTCCTCTTCGGAAACCTCATTTGCGCCATAAAACTCATAGAGAACTTCAAGATCTTCTATGATTTTTGCCAAATCTTCAAAAGAGGATGTCCAACCTTTTCTGATTTGAATCTGTTTCATGGATTTTTCTGCCTCATCTGAATTATTCCAGAAATCCGGCTGGGCCGATACGGCCTCTAAATCTTCTATTTCGGCTCTCTTACGATCGTAGTCAAAGATACCTCCTCAAAGCCGATGTGCGGGCTTTCAAGTCTTTCAGTTGTTCTGAAGTCATCTGTCTAGGTTAAAATTTAAGTTGCAAAAGTCTGAAAAAATATCTGTTTATGCCAGTAATCTGCGATTAATCCATTCTCATAAGTATGAGTTGTATCTTATTTCGACCAGAATTATTAAAAGTCTTATACCTCAATGGAAGTAAAGCGAGACCAGTGCCAATGAGAATTCCCGATGCAAGTCCCACACCATTGCTTATAGAAAACTCCTGTTCGTGGTAAAGACTATTAATTGATTCGGCACCCAATAAAATTACACCAGCGCCCATAGTCAATGCCGTAAGCGCTCTTAGAGTGCCATTTCTTCGGTCTTTATATCGGATATCTATCTCAGTAATAGATTCTGGAGACAAGATGTTTTCACTTAGATAAATGAAATTTTGATCTATATTTTTTATTACATCAGTGACAAAGTAATTTATTTTAGTGCTTTTGTAGGTGATTTCTTCGCCAGGGTAATAGCGGATTTGAGACTTCTGATTGGTTCCTCTTTTCAACAATACAAAGTCAGTTCCCTGAGCGAAGGTGCTTTGAGATCCTGCAAAAATCAGAAGAATGAGTACCAGGTTTTTCATCAGGCTAAATAAAAACAAAATGTGGAAAATACCATGTGATATTTTCTGTATCAACTCTTATAGACTATAGATGGTAGCCATTTGCTCCTCCATTTGTCTAGAGAATGCAGGCTATGAAGCCTAGATAATTTATTTAGGATAAATTTGTCTTAAATAGAAAAAAGGACTTACATTTGACTCATCAAAAGCAATCTATGTTTTCAAAATCCTGCGAATACGGAATTAAAGCGATGATTTATATAGCCTCACAGTCTATGCTCGATAGGAGAGTGAAGATAGGGGAAGTGGTGGAGCACATAGACTCTCCCGTAGCTTTCACGGCTAAAATCGTCGGAGCATTGGTCAAAGAAAATGTCGTTCAATCTGTAACCGGACCTTACGGCGGTTTTTACATAGACAAGCACCGCATGTCTCAGATCATGATGATAGATATAGTTACTGCGATTGATGGAGATTCAATATTTAATGGATGTGGACTTGGCCTCAAAGAATGTGATAATGAACAGCCGTGTCCCATGCATTACAAATTTGTGAAAATCAGGGCTGACCTAAAAAGGATGCTTAATTCTACTTCTATTTTAGAATTAGCACAGGGGTTGGAGTCTGGAAAATCTATTTTAATGAGATGAAATAGTGTTTGATGTGAAAGCTAGATGAAGGATTTATTCCATGAAACAGGTGGTCCTTTCTGATAGCTTTCGATATGACTCAACAAAAGAAAAGATGATGAAATGAAAAAAAATTTGATTCTATTTACGATAAAATTGTCTGAAAAAGGCCTTCCACTTGCTATTTTACTTATAGCATTCGTTGTTATGCCAGTTGCCGCTCAGCCTACCCCTAATCCAAGTACAGAAAACTGGCTTGCAAGCCCTGGAATCGTTGGTTCTCTTGTATTAATTGCCTTAGTATTAATGATTGCAATTTTGATCGTTGTGAAACGAGCATCTTCCATCATGGATTTTTTTCAACAGAAAAAAGAAAAATTATCTGCTAAAAAACTCCGTGAAGAACTTTACCTACTAGAAGAGGATGGTATAGATGAAGTACTTGAAGCGCGGAAAGCTGCGAAAACTTACCAGCTGACAGGTGAGGAATTATATAAAGGGGGAAAGGCTGTAGATCGAAAGGGAATCGTCTCTACTTACACCAATGATCCAGAAAATCCGCTTGTAGATGAAAAGAAGCGCTCGAGAACAATCTTACAAATCCCTGATGAGTTAAGAAAACTAGTGGTATGGTTCTTAGGTTCCGCTATTTTCTGGTTGGTTTTTGGCACTACTGTCGGTCAATATTTGGGAATGAAGTTTATGTGGCCTGATCTGGACCATGTATCATTTTTGTCCTTTGGTAGATTGAGACCTGTTCATACTAATACGGTTTTTTGGGGCTGGGCTTCTTTGGCAATGATTGGATTAGGATACTTTGTAATAGCCAAAACATCCAATACCAAAATTTACAATTATACTATTGGCTGGGCTACCTGGGTTTTGATCAATCTCACTTTGCTCATTGGCAATATTTGCCTGATGGCAGGAATTAATAACGGAGGAGGAGAATATCGTGAGTATATCTGGCCAGTCATGATCATGTTTGCCATAGGTCTGATTCTTACCTTCTACAATTTCTACAAGACAATTCAACTCAGAAAAATTGCGGAGATCTATATCTCTAACTGGTATATTCTAGGTGCTATGATCTGGACTATTGTCTTAGCTATTATTGGCTACTTGCCATGGTATCAAAATGGATTAGGTGAGACAGTAGTGCAGGGATATTACATGCACCAAGGTGTAGGTATGTGGTTTATGACCTTTACACTCGGCTTAGTTTATTATTACCTACCATCCTCATTGAATAAACCCATTTATTCTTATTCCCTTGGTGTATTAGCTTTCTGGACGCAGATGCTATTCTATACGATGATCGGTACGCACCATTTTGTATTTAGCCCTCTTCCTTGGTGGTTGCAGACCGTAGCCATTGTATTCAGTGCTGGAATGTTCATTCCGGTGGTTGCTGGAACTACCAATTTCCTGATGACAATGAGAGGTAGCTGGAATGAGATTTCCAAGAGTTATGTGCTGCCTTTCTTCTTGGTCGGAGTGGTGTTCTACTTTGTAGGATCTACTCAGGGAAGCTTACAGGCATTTCGATTTACCAACTTTGTATGGCACTTCACAGACTTTAATGTGGCGCACTCACATATGACAATGTATGGTATCATCACCTTCATGCTCTGGGCTTGTATCTATGCTTTGTTGCCTAAAATCACTGGTTATGAACCCAAGCAACTCCTGGTTGGACTTCATTTCTGGCTCGCATTCATCGGGTTGTTTGCCTATATGGTTTCATTGATGGCAGGAGGTACGTTACGAGGTCTGAGCTGGATAGCTGGAGACAGCTTTATGGAATCGGTAATATTAATGCAGCCTTATTGGGTATGGAGGGCAATTGGAGGCACGCTGATGTTTATCTCTCATTTAGTCTTTGCATACAATTTTTATGTGATGGTAAAGAGAAGAAAGCAGGCGCCTACACCAATTCAAGTCCCTATGAAGTCCACATTAGCTAACGTATAAGCCCATGTTTAATTTCCATAAAAATTTAAATAGTCTCGTATTGACAGCCTTTCTGGTTTTTCTAGGCTTGAGCATGCTTGTGTCTGTGATTCCAGCTTTTCAACTGCAGAAAACAGAACCACTTCCTACCATGACTGAACCTACGGAGGATGAACTGCAAGGTCTTCGAGTATATGTTGGAGAAAACTGTATGGCCTGCCATACGCAACAAGTGAGAAATATTGAAATGGATCAAACTTGGGGAGATAGACCCTCAATTCCTTCAGATTACTATTATAGTAAGCAGCGGATGAATGTTTGGCAGCAATCGCCTTCTGTACTGGGAAGCGAGCGGACTGGTCCGGATTTGACCAATATCGGAAAAAGACAGCCTGGGCAAGACTGGCATTTGATGCACTTATACAATCCTAGGATAGTGGTGAAGGAATCCATTATGCCCGGTTACCCTTGGATGTTTGAGGAAAAGTCTCCCGATCAGGTAAAAGAAAAAGACGTAATCGTATCTGTCCCTTCTGAGTATTTAAGCCATCCTGACAATAAAGTAGTGGCATCGAAGCAGGTGATGCAACTTGTAAACTATCTACAATCGCTGAAGCAGAGTGACATGCCTGGGATGGACGCTACTGCTTTTATTCCGTCCACCAAGAAAAAAATAGCAGCATCCAGTGCTAGTGTAGATGGGGAAGCGGTGCTCCCTGACGGTCTGAAATTATATGATCAAACCTGTGCAGCGTGTCATCAGTCCAATGGACAAGGGATTCCTGGAGCATTTCCATCTATTGCTGGATCTCAGATTGTCAATGACGACAATCCTGAAACACTCATAAGAATTGTGTTGCAGGGCTATGATGCTAGACCGGAATTTGGAGCGATGCCTTCATTCGCAGCACAACTCTCAGATGAAGAAATAGCTGCAATCTTAAATCATGAGAGAAGTAGCTGGGGAAACTCTGCCAAGAAAGTAACGGCAGAACAAGTGACCAAAATCAGAGAATTAGTTGAACAATCAGTCAATTAAGGTTATGAAAACAAATAGAACAGTTCTTTCCATCCTGTTATTGGTGCTTTCCACCGGAGTGTCCTTAGCATGCGAAGTGTGCAAAAGTAAACAGCCCAAAGGCTTTGAAGATATCACTCATGGTTCCGGTCCCGGAGGGAACCTTGATTATTTCATTGTATGGGGAGCGGCAATCATAGTGACTATAACACTCGGGCTAAGTTTAAAATTTCTAATTAAGCCTCAAGAAAATCGACCTGATCATATCAAAAATAGCATCCTCGATAATTTATAAATCATGGAAGACAAAAGAAGTATTCGAATATTCCTAGACGATGACCCAGTGCCATTTGCTGAGTTTGCACCTCCAGTAAAGTTTGTGTTTGATTCAACTAAAATCCCTGATGGCAAGCATGAATTAAAAATTGTGGCCATGTCTTCTAATGGAAAAGAAGGGGTTAAGCAAATACCATTTGAAGTCAGAAACGGCCCTTCAATCTCAGTCATTGGCTTAAGTCCAAATGAAGTTGTAAATGAACAGATACCAATTACAGTCAATGCATATGGGAGCGAAAGAAGTGACTTATTCATTGTGACAGGATCCGAAAATCCTAAGGGCATTCCTGCTTGGATATGGGCTCTAGTGTTATCCTTCATAGGATTCGCGCTCTTCTATTTAATCATGTATTTAAGTCCTGATTTTTACAAATCATTTGTCTGACAGACGAGCTACTTGAAATGTCATTTGTAAAAAACCCCATATCGCTCATGTCCACCTTCTTATGGATAGGATTTGTATGTGCGATCAGTTTCATGGAGGCATGGTTGAAGTTCAGAGCACCAGGCATCACTGTTCCTTTGGGATTAGGGATAGGTAGGCTAGTGTTTGCTGCACTCAACAAGGTAGAGTGGGTCTTTGCTATCGCAATTTTAGTGAGTGGAATCCTCGCCAAGGAAAGGTGGCTCAGTTTGAAAACGATTGCTTATGTTATTCCCTTTATGCTGGTGATTAGTCAGTCATTTTGGCTACTCCCAGCATTAGATGCCCGCGCAGAATTGATCATACATGTACACGATTTAAAACCTTCAAACCATCATTTCTATTATGTAGCGATGGAAATTATAAAAGTATCAACCCTTATCATATTTGGAATTTCACACTTCAAAACTATAAAATCATGAGTCTATCAGAACAATCTATTATCGGAGAATTAGTAGCTACAGATTACCGTTATGCTACCGTATTTCAAAATAACAAAATTGACTTCTGCTGCCAAGGCAATAGAACCATTGAGGAGGCCTGCGACAGAAAAAAGGTAAGTATTGATGCCTTGCTTGTTGAATTGAATAATGCTGCTCAAGTAACAGATGGAGCTTCAACAGATTTTAATTCTTGGCCATTGGATTTGCTAGCCACTTATATTGAGAAAAAGCATCATCGCTATGTAGAATCTCGAATCACTGAGATCAAACCAATGCTCGCTAAAATTGTCAAAGTTCATGGTGATATGCATCCAGAATTGCTTGAGGTAGAAGAACTATTTCTAGGATCAGCTGGAGAACTTACTGCACACATGAAGAAAGAGGAGTTTATTTTATTTCCATTTGTAAAAAAACTAGTCGAAGCCCAAGAAAGCAATACCGAAGTGACTCCGGGTCAATTTGGCACAGTAGCTAATCCTATCGCCATGATGATGGATGAGCATTCAGCAGAAGGAGAGCGATTTAGAAAAATTGCCGAAATAACCAACGATTACACTCCTCCAAAAGGTGCTTGTACTACCTATATGGTAACTTTCTCATTGTTAAAGGAATTTGAACAAGACTTACATCATCATATTCACTTGGAGAATAATATATTGTTCCCTAAAGCAATTGAATTAGAAAAAACATTAGTTTATGCCTAATCAGCCAATTAAGAGACACAAATTTCTTCAGCCTTTAAGCCGTGATCATCATCACGGCTTATTGTTCTGCTGGAAGATCAGATCAGGCGTAAAGCGTGGGATTGAGGTGAGCAGAATGAAAGGACATTTGAAATGGTTCTGGGATACGCATTTGGTGGCTCATTTTGCAGAAGAGGAAGCCGTTGTCTTTCCTATTTTGGGAAATGAAGACGAGTTAATCAAGCAAGCGCTTTGTGAACATTCGGAATTGGAAAAACTATTTTCTCAAGAGGATATGGATTATGAGTTTTTGAATTACCTCCAAATTGCCTTGGAAAAACATATTCGATTTGAGGAGCGAATTCTTTTCAACAAAATCCAAGAATTGGCTACGCCTGATCAATTGGCAAAAGTGGAACAGCATAATGCAGCTGAGGGTGAAGAGCTGGACTGGGAAGATGACTATTGGAACTGGAAGAAGTTGGAGTCAGAGTAACTCGTCTCCTTTATAGATTAGCAGAATAGTAGGTAGCAATGAGATACTCACTTTAAATATTTGGGAATGTATCAACCTTTTTGGATACTTAAACGTTGGTGATATAAGCATTAGAAAATAGCATTCAAATATGTTTTTAGCTATTTTCGTATTAAACAATAAAGCATCTATTGAATTCTCACTTGTCACATATTTCGTTTGGTACTTTAACTGCAGTCTCGGCTGGCAGTCCAGATATTTGTGTCTTTTGTAAAAAGAATAAAGCCTTTATTTCTTAGCCCTCTGTGATTTCTAGTATTACGTAGGTAGGGCAATTTTTCCAGACTCCTTACTATTCTTTACCCGTCAAAATTTTGCTCGGGTTCACTTTAATACTTCAAAATATTATGAAGCCAATACTCACAAAATCAGATTATGAAACGATCAAGGAATTGATCCTCAATACTCCTTCTCATTTGAGAACTAAGGAAATTTCTTTGCTTGCTAGAGAAATAGAACTAGCAAAGAAAGTCGTTGATTCTAAAATTGAGCCTCAGGTGATTCGTATTAATTCTTTTTTTGAAGTTCAGGATGTAGCTTCAGGAAAGCTCCTGAATTTCCAATTGACTCTACCAAAGAATAGCAACCTAGAAGATAAAAAGCTATCGGTACTATCTCCTTTAGGTGTAGCATTAATAGGATTTCAAGAAGGAATGGAGATCGAATGGCTTTTGCCAGGAGGGATGAAAAAACTGAAAATTCTAAAAGTTCAAACTCATGTACATGCAGATTGAAAAAAGGCTGTCTATTTTTTATAGACAGCCTTTTTTAATTTTTTATGGTAAGGTTACTTTTTAAATAGTAATGATCCAATTATGCTCATCAACTAATTGACCGTATTTAATTCCGTCTAATTCTGCAAGCACACGATTCGAAAATGCATCTTCAGATTTCTTTGGAAGGATATAGTCTTTCCCATTTACGTTGATACGTTCGATATGAGCTATTGTAGCGGCAGTACCTGTCCCAAAAGCTTCTTCAAGCGTACCATCTATCAATGCAGCTTCCAGCTCTGCTACAGTTAGGAATTTTTCTTCCAAAGGTTCGTTCCAGTCCTTAGCCAATTGAATTACAGAAGCTCTGGTTATGCCTTTGAGAATAGTACCAGTATTTACCGGTGCAGTGATCAGTTTATCACTGATTTTGAACATGACGTTCATCGTTCCACTTTCCTCGATTTTGCTATGACTTTTTCCGTCTGTCCAGAGTAATTGATCGTACCCGGCTTTTTGAGCCTGACGAGCAGGGTAAAGTGAAGCCGCATAATTGCCTGCAGTTTTTGCTGCCCCTACGCCGCCTTCCGTTGCACGGGTAAATGTTGTTTCTACTTTTACACTTACCGGCTTACTGTAGTAATTCCCTACCGGACAGGTAAGGATGATGAATTTGTAGGTGTCCGAAGGTTTTACACCGATGTAATCATCCGTTGCAAACATGAATGGGCGCAAATATAAGGATGCGCCTTTTGCTGTTGGTACCCAAGCTCTTTCTAGATCGATAAGTTGCGTAAGTCCTTCCATAAAGATTTCCTCAGGGATCTCCGGCATACACATACGATCCGCTGATTCATTCAGTCGCTTCCAATTTGCATCAGGACGAAAGACTAAAATCTTTCCATCCTCATTTCTGTAAGCTTTCATCCCTTCGAAAATCGACTGACCGTAATGCAATGTTGCATTGGCAGGATTTAGGCTAAGTGGGGCATAAGGCTCAATTCTCATATCAGACCATGCGCCATCTTTGTAGTCCGCCACAAACATGTGATCACTAATTGTGCGACCAAATACTAAGTTTGAGAAATCTGTTTCCGCTAATCTAGAGTTCTGAACTTTAGTTATCGGTAGGGCAAGTTGTGTCTTCATTGGTTTTGCCATTAGTCTGGCTGTGCCAGGATTTATATTGAATATTAGTTAGATCCGCAATTGTACCAGTATTAGGCATAAAGCGATTAATTTACAGTAAAACCTTATTTCCTCTACTTTTATCTTCCAGCCTGATAAATAAAGTTGAAAAGGTTACTTGATAGATCCGATAACTATCGGATGAGGATTGTCAGTTTATTTATTTCTGGGGTTCCAAGTTACTTCATCTACTTTCAGTTCTAGTGCCATCATTCTGCCGAGTACGAAAAGATAGTCAGATAGTCGATTTAAGTATTGTATTACTAATTCAGAAACCGGTTCTATTAAATTCAGTTCTACTGACAAGCGTTCCGCACGTCGACATACTGTACGAGCAAGATGGCAAAATGAAACGGATTGGTGTCCCCCAGGCAAAATAAATGCAGTAAGAGGAGGGAGCAATTCTTGCATTTGGTCCATTTCCTGCTCTAAGAGTGCTATATCTGAAAGCTGTAAATCTGGTTTTTTTACCTTGTCTTTGCCAGGAGCGGTGGCTAGATCTGCCCCAAGAGTAAATAAGCGATCCTGAATCTCCTTCAAAAGATCAGTTCTCTTTTCATTTACGGATTGATCTCGAAGTAAGCCAATGTAGGAGTTGAGTTCATCAACTGTTCCGTAGGCATCAATTCTTAAGTTAGATTTCGCTACGCGTGTGCCTCCTAATAATGATGTGTTCCCTTGATCGCCTGTTTTTGTATAGATTTTCATCTCTGTGTACTTGTTTCTCTTAGGACAAAAATAGGAATCTATTTCAAATTATAAGGTCTGATCAAACATGCATCGACACTCCGCGAGTAGGATTAGGGTTAATAGTGTCAGTTTCTACCAATCCATCTCGTAGTCTTACGATTCTGTGGGCGTAATGAGCGATGTCATCCTCATGTGTTACCATGATGATCGTATTGCCACCAGAATGCAATTCATGAAACAGCTCCATGATACCATAAGAGGTTTTTGAGTCTAGATTACCTGTTGGCTCATCTGCAAGGATGATACTCGGGTTGTTAACCAATGCTCTGGCAATAGCTACACGTTGTCTTTGCCCACCGGAAAGCTCATTTGGGCGGTGCTTAGTTCTGTCGCCTAGTCCCACATTGGATAAAGCTTGAAAAGCGATTTCCTCCCGATCAGATTTACTCAAACCTGCATAGACTAATGGTAGTGCTACATTTTCTAAGCAACTAGCTCTGGGTAGTAAATTAAATGTCTGGAAAACGAATCCAATTTCCTTATTTCGAATCTCGGCTAATTCGTTTTCTGTCATGTCGGAAACGTCTTTATTGTTCAATACGTAGGATCCGGAAGTAGGCGTGTCTAAGCAGCCAATGATATTCATCAAAGTTGATTTACCGGAACCAGAAGGACCCATGAACGCAACATATTCACCTTTATCTACAGAAATTGAAACAGATTTGAGCGCTTGAATAATTTCAGAGCCCATTCTGTAAGTCTTATTGATTTCAGTGGTTTCTATTATTTTGGTCATGGTTCGGGTTTTTGCTAAAGTTAATATGCTGGGATGGGAAATAGGTTTCCACTCGTACAAAAAACGTTAATAGGAATCAATAGTTCAAGTTTTGGAGGGATTCAAGCTCCTCCATGCTAATCCATTGTTTTAATATTTCTAGCGATTCATCTGCGTAATTGTCAAGACCGCTGGCTCTTGCAGCACTTATTTTTTCAAGCCAAAGTATTGGATCACGATTAAATTCAGTGGCAGCGTTTAAAATTTCATATTGTGTCAGGGGATCTGTGTTTATTTCTACTGCACTAATAATCAGTGGGCTAAGGTATGGGTTAGCAACTAAATCGTCGCTACTTCTGATCCAAGAGATAAATGATTTGACTGCGTCTTTATTCTTAAGGTCTGGATTGTTTACAAAAATCTCAAGCTCATCCAACGGACCTATTTTGGCAGTAATTAATATTGATAATTCTTTCAATTCTCCCTGCGTTAATCCGTGGGCTTTGTGTGCTACCAAGCGTATTGCTATGTCCGTTTTCAACTCACTTTCTGGAAGTGCCCGCCATTGAGACAGGAGCATTTGAGGTGAGGTTTGGTGGAAATTGCTGATTATATTCAAATACTCTGGAATTGCAGCATCCTCACTAGCAAGATAAGATGGCAATTGAACCTGGTATGTTTCTCGTATTTCTAATGCTTTTTCTGGCATTCCAGCAAGTCCAAAAATACTCCAGTGCTGTGTGTTGAATCCTTGAAAACCTTTTTCTTCAGCTGCAATGAATTCATTTGCTGACTTTTGAAAATCTAGGTTTTGTGCCAAAATAGTACCTGAAAGTTGTAAGTAATACCCTGCATCATTTGGGTTTCTGAATGCCAATCCGTTTAAGTTTTTCACGGCCTCGGTAACTCTACCAGCGGCCATACTTCTGATCACTGAAGTTTCCTGTAAGGACATCAAGTAGTCGAGCATTTCTGGCTTTTGTCCCAAGCTATCTAGATAAACCAAATCCTTGCTTGGATCATCTCTGTCAATTTGAGAAAATAAGTTTCTCCAGCCTGCATTGATCAGCATGGGTGAATCTTCTGTTTCAAGATGATCTTTTATGGATTGCAAAAGTGCTTTAGGGGGCACATTTGCTAGTGCATTAGAAGAAGCAAGCGCGTTGATTTGCGTGATTAAATCTGACGATTGAATTGGAGAGATTTCAGGTTGCCCAAGTTTGGTTTTTAGCGCTGAGAGATTTGAGTTCAACACTGGATTATCATGTCCATTATTTTTCATCAACTCCAAACTCTCAGTTGATTTGTTGACTTTGGTGTAAAGCAAACTTAGGTTATTGAGCAGATGTGGTTCATTCGGAAAAATGTCCAAGCCTCTTTCCAAAAAATAAATAGCATCGAATACATTGTTTTCTTGATGTAATCTATCACTTAAGAGTAAAATATTGTCCACCTGTGGGACATTTACCATGCTTTCTTCCAAATGTTCTTTTGCCAAGGTAGGTTGCTTCAGTTCAAACAGTAGTTGAGCGGTAGCAAACTTAGCTTTTGGGTTTTTTCGATACCGTATCCACGCATTTTCGTAAAGAATACTCGCTTCTAGCTTCTTGTCAATTTGATAGTAATAATCAGCAAGAATATTACTTGTCATAGCACTAGCCTGAACACCAATTATACCTCCAGTATAGGTAGTCAGTACTAGAATAACAATTAAGCCACCTATTCTAACATGATAGTATACAAGCGAATATGGCTTATATAAAACCTTTTCTATAGCCTTTCCAGAATTCATAACGGACATGAAATTCGCGAGTAAATAGACATAGAAAAATAACGTAAAACCTATTTGAGAATAGACTAACAAATGTTTGAATAATTCTTCACCAGGTTGATTTCCCGAGAGCTTCAATTTCCATACAAGCCATAGCGAAAGTCCAAATCCAAGTAAATACAATGCTTTTATCACTGCTGGAGTCGAGACTAACTCCTCGCTTTGTAATACTTTTTCACCAATAGAAATCCAACCTAATATGCCTAGTGGCAAAAGAAAGAAAAGAGGTGAGAAAGTTGGCAAAGGTAAATTCATTCCTCCCTGCAAATCCAGTAGAAGGATGAAAAGTGTCCCAATGTAAAGTAATGAGATGATGCTTATTTGTGCCGTGATGTTCAGATTGAGGTTATGATTGACCCTGGCAAGCAAAATGTAAATTCCAGAAAGAATACTATGTCCATTCCAAAAGACCCAAGCAAGAGCTAGGCAGAAACCTATGGTTAAAGAATGCTCGGCAAAGTAAATTTCAGGACTTGTGATTGGGCTCAGTTTAATTAAGATAGCTAATCCAGAAAATGTCGAAACAAAAAGGAAAAACCATTTGATCGTCAGATGTATTTTTTGACCCCAGATATGAAAATATATGAGTGGAATCAGTGTAGCACCCAACAAGATGATCAAAGGGTAATTGGTACTTTGGCCACCGATGTTCATCCCGTTGAAATCGCTGAACGTGAGTAGCACAATCCATGCAATGCCTCCGAGTATAAAATAGGTTTTTTTGAATTCTGTGAGCAAAGTCAAAACGCTTACAGCTCCGATCCAAACGATGCAAGCATAAATGTAGGATTCAGTGAGATAAATTTTTGGAGAAAGAGCTTTATATTCTTGAAAAACCAAGAAATTATCTACTTGAATAGGAAAAGAAATCGGGCCGATTTGTACCCAGTCGAATGGGATGGAAATGCTATCTAAAAATGATGCTGCCTGGATATTGACATAGGGCTGAGTATTGAAAATCAGGTAATATAGTGCAAAAATCCCTCCTAAAATGATAAATAGGAGGGCAGTGATTTTAAAAAGAGTCGAGGTTTTCAAGGTGGTTTTCAAGTTCGTTACTCCATTACTTTCGGTACTCGGAAGTAGTCGTCGTCGCTCTTTGGAGCATTTTTCATTCCAGCTTCATGAGAAAGCTGATGACCGATTTTATCTTCCCGCATGTCATTTACTTCCGATGACATGGTAGTAAGAGGTTCCACATTCTCTGTGTCTATTTCATCTAATTTCTCCACCCAATCGAGGATTTGACTCATGTCAGAAGACATTTTATCTGCACTACTTTCGTCAAACTCCAACCTTGCCAAGTGTGCTATTTTTTTAATTGAATTGGTATCTATTTTCATGTGTTTAGATTCAAGTTTTTAACCTCATCCCCTGATAATTTTCGGGACTATAGGAAGAGTTTTTGCTAAATAAATTTGAAAGCTATCAGGACATTCTTCTGTGAAGCTCTATTCGTTATGTTTGAATTCAGGAGCATTAATTATCACGATCTAGCTGATTCTGAATTACCTCAAAGCATTTGTCTTTTAATGCTTTTTCTGATTCAAAATTTTCAGAAATCAACGGCTCGTGGAGCACCATCTTGGCGGATCTCCAGTGAAATAAAAGATTTCCGTCGTCGGGCAAAATTAGGTGATTATAGGATAAAGTGACAGGGATAATCGGGATTTGTTTGTCTTTGGCCATCCGAAAAGGTCCATTTTTGAAAGGGATCATCTCAGGAGGGTTCTTAGATGAGATTCCTCCTTCAGGAAAAATAATTACTGAGCTGCCGGATTCCAGTGCTTTTTCGGTTTGCTTCATAGACTCAGCCCTGCTTTTCAAGCGATCTCTATCTACTGCAATATGTAGGTTCTTGAAATAATATCCGAAAAGGGGTGCCTTTTGAATAGAGGCTTTGCCTACAAAAAGCACATCTCCTGGAATCAAACCCATCATAGCTATATCCAGGTAGCTGAAGTGGTTTGCCAGAAAAATGTAAGGTTTGTTTTTTTCAAACTTTTTAGTTTTCTGAATCTCTACCCGAAGGAAAATGAAGATGAAATATCCTCTGGCCCAGTAGCGATTTATTTTTCGTCCATATTTATTCCAGCCGGGAACCCAGATGCATATCAGTATAATTGGAAAAAAAAGTAGAAAGCTAAGCGCGAAAATTAAAATGGCATAGATAGAATACAGCCTGGCGAGTAGCTTACCCATGATTGATCATGTGATTTGAGGTTTTCTCAAAGTAGCTCATCATGGCCACTTTGATGTTTGCTTCAATAGTAAGCTGATCTAATCCCACCTGCATAGCATTCATCCAATGATCCCGCATGTCGGTATCGACCTTCCATTTTGCATGCCGCATTCTCAGCCGCGGATGACCTCGCTGCTCAGAATAAGTCTCAGGCCCTCCAAATACTTGCATAAAAAACAGGAATAGACGTTCTTCAGCTGGTGCTAAATCCTCAGGATAAAGTTTTTTAAGCGCTTCGTTTTTGGCAACTTCCTGATAAAAATAAGAGGTAAGTGTGCGGAGTTGTTCTGCACCTACTAGTTCATATATAGTCTGAGAGGTATTCATGCAGTAAACTTAATAATTTTGATTAAGCCTCCCATTTTTTCACCTTCAGGGAAGTGCCTTCTGTTGAAATGACAATGATTTTTTCACCTTGATCGATAAATTCACCTCTGGAGTAGGCATCAAATACATCTCCGTCTATTTCTATTTTACCACTTGGTCTGAGTCGAGAATGAACAATTCCGGTTTTGCCTTTAAGTGTTTCTGCATAAAAAGAAGAGGTATAACCTTCACTTCTCTGCTGTGTAGTAGAAAGAGTAATTGTTTTGAATGCACCCCATTCATTCACCTTTGGGGTCAGCCAAAATACTAAACCTACTGATGCGATTGCTGCTATTATTACCGTGAGTAAAGCGCCGAAGAGATCTGCAGCAGGGACAAAATCGAAGTTGAAATTCTGATTGGGTAACATGCCCAAAACCAAACCTGTCAAGATCCCTACAATACCCAGCACTCCAAAAATTCCGAAGCCCGGTATTACAAAAAGCTCAACGGCCAGTAAAATTACTCCAATAAAAAATACTAAAATTTCCCAATTTTCAGCTAGCCCATTGAGATAATAAGGCGTAAAATAAAGCAAAACTGCGATCATTGAAGCGAGGATTGGGAAGCCCACTCCGGGAGTCTGCAATTCAAAATAGATTCCTCCGATTATAATCAAAATCAAAAATCCACTTATAGCAGGACTTAGGAAAAAGGCAATTATATCTTCTGAGAAGCCAGTTTCATAGGTAATGATTTCTGCGTCAGCTAGATTTTGGGAAATGAGTATATCCTTTATGGAGTCAAATTCTCCTTCACAAAAACCATATTTTTTAGCTTCGGATACGGAAAAGGTTATAACCGACCCAGCTTCAGAAATGCCTTCTATTTCGATTTTCTCATCTACCATGGCCTCTGCAATTTTCGGGTCACGACCCTGCGCTTCAGCCGTGCTTCTCATCATAGAGCGCATATAAGATTGATACTTATCTGGAGCTGCTTCACCGTCAGTGCCATTTACTACGGTAGCGGCTCCGATACTGGCTCCTGGCGCCATATAAATACTGTCAGTAGCAATGGAAATGAGCGCTCCTGCCGAGGCAGCATCTTTATTGATAAAGACATAAATTGGTATTGAAGAATTCAAAATCATGGTCCTGATCTCATCAGCATCATTTACCGCTCCTCCATAGGTATCCATGTCAATAATTATCAAGTCAGCCTTTGCTTCCTCGGCACTTTTCAAAGCCAGTTTCACTCGACGAGTCATGGCAGGATCAATGTCAGTATCAATCTTGAAGGTGAAAACTTTCTTATCAATTCCAGTATCCGTTTGGGCTAGAACTACTTGTGAAGAAAATAGAAAGAAAATGAGTGCTAAGGTGAAATAGATTTTCATTTGTAAAGTCATGTTCGAATGATAAAAGATACGAAATACACGTACAAACAGATACTTTTCTTTATTAGACTGCGAATTGTTGATGTAATTTCCAGTCTTAAATTCCTATTGTTAGACTATTATTCGATCTTTGCCCATAATACTGGATCTAGGTTATCCCATTTCGTTTCTAGCATAATTCTTGCGCCTCATGACTTTGGAACTTAACCTTGCATTACTAAATCGTTTTCTCCCAACTCAGCATATCCCTATGAATAATAGATCACAGTTTTTCTGGTCCTTTCTTCTTGTATTCACGCTTTCTTCTTCATTATCAATAGCTTCAAGCCTGTCATCTGTCGATTCTGTAGGAGTTCAGCGTATCGGAGATCAATCTTATATTTTGCATGAAGTAGATCCAAAAGAGACGCTCTTTGGGATTTCACGACGTTATAAATCTCCAGTTAGTGAAATAATCGATTCGAATCCTATGTTGAAAGAAGGATTGAAAATTGGGCAAACTATTAAAGTCCCGTTTATTTCAATGGCTGAACTTCCAGCAGGTTCAGTTCTGCACAATGTAGTGGCAGGTGAAACTCTTTTCTCTATCTCCCAAAAATATGGTGTACCTGTAGAAAGTGTAATGAAAGAAAATGGCTTGAAAGGTAATGATCTAAGTGTGGGACAATCCTTAATCATCGAGCCGGCTATTCCAATTGCTGTTGCAAAAGAACCAGTTGTTGCAGTTGCAACCAGCACAGTAGCAACCAAAGTGGATTCTAAGAGTAAAGAAAAGCCAGCGAAGAAGGTAGAAGAAGCTCCAAAAGTAAAAGTGGAAGCAGAACCATCTACTAAACTTGAGGCGGCTAAACCTACAGCTCCAAAAGCTACTGTAGAGACAAGTCAACCAATGGTGCCAGGAGATTGGAAATCCCACACGGTTCAAAGTGGCGAAACCCTTTTCTCCATTGCGACCAAATATTCATCACGAGTAGAAGATTTGATTACTTGGAATGCATTGACATCGAATAACCTCAGCCAAGGACAAGTTTTGAAAGTCGGTCGTGGTGCAATGCAAGAATCAACTGTTCCTGTAATAGGAACTCCTAGAGTAGTTACTAGTGTAGATGAAATGATGGTAGAGCCAGCGGACGCAACTACCTCTGGTGGTTTCAAAAATGTAAAAGAAACTGGTCAAGCTGAGTTAATTCAAGGTACTGGCGGACATAAAAAGTATTTGGTTCTACATAGAACTGCTCCAGTAGGTACAATCATGCGCGTGAAAAATGAGGAAAATGATGTGACGATTTTCGCTAGAGTGGTAGGAACTCTTCCGGAGACTGGCGATAATAATAAGTTGGTGATCAAACTTTCTCAGGCAGCCTTTGATCAGCTAAAAGCGGTGAATGGTAGATTCCCTGTTGAAGTGATGTATTGATAAAAAAGGGGTGTTGATGTTGGGTGACCGATGCTGTCACCAGGTCATCGTAAGCGATATATGAGTGATGCGATTTGTTTGAAAGAGGTAAATTGTTTTAAGTATCATCAATATATAACTTACTTTACTTTTAATAATACTCATTGACATTATTACATTTGTAGGAAGACCGTCAGAAATGGCGGTCTTTTTTTATGTTGAACCTATAGCTCATCGGGGAGGTTTTAAAAGGGAATTTTGGTTTCTGTAAAGCCACTGCTAATTTTGCGTTCTCGCTATGAATAAAGTCCAACTCATATTCCACCACATTTTCAGATTTATCTGGAATCTGATTTTTATTATTTCCTATCCTATTTTGGCAAGTTTCGGCATTCTATTCATCGGGGTGACGTATTTATTTTCATTGCTTTCAAGATTCCTGAATAGACTTCGACCAGAAGGAAAACAGGTGGTTTTAAAACAGTCGGCTTGGGAGGATTTGCCTCATTCGGGTGAATTGCTAGAAGCTAAATTGATCAAACAGATTGTATTTGGCCCATCTGGATTTGAGTTTAGAAGAAAGGATGGTGTACCATCAGTTCTTTCAGATTTTGTTTTTGGAAACAAAGTAAGGGTACTTGAAGAAGGTTATATTCTGGAAAAATGGAATACTGTAGAACCTAAGGATTTGCCAGATTTCGATATTTGTTTATACGATCCCAATCAAGACTCACTACGATCTCTTACGAATATAAAATGCTTCGATTGGCATGTGTCCGAGAAAGTGAATAATGAGCTTTCATTCAAATGGTTTGACGGAACGCAGGGCGGAGAAGTAAAAGTTGCTCTCTGATGCATAATCTCAAGGATTTTTTAGATGAGAAAGTTGAACAATACAATCGGCCTAGTTTTATTACGCTGGATCCTATTTCAATTCCACATCGATTTTCCAAAAAAGAGGATATTGAAATCTCTGGTTTCTTCGCTGCTATTTTGGCATGGGGGCAGCGAAAGACCATCATTAATAAGTGCATAGAATTGTTTGAGATGATGGATAATGCACCACACGATTTTTTGCTGAATCATCGAGATGATGACTTAAAGCCTTTCCTAAACTTCAAGCACAGAACCTTCAATGATGTGGATACTTTATATTTTATCCACTTCTTAAGTTGGTTTTACAAAAAGCATAATTCTCTGGAAGAGGCTTTTCTATTTGGTCAAACATGGGAAGTGGATGCAATGGAATCTATATTGACCAAGTTTCAGGAATACTTCTTTTCATTACCTGATTATCCACACAGAACGCGAAAGCATATCGCTACCCCAGAGCGCAAAGCTGCTTGTAAGCGCATCAATATGTATTTACGATGGATGGTAAGGGATGATGATAAAGGAGTTGATTTTGGGCTTTGGAAAAAAATATCCCCATCTCAGTTGATCTGTCCCTGTGACCTGCACGTGGATAGGGTAGGAAGGAAGTTGGGATTGATAACCAGAAAGCAAACAGACTGGCTGACAGCTCTGGAATTAACCAAAAAGCTTAGAGAATTTGATGCTTATGATCCTGTCAAATACGACTTTGCTCTTTTTGGACTTGGAGTGGAAGAGAAGTTTTGAGCTATTAGTAAACCTTATAACTCAAAACCAATCAATTATCTCTGACCTAGTGAAACTTCTTAAGCTCTGGCGCATCTGCCACTGTGGAGAATTCGTTTGCGATTCGAGCAGCATATTCATCCAATAGCTGCATGATTCGATCTTGATCCTTAGACTTTACAATCATGCCTGCATGGTATTCTAGCGGGACCCGAAAGTAAACCTCCGAATCATCGAAACTACTCAAATCTGGATGCTGGTATTTGGAAAGTGTCAACAAGATTCCAGCGTAATTTTTTGCAACTTTTGGGAGTTGATATTTTTGTTTTTTTGCGATGGAATCTTCTATTCTTGCCCATTCTGCCCAAAGATTGATATCTGTCGCAGCTTCTACCATTTCAGCCAAATGAGCTCCACCTACTCGTGATGAAGTCTCTAGGAAATATATTTCTCCATCTTCACGACACTTAATAAATTCTGTATGTGTAGCACCTGATTTCATTCCAAAAGCTTTCATCACCGCTGCATTTGCCTTCTTTAATGCTTTTTCATCCTCAGACCCATGTTTTAGATTAGCAGAGCGGAATATTCCACCACCTTGGGAGATTTCCATTGGGGTAGATAAATACCTCGAAACAGAGCAGAAAATGTTTTTCCCATCGATCATTAATCCGTCTACATGGTAAACGTCACCTGGTTTGAATTGCTCCACCAAATAGTAAAGTCTGTTATCACCCAATTGATGGATGTTTTCCCAGAGTGACTCTTTGTCGTGAACTTTGATGATTCCATGTGCTGAAGCTTCAGAGCGAGGTTTGAGCACCCAAGGAGCAGGGATGTGATCAGCAAATTGATTAATGTCGTCGTCATTGAATAGCGGGGCAAATGGGGGAACCATGATATGGGAATCGTGGGCCTTGATACGCATGGCTAGCTTGTCACGAAAAAATCGACCGGTAGTCTGCCCCATACCAGGGATTCGTAAACTTTCTCTGAGAAAAGTCGCTTTTTCTACATCATAATCATCGAGGGCGATGATACTTTCAATTTTATGTTGTTTCATTAACCCACCTACGCCTTTCATCAATAACTCAAGGTCCCAATCCAGATCCTGACCAGGCATGTAGAAAACTTCATCTATGTATTCAAATGCCCAAGGCTGGTCTTTAAGTTTTTCGGATGTAATCAAATACACACGATTCCCTTGTTTTTTTAGCTCTGTCAAAAAAGCATTTCCCTTGAAAAAGTTGGAAATGCAAAGAAATGTTTTGCCTTGATCACTCATATATATTACAATTGATTTTCGATGAATTTAAGTAATAATTGAACGCCAAAAGCAGTTCCTGATTTGGTTTTTGCAAATTCACTATCACCGAAAGCTACTCCAGCGATGTCCAGATGTGCCCAGGAAGGATGCTCGTGAATAAAAGCTTCAAGAAATTTAGCGGCGGTAATAGCTCCTGCAATAGGTTTTCCGTTATAATTTTTGATATCTGCAATCTCTGAGTCCATCTCAGATCTATAACTTTCCCACATGGGAAGTGGCCAAAGTTTTTCGCCAGACTGCATACCTGCCTCACGAAGTGCGTCTGAAATCAAATCAGAATTACTGAAAAGTGCTCCACACTCATAGCCAAAAGTACCTACGCTACTACCGGTTAAAGTTGCTACATCTACAAGATGATCAACTTGATAATTTTTTACCAAATAGGATAAACCATCTGCCAAGATCAATCGCCCTTCTGCATCTGTATCTATCACTTCTATACTCAGTCCAGCATGAGAACCGATAATTTCTGAAGGCAAATAAGCATCCTTGTCTACGGAATTTTCTACGGCAGGCACAATCGCAGTGAGGTTAATTGGGAGTTTAAGGGCTGCTATAAGTTGGGTAGTGGCTAGAACTGCAGCGGCTCCACCCATGTCGGACTTCATATAGACCATTCCTTGTGTCTTGATATTCAATCCCCCAGTATCGAATGTCACGCCCTTACCAACTAGCCCTAAATGAGTTTTGGCATCAGGATTTCTATACTCCATGATGATAAATTTTGGCGCTTTTGCACTTCCTCGCGCTACAGCCAGAAAAGCATCTAAACCAGCTTCCTTAGCTTTATCTTCATTAAAAACAGTTACGGAAAAGCCATGCTCTGCACCTTGCTTTTCTGCCCAATTAGCCAAATACTCAGGAGTTACTACATTCGGGGGAAGGTCAACTAATTTAAATCCCTCAGTTTTTGCAGTAGCTATTTTAGCTGCGCGATCAAGAATCTTATCCAAATATGGTAGAGAATGCAGTACTGTAATCTCTAGGTTTGAGAAGTCTTTTTGGGATTCCTTCTTTTGCTTGAAAAAGCCAAGGTGATACTCACCAAGCTGAAAACCAATTAAAGCACTTTCGATTAATTCAGCAGAAAAGTCATCTGAGAAATCTATCAAAACGGAATTATCAACCAATTCTTTGTTTTTAGAAAGAACTCTTCTGAATGACTTTTCAATGCTAGCAACATCTGTCTTTTCACCCAATCCTATTAGCAAAATTAACCTTCCATTGACTTCCAGTTGGTATGAAGTGTCTTTTTTTCCAGAAAAAAGAGAAGCATTTACAGAATATCCAGGAAGTTTATTTTTAAGAATTCCCTCCAAATCTGTACTAAATAAAGGGATGATAAGAAGGCTTGAATTTTCACTCGAATTTGTATGAATCTTGAATTGCATAGCAGTTGCGTTCGCTGGATTAATCTGTTTTAGTACTGAAAAATAGCCATTCTATGGCTTTGGGGAATTCGTCACTCCAATAAGTTTCATTGTGTTTGCCTTCTTGATTGATGCTGAGATGAATAATCATTTTTCCTTTAAGACTCTCTTTTTTCAGGAGACGTTTTCGGAATTTGGTGACATGCTTGACCATTGTTTCACTTTCATCACCTCCTGCATAGAGGTATAATCGCGTTTCTTGTGGTTCAAAGAAGTCAAGGAAGCCTAATTTAATTTTTGGGATAACCCATAGCGAAGGTGAAAAAACCATCAATTTTCCAAAAACCTCTGGATAGATCAGGCCAGAGAAGATACTCACCAATCCACCCATGGAGCTTCCTCCAATTCCTGTAAATTCTCTTTCGGTTTTTGTTCGGTATGTTTGATCCACAAATGGCTTTAAGGTGTCGGTGATAAAACGAATGTATTTCTTACCACTTCCAATCCCAAGCACAGTTTTTCCAACATTGTATTCCTGAAGGCGCTCGGATTCTCCATGCTCAACCGCGATAATGATTATTTTTCCGATACCATAATCGGACATTACTGCGAGCTTCTTGTCAATCTGCCAGTTTCCAAAAGCAGCATTTTCATTGAAGAGATTTTGAGCATCATGAAGGTAGAGGACAGGATAAGTCTCATCACTGGTTTCGTAATCATGAGGTAATAGTGCCCAGATTTTTCGTGTTTTATTAAGCTGGGGGATTTGAAATTCTTCAGATATTAAATGAATTTTAGGCAATTGACTTGGGCGGTAGGGAAGCCAGTTTCTTCGCCACTTCGCTACCTTTTCTGTTTTAGATTCTTGGTCATTATTCCAATGCCGATTAGGTGTACGATTGCCATAGCGATCGATTTCTACTTCTGACCAATCTCCTTTGGTAAATTTATAAGTAAGCTCTTTTTCGTAAGGTATATCAGCGGGGAAAGTAAATTCATATTTTCCTTTGTTGATTTTTTTCATCAAAAAACGTCGATCCTGAGTCTTCCAGTTATTGAAATTTCCTGAAATATAAACCGGTCTTTCATCATCCTCTGGAGTGTGTAGAAGTATGGTTTTCGACTTGGTGATTGGAGAGGTGATTGGTATAATGGTTGATTCAGAATTCATTAACGGAGGTGATTATGGGTAAAACCCAGAATGCAAAAATAACAGTTGCAGGCTTATCTAGGAAATAAAGTTTCATACTTAAATTTTTTCTCCCGGTCGGAATCGGATTTCATCCGGATAAGGAAACGCATGAATTAACTCACCATTTTTTATTCTGCGTTGAATTTCTTGCCAATAAGTAGGATTAAAAAGGTCTTTATGGTAGTCTAGAAAATGATCTTTGAGATCCTTTCTTCCAATCATCCAACGCTTAAAATCCTCAGGAAACACATCATTTTTTGCAATGGAATACCAGGGTTCTGGCGCATAAATCTGTTCGTAGGTTTCTGCTTTTGGCTTCTCTCGGAAATTCATATCTGTTAAAAACTCAATCTCATCGTAATCATAAAAAATCACACGTTTTTGACGAGTAAGCCCAAAGTTTTTGGTCATCATATCGCCAGGGAAAATATTCGCTTGGGCCAATTGAAGGATCGCTCTTCCATAATCTTCTGCAGCTCTTAGACCTTCCTCGGTACTACAATTCCCTAGAAAAATGTTTAAAGGTTCCATTCTTCTCTCCGTATACAAATGCTTGATAATTAAATGTGAATCAGTAATTTTTAGATGTGAGTTGACTGTTTTTCGAAGTTCAATCATTAATTCAGAACTGATTCTTTCTTTCGGTATTTTGAAGTATTCAAATTCGTGGGTATCTGCCATTCTTCCCACTCGATCATGGAGAGATACCAGCTTGTATTTTTCCCGCACTTCTTGTCGGGTCATGTTTTTTGGAGGTTCAAAATGATCCTTGATCATCTTAAAAACTATATTCAATGAAGGTAAGGTGAATACCGTCATTACCATTCCTTTGATGCCCGCAGCTACTTCGAATTGATCCGTGCTAGCTTCGAGGTGATGTAAGTAGTCTCTATAGAAAAGTGTTTTTCCATGCTTATTGAAACCTATGGCGTTATAGAGTTCATGAATTTTCTTATGAGGAATCACTGAACTAAGAAATCCAACTACCTGAGAGGGAACTTCAGCCTGTACCATAAAATATGAACGAGTAAAGCTGAACATACTGCTCATCAGATTTGGATCAAAAATCAAGGTGTCCACAAACACACCTTTGTCACCATGTACGACAGGAATGATAAATGGCATCCATTTATGTCCTAGAAAGGTTCTTCCAATTAAATAAGCAGCCTTATTTCTATAGAAGACTGATTTTAGAATTTGAGTTTTAGTATCAGGTCCAACTCTGTATCGCGTTAGAATTACTTTTTTGACACTGGAAATCAGAAATCTGATGTCTTGCTCCTTATCCATAAATGGTGCTCCGAAGTCATAATCTTCAAGGATCTGTCGGATATTTTTTTCTAGTCCGAAAAATGAGGGGTAGGTCCGCAGCAATTCTTCAGATTCTCTGACAGCACAAGAGTCAAAGCCTTCCATCACAAACATCAACTCGTCATCGATGGTCATTTTTGGGAATGCTTTTCTGATTACCGAATTAAAGAACGTTTCTGCCAATTCAAGATCTGGTCTGTTTGCAATCAGTAGTTGGTACTCAGACTTGATCTCTACCCAGCTTGCCGAATCTCCAGTTTTTTCACCCAACATCACTGAGCATTCAGCTGCTAACGGGAAAAGTAAATCTTTATAAAGTCGAAGTCTTTGCTTATTGTTAAGATGTGTGGCATGCCATGCTTTTTCGCTAAAATAAGTGGGTGCTAGTCGGGTGTACGTATTGAAAAGCTCCATATAAGTGACGAAGCCAGTTTCTATTTTCTGTGCTAATAAGAATGCGAGTTTTGAAGCCATATGATTTAATTGATTCGAACTTTAGGAAAAGCTAAAATTAGAGTAAAATATTTTTTATAGTTTGACGAAATAAAATTCCTTGATTTATAGGGGTTTATCTTCTGAATTTAATGGGGAAATATAATTTCGAAAATCTTTCGCAATCGATTGTTTGGAGTATATGAAAACATTTTATAATTTTCGGAGGTATTCATAAAACGAATATCTACAATAGGTTTAATAGGTTTGAGAGCAGGAAAAGGTTGGGACAATGTCTCAACCTTTTTTGATTTTTGAGCTTCAAGACTTAGCTTAACCTTCTTAAATAAACCATCCATGAGGAGCCTGAAATTTACTTCTACTTATTTTGCTACCCTAAGTGTTGCCGTATTCTTTGTTTTTGCTTGTGACAACAAAGAAAAAGGTACTGAAGATCTTACTGGAATTATATCAATTGACGAGGATGAGTTGAGTCGGAATAAAGCTCAAATTGACCAAGGGTTAACGCAAATTAAAAACTGGAAAACACACTGGGGAAATAATCTTGGTGACTTTGATTCCAAGCAATTTGAATTGGTAATGACCGACTCTATTGATCCTATGGAAATGCCTGAGCGTAATCCCATTCTTAAAGATGACCCGCTTTTTCCTTATCAGATTCCGCATCCTGCTGGAAATGGAACTATGGATATTTACAGTTATAAGGTAGAAGCGCAAGACGCAATCGATGAACCGTTCCTCAATCCTGATTCTGAGGTTGTTTGGTATAGAGGAGATGGGATGAAGGAACGATTGCTTTTTATGGGTCCTTCTGGAATGTTTGAAGAAGGTTTATGGCTGAACGATCAAGAATTTCTAGTGTTTGGATTTTTTCAGGAGGAGGCAGGTTACAGACCGATGGCTTGGTTGATTAATGTAGTGGACCATAATTTGAAGCAATTTCGATTTGTAAAAGTTTCACAATCGTACGATCCTCAATCATACTTGAATGCTAAAATCAAGCAGGTAGATTTAAGCTAATATGGATTTTAAAAGCGTGCTAAAATTGCTAGAAAATGGAATGAAATATCCACTTCCTGGCAAAGAAGCGCAGCTTTCCATGTCACCTAGCCCTGTGGATCTGCGGAGGTTTGACGCAAAACTTCCCTCAAATTATCGTAAAGGCTCTGTATTGATTCTTCTATATCCTTTTGAAGGAAAAGCATTTTTCCCATTGATCAAAAGGCCTGAATATCTTGGCGTTCACAGTGGGCAAATAGCTTTTCCTGGTGGAAAGATGGAGGAGGAAGATGCCGATGAAGTAGAAACAGCCCTGCGTGAAGCTTGGGAAGAAGTTGGGATTTTGCCGGAACAGGTTAAGCTGATTGGTAGAATGAGCAATTTATTTATTCCGACGAGTAACTTTTTGGTCTCACCGATTCTGGGTTATTCTGAGATTATTCCTGATTTTGTCCCAGAGGAAAGAGAAGTTGCGAGAATCATCCAAACTGCCATTAGTACATTCTATGAGCCCACGCTGCGCAAGCAAAAGGTATTAGAGTTCAGTGATAATTTTCGTCTGGATACACCGTATTTTGAAGTGGAAAAAGAAATGGTTTGGGGAGCCACAGCAATGATTATCAGTGAATTGCTCCAGATTCTTGAAAATGGAAGGAAATAGATTTTGGGCTTTTTGATCAATTGTTGGTATTGTTGCAATTGATTATCCCCACTATAATGGAAGAAAATACCCCTTTACTTACCAATGATGCTGTAGTTTTTGGTTTGTTGATGACGATTTTGGCAATCATTTTCGTTACATCTGCGAGTGATAAACCATTTTGGACTAAATTCTATCGCGTAGTTCCTACGGTACTTCTTTGTTATTTTATTCCAGCACTAGCTAATTCCTTCGGATTGATCTCAGGCGAAAGTTCATCGCTTTATAAAGTAGCAAGCAGGTATTTATTACCTGCTTCATTGGTTCTCTTTACCATAAGTATAGACATCAAGGGGATATTGAAACTTGGTCCCAAAGCACTTACCATGTTTTTGGCTGGAACTGTTGGGATTATGTTAGGAGGTCCTTTGGCCTTGCTGAGTGTGGGCTTTCTGTTTCCTGAACTTTTGGGAGGTAGTGGGCCAGATGAGATTTGGAGAGGTCTCTCTACCATAGCGGGTTCTTGGATAGGAGGAGGTGCAAATCAGACTGCAATGCTGGAGGTTTTTGGACCAAGTCCAGCACTTTTCAGTCAGATGATCGCAGTGGACGTACTTGTAGCAAACCTGTGGATGGCTGTATTGCTCTATTGGGCAGCCAAGCCCGAGAAGATAGATAAGATTTTCAAGGCTGACAGCACTAAAATCTATGAATTGAGAGATAAAATTGAAGAATTCAGAAAAGGATTAATGAAAATCCCAACGCTTTCGGATACCATGATAATTCTAGGAGTGGGCTTCGGTGTTACCGGGTTTGCGCATTTGCTGGCAGATTATATTGCCCCTTTTATTGGCGATAATTATCCTGGTTTAAAACAATTTTCCCTAGATTCTGCATTTTTCTGGATCGTGGTGATCGCCACAACGGCGGGTCTTTTACTGTCATTTACCAGAGCTAGAAAACTTGAAGGTGCAGGAGCCTCGCGAATGGGAAGTGTATTATTATATGTGCTTATTGCTACTATAGGCATGCAGATGGACTTGGGAGCTGTACTTGACAATCCACTTTTATTTGTTGTCGGAATAGTTTGGATGTTTTTCCACATTATTATTATGCTCATTGTTGCTTTTATAATCAAAGCCCCATTCTTCTACGTAGCGGTAGGATCGCAGGCAAATGTAGGCGGAGCTGCATCAGCACCTATAGTAGCAGCAGCTTTTGATGCGTCACTTGCGCCAGTTGGTGTGCTTCTGGCTGTGCTAGGATATGCAGCAGGCACTTATGGTGCGTATCTTTGTGGATTGATGATGCAGGCTATATCAGTAGGATAATGAAACATTTTAGAAAGTTAATTTTTGTATGTACCGGATCCGACTGTAAAAAGGCTGGAGCCAAAAAGCTATATAAGGAACTCAAGGAAGTGACTGATGAAGTTCCCTTAAAGGGAAGCTGCAAATTCATTAAAACCAAATGCATGGATATGTGTAAAACCGCACCTAATGTTATAGTAGGCGATTATTTCTGTAAAAACACAAGTGCTGAAAAAGTTTTGACTCAAATAAAAAAGTCCTGAGAAATTTGGACTTATACGTTAATGCTTTAATACTTTCACAGCCGTGCCACTTGCAGTGACCATGAGCATTCCTTCTCGTATCGTTTCATAATCTAGGTCAATTCCGATGATTGCATTGGCGCCAAAAGCCCTCGCCTGCATTTCCATTTCTGTCATCGCGGTAGCTTTTGCTTCTCTCAGTACACGCTCATAAGCAGAGGAACGTCCTCCAACGATGTCTGTGATACTTGCGAAAAAGTCTTTAAATATGTTAGCGCCTATTATTGTCTCTCCAGTTACAATTCCTAAGTATTGGTCCACACTGTAGCCGTCTAATGAGTTAGTGGTTGTTACAATCATAGTAATGAGTTAGTAAATTGAATTTTTAATAGTTGACTTCACGAAGTTACTGCTCTAAAGGTTTGTAGCTTGATTAGCTAGCATATTCCATCATTCTGTCCTTAACTTTTATAGAGTTAAAATAAGTTGAGGGTTAACTAATTGTTTTTCAAATATAATTTTCATGATATTAGTTTAAAATATTAATGCTAAATTTCTGTCAAAGAGACGAGAATTTCTTGAGAATTAAGACCATGAATCAATTCAATCAATTTGATATTTCTGATGTATTCAATGAAATAAATAGTCCTTTATTTATTATTGAGTCTGAAGAAATAATTTTTTTCAATAAGTTTTTCATTGATAATTTTATTCCAATTTCTGATTTTTGGAGGGAGGTATTCCAGGATGAGGAGCTAGTATCTTCACTTAATTTATTTTTTGATACTGGTAATGTTCCTAAAAATACACTAATAGAATCCCTTCAACCAAAGATATTTGATAATCAGCAATATGAATGGTCATTTACAAATTTGCCATCTAGCTATACCGATCGGTTTCTAATTGTAAGAGCACATGATATGAAGTTTCTCTCGGAGAAATATGCCCAGGAACAGCGAGCGAAACTGATTCTCTTAAAATCAGAAGAGAAGTACAGAACATTGGTAGAAAAGTCCACAGAGATCATTTTCTCACTTTCTGACACACTGGAATTGGAATATATTTCTCCAAATGTTAGGCAATTTGTAGGCTATGATGCGGATTTAGTGATTGGTACAAGTATTATTAATTACCTCAATCCAGAAGATTTGGATGCACTTCAATCTGTTAGGGGTGAAATGAGTGATTTTCTGGATGAAAACCAATACTTAGAATTCCGAATCAAACATGTAAATGGAGATTTTATAGTCTTTGGGTCAAACGGAAAAATGGTTTTTGAAAAGGGTACTAATAAACGTTCCTACATAGGTGTAGCCCGAGATATTACAGAGTTAAAGCAAACTCAAAAAGATTTGCTCGATGCTAAAGAAAGGGCAGAGCAGGCTTCACTTGCGAAGTCTCAATTCCTTTCGATAATGAGTCATGAGATCAAAACTCCTATAAATGCTTTACTAGGATTGACCCATTTTCTTATGGTTGATAATCCTAGAGAGGATCAATTGGAAACTTTGAAAACATTGCAGTTTTCCGTAGAGAATCTTATGGTTTTAATCAATGGAATCCTAGATTTTACTAAAATCGAATCTGGAAAAATTGAATTAGAACAAGCTCCATTCGATTTGAGAGATTTAATCAATCGGATAGCACATTCTTATAGTTTCCAAGGCAGGATAAAGGGTGTGAACATAAGCACTGAAATAGATAGTAAAATACCGCAACATTTATTGGGTGATCCAGTTCGGATTAGTCAAATTATAAATAATTTGCTCTCCAATGCGATCAAGTTTACAGCTAAAGGACAAGTCAAAATAATTTTGAAGCTGGTGAATTCTCAAGTGAATAAATGCAAAATTAATTTTAGGATTGAGGATACGGGGATAGGTATTTCTAATGATAAAATGAGTTCAATTTTTGAGGCGTTTACCCAAGCAACTTCGTCTACCACTCGAAATTTTGGAGGCACGGGACTAGGATTAGCTATTGTTAAAAGATTGATAGAACTTCACGACTCCGAAATTAAAGTGTCTTCAACTCTCCATGTTGGGACTGTTTTTGAATTTTCCTTGAAATTTATACCTGTGGAAGAATATATTTTTACTAATACTCAGGAGCTAGAAACTACTAAGAAATCTTTGCAGAAAGCCTCTATTTTAGTGGCTGAAGACAATCTGGTTAACCAAATATTGATTAAGAAGTTTTTGAAAAAATGGCATGTGGGTAATCTTATCATTGCTTCAGATGGGCAGGAGGCAATCGATGAGTTTGAGCAGGGCGAGTTTGATATTGTCCTTTTAGATATTCAAATGCCAATAATCGATGGATTTAAAGTAGCTAAATGGATACGATCGACTAAGGATATACAAAAAAGAGAAGTGCCAATTTTACTTCTTTCTGCCAGTTCTTACCTTGAGATAAGAGAGGAGATGGAAGAAAACAGAATTAATGATTTTATAGAAAAACCATTCACTCCTGAAGGGCTATATGGGAAATTATCTCAATATCTTAATTGGAAAGAATTAAGTTGATTAAGGTTTAGCATTAATTTTGCCTGTGAGCCTTCGGATCGCCCAACCTAATACAAATCATCTCTTCAATGCCTCTTTTTTATAGATACATAGTTCTGTTCATTGTTTTTTTAAGCGCTGTAGAACTACACGGGCAACAACTGATGACCAAGCGATCTACCTTCTATGCTTTGGTAGGTACCTCAGGAGGCAAACTGAATCAGTTTGATGAAATGCTAAGTGAGCGTGGTTTATCTGGTTTAAGAAGTAGGTATCAAACAATAGGATTGGGTTATCAAGCCCGAATCAACGATTTTATTTTAGGACTTGATGTTTTGCATAATAGAGGTGGAGTGAATGAGTTCGATGAGTTTTCGATGAACTATAGGACTTCCAGAGCTTTAGTGAATGTTGGATATGCATTTACGGAAGAGTCTCCTTTCCAGTTGATTCATTACATGTCATTGGGTGTTGGTTTTTTAAATTTTCAAATGCTTCCTACCGATCGACCTAAAGATTTAGAGGCTTTTTTAGACAACCCAGAGCAAGGCTTTGTACTTAGGAAAAAAGATATTCAAAGAGGGACATTTCATTATGGGAATTTCTTAACAGAAATAGGCTTCCAATTGAGTTATGATTTTGACTTGCCAGGCAGACCTGAGGCGGTAAAACTTATTTCCAAATTAGGTTATTCTTTTAGTCCTTTGGCTGGAAAATGGAATATGAATGGAATCAATTTTGACAATACTCAAAGTGGAGCATTTGTAAGAGTAGGCGCTGGAATTTCACTTCCTGACCGAAATTTTTTCTACAAAGATGCTAGTATTGGAATTTCACTTATTCGCGGTATTCACTTCACCAATGCAAATGATTTTAATAGAAAATTGGAAGATGCAGGTCTGAATCCCTTAACTGGTGCGCCGTCCAACTGGGGCTTGAGGATTCTAGGAAATACCAATCGAATGCTTTATGGAGCAGAACTCTATAATCTCGCATTGAAAGGCGCAGCAAACAGTGATAAAAATCATTCTCTGAATAGCTTGAGGGTTTATGGAAATATCGGGTATAATTTGATTGAATTTAGAAATTTTGGAATTGGGACATTAGTAGGTCTTGGGTATGGAAATATTCGCTATACACTACTGACTAACGATAAACCTGATTTTCCAGAGTTGTTTGAGCAGAGAAAATTTGATGGCTATTTGAGAAATAGTGGCTTGATGCTGAAGCCTGAAGTTTTTGCAGAATATGGAATCCCAATGACTAAACGAAAACTTTTTGACTTGGTGTTTACAGCTACGGCTGGGTATGAACTTCCTTTAGCAAATTATAAACTTGGAGATTTCAGCATGTCAAGCTTTATGTCAGGTTCATATATGAGCTTTGGAGTAGGAATAAGACCCTGATTTTATTTTTTTGACAATTTAATTAAGCTTTTACTGAGTTCTTTTAGGCAATTCTCCTATTTTTTTATCAAAATGCTATTAACTTTGGATTGCTTATCGAGAAAGACCGAGGGAAGGGCCCGACGACGTCTTAGCAACCTGTAATTAAGGTGCTAACTCCCATCCTGATTTAATCGGGAACAGATGAGCGGACTAGTACTTTGTACTACTTTCCGTGTTTTGCTCGACAAGCTTTTTAATTAATAAAAAATTAGTATGCAAAACAGAACGGAATCCCTACTACAACAACTTTCTCAGCGTATTTTAATACTCGATGGAGCAATGGGAACCATGATTCAACGATATACCCTCACTGAGGAGGATTTTAGAACCCCCGAGCTTGCCTCACATCCCAAATCCCTAAAGGGAAATAATGACCTTCTATCTCTAAGCAAACCTCAGATCATCAAGGATATTCATGCTGAATACTTTAAAGCTGGAGCAGATATTATAGAGACAAATACCTTCTCTGCAACAACAATCGCTCAGGCTGACTACAATCTCTCTCATTTGGCCTATTCAATTAATATAGAATCTGCAAAATTGGCCAGAGAAATAGCAGATGAATTTACTGCTATAAATCCCGATAAGCCCCGCTTTGTAGCTGGAGCAATAGGTCCAACGAATAGAACTGCATCACTATCTCCAGATGTAAATGACCCTGGCTACCGTGCGGTTACTTTTGACCAGTTGGCAGAAGCATACTCAGAGCAAGTGAGAGGTCTGCTAGACGGTGGAGTAGATATCATATTGGTAGAGACGATTTTTGATACGTTGAATGCCAAAGCAGCTTTGTATGCGATACAAGGTGTATATGAGGAAAGAAATATTCCATTAGATCCAAAAGATGGCGGAATTCCGATAATGATATCTGGGACAATTACGGATGCATCAGGTCGTACCCTTTCAGGGCAGACCACAGAGGCATTTTTGATCTCCATATCACATGTTCCTTTACTTTCAGTCGGATTGAATTGTGCACTGGGCGCTAAAGAATTGAGACCCTATTTGAAGGTGCTGGCTCAAAATGCACCATTCTTTGTGAGTGCTTATCCAAATGCAGGTTTGCCAAATGAATTTGGTCAATATGATCAAGGAGCAAATGAAATGGCTGATCAGGTTAGAGACTTTTTGAAGGAGGGAATGCTAAATATACTGGGAGGATGCTGCGGAACTACGCCAGAGCATATCTCAGCCTTGGCACAAATGGCTGCTAATTTTCAGCCTAGAAAAATTCAAGAAGTGGAATTAGAAGAAACGTTGGACTGAGAAGATGGCTAGAAACAATTACATGAAACTTTCGGGCTTAGAGCCTTTAGTTTTCACTCCGGAAATCAATTTTGTTAATATTGGCGAGAGGACAAATATTACGGGCTCAAAGAAATTTGCGCGCTTGATATTGAATGGAAATTATGATGAAGCACTAGAAGTCGCATTGGATCAAGTGCGAGGAGGTGCTCAAGTGCTGGATGTCTGTATGGACGAAGGTATGCTCGACGGTGAGTTTGCGATGGTGAAATTTCTTAATCTCATCGCTTCAGAACCCGAGATTTGTAAAATCCCAATTATGATCGATAGCTCCAAATGGAAGATTATTGTAGCGGGATTGAAGTGCGTGCAAGGCAAAGGAATTGTGAATTCTATTTCTCTGAAAAACGGTGAGGAAGAATTTATCGAGCAAGCTAAAACAGTTAAGAAATTTGGAGCTGCAGTAGTTGTGATGGCTTTTGATGAAAAAGGTCAAGCAGATACGTACGAAAGACGAATTGAAATCTGTGAGAGGAGCTACAGGGTTTTGGTAGACAAAATCAAGTTCAATCCACAGGACATTATTTTTGATCCCAATATCTTCCCAGTGGCTACTGGGATGGACGAGCATCGCAAGAATGCGGTAGATTTTTTCAATGCGACAAAGTGGATTAAAAAGAATCTTCCTGGAGCCAAAGTGAGTGGTGGAGTAAGTAATGTGAGTTTTTCATTCCGTGGGAACAATCCTGTGAGAGAAGCGATGCATGCTGCATTCTTATATCATGCGATCAAGAGCGGGATGGATATGGGAATTGTAAATCCTTCAATGCTTGAGATTTACGATGATATTCCAAAAGACTTGCTGGAGCGGGTCGAAGATGTTCTTTTTGATAGAAGAGAAGATGCGACTGAGCGGATGCTTGACTTTGCTGAAACTGTAAAATCAGCAGATAAGAAGGAAGTTGTAAATGAAGCTTGGCGTTCAGATCCTGTTTCAAAAAGGATGGAACATGCACTAGTGAAGGGAATTTTGGACTTTATTATTGAGGATACAGAGGAAGCTAGAATTGAATATAAAAACCCATTGAAAGTCATAGAAGGACCATTGATGGATGGGATGAATGTGGTGGGCGATCTTTTTGGAGAGGGTAAAATGTTCCTTCCTCAGGTGGTGAAATCTGCGCGGGTGATGAAAAAGGCCGTGGCTTATTTAGAACCATTTATGCCTTTGCCTGGAGAAGGAGAGGAGAAATCTTCCTTGAAAAAGATCCTTTTGGCAACTGTAAAAGGAGATGTTCATGATATTGGTAAAAATATAGTAGGTGTAGTTTTAGCGTGCAATAGTTATCAAATCATTGATTTGGGAGTGATGGTGGATGCTCAGAAAATCATCGACGAAGCAGTAAAGAATAATGTTGATATCATAGGTTTGAGTGGCTTGATCACACCTTCATTAGACGAAATGGTGAACGTGGCATCCGAAATGGAGCGTCAGGGAATTAAGATTCCACTACTTATAGGAGGAGCGACGACATCAAGAATTCACACAGCTGTGAAGATTGACCCAATTTATAGTGGAACAGTTGTGCACGTGATGGATGCAAGTAAGTCAGTGCCTATCGCAGGAGAAGCAATCTCACCGGATACAAAGGAAGCGTATCGAATAAAATACAAAGAAATCTACCAGCAGCTCCGTGTAGATCATGAAGCTAAGCAATCGATAAAGCAATTGGTCACTTATGAGCAAGCTAAGGCCAATCCAGTGGAAATTGAATGGAGTTCATATACACCTGTTGTTCCAAAGAAATTGGGTAGAACGGTACTGAAAGATCTTGATCTAAACGTAGTTCGAAAGTATATAGATTGGACACCATTTTTCAATACTTGGATGCTCAGTGGAAAATTCCCAAAGATATTCTCAGATCCTGTAGTAGGAGCTGAGGCAAAGAAAGTTTACGATGAAGCCAATGAAATGCTTGATCAAGCCATTGCTGAAAAGTGGCTTACTGCGAATGCAGTATTTGGGCTTTATCCTGTAGTACGGTCTGAAGATGATGCTACAGTTTTAGATGTAGATGGTAATCCAGTGGCATCCTTCCATTTTTTGCGGCAGCAAGGTAAAAAAGGAAGGGGAGTTCCAAATAGGTCATTAGCTGACTATCTGCATCCAACTGAGAAAGACTACCTAGGCTGTTTTGCAGTGACTTCAGGTACGGGCATGGAAACAAAATTGGCTGAATTCCAAAAAGATGGGGATGACTACAATGATATCATGTTCAAATCAATAGCAGACCGGCTTGCCGAGGCTACTGCGGAATACCTGCATGAATTGGTGAGAAAGGAGTATTGGGGCTATTCTGAAGATGAAAATCTAGAAAATGACTCCTTGATTCGTGAAGAATACGCTGGAATTCGCCCTGCTCCAGGATATCCTGCCTGTCCAGAACACTCTGAAAAGGGTACAATTTCTAGGCTATTAGATATGGAAAATCAGATTGGTATAGAACTCACTTCGAGCTTTGCAATGTATCCAACATCTTCTGTATCTGGATTTTTCTTTGGCAATCCTGAGAGTAAGTATTTCGGTCTTGGCAAAATAGGAGAGGATCAAGTGGCAAGTTATGCTAAACGTAAAGGTATGACGCTTCGTGATGCTGAGCGTGCACTTTCTCCAAATCTAGCATATCAACCTAATTTAACCCTTGTCGAACCTACTGCCTGAAACCCAGAATGACAGTAATCGCCATGCAATGGTATGATTATTTGCCTTGCGAGAAATCCCACCAAAACGATTCCGGGACAGGTATTCAGACTTTAATAAAGCAACTACTAACAGATGAAAATCACAGAACACTTGGGGAGCGCTACAAAGACGCTATTTTCCTTTGAAATATTACCTCCGCTAAAAGGTCAAAGTTTGAAAGAATTACTTGAAGGAATTGCCCCTTTGATGGATTTCAATCCTCCCTTTGTAGATGTGACCTATCACAGAGAAGAATTCATTTACAAGAAGCATCCAAATGGATTGCTACAAAAAATAAGTACCAAAAAGAGGCCTGGGACTGTTGGAATCTGTGCGGCTATAATGAATCGCTTTCATATTGATGCAGTTCCGCATATTTTGTGCGGCGGATTTACCAAGGAGGAAACAGAAAATGCATTGATTGATCTTAACTTTATAGGTGTAGAGAATGTTCTAGCACTTCGTGGAGATGCTCCTAAAACTGAAGGGAAATTTATCCCAGAAATTGATGGTCATGGTTTTGCCAGTGAATTGGTAGAACAGATTAAGATGATGAATGAGGGTAGATATCTCCATGAAGAAACGGAAATTGGGTTTCAAACTGATTTTTGTGTAGGTGTGGCTGGGTATCCTGAGAAGCATTTTGAAGCTCCTTCTTTACGATTTGATTTGAAATATTTGAAAGAAAAAGTTGAAAAAGGAGCAGAGTATATCGTGACACAGATGTTTTTTGATAATGAGAAATTTTTCAAATTTGTCGCTGATGTTAGGGCAGCAGGAATTACCGTGCCGATCATTCCTGGAATCAAGCCGATTACAACTTTAGGACAAATCACTATGCTTCCGAGAACATTCTTCTTGGACTTGCCAGATCTGTTGATGGATGAATTGGAAAAGTGTAAAACCAATGCTGAAGTCAAAGAAGTTGGAATTGAGTGGTCAATTCAGCAGTCCAAGGAATTGGTGAAAAAGGGTGTTCCATCACTTCATTTCTACACCATGAGTAAAGCTGATACTACGTATAAAATTGCGAAGGAAATATTTTAACTAGGATATTGGACTCATATCCATTTTCGTGTGTCTTCAAAATTGAAATAGTATAAATGACTTTGGCAATTTGTGTAGACCCAAATGGCGGACATGTTATTTGATTAATATAAAAAAAGCCTTCTGAATTATGTTCAGAAGGCTTTTAGATGTTAGTGGTTTGTAAATTAGTCTCTTTGAAGATTTACAGTGATTTTCTCATATTTTCTCTTAGTGTCATCACTTAGTTTGTCAAAGTTTTTATCTAACCAATCCATACTTTCTTTAGTAGCAGTTTCAATATCTTTTGCTATAACTTTAGTTCCATCCTTCATATTAGTCGAAGTTTTTCCCCACCAGTTATCGACATTGTCCATATGCATCTTGGCAGTTCTTTCGAAGTTATCGGCTTCTGCTTTTCCGTTTTTAATTGCTACTTCGTAACGTTCCTCAAGCATTTCTAAGTTGTCATCTTCGACATCTAAGTCTTTGTAAACTTTGTCTGCTCTAGACTCTAAGCTATCAAATCTTTCATCGATCCAAGACCAATTATGGACTGGTACAGTTTTAACAGCTCTTTCTACGCTATCCACATAGTTTTCTAAATTCTTTGTTGCCTGAACTCTATCCGCTTCTGTGTAATTTTTGGTCTCACACGAGTATAAGGCTACTGTAGCTACTACTGCTCCGATAATTAAAGTTGCTTTCGTTTTCATTTTAAAGTTAGTTTTAAATGTAAAAAGGTTTTGATGGTTAATTCTATTAAGAATGTTTGCAATACTGTCACCAAGCTTTCGTTTCTACACGGTAATTAACTAGAATGTAGTCCTAACTGCACTAATAGGCGTTTTAGGTGAAATAGTTGCGAATAGTAACTTTAAAATTAATCCCCAAATTATGAAAATTATTGCCCAATATTTCCATATTTCAAGCATTCTGCCTCTTTAGTCCTATGTGAATCCTACCTGAACATTGTTTGTGTCAATTTGACTTAAACATGCTTTTGTTATTTATTTAGGGCGGGAGAATAAGGGGTATTTGGTAACTTGGAGGATGATTAAACTGATAGAATGTCCACGGGATGCGATGCAGGGAATTCCCGCTTTTATAGATACAGCGATTAAAGCGGCTTACATCAATCAACTGCTGGAAGTTGGCTTTGATACGATAGATTTTGGGAGTTTTGTGAGCCCTAAAGCGATCCCTCAAATGCGGGACACGGCTGAAGTGTTGAGTTTGCTAGATCTACATAATTCTAAGAGTAAGCTTCTTGCTATTGTCGCCAATGTGCGAGGGGCAGAGGATGCAATGGAATTTCCAGAGATTGATTACCTAGGTTTTCCGCTTTCTGTCTCGGAGACTTTTCAAAAGCGAAATACTAATGCTAGTATCAAACAGGCATTAATCACAGTAGAAGAGATTCAAAATCTCTGCGAAGTAAAAGGAAAAACATTGGTCACCTACCTGAGTATGGGCTTTGGAAATCCCTATGGAGATCGCTATTCACCGGAGTTAGTCGCCGGGTTTGTTGACAAATTAGATCAGTTGGGTGTGAAAATAATCTCTTTATCTGATACGATTGGAGTGGCTGATCCAGCCTTGATTACCAGTTTGCTAAGTCTTCAGATTTCTGCTTTTCCTCATATTGAATTTGGTGCGCATCTCCATAGCAGGCCAGAGGATATTGCGGCCAAAGTACGAGCAGGAGCAAAAGCGGGTTGTAGAAGATTTGATGGAGCACTCAAAGGATTTGGAGGTTGCCCGATGGCCAAGGATGAATTAGTTGGTAATATGGCTACAGAGGTGATGATTGAGACTTTAGAAGCTTCTGGTTTTGATCTAAAACTTAATAGAGCGGAATTTGGAGAGGCAATGAAGTTGGCTGGGTTTGTTTTTAATCCATACTAGTTTAAACCAATAACCTATACTTCTTCCCCGGCAAAGACTTTACTATCCCCTCAAATTCCAAAGCCAGAAGTTTCGAAGAGAGTAATCCAAGGGGTATTTCCGTAGTAATACTCAGTGAATCGATCTCAACTTCGCCTTTTTCCTGTAAAAGTTTAAGAATTTCTTGCTCATCATTATCCCGATTTGTCATATCTAATTGCGGCTTCTGAGTTTTCACTTCCCCAGGTTTGCTCCAAAAAAGAGCTTCTGCTATGTCATTTGGTCCTGTATAGATATTAGCTTTCATTTTCTTGATAAGGAGATTGCAGCCTTCACTGAATTGGGATTGTAAGTTTCCAGGTACAGCAAAGACATCCTTGTCGTAACTATAAGCAATCTCAGCGGTGATCAGTGCACCACCTTTTTCGGCGGCTTCGACGACGATCAATGCGTCAGAAAGGCTGGCTATAATTCTGTTTCTTGCGGGAAAATTCCCTGGAACCATTGTGCTTCCAGGTGCATATTCACTGATCAAGGCTCCAGTTTCAATGATAGACTCGGCAGTTTTTCTATGCACAGCCGGGTAAATTCTATCGATTGAAGATCCCATCACTGCAATGGTTGGCAGGCCAAGTGCCAAAGCTGCTCGGTGAGCCTCGATGTCTATCCCGTAGGCCAAACCTGAAATAATCGCAGGTTGATAAATGGCCAAATCTTCTATGATTTTTCGAGTTGCAGATTTTCCGTAGTTGGTTGCACTTCGAGTTCCTACTATTCCAACTGTCCTTTCGAAGTTTAGCTTAGTTTTACCTTGAGCAAAAAATACAACAGGACTATCTTCCTGCATTTTGAATCGTTGAGGGAAATCAGGGTGTAAGGGAGTGAGGATCTGAAAATGCTTTTTCTCACATTCATTGATTAGTTTATCAGCCTTTCGAAGAAGTTCCACTTCTTGATTTCGAAGATCGAGCAATTTTTCTCCAACTTTAGGAGTCTTGGCTACTTTGCCTTTTGGGAGTTTAAAAAAATATTTAGCCGAACCCGAATAGGCTATAATTGCTTTGAATACTCCAGGCCCAATTTTTGGAGCAAGTGATAATGCTAAAAGATATCGTAAATCGTCATTGTCCTGATTTTGCATTGAATTGATCCCGGATATTGATTAAAAAATCTTTGATCTCTTGAAGCCTTTGGACAGCCTGTACCTTATCAAAGCCCTGATCTTTTCCAGCTTTGATCACTTCCTGGGCACCCTGAAGTGTATAACCCTTTTCCTTTACCAGATGGTAGATGTACTTAATCTTCTGTATGTCAATCTTGGTATACCGACGATTTCCTTTTCTATCCTTTTTTGGACGAATAATATCAAACTCACCTTCCCAATATCGAATCAGTGAAGGAGCCACTTTGAACATCAACGCTACTTCCCCGATGGAATGATATTTTTTTTCTATTTCTCGCTCTTTGTATGGCACGGCAAAAATTGTCTTTGAGTCTAAATTAATGAAAATGCAATAATTTCTTCAACAAGTACTTGAACTCCTCGAGAAAAAAAACGATTATTTTATCGATTTAGTGTTTGGAGCATTTGAATTGCTGCTAATCCAGCTGTTTCAGTTCTTAATCTTGCGTTTCCCAAAGATACTGGCTTAAATCCTGCATCAAATGCTTTCTGAATTTCTATTGGATCAAAATCGCCTTCAGGACCGATTAAAATCAGATATTTCTCATTTGGAATAGCAATATCGAATAAATGATGATCATGATTCTCATCCACATAAGCGATGAACTTCTGATAATCTTCAAAATCTTTTGAATCTAAGATTTCATCTAATTTTGAAATTGGGTGAAGACTAGGGATTCTATACTTCAAGCTTTGCTTACAGGCAGAAATCATTTTTTTCTCCAATCGATCAGTCTTCAGATAGCTTCTTTCAGAATTCATTGTTTCCAAAAGAGTGAGTTCATGAAAACCAATTTCTGTAATTTTCTCCACCATCCATTCCATACGATCTGGGCTTTTGGTGGGAGCGATGGCCAAATGAATATGAAAATTTTCTTCTGGAACTTCTGTGGTATGGATAACTTTCAAACTTGTCTTTTTAGGATTTGCTTCTAGAATCACACATTCATAGAGACTTCCGTCACCATTTGTGACAAAGACTTTATCTCCTTGCTTCTTGCGGAGGACACGACAAAGATGCTTAGACTCATCTGCTTCCAGATTGATAAGAGGAGGTTTACTGTTTTCTTGAAAAAAGAGCTGCATGGGCAAAATAACTTAGATACAAAAAAAGCACATTTCCGTGAAGAAATGTGCCTTTGTACTATATAACCTATAACCTTATCCTTTTGATACTTCCATGCTGACAGACTTGCCTTTGATGGTGTTGTTCTTCATTCCGTTGATTACCTGATCGGCATCTTTAGAAGGAACATCCACAAAAGAGAAGTTGTCATAGATATCGATTCCGCCAATGCTACGTCCTGATAAACCAGTTTCTCCAGCAATTGCACCTACGATATCATTTGGACGAATTCTGTCTTTTGATCCAAGGTTCAAGAATAGACGAGTCATATTGGCTTCGCGAACTCTTTCTGGTCTGTTACCACCATCTCTAGATCCGCCATCACGACTTCCGAATTCTCTTCTTGGCTCGCCACCTCTTCCTCTGTCTCCTCTTTCTCCACCTCTCTCAAATCTTCCGCCTCTTTCTCCACCTCTTTCGAATCTTCCACCTCGCTCACCTCTTCCTCCGTCACGTCCGCCATCGCGTCCACCGTCTCTTCTACGATCTCCACCTGATGCATCGATGCTGAAGTTCTGATCAGCCATTTCTTTAATGGAAGAACCCATTACGATTTTGATCAAACCAACTGCAACTTGATCAATTGTAAGTCCTTCAGCAAGCATCTGTCCGATAGTTGCTTCGAATATTTGATTGTCTTCTACTTTCTCTACTTGCTCTGTTACGTCTTTTACGAATTTCGCTTTTTTCAATTCGATCAATTCAGCAGCAGAAGGAGGGGACATCTTCGTGATAGTAGCTTTGGTATATCTTTCCAAATCTCTCATCTTGAAATTATCTCTTCTTCCAGTTACAAAACTAATTGCTTTGCCACTTTTACCAGCACGGCCTGTACGACCAATTCTGTGTACGTAATATTCCTCGTCTAGTGGAAGGTCGAAGTTAAATACTGCTTCTACGTTGTCCACGTCAATACCTCTAGCAGCTACATCAGTAGCAACCAAAACTTTGCAATGTCCCTTACGGAATTTACCCATTACTTTATCTCTCTGAGCTTGAGAAAGATCACCATGAAGTGCATCAGCAGCGATTCCTCTTGCAACCAAGCCTTCAGTAATCTCATCCACCATTCTTTTAGTATTACAGAATACCACACTAAGATTGATGTTGTGAACATTCATCAAACGAGCCATCAACTCCAATTTCAATGGATTTTTGACTTCGTAATACGTTTGCTCGATGTTAGAAACTGTTAGCTCCTTTTTGTCGATTTTAACAATCTCAGGATTTGTCTGATATTTTCTAGTCAAGTCCATAATAGGCTTGGCCATAGTAGCAGAGAAGAATACAGTCTGTCTTTCCTCTGGCATCTCCTGAAGTATAGCTTCGATATCATCTCTGAAACCCATGTCAAGCATCTCATCAGCTTCATCCAATACTAGGATGCCTACTGAATCAAGCTTCAAAGTACCACGATTGATGTGATCTTGCACACGACCTGGAGTACCTACGACAATCTGAACTCCTTTTCGAAGTACTCTGATCTGACGGTCGATAGACTCGCCACCGTAGATTGCTACAGAATTGATTCCTCTGTGATATTTAGCTAGTTTCTGAATTTCGCCTTCTACCTGAACTGCAAGTTCACGAGTAGGGCAAAGAATGATAGCCTGTGGCTTGTTTAGATCCGAATCAACTAAGTCGATGATTGGAATACCAAAAGCCGCTGTTTTACCCGTACCAGTTTGAGCCTGTCCTATGACATCTCTACCCTGTAGGATAAAAGGGATTGATTGTGTTTGAATTGGGGAAGGTTGGGTATAGCCCATCTCTTCCACTGACTTAAGAATTTCCGCAGAAATTCCCAAGTCTGAGAACTTGAGTGTTTGATCCATGATGTTTCCTTAATTTCCCTGCCATTCGGTCCTAATAAATATCCCGACAAGCGACAGTAAGGAATTCACGGCACGAAAAATTGTTCTTTGTCTTATTGACGGTGCAAAAGTAGGATTAATATTTTAAATAGCCAAACTGTATTCGAAAGTTTTTAGAATATTCTTTAAAAAATAAGCGATTCGAACAAAATATATTTGGTTTGGTGGAGATAGGCTTGGTTTATCAAGAATAAAAAATATGTCGTGATTTTGGTAATTAAATACTAATCGTGCTTTTATAACTCTTAAATAAATTCTACAATCTCAAATCCCAGAATTTCGCTTCGCTATATTCTGTCTGATATAGGTTTTGCCTTTGGCACAAATGAAGATAAAATTTAAACTTATGAACCTTGCCAAAGGTAAGACCTGTAATAGCCCCAAATAAAATTCTGGCTTCAAAAGAATCGCAAAGTAGTATTGTGTGCCAAGGGCACGAGCTATAACTAGGATAGAAAACTAGCTTTTCAAAACTTTAGCTAAAAAATAAACTTTAAGCATTCCATTTTTCCGATTTTTATATCTTCCATTCTTCGGATCCCAATCACAAAAATGCTTTGTCCTCACTCGCTTCTTCCATCATTTTAGCTGATAATTCTTTGCCCAAATATCTGTCAATAAGATCATGTGCAAGATATAATACGGGAGTAAGCGCAATAGCCACAATCATTTTGTACAGGTAGTTCATAATACCGACTGCTATAATTTGGCTGATACTCCAGTTTCCAAAAACGTAGAAAGCGATCCCCAACACGACGAATGAATCGATAAACTGACTAACCAGCGTAGAACCCGTTGCTCGTAACCATATCTTATTCTCCCCAGTGATAGCTCTCAGCTTTTGGAACACATATACATCAATCAGTTGCCCGATCAAGAATGCTGTAAGTGAACCTATGATAATTCCCAAACCTTGGCGGAAGATGGTATTAAAGGCATAACTGATGTTGAAGCTATCTCCGTTTGGCGTAGTTGCATTTACGTCCAACCAAAAATCCGCCGGAGTGAGCAAAGTCACTACACTGATCACTATAAATGAATAAGCAATAAGTCCAGCGGTGAGAAATGAAATTTTCTTGACCCCCTTTTTACCAAAATACTCATTGATAATATCAGTGGTAATAAATACAACTGGCCAGATGACGGCTCCAGCTGTTAAATTAAAGTCGAGCAAATATTCTTCAAAGAATGTCCAGTTGACAGGAGCGAAGCCTAAAGTCTTCTCTGCTGAAAAAATTTTAACTCCTATAATCTCTGCAAGAATCGCATTGGTCAGAAAAATACTTCCCAATATAATTAACAGATTGGTTTTACGAGTGTTTTGAATCTTGTTCATATGGCATACGTATGACCCTCTTCACTCAATATGCTGTTAGGGAAAACACTTTTAGCCTCTTCAAGTAAAGGCTCTAATTGTACATACCGGGAAGAAAAGTGCCCTAGGAGTAATTTTTTTACCCTGCTGACCTTTGCCACTTCTGCAGCTTGCTTGGCTGTGCTGTGAAAAGTGATTGCAGCGCGTTCCAAATTATCTTCCATGAAAGTAGATTCATGGTAAAGTAAATCTACATTCTTTAGATACTGCTTTAGCTCTGGGTTAAAAATAGTGTCTGAACAATAGGCGTACGTCCGTAAAGCCGGAAGAGGATGCGTGTAATCAGCTACTTTATAATGGTTGCCATTTTTATCCGTAAAATTATTTCCCAATCGAAGCTTCTTTATGGCTTCAAGTGGGATAGGAGCTTGTTGTAATTTTTCCTTGATCATACTACGAAGTCCGTATTTCTCTCGAATCAAAAACCCCGTGGTGGGAAGTCGATGTCTGAGCGGGAAGCTATAGACCTTATAGCGATTGTCTTCCATTAATAGATTCAACCCATCGTCATGTGTTTGAATGAAATTAAGCGGATAACTGAGTTTTGTGTTACTGTATCTAAAATTGGTAGTGATGATTTCATCCAATCCTTGGGGACCAAATAAGGTTAGGGGAGTAGTCCGCTTCCCGAGATTGTAGCTAGAAAGCAAACCGACCAACCCTAAATAATGATCTCCGTGGAGATGAGAGATGAAAATATGATTGATCTTGGAAACTTTGATCTTGAAGGCACGAGCTTGCAGCTGCATTGCTTCCCCACAATCAATCAATAAAAAATCCTGCCCAAATCTTACGACTTGGGCAGTATGATGTCTTCCATGCACAGGGATGGAAGAGGTATTTCCTAATATGGTGACTTCAAAGTCAGGTATCAACCTTCCTCCTCTTCTTCTTCTCCTCCGCTTTCTATGGCATGCATAAAGATAGCCTCACTCGCTTCTTCAAGTGAGCTTACTATTTTTAGTTTTTTGTCAAGCATGGAGATTTTCAACAACTTCATGACGTGGTCCTGCACACCTGAAATGATGAAAACACCACCATTCTTACCAAACTCACGATCTCCAACCAGCAATGCGCTAAGTCCTGAAGAATCTACGTATTTCACTTCGCTCATGTCCAAAACAAGATTTTCGAAGCCTTCAGCATGAATCGTCAACAATTCAGATTTTAAAACTGGAGCCAGTAATGAATCCAATTTCTCTTCCTGTGGTGTGAAGATGACGTACTGTTCTTTCTTATCAATTGAATATTTCATGTGTTTGATTTTTGTTTTTTAAAGGTAATCCCGATAGCTATCGGGAGGTGTATCTCGCCGTGTTATCCTAATAGTTATCTGGACATCCATCATTGAGTCGTTAAAAACATGTCTGACTTCCTGATGCAGACTTGTTTTCATAGTATAAGTCACTTCGTCATTTAGCCTAAATGTGAAAGTATCGCTTTTTCAATTCTAGACTCAATTTCTGTTGTATTTGCTTTTTGGAATTTTTCACCGGTTATTTTTTCGAATAGCTCAATATAGCGATCAGAGATGCTTTCTACAATTTCGTCTGTCATTTCAGGCACAGATTGTCCATCCTTACCCTGAAATCCATTCGAAATCAACCATTGCCTCACAAATTCTTTCGAAAGCTGTTTCTGTGCTATTCCTTTTGCTTGATTCTCTTCATAGCCATTTGCATAGAAATAGCGAGATGAATCTGGCGTATGAATTTCGTCAATCAGAAGAATTTCATCTCCGACTTTACCAAACTCATATTTGGTGTCCACCAAGATCAATCCCATCTCATTGGCCATTTCTTGACCTCTTTGGAAAAGTGCTCTGGTGTATTTTTCAAGTTGTATGTAATCAGTTTCACTGACGATTCCTTGTTTCAGGATCTCTTCTCTGGAGATATCTTCGTCGTGCCCTTGATCTGCTTTGGTAGTAGGAGTGATGATAGGTTGAGGAAATGGATCGTTTTCACGCATATGTTCAGACATTGCTACACCGCAAATGCTACGCTTGCCAGCTAAATACTCTCGTGCGGCATGACCGGCCATGTATCCTCGAATAACCATTTCTACCTTGAAAGGCTCACAACGAATTCCGATAGTCACATTAGGATCAGGAGTAGACGTCACCCAGTTGGGTACGATGTCAGTGGTAGCAGCTAGAAATTTCGCAGCTATCTGATTTAGAACTTGACCTTTGTATGGAATTGGTTTAGGTAGAACCACATCAAAGGCCGAAATTCTGTCGGAAGCGACTACAACCAATTCTTTGTCAAACATATAGACATCACGAACTTTACCCTTGTAAAATCCCTGCTGTCCGGGGAATTGAAAATTGGTCTCTTTAATTGCGTTACTCATCCTTTTTCGTTTGGGCAAAAATAGAAAAGCTTTTTTTATCCTCTCTAGTCGACCACATTATTTATTGATATTGTTTCCCTTTTCGTAAGTCTCTGAATTTACTAGCTTTTCTTTTTCGTCGAAAAATTCTCTTTTCCCGTGAAGTTTACCTTTCTGAAATCTTCTAATTTCCTCCAATGATCCATCTTCCCGATAGAGTCTAACTTCACCTTCAGCAAGGTTATTTAGAAAATTCACAGCAAAATAAATCTGTCCATTTTCAAAGTAATTTATTTCAAGAGTCCTGTTTCCCGACTTATCGAAATTCGTTTTCTGCTTTAACTTACCCGATTCAAAATACTTCTCAGTGGGCTGAATATGAATTCCTTTCTTGAAAATAGCCTTATCACTAATTGTTCCATTCATATGATAAGAGACCAATTCTCCTTCTTCATATCCTTTTTTATAATTACCTCTGCGCTCTGGTTGTCCATTAGGATAGTTGAGCTCGTAAATTCCGCTCAAGACGCCTTTTGAATAGTCAATTTTGGATTGTACTTGGCCATCTTCAAAGTATTGAGTTTCTCTCCCATCAAGCTCGCCATCTTTATAAGTTGCCGACACTAGAATTTGGTCATTCTCTGCGTATTCTATAAAAGCCCCTTCGTATCTACCATCAGAGAAATGGACTTTAGATGCAAGTTTTCCTGATTCATAGAAGCTCTCACTCAGTCCATTCGGTTTATTATTACTGAAAATTGTTTGGTCTTGAATCTGTCCGGACTTATAATAGGTGATTACCACACCGGTAATTTGATTATCCGAATACATAGATATTTGCTTAAGTATTCCACCTGGAAAAAAGCTTTTGGACTCACCAGATCTGATATTCTCCACAAAAGGAGTAATTCTCATTGTATCACCAGTCGTAGGATCCAAATCAGCAAAAACCCCATGTCTAAGGTTATCTTTCAGGAAACCTATTAAAATAAGATTTCCGTCTTCATCATAAAGTTTAACATCACCATTTGCCTTCCCATTTATTCTAATATACTCCTCCTTCAATAGAGACTCTTCCAAATCATAATAGGAGCGAATAGTATCCTGAGCCAAAGAGAAATTGGATAGTAAGCAGCACGCGATAAGAAGGATATTTCTGTTCATTAGGAAAAAAGAAACCGCAAGACGAAAAGCCTTGCGGTATATGAATTAGTTTGAGATTACATCTTCTCGATCACAATAGCCGAAGCGCCACCACCACCATTGCAGATTCCTGCCACACCGATTTTGCCACTTTTCTGATATAACACAGAATTCAATGTGCTGATGATTCTAGCGCCTGAAGCTCCCAATGGATGTCCCAAAGAAACAGCTCCACCGAAGACATTTACTTTGTCATTGTCTAAGCTTAATTCTTTTTGATTAGCTAAGGCAACAGCAGCAAAAGCTTCATTGATTTCATAGAAATCTATGTCTTCAGCCGTAAGTCCTGCATGTTGGATTGCTTTTGGAATAGCTAGGGCAGGAGCAGTAGTGAACCAAAGTGGATCGGTAGCCGCATCGGCAAAGCCTCGGATTTTTGCGAGAGGCTTCAATCCTAGTTCCTCTGCTTTTTCCTTACTCACCAAAACTAAAGCCGAAGCTCCATCATTCATAGTGGAAGCATTAGCCGCTGTGACAGTTCCCTCTTTATCGAATACTGGTCGAAGCGAAGCAATTTTATCAAACATCACATTCTTGTACTCCTCGTCTTCATCGATTACAATTATTTCGCCTTTTCTACCTTTTATCTCTACAGGAACGACTTCATCTTTGAAGTAGCCTTTAGCCCAAGAATCAGCTGATCTCTGGTAGGATTGAATAGCATAAGCATCTTGATCCTCGCGCGAGATATTCATTTCTTTGGCGGTATTATCCGCACAGTTTCCCATCGGGAATTTATAGTACACTTCGTACAGACCGTCTTTTACCAGACCATCCACGAACTCCGCATTTCCATATTTATAGCCAAATCTTGCCTTTGGAACATAGAACGGCACGTTTGACATGCTTTCCATTCCACCAGCCACGACCACGTCGTTGATGCCAAGCATGATAGATTGAGCGCCAAACATTACGGCTTTCATACCGGATGCGCAAACTTTATTAACAGTAGTACAAGGAACATTATAGCCAATTCCAGCTCCTATAGCTGCCTGACGCGCAGGGGCTTGTCCAAGGTTAGCAGAAATTACATTTCCCATAAAAACCTCCTGAACTTCTTCTGACTTGACACCGGCTTTTTCTAAAGCTCCTTTGATTGCTGTGCTACCTAGTTCCACTGCGGTAAGACTCGCTAATTTGCCTCCAAAACTTCCTAGAGGAGTTCTTACAGCAGCTACGATATATACTTCTTTGATCATTATTATTTGGGTTTTAATTTTAAAGACAGAAGACAGAAGACGGGAGACCGAAGTAGCTTCCGTCTTCCGTCTTCCAGCTTCGGTCTTACTATTTTACCAATCAGGAATCCCTCTTTTGGGTCTCTCTGTAGCTTTTTTCTTGTTTTGTTGGATGTAACGGAGCTCAGCAGCGTTCATGCTTTCCAAGATTTGAGCAGCTTGTTCAGGAGTCAAGTTCATAGCCTTCAGCTTTTCCTTAAATTCCTCCATTGCCTTCTGCTTGTCTGCTAGATTGGCATCCATCTGATCATTGGCGTTCTCGCCAGGCTTATCATTGCTTTTATCGGAAGGATCACCGGCTTGAGACTCTTTGTCACTTTGTTCATCGGTTTTATCGCCGTCCTCTTTGGATTCTTGCTGCTCACCATCCTCACCTTGACTTTTCTGATCTTCTTGTTGTTGCTTTTCCTCTTGATTCTGCTGCTCTTGCTTTTGTTGATCCTGTTTGTCTTGCTCCTCTTGATCTTTTTCCAGCTTTTCTTTTAAAGCCTGAAGTTTAGCGTCTGAAGGGTATTTAGTCAGGCCATCGTTGACAGTAGCTAAGGCCTGATCTTTCTCTGTTTTCACATAGGAGCGGGCTGCACGGTTAAAGTATTCACCAGAAGTCTGAGCGATACTGGTGCTTATGCTTAGGGTCAAAACAATTCCCAGAAGTAAGAGAAGTTTATTTTTCATCGATCTCAGTGATTTCTTGAAGACTCGTGATAAAATCTTGATAAGCAGCTACAGTTTCGTCTTGTTGTAGAGCTTCATTCATTAAGTTAAACGCATCTTTAAAGCGGAATTGTTCCACCATTCGATCTGCTTCTGCTTTTTTGCGCTTTGCAAAGTCAGAAGGCTCAGGTTTGTTATCGTCCTGATCCTTGCGCTCTTGGTCACGTTGCAACCATCTTGCCAGCAATTCATAATTGTGTCTAGCGACTTCATTATTCGGATCTCGAATTAAGGCAGATTTAAATTTGCTGAGAGCAGGCTCATATTCTTTCTTATTTCCTAAAAGGACTCCACCTTGATTGAACGCAAAGGATGCTAGTATTTTATCTGATGCAATAGAAGCTTTATCAAAATACCCAGACGCTTCCTCTAACTTTTCAGCATACTGACTGCTCAAGCCTAGGTTATAGTCAAGGGCAGGAGAGGTGACACCAAACTCATCTACGAGAACCAGGTGATTGGTGATGGATTGCTCATATTCAGCTGTGGCATAGCTTTCTGCCGCCAAATCAATGGCAGAATTCAACCTGGAAACTCTTGTCCAAGAAGCAGGAATTAGAAGAAAAAGAGCCAATGTTAACTTAGTCCAGCTCATTTATAGTTTGATAGTTTTGATTGGTAACATCATGTCTAGTAAAGAAAGTATTAGACCAGCCAATAGAAAATAAAAATACTTATTAGCAGAAGCTTCCACAACTCGGGAACCTGTTACTCCGCCTTCCAAGCGTTCCAAAGCTGCAGTTAGGTCTCCAATTTCCTGTACTTCATCAGAGATTTCAAAATACTGTCCTTCTGTTTCAGCAGCTATTTGCTGAAGTGGGGCACGATCCAGCACGGTTTGGGCAGGTTTTCCTGTTTGGGGATCGATTACTAACCCATTTCCTCTCGGAATGCTACTACCCCCAGTAGTTCCAATTCCCAAAGCAAAGACTTTAATCCCTTCGCTATTTAATCTCGATCCAATATCCTCCAGATCATCTCCGAAATTTTCACCATCTGATATCAGGATAATGGACTTAGACTTTACTTCTTGACTTTCATCTCTTAGAAATCTTTCTTCAGCCATTCTTAAGGGTCCGTTTAGATCAGTTCCAAAATTAGGAACCAAACCCGTATTCAAGCCATCGATGTAGAGTTGAAGTACACTTTGATCGAATGTAAGTGGACATTGCATAAACGATTCTGAACTGAAAATAATCAAGCCAATTCTATCGGAAGGAAAGCTTTTAGTTAAGTTTTTCAATTCAAATTTAATGCGCTGAAGTCTGCTTGGGCCTATATCTGTTGCATTCATCGACTGTGATAGATCCACTGCAATGAAAATATCTTTACCTTCTTCTTGGATTTCTTTAAGAGAAGTTCCAATAGAAGGGCCAGCAAATGCGATAAGAAACAAAATAAAATAGAGGGTACGAATAACCACTTTAGAGAATAGCCTGCGCTTCTCTACTACTAGCTTTCGGTTGATTTTCCAATAGCGAAATAGATAAATAAAATACAGCAAGCCGAAAATGCCGGCTAGCAAGAGGATGAGTTTTACATCCGGATATGCCCAAATCATGGCCTGAAATTATAAAATAAAGCTTACTTTAAAAGGATGAATTCAATAAGAGGTGACGGTAATTTCAAATGTTCTTCTTTATTAACAAACATTAATTTTTGTGAATCGTCTAGCTTTAGGATAACAATTCAAATTAATACAGCATGAGGCGAACTGCCAGATTGAGCAAATTTCTATTTATTTGCCTTGGCTTCTTGCCATTTTCTAGCCTTATAGCTCAGGAAACCAGCATGTATACTGCTCAAGTATTTGATGTGACCGACACCTCACCGCTGCCGGGAGCAAGCGTCTATTGGGAGGGGTTTATATCCAGTGCAGTAGTTTCTGATAATGATGGGACTTTTCAGATAAAAATAAATTCTTTACCCGCTCGATTAATAGTATCCTATGTAGGTTTTGAAACCTCCATGCGTTTGGTCACCGAGAAAGATTTAAATAAGTCATCTCGGTTTTTCCTCAAACCTGAAGATATGTCTCTTGATGAGATTATTATCCAAGAGCGAAGACCTGATGAGCAAGTAAGGAATTTGGAAACAAGCAAAGTGACTGTACCAATTGCTACTTTAAAAAATATACCTGCTCTTTTTGGTGAAGTAGATTTACTAAGGAGTTTGCAGTTGCTACCTGGAGTTCAGACAGCAGGAGAGGGGACCACAGGTCTATTCGTGCGAGGTGGCTCAGCTGATCAGAATTTGGTTCAGTTGGATGGAGCTCCTATTTATAATCCTTCTCACTTTTTCGGGTTCTTTTCCGTGTTCAATCCCGATGCTTTGAATCAGGTTGAGTTGTACAAAGGCAATATGCCAGCCTCATTTGGCGGGAGACTTTCTTCATTAATAGATGTGACGCTGAGGGAAGGAAATAAAAATCAGATTCACGGCGAAGGTGGAATTGGGAGTATCTCCTCACGACTCACACTTGATGGGCCACTTTTCTCAGATAAATCAACCTTTATAATTTCGGCTAGAAGGACTTATGCAGATGTATTTCTCAAACTTTCAAACAATAGCGATCTAAATAGTAATAAACTAAATTTCCATGACTTGAGTGGGAAATTGTCTTTTGTCCTCAGCGAAAAAGACAAACTTACTGTGTCCACGTATCAGGGAAGCGATTTCCTTGGCTTAGACGAAGAGTTTGGACTTGGTTGGACCAATTGGATTTCTTCAGCGCAGTGGAGTAGAAATATTTCTGACAAGACATTTTTTGATCTGCAAGGGTATCATTCCAGATATAACTACAAAGTAGAATTTGATGATCCTGATACGGGATTTGAATGGAATAATAAATTATCTGAAACCGGAGCAAAAGCTCAATGGTCTTTTCTTCCAATTGATAGACTTCAAAGTTATTGGGGTATCCAAAGTCAGTTGTATCATTTTGCGCCAATTAAATTGAATCCCGCCGATAATAGTAGTATTGAGCCAATTGTTACTAATCCAAAAAATGGATTGTTGAACAGTGTCTTTGCTGGATTTACTTATGAAATCACACCAAAACTCAGCACAGAAGCTGGTCTTCGCTGGGGATTTTTCAATCAAATCGGAGTGGGTGTCGACTATTTATATGAAGGCAATGATGTTACTCCAGACGTCCCAATCACAGATACCTTGAGTTTCAATGTGCTAGAGAACATCAAGTTTTATCAAGGACTGGAGCCTCGGATCGCCTTTCGCTATTTGATCAACCCACAATTTTCCGTAAAAGCAGCTTACAATAGAAATTTTCAATACGTGCAGATAGCCTCCAATAGTTCGGCTGGATTGCCGATAGATCGCTGGATTCTCGCTGGAACTTATGTTCCTCCCTTGCGATCTGATCAGATTTCCTTAGGTCTATTTCACAATTTCAATGCAAACCGCTGGGAATTTTCTGTTGAAGGATACTATAAGGATTTGAGGAATGTGATCGATTTAAGGAATGGCGCTCAGGTATTATTTACTGACAATGTGGAAACTGAACTGCTTACTGGTGATGGTTGGGCTTATGGTGCGGAGTTCTTGCTGCGTAAAAATATTGGTAAAACGACTGGCTGGCTAGCATATACTTACTCTAGGACATGGAGACAAATTCCTGGGATTTCCTTAGGTCAAAAATATAACCCTCGATTTGACAGACCTCATGATATTACGTTAGTTCTGAATCATGAATTCTCCGCGTCGTGGTCTGCGGGCCTTACTTTTATTTATACTACTGGCCAAGCAGTTTCATTTCCTACTGGCGTATATGAAGTAGATTTTCAATCTGTTCCTCTTTATTCTAATTATAGAAATGAGGATCGTTTTCCAGATTATCATAGAATGGATGCGTCAGTTACGTGGAAGAATGCCGACAAAGGAAGGAAATGGAAAGGGAGTTGGAATTTTTCTTTGTACAATCTTTATGGGCGGAAAAATCCTTTTGCCTATGAATTTGGTGAAATATACAATGATGATTTCCGATATGATAGTGATGTAGATGGTCCTGTAGTATCATCCAAGCAGGGCATTGTAATGACCTATTTATTTACGTTTTTGCCATCAATAACTTATAATTTTCAATTTTAACATGAACAGATTAGGCATAATCCTTCTAGCTCTGCTTAGTTTTTCCTGCCAAGAGGAAGTGAATTTACCTTTGGCAATGATTGACGATGATGTTCCAGTGATAGAGGCCATCTGGACTGATAATGCTTTCTATAACGAGGTTTCTATTTCACTGGCAAGAAATTATTTTGATGCGATAGAAACCAATGTCATCGCGGATGCCAACGTCTATATTACCATTCCAGGTACTACACGTCGAATTCCATTTGAATTCAATAACAATACCCAAAGCTATCTGCCTGTTCGTATTGACGAAGTAGCGAAAGTAGGTGTGACTTATCAGCTAAATGTGTTTTGGGATGACAACGAGTTTGTATCTTCTGGAATACTTTTGGCCCCACCTACAGTGGATAGTGTCACTTATGAATACAAGGAAGAGCGATTGTTTCGTGACGAAGGTTATTATATCAAAGTGTATGGTGAAATCCCCTTTGAAACAGATAATTATTATAGGATCAAAGTAATAGAAAATGATACCCTAAAAAATAATAGGGATGATTATTTGCTATTTGACGATACGTTTGGTTTAAAGTTTTTTTCTGATGGATTGGAGTTAAATTACTCTTTTGAGATAGGGGATAAAGTGAGGTTAGAGCTTTTCAGGATGAATGAAAGTAGTTTTAAATATCTTAGTCAACTAGTCAATCTGCTCTATAATGACGGTGGACTTTTCTCTCCTCCTCCCCAAAACCCTGATTCAAATATCCAGGTTGTAAATGGCAATTCAGCTATTTTGGGATACTTCAATGTCACTTCAGTTTTGGCAAGAACCGTGAAAATTGAAGCAAAACCAGAATAACTCAACGAATATTGGGAAAGATGCCAACAGGCCTATAATCATTGCTTTGTAGATTTGTAGATCGAATTCAAATAGAATATTATTAGTAGACCTAAGCAACTGAGCTACTATATTCCAGTCTGTCTTATTTTTCCTTTTGTCGCTTCTCAGATGGATGTGAATTTTCGTATTTCTACGAACTAATAAAATTACTTTGCCCGCTATATTTTCATTATTGCCTCACTTATTTCCATTCAAATCTTTTATTACGAAATAATCGTAGGATTATTAAAAATTCGTTTTACCTTAGGGATATGAACGAATTAAACAATAACGAAGAAAGGATCATGCGGATTTTTTGGAGACTCGAAAAAGCGCTTGTCCGAGATATACTTGATGAACTTCCAGATCCAAAGCCTCCCTACACCACCTTGGCTTCTTCTATTAAGCTTCTGCAGAAGAAAGGTTATCTGGATTACAAAGCTTATGGCACTACTCATCAGTATTTTCCATTGATTTCACAGGCTGAATACAGCAAAAAGAGCGTGAATCAATTGGTAAAGCATTATTTTGAGGGTTCGGTGGGGAATTTTCTCTCATTCATGGTGAAAGAAAATAAGATTTCGGATAAGGAGATCGAAGATTTACAAAAGATGATTAATGACATGGACAAACCCACAGACTCATGAATGCTATCCTAATTTATCTAGCTGAAGCGAGTATTTGTGTGGCGATCACAGTTCTATTCTATCGGTTTGTATTGAGTGAACTGACTTTTTTCACGCTTAATCGTGTGATTTTGATCGGCATGTTGCTGCTTTCATTTGCCATTCCTATACTTTCTTTCGAATTGGGAGTCACTTCTATGGGAACTGCTGAGATTTTACTGCCTGAGTTTTTGGTAGGAAACGGAGTGGAGCAAACAGCTGCAAGCACTTCATGGCTAGAATTAGTGTTTTACATCTATCTCGCTGGAGTAGTTGTAATGACGGTTCATCTGATTTTAGGCTTTGTTACTTCTCAGCGCCTGCTGGGCAAGTCTAGGTTGATGCGTTATAAAGAGTTTTGGATTGCAGTTCATCCTAAGTTTATACCAGCTTCTTTTTTCAGCTATATTTTGTTACCGGATTTTGATCCGAATAGATCAGAGCAAAAACAGATCGTGCTCCATGAATCCGTTCATGTTCGCATGAAGCACAGCTGGGATTTGCTTTTTGTACAGTTTGCCAAAATCATTTTTTGGTTCAATCCACTCATTTATCAATTTGAAAAATCACTAAGAGAAGTGCACGAATACCAGGCTGATCAGGGAGTGACTAATTCTTACTCAAAGAAAGAGTATTCCGGGCTTTTGCTACAGATGATCACAGGTGGACAAGGCTGGCACTTTATGAACAACTTCAACCAATTTCAAACCAAAAAACGAATTATTATGATGAGCAAACCACAATCACACAAAAAGGAAATGCGCAGATTTCTGCTTGCAATTCCAGTAATGGCGGCACTGTTTTTCGTGTTTTCCTGCGAAATAACTCCAGAAGAAGACATTGACGCCCCGACCATGATGGGCGAATCTAAAACTCCTCAGATAGGCCCTGCAGATATGACTGCTCGGAAAATGGCTATGGATGGAGATGTTATATTCGATGTAGTAGAAAAGCAACCAGAACCTCAGGGAGGTATGTCAGCTTGGAATCAATATTTAAGTGAAAATTTGGAGTATCCAGCAGAAGCTAAACGATTAGGAATTGAAGGTTCTGTAATCGCTGTATTTGTAGTAAATACAGATGGTAGTCTTTCTGACATAGATATTTTACGTGGAATAGGCGGCGGCGCTGATGAGGAAGTAATTCGTATCATTGAAAACGCACCAAATTGGATACCTGGCGAGCAACGTGAGAGAGTAGTAAATACTAGAATGAGGATTCCTGTAAGATTTGCGTTGAAATAAAGGCAGTTATAATTTTGTAATGCGCCTATCAAAAAGGACATATATCTAAACCAAAAACAATGAAACTATCACAACATATTTTTTCACTAAAAACAACCCGACTAGCTCTGATTGCACTACTTTTCTTCGCAGCACTTCCTAGCCAAGAGACTTTTGCTCAGACAGCTAAAGACTCAGTCTATATGACTGTAGATGAAATGCCAATACCTCCTGGCGGTACGGATGGCTGGAATGCGTACCTCGGAAAAAACATGAATTATCCTATAGCCGCAAGAGACGCGAAGGTAGAAGGAATGGTTGTTGTCACCTTTGTAGTTTTAAAAAATGGTGAAATATCCAACGTAGAAATTCTCCGAGGAATAGGCAAAGGATGTGATGAGGAAGTAATGCGTTTGGTGAAGGAGTCGCCTAATTGGACGCCAGGCAAAAAAGATGGGGAAATAGTAATAACACGGATGAGGCTACCCGTGAATTTCAAATTATAACAGTTAAGTTTTAATTGATCGAAAAACACCTTGAGCTTCTTTGGGTGTTTTTTGTTTTAAAACTAGCCGCTGAGCACACAACCGTTTTCGCGGAGGGCACTGCTGGTTACCTATCATTTGATTTTAATGGACATGATTGTTATTCTGATATAGTCAAATTTATGTGCTGTTTTAAAGGAATAAAAAGATGAATTGATCGCCTTACATCTGTATAATAACAACACCATTGTTATTTAGTGGCTTTTTTTAAGTGGAATTTGTATTAGTTTGGCCACAAATAAGCTGAGTTAATACAGACAATCATTTCCTACATGAATTTCTCCCAATCTAATTTCCGATTTTCTTTTACATTTGTTCTGTACCTGCTTTTTCTATCTCTTGGGTCTTGTTACAGCGGAATAGAAGGGAAATTAATTGGCACCTGGCAAGGATCTGATTTTCTATTTGTAAAAATTAAAGGTCCTAACTTGGTAGCCACTGTGAATGGAGGTTTAGATCAGCATCTGAATAGCAAGATGATTCTCAAGGAAGACGGATCCTATGAGATGTTAATAGCAACTTACGATAATGGCAAAGGAACTTGGGAGGTAGATGTTGATCAACTAATCCTTAGTGATGAAAGTGGAAATGAGTTGATTTATAAGTTGTTGAAAGTAACTGACAAGGAATTGGTTACTAGCCATGAAGTCAGTATAGATACCCCAAGTGGAGAAATGTCCGGAAAAATCACTTTGTCATATATTCGATGACCAGTATTTTATTAAGTGCGAAGAACGCGTGAGGGGGAATGACTATAGATTTTGTCATTTTCATGATTTTTTTTGCCAAGGGCAAAACCCATAACAGCCCCGAATACAGCGAAGCGAAATTCGGGGTTTGGCAAATGATATTGAATTTAGAATGCCAACGGCATGATCAGTAGTTTTTTTTTAACCACTAAGAACGACAAGGAAGCACAAAGAGCACCCATACCGATCGTGCCGTCGGCACTACAATACTTTCTCTGCATATCATTTAACCTGAATTGCATTCTGGACTTTTACAGGCTTT
>NZ_MSSV01000027.1 GCF_002150505.1 Algoriphagus ratkowskyi
ATCAAAAGTATTGTTTACCGAATCCTATAAAGCTATTGTCACTTTACTTGCAGAAAAGAGGATATAGGTAATAATTTATTTCCTTCGATTTACTAACAATGAAGGAGCATGATTTTCATCGCAAATTGTGTCAGTCCAAGCACCCGAGAGACGGGAGTCTAGAGGTTCGAGGACAATGATAAAAGGGGCTTCGACTTCGCTCAGCCTGACACCGTTATCTGGCAGCATGACCCGTCATCACTCTTTTGTAAGTTCTATACTTTTATTATTCAGCCTGACTAGATTAACACTACTCAATTAGGGAAGTGATTTTAATCTCAAATCGGGATATTTTTTACTCAAAAACTGAGGAGATGAAAAGTGTTAGGGTTAACCGAAAGCAATTTTTGAGTTCAATGTTAGAAGTTCCGATTTATCAACTCCCCCTTTCTTAAAGGGGGCTAGGGGGATTTATTTAAGCACAATTCTAACTGAGAGGCTTCACTTTCACTCAGAAACATATCCATTTATCAAAGAATTGCGCTCTGGCTTTTAACGATCTTCAAATATAAAAATTGCTATGGCACAACTTGTGAATTGTTCCGATAGCAATCATTTTAAAACATAAACTTCCCCCACATGAACAATCTTTTCAAAGGACTTATCGCAGGCTACGGAGCATACAAAATAGGCGGAGGGTGCCTAGGTACTATTTTAGTGTTTGTATTAATCTTTTTTCTTTTAGGTCAGTGTAGTTAAGCGAATACTCAGCTAACTACATCAAACCACCTTTCCCATCTGAGGATCTGAAATGCTGTCTTTGCCTGTTTCCAATCTTCCGGCGTAGGTGTATTTCAGATCCGAGTTACCTTTCCCTTCAATGGTAATCTGATACCAACCTTGATGCTTCTTCGTGTCGATTTTAAGGATGGCTTCTTCTCCCACCTTAATTTTGATTTCCTTATCTAGCTTTAGATAGATGGAGTCTTTGGCCTTCATCGTTAGGCTGTTTGAGGAGTTGTTTCTGATTTTTAATTCGAGCTCATCACTGACTTTTTTGTTTTTTAAAACTGAAGCAGCACTTACCTCTATATTCGAGCCAGCAGTGGATCTTATGAATTCCCGATAGAAGCCATTTGGCCCATAAACACGGAGATGGCAATGTCCATCTTCAAATTCGGAGATTGGCCACTCATAAAAAATACTATCTCCAGACTTGACTGCAAAAGCCCATGTCTTCACAGGCTCAAAAGCCTTGGTTTTTAGGTTCAGATAGTTTCCTGGAGCATAGACATTGAATCCTGATCCTAAGGCCTCTTTTCCAAAAACATCCTGCGAAGCGGTAAAAGTGATTATAAATTTCTCGCCGTCCGTGCTAAGTTTTCCATCTGCATGAAGATCATATTTCAAGCCATTTGAAGGTTTGGTTCCGGATTCTTGCACTGCGAAAACTTTAGAATTTGCTTGATTTTTAGCTTCCTTTTTCGCCTTCTCCTCGCTTAGTTTTATAAAGTTGGTGGGGATGTTCTTGAATTTTGCGTTATAGATCTGCTGGATAAATTCATCCTGATTTACAGGTTCTGCATGTGTGATTTTCTCTCCATTATAAGGCCTGAAGGCTGAAGTCAAGTCTCCGCTTACTGTTCTTCTCCAAGAGCTTATATTAGTTTCTTCTATAGTTTGTCCAGTCTTTTTTGAGAGGAATTTTTCTAGAAACTGTATGGTTGAGGTAATGTCGCATACCTCAGAATTGACCCAGCCGCCGCGTGACCATGGTGAGGCAATGATCAGCGGAACTCTATACCCTAAGCCGACTGGACTTGTTCGAGAGTCTTCAGGTTTAAAACCTGCTTTTATCTCTTCTTCAGCTGTTACAAATTCTCCCTTGCTGGATAGACCGGCTGACATTTTCCCATTTGGCTCAGTAGGATGAGGTGGTACGAATGGAGGAATGTGATCAAAATAGCCATCATTTTCATCATAATTGATAATGAAAATCGTCTTCTTCCAAACCTCAGGATCCTCCGTCAAAATATTCATCACTTCAGAGGCATACCATGCGCCATACCAAGGAGCACTTGGGTGATCGGAAAATTTTTGCGGAGCAACTAACCAAGTGACAGTAGGCAAGGTGCCTTCATTTACATCTTTTCGGAATTGGTGCAGGATATCTCCTTTTGGAATAAGAGTTTCCCGGTCTTCACCGTTTTCTTGATACGCAAGTTTTTCTGTTTGGTGATAATCCGGGTCTCCAGTATTCGTTTGGAATGCCTTTTTATGAAGACTTTTAGCTCGATCCGAAATCTTCTCATATTCCTCGGCGTTCCATTTCTGAAGATATTCGCCTAGGTATTCCAGGCCATCTTCCTTCTCCTTCAATTCCTTTTGAAGCTCTACCAGATTAGTGGGATTACTGGCCAATAGTACTTTCAGGCTAGCTATTTCGGCAGGTAGTTCTTTTTCTCTTTTTTGAAGAAAAAGGTAATGCCTAGGGTGAAAGCCTACTCCAAATTGTGAGAACCACTCTAAGTTGTTATCGGTAAAATTACCCAAAAGTGATTCCGCTTCCCCGTCTAAATCTGTGGTAATACTGATTTCGTTTTGGTAAACTTTCCAAGAAATTTCATTATTCTCAAGCAACTCTGGAAAAGTTCTCCAGTTACCCTCCTTGCCATAAGTCAGTTCTCCATTACGGACTTTGGCTTTTTCCCCATCAGCACCGTGAGTTTTTCCTGTCCAGAAATAACTTCTATTGGTCGTAGTGCCAGCCAGTGCTGCGCAAAAGTGCTGGTCACAAACTGTAAATGCATCGGCTAGCGCGTAATAAAATGGAAGGTCCTCACGGCTGTAAAAGCCCATGGTCAGTGGGAGGTCATAGTATTCCTTGCCCGGCCTTTTGGCCTCAATCCAATTGTTGTATTTCCCATCATTGCGAGCATCAACTTGATTTTCCCAAGAGTGAGGAGTTCCGCTCATCCAAGTAGCCTTGGTATCCTTGATGTCAAAGCGAAAAGGTGCAAAGCGATTCCCGTTTTTGTCTGGCTGAAGCCAGACGGGATTCTGGTCAGGAAGAGTGATTGCACGTGGATCATTAAATCCTCTCACGCCTTTCATGGTACCAAAGCAGTGATCAAAAGATCTGTTTTCCTGCATAAGCATCACCACATGTTCAGCATCATAAAAAGTAGTTCCTGGCACTGCAGGTATAGCCATCGCTCGCTGTACAGCCATTGGCATGGAGCTCCAGATACTTGCTCCACCAGTGACTAAAGCTGCTTTCTTTAAAAATTCTCTTCTTGAATCCTTCATCTTTACACTCATTTTTAATATTAAGTAGTATGATTATCCGCTTTTGTACTAGTTACCAGATACAAGCAATATTTAACTTGCTTAATTCTATCAATTAGACCGTTTGTGTTCCCCCTCTTCTGTCTTCAAGCCAATTGAACAAATGATATATAACAACTTGAATGATTGTGGATAATCAGGTTAAGTATAGTGACTTTTTATGTTTGATGAGCGATTTCTAAGGTTTCGTTTTTGTTAAGGTTAACAGGGGATTTGGTAATTAAAACTCTCTCAGAGACTTACCTTTTCTTGAATAATTATTTTGTAATTTCAGTTAAACAAAAAACAATTACCCATGGAAGAATTTTTAGAACCCAAAAAGGATAAAAATGAGCGTCCTCAACAGACTTTTTTCAGGGTTACTTTCATGAATAATTGTAATCTTCTCCAGATCGCCGATAATAAAGCTAACATTGTCATCAGCATCAATGCACTGGTAATTTCTTCTGTGGTTGCTATTATAGGATATGGGACTATCTCTCATCAGCTGGATTACCAAGGTGCTATTACCTTGGTTCCAATTTTAATACTGCTGACTACTTGTCTCACTTCCACCATTTTGGCCGTTCAGGCTGCTAGACCTAAAGTTCTTGGAAATAGGAGCAAAAGCAGTGAGGAAGAAAAGTCTAGCATGATGTTTTTTGGTGTGAGTTCTAATTATACTTTAACAGAATATCTTGCTGAAATCGATTTACTCCTGAATTCAAGGCAACAGGTGCAGGAGCAGATGGCAATTTCTTTATACTACCAAGGGAAAGTTTTAAATAGAAAATATAAGCTCCTTGCTCATGCCTACACCGTATTTATTATGGGTTTGGCGATTGGTGTTGCCACATTTGTTATCTATCTGTTGCTGCTGTAAAAAAAGAAGAGAGCGCTTTCCATTATTATGAAATGCGCTCTCTTCGATTTATTAACTTTGATTTTATACTACTTGATTTTAGTCATGATAATAATTCCAGTTGACCAATTCATTTTTGTAAGGCAAAAGTCTTTGCGAGCTTCCAACGTTTTAATTAGCTTTTCAGCTTTCTCCGCATGTCCATCTGGCCAATTAGGTTGCTCATCCATGTCGTCGATTACATAGATTCCCCCGATCTTGAGTAAGTTGAGAACTTCATCTAGGTCGCTGTATTTTCCCGGCCAGGCGTCTGCGAAGATCAAATCAAATTTGTCTTCACCATATTTTTGAATCCACTCTGTCCCATCTTGGCAAATTATTTTTACCCGAGAATCTAGACTGAAGAGCTGGCTAACGATAGCATTAAGTTTGGGGTCATTATCAATAGAAATAATTCTCCCAGATTCATCCATTCCATCCACCATCCAAGAAAGAGAAAGGCCAATTCCTGTCCCTAATTCTAGGAATTTTCCACAGGGTTTACTGGCAACCAATGATTTCAATAGGGTTCCAACATAAAGATCCGAGGGCATTTTAAAGCCTATTTCTTCGCATTTGGCTTCTATGATAGCATGAATAGCTGGTTTGTTTTTAATTTCGAAATCTTTCATGAATTTAGATTGAAAAAGTTAGCTATATAAAAAAAGCCACCTTAGTGGCCTTTATTTAGTTATTATAAGTGTATTTGACATAAACACGTTTTTCTACGCTTTGGTCATCTGGATTAAGCATGGGCGGTGCAGGAGCTGAATCAGCACTAGTCCGCATCATTTCCATTTTGGCATAAGGACGGAAAGTTGGCTGAGATTCCAAAGAAACTCTATGAACTCTAATGTTTTTTATACCCAAAGTTTGAGCAATAAGAATGGCTCTGCTTTCAGCATTTTTCAAAGCTGAGGTGAGTAATTCGTCTTCCAACGACTTTTGTGTAGCTTCTGAAATCTGGAAATTCAGATTATAACTCATGTCTCCAGCACCTTGAATGGATTCTACGATTTTTTGCAAATCTTCATTTTTGCTGCTCGTTACTATTCTGAGTGCTTGTCTGGCTACATAGCCAGAATCTCGTTGTACTCCACTTCTATAGATTCTATTTACATCTACTGAGTAATTATCTGCAATCAATTTAAAATCTTTGATTTTTGCCTTTTTCAGAGCATCAGAAAGCAGCTGAGTTTTTTTGTTTAATACAGCAACCGCATCGGTGACTTTCATCGCTTTTTCTTCCAAATTAATCTGGAAGGCAGCTTCGTCCGGAGCTACTTTTCTTTCGCTAAATCCTTCCACTTCGATCAAGGGAACTGTCATGTTATCCTGTGCAAAAACAGGGACCGCCAGTAATACGGCAAATAGTATCGTTAAGTAAGTTTTCATATGTGTTTGTTTAGTTCTGAGAATATCTATTCAAAATGGAAGCCAGTTATGAGGAAGGTCTGCTCAGTTAAGAGAAATTAAGAGGGGCGAACATCAATGTTAAAATTCAAGGTTAACTTTTATCTATTACTTCCATTCCAATACTTCCATGGTATTCAGCTCAGGCCCACCACCACGTTTTGCACTTCCAGCGGCTACATAAAGTTTGCCTTTGTAGTAAATCACTCCAGTACCATGGCGGCCTTGATTTAAGCTTGGCAAGCTAAACCATTTGCCACTTCGAGTATCGAGCACTTCTACTTCCGAATGGCTACTTTCTTGAACCTTACTCTCACCATTCATCACTACCATAAACGGCCCTTTTGCTATTGAAGAAGTTCCACCCCGTGGGGTAGGCAAACCTGCAGATACGGTACTCCAGCTATTTGTTTTGAAATCATAAAAGTCTACTTCTGGAATTACTAAGTCCAAAACTTTACCTATTTCTGCATGAGAAGTTCTTCCTCCTGCTGCATAAATTTTGTCTTCGACCAGCACCGCTCCGAAGTGATCTCTAGGTCTCGGAGAATCAGGCAAGATTTTCCATGTTTTAGTTTTAGTGTCATATTCATCAAACCAAGGCACAAAATCTGCATAATGCCCGTCAACTATCCCGCAGACTAAATAGAACTTGTCTCCTCGTACGACCACGCCGACAGAGCCTCGGCGTCTCTCTTCAGGGATTTCTGCTCCTTCTCGCCAGCTGTTGGTTTTAGGGTTGAAAATGAGAAAGTGAGTCAAAGGTGTTTCGTGAGGATAGTTACCCGTCATTGCTCCGATCACATAGATTTCATTTTTAAATGAAACAGCCTGAAAATGATGAAATTCTATTGGAGCCATCGCCAATGTCTTCCAAGTTTTGGTCTTGGGATTGTATTCTTCAATAGGTTTTATCCCTCGGCCACCAAGGAGATAAAACTTTCCTTTGTTTTCCACAAAGGAATTTTCATGCCTTGGAAGTGGGTAATTGACTGTTTCTACGGCCGTCCACTGTTCATTGGATTGTGCAAATGCTGTTAGGGAAATAAGTAGAAATGCTGCAATCAAAAAGTGTTTCATGGGTGTTGGATTTAGGTTTGTTTGGGATGAAAATACGGATTCGTACACAACTTATTCTTACCTGATCGTGTAATCTTGAGAATTCTGATGCGAATGAATAATAGCAAGAATTACTATCCTATTTTTCGAGGGATCAAATAGGTAGTGAATATGGTAGGGAAATTGATTTAATAAAACCGTTCGAACTTGGTTATACTTTATTTGGAAAGCCTCTGGAGATTGAGAAATGCGTGATTTAGCTTCTCGTATTCTGGATAAAAATTGCTTGGCTAATTTGGGGTTAATGTCATTATAATAGGCAACAGCTTTTTTGATGTCAGAATTGACTTTAGCATTGTCTACAAAAATGAATTTCATAAACTCTTTTCAATATCGTCAAGCGTTCTTTCAAAATCGCCTACATTTTCCGGATCATCGAAATAATCTGAAATACGCTCATCTAAGATTTTTTTTTGCCAAGACATTAATTCAGTTGAGGGCTCTACTTCTTCTTGCAACTCAGAATACTTTTCTTTTAGAGACTGCCATTCTTTGATTGGAATTATAACTCCCGTAGTTTTTCCTTCTTTATCTTGAATATATTGAAGTGTCATTTTATTCGTATTTGATGGTTTTAAATCCATAGGAATATACTGAATAAACGAGTAAAAGCTGAAAAACAGTTCATGAATTTGATTTTCAGATCTTTAATATCTATTTCTATGAAAAATACAACGCCACATGTATTACTACAAATGGCGCTCTTACAATATCCGAAATCATATATCCGAAATCCGAAATAAACTTATTTTTCCAAATCTAGAATATCTCGGATTTTATTGATTTCCGTCATATCATCAGATAATGCTTGTCCATCGCTTGCGGCGATATTATCACGGAAAGCGGACAGATTCGCAATATAACCATCCAGAGCAGACAAAATATTATCCTTATTTTCTGTAAAAATCGGAGCCCACATGGCTGGACTAGATTTAGCCAAACGAACTGTGGACGCAAATCCTGAACCTGCCATATCGAAGATATTTTTCTCATCTTCCATTTTCTGCAAGACAGTTTTGCCAAGCATAAAAGAAGAAATATGAGATAGATGAGACACAAATGCCAAGTGACGATCATGCTCCTCTGGATCCATGAACCTAAGTTTTAAATTGAGTGCATCAAAAAGTTTGTATGCTTTCTCCTTTAGTTGCAAATCCGTTTTTTCTAGATCACAGATGATGGTTACTTTTCTGTCGAGCAAGCCTGCAAATGCAGCACTTGGTCCAGAGTACTCCGTTCCAGCAATCGGGTGGGCAGCAAGGTATTGCTTTCTTTTTGGGTGGTCTGCAACCAAAGCACAAAGTTTTGCCTTGGTAGATCCTACATCAAAAACTAAGGTGTTTGCGCCTATTTGATCAAGCGTTTTCAAAAGTAAATCACCTAATGCATCAGCTGGGGTAGCTAAAATCACAATATCTGTGTCTGCATCAGCTGCATCTTTAGCTTCGTCGATAATCCCTAGGTTCAAAGCTTCCTGCAAGTTCTTCTCACTTACGTCGGTTCCTGTGATGATAATATCTGTGAATTTATTTTTAGCAGCTAGGCCAAAAGAACCTCCTAAGAGTCCCAGTCCTACAATGTGTATTTTTTTCATATCAAATTGTTTAAAATTTATATCTGTATTTCATCAGTAAAAAGACGAAAACATGATAGAATGAGCTCAACTCAAAGCCTTAGGCCTCTTCGGTCACCCGTCTTCGGTCTTCGGTCCATTTTTTATTTAATGCGGTTAATTGCTTCCAAGATCTTGAACTCAGGCATACAAAGAGAGAAGCGAACATAATCGTCGCCCTCCGAACCAAAGATTTTCCCAGGAGTGATAAATATATTTCTCTCGTAAAGTAGCTCATCCACCACTTGATCAGCAGATTTTCCATTTGGCACCTTGCACCAGACAAATAAGCCAGCAGCATTAGTGTCATAGGTCAAGTTGAGCTTATCAGCAAGCTTCCAGACTAATTTTCTTCGGCTTTGATATGTACTTTCAATGTCTGAAAACCAACTTTCTCCGAGGTTCAGCGCTGCAATTGCACCTTTTTGAATCCCTAGAAACATCCCAGAATCCATATTGCTTTTTACTTTCAAAACTTTAGCAAGCCAATCTTCCCGACCTGCTAGCATTCCCACGCGCCAGCCAGGCATATTGAATGCTTTGCTTAGTGAATTGAGCTCCATTGCAACTTCTTTAGCTCCGGGAATCGATAAAATGCTAATCGGCTCCTTAGTCAAAATATGACTGTAAGGATTATCGTGAAGCAACACGATCTCATGCTTTTTGGCAAACCCAACCAATTCTTGAAGAATCACTCGGCTTCCCGGCGCACCAGTTGGCATATGCGGATAGTTGATCCACATGATTTTCACCTTACTCAGATCTTTACTTTCCAATTCTTCCAGATTTGGCCTGCCTGCTTTTGCCAGATCGATGTGGTAATAAATAGGTGTAGCACCTAACAAATTTGTGACGGAAGTGTAAGTAGGATAGCCCGGATTTGGGATCAATACCTCATCTCCTGGGTTTAAAAAAGTCATGCTAAGATGCATGATGCCCTCTTTGGACCCCATCATCGGCAAGACTTCTTTATTTGGATTAAGAGAGACGCCATATTCTCGAGCGTAGAAATTCGCTATGGATGTTCTCAACTCAGGAATTCCTTGGTAGTTTTGGTAACCATGGGAATGTGGATTGTCTGCGGTGCTTTTTAGCGCATCAATTACCTTCTTGTCAGGAGCCAAATCTGGGCTGCCAATTCCAAGGTTAATGACTGGTTTTCCGTCGGCAATCATCTGATTTACCTCGCGAAGTTTGGTGGAAAAGTAATATTCCTCTACACTACTCACTCGATCTGCAAAGCCCTTCATCTATTAATTATTTATGTATTCCCGCTTTTTTCAGTAGGTGTAAATAGTATTTTAACTCTTTTATTGAAGTCATTTCTCTCTTCTGTTTCCAGATAACTTTGGAAGTCTCCCAGCCTTATGATCAAAGATATTATGGCTTATTTGTCATTGCAGACATTCACTCAATTATTTCCTACTTACGTATTCTCCGAAAATTTTCACCTCTCCAAAACTTCCTCGAATTTCCTCGATTGTCTGAGATAAAATAACGTGATTTTCAAAAACTAAATCTAGGAAAAAAGCATATTCCCAAGGTTTTTCGATCACAGGAATTGACTGAATTTTGCTTAAATCAATTCCTCTATCAGAGATCAAAGTCAGCAATTTTGCCAGTCCACCCTTTTGGTTTTGAATTGTTACTTTGATGGATGCTTTATTTACGGAGTCAGAAGGTTTTACAGATTCTTTTTGAAGTATTATAAAACGAGTGAAATTACTTTTCACTGTCTGAATATCTGGTGAGATAATTTGCATTCCATAAATATCAGCAGCTATACTAGAAGCTATAGCCGCAACACCTTTTAGATTCCCTAATTTAATGTCACGCGCCACAGATGCGGTGTCGGTATCTTCTTTGAGTTGGATATGAGGATGCTGCGCAAAAAAAGCCTTGCACTGCAACAATGCCATAGGATGGGAGCGAACTTCAGTAATTTCTTGAATAGACTGACCCGGAAGCGCCATGAATTGATGCCCGATAGGCAGGTAATATTCGTCTCGAATACTCAATTCATAGCGGTCGATCAAATCATAGTTTGGAAGAATTGCTCCTGCTATCGAATTCTCAATTGCCATCACAGCAAAGTCAGCCACGCCATTTGCCACAGCTCTGGCCACTGGCTCGAAGGTGGTGAAATCCAATATTTCTATATCTTCTCCGAAATTGCGCAGTGCAACTTGATGATGAAAAGAGCCAGGAACGCCCTGTATAGCAATTTTTAAAATGCTCATTATTTAAGATTGGCTAACGATGGATATTCCAGCAAGCTGGCAGTGTTTCCAGAAACTTGGGTAAGATTTATCCACTACAGACTTATCCTCGATGCTTACGCGTGTTTTGGTGATCAAAGGCATAAAAGCCATAGCCATCCGGTGGTCATCGTATGTATGAATCTTCACCTCTGAAGGCATAGTCACAGATGGGATTACCTGATATACCTCAGGTTCAATTTCTTTTAAATCTGCATTGAACTTTGCTAGCTCTTGCTGCAAAGCGAAGATTCTATCTGTCTCCTTGATCCTCAAACTTTCTAAACCTGTAAAAGTCGCATCCTGTCCTAGAATAGCACAGGTCACCGCAATCGTCTGAGCCAAATCAGGGCAATGCGTGAAATCCCATGTTTGTAATCCCGTTACAGCCAGTTTTTGCAATAAAACTCCTCCGTTTTGGAAAGTGCTTTTAATGCCTAGTTGTCCCATGATTTCCACTACAGCTGAATCTCCCTGAAGACTGTTTTCTTTCAAACCAGAAAGAAAAAGCTCTCCAGAATCCGCACAGGCCAATAAACTGTACCAGTATCCAGCGCCAGACCAGTCACTTTCTACTGCGAAAGTAGTCGGCTTGTACGCCTGATGTGGAACAGAGATTATATTGTCACTCCAAGTGTAGTTGATTCCAAACTGTGACATGGAATCCAATGTCATTTCTATATAGGAGCGAGAACCGACTTTTCCTATCAATTCAATTTCCAGCCCTTTTGGAAGCAGAGGGGCAATCATCAGTATTGCAGAAATGTACTGGCTAGAAACGTCACCTCTTATTTTGACATGTGTGCTTTTTTGGTCAGAAAGGCCATGAATCGCCATCGGTGGATAGCCTTCCACACCTAAATAATGGATTTCCGCACCTATAGTTCTCAGCGCATCCACTAAAATGCCAATAGGACGCTCACACATGCGGGCAGTTCCAGTCATGACTTTATTTTGGTTGGTGATAGCTGCGTAAGCAGTCAGGAATCTCATCGTGGTCCCAGCGTCCAACACATCATAAACAGGCGGATTTTTCTTAAGCAAACTGATCATGGTCTGCGTGTCACGCGCTTCAGCTAGATTGCTTAACGTATTTTTGCCGTCAGTCAAGGCATCAATAATTAGCACCCGATTGGATTCGCTTTTGGAAGAAGGAAGTGGAATATAGGTAGCCGAAAAATCTGTTTTCTGAGCCAGATGAATGGTCTCCTTGGTTTCAGTAGTCAAAATATAGGATAATTAGGTCTGAGGTAGGTTTTGATAATAGTGAATTGCTTCTCTGATTTCTTCTCTGGTGACAGGGATATTATAAGTGCAATTTCCGATGGAACTCAACAAAGAAAACATGAGCTGTTTGCCTTCGTTCTTTTTGTCTTGTAGGCAAAAATCAAGTACTGACGGAAGGTCCGAATCGAGAATTTCTATTTTGCCATAAACTTTCAAAAAGGCAGACTGAATTTGCTTCACTTCTGCCATAGAAAGGTCTAATTTCTTATGAGAAAGCCATGCTTCGCAGATCATTCCTACGGCTATAGCTTCTCCATGTAATAAATGTCTTGGGCCATCCAAAAAGTAAGTTTCAAATGCGTGACCTATTGTATGTCCAAAGTTTAAAATTTTACGCAAGCCAGATTCTTTCGGATCTTCTTTGACTACGGCCCTTTTGATCTCTACAGAATGATGAATCAGAGGAGGCCAATAGGAGGATTTCCAATGCTCAAAATCCAGGCTTTCGAAGTATTTCTTATCACGAATCAATCCATGCTTGATGATCTCAGCATAGCCGGATCGAAGTTCACGCTCAGGTAATGTCTTCAAGAATTCGGATGCTACAATGACCGTTTCGGGTTCATTGAATACGCCCAGATGATTTTTCAATCCTTCGAAATCTACTCCCAATTTACCGCCAACACTTGCATCCACTTGCGAGAGTAAGGTGGTGGGCATATTGATGAAGCGTATTCCTCTTTTATATATGCTGGCGCAAAAGCCACCCATATCTCCCAATACGCCACCCCCGATATTTAGGAAAAGTGCTTTTCGATCAAGTTGGGCTTCTGTCATCGCAGCCCAGATAACCATACAAGTGGCTATCGTCTTGTTCTTTTCTCCAGAATCTATCGTCAGAAAAGTGCTGTTAGAAGGAAAAATTTCTTCTACTAAAGGCAGGCAATGCTCTTTGGTGTTTTCATCTGTCAGAATAAAAAGACTAGAGAATTTGAGTTCACCCAGTACGGAAGTCAAATCAACAGATGCGTTTTCAGAAAAGATAATTGAGTTCACAAAGACGGGAGTTTACTGAGTCTAAAATTAGGGTAAAAAAATCTGAGGAGAAATATTCCCCTCAGATTTACTATAAGCTCAGTGTTTATTTTCTTACTATATATGTATTTCCGCATCTATACCAATAAAAGATAAAATACGGCTTAATCAGATGGTAAACACCTGAATTGAGGCAACCTTCGGTCATCCGTCATCGGTCTCCCGATAGCTCTCGGGACAGCCTGTTAAGCCAAGGAGATATATTTACTGGCATTATTGCTGAAAATTACTTTACTTCTTCACGGCATCAGCTTCTCTAAGCTGCTTTTCCTGACGCTTTACTGACTCTTCATGAATACAATAAAGTAACTCCTTCATGAACTTCTCGCTTAGGTTCTTAGCTACGCCTTTTTGAGTACGACTTTCCATCACATCTTTCCAACGATCCGACTGAAATACAGATAAATGATGCTCTCTTTTGTGCGCACCGATTTGGTCGATCACTGCGAATCTTTCCTGAAGGATATCCAACAACTGATCGTCCATGTGGTCAACAGCTCTTCTAAGATCGTTCAATCGCTCACTAGGTTGCTCAGATTCTACCGGCTTTTTGAAATCAATAGCATCTATAATTTCTTTTAAACGAGCAGGAGTAACTTGCTGCTTAGCATCTGACCATGCATTGTCTGGATCATGGTGAGTTTCGATCATCAAGCCATCCAAACCAAAGTTCATGGCTTTCTGAGAGATTTCAAGAATTCCATCTCTTTTCCCTACGATGTGAGAAGGATCATTGATCACTTCCATTCCAGTCCAAACGCGCTTCAGGTGCATTGGCATAGACCAGTTTGGCTTATTTCTGTATCGTTTGTCATACGCATCAGAGAAACCTCTGTGAATCGCAGCTAATTTCGTAAGTCCTACTGCATGGAATCTTTCCAAAGCTCCCATCCAAAGTTCAAGATCTGGATTCATTGGATTTTTCACCATCACTGGAATGTCAGTTCCTCTTAGTGCATCAGCAATTTCTTGTACTGCGAAAGGGTTTACTGTAGTTCTAGCGCCTACCCACACCACATCTACATTATTTCTAAGCGCAATTTCAGCGTGAGCTGCATTTCCTACTTCTATTGTGATTGGGATATTTAAGTGATGACGAACGATCTCCATCCACTTTAATCCTTCTTCACCGATACCTTCGAAGCTTCCTGGTCTAGTTCTTGGCTTCCAGATCCCAGCACGGAACATGGATGGGATAATGTTGTTTTCTTTCATCTCGATACAAATCTGTTCGATTTGCTCTGGAGACTCTGCCGAGCAAGGTCCTGCGATAATAGTTGGGCCAGTAAGTCCTAGGCCCCAGTCTTTAATTTGCTTGTGTTCTTTCATAATACTGAGCTTTAAATGAAAAAAGCCCGACTCTTTCGAATCGGGCTTTATGTGTTATATTTTTTATTAGTCTAAGCTAGGCAATACACAACTCCGATTCGATTTTGTCTTCGAAAGTAAAAGTAAAAGAAGCTAAAATATGTCGCTGTTGTGTTTAACATGTCCCAAATGTAAAGTGGTGATTTTTAAAATCAAAATTAATTTTTTGCCAGCTATGTTATTTAATCTTCAAAATTTCAGGTGTTTCATTGAATATTCCTAAATCCGAGGAGAATCGCAGTGGCTTTCCGAATTATATTTCGATTAAATATAAAATAGGTCTTAAAAAGTCTATTTTTTAATTTTTGAAATAAATTAATGTGTATATCCGCAATTCTACCAGTAAGCAGACTAAAGCAATACAAAATAAGCTCAACTCTAAATTTTAGGCCACTTCGGTCACCTGTCTTCGGTCTTCCAGCCGGATGAGCAAAGAATTAATGGCTGCTGGCAAGAATGCGGATAATCATATAAATTAATAAATGTCTAGAGGAATGAAAGAGAAAGGATGTTGGTTGGGGGAAGAATGAATTCAATGAGCGCTTTGACGGAACCGACTCCCAACTGTAAATGCTAGCTAGTCGTCAACTACTCGTCCTTAAGGAGTATTTATGTGTGATTAAAGCATTTTTTAAAGCGTTTCCATTTTTCTTTATTGTTTAAGAGAACGTTTGAAAAAAATGCATTTTGAAGGAAGATATGGTCGCTTGTAGGGTAGGGGGTGAGATTTTTTCTTTTCGTAAGTAAGTTGAAGTGAATTTCTTTTCGCTTTTTTTGATCGTTTTCAATTTGTTGTCAAATGATCTCTACTTCGCTGGACATGACACAATACGCATGTCTTATTTCTCCTGTATCATATCTCGTATCACCCCTCATTTATAGCAACAAAAACCAACCTAGAGGAGTTTTTTTAATATCTTTGCAGCTTTATTTCTGGAATATGCCCGTCAAACCCACTATCTCATTTGAGAACTTAAAGGTAGCTTTTGCTTCAAAAAGTGATGCAGAACTTAAGAGAATGTATTTGGTTTTTGCCTTGTTGAATAATAAGCTTGTCTCTAATCTGGGGATTGCAATGACTAAAATTGGTTTTGCGCTTCATTTGCCGATCAAAGGAATAATGAAGCAGACAATGTTTGGACATTTCTGTGGTGGTGAGACAATAACTGAAAGTACGGCTGCAGCCCAAAAACTTGCGGAATACGGTGTAGAAAGTACGCTTGACTATTCAGTAGAGGGAGATGGAGACGAGGCGAGTTATGATGAGACCTGTGCTGAGATCCTGAAGACTATCGACAAAGCAGAGAATCAAACATCTTTGCCATTCGCAGTTTTCAAAGTGACGGGGCTCGGTGATTATCGGCTGATGACTAAAGTGCAGGCTGGAGAGATACTTTCTCAGGATGAAAGCCTTGCCTTTGACAGAATGAAAAACCGTGTGGATCAACTATGTCATGCGGCTTTCCAGAAAGGAATAAAAATCCTGGTTGACGCAGAGGAATCTTGGTTTCAGGATACAATTGATGCCATGGCATACGAGGCCATGGAGAAGTATAATAGGGAAACTTGCACTGTATATAATACTTATCAGATGTATCGACATGATATGCTGGCAAGATTGAAAGCAGCTGAAGAAGTAGCAAAAGTTAATGGCTACGTGCTAGGTGCAAAGCTGGTGCGTGGTGCATACATGGAGAAGGAAGGTGAGCGGGCAGCGGAAATGGGCTATGCAAGTCCTATTCAGCCGAATAAATTAGCTACTGACACTGATTACAATCTTGGTGTGGAGTTTTGTATATCAAATGGTGTATACTTGGTTAGCGGATCACACAATGAAGAAAGCAATCAACTTGTGGTAAGACTAATCGAGAAACATGGGATTGCTAAGGATTCTGACCGCGTATTCTTTGCGCAGCTCTACGGAATGAGTGATAATATCTCTTTCAATCTGGCAGATGCTGGATATCGAGTGTTGAAATATGTGCCTTACGGGCCAGTGGAAAAGGTAATGCCTTACCTGATGCGTAGAGCATCGGAAAATTCTAGTATTGCAGGGCAGAGCAGTCGGGAGTTTTCGATGATTAAGAAGGAGATTAAAAGACGGAAGTCGGGAGACGGAAGACCGTAGCAACCTACTTCGGTCTCCCATCTGCTGTCTTCCAGCCAATAAATAACAAGAACTGAAAATTTCAAATTATATAGAATGCAACTTTTGAGCGAACAGGAAATAGATAGACGTAAAGACAGGGAAGAACTGATGAAGTTGGGGATCAATCCCTATCCAGCTGAGGAGTTCCCTATCAATGTCACTTCAGAGGATATTCATCGCAACTACGAAAACAGGAAGTTAGATTATAAAAATATCAAGATCGCAGGTCGATTGATGAGCCGTCGTATTATGGGTTCTGCTTCTTTTGGAGAGATTCAAGATGCTTCTGGAAGACTTCAGTTTTATATCAGACGTGATGACATCTGTCCAGGTGAAGACAAGACACTTTACAATTCTGTGTTTAAAAAGCTTCTTGGAATCGGTGATTTCTTGGGTTTAAAAGGATATATTTTTACTACTCAGACAGGTGAGATTTCTCTCCACGTGACGGAGTTAACCGTACTTTCCAAGTCAGTGAAGCCACTTCCTGTGGTGAAAAGAGACGAGGATGGTAATGTGCACGATGGATTTACAGATCCTGAGATGAGATACCGTCAGCGCTATGTGGATCTAACAGTGAATCCTGAAGTGAGGAAAACCTTCGTGACTCGCTCTAGAATCATTACTCAGATGCGTCGTTACTTCGATGATCACGGATGGCTAGAAGTGGAAACTCCAATTCTTCAGGCCGTTCATGGTGGAGCAGCTGCTCGTCCATTCGATACGCATCACAACACGCTGGATATGCCGCTTTTCCTAAGAATTGCGAATGAGCTCTATCTAAAAAGACTGATCGTTGGTGGGTTTGATGGTGTGTATGAGTTTGGGAAAATGTTCCGAAATGAAGGCATGGATCGTACCCACAATCCGGAATTCACTTCCATGGAAATCTACGTAGCCTATAAAGACTATATCTGGATGATGAAGATGGTGGAGGAGCTGATCGAAAAGGTGACTCAAGAGATTCATGGCAAAACCAAATTGATCGTGGGTGCAAATGAGATCGAATTTGCTGGACCATATAGAAGATTGACCATGTATGATTCTATCAAGGAATATGCAGGAATCGATGTGAGCAAGATGGATGAGGAAGGCTTGCGCAAAGTTTGTACTGAGATGGGAATTGCAGTGGATGCGACGATGGGCAAAGGGAAATTGGTGGATGAGATCTTCGGTGAGAAGGTTGAACCCAACTTAATCCAACCAACTTACATCACGGATTATCCGATTGAGATGACGCCTCTGGCAAAAAAGCATAGAACTGAACCAGGTTTGGTAGAGCGATTTGAGCTGTTTGTAAACGGTAAAGAAATCGCAAACGCTTATACTGAGCTAAACGATCCAATCGATCAGCGTGAACGCTTTGAAGATCAGTTGAAACTGGCGGAAAGAGGTGATGATGAAGCGATGGCGATGGATGAGGATTTCCTTCGTGCTTTAGAGTACGGTATGCCTCCAACGTCTGGTTTGGGGATCGGAATCGATCGATTGACAATGTTGCTGACAAATAATACGACGATTCAGGAAGTGCTATTCTTCCCACAGATGAGACCTGAGAAGAAGCAGGTGGAAATGACTGAAGAGGAAAAAGGCATTTTTGAACTCTTGAAGGTAGAATCCCCAGTTGGGCTTGCTGACCTGAAAGGAAAAGCTGGACTAAGTGGTAAGAAGTGGGATGTAGCGATGAAAGGCTTAACAGGCAAAGGGATTGCAAAAGTGACCAAAGACGGTGATGCTGTGACGGTGTCGCTGGTAGATTAATACGTTTAACATTTAGATAAAGCGAAACCGGGCTGAGAGGCTCGGTTTTTTTTTTCCGTGACTGTCTCCACTCGAGACCTAACAATTTGATCGTAATTAAAAATTTACATGACTAGGAGGGGAGAAATACAAACTTCAACATGGTCAACGCATGTGTCCCGTCTAGTGGCTTATTGTATATTTAGTTTTTATTTATGGAAGTTTAGTTGTGGTTTGTGTAAAGTATTATTATAATTGCGCCTAAATAATTAGATAATGAATTTGAGAGTTAGGTTAATTCACTTTTTTATAGACACTTTGGTCTACTTTTTTATTGCTTTGAGCATATTAACTCTAAATAATAATACAGTACGCATCGAACTATTAAAGCCTATTCTTTTAGTTTTTTATTTTATAAATTATTTTCTTTTTGAATTTTTTCTCGGTAAAACTCCAGGGAAATACTTTACCAGAGTCCAAGTTGCAGATTACAAAACTTTCCATAATCCTAATATTTGGCAAGTTTTGATTCGAACGATGGGAAGGATGATCCCCCTGTATTTTCTCTCTTATTTTATTACTGGTAAAGGTCTCCATGATCATATTTCAAATACATTTTTAATTCAAACCAATCAAAAAAATGAAAAAACTAAGTAACACTTTTGTAATTGCTCTACTTGTCATTTCAATGTCTAGTTGTGCTACAGTATTCGGTGGGAAAGTTTCCGAATACCAAAGGACAAAGCCTAAGGCTGGAGAACCACAGCGTGAAGTGAGAGTGGGTGCACTCATCGCCGATATTATTTTATTCTTGCCGGGTGTCATAGTTGATTTTGCAACTGGCGCCATTTACAAGCCAGAAGGAAAATAGGAATCTGGATAGTTAGACAAAACCGACTTAAATAGTAAGTCGGTTTTTTTATTTATGAACGCTCTGAAATATTTTTACGACTTTTATTTCTTTTCAGAAAATCTCCCACCACTTGCTTTTGGCATTATACTACATGAAAATTTCAAACTAATAATTGTCTATGATTTTAAATTAACAGCCTAATTTAAATTATGGAGAGAACCTATTCTTCATTGGGTAAAGAAGTGGAACGATATTTTCCTTACGCTCTACAAATAAACCACTCAACCTTTGATCTTATGAAAACTTTTAAAGATTTTCTAAAACTCTTTTCAGTGATGCTGATATTGAGTTTAAGTGCCTGCGCGATTAATCCTGTCACAGGAAAAAAGCAGATAGTACTTATGTCTGAAGCGCAAGAAATTGCGATGGGGCAGCAGTCCGATCCGGAAATAGTTGCCTTTTTTGGGCTTTATGAAGATCCCCAACTTCAAGAGTTTATCACAGCTAAGGGTAAGGAAATGGCGGCAATTTCACACCGACCAAAATTAGCTTACGAGTTCAAGATCGTTGACTCTCCAGTCATTAATGCTTTTGCAGTCCCCGGTGGTTACGTGTATTTTACTCGGGGTATTATGGCTCATTTCAATAATGAAGCAGAGTTTGCAGGAGTGCTGGGTCATGAAATCGGTCATGTCACAGCTAGGCATTCCGTCATCCAGCAGCGTAATCAGTTATTTGGTCAATTAGGACTTATAGCAGGAATCATATTTGTGCCGGAACTAGGGCAATTTATGGATCCTTTGTCCCAAGGAATGCAGTTAGCATTATTAAAATTTGGAAGAGATGCAGAGCGACAATCGGATAAATTAGGTGTGGAATATTCTTCCCAAATAGGGTACGATGCAACTGAAATGGCTGACTTTTTTGAAACACTGGAAAGGCAGCAGGAAAATTCTGGAGCAGGAGAAATCCCTCCATTTCTTTCTACTCACCCTTCCCCTGAAGAAAGAAATGCTACTGTTGAGAAAATGGCTTTGGACTGGCAGCAAAAATCAAAAATGTCTGAGTTTGCAGTTAACAGAGACAGTTATTTAAAGAAAATTGATGGACTTGTAGTAGGTGAAGATCCAAAGCAAGGCTTTGTGGAGAATAGCACATTTTATCATCCAGTACTGAAAATCCAATTCCCTATTCCAGCCACTTGGGCTCATCAAAATACGCCACAACAGTTTCAAATGGCACCTAAGACAGGAGATGCCGTCATGATGCTCACCTTAGCTCCTGGCGCTAGCTTGGAAGAAGCTTCAAATGCAGTGCTTCAAAACTATAAATTGACTTTGGTTGAATCTAAGAAGGAAACGATCAATGGGATGCCTTCTATTCTTATGATTGCCGATCAGCCACAGGAACAAGGGACCATTCGGGTACTTTCATCTCTTATTCAGTTTGAAGGAAATATTTACAGCCTGATGGGGATTACAGATCTCACAAAGTTCAACGCGGTACAACCAGTTTTTTTACAAACCATGCGGGAGTTTAAGGAATTGAGAGATTCTGAAAAATTAAATCGTAAACCTGATGTCATCAAAATCAAAACCGTTCCGAACCAGATGACATTACAGGCAGCTTTCCAACATTTCGGAATGCCTAATGAAAGATTTGAAGAACTATCACTTTTGAATGGTATGCATTTGACGGATCAGTTGAGGAAGGGTATGCTGATCAAAGTGGTAGGTAAATAAGAGAAATATTTTAACAGATAGATATAAGAAAAAAACCGAGCTGTGAGGCTCGGTTTTTTTTATACTTCTAGCATACATATTTATGTGCGAGTAGAATAATTGAGGCTATTTAAAACAAATACTTTACAGCTTACTGAAAAGTTTCACCGGTCATCTGGCACCTTATAACCAACATCAATCTAACGCTCTACTTCCTTCAGATTTTCAATCTTCTTATTTCTCAGGAAGCCATTTATATCTTCGAAGTGCTCTTTAACACGCTTATTTCCGAATTCAAAAACCTTAGTCACCAAGCCGTCTAAGAAATCTCTATCGTGGGATACAATGATCAAAGTTCCGTCAAAAGCCTTCAACGCATCTTTGATGATGTCCTTAGTTTTCATGTCCAAATGATTGGTCGGCTCATCGAGAATAAGCAAGTTCACCGGCTCCAGCAATAGCTTGATCATCGCCAAACGTGTTTTTTCTCCACCAGATAAGACTTTCACTTTCTTGTTAATCTCATCACCTTTAAACATGAAAGCGCCCAAAATATCCTTCACTTTCGTACGAGCTTCGCCAACCGCGATGTAGTCAATTGTCTCAAAAATTGTCAAATTTTCATCCAAAAGAGAGGCTTGGTTCTGAGCAAAATATCCAATCATGGAATTGTGTCCCAATTCACATTTGCCATCGAACTCAATCTCACCCATAATCGCTTTGATCATAGTGGACTTTCCCTCACCATTTTTTCCTACGAAAGAAACCTTCTGACCACGCTCTATCGTCATGGAAGCATTCTTGAAGACCACATGCTCATCGTATTTCTTGCTCATGTCCTCGACGATCACAGGATAGTTACCAGATCTCGGAGAAGGGGGGAAGCGAAGTTTTAAGGCAGAACTGTCCACCTCGTCCACTTCGATAATTTCCAATTTCTCCAGCATTTTCACGCGGGATTGTACCTGCAGAGTCTTAGAGTAAGTGCCTTTAAAGCGGTCGATAAACCCTTGAATATCCGCAATGACAGCCTGCTGCTCCTCGTATTGCTTTTGCTGCTGCTCGCGACGTTCTCTTCTCAGTTCTAGGTAGTGGCTATATTTAGCTTTGTAGTCATATATACGACCCATCGTTACCTCGATAGTTCTCGTCGTGATATTGTCTACAAACGCTCTATCGTGGGAAATCACAACGACTGCCTTTGCTTTGTTCAATAAGAAATCCTCCAGCCACTGAATCGATTCAATATCCAAGTGATTGGTAGGCTCATCAAGAAGGATCAGATCAGGTTTTTGCAAAAGGATCTTTGCCAACTCAATTCGCATTCTCCATCCTCCAGAAAACTCGGAAGTATTTCGAGTTAAATCAGCTCTTTCGAAGCCTAAGCCTAACAATACCTTCTCAACTTCCGCCTCGTAATTTACTTCCTCGATAGCATAGAATTTCTCGCTCAATTCTGAAACATCCTCGATCAGCTTGTAATATGAATCCGACTCATAATCAGTTCTCACGGTTAATTCATCGTTGATCCGCTCGATCTCAGTCTTCATAAACATGTAGCTAGCGAAAGCTTTGGACGTCTCGTCCATCACTGAGCAATCGTCCGATGTCAATAAGTGCTGTGGTAAATAAGCAACAACAAAGTCTTTTGGAGCAGAAACCGATCCCAAACTTGGCTTGGTTTGACCCGCTATGATCTTTAACAGTGTGGATTTGCCAGCACCGTTCTTACCCATAAGGGCAATCTTATCGGTTTCGTTGATGGCGAAAGAAACATTACTAAAAAGAGTGGTGCCGCTGTGAATGACGCCGACGTTATCTACTGAAATCATAAGTCTTGGAATTGAAGCGGCAAAGGTAAGGAATTGAGAATTTAAAAATTGTAAGATTTGAAAATTGAAAAGTGGGAAGGTTCTTTAACGTTTCCAATCTCACTTCTCATGTCTTTTTCTGGAAATTTCAAACAAAAAAAACCGCCACGAAATCAATCGAGGCGGTTTTCAAACATCCGACATCTAGCATCGGACATCTAACATATTTTAAGCATTCACACCCAATACCTGAGCTATAGTAGCTCCGATCTCAGCTGGAGAATCTACTACGTGAATTCCATTTTCTCTCATGATTCTCATTTTGGCTGCTGCAGTATCGTCAGCACCACCGATGATCGCACCAGCGTGACCCATTCTACGTCCAGCAGGAGCAGTCTGACCAGCGATAAATCCTACTACTGGCTTCTTGTTGCCAGTTTCTTTGATCCATTTCGCAGCTTCAGCTTCGTAGTTTCCTCCGATTTCACCGATCATGACGATTGCGTCAGTCTCAGGGTCTTCCATCAACAACTGTACAGCTTCTTTAGTAGAAGTTCCGATGATAGGATCTCCACCAATACCGATAGCAGTAGATACACCCAAACCAGCTTTTGCAACTTGATCTGCAGCTTCGTAAGTCAAAGTTCCTGACTTAGAAACGATTCCTATTCTTCCTGATTTGAATACAAAACCTGGCATGATACCAACTTTCGCTTCTCCTGGAGTGATTACTCCTGGACAGTTAGGGCCGATAAGTGTGGCTCCTCTTTCGATGATATAAGGCTTAGCTTTCATCATATCAGCAACAGGGATTCCCTCAGTGATAGCGATGATTACTTTTATGCCTGCGTCAGCCGCTTCCATGATCGCATCAGCAGCAAATGCTGGCGGCACGAAAATGATAGAAGTATTAGCGCCAGTTTTTTGAACAGCTTCTTCTACAGAGTTGAAAACAGGCTTTTCCAAATGGGTAGAGCCACCTTTTCCTGGAGTAACACCGCCGACTACGTTAGTTCCGTATTCGATCATTTGCTGTGCGTGAAAAGAACCCTCAGACCCGGTGAATCCTTGAACGATCACCTTGGAATTTTTATTGACTAGTACACTCATGATGCGATTTCTATAGTTTGGCACAAAAATATAACAAACAGACCGCCAACAAAAGAAAAGGATAACATAATACAAGGAATTCGAAGATTCTTTGAAAAACTGACCATACAGAGGCTAAATTGTAGGTTTAAATAGAAGAATGTCTAATTTAGACTTTTGGTTTATGGATAAGTAAGTAATCATAGTTTTAAAGTAGGTTTTGGGAAGCAATTGTTCTATTCCCACTTGTCAGACCCATTTTTTTTATATTTTCGACTCAAATTAGATTTACCGCTTTCAAGATTTGCTATGTTTAGCCTAAAAATCCTCATTGTTGAAGACGATCCAGTATCAGCACTTTTGCTACAGCGTGCGCTTGAGAAAAATAGACACGAAATCCTGGGAATAGCCGATTCCGGGGAAAAGGCGTTGGAAATCTTGGGAGCAAACCATGCAGATATGGTGATGATGGATATCAATCTTGCTGGTGAACTCGACGGGATAAAAACCACCGAAATCATCAATGAGATATATGATATTCCGGTAGTTTACCTCAGTGCAAGCTCTGATGCTGAGACGCTTAATAAAGTGGTGGGGACCAATCCAAGTGCTTATGTGATCAAGCCTTTTAACATCCGAGAGCTAAACATGGTGATCGAATTGGCTATCTATAAAGACCGGAAAGAAAAGGAACTTCACAAGCTTAATAATGAGCTTGAAGAAAAAGTAAAGCAACGTACCATACAGCTTTTCAATGCCAATACAGAGCTTACTAAAGCACTGGAAAAAGAGCGTGAAATCAATGAACTGAAATCAAGAATTGTTTTAAATGTCTCTCATGGGTTTAAAACTCCACTTACTTCAATCTTGAGTTCGGCTCAGTTATTACAGATTTATGCTGAGAAGGACCACCCTTTCAAGCCAAAGATCACGAAGCACGCATTCAAAATCGAGAATTCGGTGAGGGCATTGAATAATTTGCTTACAAGTGTTCTATTTTTTGGAAAAGCAGATGCAAACAAGATAGAGTTCAGGCCTAAAAAGATGTTTTTGGGAGCCTTTGTAAAAGAAATACTGGACATTGTGAACGCAGGAAAGGAGAATGATGTGAAAATCAAAACTGAACTAATTAACCTACCAAAAGTAATAACTTCAGACTCTGAGCTTTTATATCAGATTTTTGAAAATCTTGTTTCAAATGCAGTGAAATACTCTAAGGATGGGCAGCAAGTAATTTTTAAAATGGAATTTGCAGATAATAAGTTGATAGGCACCGTTGAAGATCAAGGCATCGGAATTCCTGTTGCCGAGCAAAGTCAGCTTTTCGAACGCTTTTTTAGGGCAAAAAACGTCGGCGTAGTTGATGGTTCAGGATTAGGGCTTTCTATAGTGAAAAAATCAATAGATGTGTTGAAGGGAGAGATTAGTTTTCAGAGCAGTGTCAAAAATGGAACAACCTTTAGGGTAGAAATTCCAGTTAATTAAATATGCTTTTTGAATCGAAGAATCTAAAATATGGCCATCCAGGCCAACAGCCCTTGATGTTTCCTGATATCACGTTGCAGAAAGGCGAAAGTTTGCTGGTGCTAGGTAGGTCTGGATCAGGGAAAACTACCTTGTTAAATTTACTTGCTGGATTACTTCATCCAACCACAGGCGAGGTAAAACTAGATGGGCAAAATTTGGCTGCAATGAGCGGGCAGAAATTAGATTTGTTCCGTGGAAAAGAGATTGGAATTGTATTTCAAAAACCACACTTACTTGCCGCTTTGAACGTTAAGGAGAATTTACAGATGGCTCATTTTTTTAGCAAGAAAAAAGGTCAAGCGGTAGATCATTTGCTAGCAGAATTGGGGCTGGCGGGAAAAGCTAAGGCGTCAGTCTTGACGTTGAGTGAGGGAGAAGCACAACGTGTTTCCATAGCTCGGGCATTAGCAACTAGTCCAAAGTTAATTCTAGCAGATGAACCTACTTCCAGCTTAGATGATGAAAATGCTTATAATGTCATCCAGCTGCTTAAAAATCAAGCATCCAAAATCGGAGCTGCATTGATCATCGTCACGCATGATCAACGGGTGAAGACTCAAATTCCCAATTTTGTAGAAGTAACAGGCTTATGAATTTATTTAAACTCAGTTGGAAATATTTGACCTTCAGGCCACTTTCAACAGGTCTAAATGTGTTTTTGCTTGCTCTTGGATTGGCTATTATCACCGTTCTGCTACTGATGCAGGATCAGTTCGAGAAGAAAATGAATCAGGATGCCGCGGGCATTGACTTGGTAGTTGGAGCTAAGGGGAGCCCTTTGCAATTGATTTTGGCGGGTGTATATCATATTGATTTTCCGACAGGAAATATCCCGATGGATGAAGCGCAAAAATTGTCCAGAAACCGATTAGTAAAGAATATCATTCCGATGGCTCTTGGTGATAATTACCAAGGGTTTAGAATAGTAGGTACTAATCATGATTATCCAGGGCTTTATGAGGCAGAGATGCAAAGTGGAGAGCTTTGGGCAAAGCCTTTTGAAGTTGTTTTGGGAGCAGAAGTTGCTGGGAAATCTGGCTATGTGGTAGGAGATGAGTTCTTGGGCAGTCATGGAATAAGTGTGGGAAGCCATGAGCATGATGCAAATAACTTTAGGGTAGTCGGTATTTTAGAAAGGAAAGGCAACGTACTAGATCGGTTGATCTTGACCAGTGTGGAATCTATATGGTTTACCCATGACGTAGAAGGTGTGGCTGAAACAAACGATTCTACTGGTAATGAAGAAATACACCCTGTACTAAATCTTCAAGATTCTGTCGCAACTAGAGGGTTTCCGAAAACCACTGAATCTCGAGAGTTGACCACTCTTTTGATCCAATATAGAAACCCTATGGCGGCAATTCAGCTCCCAAGGTTGATTAACTCAGGGACCTCCATGCAGGCGGCTTCGCCTTCTTTTGAGATGTCTAGGCTCTTCGAATTACTTGGTGTGGGAATTACGCTGTTACAAGGTTTAGCGATAGTGATTATAGGTGTTTCAGGACTTGGGATTTTCATTGCACTATATAATTCGCTCAAGGAAAGAAAATATGATCTAGCAATTCTAAGAGCTATTGGTGCATCGAGAGGGCAGCTTTTACTATTAATTTTTCTAGAAGGGATTATGCTGACTTTTATGGGTGCAATTCTTGGGATTTTGCTTGGACACACATTCCTTTCTGTGATCATTTCTCAAAATGAGCAAGGTGTAATCGGTACACTTGAGCCATGGGTTTTCCTTAAGAAAGAACTTTGGATAGTAATTTATGCGTTAGTGGTGGGAGTTTTATCTTCTATAATTCCTGCGGTTGCAGCTTATCAAACAAGCATTGCAAAGCAATTGACAAAGGCTTAACTAGCGTGCGATTTAAAAACCCGAATATATGAAAAAGTTGAAAATAGCCTTTATAGCTGTTCTAGCGATGATTGTTGGACAAGAATCTCTGCAGGCTCAAAGTAAAAACGTTTGGCAGAGTCTCACAGAGGTCACATACAAAATCTCAGAAGACGAATATGGCGAGCTTTATGTCCCAGTCTTCTCAGAGAATATTACGAAGTTGGAAGGTAAAGTAGTAGAAGCAGACGGTTATATCATTCCTTTCGAAGGTATGTTTAAGCCCGAGCACATCATATTGTCAAGTTTACCACTTGCAGAATGTTTCTTTTGTGGCTCTGGTGGCCCAGAGACAGTGATGGAGGTGGATATGGCTACACCGATTAAATACACATCTAATAGAGTGCGGGTGCGTGGAACGCTAACTTTGAACAGTAAGGATCCTGAGAAGTTGATGTATATCTTGAAGAATGGAACGCTGGTTGATTAAAAACTTTTTTTAATCGCTGACTTTTATAAAGGATTGCGAAAATGCTACTTAACCTTAGAGGTGTAATAAACCTCTAAGGTTTTAGGAATGAATTGCATACGAAAGTTAAGATTGATATTAGTAGCAAAGTTCCCTCTCCAAATCCCTAAATTTCGCTAAAAGATCAAGTGAAACAGGCCCTGGTTTTCCATTTCCGATTTCATGGTCATCGATCTGAGTTACTGGAAGTAGGATTTTAGTAGTGCTGCTAATAAATGCTTCGTCTGCATTCAAAGCTTCCTGCATACTTATTGGTCTGATTTGTACTTTACCAGCCAATTCAATGATATGCTTACGGGTAATTCCCATGAGTACATGTGAATCAGGTGTGCTGATGATTCCATTTTTAACGATGAAAAAATTGCTTCTGGAGCTCTCACTTACATGGCCATTTATATAGTACAGTACATCCTCTGCACCAGCATCATTCCAACGCATACTGTCCCAAACTGACAATGCGTAATTGGTTGTTTTGATCTCTGGGATCGGTCTCACATATTCTAGACTAAGAAGTTTTATACCCTTTTCATACTTTTCCTGAGATGGGAAAATAAGTGATTCTGCGAAAATAAATAGTTTGCCTTTGGCAGGAGAAAAGTGATTTGGAGAAACTCCACCACTCAAAACCATTCGTAGGCCACCTTCTTTAAGATGATTTTTTTCGATCAATTCTTGAATCACCGCCTTTAGCTCTGCACGAGAATATTCAAGTGGCAGGAAGGTTTTTTCAGCAGACGAAAAAAAACGATCCAAGTAGCTATCCAAGAAAAGGGGTTTAAAATTGACCGTTCTGAAAAAGTCAAAAATTCCATAACCTCTGATAAAACCTAGGTCCATCGGATGAATGCTTGCTTTTTCAGTTGATATTATTTGCCCGTCGGCAAAGCAGAATGGTTTCATAGAATTATGGGGGTTTAGAGCTTCTAAAAATAGTAGCTCTAGCTGAATAAATCACCTTTTTTTGTGATCTTACTTTTTGTTACTATTTTGAGATTAAATAATAACTTTACGGCATATAAAACGATTTATCATGAAGCGAACAATTCTATTTTTTATTTTTACCTCATTTTTAGTATTGAACTCCTGTGGGCCGAAGGGGCCAAGTGAGAATGTAAAACTTCGCGAAGAAGTGATTGAAGTTCATGATGAGGTAATGCCAAAAATGGGACAGCTGAAATTACTGGAGCGTAAATCCCTAGAAAAAGTGGAAGAATTGGAAAGCAAAGATTCTATTGATTCAACTGAATTAGCTAAGTATAAAGCGATAGCTTATGATCTTAATCAATCGCATGAGGCTATGTTTGACTGGATGCATCAATACGAAACTGAGGATGGAGAAAAATCGAATGAAGAACTGAAGCAATACTTAGAAGACCAAATGGAGCTGATAAGTAAAGTCAATGTTGACATGAAAGAAGCCTTAGAAAAAGCGCATTCATTGCTGAAATAATCAGAAATCAGGTTTCTGCTGCAGGTATTTTTCTACCTGGCTTGAGGTGATTTTCCCTTCGCTCATTCCCCAAATATTGTAAAGATAGGTACTGATTTGAGCGATTTCCAATGGGGTCAGTTTAGGACTTGCCGGCATAGGTTGGTTATAGACTTGACCATTTACTATGACATCCCCTTCTTGTCCGTGTTTCATTATCCACACGGTGCGATGAATGTTGGCTTGGAAATAATCTGCATCTCGCAATGGAGGAATGAGATTGCCTACACCGGTCCCATCGCTTTGATGGCAATTTCCACAGTGATTTTCGTAAATAGTTTTCCCATCCACAGCATATTTCATCACTTCAGGATCCTCTATTTGAGCTAGAGTGTTTTCTTCGCTTGTGCTTTTTGGGCTACATGCAACTGCCAGAAGCAAGACTATTAAAAGCTTTTTCATTTGCCTAAAATCTTTGGAATATCGGATAATAATTTATCCACTTGATCTGACTTGGTTCCGTCGTAAACCCCTCGGATATGCCCCTGTTGATCTATAAGAAGAAATGCTCCAGAGTGTAAAAAGCCTCCAGGCTCATCCTGGTCAGCTTGAGCTGTGGTGATGTAGCTCGTCTGACCTATTTCGTATATTTTCTCAGCATCTCCAGTTAGAAAATTCCAAGTTTTAGCATCTTCGATTCCCAATTTCTCAGCATAATCTTTTAATACTACCTGAGTATCATGCTTGGGATCAATAGTATGACTTAATATCTTAAAGTTTGGGTTATCTCCGAATTTTTCAAAAACACGAATCATTTCCTTCTTCATAATTGGGCAGATCGTTGGACATGTTGTAAAGAAAAAATCTGCAACATAGACCTTCCCATTCACATCGGAATTGCTGATTACTTGACCTTCCTGGTTGATAAATGAAAACTCCGCGATTTGATGGTAAACAGTGTCATTGACTAAGGTTCCGCCAACAGTTTTTTCCTCCATATGCCAATTTCCAAGTTTTGGAAGAGGGGCATTGTTTTCTCCCGCAGGTTTGCATTGAGAAAAAAGGAAAGAAATAATCAGAAGAGAAAGGATAGAAAACCTTGTTTTCATGTGCTTTTAATTTAATTTTTATTGGCTATCCCGATAATTATCGAAACTGGAGAAATCTAGCATGACGGATATTTATTCCTCCGTATGAGGTTTTCAAGATGCTAGGCTGATGAGTTGTTATTTGTTTCTGAATTTTTTATAAAGTCTAATGGCGAGCATCAAAGTAATACCAAGTGTGATCAATCCAGCCAGACCCCAAACCATACTCAAGGTGCTTTTCAGCACGATCAGAAACACTATAGCAAATAGCAAAAGCGTAGATGCCTCATTCCATATCCTCAACTGTGTAGAGGTCCATCTAGTTCGGCCTGCCTGAAGTTCTTTGAAAAGTTTGTGACACCAGCCATGGTAGCAGTACAGTAGGAACACAAAAGCTAATTTGGCGTGCATGAAGCCCATTTCCATATAGCCCATGCGCATACTCAAAACTAATGTACCAAAGATCAATGTGAGCACGGCAGATGGCCAGGTGATGAAATACCAAAGCCGAGAAGCCATAAGGTCAAGCTGAGGTTTGAGGATATTTCGCTCTGCCAATGGGCGTTCCATTGCTTCAGTCTGATAGATGAATAATCGAACGATATAGAATAGCCCTGCAAACCAGGTAACTACAAAAATGATGTGAAGTGCTTTGAGGTACTCGAAGGTCATTCTCGGAATTTTCGGCTAAATTAAGGCCTTATCTTTATAACTCTACTTTAATTTTGAAAAGCTCTAAGTTCATTTATTATATCCTTGTCGGGTTTGCGATTGCAATAGTGATCTGGATAGCAAAAGAATCTTTCTCTCAGCCTGGAATTGCGCGTTTTGAGGGGAAGTATGAGGAATTATCCACTTTTAGAAATGAGAATAATACTGGTCCAGTTATAAGGATCTACGCGATTAAAGCTTTGGATGATTCAAAAGATTGGATGCGGGAATATGGCGATGCAATGCCACATACTAAATACGGAAGGACTGTAGTTTTCTTTTTCTCCAATGAAGTAGATTTGGAAATCGACTTATCTCTTAAGGCCCCTTATTTTATCGAAAGCTTGCAACCTCATGTACTTGCGACCTACCAAAAGAGCCCGATGGGCGATGTGAGCTTTATTGATGGTTATCCAAAATGAGAAAACGTTTTACACTAGAAGAATACAAAGAAGGTGTTCTGGCGGGAGATAGAACGAAACTCAGTCAGGCAATCACCTTGGCGGAGAGTGCTTTAGAGAGTGACTTGGCTTTGGCATCTGACTTAGTGCAGGAGCTTTTACCATATACAGGAAAGTCAATTAGGATAGGTATTACTGGAGTTCCTGGCGTTGGGAAAAGTACGTTTATAGAGGCTTTTGGAAAACTATTATTGGAGCAGGGGAAATCTGTGGCAGTCTTGGCTGTGGATCCTTCCAGTAAAAAAAGCAAAGGCAGTATACTCGGTGATAAAACCCGAATGGAAAACCTGGCGAGCGATAATCGAGCTTTTATCCGGCCTAGTCCGACGGGCACTACGCTTGGAGGAGTGAGTTCCAAAACTAGGGAGGCAATGTTGCTTTGCGAAGCGGCAGGATTTGACGTGATTCTTATCGAGACAGTGGGGGTGGGGCAGTCCGAGACCACTGTAAAAGGGATGGTTGATTTCTTTCTTTTGCTGATGCTTTCAGGGGCTGGTGATGAACTTCAGGGTATCAAAAAAGGTATAATGGAAATGGCCGATGGTCTAGTGATTCATAAGGCTGACGGTGACAATCTTGCAAATGCCAAAAAGGCAAAATCAACTTACAGCAATGCACTCCACCTTTTTCCGTTGGCAGAAAATAACTGGTCACCTCCTGTGTTGATTGCTTCTTCACTTACAAAAGAAGGCTTGATTGAAATTTGGGAAATGGTACAGCAATATACTGATCAGATGCAGAGCTCCGGTTTTTGGGAGTCTAATCGTGCCGAACAGCGTCTTAATTGGCTGGACGAAAACTTACAGTTTCTACTTGGAAAATTTTTCTTGGAGCATGAGCAAGTTCAAGAAATGCTATGTCAAAATCGAAATCGTGTTGAGAATGGAGAACTCAGTCCTTTATCTCTTGCACGAGATTTGATCACTACATTTTTTAATTCAACCAAAAATTAAAAATGAAATACATAGTCATTTTAGCCTCCATTTTATGTTTCGCTTGCAGCAAGTCAGAGCAAATTGAGGCCCGACTTACCTTCAGCACCAAAACCTTTACTTCTGAAAGGTGCGTTGATGACAATTGTGCCGAAGTTAAATTGAGTTGGCCAGTGGCAGAAAATGTACCGGCGTCTTCCTTAATTAATGAGCAAATAGCACTTCAATTACTAGCTTATTTTCAGCAGGATAAAACCTACGAAAACCTAGATTCTGCCGCTAATGATTATTTGAATTCATACGAGGATTTTAAGTCTGACTTTCCAGATGCTCCTGGCGGTTGGTCTATTGAGGTGAACGTAGAGAAGACTTATGAATCTGATAGTACATTGAGTTTTAAGTTTGCAGAATTCAATTTCTCTGGCGGAGCACATCCGAATTCAAGTATATACTACATGAACTTTGACACCCAATCAGGCGAGTATCTGAGTATTGATCGAGTAGTATTGGATGAAAAAAAGATGTTGGAAATTGCCGAAAAGGCATTTCGCAAACATCATGAGGTAGAAGATGGAAAGTCATTGGAAGAAGCTGAGTTTTTTTTACCAGAAACAGGTTTCTTTCTCCCAAATGCCATGGGGTATGAAAATGGTAAGTTTATGCTTATATATATTCCATACGAGATTGGACCCTATGTGATGGGATATACTGAATTGGAGTTTGAGCTTAAGGATTTGGAGGGGACCGTGAGGCAGAAATAAGTCTTACTGGCATGAATTTTAAAAGACTTATATGGCTCTTAATCCACAAAAAGATGGATTTTCATGGAATGTAATTTACATAAAGATGATTTTTGTCAATCGTGTGATTGTTAAAGCGAAAAGCCGCTGAGAAATTACTCCCAACGGCTTTTTATAAAAATTGAATTACAAATTCCAAACAGTATTTCTTATGACTAATATTTCAATCTTCTAGTAAACCAAAAACCCAGACGGGCCTCTTCCTACGTCGAAACTTCTGATAACAGTACCAGTCTCAGATAAAACTGTTACTGTGCCATTTCCTTGAAATCCTTTAGCGTTAGCTACATAAATTTGATCGAGATCGTCATCATAACCGATTCCGTAGAAGCCCGACCCAGTCATCAATTCAGTGACAGTAGCTTTGCTACCTTCGATATCAATTGAAACTACCGTATCGTTGTAATCTGGCCATCCTGAACTTGTCAGCACGAACATTTCATCATCTCCGTCGAAAGCAATGCTTTTAGTAGCATTGGCGACAGGCACGGTATAGGAAGTGCCAAGAGTCATGCTGCTCAAATTCACCGTATAGAAAATCACTTCATTTGCCTTCACTGCATATATCCATAATATTCCGTCCTCTGCATGGAACTGTTTTGGTGATGCTTCCAAGTCTAATGTTTTGATTACAGCTTCCTGCGTCGCGTCGATGATTTCGATTTTGTTTTCTTCAGAACCGGCAACTAGAATGTAATTACCATGAGAAAAAAGGTCTTCAGGTTTGTTAGAAACAGCAATTTTTTTGGTTACAACACCGCCATCAAGGCCGTTAACCACAGCAACATATGAATCAGGCGTAGCATAACTTGCGTCATAAGGACCGTAGTCACTTATGAAAAGCTTATTTCCATTTACCGCCAATGATCTTGGCTGATCCAATTCTGCTGACACCGCACCTATACTTTTAAAGTCCCCTGGATTTACGATTTCTACTTTCCCGGTGTTTGCTACCAAATATAATCTGTCTGCCTCAAATACCATATCCTCAAGCAAACCCGCAAAAGGTCTCATGTTTTCTGTTTCGAAAATATTTGGAAGTAGCGCTTCGGAAGATGGATTTAAGTGATAGACTTCGCCATCATTGGTTCCAAAATTCCCTTCGTTCATGATCAGAATCCCGTTGTTGTATTTGCCTAAAGGCTTTTCTTCGCCGCTATCAGAGCAGGCAAAAGAGACGGAAATCAGGGCAGCTGCCCACAGTAGTTGGTTTAATTTCATATGATTATAATTTGTTGTTTTTTAGAGGCAAGTCTCTACCAATAGTATTTTGCTTGTCTGCCTCAAGCAGACTTGATTTTAAAGTAGTATTGATAGATTGAATTGATAAGATCTTCCCGGCATAGCTCTCAAATAGAGCACTTGGTAGTCGGTGTTTAATATATTATTGATTTGAAAGCTCACAGGGAAACGAAGCTTGCCGAACGTTAATTTATCGTAGCCCATTCCAAAATTGAATAGCTGAAATGAAGGCATCGTACGGGGATTATCAGCTGTAACAGCTCTTTCTCCCACGAAGAAGGTTCCTATTAAGCTGGAAAAACCAGCTTTCTGTACTCGAAGGTTCGCATTTGCCTGATGCTGTGGAGTGTATGGAAGTTGCTTGCCAACTGATTGGTCATTTTCGTCCGTGCCTCTTGTCGTCACAGCTTTGGAGAAAGTATAGGAGGTCGTCAATTTCCAGTTCCAAGATCCAATTTGCCTTGCTAGAGTACCTTGATACTCGATTCCTTGATTTGATACTTTTTTAATGTTTTCAGGAGTCCAGACATTTCCTTTAGGTAGCCAAATTATCCAGTTGTCCACCGACATTTTGTAATAAGTCAGTCCTTGATTCCAAGTGATTTTTCCAGTTCCACTCCAATTCAAGCCAATCTCACCACTTAGACTTTCTTCAGGTTTTAGCTCTGGATTTCCACCAGGGTTCCAATACCTATCATTTAGAGTTGGAACTTTAAAGCCTTTTCCGATAGAAGTCTTGAGTTGTAAGTACTGATTACTTCTTTTCCAGAAGCTCCAATCCATTCCCAGACTTGGAGTGAATGGCGCAAAAGTGCCAGAATAGATCAGCTGGCGAAGATTCAGTGAAATTGCCAAGTCTTCGTTTGCGTTGAATTTGGTGCTTTGGTAGAGCTCGACTCTAGTGTCATCTGCTGTGTATGTGCTGAGTTTTCCTTGTGCCAGCGAATATCGAATTCCTGTTTTGGTGTTCCACTTTTCAGAAAAAGTCTGATCCCAATCGCCACTTACAAAATATTGAGTGGTTTGATTTAAACTTTCATTAAAAATCATTTTGCCTTGCACAATCCCCGTTTTCAGGTTCCAAATTGACTTTTTTCCAAAATGGAAATAGTCCAAAACTCCACGAATACTCTGATCTTCCTGCTCATCCCGGGTGTTTGATCCCATAACTGGCTGAACATCCCGATTGGTTTGATTCCACCAAAAAGCGGCTTTCAACTGATTTCTTTCATTCAGATTCCATCCCAAATCTTGCACAAATCCAATTTGATCAAACTTCGCATGATCTTCCTTGACTTCTGGTGTGCCGATTAGTCCAAGGTCTTTATATGGAAAATTATTCTTGGAAAATTCCCGATAAACCCTCGTTTTACTACTGAAATTCTGAGTGGAAAAACCTCCGGTAAGGTGTGTGTTGAGCATGCCGAAACTTCCTACCTGCTGCATAAGTCCCAATTCCAGCCCATTTCCAAACCTAGATCCTGACTCGAGATGAATGCTGCCGCCGATCGCTTCATTGCCGAAAAGCGCTCCGGCATTACCAAACTGAAGACTCACTTGATCGATAGCGGAAATAGGCAAAATAGACAAATCACTTTGTCCGAGAGAAGGACTATTGATCGGTAACCCGTTCCAGAAAATTGCTGTATGCCCAGCCGATGTGCCTCTGAAAGAAGGGGAAGCAATCATTCCAGCGCCATATTGACGAATAAACACAGGAGATTTTTCCTGAAGAATAGATGCGAGGGAGCGACCTTGGTAGCTTTCAAGGTCTTCTTTCTTCCAGCTCATTACTTTTTGCCCCTGCGCAAATCTATCCAAAGCAGGAGCATACACTTCAACCTCAACCAGTTTGACTGTGTCTTGAATCGGGCTAGCCGCCACTAAAGAAAATGCCCACAAAAGCAAAAACATCCCTGATCGAATTAAATTAAAATTCGATTCGGGCTTGAAGAGAAATGAGAAGAAAGGATCAAAACCGATGGCTATCGATTGAGGTACATTCTTCATAGCCTTTCCTCCGAAAGCGCAGAATCACTGAAATAGGTAGGTCTCCTGGCTTACCTTGATTTGCCGCCTTCTCAACCCGAATTTGTTTCGGATCAATGGCATTATTGACAAATCATTTACGGAAAAAATCCGCTTGGTTTACAGTTGCGGGGACAGCCTTGGTTTTACACCAAATTCCCTTTTAATCCCAAGAGCTCAGAAGTGAGATTGGGAACCTATTTCGGCTGCAAAAGTAGAGCAGGAAAGCTTACAAAAAAAATCTGTTTGCCGACAAATTTTGGAAGTGGCGAAATCCCGAGCTTATTTTGGATTTTATTACCTCAAAGAAATTCCGTGAAGAACCTTCGATTTAGTCTGTTTATTGCACCAGTATTTTTCATCTTAAGCTGTTCTTTTTCAGGATGTGGCGAAAAGAAAGGTGAGGATATTCAAGCACTTGAAAAAATACCACTAAGCTATGCTTCTGGTTTTTCGATTTCTCGTGGAAATGATTTTTATGAAGTAGAGGTGACTCAAGCTTGGACTGGAGCTGATAAAGTTTTCAGGTATTTAGTTTTGGACGAAAATGCGGCGAAGCCTGAAGGGAAATACGATGCAATTATCCAGCTTCCAGTAGACAAAGTTATTTTGACTTCCACTACACATATTCCACATTTAGACATGCTGGATGCTACAGAAAAACTCATAGGTTTTCCTAGTTTAGATTTGATTTCATCTGAGAAAACTTGGGCTCAAATTGATGCTGGTAAGGTGGAAGACTTGGGTGCCGGACCTTCAGCAAATACTGAAATGGTCATAGATTTGGAGCCAGATTTGATCATGATTTCTACGATGGGCGATAATTTAAAGTACTTGGACTTGCTGGCACAAGCCAAAATTCCGGCAGTAATTAATGGGGAATATGTAGAGCAGCACCCACTTGGCAGAGCTGAGTGGATCAAGTTTACTGGTGTGCTTTTAGGTAGCTATGAAGAAGCTAAAATTGCTTTTGAACAAGTAGAAAAAGACTATTTGAATGCAGAAAAACTAAGTGAAACTATTATTGATTCCCTTCGCCCAACGGTGCTAAGTGGCGTACTTTATCAGGACATTTGGTATGCGCCAGGTAGTGAGAGTTGGGGGGCTAAAATACTCCAGAATGCTGGAGGAATGTATATTTTCTCAGATCAGAAAGGAACTGGAAGTGTACAATTGAATTATGAATTTGTACTTGAGAATGCACTGGAAGCTGATTTTTGGATTGGTTCAGCTGATTTTCCAGATTTAGAAACTATGGGGAATGCAGAGCCTCGCTATAAAGCATTTGTGGCATTCAAATCTGGAAATGTTTTTTCTTATACACAGAAAAGAGGGAGAACAGGAGGGCTAGAATATTTTGAGTTGGGCTATATGCGACCAGACTTGATTCTAAAAGATATGATCAAAATCCTTCATCCCGACTTACTTCCAACCTACGAGTTGTATTTTTATCAGCAACTCCATGAAAGAAACTAGGTCTATTCTTCTCCTTTCCGTAGCACTAATTTTACTGGTTCTGAGCTTTCTTCTCAATATCAGCTTGGGGTCAGTGTCTATAACTTCTGGTGAGATCTTGAATGGGATTTTTACAGGTGAATGGGCAAAAGCATCTCGGGAGCAGATCATTTTAAATTATAGACTTCCAAAGGCGCTGGTTGCGATTTTAGCTGGAATAGGCTTAAGTATCAGTGGTCTTCAAATGCAGACTTTTTTCAGAAATCCGCTTGCTGGGCCATTTGTGCTGGGGATTAGTTCTGGCGCAGGACTTGGGGTAGCGATCCTGATGTTGGCAGGTTCTGCATTTGGTTTGGTCGCTTTTGGCGGAGCCATTAATCCTTGGGCTATAGCAATTGCTGGGACAGTAGGAGCAAGTTTGGTCTTGATTACGGTAAGTTTGGTAGCGTGGAAAGTGCGGGATAGCATGACCCTTCTGATCGTCGGATTGATGTTTGGTTCGGCTGTTTCGGCTGTGATTTCTGTGTTGTCATATTTTTCCGGCGCCGAAGATTTGAAGTTATTTACGATCTGGTCCATGGGGAGTTTGGGAGGCTTGGTTTGGGATCAGGTTTGGGTGCTGATTTTGGTGATTATTTTAGGAGTTATTCCGGTAATCGCCTCGGTTAAATCCTACAATGGAATGCTTCTGGGAGAAAGCTATGCGAAAAGTATGGGAATAAATCCTGATCGTTTGCGCTGGTTGATGATACTCAGTACGGGTTTACTGGCAGGTTGCATTACAGCTTTTTGTGGACCGATTGCATTTATAGGAATAGCTGTGCCGCATGTTGCACGCATGATTTGGAGAACTTCTGACCATCGGGTATTATTTCCAGCTACGGCTATTTTGGGTGCGATTTTGTTGCTGCTTTGTGATGTAGTGGCTCAGATGCCAGGTTCCGCTCAGACGCTTCCAATCAACGCGGTGACTTCTCTGGTTGGGGCGCCAATCGTGATTAGCCTAGTGTTAAGAAAGAACTTTAGTAAAGAATTCTAAACGATGGAAAAAGCAGCTGTTATCGGTAAGAATTTGACTGTGGGATATAGTAAGCAGAAGGAGAAAAAAGAAATTCTTCATGACTTGAACTTTGCACTTTTTTCGGGGGAGATGACCTGTCTTCTCGGGCCAAATGGCGTTGGAAAATCTACACTCGTCAAAGCAATTTTGGGACAACTCAAACCTTGGTCTGGATCGATATTTTTGAACTCTAAAGAAATTGGCTCTTACGCTAATGAGGAATTGGCAAAAGAACTTTCTGTCGTATTAACAGAGCCGTTTTTACCGGGAAATATGACCGTTGGACAGTTGGTGGCGATGGGGAGGATTCCTCATACTGGTTGGACTGGAAAGCTGAATGTTGAAGATGTTAAAGCAGTTGAAAATGCTTTGGAAGCCACTAAGATTACCTATCTGAAAGACGAGCGTCTTGGAGAAATCTCAGATGGTCAGCGACAAAAGGCGATGATCGCTCGTGCCTTGGCGCAGGACGGAAAGGTGATGGTGCTGGATGAACCCACAGCTCATTTAGACTTGGTCAATCGCTTTGAAATTATGCGTTTACTGCATGAGATTTCGAGAAAGCAACTTAAGGCTATCTTGGTCGTGACGCATGATTTGGAAATTGCCTTGGAAACTGCAGATAAATTCTGGTTGTTAAACTGTGGTTCACCGCTGATTTCAGGTTTGCCAGAGGATTTGGTGATCTCTGGTCAGATCAATCAGTTGTTGCCAGGCAAGCAATTTCATTTTAATGTAGAGCGAGGCAGAATTGAGTCAATTGTTCCGGAAGTGAAATTCGATATTACTGGTCCGAATGAGCTAGCTCAATGGCTGAGAAAGGCTTTGCAGAAAGCAGGGATTCAAGCGCTAGATTCATCGATTCAAGTTGTTGGAGATCCATTTTCGATTGAATATCTCGGGCAATTTTATAAGAGTGTTGGGGAGTTTGTGGAGAGTTTGAAAAGTAAAGATTGTTAACCTTCGATATTTTTAACCCCGAAGATTTTGGGCTGATAATTATACCTTCGAGGTTAAAAAAAACTTGTAAGGTAACATACCATTAAAAATCAAATATTGCCTTAACCTTCATTCTCAGCCCCGGAATTTGAACTTGGCTGAGATTTCCAAGTTTTTCTATAAGATAAATCCTCATTAGTTGATTGGGAAAAAGTGAGATTGCTAAATTTTAAACTACAGTGTTTGGCTTAATAATTAGAGATATAGTTTTCTTTTTACTGATATTTCTAAAATCCTACCGTAAAAATTCCTCTACCTTTCCCTATATTTTGAGTTGAAATTAGACCCCTTCTTACTTTTGAAATTGTATGTTATTTGAATTGATTCGGCTGGAATTCATAAAGAGTTTCCGGTCCACGGCATTTGCCAAAAGTGTGATGGTGGCAATTTTTCTGGGATTTTTGGCAATTATGTTTTTAAGCTACCTGCTGATGGCTGGCTTATTTCTAAATAGAATTTTGGAAGTATTGGCAGAGGGAGAAAACACTATTGAAGTCCTAAATTCTGGACTGATTTTCTTCTTCTTAGTGGATTTTATGTATCGATATTTTCTTCAAAAACTCCCAGTTATCGAGCTGGAAAGCCTTTTACATCTCCCTATTTCTAAACATAAAATCATGCATATGCTACTGGGCAGATCATTTTTCTCCCCACTAAGTATAATTGCATTAATACTATTTACACCTTTTGCATTTACAGTTATTGGCCAAGAGTATGGTATTCAAGGTGCGATTTCTTGGCTAGGTACTGTGGTATTTATCAGTTGGACTTTGCATTGGTTTATGCTCTGGTTCAAGCAGCGATTTGAGGATGGCTTGATTGGAGTAGGGATCGTGTTTGCTATACTTTTGCTAGGTGGTGGATCTACCTATATGGGATGGTTTAATTTGGGTGAAATCGTTGCTCCATTTTTCAGGTTTGCAATGAGTAGCTCTATTCCTTTGCTGGCTACTCTTGTCCTGTGTGGGGCTGGATACTACATGGCATTTTCCTATTACTTGAATAACGCCTATTTGGAAGACTTGTCCGATGAGGAGGAGGTTCGCTTCGTCAATCAAAGTGTGGGGTTTTTCTCGAGATTCGGAATGGCGGGGGAGTTGGCTAACCTGGAATGGAAGCTGATTATTCGTCACAAAAAAAGTAGAACCTTCTTGATGTTAAGCGCCTTCTTTTTGCTATATGGGACGATTTTTTATGATAATCCAGCCTATCAGGATGGTCCTATGCAGCATATGTTCATTTTCGTTGGCATCTTTATTACAGGCATTTTCACTATACAGTATGGTCAGCTTTTTCTAAGCTGGAATTCAAGTTATTTTGATTTTTTCCTTACTAGAAAAGATGGGATAAAGAATTTGGTAAAAGGTAAATACTTGTTGCTGCTATCAATCTCGGTATTGTGCTTTTTGCTTTCTATACCTTATGTATATTATGGGTGGAAATTCTTATTAATACACTTCGCGACATTTCTTTTCAATGCTGGCATAATGATCCACGTGATCACTTATTTAGCGATTTGGAAACCAAAGCCCATGGATCTTAACAAGGGAGCAATGTTCAATTACGAAGGAGTAGGTGCGGCTCAGTTTCTTATGATTATTCCCATGATGGTTGCTCCTTATCTCATTTACTTACCTTTCGCGTTGTTTTTCAATATGTACGCTGGCTTGGCTGCGCTAGGCACTGCAGGAGTTATAGGAATTTTGTTTTTTAATAAATTAGCAACTATAAATATTAATCGGGTTCTGAAAAACCGATTTGAAATTTCATCTTCATTCCGTCAAGAGTTATGATCAAAATTACCGAACTAAAAAAACAATATAAGGAAGCTGTTGTACTCGATGTGCCGCTTTTGGAAATCCCGAAATCTGAATGTTTTGGATTGGTAGGAAATAATGGTGCAGGTAAAACAACTTTGTTCAGGATTATGCTTGACCTCGTTCGTGCTACTTATGGTGTAGTGGAGATTGAAGGGAATGATGTGAGCAAGACTGAAGATTGGAAGCGTAGGACTGGAGCTTATTTGGACGAGCATATGCTATTATCCTATCTGACGGCAGATGAATATTTCCAAACCCTGCGAAAAATCTACGGCCTCTCAGAAGCTGATTTACACTTGCATTTGGCCAAGTTTACCGAGTTTTTCAATGATGAGATTACCGGTAAAAAAAAGTATATCCGAGATCTATCCAAGGGTAATTTGAAGAAAGTGGGTATTGCAGCGGCCTTGATGGGAAATCCTGAGGTTGTATTTCTAGATGAGCCTTTTGAAAATCTGGATCCAAGCTCTCAAATTCGATTGAAGAAATTGATTCTTCATGAAAAGGAAACTTCTCAGGTTACATTCCTGATTTCCAGTCATGATCTAAATCATGTGACGGAGATTTGTGATCGAATCTTATTATTGGAAAAAGGTAAGATTCTCAATGACCTTCGTGATAGATCAGCAATGCTAGCTGAGCTTGACGCTTATTTCACAGGATAAGAAGCTGAATTTATAGGTTCATTTTTAGCTCGTCAAAGAAACGCATACTAAGAAAAGTCACTTTTTCTGGACAGGTCTTGCATGCATGTCCATTTTTTCTAAAAATCTGGACATGTTATTTACTGAAATTGGTGATATAGACATTTTTGGGAATGGATGGTTGATTTGTACAAAGGATGAGTCAAAACGATTTAATGAAATTGTTATTTGATTGTTTAATCAACCGCGTTCTCTGCGTAATCCTCTGCGTCCATTGCGGTTAAAATTTTTTTACAAAAAAAAGTCCCTCCGAACATTCAGAGGGACTTTCGAAATCACTATCCATTCGTAAAATGTATAGCTGTTCAACCTTTAAACATTCATTTTTACTTCCATCCGCCACCAAGGGCTTGATAAATATTAACCTTGGCATTCATCTGTTTCATCTTGGTCTCGACCAAGTCGAACCTAGATTCCAGTGCATCTCTTTGCGTCAATAGCACTTCCATGTAATCTGCTCTTGCCGATTTGAAGAGCTCATTTGAAATATCTACTGACTGAGTAAGTGCCTCAACTTCCTGAGATTTCAAGTCGTAGCTTTGTTCTAAATTTTCGATGTTTGAAAGTTGATTAGCAACCTCCACGTAAGCATTTAGGATGGTTTGCTCATAGTTATAAATAGCCTGAATCTGCTTTGCGTTTGCCATTTGATACCTCGCTTTTATCGCATTTCTATTGATCAAAGGAGCTACTAATTCACCTGCCAGTGAATAGATCAGCGACTCTGGAGACGTGAATATGTAGCGAGGATTGAAGGCATTGAAACCGAGGCCAGCTTTAATCTCAAGACTAGGGTAGAAATCAGCTTTGGCTACTTGAATATCAATTTTTGATGCCGCTAGTTCCAACTCTGCTTGTCTGATATCAGGCCGATTTGCTAAGAGTTGAGATGGAATACCTGCATGAACCTTTTCCGAAATAAGGTCAGCAAACGCATTGGAATCTCTCTCAATTTTCTGGGGGAATCTGCCTACCAGGAAGTTGATTCTATTTTCAACTTCTACGATTTCCTGCTGAATACCAAATTGCAAACCCTTGGTATTGAGTACCTGTGCCTGAAATCTACGTACAGCCAACTCAGTAACTCGAGCTGCTTCTTTTTGGTATTTTACTACCTCAAACGCATTGTTTTGAATCTCTATATTCTGCTGAACGATGGTAAGTTGATTGTCCAAGGCTAGCAACTCATAATAAGAATTAGCGATCTCGGAAATCAAATTGGTAACCATAAAGTTTTTGCCTTCTACACTGGCCAAATACCTGGTCATTGCAGACTTTTTAGCATTACGCAGTTTGTGCCAAATATCAACTTCCCATGTAGCGTAAGCACCCAACATATAATCTTGCAATGGTTCAGGCATTTCCATGCCAGGCTTGATGTCTGTATTAGCATCATTGGCACCTTGGCTGGTATATCTACCTACTTTGTCAACACCTGCTGCAGCTCCTAAACCTAAGGAAGGTAATATTTCACCCTTGCGAATTCTTATTTCGCTTTGAGCGATCTGGATTTCCTGCAATGTGATGTTCAACTCCTGATTGTTGCTCAGGGCTGTATCAATCAATGCTATCAGATTTGCATCAGTAAAATACTCCTGCCATTTGACCTCTGTGACTATATTGCTGGTGTCCTGAGGGCTATTTGCATAGCTCTCAGGTGTTGTATTATTTACGTCTTTCTGAATTAGCTCTGGAGTTTTACAGCCTGACACCGCTAGTGTCATAAAAGCTACTCCTAAGCCTGTATATATGATTCTCTTAAGCATGAGCTTTTATTTTTGGTTCGGATAGTGGTGACTCATCTTCATTCTTAACTAAGTGACGGCCATCAGCCAGACTACCGAATATGTAGTACAATCCAGGGACAATAATTACCCCGAAAATAGTCCCGAAGAGCATACCTCCAAGTGCAGATGCTCCAATAGTATGGTTACCAATTGCTCCAGCACCTGAAGCCATAATTAAAGGAATCAAACCTGCGATAAAGGCAAATGAAGTCATAAGGATAGGGCGGAAACGTACTCTTGATCCTTCTATAGCTGCTTCAAATATGCTTAACCCTTCTAGGCGTTTTTGGACAGCAAACTCTACAATCAACACTGCATTTTTACCTAATAGACCTACTAACATAATGAGACCAATCTGGGCATAGATATCATTGTCTAGTCCCATCAGTTTTAACAAGAAAAACGATCCGAATACACCTGCCGGAAGTGAGAACACTACCGCGAGTGGAATGATAAAACTCTCATATTGTGCCGCTAGGACGAAATACACGAATACCAACACGATCAGAAAGACAAATAGAGCTTCATTTCCTCTGTTTGACTCATCATAGGATAGGCCTTCCCATGCGATGTCATATCCTTTAGGTAAGGTCTGCGCAGATACTTCTCTGATTGCTTGAATCGCATCAGCCGTAGTGTATCCATCTCCCGGAAGTCCACGGATAGAAGCTGAATTGTACATGTTGAATCGGGTAACCTCATTTGGACCTTGAGTTTTCTTCATAGTCATGAAGGCTGAATAAGGAACCATTTCGCCTGATTCATTTTTAACAAACAGTTTTAAGACATCAGAAGGAAGCCGTCTAAACGCAGGATCTGATTGGACGTAAACCTTGAAAAATCTACCAAATCGGATAAATCCTTGTTCGTAAGTACTACCGATAAGAATGTTCAGGTTTTCCATTGCATCTCCGATTGAAACTCCCTTTTGCATCGCTTTTTCGTTATCGATTTCCAATTCGTACTGAGGATAATTGGCAGCAAAGAAGGTGAACAGGCCGGCAAGCTCTTTTCTCTTGCTTAGATCGTCCATAAATTTCTGATTGATCTTATCAAATTCCTGGTAATCAGTGGTTGTCGTCTTGTCAAGGAGACGCATAGAGAAACCTCCTGATGAACCAAAACCTGGAATTGCTGGTGGCTCGAAGAATTCGACTACAGCACCCAATCCTTTGGATTCTTCTTCCAGTTCTTCCATGATTTCTTTCACGGTGTGCTTTCGATCTCCCCACGGCTTTAAATTGATCAGGCAAGTGCCGGCATTGGAACCACGACCTTCGGTCATGATTTCATATCCTGCCAAAGAGGATACCGATTCCACACCGTCAATTTCTTCACATATTTTCATGAGCCTCTGAGAGACTTGATTAGTTCGTTCAAGTGTTGATCCCGGAGGTGTTTGGATGATGGCGTAGATAGTACCCTGATCTTCACTTGGGATAAATCCTGCAGGAAGAATTTGGTTTTCGAAAACGATACCCGCTCCAAAAAGTAACAGGATTGCCCAAGTGAGCCATTTTCTACTGACCATAGATCTCAGTAAGCTCACATATTTTCCTGTTAGCTTGTCAAAACCATTATTGAAACCATCAAGTGCTCTGGTTAGGAGATTTTTCTTTTTCACTTTGCCATGATTATTTTTCAATAGCATCGCACAGAGAACTGGAGTCAAGGTCAAAGCAATGATCGCTGAAATCACGATAGAACTGGCCATTGTAATAGAGAATTGTCTGTAGAATGTACCTACTGGGCCACTCATAAATGAGATCGGTAAGAATACCGAAACCATTACAGCGGTGATAGCGATGATAGCTCCGGAAATTTCTCCTAATACTCTTTTTACAGCTTGATATGGTGTCAAATGTGGCATTTGTTCCATCTTGGCGTGTACCGCTTCCACTACCACGATCGCGTCATCCACCACAATACCAATAGCAAGCACCAAGGCAAAAAGAGTGATAATGTTGATGGAAAGCCCAAATAATTGGAGGACGAAAAATGCCCCTATCAGTGATACAGGAACGGCAATGATTGGGATCAATGTCGAGCGCCAATCACCAAGGAAGATAAATACCACCAAGGCCACTAAGATAAATGCATCTCGAAGCGTGTGGATTACCTGTTCGGTGGAAGCATCTAAGAATCGGGATACGTCATAGCTGATTTTGTAATCTATTCCCGGAGGAAAGGATTGTTTCATGATCTCAAGCTCCGCTTTTACTTCTTCAATTACATCACTCGCGTTACTGCCATAGTTTTGTTTCAGTACTATGGCTGCCGAAGGTTTTCCGTCCAAATTGGAATAGATATCAAAAAATTCACTACCCAATTCAGTTCTGGCAATATCTTTAAGCTTTATTAATTCTCCTTCCGGGTTTGCTCGGATGATGATATTGTCATACTCTTCAGGCTTGCTGAATCTTCCTTTGTATGTCAGAACATATTCCAGTGATTGAGCTTCAATTCCTGAGCTTTGTCCGATTCTTCCTGGTCGTCCTACAATACTTTGCTCCTTCATAGCTTCCATCACCTCATCCACTGAGACATTGTATGCGCGCATACGATCCGGGTTTAACCAAACACGCATAGCATAGGTACGGCTACCTAATATTTGAGTTCTACCAACTCCTTTGATTCGGTTGATCTCAGGGATCATGTTGACGTTTGCGTAGTTGTAGAGGAATTTCTCATCTATACTCTCACTGGTAGAATATAGGTTGACATACATCAACATACTTGGCTGGATAGGTGTGATAATCACGCCTTCTCTTTGCACGAGCTCAGGGAGGAGAGGCATCACTTGATCGACTCTGGTTTTCACTCGTATTACCGCCTCATTGGGATCCGTACCAGGCTCGAAGATGATGTTAATTGTGGCTTCGCCTGCACTGGTAGCATCAGTTGCGATGTATCGCATATCCTGCACACCGTTGATAGCATTTTCTAAGGTTATCAACGTAGACTTCACAAGTACATCCGCACTTGATCCAGGATAGGCTATGAAAATACTTACCGTGGTAGGCGCAATTGGAGGGAACTGAGATATAGGTAACTGATTGATAGACAGTAATCCTACAAATACAATAACGATTGAAATGACAATCGCTAGGACTGGTCGTTTTATGAATGTGCTAAACATTGTTGCTGCTGGTTTTAATGAGAGATGAACTACTCTGCATATAAGGATAACTGAGACAATGCTGTGTGAGGCTGCACGAAATCGAAGTGTATTTCTTCGTTTTCTCTTACCAGACGGAGACCTTCAAGAAGTATTTTATCTGTTTTCTCTAGACCTGCTGAAATAATATAGATATGTGGGATTTCTGCTGCGATAGTGATTTCTCTAGAACGAATTTTATTTTCCGAATCAATCACATAGACATACTTTTTGTCAAGTACTTCGAAGGTTGTTTTTTGAGGAATCAAAAGGGCATCAATAAGGGGAATGCGCATTTCAATATTGCCGGTTTCTCCATGTCTTAAAAGGCCATCAGGATTTGGGAAGGTGGCTCTGAAGGCTATGTTTCCTGTCTCATTGTTGAAATCAGCTTCTATAGTTTCTACTATGCCTTGATAAGCGAAGTACTTATTGTTTGCCATCAAAAGATGCACAATTACATTCTCTTGGCTCTTTACCTCTGCTTTGTATTCTAAATATTCAGCTTCTGGGACGTTATAATAAACCCACATTTTGCTATTGTCTGAAAACTCAGATAATAATTCACCTTCATCCAGCAAGCTTCCTTCTCTCACACGAAATCGACCAATTATCCCATCAAATGGAGCTCTGATCTCAGTGAATGCCAAATGGACTTCTGCTAACGCAAGTTCAGCTTGAGCCTTAGAAAGCTTTGCCTTCGCCATTGCCAACTCATTAGGCGCCACTATATTTCTATCTGCGAGTGTTTTTGTGTTTTGGTATTCTATCTCTGCAAAATCTACTTCTGCTTTTGCACTTTGCTGCTCAGCTTGATATAGGTTGGGCATAATTTTGAATAAAAGCTGGCCTTTTTTGACGAGTTGACCTTCATCTACATAGATTTTCTGTAGGTAGCCTCTTTCCTGAGCGCGCAGCTCTATGTGTTGGATGGAATGTATTTGGGAGACATAATCTTTCGTGATTAATGTATCCATAATAAGAGGGCTGGTAACCAGAAATGTGGTTTCTGCCTCTTTATACTCTTCTCCGTGTGTGGTACAGCTTGCAATCCAAAGTGTGCCGCACAGGCTGATGAGCATGAAAATTCGATTTTTCATAAGTTGATTTTTTCTAAACGAAACTGTTTTCCAGATGATTTTGGGATGGGGTATAAGAAATACGCCGAAGCTCCATTAGCATTTTGCTAATGTGTTAAGAGCAGGAATTAAATTGAAGGAGTATTGGCAAAAGTGAGATTTGCCTCAAAAAAAGGTATTACAGCCTAAAAACTTGAAATAATACGTGTAAACGAAGTGTTGGTGTATTGGGAGTAAACTTGCTAAAAGGCAAGTCTTCGGATAGATCATTTGATAGAAATACGAAAACTTGAGTGAATTGCAGCGCACTGAAGTACTGAAAGTCTAAAACATTGCTACTTACAAAATCATCGTCTTCCTCTTCAACTTTGGAATTATTGACAATGAAAATATCATTTCCATGATCATTTGCAGCAGAAAAAGTTAGTGGGTGCTGGCTAGAATTATTGACCCCTATGCTATTCGCAAAGAGACTTCCATATTCATCTTTAGCATTTTCATTGGCCTGATTGGCGTATACAGCACTATATCCACTCGATATGAGGATACTTAGCGATACTAGAAACCTGACTAAATAATTTGCCATTAGAGTACAAACGTAAGTAAGGAATTTCTGATATTCAAATGCTTTTGAGTAAATATTCTCAATGATAAGGCTGTTTTGTTGAAAATATTTCATTTCATGCTTCTAGTAACTAGAAATGAGGATTTTGGTTTAGTAGAGAAAGATGGAACTCTTGGAATATATATCATATTGAAAAGTAGCTTTCCTTGAAAAAATTCAGTGAAATGACGAGTTCCATTCTTTGGTCTATCTTTTAATAAAATGAGAATAACCTTTAATAGAGCAGGTGAGAGGGTTTTGTCTCTATGATTTCCGGTACATATTTTCTGTTTTAGAAAAAGTTTTCTGCAAGGAGATTTTTGAAGGGGGTTTCAGATCATTTTCTTCAAAGAGTTTTGAAATGTTGATTCAAATTGTGTTTTTAGATTTTTCAAAAAATAGTCTTGTGTTAAGAAAATATATAGGAATTACCGCGCTGTCAGGACTGCTGCTGATTGGGTGTGGCTCACTTTTAGGAAGTTGTAAAAGTTCTCCCAAATCAGATTTACACCAGCAGGAAAATAGAGAAAGCCCTCCTAATATTATTCTGATTATGGCAGATGATCAAGGTTGGGGAGATACAGGTTACAATGGTCACCCAAATCTTCTTACTCCCAATCTGGATAAGATGGCAGCTAGCGGAGCAATTTTTGAACGTTTTTATGCCGCAGCACCAGTTTGTTCCCCTACCCGTGGAAGTGTAATGACAGGAAGGCACCCTCTTCGATATGGGATTTGTACTGCCAACTGCGGGCATATCAAGCAAGAAGAAATAACCTTGGCTGAATTGGTTAAAGAAAAAGGCTATGCTACAGGACATTTTGGAAAATGGCACTTAGGAACTTTGACTCGTGATACCTTGGACGCGAACCGAGGAGGTCGAGCAAAATTTGACGGTGATTATGCGCCACCTTGGGACAATGGCTTCGATGTGAGTTTTGTGACGGAGTCAAAAGTTCCTACTTGGAATCCGATGATAACTCCTCCTAAATCAGCGGAAGATGTGGGTGATAAATTGGTAGAAGGAGAGTCGTTTCAGACTTTTTATTGGACAGGCCCAGGCGAGATAGTAACTGACAATCTGGAGGGCGATGATTCCCGTGTCATTATGGATCGGGCGATTCCTTTTATTGAAAATTCAGTCAATCAAAAAAAGCCATTTTTAACGATCATCTGGTTTCACACCCCACATTTGCCCGTGTTATCTGGCGAAGAATATAAGAAGCCATATGCTAACCTGTCTGAGGATCAGCAAAATTATTATGGTGTAATGTCCGCTTTGGATCTGCAGGTAGGTAGGTTGAGAGATAAGCTGGAAGAACTGGGAGTAGCAGAAAATACAATTTTGTTTTATACAAGTGACAATGGCCCAGAGGGCAAATCTGTAACTGGTCGTACTCAGGGCCTGACCAAAGGTCTGAAAGGAAGAAAGAGAAGTTTGTACGAAGGAGGGATTCGAGTGCCGGGTATCGTAGAGTGGAAGGGCAAGATAGCTCCGGGTACAAAAATTACTGCTCCGAGTTATACCTCTGATTATTTCCCAACGATAGCTAACTTATTGGGAGTGGATATTCAGCCATATAACCGGCCTTATGACGGAGTTGATCTATTCCCTTTTATATATGGGAATCAGACCCAAAGAGAGCAGCCTTTGGCTTTTAATTTTGAGTCACAATCGGCTTTGATTGAGGAAGATTATAAGATTTATAGAAAAGGACCCAACTCGGAATTTGAGTTGTATCATATCAAAAATGACCCGGGAGAAACTATTGATTTAGCCAAGAAGGATCCTAGAAAGCTCGAGGAAATGGTTAAGTACTGGGAAGATTGGAATGCTTCAGTAAAGCGAAGTGAGGCTGGGGAGGATTATTGAGTTATAGAAATGACGTCAAGTCTAATCGTGCTTAAAATGTGAAATTATAATGAAAGCTCCGGTATATGTGATACCGGAGCTTTTCCTTTTGGTTTATATACACCTAAATCTTGTATGGTGATCAATTTGACGAATGCAAGCCTGAGCTTAATAGTCCAACTCAATAGGATATACCTGATTTTTTTTACTGAACGACAAGAAATCTGTTAATGAATAGTCTGGACAAGCTCCTTGCTGAGCGGTAATAAATGCCCCTAATGAAACTGCATTACTCATTATTTCCTGGGCAGTAGAGTTCTTTTCTAATCGCTTTGAAATAAATCCAGCCAAGAAGCTATCACCACTGCCTACAGTATCTTTTACCGTAATAGGAATAGTTGGGTAATTGTGAATAGCATCTTTACAAACGTAAAGAGCGCCTTTGCTGCCTTTAGACACGATCACTTCCATGATCCCAAATGTGTCTTGGATAAAACGAATACTATCTACTTCATCTTGGTAGGATTTGCCCAAAAAATCTAAGATCAAGCGCAGTTCTGCCTTGTTGAATTTGGCCAACTGCGTTTTGTGAAGAAGCTGTTTGATTTGAGTTACATCAACATGTGGAGGCCTTAGATTAATGTCAAAAATATTATAAGTGCTTGCCTCCACAAGCTCAAATAGCGTGTTTCGGGAGACTTTGTTTCTTGCAGCCAAAGAACCAAAAACCAGAGCATCCATCATGGATATATTTTGATTGTCGCTTGGTAGGAAATCAATATAGTCCCAAGCTACACCTTCTACTATTTCATATTGAGCTTCGTTGTTTTCATCCAAAGTAGCCAACACTTCACTAGTTGGGTACTGAGTCGAGACTTGGATCCCAGCGGTAGAGATATTCCAGTTTTTGATTTTCTCTAACAGTTCAGCGCCTAAGCTATCGTCTCCAACGCTACTGATCATATAGGCTTCAACTCCCATTTTGGAAAGGTGATAAGCAACATTGAAAGGTGCGCCGCCAGCTCTTTTATTTCCATCCATGAACCTGTCCCACAGGACTTCACCGAAGCATGCTACTTTAATTTTCTTGTTGATCATTTTACTTAAGGTCATTATTGGGCGGGAGTGCAGAATAATTCTAGGACGACGCCAGTAGCTTCTACTTTCTACTGGCATGTCCTGTTAGGTATTGAGAGAGGAAAAGGGAAATTAAATATCAACCATGTCTTTTTCTCTAATGCGAGAACCAAATAAAGCATAGAAAAGCATAAGCAATTCACAAACGACTGTGATAGTCCATGTCCATCTCCAGGAGCCAAAAACATCGGCAAGACCACCCTGAAGTAGGGTAAACACAGCTCCACCGAAAACAGCGGAGATAAAGACACCTGATGCTTTGGAAGTGTATTTTTTTAAGCCCTTGATAGAAAGAGAATAAATGCAACTCCACATGGTAGAGTGTAGTAAGCCTATTGCAACTAAAAACCAAAGGTTTTGAGTAATCATCGCAATGATGGCCAGCACTGCGGATAGTGATGTAGTTACAGTTAGCTGCGTTCTTGCTGATATGTTTGTGAAAAAGCTAGAGATGCCTCTTCCAATAAAGAAGCCGCCCCAGTATAATGTAGAAAGCAAGGCGTGAATACCGAGGTCCATTCCGCCAATTATGATATCTGTTTTGCCGAAAAATGACATTGGATTGCCCGTGTCAGCTAGTTCGAAGGCATGCAAATTAATATTCGCTCCGATGGCCACTTCTGTTCCTACATAAAAGAAAATAGCCACGACTCCCAGCGCAAAATGTCTAAACGACCAGAGTTTTCGCGTGAGTTTTTCACCATCAGCTGCTCTCGTGTTTGCAATATCTGGTAAGTGAAGATTCTTTGTGATCAACGTAACTACTAATACACTCAGGATCAGTAATCCTATGGGTAAAAGCAACTGGCTTATTTGGACGTCTAGAATAGAAACACCACTAAACATGACAAGCGTGACAAAGAATGGCGCTGTCGTAGTACCAATGGAGTTAATGGCAGTGGTAATGTTCAATCGCTGCACGGGTAATGTTCCGCCCAATTCGTAAGAAGCAACGTATGGATTGACCACCACTTGGATGATCGCTGCTGAAGTTCCCATCAGAAAAGACCCGATGATGAATATGATAAAACCGTAGGGTATAAAGACATCTGAAAAATCAATTCCTAAGTCAGGGAATCGATCTCCTACCATGGAGGATATGAAATACATAGATAGTCCGGAAATCATAAATAGAAGTCCTCGAATTATGGTGGCTTTGTACCCATGTTTGTTGACCCATTTGCTGGCTACAGTGCCATTGACCAGATATCCTAGAAAGAAGAAAAAGGAAATCATCGTGGTTAATGTGTTCTTTAAACTTCCCGCATCAGAGAGAAATGTAAATTTCAGCGGAGCCTGTAGTTGCTCGTTCACCGTAGTAAGAAAGCCTACTATGAAATAAATGAATGTTACAATTACAAAAGGGAGAAGACGATTTTGGGTTTTTGTTGTCATAATGTTTTGAAGGGAGAGTTAATACTAAGGCTTGGAAAGAATAGCTTTTAGAGCAATTCGAGTCCCATCGTTTTGAATGCTATCCACATACTTCTGGTAGGATGTGGTGAACTCATTATGATCGATAAGTGGTACACTTTTGAAAGCCGATAGGCCTAAGAAACTAAGTGGGTCTTTACTTGCTATCAACTCCTTGTCTGCAGCAGTTAGCCATGGCTCTGCATAATCAAACTCAATCTTTTTATCATCTTTTTGATATTTTAGGTAATGTCTGTAGTTGGCAAATAAAAATGCCACCCGAGACAGATCTTGCTGATTGGATATCATTTTGGCCAAGTTAGGCATGATATATACTGGGAATTTGGAAATTCCGTCATAGCACAAGCGGCTCAACTGATCGCTTACGGCTTTATTGGCAAATCGCTCTACCAGTGTTTGCTTGTATTCTTCGAGATCAATCCCTTCTGGTGCTGGGACATTTGGTGTGATATCTATATCCATGAATTCACGGACAAAACTCACAATATCCTCGTCTGCCATGGCTTCATCTACTTTTCTATAGCCAATTAGAAAGGACGGGTAGGAGAGTAAGGTATGAGAAGCATTTAATAAGCTAAGCTTCATATTCTCATATGCCGTTACATCATCCGTAAACTGTACTCCGACGGTTTCCCAGTCTGGTCTTCCTGCAATAAAATCATCTTCAATCACCCATTGGATGAAGTCTTCGCAGTAAACGGGCGCTTCATCATGGAACGCACTGGATTTGTTCAGTCGCTCTACATCTTCAGGAGTGGTAGCAGGCGTGATTCTATCCACCATACTGTTAGGGAAAGTCACATTGACTTCTACCCAGGTACTAAGCTCCTTGTCTTGCGCTGCAATAAACGCCATAAAAGCAGCTTTTGCAGTGTTTCCGTTGTGTTGAAGGTTGTCGCAGGAAAGGATGGAGATTCCTCCAGCTCCGTTGGCTCTTCGTCGGCGAAGTCCTTCGGCTATGAATCCAAAGACCGTTTTTGGAGTAGATGGATTTTCTAAATCATAAACAATCTGAGGATTGTCGAGGATAAATTCATTGGTAGTTTTATCCAAGTTATATCCACCTTCCGTGATAGTCAGGGAAATGATTTTGGTAGAAGCGTCAGCGATTTTATTTAGAACGAGTTCTGGATGCTTAAACGCCAGGATCAATTCTTTAATAGAATTGATCGTATGAGTTTCATTTACTCCGTTTCTACCACAAACAGTAAGTGTGTATTGTAGTTGCTGTGCGTGAAGTTTTTCAAAAAGAACTTCGTCAGAAGGTAACATGCCTACTCCACAGATGGCCCAATTTGGGGAGCCCCCATTTTCTAGAAGTAACTGTGTGTAAAATGCCTGATGAGCTCTGTGAAAGTTGCCAACACCTATATGTAAAATACTGGTGGAGGAGTCATTTTGGGTTTGCTTATTGTTCTTTGATTCCATTTTTACAGTTGATTAACTATTTCAAACATAAGGTTTTACCATTATGCTTGGCACTTTTTTTCTGTAAAAAATATTATGGGAACGCTCCCAATTTTATGGGAGCGTTCCCAGCGCAAGAATTTTTACTATTTTTGAGTTACACCAGTGCAATTTTATGAAAAGGATAACAGTGAAAGATTTAGCAAAGCACCTATTGCTCTCCACTTCTACGGTGTCGAGAGCTTTGCTAAATGATAAAAACATTCATTGGGAAACGAAAAAGAAAGTGCTAGCCGCAGCAAAAGAACTTGGGTACAAGCGCAATTCTGCAGCGGCCAGTTTAAAATACGGCCAGTCCAAAAATATAGGTTTTGTGGTGCCGGAAATGGTCACTCCGTTTTCATCAAAAGTTTTACGTGGCGTACAGGAGGTTCTCTATCCTTTGGGCTATAGAGTGATAGTCACTGTGTGCGATGAAGATCCGCAACGAGAGCGAGAAAATCTGCTGCTTCTTGAAGAGTTTAACGTGGATGGAATTATAATTAACCTCTGTGATGAAAGTAAAAATCATGACATCTACCAGCAATTGATAGATCAAGGTATTCCCTTGGTGTTTTTTGATCGAACGCCTAATGAAAGTCTGAACGTATCTAAGGTGCTAATAGATAATTTTTTCTATGCTTCGGATATGATGGAACATTTGGTAGATCAGGGGAGAAAAAAAATAGTACATATCATGGGACCGCCTTCACTTAGAAACTCTCAAGATAGAGCCAAAGGATATGAAGAGGTTATGGATAAGCATGGTATTTATGATCCAGCCCTGATTATAGAAGTTGAAGGCTTAGGTTTTGAGGATGGTAAAAAGGCGATAAAGACGTTGATGGATCAAAAAATTGACTTTGATGGGATTTTTGCATTCACAGATACCTTAGCTATTGGGGCTATGAATTACCTGCTGGAGAATGGTGTAAAAATCCCTAATGAAGTTTCTATGGGAAGTTTTTCTGGAACTGAGCTGGCTACTATGGTCTACCCACAATTAAGTAGTGTGGAACCTCCTTTGGAGCAAATGGGAGAGGAAGCAGCTCGATTGATACTAGAAAAAATTAAAAATTCTGATATAGATTGTAGGGATATTTTTTTAAAAGCTGAGCTAAAAATACGTTCCTCATCCAGCCTTTAATTCCTAAATAGCCATTACAAATTCACGTAAAAAAAACACCTGTAAATCATCGATCTACAGGTGTTTTAAATTGGTTGTTGTGGAGCTGGCGATACAGAAGTCGAACCATTTTGAGGAGGATTTAAAGCTTTTAGCTAGGTTGTTTAAATCTCTTTAGGACATAATTTAACGCTGGTGTAGTAAGAAGTTCTTTTGTGAAATAAGTTTGAGGGATTTACGTCGATATAATTATAAGGTAGAATCCAAGGTGAATTTTTTGATTTAGTATCTAGAGATAGACTTCAAACTTACCATATTACAAACACCTAATTCTAAGAAGTACGGTATCCATCCGAGGAACCCCAGATTGATATAGGGATCCTGAATATATAATGTTGCAGGATGAAAAAGACATCCAACGAAGCGTATTATTCCCTGTATTGTAAATGGCAGGAATCAGGTAAGAGCAAGACAGCCTTTGCTGCATCCGTGGGCATCCCGAAAGCAACCTTCTATTATTGGTATAAGAAGTTTGACACCGATTCGGTCACTACAGCTTCCCCTTCCCCGTTTTCGATTATTCCGATGGATCATATCACGGCAATTCCTGTCGCCAGGATCAGCTATCCCTCCGGAATCAGTGTGGAACTGTTTGGGGTTGTGGACGTGGTAACTGTCCGTGAGCTGGTGGGCTGATGCTGGCCCTGTCCAGCTCTGTGAGGTACTTCATGTACCATGAGCCAACTGACATGCGTTTTGGGATCAACTCGCTTGCCGGGCTTGTCCGCAATAAACTTGGTTTTGACCCGATGAACGGAGACGTATTTGTTTTTATCGGCAAGCGATCCAACCAGATCCGCTTTCTGCAGTGGGGCCGGGACGGTTTTGCCATGTACATCAAAAAGCTTGAACAGGGGACTTTTGAACGTCCTGCACTGTCGGGAAACGCTGTCACAAGCAGTCAGCTCAGCCTGCTGTTACAGGGGGTAAGGCTGGTTTCGGTGAGCTACAGAAAGCGCTATGACCCCTTAAAAAGAGGCTGAAAATAGTCTGTTTATTTTAGGTAAAAAGTGTCTTTAAATACTTATTAAGGCACTTTTTTACCTATATTTAGGTCATGGAAAACAAGGAGACGGACTACAAGAAACTGTATGAAGAGACCTTGTTGGTGCTGTCCGAAAAAGAAGGGCTTCTTGCTGAAAAAGACCATGTGATCGCCAATCTGGGTTTTGAGCTGGATAAACTCCGCAGGTATATTTTCGGGTTTAAAAGCGAGAAACGCAACGGCAATACAGGGGACAACCAGATGGGTCTTTTTGAACTCGGTGTGACCCAGTCAGTACAGGAAGAGCTGTCCTGCTCGGTGGACCAGCAGAAGCCAGCCCCGAAGAAACGGGCCAAAGGAACCGGCCGTATGAGCCTGCCCGAAGAGCTGACCCGGAAAGAGATTTTCATTGAGCCGTCTGAATCCACCGAAGGCTGCACAAAGATCGGCGAGGAAGTAACCGAGGTATTGGAAATCGAGCCGGCTTTTTTCTATGTAAAACGGTATGTACGCCCAAAGTATGCTAGACCAAACGGCGAAGGTATCCTGATAGGTATGCTTCCTGACCGGGTCATCGAAAAGGGTATCCCTTCCGAATCGGTCATCGCCCAGCTCACTGTTGACAAATACGTTTACGGGATGCCGCTGCACCGGCAGATTGACAAATACAGTAAAATGGGGGTCCGTATTCCCGCTTCCAGCGCATCGGACTGGCTGATGGGAGGATGGGAACAACTCAGGCCACTCTGGGAGCTGCTCCGCCTGATGGTCCACTCACAAAAATACCTGCAGGCAGATGAAAGTCCGATAAAGGTGCTGGACAGGGATCATAAAACGGCATCCACCAGGGATAGATGTGGCTATACCATGCTCCTGTGGACAGGCTTGTCCTGTTTGACTACCGAAAAGGCCGGGACAGTTCCGGTCCCGGGGAAATGCTTGCCGGAATTAAGGGGATTCTCCAGACCGATGGCTATAAAGTATATGAATCACTTTACGGGAACCATCCGGATATCCTGCTGACTTACTGTATGGCCCATGCAAGACGCTACTTCGTCAATGATGAGAAGCAGGCCAACTATGTCCTGGATGAAATGCAGTTGCTGTATGCCCTGGAACAGCGGATGAGAGAACAGGAACTGGGTTGGGAGAAACGGACAGAGGAAAGAAAGAAAGACGCACGTCCAGTTCTGGAACGACTGGAGAAATGGCTCAAGGAGAACCAATACCGATACAGACCCCAAAGTCCAATGGGAAAAGCTATTGATTACACACTACCCAGATGGGCGGGACTGAGTGCGTACGAGCTCCATGGCCAGATGGAGATGACAATAATCTGATAGAAAATGCGGTACGCCCCCTTGCGGTGGGGAGAAAGGCATTTTTGTTCGCAGGATCACATCAGGCAGCTGAGATGGCAGCAGGAATGTACTCCTTTATGGCCAGCTGCAAAAAGAACAGGATCAATGAATTTGAATGGCTTAGGAATGTGTTTGAAAGAATCCAGAGCCATAAGCAAAAAGACCTATACCAACTTCTGCCCTCAAACTGGCAGCAGCACAGGCCCAAACCGATTCTCTGAAATTCCTAACCCGAAACATATGGGTTCCTCGGATGGATACGAAGTACGGCTTTATATGCTTGCCAATAGAAGGCATATTGATATTCTCAAAGAGGATTAGAGGCCTTTCTGAGTTGCTAAAACCTGGTTAAGTTAGTGATGTGGCGAAGTGATTTGATTTAGGATCATAACCAGTCTGCCATTTCTTAAGATCTTAAAGGGTTATTTCCTGATATTTCTCTCCTGAGCATTCTTTAAATTTTACAATTCTTTTTCAGCTTGAGGTAGATTGCGGGGGGGGGGGGAGGGGATAAATGTATTCCGTTTTCGGCTAATAATTTTAGGACATCCAATTCATAAATTTTCCCCATCGCAGCAAGTTGTGCAACAGATGGCTGGGATTTGTTACTCTCTATATTAGAAAGTGTCTTTTGTGATATGCCCAAAAGCTCGGATACTTCATGTTGGCTTAATCGTTTAGATTCTCTGCCTTTCTTTAAATGATGGCCTATTTCCATTGGTCAAAAGAATTTATAGGTTAGTAAAAAGTTACTTAATATTAGTAAAAGCGGTATAGTCTTTTAAATATTTAAT
>NZ_MSSV01000028.1 GCF_002150505.1 Algoriphagus ratkowskyi
TCCAGTACACTTCTTACAACTGATCCCTTGCTGGATTCTTTGCTCCTTGATGAATTCAACACAGGAAACTTCGTCTGGGAACCGATTATTGAAATTGATAATATTCATGGTCAAAACCGTCTATTTTGACCTAATTTAAGCCGAGTTCAGAGCCTAAGAAAGCAATTGTCACCAACTGTCTGTTAGAACTTATTTGGCTACTGGTGTCATTGCGGATATACATAAAAAATATTAATAATTAGTTGCAATATTACCCCCCCCCACCTATATTGCTAGTGATCTTTTGGCCAAGTGATTAGGAAAACGAATCCGCCTACTCATAGGGATTTTTTCAGGTAAATTTTATTTAAGATGAAAAAGTTAAAGTTAATTGCATTAGGTGCTGGTATTATAGGACTAAGTGTTTTCGGAATGGCATATTCTGGTTCTTCAAATGCAGATGCTCAAGGGATTGCTAAATGTAATTGGAACGGCAGTGATTGTTTCGATCCTATTTCAGATGCCATGTGTGTATGTGAAGGAGGTCCAGTAGAGGATTAAATTACATCAAGTATCTAATTATTGAAGGAGATTAGATTTTAGTAGATTCAAGGCATTTGAAATGCTACTTAAAACGATCTCTTTCATTTTTAAAAATAAGAATGACAAAGCTTTATAACTTATTATTTATTGTTACCATAATCTCCTGTGACCCTAAGAATGTTACGAATGAAATAAACGCCTATACTTTTGAAACTTTAAAAATTCCTATTGAAGAAAACTTTGTTCCCAGTATAACCAGAAATCAATACATAGATAGTGATTCTGGAGAGTATTTGGCTCTGTACAGCAAAACTAGTCAGAGCTTGGAATTTTTTAATTTGGATACCAAACAAGCTACAAAAAGTATAAAAATAAATAGAGAAGGTCCCAATGGTGTCGGATCTTTCAATGGATTTACCATTGCCTCATTAGATTGTTTACTTCTTGCCTCAATACCTCCAAAAATTCAAGTACTTGACTTTAACGGTAATAAAAAAAGAAGTATACCTGTAACTGATCCTAAAAACAAAGTGAACTGGCTGGGGTCTACTAATTTAGTTCCATTTTTATTTAAAGGTGATACGCTGTTCGGTTCTCAACCATTTTTCTCAGATATTTTCAAAACATCAAAAGGCGATGCGAAACAATCTACGCCTTTTTTCCAATTGAATCTTTCATTAGGACAACCTGAAGTAGAATGGCTTGAAATTAGTCGACCAGAAGATGAATGGGATAAAGGGAAAAAAGACCCGAATCTATCTTGGGCTGATCGATATGATTCTATCATTGTTTCTCCTCTATCAGATCATAGACTATGGATTATTTCTAAAAACAAAGGAAAACTTCTTGGATACAAGGAAGCTAGATCATCCCATTTAAATCAGTTTAATATTTTGAAAGATTATCCAGTTGGGGATCAAGGAATGATTAAAGCATTAGAAGCGGGCAGATATGAAATTTTATTAAATGATCATTTCAGAGACGTGTTTTATCGTTTCTTCTTTGCAGGTATAGAATTGGAAAGCTACATTTTGACTCCTAGAGAATTATTCACCAACAAACCCAGAGTAGGTGTATTAATACTTAATAAAGATTTAGATGTAATAGGTGAACATGTATTTGAAGATCATTCCATAGAAAACTGGAACTCCTTCGTCGGCCGGAAAGGATTGTACGTCTCTACTAACAATCCAAATCGAGATGACTTTGATGAGAATTTTTTACGCTATGATATCATTAGATTTGAAGGATTAGAATATGAGGATTAAAGGAATTTTCTTCTTTTCTGCCTTCTTATTGACATTGGGATGTACTGGTAACAATAAAAATAGAGTTGCTGAGATTTTGGAAATTTCTCAACCAACAGATTGGATTTTAGTCATTCATCCAGAAGGCTGTAAAACATGTCTGGATCAACTCTATCAGGAATTGAGTGAATTTAAGACGACTAGAGGAGCAATAGTTATCGTGGCAAAAAATAATAAAATCATGCGATTCAATCCTTTGTTTGAGCAATCGTCTGTCCCTGTTTACTTGGATGAGGAAAAAAAATTGATTCAGAAAGGTATTGTTGATCTTCAAGATCAGATTCTTCTTTTTAAAGCCGACGGAGTTGAGACGTTTGAAATCTTGAATTATGAGTCACTATTCAACCGTATTGGCAACTTGTAAACCAAACCTTCCAGGTTTCAAAAACCTGGAAGGTTTCGTCTTTTAGTTCTGAGAAGTAAAATGGAATAATTCGGAATTCAATTCCGAATTATTCCATAAAAACCAAATCCCATAAGACCCTTTCATTCGCATCTCTTTCATCGACAGTTTTATCCTCTCAACTCTGCAGTTAAAATGCGTATAAATGCTGATTACTAAGTTCTTAAAAAAAATATTAATAATTAGTTGCAATATTACCCTCCCCCCACCTATATTGCTACTGATCTTTTGGCCAAGTGATTAGGAGAACGAATCCGCCTACTCAAAGGGATTTTCCATGCAAATTTTATTTAAGATGAAAAAATTGAAAATAGCTTCTGTACTTGCAATGGGACTAGTACTAAATTTTCTTTTGCCTTTCCAGTCAGGATATGGGCAAGATGCTTGTACAAGAACTGATTATTACAATGGATGTGGTGAATTATACTGGTCAACTGGAAGTTCAACATGTTCAAATGTTGTAATTGTATTTCTTGAAACTCAATGTGAGACCTAATTAAAATTCCAAGAAATTAAATTTGTGCATTCATTGAAACTTTTATACACAACCTAAACTCAAAATTAGGTTGTGTTTTACATTATTAAAACTTCAAAATCCTCAAATTGATTTTCCAAAATAAAAAGTTCCGATTCCGCGTTTGTGCTGTCACACTTGCTTGCATACTGATTTCTTTCTCTCCTACAAATGATCCTTTGGAGCGGATCATCACAGGATTTAAAAAATATATCACCGAGCTACCTCAGGAGAAAGTTTACCTGCACCTAGACAGAGCTCACTATGCCGCTGGGGAGACTATTTGGCTTAAAGCTTACCTGACCGCTGGCGCATACCACGAGCCTTCATTACTCAGTAATACGATTTATGTGGAACTGATTAATAGCACGGGTGAAATAATACAGCAGCATCAGCTTTTTTCTCCAGATGGTTTTGCCGCAGGTCAGCTAGAATTAGACGAATCACTTCCCTCAGGAAACTACCTAGTTCGATCCTACACCAACTGGATGCGGAATGCTGACGAAGCTTATTTTTTCCATAAGGATGTAAAAATCTGGAACACCCAAGACCCCGTCAATAATGTGCTGAGTGATGAAACTATAGCTCTACAGTTCTTTCCCGAAGGCGGGAATCTCGTCAACGGGATCATGAGCAAAGTAGGTTTCAAGGCTATCGGAACCAATGGCTTGGGCAAAGTGGTCAGCGGAAAAGTCTATGAAGAGGATAAGGAAGTTGCCACATTTGAAAGCAATCAATTTGGGATGGGTGTTTTTGGGTTGGTTCCCAAAGTAGGAATGCAATACACCGCGCTACTTGATAATAGCGATGAAATAGTTCAGCTGCCAAAAGCCCTTGATTCGGGGATAATTCTCTCTGTGACTAATTCGCCTTCTACAGCAGATATCCTCTTGAAGGTTCAAGCTTCAGAGAATTCCAACCTACAAACTGTCTATCTTTTGGCGCAAACACGTGGAATAGTCTGCGCTTCTAGCCAAGCTGATCTTTCTAAGAGAGTAAGCTTTACACGAATCTCAAAGAAAGAATTCCCCTCAGGGATCGCTCAAATCACTGTTTTGGATGAAAACGGAAATCCTCTGGCAGAGCGACTAGTTTTCATTGATCATCAAGATCAGGTAACTATCACAACTTCCATGAGCAAAACAGTTTTTGCACCAAGAGAACTAGTTCAACTTGATATCGAAGCAAAAGATAAAGAAGGGAATCCTGTAGTAGCCAATTTGTCTTTGACTGTTTTCGATGGCGGACAGGTTTCTTTAGACGAAAATAAGGAAACGATACATTCGTATCTTTTGCTTTCCTCAGAACTGAAAGGGCACATCGAATCACCAGGATATTATTTCAATCCCAACAATAAGAATCGGGAAAAAGACCTGGACATCCTGATGCTGACTCAAGGTTGGAGGAAATTCACCATCACGGAAGCCTTGAGCGAAAAGGTGTTAGATCCTGCGTATAGCGTTGAAAAAGGATTGACGATAAGAGGAGTGCTTACTGATGAGAAGAAAAATCAGCCAATAGAATCTGGCACGGTTTCCTACTTGTCATTATTTCCCTTTCCAGAATCTAAAACAACAATAACCAATTCAAGAGGTGAGTTTGAAATCCACGACCTCATCTTCTTCGACTCCACGAAAGTGATTCTTCAAGGGAAAACAAACAATGGTAGACCTGCTACTATATTGACAGATAAATCCTACAATTCACCTAGTCTTTTACAGCAACTCTCTAATGCTTTTACCCAGCCTATTGCTTTGGAGCAGAATTTCTTGAGCAAAGCTTTCGAGCGACAAGCGATTGAAAAAGCCTATAGTTTTGAGAACTCAGAACTGGAATTGGAGGGAATAGAGATTCGAGGAATTAGGATAGACGAGCCAACTCAGATCTCAAGTTCCTATGGTGCAGGAACTGTGCAGATGCAGGTATCTGGAAAGCCGGCACTGGAAAATCTGCTTCACCCACTAGACCTCCTGAGAGGCAGAGTGGCTGGTGTGCAAATAACGGGCTATGGAGCAAGTGCGAAGATTCTTATCCAAGGAGTGAATTCCATCGACAGCAGTATGGAACCTATGCTCATGGTGGATGACATTCAGGTCAGGTTAGAATCCTTGGTCACTATCCCCGTTCATGAAATCGAAGGCTACCGGGTGTGGAAGGGAGCCGACACGGCGATATTCGGTGCAAGAGGAACAAACGGAGTGATTGGATTTTACACTAGAAAAAACCTTGGTACTGATAAAAAACCAATCCAACAGGATGCCACATTGACCATGAAGGGCTATCAGGTGGAAGAGGAATTCTACTCACCCAAATATCCAGCAGATACCAGTTCACTTCCTAAACCAGATCGGCGTGCTACTCTTTTTTGGGCACCGAATATCCAGACAGATTCGTCGGGAAAGACCTCTGTATCCTTCTATAATTCTGATGCCGAGAATGTGATTTATGGAGAGATAGAAGGAATTAGTAAAGGTGGTAAACCTGGAACTTCAAGATTTAGCTACATTATTGAAAAGTAAGCGGATAAGTAAATAACCTTTTAGGTTTTTGAAACCTGGAAGGTTTCGACTTTTAATATTCTGAAGTAATGTGGAAAAGTCCGGAGTCCAATTCCGAATTTTTCAATAAAACCGAAACCCCTTAAGATTCCAGAAAAGACTTAGTCAGTTCAATCTCTTTCATCCTCAGTTTTATAAAGTTAATTCTGACGTTAAAATGCGTATAAATGCTGATTACTAAGTTCTTAAAAAAAATATTAATAATTAGTTGCAATATTACCCCCCCCCCCCACCTATATTGCTAGTGATCTTTTGGCCAAGTGATTAGGAAAACGAATCCGCCTATACAAAGGGGTTTTTTAATGCAAATTTTATTTAATATGAAAAAGTTAATTTTATTTTCAGGTGTATTAGCTATGAGCGCATTTGTATTTACTACCCCTTCAATGGCAGTTGAAGATTGTGTCAGATGCGACGAACAAACAATGACTTTATGTACTAGTGTTGTATATCAAGTATTTGAAAACGGAGAATGGCATGAAACAACAAAGTTTTTCTACGGTAACAAAAGTGAATGTGAAGTTTTGTAAAGTTTAATGAGAACCTCAGGCTGTCCTTTTTTTATAAAAGGATAGCCATTTTCAGTCATATTTACAACATACTCCATTATGAATAAAATATCATTATTTATTATCATTTCCCTTGTGATTTCCTGCACAAATAAGCAAAAAGAAGAGTTTATACAAACTCAGTTATTGAAAAATGGTAAATTTTTAAACAGTTCTCATCGCATTAATAGGTTACTGGATATTCATTTCATTGGCAACAAATACTTGATAAATGATCCTGACGGAAATTACCAGTTTAAAATTTTTGACATTAATAATCCAGAATATGAATTAAAAATAGCAAAAACTGGTGAAGGCCCTTGTGAATTTTCATTTCCAACGTTTTCGCAAATCTTGCCTAATGACACAAGTACAATTGGGCTGTACAATTCTAGACTATTTATGTATAGAGAAATTAAATTACTGGAAGACGACTACTACTGTACGAGTAAAGAAAAACAGAGAATCGCAAATAATTTCTATAGAGTTATAAAAGCAAATGACACAATCTTATTTGGCACTGGAATGTTTCAAAAAAAATATGCAGTAGAATATGAAAACCTAGCCGAATATCAACAGTTGGATATAAATTATCCCTTTACAGATCCAAGTTCAGAAGTTGAAAATTTTTCAATCACAATGAGCCAACAGGGACAATTATTTCTAAGACCAGATGGTAAATACATTTTAACGACTAGCCAATTCTCCCCAACTTTTGACATTCTTGAGATAACAAAGAAAGACATTAAATTAAAATATAGGTTTGAAGGTTGGCCTCCACAGTTTTCCGGCTCAGATAATCCCAACGTAATTACTGCATCCATGTCAGACAGTAATAAATTTGGATATATAAGTAGCTCTGTTTCAAACCAATATATTTATCTTCTGTTTTCTGGAAAAAATTTAAGTCAGAGCCCTTATTTAAGTGATATCATTCAAGTGCTTGATTGGAACGGAAACAAAATTAAAGAGCTAATTATCCCTATAAAAGTTAATCAAATTGCAGTTTCTCCAAATGATGATTTTCTAATAACCTATCATGATGATGGTAAACCTAATTTGACTCTCTACGAATTAGAATAGGTATCAAAAGTTATAAACCCTCCAGATTTTAAAATCTAGAGGGTTTTTTATCAAATATCCGAAGTAAAGTGAAACTCTATCTCAGGATAATTATCCATTACCATCTGAAGCCAAGCTTTTGATTCGGCCATAAAGACCAGCTTGCCGTCTTTATCATGGGCGATGTGACGGTTTTTGGAGCGTACAAATTCATCCAATTGCTTTTTGTCCTTGCTGGTGATCCAGCAGGCTTTGTACAGGTTCATCGGATGAAACTCTACCGTAGCATTGTATTCATTTTTCAATCGAAACTGGATTACTTCAAACTGAAGTTGACCAACTGTCCCGACTACTTTCCTAGAACCCATAGCAAAGGTGAACATCTGCGCGACACCTTCTTCCATGAGTTGCTTGAGACCTTTTTCCAGCTGCTTGGTTTTCATCGCATCCTTATTCACGACCTCACGGAAAATCTCCGGAGAGAAACTTGGAATTCCTACGAACTGCATGTCTTCGCCGTCAGTCAGCGTATCGCCGATCTTCAGGTTACCTGTATCATAGAGACCTACAATATCTCCTGGAAATGCCTCATCGATCATTTCCTTATCCTGCGCCATAAACTGTGTCACATTGGAAAAACGCAAAGGCTTTGGTCCGCGAACGTGATTGTAAGGCTTATTCCGTTCAAAAACACCTGAGCATATTCTCATGAATGCAATTCTATTTCGGTGATTCGGATCCATGTTTGCGTGGATCTTGAATACAAAACCAGAGAATTTCTTTTCGTCAGGCTTCACTTCCCGATCTTCCGTTCTACGGCTTTTCGGAGCTGGAGCGATTTTGATGAAAGTATCAAGCATCTCATTGATTCCGAAGTTGTTCACCGCGGAGCCAAAGAAAACCGGAGCTACTTTTCCAGCCAAATACTCCGTAGGATCAAACTCGGGATAAACACCCTCGATCAATTCTACATCCTCGCGAAGTTGCTTGGCATAGTTCGGCCCAATCAATCCATCCAATTCTGGATCATTCACATCTTCAAAGGACTTACGAACGTCAGATAGCTTTCGCTGAGATGGGGTGAAAAGATTGAGTTTATGATCAAAAAGATTGTATACGCCTTTGAAGCTTTTTCCCATACCAATAGGCCAGGAAAGCGGGTGACACTGAATGTTCAGTTTTTGCTCTACTTCTTCGATCAACTCGTACGGATCACGGCCTTCTCTATCCAGTTTATTGATAAAGCAGATCACGGGCGTATTTCTCATCCGGCAAACTTCCATGAGTTTTTCCGTCTGAATCTCCACTCCTTTCACGCAGTCAATCACCATAATTACCGAATCGACCGCTGTCAATGTTCGATAGGTATCTTCCGCGAAATCCTGGTGACCGGGCGTATCAAGCAAGTTGATTTTGATGTCTTTATATTCGAATCCCATGACAGAAGTCGCGACGGAGATACCTCTTTGCTTCTCTATCGCCATCCAATCCGACTTAGTTCCGGTGTCGATTTTATTCGATTTCACTGCGCCTGCCGTCTGTATCGCACCCCCAAAAAGTAACAACTTCTCAGTCAAAGTGGTCTTACCCGCATCAGGGTGAGCAATAATGGCAAAGGTTCTACGCTTCTGGATTTCTTCTTTCAAACTCATGGGAGACATCAAATTAAGGGTGCAAAGGTAGGGAAAAAATAGGTGGAAAGAATTTACGAATTACGATTTTGGATTTACGAGTTCAATTGGCACTTCGTTCTTTGCCTAAAAGTTTATCTTCTTTTATTTCTGAAAGTCTCTAAAAAGTCTCTGCAGATCGACACAGAAAAATAACGCAGATTCCCGCCAATCCTATCTGTCAATTAAGGTTGGCGGGAATTTGCATTTGTGAAGTTCTAATTTATGAATGTTTTATTTTAAGCTCAGAATTGTAATTGTCGCTCAGCTCTATCGAGGTTCTCGTAAATCGCATATCGTAATTCCTATATACCCAAAGTCAATACTCTAGAATTCCTTCCGTAATAAACTGCGACGCACCCTCCTGGCTTCCATGAAGTAAAATCCGGAAAGTAGTCCCTTTGCCTACTTCGGAATGTTTTACAAAGATCTTTCCTCCGTGGTATCCTTCCACGATGCGCTTCGCTAGCGTCAAACCTAGTCCCCAGCCTCGTTGACGGGTAGAGAATCCAGGGTTGAAAACACGTCGGTACATATTCTTCTCCATTCCTTTACCAGTATCCGTGATGTCAATAATTACAAACTTGTCACTGTCCTGAAGAATCTCAATGTCTATTTTACCTTTCCCTTTCATCGCATCGACGGCATTTTTGCAAATATTCTCAATTACCCATTCGAAAAGTGGCTTGTTCATCATAGCCTCCAGGTCCTTGGAATCTGCATAGATATTCATTTCTACTTTCGTAGAAATTCTAGGTCTCAGGTAATTGATCGTATCTTCTATCGTCTCATAGACATTCCCAGTCTGGATTACGGGCTTACTTCCTATGCTACTAAACCGCTCCGTCACCATCCGCAATTTCACTACGTCCTTATCCATCTCTAGAATGATTTCCTTGTTTTCATCCCAAACGGGAGAATTTCTCAGGTAATCAATCCATGCCATAAGTGAAGCTATAGGAGTTCCAAGCTGATGAGCAGTTTCTTTGGTCAGTCCCGCCCAAACTCTGTTTTGTTCGGCTATTTTACTTTGATTGAAAAGCGCATAGGCGAATGCTCCAAAAATCAATATAATCCCCAATTGCACATAAGGGTAGTATTTAAGATTTATGAGTAGCTCCGAATTCCTGTAGTAAACCAGAATATCAGCTTCAGGAAGCAAGATCGGCTCGTACTCAGCCCGCATCGTAGCAAGCTCTTTTGTAAGAGTCTTAGCAGAATCCTCAGCAGTAGCATCATTCCTAAAGATGATATTCCTAAATTCTATTGGATTTTCCGAATCATCCACCATGATGATAGGGATAGAATAATTTTGCTGGATAATCTCTTGATTTATGAATGTGAGATTTTCCATGGTGGTGGCAGCATATTCCAACGCACTGGAGAGCAGCTCTATCTGCCTTCTCTCTCGCTCGCGCAATTCCTCCACTAGACTGTTTGTGTACCAAATCGACCCTGCTCCTATGATTATAGAAGCAGCAACCACAATCCATTTAACCTGTTTCTTATTGGTATAAAACTCTAGGGAAGTAAGGTCTTGAAATTTTTTTTTCATTAATTAATGTTAATACGCTACCGATATTAACTTCCTAATCATATAGATAGTATGAGTTGGGTATAGATTTTATCAGTTGGGAAGGTAAAGCGCTAGTGAGTAAATTTAAACTTTAATTCAAGCAGAGAAAATTAAAGAACTGAAATATGAAATCGAGCATCTCTCTGGCATCACACACTTGGATGATCATTTTGCATGCAGGATTTCATATGACCATAGATTAACAAACAATATATATATGAAAATGAACGACATAGGATTAGAAATCAAAGAAAGTAAGGTTTTGGTGGAAAAGCTTAATGACCTACTTGCTAACTATCAGGTTTACTATCAGAATTTGAGGAATTTTCATTGGAATGTAACAGGTCCAAATTTCTTTGAGCTTCATGCCAAATTTGAAGAGCTTTATAATGCCGCTAATCTGGCCATAGATGAAACTGCAGAACGAATCTTGACTTTGGGGGCAAGACCTTTTTCCTCCTATCAAGAATATATCGAGACAGCTACTATCAAAGAAGCTAAAGAGATCTCCGATCCAACCAAAATGGTGGAGACTGTGAAAAGTAATCTAAATACCTTATTGCAACTGGAAAGAGAAACACTGGAAGCAGCTGCGGCATCTGGAGACGAAGGAACTGCCTCACTTATGAGTGATTACATCACTGCAAAAGAAAAAGTAGTGTGGATGCTATCAGCATACCTTCGATAGAAATCTCCTTGAAACCAATCAAAAATCCCGGCCATCTGACCGGGATTTTTTTTTAAAATTCGCTGTACTGCTTCTCATGAAGCCGTTCCTTTTTTTATAAAAGCTAATCTACCGGAATTGAGTAAATCATATGGAAAAGTAAAAGAGCTACTTGACTGAAGGAAAGAAATTAACTTGATGCCACTTCCCTCTCCAGTCTTGGATCTGCCAGAAGGTAAATCAAAGTAGTTCGAATTTAATAGCATCAAATAAATTCGAAACCGCTAATTATTCGTTCTTATCCACTTCCAAAGTGTTTTGTAGCTCGGCTTAGTACCATGCATCAAAATTCCAATTCGGTAGATTTTTCCTGCCACCCAAGTAGTTAATAGAAAACCTACGATCAAAAGCCCCATAGACAAGGCAAGTTCCCAGAAAGGAACACCATAACTCACCCTTCCCATCATTGCTATAGGCGAAGTCAGAGGAACAATAGAAAGCCAAAAAGAGGTGGTGCTATTCGGATCGTTTAGTATAAAAACAAACAGTCCCATATATGCTACGACCAGAGGAATAGTAACTGGCAACATAAATTGCTGTGCATCAGAAGGTGAATCTACTGCTGAACCAATTCCAGCGAATAAAGCTCCGTAAAGCAAATATCCTCCCAAGAAATAAAATACAAAACTGAGTGCAATCTGCACATAGTTAATTCCTGAGATCACCTGAAGAATCTCGCCCATGTCGGTATTTTGCATCAAACCTTGAGTCATTTCAGGATTAGCCATTTCCATTGCTTGCTGCTGCGGCATCTGCAACCCTAGAAAGCCTGTCACAATCGTTGTCAAGATACCAATGAGTAAAATCCAGATCAAAAGCTGGGTAAGCCCTACTCCCGCAATTCCTATGATTTTGCCAAGCATCAACTGGAAAGGCTTCAGTGAGGAAACTAAGATTTCAACAATTCTACTTGACTTTTCCTCAATCACACCCTGCATGATCTGATTGCCATAGATGAAAATGAACATGTAGATCATAATCCCTGCTACAAAACCAATCGCATAATTTACGGTAGCATCACTGACTGTCTCCGTGCCTTCTTCGTCAAGTGTGATAGATTTGATTGCAACTTGCGTACGAACATCATTAATGATTTGGGGGTCAATTCCACTTTCAAAAAGCCGTTGTTCTTCGATTTTCTTTCGTAGGTTATTTTCCAGGTAGCTAATCAAGTTCATACTTGGGTTCTTTTCCCCGTAGAATGAAATTCCCGTAGGTTCTGTAATATCAAACTTTGGAATATGCAGAAAACCATACCGATTACCTTCCTGAACGAGTTTTTTGGCTTCTTCTGGACTGGAGTCTGAAAACGAAAATGCGTATTGATCCGAGCTTTCTAAGAAGAATAATTTATTATCATCCACTACCTCTATTATCCGCAGTGATTGACCTCCTTCTTCTTCCATTGCTATCCACACAAAAACGCCCATAATAGCGGGGAATATCAGTGGCGTCAATAAGGTGACAAGTAAAAACGATTTCTTTTTGACGCGAGACACATACTCCCGCTGAATCACTAACCAGATCTTATCCATTTTCTGTTGACTTTACCTGGTGAATAAAAATTTCTTCCATACTCGGGATTAACTCTTGAAAGCGGTTTACCTGTCCGTATTGCATCAATTCATTAAGAAGTTCATTGGGATGCTTTCCACTCAATGGAAGCGTGAAGCTATAGCTACCTTCGTCTTCTTTCAATATCCATTCGGTGGGTAAATCTCTGGTCAATTGATCCAAAGTAATAGAATATACTTCTGGTCTATAAATGGACTTTACCTGTTTAATCGTGCCATCAAGGATTTTCTTTGAGCGATTAATCATCGCTACCTGATCACAAAGAAGTTCTACAGACTCCATTCTATGAGTACTAAGTATCACTGTAGTGCCTTTAGCTTTGAGTTCCAAAATCTCATCCTTGATAATTTCAGCATTCACTGGATCAAATCCTGAAAATGGCTCATCTAGGATCAAAAGTGGCGGATTATGAATCACGGTAGAAATAAACTGGACTTTTTGTGCCATCCCTTTAGACAGATCTTCGATTTTCTTATCTCTCCAAGTCTCCATTTCGAGTTTTTCCAGCCAGTATTTGATCTTAATTCTGGCGTCCGATGAGCTGAGCCCTTTGAGTCTGGCGAAATAAAGCATCTGATCCCAGACTTTCATTTTCTTATACAGTCCACGCTCTTCAGGCAAGTAGCCAATCAATTCAATATGCTTTGGAGCTAAAAGTTCTCCGCCGATGTAGACTTTACCACTATCTCCATCGATAATCTGGTTGATAATTCTGATTAAAGTTGTTTTTCCAGCGCCATTTGGGCCGAGAAGCCCAAAAACCAAACCTTCAGACACAGTCAAATCCACATCCGACAGCGCTTTATTGGCTCCATAGGATTTATTAAGCTTTTCAATTTTCAGCATATGGCAAAAAATAGTAATTATTCAACAGTTAATGAACCAACTCCGACATCCAGGATTAATTCCATCAATCTAGGATCTGCGGCATCATAGCCTTTTGTGATATATACACCCTTTTCCAAAGTTTTCAAATATTTTGGGAGAGATGTTTTGCACATCGCAGTTGTTCGCACTTTAATTTTTATGGGAAACGAGTCTGAAGGTAACCGTAAATAGATTGACCCTGCTCCCACAGCTGCGATCACATGACTTGCACTATGCATTCCATTAGAAAAGTTCAAATCAATTTTACCGTAATTGACCTCTAAAATCATCCGTTTAGCATTGGTGTAATTTGCATCATTTATTACCACAGTACCCATATTCAGCGTAACCAAAAGGGTATCCATTTGCACCTGATTTGGAGAATTGTCCCCATAGTGAATGAGTACGTCAGCACTCGCGCTTTTAACTTTCAGCTGATTGATGGTAAGATTTGCCAAGTCAAAATCTGACTTACCCATGCCCAAATTAAAATCTAAATGATACAGATAATTAGTGCTTAAAGCCACATTCCAGCTATGGTCAAAGCTATCTGAAGAGCTAGAAAAAAGTTTGGATGTGATGCTTTTGCCCAAGTTTTCAGATTCCACATTCTTATGAACTAAAGAGGTCTGAAGAATATTGTTTGAGATTTTCTGAGAAAATACTGGAAGGATATTCGTTTGATTAAGGTGTCCATGAATATAGACAGGGTCTGAAGATTTGGTTCGCTTAAGCTGAGTGCTACTTTTATAAGTAGTGAACTCAAGAGCAACCATATCGAAACCAGTTCTCTCTGTCGCTTTAAACTCCTTTACAAGTTGCGCCTTACTCACAGCTACCCATCCAATCATCATCACGAATAGTAGACACAAATTTCTAAGCATACGGTTAGGTTACGAGGCGACTTTGAAAAGGTTTTTTAAAAATATAAAAAAAGCCAGAATTGCTTCTGGCTTTTTTTATTAAAAGAACTCTTTCATCTTATCGAAGAATGATTTCTCACTGTTCCCTGGGTCGGGTTTGAAATTATCTGAATCCCGCAGAGCTTCTAAAGTTTCTTTTTCCTCTCGTGACAAATGGGTAGGAGTCCACACATTAACCATGATCAGCTGATCACCTTTAACATATCCATTAATATCCTTGATCCCCTTACCTTTTAAGCGTAGCATTTTACCACTTTGGGTTCCTTGATCAATCTTTATTTTGACTTTTCCCTCAATAGTAGGTACTTCAATGGATGCTCCAAGAGCCGCATCAATAAAGGAAACATATAAGTCATAGATAACATTGTTACCATCTCTCTGAAGAACTTTATCTTCTATTTCTTCTATTACAATAAGCAGATCCCCGGCGATTCCACCTGGTATTTCATTACCTTTTCCAGACATACTTAGCTGCATACCTTCAGCTACGCCCCCTGGAATATTTATAGAAATAACTTCTTCTTTCATTATAAGGCCTCTTGCATCTGCATCTGCAGGCTTTTTGTCAACGATCTGACCACTTCCACCACAGACTCCACACGTGCTAGCCGACACCATCTGTCCTAGCATAGTGTTAACCACCTTTTTCACCTGTCCAGATCCTTGGCAAGCAGAGCAAGGCTTGAAAGTAACCCCATCAGCGATTAAATGGCGTTTCACTTTAATCTTTTTCTCTACACCATTGGCAATTTCAGCAAGAGTCATTTTCATCTTCACGCGAAGATTTGTCCCTTTTTTGGTACGTCGGCCTCCGCCGCCGCCGCCGAAGAAAGAACCAAATCCTCCTCCTCCGCCTCCACCACCGAAGATATCGCCGAATTGGGAAAAGATGTCATCCATGTTCATCCCGCCTCCACCGTATCCTCCAGCACCGCCTACTCCTTGATGACCAAATTGGTCATACCGCTGCTTTTTCTCAGGATTACTTAATACCTCGTAAGCCTCTGCTGCTTCTTTGAATTTATCTTCAGCTTCAGGATTGTCAGGATTCTTATCTGGGTGATATTGAATCGCGAGTTTCCTGTACGCTTTCTTTATCTCATCCGCTGAGGCGGACTTGGTTATTCCTAAAACTTGGTAATAATCTCTTTTTGCCATAATACTATGCTCCTGTCACCACTTTTGCGTAGCGTACTACTTTATCTCCTAACACGTAACCATTCTCTATCACATCTACAACTTTCCCCTTCATCTTATCGCTTGATGCCGGAATCTGAGTAATAGCCTCCTGAGTATCTGCATCAAAAGGCTTCCCAACAAGATCAGTCATTGGTTTTAATCCCTTGCTTTCGAGTACTCTCAAAAAGATCTGGAAGATCAACTGATTTCCCTCTCTCACTTTAGAACCATCCTTTTCATTTTCGCTAGCTTTGAAAGCTCGCTCGAAATTATCCACAATAGGAATCAAATCTTTTAACACATCCTCTGATGCTGTGGAGATAAGATCCAATCGCTCCTTAGCAGTTCTTTTTCTATAGTTCTCAAAGTCTGAGTAAAGTCGAAGATATTTATCCTTCAAATCTGCTATTTCGAATTCTAACTTATTCTCTTCAGAAGAGACTTGATCTTCTACAGTTTCGGATGAAGTAGTATCAGTCATTTCTTGATTGAGATTCTCATCATTAAGATTCATTTCTTGACCGACTTGTTCTTTATTATTCATATTTGAAATAGATAATAGTTGGAGCTACAGGCTTATCAATATTGTTGCCATTGCACTTTATCTGACAAACTGACATCTTAACCCTCATGTATAGCCTGCCAGATTAGATCTTTGAGCCTGTCAAGATTGTATTGCGAGACGGAAGAGATGAAAACATGCGGAATTCCTTCTGGAACTTCCTTTTCCATTTCATTCACTAGCTCTTCGTCCAGCATATCCGTTTTAGAAATAGCCAAAAGTCTGCGCTTATCAAGTAGTTCTGGATTATATTTCTCTAATTCACCCAGCAAAATCCTGTATTGTTCTCCTATATCTGGCGCATCAGCAGGCACCATGAAAAGTAAAATTGAATTTCGTTCTATATGCCTCAGGAATCGAATCCCTAAACCTTTCCCTTCTGCTGCACCTTCAATGATCCCTGGAATGTCCGCCATAACAAAGGATTGATCTCCTCGATAGGCTACAACTCCTAGATTAGGAACTAGCGTAGTAAAAGGGTAGTCTCCTATCTCTGGTCTAGCTGCTGAAATAGAGGAAAGTAATGTTGATTTTCCGGCATTAGGAAATCCTACCAAACCAACATCAGCGAGAAGCTTAAGCTCTAAAATGATCCATTCTTCGATTCCCTCTTCACCAGGTTGCGAATAATGGGGTGCCTGATTAGTAGATGTTTTAAAGTGGTCATTTCCTAATCCACCTCTTCCTCCTTTTGTCAGTATTACTTCTTGTCCGATTTCTGTGATTTCAAAGCGTTTCTCCCCAGTCTCCGCATCTTTGGCGATAGTCCCTAGAGGCACTTCCAAAATCATATCTTTGCCGTCTGCACCAGTTCTCCTCCCGCCTTCTCCACTTTTACCAGCATCAGCGATTACGTGCTTTTTATATTTCAAGTGGAGCAAAGTCCACACTTGAGTAGTACCTCTTACTATAATGTGACCACCTCTTCCGCCATCTCCACCATCTGGACCACCTTTAGGTACATGCTTTTCTCTTCGAAAATGCGTTGATCCTGGTCCACCTGCCCCAGATCTGGAACAGAATTTTACGTAATCGATAAAGTTTGAATCAGCCATTTTTTATAAAGAAAAAAGGCTAAGCTTTAAAGCTTAGCCAAATATGAAATGCAAAATTAAGAAAATAAAGGCAATCAGTAGCTATCAATCACCGAAGTGATGTCTTTGAAAATTTGATCAATTTCACCTACACCGTTGATTTTCTGAAGCTTGCTCTGGGAGGCATAGTAATCTGCGACAGGAAGAGTTTCACCCAGGTACACCTTTATACGGGTATTGATTTTCTCATCATCTTGATCGTCCACACGATTGGAAGTCTTGCCTCTTTCTTTGATTCTAGTCCGCAATACATCCTCTGGAACGTCTAATGCGATCATGCCATTGATTTCAAGTTTATGATGTGAAAGCATTTTATCCAAAGCCTCCGCCTGAGCAGTAGTACGTGGAAATCCGTCAAAAATAAACCCATGAGCATCTTGGGTTTCATTAATTTTATCCTCAACCATCCCAATTACTACCTCATCTGGCACCAACCTTCCCTCATTCATATACTTTTTGGCAAGCTGGCCCAACTGAGTTCCCTCTCCAAGATGCTTTCTGAATAGATCACCAGTGGACAAATGCGTGAGTCCGTATTTCTCTATGAGTTTTTCACTTTGAGTGCCTTTGCCTGCACCAGGAGGGCCAAATAATACAATATTATACATTCGTAAGTCTATTATTAAAGGAGTACTGAGTTGATAAATATCGGGTAAATTCCTACCCAAACCATCGTAATCAAGGCCGTAACCGATCACAAATTTATTGGGAATTTCAAAACCGACATAATCTAACACGTAATTAAACTGAAAAGCATCCGGTTTATGCAGCAAGGTAACGATAGAAAGCTGGGCAGGATTATAGCTAGAAAGAGCCTTCAATAAATAATCCATGCTGATTCCTGTATCAACTATATCTTCCACAATCAATACATACTTACCTTCAATTTTTTCTTCCAAACCCAAAATAGAACGAACTTCCCCAGTAGATTCAGTGCCCGAATAACTGTTAATCTTTATAAAAGTGGCAGAAAGGGGTAAGTCAATATACCTACAAAGGTCAGCCATGAACATAAAGGAACCATTAAGAATCCCCAGAACAACTAACTCTTTCCCAGCAAATCCATGTGTGATTGCTTTTCCAAGCTCGGCAGTTCGTTTATTAATTTCCTCAGCACTGAGATAGATCTCAAATTCTTTGTCATTTATATTAATGTTCATTCCTAGTATTTAAAGTCTTTCTAATAAAAACGGATAAATATTCAACATCGCCTCCAAATCTGCCAACGACACTCTTTCATCAGGCGTATGAACATTTTCCTCTGCTGCACCAATAAAGCACCAATCTATAGCATAAGGAGAAAATTGCACTTCTCTACCATCACTGCCTCCGAATTCCTCAACTTCAAGTTGAAAGGGAATCCCACTCTCTTTTGCAAGCTTAATAATTCTGTCTATAAACTTTTTACGAGGTATATATTTGTCCCTAATGGAAATTACTACACCCTTATGGAACTGCACACCTTCAGTAATCCAAGTAATATCAGAAATCAAAGCTTGTCTAACTGGGGATGTATTTTGTATGAATTTGAGCAAAAAAGGCATACTTCCTCCACCATGTTCCTCATATGTGGAAAAAACTACCCAACCATCGGTAATAGTTTCGCAAAGATTCATTGCAGAATACACTCCTAGCCTATTGTCTAAATACGCTGCTTGAATGAAATCTTCATCTAATCTGACATTTTGATGAAAGGAAAGACTCGTGCCCGGATCTATTCCACGCGGAAAGTCATGATATATCTCATTCTCATCACCATGTAACTTGCATGTAATCTCACCTAAGGAATCACTTCCTACCAAGACTGAACCCTCTATTATCTCAGGCCCACCGATGCTAATGAGTTGATTATTATACCTTGTCATAAAACCGACGGTATCCATATGAGCAAAAACAGCGGTTCTCGGCTCACCAAACTTTAATAAAATACAGTCGTGGAAATTTTCGCCAGAATAGATAATAGGAATAACATTCCAATGATCTTTTCGTTGGTCAATATATTGCAGTATAGAAGCGGATACTGAAGATTCATCCCCTGAAACACTAATCTGTTTGAGGATTTCGAATAAGAATTTCATTTTGGCATAAATTATGTTAATATTTCAATAAATAATTTGAAAAAAGTTAAGAATTATTTTTTTCCCTGAATTGGGTTTAAAATATTTCAGCTAGATTTGTAGTAAATAAAAAGTTTATAAATTTGTAATTCACATCAATCAACACTTAAAATTTGAACAAAAATTTTTTGTTATGAAAAAACTAATACTATCAACAGTTATCGCAGGCGCTCTGGCATTCGGAGCAAATGCACAGGAACAGGAATTCGATAAGTTCTCTCTTGAAGTGGGCGGCGGTTTTAACAAACCTATGGCACCTCTTGCACCATCTTTCTTATCTCCTACTTTAAACCTTGGCCATGTAGAACTCGGCGCTAGGTACATGTTCAATGAGAAATTCGGTGTGAAACTGGATTACGGTTTTGGATCGATGAAAGAGGCTGGTGATGAAGAAGCCAATACTGGCTCATTCGACACCAAATACTATCGTTTGAATCTTCAGGCTGTTACTAATCTGGGGAGAATCATGAATTTTGAATCTTTCACAAGATCAGTTGGATTACTAGGCCATTTTGGTGCTGGAATTGGAAATGTGAAGCCTCAAGAAAATCTTTATAGTGATTTCACTGATGACGTTTACAACTTTATCGTTGGAATAACTCCTCAATTGAAATTGGGTAAAAGTATTGCTTTAGTTGGAGACATCAGTACTATCATCAACGGTCGTCAAACTGTTACATGGGATGGTTCTAAAGCTATCGGACCTAACGATCCAGGCTTCTTTGGAGCAAACAGTGTTTGGTGGACAGGTTCTATCGGTCTTCAGTTCTACCTAGGTAAAAACGAAGAGCATGCTGATTGGTACATTGCAGCTGACAAGTATGCAACCAAAGAAGAACTTGCTACTCAGATCAACGGTATCAAAGATATGTTGAAAGATTCTGACGGAGACGGTGTTCCTGATTACTTAGACAAAGAGCCTAACACTCCAGCTGGAGCAAGAGTTAACTCTGCAGGTACTACATTAGATTCTGACGGTGATGGCACTCCAGATCATATGGATAAATGTCCATTCATTCCTGGTCCAGCATCTACTAATGGATGTCCAGTAGAAGAAGTAAAAGAGGAAGTTGATTTCTTCAGAAAAGCAATCAATGACGGTTATGTAAATGTTTACTATGCATTTGATAGCTCTAAGCCACTTGGTTACTCAGCTAGCGCTGCTAGTTATGTATCAAACTTCTTGAAAAAGAATCCAGGAGTAAAAGTTGAGATTAAAGGTTATGCGGACGAATTAGGTCCAGAAGACTACAACATGAAACTTTCTGAGAGAAGAGCAAAAGCTGTTTATGATATCATCGTCTCTTCTGGAGTAGATGCTTCTAGACTTTCTTATAAAGGATATGGTGAAGATACAAGCGTTGACAAAGCATCTGCTGACGCTAGACAATTAGCAAGAAGAGCTAGTTTCGAAGTAAAGTAATTAGCACTACATTATTAAAAGGGTTCGATATAATATCGAACCCTTTTTTTTATGCCCATTTTTTTACGATAGTAGCAGCATAAAATTAAGTTATCTATAAACTAATAATTCACTATCAAATTGATTGACAGAACTATACACATTTGCAGGAATTCCATAACCAAGAGAAAGTTTTATGAAAGTGCAATCAAGTATTAAAATGATAAACATTAATATCACTTTATCTATCAAAAACTACCTTTTAACATTTTACATCTGATTATTTACAAAAATCGAAATATCTTATTACTAATTTCAAATTCAATAATAACGTACTTTGAAATCAACCCAGCTTAAACCTATAACTAAACAGGCACTTAATGTCCGCTATTAACCAATACAAACTGATTGGATTTCCTATTTCACTAGTGCTGAGCTTCCTTTTTTGCTTTTCTTCTATTGCGCAGCAGCCTAACAAAAGAGGTGAACTTAGTGGTATTATCCTTGAAAACATTACTAACTCTCCCTTGCAATTTGCCTCAATTGGCATTTACACAAGTTCTGACAGCCTGATCTCAGGAGGGCTTTCAGACGAGGAAGGCAAACTCCTTATAGATATTCCTAATGGCCAGTACTATGCTCTCGTAGAGTTTATGGGGTATAAACCATTCAAAACTGACTTATTCATAATTTCAAAAGACATTCCTTCACATGATTTAGGTCAGATTATGTTGCTCACTACCGCTGGAGATTTAGACGAAGTGGTAGTGCAAGGTGATAAGACAATCATGGAGCTATCTCTGGATAAAAGGGTGTTCAATGTTGGGAAAGATTTGGCAAATGCAGGTGGCACGGCAAGTGATATTTTAATGAATTTACCCTCCATTTCTGTTGATCCTGAAGGAAATGTCCAATTGAGGGGTTCTGCGAATGTGCGTATTCTGATTGATGGTAAACCTTCTGGACTAGTAAGCTTCAAAGGAAGTAGCGGTCTGCGTCAATTACCTGCCAATATGGTGGAGCGCGTGGAAGTAATCACAAATCCATCTGCCCGATACGAAGCAGAAGGGATGTCCGGAGTAATCAATATAATTTTGAAAAAAGAAAACCAAGAAGGTTTTAATGGATCCTTCGAAGTAATAGTAGGAACTCCAACGAATCTTGGGTTTACGGCCAATTTAAACTATCGGCATAAGAAAATTAATTGGTTCATAAATTACGGTTTATCTCATCGCCGGTCGCCAAATGTGGGTGAATTGTATCAAGAAGTTTATGGACAGGATACTACCTTTATTCTAAATCAGTCTAGTGAAGGCAATGTGAGCAGCATAAATAATAATATACGGGGTGGCTTGGATTATTATTTTAATGAAAACAGTATTCTCACTGCATCATATCTGTGGCGTAGAAGTGATGCGCACCGGATTACAGATATTCGCTACGAAGACTCTTGGAATACTTCAAAAAACTTACAGACCTATACGTTAAGAAGGCAGGACGAAACCGAGGAAGAACCAAATTCAGAGATCTCTGCAAACTATAAGCGAGCCTTCGAAAGAAAAGGGCATGAACTCACTACAACTTTCACCTATCTTAATTATTGGGAGAATTCTGATCAGCTTTTCACTCAAAGTACCTTTTCACCTCAAGGAGTCGAAGATATTCCACTCGAGCAAACCCAAACTTCTCTCAATGACGAATATGAAAACCAGTATTTGTTAATGCTGGATTATGTAAAGCCATTTGGAAAAGAAGGGAAGTTTGAGACAGGTTTCCGAACCAGTTTCAGACGAATGAAAAATGATTACATCGTACAAGAAAAAGGTGAAGATGACAATTTTTCTCCAATTCCAGGATTAGACAATATTTTCATATATAATGAGAATATCATGGCAGCCTACAGCATAATTGGCAATAAGAAGAATAATTGGAGCTACCAAGCTGGATTACGTGTGGAAAATACAGACGTAGAAACTATCCTAGAAGAGACTAATGAAGTGAATCCCAGAAAATACACTAATCTCTTCCCTAGTGCACATCTGACTTACAATGTGTCGCTGGAAAATGCATTTCAACTCAGCTATAGCAGAAGAGTACAAAGACCAGTTTATAACGATTTGAGCCCATATGTGACATTTTCAGATTCTAGAAATTTCTTTAGTGGGAACCCTGATTTGAATCCTGAATTCACCAATGCTTTTGAACTCGGCCACATAAAATATTTTGACAAAGGAACACTTTTCACCACAGTGTACTATCGAAGTACCGTTGACAAAATTGAGCGACTTCGCACAGTCAATGATGATGGTTTTTCAGTTACAAAACCATACAACTTGAATGGAGAAAATTCTTTCGGAGTGGAATTAAGTGGCGATTTTCGTGCAAACGAATGGTGGAAAGTAGATATGAACGTAAATTTCTTCCATGCAAATATCGATGGAAGCAACATTCAAGCTGGCTATACCGCCAAAACATATTCTTGGCTTTTCCGCCAAACCTCAAGATTTACACTGAACAATGGCTTGGATTTACAGCTCAGAATAAACTATGAAGCTAAACAAAAAACTGCTCAGGGCGTCAGAAAAGGCGTATTTTACATGGATCTTTCTGCTAGCAAGGACATCTTAAGTGATCGTGGCACATTGATTTTGAATGTAATCGATATTTTAAATTCTCGCATAAACCGATATATCACCGAAGGCGTGAATTTCTATACAGAGGGAAGCTCTCAGCGGCAGATGCGTCAAATCAACCTGACTATGAATTATAGACTTAAGCAGTAAATTTATGTCAAATTGAGTCTAATAACATCCGAAATATGTTTCAGTGCTCTAGAATTCCTCAATTATACCCATTGAATGAAACCTTCTAAATGCGTAAACTGCTTATAATTCTCTTTCTAAATTCATTTTTCGCAGAATCACTTTTCGCTCAGAAAATCAATGAATCTTACCGATTACCTATTCAAAAGACAAGCTCTACGATTGAAATTGATGGCGCTTTAACTGAACAAGCATGGCTAGATGCTGAAGTAGCTACGGATTTTTTCATGATCACCCCGATGGATACCAGTTTTGCGAAAGTGAGAACAGACGTGAGGATGACCTATGACGATGAAAATCTCTATTTACTAGTAGAGAACTTTCATGGAATTCCAGGCCCATACATGGTTGAGTCCCTTCGCCGTGATTTTAGCTTTGGCAAGAATGACAATTTCCTACTCTTCATGGACCCCTTCGATGATCAGACTAATGGTTTCTCTTTTGGAGCAAATGCTGCTGGTGCACAATGGGATGGGATAATGTACAATGGTGGAAGTGTTGATCTGAGTTGGGATAATAAGTGGTATTCCAAAGTCACTAACTATGATGACAAGTGGGTGTTTGAAGCAAAAATCCCTTTCAAGTCAATTAGATATAAAAAAGGAATCACAGAATGGGGAATCAATTTTTCTCGACTTGACTTGAAAACCACTGAGAAATCAGGCTGGGCGCCAGTTCCCCGACAATTCCCCTCTGCGTCCTTAGCTTACACAGGAATCTTGGTTTGGGATCAAGCACCTCCCCAAGTTGGAGCCAACGTTTCTATAATCCCATATGCTCTTGGAGGCTTTAGGCAAAATAGATCTGAAGGAGAAGATCCAGTATATAGAAAAGAAGTAGGTGTGGACGCCAAGATTGCCCTAACCTCCTCCCTAAATCTTGATTTAACTGTAAACCCTGATTTCTCCCAAGTAGAGGTGGATCGACAGGTAACTAATTTAGATCGATTTGAATTGTTTTTCCCAGAACGAAGACAGTTTTTTCTTGAAAATGGAGATTTATTTGCAAGTTTTGGCTACGAAAGAATACGACCCTTTTTCTCCAGAAGAATTGGTTTAAATGCTCCAATACAATTTGGTGCTCGAGTTAGTGGCAAGGTTAATAAGGACTGGAGAATCGGAGCAATGAACATGCAAACTGAAGAAGTAAATGAGGATGCACTTCCCTCCCAAAACTTCACCGTACTCGCGGCTCAGAGACGTGTCGGAGCACGATCCAACATAGGAGCCATTTTTGTCAACAAACAATCACTCAAATATAATCCAGACCCAAATTCAGAGAATCCGATTTATTCTCAATTCAACAGAAATCTAGGCTTGGAGTACAATCTTGCAACATCCAATAATCTTTGGACAGGTAAGGTAATGGGATTAAAAAGCTTTGGCCCTGACAATACAGACAATGGGTTTGTACAGGCTGCCAATTTTAAATATACAGCTGGAAATTTGACTTGGGAATGGCAACATGAATATGTCTCTGATAAATATACCGCTGAAGTAGGCTATGTCCCAAGAAATGGATATTTCAAAATCAATCCAAAAATTGGGTATCGATGGTTTCCAACAAGTGAAAAAATTCTCAGCCATGGCCCTGATGTAAGTAGCACTTCCTATTGGAATAAATCGGGCGAATTCACCGATAATACATCCTTCATTGCCTACAATGTGAAATGGCGTAGTCAAAGTACCTTTATGCTCTGGACAGCCTACGATTATGTGGAGTTACAGCGACCTTTTGATCCTACCAACTACAGCGGAGAAACACTTTCTGCCGGGTCAAAACACAAATGGTTTGCGTGGGGCACGGAATATACTTCCAAGCCTCAAAGTATTTTCACCTATGCATTCTCTACTCGGATGGGTGGCTACTATGCAGATGGAGAGCGATATAATGTCAGTGGAGAACTTGGCTACAGATTTCAGCCTTATGTGAGCATAGCTATGAATGCCAATTACAATAGAATTATTCTTCCAGAACCATGGTTTACGAATAATTTTTGGCTAGTTGGGCCGAGAGTAGATGTGACCATGACGAATACCCTATTTTTTACGGCATTCGTCCAATACAATGAGCAAATCGAAAACATTAACTTGAATACCCGCTTCCAATGGAGGTTTAAGCCTGCTTCAGATATTTTTTTAGTATATACTGACAACTACTTGCCGGCACCTTTTTATACCAAAAACAGATCATTGGTATTGAAGTTTACCTATTGGTGGAACTTGTAATCCTCCGTCAATAGAGTGATTGCAATCTACTTGCTCAATATTTGGATGCATGAGATTTACATAAAGCTCGTGATATTTCGAACTTTAGACTTTGCCCATAAGTCATAGTGATGACGTGAATTCCAGTTGATAAAGTAATCTAGAAGCAGATCAAGAACCATAATTTCTTATAAAGAGAAGTTAGGTAAACTCTATTGCTCTATAGATCTAGCTTCGAAAGCAACTACATTACCTTCTTCAAGTTCAACACGAATTTCAATTGGGTTACAGCACACTTCGCAATCTTCGATGTACTGCTGTTTCCGAATAGAGGGATCTATGAGCATCGAAATCTCTTCAAAGCAATAAGGACATTCAAAGTATTGTTCAAGCATTTTATAAATAAGGTAAATGATACTCAAATGACAATGTTATTTATAATTGAGTCTGCCAACTGACGATATTTACATTAATTGAGTCAGTTAACTGACGGTATTTACATTAATTGAGTCAGCTATATAGCTATATCAAAAGTTAATTCTCTACTATACACTGAAAATCAACGAGATAAAAGTGAAAAAAATATTCCCCGAGTATTACTAGCTCAGTTTAAAAGAAAGCTCAAACCAAATAAAGTCTTGATGCTCCTTGGGCCTAGACGGTCAGGTAAAACTGCGTTCGTCCAAGATTTTCTAAAAACTATAGATACTTCCCAAGCTTTGATCTTAAACGGAGAAGATGTTCTTGATTCAGCTTTGCTCCAAGAAAGATCTGTGTCAAATTATTCCCGATTGCTTTCTGGGAAAAATCTTCTGGTCATAGATGAAGCTCAGCATATTGCTGACATAGGGATGATCTTAAAACTGATCGTTGATTCCATAGAAGATATTCAGATCATAGCAACAGGCTCTTCGTCTTTTGACAATTAGAGTTCTCCAAAATCGAAGATTTCAAGACTACTATAGAAAAACGCGAAGAACGTTTGATTTTCGGAGGCTATCCAGAACTCATCCGCTACTCGGACTGGAAAGAGAAGGAAGATTACCTCTACCAGATTATGAACGATTATCTTTTGAAAGACATCTTGATGGTAGATGGCGTAAAAAATTCCGACAAACTCTATTCTCTGCTCCGATTGATCGCTTTTCAAGTTGGTAAGGAAGTCTCCCAAGAAGAGCTTGGTAAGCAACTTGGAATGTCAAAAAACACAGTCGAACGATACTTGGATCTACTATCCAAAGTATTTGTATTATTCAAAATCGGAGGATATAGTAGAAACCTCCGCAAGGAAATTGTAAAAAACAGTCGCTGGTATTTCTATGACAACGGAGTAAGGAATGCCATTATCCAGAACTTCAATAGACTAGATCTTCGTGCTGATGTAGGTGAGCTATGGGAAAACTATCTATCTGTAGAACGGATGAAATTCCAGAATTACAGCCAAATACACTGCAATAACTATTTCTGGAGAACATACGATCAGCAGGAAATTGATTGGGTGGAAGAAGAAGGTGATCAACTCAGAGCTTTTGAGTTCAAACACCAACTTTCAAAAAAGCCTAAAGCACCAGCCGCCTGGGGAAAAGCCTATCCCGAAGCAAGTTATAATGTAATTCATACTGGCAATTATCTGGATTGGATTGTTGGGTAAGTCTACCAATTTCCAATATAACCATACACAAATCTACATTTACCCACTGGGCGAAAGTAGTAACGAGAAATATCTCAGAAGTTAATGGCGATCAGATTTCTACACTAATTAGGATATAGGTCGGGAGGCTTGTAAACAATTAGCTGCTAAAGAAAATATAGCATAGCGTTCTCTAAGAAAGCTCCTTGCATTCCGTGGTCAAAAAAAAAACCCTCGAAGCAACTTGCTCCGAGGGTTTAACCATTTATCATTAACCTAAATTACACTTCTATTTCCGTATCTACATTTTTAAAGTAGACTTGATTATCTGCATCTAAATCCACAAGGACTGCAGAGTCATTTTTAATATATCCAGACAAGATTTGCTTTGACAACTCATTAAGCAATAAACGCTGCATCGTTCTCTTTAGCGGTCTGGCTCCGAAATTCGCATCAAAGCCAACTTCGCCAAGGTAATCAAGCACATCTTTAGTTGCTTCTATCTCAATTCCAGATTCCGACAATCGGTCCTGAATTTCCTTCCATTGAATATCTACAATCTTCCGAATGACCTGCTTGTTGAGAGGCTCAAACATAATTGTCTCATCTATTCTATTCAAGAACTCTGGACGAACAGCTTTTTTCAATAGCTCATAAACTTCCGTTTTGGTCTTTTCCAAAATCTCATCCTTATTCCATTCTTCCATCTCTGCGAATCGCTCTTGAATTAAGTGCGATCCAATATTAGTAGTCAGAATTATAATCGTGTTCTTGAAATTCGCTACACGACCTTTATTGTCTGTCAATCTACCATCGTCCAATACCTGCAGAAGAATGTTAAACACATCTGGATGCGCTTTTTCTATCTCATCCAGCAAAATCACAGAGTATGGTTTTCTACGAACAGCTTCGGTCAATTGTCCACCCTCATCATAACCTACATAGCCTGGAGGTGCTCCTACCAACCTGCTGACGGAATGTCTTTCTTGGTATTCAGACATATCAATTCTCACCATGGAATTCTCATCATTGAAGAGATATTCTGCCAAAGCTTTTGCTAACTCAGTCTTACCGACACCAGTTGTACCCATGAATATAAAACTACCAATCGGACGCTTTGGATCTTGAAGACCAGCTCGGCTTCTTCGTACGGCATCAGACAAAGCAGTAATTGCTTCTCTTTGTCCAGCTACTCTTCTGCCCAACTCATCTTCTAAATGGAGGAGTTTTTCCCGCTCAGACTGAATCATTTTGTTCATCGGAATTCCCGTCCATTTGGAGACCACTGCGGCGATATCCTCCTGGTCAACTTCCTCTTTAAGCAAGGGAGATCCAGCCTGCATTTCTTTTAGCTGGCTTTTGAAAGACTCAAGCCTCTGCTCTGCTTCCACGATTTTGCCGTATCTAATCTCTGCTACTTTGCCAAAATCTCCAGCACGCTCAGCTTGCTCAGCTTCAACTTTATAATTTTCAATTCTCTCTTTTTCACGTTGAATTCCTGTGATAACTGCCTTCTCAGACTCCCACTTTGCTTTTACACTGTCGCGCTTTTCTGCAAGTTCAGCAAGTTCTTTACTCAGAACCGTTTCTTTATCCTTATTCTTTTCTCTACGAATAGCCTCGCGCTCAATCTCTAATTGCATGATGCGACGATTCAATTCATCTAATTCCTGAGGCAAGGAATCAATTTCCATCCTCAATTTTGCGCCAGCCTCATCCATCAAGTCAATCGCCTTATCTGGTAAGAATCGATCAGAAATATAACGCTGAGAAAGCTCAACAGCCGCAATTACCGCGTCATCCTTGATACGCACTCCATGGTGCAACTCATATTTATCTTTAATTCCTCGCAGTATAGATATGGCATCTGCAGCATCAGGCTCATCTACGAATACAGACTGGAACCTACGCTCCAGAGCTTTATCTTTCTCGATATACTTCTGATATTCCTTCAGCGTAGTAGCTCCGATTGCATGGAGTTCTCCACGCGCCAAAGCTGGTTTCAACAAGTTGGCAGCATCCATCGCACCTTCTCCACCTCCACCAGCTCCTATCAGCGTATGGATCTCATCGATAAAGAGAATAATCTCACCCTCGGCATCCGTTACCTCCTTGATCACTGCCTTTAATCTCTCCTCAAACTCTCCTTTATATTTAGCTCCTGCAACTAACAATCCCATGTCCAAAGAAATCAACGTCTTTGATTTAAGGTTTTCAGGTACGTCTCCAGATACGATTCTTTGCGCTAGGCCTTCTACGATAGCAGTCTTACCTACTCCTGGCTCGCCCAATAAGATTGGATTATTCTTGGTTCTACGAGCCAAGATTTGGAGTACTCTACGAATCTCTTCATCACGGCCAATTACAGGGTCAATTTTACCCTTCTTAGCCATTTCGTTCAGATTTTTGGAGTATTTCTCCAATGCCTGATATTTGCTTTCCGCATTTGGATCAGTCACTTTATTTCCTTTTCTAAGTTCTTTTATCGCTTCAATCAAAGGTTTTTCAGCTATGCCCTGATCTTTTAATAGATGAGCTGCAGCATCTCCTGAGGCTAAGATAGAAAGCAATAAATGCTCAATTGCCACATACTCGTCACCAAATGTCTTAAGGTAATCCTTGGCTTTATTGAGCACTTGAGAAGTATAACTAGATAATTGTGGCTGTTGACCTCCGCTAACCTTAGGAAGTCGATCCAATATTTCATCTAATTTTTGAGAAATGAGTTGCTTACTTGTACTGAGTTTTTTAAATAAGAACTCAGTTACATTTTCGTCTTCAGAAATGATCCCCTTAAGCAAATGTGCTGGCTCAATATTCGGCTGTCCTGCAGAAGACGCCAGCTCCAAAGCTTTTTGAATCGCCTCCTGAGATTTTATAGTGAATTGCTTAAAATCCATATATACAGTTGATTGATAGTATTTTGAAAATAAACTTATTCGGCTTCAGAAATACATTATATCATCTAAGCCTCACTCTCTATCATCAAAACCACTTCCAATTACTTTTTTCGGTCACAATGGCTGAAAAAGTTAAGCTTTAAAGGATAAAACGGAAAATTTGACAGAATTTTATTCGGATTATGGCAATATCACGGCATTATGAGCAATTTCTACCATATGATTGATGAACTTTCTAAGCCAAGTTTAGGAGAACGAAAACAAATAGAATTAAAAAAGTAAACCCTGCCTCAAGCGAGAAACAGGGTTCACAATTTCTTAATTTATATAAGAAATCACTTTTGGCTAGCGGCGTAATCCTCTACATCCTTCCAAACTCTAAATACATTTTTATAGCAGATCTTCTCGATTTCCTCTCTTGTGTATCCACGCTTTAAAAGTTCCGCAATCAAATTTGGATACATAGAAACATCTTTTAATCCCGTTGGTAAGGAATCACCTACTCCATCGAAGTCAGAACCCAACCCTATATATTCAACTCCAACCAAATCTTTCACATGATCGATGTGATCTGCAACTCGCTGCACGGTAGGAAATGGATTATTTGAAGCTACATATTCTGCGGCATAAGCTTCGAAAGCAGAATCTGTTCTACTCATATTATTTTCAACCATGTAATTCACCAGATGCTCTCTTACTTTTGCAGTACCTGTCGCATAAGCCGAGTCAATAAAACTTCCACCAAAATTTATCATCATTACTCCACCATTCTTAGCCATGGCCTGAATAAGCTCATCACTCATATTTCTCTCAAAACCTGGAGTAAACTTCCTTACTGAAGAATGAGAGGCTATAATAGGAGCCTTGCTAACAGACAATGCATCTCTAAAAGTATTATCGGAAACATGGGATAAATCAACCATAATCCCTACTCGATTCATTTCTGTAACCACTTGTTCCCCAAATTCACTCAAACCACCATAAGTACTTGTGGTATCGTAGCTGGCATCTCCTATAAGGTTATCCGTGCCATGTGTAAGTGTGATATACCGAATTCCCCGCTTGTAGAAATATTCTACATTAGCAATATCATCTTCTAGTCCAGAGCCATTTTCCATTCCCAGCGGAAGTGAGATAATCCCTTTTTCAAAATTAGCCTCAATATCCGCAGGGCTATATGCCATCGCAAACTTGTCTGGAAATGTAGTAGTAAGTCTCTCTGTCATCATAATCAGCGAATCAGCCAATGCTTTGGAAGCTCCTGGAATACTCTGAAGACCCGCAGGAATATAGATTGACATAAAAGGTGCATCAAGACCACCTTCCTTTGTGCGAGGAAAATCAAAGTCTCCCCCGTCGGTTCGAACAGAAACATCCAAAATTTCCCGCTGTATGGTAAAACCCCCAACTTTCATACGATAAGGTAAATCCACATGCCCATCAACCATTATAGTCTCATGTGCAATTTTCTTGGCTACTTCCAGTCTCTCAGCATCAGAAAGTGTAGTATAATCAACGGTTGTTTCTTCTTCTTTAGGAGAACAAGCAATAGCCAAAGTGGCAATCATTACGGCACTTAAATATTTTTTCATAGGTCGGGGGATTGGTTTAACCTGTAAGTTAAGTGGTTTTTCTAATTGAAAATCCATTAATCCACCAATGGCATTATGAACATAATTTCCTAGATATTTAAAGTATTTAAAACCCTTGAAGGGCAATTATGAAGTGATAATCTGTAAATTCCAACACAAAACCACCCTCCATGAAACAAAACTTCTATTGCATCTTCTTATTCATATGTAGCTGGGCTTGCACACCATCCAATAATTCAAAAATTGAAATTGTAATCGACAAATCACTTGAAGCCGAGCTAAAAGCTGGTCGATTACTACTAATTTATTCTACAGACAGCACAACTGAACCGCGCTTCGGAATCAGTGACAATGTAAGCACCAATCAAGTTTTCGGGATGGATTTTGAAGACTTTGAAGCAGGCAAGCCTATTTTATTCGATAGCAGAAGCTTTGGATACCCAGTCGAAAGAATCTCCGAACTAAAAGAAGGCACATACTATGTACAAGCATTTATACAGAAACATGAAACTTTCAATAGAGCTGACGGACATACGATAAACCTACCTATGGATCAGGGAGAAGGGCGTCAATGGGCTCGAGCACCAAAAAATATATATAGCAAGCCAATTGCTGTAAACTGGAAAAAAGAGCAAAATCTGAGATTAACAATTGAAAATATTATTCCAGAAATCAAGCAGCCTGAAGACACAGACTACATAAAGCATATCAAAATCAAGTCTGAAAAGTTGTCGGAGTTTTGGGGAAGAGACATGTACCTTGGCGCCAATATTCTACTTCCAGAAGGCTTTGATGAAAATCCATCTCAGTACTACCCACTGATGATTTTCCATGGACACTTTCCTTCGGATTTTTCAGGGTTCCGAACAATTCCACCTGACCCTGACCTAGGAGAAGATGATTACAGCGACAGGTTTGGAATCTATGGTTATGCGAAACTGGAGCAGCAGGAAGCTTATGATTTCTATCAAAAGTGGATATCACCAGATTTTCAACGGTTTATCATTATTGAGGTCCAACATGCCAACCCCTATTATGATGATAGCTACGCGGTAAACTCTGCAAATCTTGGCCCCTATGGTGATGCAATTACTTATGAGTTGATCCCTCACATTGAGGAGCAATTCCGAGGTATAGGTGAGGGTTGGTCACGTTTTCTTTATGGCGGATCTACGGGAGGATGGGAAGCTTTAGCCGTGCAGGTGTTTTATCCAGATGAATACAACGGATGCTTTGCTGCTTGTCCTGACCCGATAGATTTCAGAGCTTATACATCGATTAATCTCTATGAGGATCAAAATGCCTATTACCAAGAGGGTGAATTTCGAAAGACCCTCCGTCCTGCTCATCGAAACTATCTAGGGCATGTATCTGCTACTGTAGAAGACATGAATCACAAAGAGCTAGCAATTGGAGGGAACAAAAGTAGATCAGGAGACCAATTTGATATCTGGCAGGCAGTGTATTCTCCTGCAGGTCCTGATGGCTACCCAAAACCAATATGGGATAAATATTCAGGTGAAATAGACTCAGAAGTGGCAAATTATTGGAAAGAAAATTATGACCTTCGATACATTATGGAGCGTGATTGGGCTTCCTTGGGACCAAAATTAGAAGGGAAAATAAATATCTTCTGTGGAGATATGGACAATTTTTACCTAAACAACGCAGTATATTTGACAGAGGAATTTCTTGAAGAAACTGAAAATCCTTATTATGATGGAACTGTATCGTATGGAGATCGAGCTGAGCATTGCTGGAATGGAGATCCTACACTTCCCAACTATATTTCCAGACTTAGATACAACACGATCTATTTGGATGCTATTGGGGATAGACTAATGAAAACAGCACCTGCAGGATTTAATCAATACAACTGGACTCTAACCAAAAACTGAAATGAATTTATCAAAACTTAAATTTGCACTGCTTGGCATTACAAGCATACTCCTTTTGACAAATTGTTCTTCTACAAAAACAGGAGAAATCATAGAAGGGGCAAAAGTAGAAGATGTCAAAATCCCTACTCTGACAAAAATTTGGGAAAGCGACACAACTTTAATTACTAACGAGTCCGTATTGTATGACGCTACCTCTGGTAAGATCTACGTATCTAATATTGAAGGCGACCCTAATGGGAAAGATGGAAAAGGATCAATATCCATTCTAGACAAACAGGGGAATATCCTGACTCAGGAATGGGTAAAAGGATTAAATGCTCCCAAAGGCATGGGGATTTCCAATGGAAATCTTTATGTAACTGACATTGATGTGTTGGTGGAAGTTAATTTGGAAACTGGTAAGATCAGCAAAAAATATCCGGTTAAAGACGCTGTATTTTTGAATGACCTAGCCACACATGGAGGAAAAGTTTATTTCACGGATATGAGAACTGGGAAAGTTCACCTTCTTGACAATGGCAAAATCTCGACACTGACGGAAGGTCACGAATCGATCAATGGAATTGCGGTTGCTGAAGACGGGAAAATCTATGGCTTGGATAAGTCTGGATTTAAATCGCTCAACGATGACGGAACATCTACTATTTTAAATAAAACTGTAACTGGAGGTGATGGACTTGTAATCTTAGGAGATGGCAATTATATCGCTTCACGATGGTCAGGAGAGATATACTTAGTAACTGCCGATGGAGAGACATTACTTCTCGATACAAAAAATGAGGAATCAAATACCGCAGACATAGGTTTTATCCCTGGCGACAATATTGTGTTGGTCCCAACTTTCTTTAAAAACAAGGTAGTTGCTTACAAACTGGAATATTAATTCTTACAATTTTCGCGCACTATAAGCCTTCTTACGAAGGCTTTTTTGTGCCTATTGAACTGAGAAGGGTAAAATTTCATTATCTTAAAGTGCAGGCTAACAGAAGAAATATAACTTGATTGAGGCCTATAAAGAGAAAGACATGCCAAAACCCCATGTTGTTCTCACCTAATCAACTGAATGTTGGCTACTTATGAATACCTAATCATTGATAGTATTTTTCTATCAGTAATTTGTCCATTTGTGAGTAAATTTGTCTTAATTCAAAACCCGACCGAGTTTTAACAATTCGGGCCTAAATTTATCCATGATGAAAGCAGGAGAAATAAATTACGAACTAGAAAAAAACTTAGAAGTCATCTCTCAACTGGATGGTCTTGTTGGCGAAGCGGTAGATAATATCCTAGTGGATCCAGACAAGTGCTGGCAGCCGTCAGATTTCCTTCCTGACTTTGGAGATCCAGATATTCATGACCAAATAAAGCAACTACAGCAAAGGTCTGAAGGAATTCCTGATACGGTTTTAACTTCCTTAGTTGGAAATATGATCACCGAGGAAGCCTTACCAAGTTATCAGACATATTTTAATCTTTTAGAAGGAATTAATCCGGAAAGAAGCCTGCTATCTCCTTCAGGATGGGTTAGATGGTCGAAATCTTGGACTGCTGAAGAAAACCGACATGGTGATCTTCTCAACAAATACCTCTACATGACAGGTAGAGTAGACATGAAGGCAGTGGAGCAAACTATTCACAGGCTACTTACCAATGGATTTGATCCAAATACTGGGGGAGATCCTTACCAGGCAATAGTCTACACATCATTTCAAGAAAGAGCTACCAAAGTTTCTCACGTCAACACAGGAAAATTAGCTGATATAGCCGGTGATCCTATTTTAGGAAGAATCTGTAAGCAAATTGCAGGAGACGAGGCTAGACATGAGAAAGCCTATAAAAGCTTTATGTCTGCCATATTTGAAATTGATCCAAATGGAGCAATCCTAGCTTTTGAAAAGTTAATGAGAAAGCAAATAGTGATGCCCGCAGTCCTGATGGGTACGGGAGGATCAAATCCTTCTTTATTCACTGAGTTTTCAGCGATTACGCAGAAAGTAGGGATTTATACCGGATGGGATTATGCTAGAATTATTGAACATCTAGTTGAGCTTTGGAAAATAGAAAGTCTAACAGGACTGAATGACGTAGCCTCCAAAGCGCAGGATTACCTAGTAAAACTTTCAGATAGATATATGCGAGTTGCCGACAGAATGAAAGCTCCAGAAGAAGTAAAACTTGCTTGGCTAAAGTAATTTTCATCGACATATGTTTAAATCCTTTCCTAAACGGAAAGGATTTTTTCATTGAACTCATTAGTATCATTAGCATAAAAGGAAAAATAAACCCTCGTACATTTATTGGTTCAATATCTAAGAACTAACATTCCACATCACCACGCTTCCTTACGATTAACATGGACAATACCCAAGCAGAAAATATAGCTTTATCATACCTACAACCTTCTGATTACAAAGATTTTAAAGCTGCCATGATCGAAGCGTACAGAAGTATGCCAGGATCTTTCTGGGCAGAAAGCCAGATTGACACATTGATTAAAAAATTTCCCGAAGGGCAAGTTGTCATCAAAATTAACGATCAGCTCGCTGGCTGCGCACTTTCTATCATAGTTAGTGATGCTGATTTGGAAGGCGAGCATACTTATAAAGATATCACTACAAACTTCACCTTTGATAATCATAATGACGATGGGGATATGCTTTACGGTATTGATGTGTTTATCAAACCGGAATTTCGCGGTTTAAGATTAGGTAGGAGGCTGTATGATTATCGTAAGGAGCTTTGTGAAAAGCTTAACCTAAAAGGGATTGTCTTCGGTGGTAGGATCCCAAATTACCACAAGTATAAAAAGGAGATGGGGCCAAAGGAATACTTGGAGAAGGTAAAGATGAAAGAGATTTACGATCCAGTATTGAATTTCCAGCTTGCCAATGATTTCCACCCAGCTCGAATTATGAAGAATTACCTAGAAGGTGATGCTGCTTCGAGCGACTTTGCGGTACTGCTCGAATGGAACAACATTTTCTATGAAAAGCCTAGTAAGTTAGCCTCCACAAATAAGACAATTGTCCGTCTTGGTTTGATCCAATGGCAAATGCGTTTATATGATGACTTGGATGAGTTGATGCAGCAAGCTGAGTATTTCATCGATGCTGTTTCTGGCTATCGTGCGGATTTCGCTCTTTTTCCAGAACTTTTCAATGCGCCACTGATGGCAGAATTCAATCATTTAAGTGAAGCTCAGGCTGTGCGTGGCTTGGCAAAATACACGGATGAAATCGTCAAGCGATTTGGTCAGCTATCAGTATCATACAACATCAATATTATCACTGGCTCAATGCCAAAATTGAATAATGACAAGTTGTACAATGTCGGATATCTATGTAAGCGGGATGGCTCTATAGAATCATACGAGAAGCTTCATATTTCTCCCTTAGAAGCTAAAGTATGGGGAATGCAAGGTGGTAATGTGCTGAAGGCATTTGACACCGACTGTGGCAAAATTGGTATTCTTATCTGCTATGATGTTGAATTTCCTGAATTAAGTAGACTTTTGGCTGATCAGGGAATGGACATTTTGTTTGTTCCTTTCTTGACAGATACTCAAAATGGCTATTCTCGCGTACGGAATTGTGCGATGGCAAGGGCTATAGAAAACGAGTGCTATGTCGCCATGGCTGGAAGTGTCGGTAATTTGCCAAAGGTTCATAACATGGACATGCAATTCGCCCAGTCTATGGTAATCACGCCATGCGACTTCCCATTTCCTAACAATGGCATCAAAGCTGAAGCAACACCAAATACTGAAATGACATTGATTGCCGATGTTGACATCTCCTTATTAAGAGAACTCAATCAGTTTGGAAGTGTCCATAACCTGAAAGACAGAAGAACTGACTTATTTGAACTTAGGCTGAAGGATATTCCTAAATAAGCCTAGTGAATATTGCTATTCGCAGAGTTTGACAACTCACAATATTTTCTAATAGCATGTGTCAATAGTTATTTATGTAACTACCCATCAATAATATCCTGGGAGATCAGCCGATAAATTTCAGCGACACTTTCGTTGTAACTCAAAAATCGATGATGATCTTCCAGGGTTTCATAATCCTCCCGGTAAGCAGGGCCAGTTTGTGCTGCCTTAGCTCCCAATTGTAAGCTTTTGGAAATAGTCTCAATGATCAAAGGCTTTAGCATCTCGAAGTCTAATCCTTGCCTTCTCATCACCTCCTCGGCGATTCGAATCATGTGATTTGAAAAATTGCTTGCAAAAACTGCTGCTATATGCATGGCTTTTCTATCCTTAGATCTTACTGTGTAAGTCAAGGGTGACAAACTTTTCGCAAGCTTCTTAAGCGTTTGCAAAGTCTCCTCGTCGTCAGATTCCAGCAATAGTGGCACTTCATCAAATTCGATTTTCCTGCCTTTAGTGAAAGATTGCAGAGGGTAAAATATGCCTGTATAAGATGCAGAGCTATAATTTAAAATGTCTAATGGCACAGATCCAGAAGTATGCACAAGAATACTATTTTCAGGAAGAATGACTTCATCTGCTACTTCTGGAATAGCTGAATCCTTGACAGCCAAAATAAAAATATCAGCCTCACTTGTAGAGAAATCGAGATCGTCCTTTGGCTCTCCAGCATAAACTCGATCGGTAATATGACCAGCACTTTTCAGGCTTCTAGCATATACTTCTGTAATAGTATGGCCTGCATCTTCCAAGGCTGAGGCCAAGTGCCAAGCAACATTTCCAGCACCGAGAATGGCAATTTTAAACTTCATGATCGAAGTAAACTATTTTTCCCCAAAAATAAAAAGCCATTCGAATCTCTCCGAATGGCTTTTTTATAAAATATATTTCTTACTTAAATATGAAGCGCTCGGTTGTCCGTTGCGGCAAGACAAGCCTCCTTAAAAGCTTCAGTATATGTCGGGTGTGCATGAGACATTCTTGCTATATCCTCTGCAGATGCTCTGAATTCCATTGCAACTACAGCTTCAGCGATCATATCCGCCGTTCTTGGACCAATCATATGAACTCCAAGGATCTCGTCCGTTTCAGCATCTGCCAAGACTTTCACTAAACCGTCGGTATCCATCGAAGCTCTAGCTCGGCCTGAAGCCATAAACGGGAATTTACCAGTCTTAAATTTGACTCCCTTTTCCTTCAACTGCTCTTCAGTATAACCAACCGCAGCCACTTCTGGCCAAGTATATACTACACCAGGGATCAGGTTGTAATTGATATGAGGCTTCTGCCCCAAAATAGTCTCAGCTACAAATACGCCTTCTTCTTCAGCTTTATGAGCAAGCATAGCGCCTTTCACTACATCACCGATTGCATAGATATTTGGGACATTGGTCTGTAAATGATCATTTACTTCCACTTGACCTCTATCTGTGATTTTCACACCCGCTGCTTCAGCATTCAAACCCTCAGTGTATGGCTTTCTACCGATAGAAACCAAGACGTAATCGCCTGTCACTTCAATAGTTTCTCCTTTGCTATTTTCAGCTTTGACAGTTACTTCTTTGCCTTTACTTTCTACGCCAGTTACTTTATGCTTTAAGAAAAATTCAAAACCAATTTTCTTTAGAGACTTCTGAAGCTCTTTTCCCATAGTGCGATCCATCGTAGGGATCAATGAGTCCATGTATTCTATAACAGAAACTTTCGATCCCATTCTAGCATAGACAGAACCTAATTCCAAACCGATTACTCCACCACCGATTACTACCAAGTGCTTAGGAATTTCTTTCAAATTCAAAGTTTCTGTAGATGTGATTACTCTGTCTTTATCAATTTTGATGAAAGGCAAAGTAGAAGGCTTCGATCCTGTAGCTATGATGATATTTTTACCCTGAATGTCTGAACTGGAACCGTCATCTTTAGTGACTTTAACAGTGGTTTTATCCACGAAAGAACCAAGACCTTGAAGAACATCAATCTTGTTCTTTTTCATCAAGTATTGAATCCCATCTGTATTCTGCTTTACCACATCATCCTTACGTGTGATCATTTGCTTCAAGTCAACTTTCAAATTGCTCAACTTAATTCCATGAGTTTCGAAGGTATGAGCAGCATTATGGTAATGCTCAGATGAATCCAAAAGTGCTTTAGAAGGAATACAACCTACATTCAAGCAAGTTCCTCCAAGCGTAGGGTATTTCTCAACAATGGCAGTTTTCAGACCGAGTTGTGCACAGCGGATCGCTGCAACATATCCACCAGGGCCAGAACCTATAACTATGACGTCGTACATTTTCTTAGATTTTAGTAGTAAGCAGCAAGTTCAAAACCTTCTCTTACTTATAGTTAAAATACTTTCGTATCAAGATTGGGAGCATTAACAATAAGCTCTTTTGAAAACACCCCCTTACTTGATACTTAGTACATTTTTCTCAGTACAAAATTAAACTCCAAACAACAATCTTGTCGGATCTTCGAGCAATTCTTTCACTCTTACCAAGAAGCTTACTGACTCACGCCCATCAATAATTCTGTGATCGTAAGAAAGAGCCAAATACATCATCGGAAGGATCACTACTTCACCGTTGACAGCCATTGGACGCTGCACGATATTGTGCATTCCAAGGATAGCAGACTGTGGCGCATTGATGATCGGTGTTGACATCATGGATCCGAAGATTCCACCGTTAGTTAAGGTAAATGTGCCACCAGTCATTTCTTCTATAGAAAGTTTGTTGTCTCTGGCTTTACCAGCTAGTCTAACCACTTCTTTTTCTATCTGATCAAAACTCATCGCCTCCGCATTTCTGATCACCGGAACTACCAACCCTTTCGGCGCAGATACAGCAATAGAAATATCACAGAAATCGTTGAATATCATTTCATTGCCATCAATCTTAGCATTCACAGATGGCCATTCTTGAAGTGCTACGCAAACAGCTTTGGTGAAAAAAGACATGAATCCAAGTCCTACACCATGCTTTTCTTTGAATTGCTCTTTGAATTTAGATCTTAAATCCATGATTGGCTTCATATTCACCTCATTGAATGTGGTGAGCATCGCTGTCTCATTTTTTACAGACACCAATCTTCTAGCAACAGTTTTTCTCAAAGAAGACATTCTTTCTCTTCTCTCATTTCTAGAACCTGCCACTGGTGCTGGCGCTGAAGACTCAGCTGGCTTGCTTTCTGATTTAGCAGGTGCAGCAGCTGGCTTTTGAGCAGACTGAGCATCTTCTTTGGTGATTCTACCGTCTTTTCCAGTTCCCTTTACAGACTCTGGAGAAACACCTTTTTCAGCTAAAATCTTGGAAGCTGCCGGAGATGCATGTCCAGTTGCATAGTTTGTATTTCCAGATTCAGTGTTTGAAACTTCATCAGAAGATTTTTCGGAGGAAGCTGAAGCTGGTTCTCCTTCTGTTACCTCAATTTTACATATCAATCCACCGATTTCTAGCACATCACCTTCTTGCGCCACATGGCGAAGAATTCCTGATGCTTCAGCTGGTAATTCAAATGTCGCTTTATCCGAATCGACTTCCGCAATAATTTCATCCAGCTTCACATAATCCCCATCTGTTTTGATCCAATTGGCTAGCGTAACCTCAGTGATCGACTCACCTACGGTTGGTACTACCATATCCTTTACTTCTCCGGAAGCTTTTGCTTCAGAAGATTTTTCTTCAGTTTTTGGGGCAGCTTCTGCTTTTGGCTTTTCAGCAGCTGTCTCAGATTTGCCTGCAGTTCCAGCTTCATCAATCTCACAGATCACAGCTCCGATTTCCAAGACATCACCTTCTTGAGCTTTAATTCTAAGTATACCAGCAGCTTCAGCTGGTAGCTCAAATGTAGCTTTATCAGATTCCAGTTCACATAGGACTTCGTCCATCTGCACTTCATCTCCGTCTTTTTTGAACCATTGGCCAATGGTGACTTCCGATATGGATTCGCCTACCGTAGGAACTTTAATTTCTTTGCTCATAAGTTTTTCTTTTTTTCTCTTTTATAGTCAAAAAGAGAGGAACAAAATGATACGATTATTTTGGATGTCTTATTGAAAAGAACTGTGATTATTTCAATTTAAGTGCTTGAGCAATAATATTTTTCTGCTCTTCGACATGAACTTTATTATATCCTGTTGCAGGAGAAGCACTGGCTTTTCTAGCGATTACATCCATTGGCAACTCTTTATACAGAAGTCTAAGAATGTAATTCCAGTAACCCATATTTGATGGCTCTTCCTGAACCCAAACCAGCTCGGCTTTTGGGTAGGCTGCTAGTGCTTCCATCATTTGCTTCTTTGGAAGTGGATGAAGTTGCTCTATACGGATAATTGCCACATCTTTTACTTTTTCTTTTTCTCTTACTTCATCAAGATCGTAAAAGATTTTTCCAGAGCAAAGTACCACACGTTTCACGTCTTTGGCATCTACAGTAGTATCTGGAAGAACCTCTCTGAAGGAGCCTTCTGTAAACTCAGAAAGAGGAGAAACAACTTTTGGATGTCTCAAAAGAGACTTAGGTGACATCACAATACATGGCTTTCTGAATTCCCAAGCCAACTGTCTCCTCAGTAAATGGAAGAAGTTCGATGGTTCAGTCACGTTAGCTACAATGGTGTTATACTCCGCCGAAAGCTGAAGAAATCTTTCGGGACGAGCATTTGAGTGCTCAGGCCCTTGTCCTTCATATCCGTGAGGAAGTAGCATCACCAATCCATTCATTTTCTGCCATTTGGTTTCGCCAGAAGTAATGAATTGGTCAATCATAGTTTGCGCTCCGTTTGCGAAATCTCCAAACTGAGCTTCCCAAATAGTTAAAGCATTTGGATTTGCCATGGCATAACCATATTCGAAACCAAGTACAGCATATTCAGAGAGTAGTGAATTGTAGATATAAAATTCACCTTTTCTATCCTTCATCTCCTTAAGGGAGTTGTAGGCTTTATTCGTGTTAGCATCATGGAGCACTGCATGTCGATGGGAGAATGTACCCCTTTGCACATCCTGACCAGTCAATCTAACAGTTTTTCCTTCCAATGTCAATGAACCGTAAGCAAGCAATTCTGCTGCTGCCCAATTCAAGGATTTAGTCTGAAAGAACATATCTTTACGCTGCTTCAATTGTGCTTCTATCTGCTTCAAAGGTTTAAATCCCTTAGGGATTACTGTCAATGCTTCAGCAACTTTTTCTATCAAATCTTGGCTAATTCCAGTTTGTGGAGACTGGTCAAAATCTTCCGGTTTAGACCTTCTTAAGCTGCTCCACTCCTCTTCAAACCGTGTTGCTTGATAAGGAAGTGGCTTTTCTTTTACCAAATTCAAGCGATCCTGAAGTAATTGTCTGAATTCCTCATCCATTTGCGAAGCCAATTTTGACTCCATGTCTCCACGTTCAGCTAGGCGCTTCACGTAGATTTCTCTTGGATTTGGGTGCTTAGAAATAATATTGTAAAGTTCTGGTTGCGTGAACTTAGGCTCATCAGACTCATTGTGCCCATGACGTCTGTAGCAAACCATGTCTATAAAAATATCCCGACTGAACTTCTGTCTGAATTCGCAAGCTAGTTTTGCAGCAAATACAACTGACTCAGCATCGTCTCCATTCACGTGAATAACTGGCGCATCAATAATCTTTGCTACATCTGTACAATAGATAGATGAGCGTGCATCATCAAAATCAGTAGTAAAACCTACTTGGTTGTTGATCACAAAGTGGATTGTACCACCAGTATTATATCCTTTCAAACTCTCCATTTGAGTCACCTCGTAGACAATGCCTTGCCCTGCGACAGCTGCATCTCCGTGAATCAAAATAGGAAGAGCCTTAGTGAAATCTCCTTTATATTCAGAATCGATTTTAGCACGAAGGAAACCTTCCACTACAGGATCCACAGCTTCCAAGTGAGATGGATTTGGTGCAAGTTTCAAATGAACCTTGTTTTCTGAAGGCGTTATAATATCGCTTGCATAACCCATGTGATACTTAACATCACCATCGCCCATTGTCAAATCCGGCTTTGCCGTACCTTCGAACTCAGAGAAGATCTGCTCATAGGTTTTGCCCATTATATTGGCCAAAACATTTAATCGGCCCCTGTGAGCCATACCTATCATTACTTCCCGTACTCCAAGTTGGGACGAGGTATTGATCACGGCATCTAAAAATGGAATTGTGCTTTCTCCACCTTCCAGTGAAAAACGCTTTTGACCAAGGTATTTGGTATGCAAAAAGTTTTCAAAAACGACCGCTTGGTTAAGCTTCGAAAGGATCCTCTTTTTCTCTTCGTGTGTAGGATTAAATGCTAATGCATCTTTTTCTACCTTGGTCTTAAACCAATCCAGCATCTCTGGATCACGAATATATAAGTATTCAAAACCCATCGAACCTTCATAAATGGTCTTCAGAGATTCTAAAATTTTTGAAAATTTAGCTGTCCCAATTCCAATCTCACTACCCGCTTGGAACTCAGTATTCATATCTTCCTGACCTAAACCAAAATCTTTAGGATCGATTAAAGCTTTTCTATCTTTTCGTTCTCTTACAGGATTTGTCTTGGATCTCAGGTGAGCTCTTGAACGATGCGCGTGAATCAAAGCTCTTACCTTAATTTCTTTGGGCAACTGCTCCATGTTCATAATGGTACCTGGAGTAGCTAAAGCTCCATTCTGAGCTGGTGAAGTAGTTGAAGCTGTTCCATTTACAGAGACCGCATTTTCATCTTCGCCGTAATTGGTTAGTGCGAAGTCAAACCCGTCAAAAAACTCTTTCCAACTAGGATCTATTGATTCTGGGTCATTCTTGTAAGAAGTGTAAAGCTCATCTATATAAGATACGTGAGCATTAGCGATATAAGAAAACTTATCCATATTTTAATCTTAAATGAGAAATCAAATCTAAGACCTAAAATCAATAATAAAAAATTGCTTAGTTGCTTTAGCAAATATAAATAAATACAAAAAAAAAGCGGCGTGAATTCACGCCGCTTATTACTATTATTAGTCTCTTCTACCGAAGGTTTAGAGGCCAAGGTTTTCCTTGGTTTGATTTTAATGTAGTAGTACCAGTTTCTCCATCGCCATTAAGCCATGTAAACACTAAATTATTAGCATCAACGCTTAATACAGTTAACGAATAACCTACACCGTATTTATCAGCACCTGACATAGACAGCCTACCACAGGCATCGTTAATACGGACTGCACCATTACCCCATGTGTCACCATAGCAATTCCATAGGCCAAAAGTCCCGTCAGAAACTGTATAGGCACCAGGAGAACTACTTACCGCTGTGAGGACAACTGAACCTGTGATGGTTCCAGGACAAGAACCATACGCAGAATCCATGTCTGTAGAAGTGTAAGTAAATGTACCAGCCAAATCAGATGGACAAACTACACTTACAAAATACTGAAATGGTGAGTCGAAAAACGGAGCACCGGCAATGTTGTTGGACACGTTACCTCTATTAAACGATCTTCCAAACTTATCAGTCAGAATCATGCTGAATTCAAATATATCACCACCAGCGATATCAGCTGCAGTTAAACCTACTTTTGAAATTGCCTCAGTTGCTGATATCTCAAAGGAGGTTCTCAAAAACCTGGACTTATCATTAGGTGCAAAATCAGCAAGCGGAATAGTCTTAATCAACACTGGACCAGCAGCTGGAGAGTACTTAAGACCAACTCCCGGAATCAATCTTCTATGCTGAACCATTATCTCCACTGTTTCTACAGAAGCTCCATCCTGTGCATCTACAGCTTCTAGTGTCAATGCAAACTTGGCGTTTGCCAAATCGAAGAAGTTAAAGGTAGTGCTCGTTCTAGCGATTGTTCTCAAATAGGCGCCAGTATCAAATTCCGAATAGGGAATATTAGGCTCTACGAAATCCCTACAGGAACTAAGGAAAACCAAAGCGCCTAAAAGGAATCCAAAACTATATTTTATATTTTTCATAGTATTTCGAATTATTAGTTTAGTAGATCCAACCATTTCCTGCAGGATTCTTATCCCAGAAAGTTTGAACACCTAGATTAGGCTTTTGGACTGCGTTGCTATTGGTAACTATGTAGTTATTAGGATACAGGAATGTTCGTGGAAACAATCCAGCATCTGGCTCTAAACCAGGCTGCATTTTAGAAGGCTGCCCTGTTCTTTTGTACAGATTCAGAGCTTCAACTCCATTTCCATATAAAGCCAACCAATATTCACGACCAATCAAATACATTTTATTACCAGCAGGTGCCAGATCATACTCATTTCCAACGTAGGCTATATACTCATTAACTTTTTTTGTTAAGTCTATATTTTCCTTAGCGAAGAAAGCTGAAACTTTACCGGACTCCTGAGAATTGTTGGCAAAATTTATGACATAGTTCATATGCTTTTTAATCCCGGCCAACATATATGTTTTTGCTGTTGCAGGATCATTATTGATAGTCAATGCAGCTTCAGCTAGCATGAAATCTACATAAGATGACAGCATGATTGGAAACAATCCTGCCCCCTGAGCTCCTAATGTAGGGTTATTTACAGGAGTTGCGGAGTTATCATCAAACCTTCCACCTGAAGGATATAAACCCCAAACTGTTCTAAGCAAACCATCTGGTGGTACTCCATCTGGATCTAGGTGATCACGACCCCAATAACCTCTGGTACCAGGAAGACAGTAAATGAAGTTCTGAACCAAATATTGTGGGGGCGCTATAATCGTAAGACATTCAATTAGAGCAGGATCCTTAGGATTAGTTGTCACCTGTCTGTACCAGTAGAATCTAGCACGAGGATCATCAAAACCTTTAGCCTCGGTCATATGCCACATATAGAACGTAGAATGATAAGTACCTCCGCCCGAAGTATAAGATCCTGCATAACCAGGATGTCTTGAATCTGGATCTGCGGAATTTGTACCAAATCTAAATGCAAAGTCATCACCTTCTTTCAAAAGATTCCCCTCAGCTATTAAAGCGTTTATAGCAGTTTTAGATCCAGCTGCATTCACCAATTTGAGATTCAAATGATATCGAAGTTTCATGGTATTAACCAGTCTGATCCATTTCGTATAATTCCCTGCGTAGAAATAATCATTTGGTGATCCAGCTGAAGTTGCCGCAAAATGTGCACTTGCCTGATTCAAACTTTCCAAAGCAGCCGAATATACTGACTCACCTGAATCTGTCTTAGGGAAGAAATTTCCTGCATCCAAAGCCTCTGACAAAGGAACATCTCCATAGGAATCTACCAAATGGAAAAGCACCATTGCTTTTATCGTCTTTGCAATACCTAGATGTCGCTGAAAATTCGCTTGCTCTGCAAGTGGCTCAAGAAATTGAATGTCAGCTAAAATATTAGCATAGGCAGTCGACCAATACGCATTCGTAGAAGATACAGTATACGCACTCTCATACTGTGCACTACCCTGATTGATAATTCTCGTTAGCTCCATTCCGTCATTACTGACACTATTATATAGATTCTTGTAATCTAGCTGTATGCTATTCAACAGGAAGTCTGGAGAAGCTGTAGAAGCTGTCACTGCGTTTGGGTTATCCAGCAAATCAAGATCGCAGGAAGTCGCAAAGCACAAGGTGGAAGCCGCTAACAAACTATATATTATTCTTTTCATTTTAGTTCAGTTTTAGAATTAGAATGTAAGGGTTAATGTACCGCCAAATCTCTTAGAGCTAGGACCAGTCACAAAATCAAAACCTAATCCATTACCCACACCAGTTCCCAATACATCCACATCATAATTCATGTTTGGAGGGAAGTTCAATGCTAAGAACCAAAGGTTGGTTCCACTCACTGCTATCGAAGCTCTTGCGAATGGTGATTTAGCCATCAATTTGGATGGTAGCGAATATGCAAGTGAAACTTCACGAAGTCGAATCATTGAACCATCAAATATATTTGGCTCGTCGGTTCTACCTTGGTATCCTGAAAAGAAATAATCTGATGCCGAGATCTGAATATCATTCTTAACATATTTAGGGGTACCATCTGCATTTTCACCATCCTGTCTTACCCCAGGCATAATGAAAGAAAGCTCTCTATCTGCAACAGGATCTTTAGTAACACCTCTGGCCAAAGTTGCAGTAACAGTATTGGAGAATACATCACCTTTATGTCTATACTCTAGCATAGCAGATAATGTAAATCCTTTATAAGAGAAGGAGTTAATCCATGAGCTATTCCATTTAGGATTTGGATCACCCAAGATTTTAAGCTCAGGATCTGCCTGATAAACACCATCAGAAAGAACTATAGGATTACCATCCGGATCTCTAGCGAAACCTATTCCCTTGATCACATTGAAAGGTTCACCTGGTATCGCAAAATTTCCTAGCGTAGTATAACCTGCCACTACTACTTCAGTAAGACCAAATCCCAACTCAATAGTCTCAGATCTATATAGTCCCCAGTTGATAGTTGAATTCCATACAAACCCAGAGGCTGTGGCTACTGGTGTTACTGTCGCCTGAAATTCTACTCCACGAGTTCTGATTTTACCAATGTTTATCAATGTCCTAGTAAAACCTGTAGAAGGGTCAATAGGAGCATCCGTGATCAAATCATTCGTATTTTTCTCGTATAAAGATAGATCGAAAGTCAATTTATTATTGAACATCGAACCCTCAACTCCAAATTCCAATTCTTCAATTAGCTCAGGTTTAAGGTTTGGATTTCCAAGCGTATTTGAAACGGAGTGAGTTTGAGTCACCGATCCATCCCTTACAAACGCTCTTGCACTTTGATCCAACGTATTTCTCGTTCTGTATGGAGAAGGGAAGCCGGCAGATGTACCATAACCCATCCTCAATTTAAGATTATTTAAAGTAGAGGAATTCCAATTAAATGCACTTGTAGGTATGAATGAAACTGAAGCTCCAGGATAGAGAATTCTTCTATTCTCTTTTTCTACTGTTGACGTCCAGTCATTTCTAGCTACTAAATTCAAGTATAGAAATCCATCATAATCTAACGTGACGTTAGTATAAATACCCAATCTTCTTTCCTCTTGCGTCCTATTCATGGTGTTACCAGAATATGCATCATTTGAAGAGGAATTTGTGAAGTTAGAATGACGGAAAAGGTTGTAAGCAAGCTGACCTTGTGAGGCAACACCATCTTGAGTGTAGTTATCATACCTAGAGTTACCTCCTAGTAATATATTCATTCCCAATTTGTCAGATATCTCTGTTTTCCAATTGAAAATCAAATCCTGATTCCAGATAGTATTTGTTATGTTAATAGTTCTGTAATATCCGGTTTGGGTTGCAAGACTTGAAGAAGGTCCCCCTTTATTGTATCTCAATTCTTGTTTTTCAGAATAAGTATCAAGACCAAATCTGTAAGTCACAGAAAGGTTGTCTGAAAAGTCATAAATCAAAGAGGTCGCGTTGAAATAACGCTTAACATCAGACGCATTTGTATAGTTATTGACCAACCAAATAGGGTTGACAATATCGTTACCAGATCTATAATAAACTGAACTGTTGTCCACAGGATTGTTCCACGGCAAACCAGCCAAATCAACAGATCTTGGCGTATATAGCACGTGAGCAAAAACAGATGGAATACCTCCAGAAGGTCCAGAACCTGAAGCAGCATTTACCGGTGGCGTCAACAAATCTGTGATCGCAAAAGTAAATGAGGAATTAATAGAGAATTTATCAGATATGGCAGAATTTATACCAAGTCCAAAGTTATATTTCTCCAATTCGTTACCAGGCGTAAATCCTTCGTCATTGGTGTAACCAAAACTTGCATTGAATCCTGTCTTGTCAGAACCTCCAGAAATTTGTACCGAAGTATTCGCAACAAGACCCGTTCTGAAAAAGGCAGTAGAAGGATCTTCATAGGCCTTGTACTCATAAGGAGTAGGTTTGCCACCTACAATACCATCTACCCAATATTCGGGGAAAGCATTTCTAATACCTGCTACCGAAGACTTAGCAATAGGATTGTCAATAACAAGCCCCTGATCCAATCTAGGTCCAAAATTGGAGAAGAAGAATCCTGGCGCCTGCTGGAAACCATTGCCATACTCCGTACCATATGTAGGTAGAGACGCGGCCTTATTAGTGAAGAATGATTGATTGATTGTTACCTCAGCTGCACTTCTTTTAGAAGCCCCTGATTTGGTAGTAATCAAAATCACACCATTTCTTCCCTGATCACCATAAAGTACAGTCGCAGATAGACCTTTCAATACTGAGATATTCTCAATGTTGTTAGGATCAATATCTAGAAAGCGTGAGGAAGTGGCTGCACCACCCGTGGTAAATCCATTGGTATTATTAGTGCTTGTATTGAATGGAACACCATCTACTACAAACAACGGCTGGTTAGAACCAGTAGCAGAAGAATACCCTCTGATTACCATATTCGTACCTGACCCAGACATACCATTGGTGGAAGTGATATTTACACCTGGCACTTTTCCTTGCAATACGCGTGAAACATCCTGCTCTGGGCGATTTTCTAGCTGATCGTTACCCACTGTGGATACCGCATAGCCCAAGGCTTTTTTCTCTCTTTCCACACCAACTGCGGTCACTACCACTTCGGATAGCTGGGCAGCATCTGTCATCAAAGTGACATTAATAATAGTTCTGTTTCCAATTACTTCTTCAGAAGATTTTAAACCTACAAAAGAATAAACTAGGACATTAGAACCTGCTGGTACTGTAAGAGAGTAATTACCATCGATATCGGTGGTAATCCCCACTGTAGTACCTTTGACGAGTACGGTTGCCCCTGGCAAACCGAGCCCATCTTCTTCGGAAATTACCGTTCCGGTAATTACCCGTTGTTGAGCCGACACCTCAAACGTGAGAGTCATCATGACGAGCCCAACAACTAAGAGTAAAGCTTTTCTCATAAGTTACATGATTTAGTTGATGAGTAAATAAAACCGCTTTCAAGTCAATATCAAAATGCCAACTAATATAGAGATTAAGTTATTTTAATTATATTTTAACTGGTATTATTTCAATTTAATTAAATAAACCACATCTAGAACTATAATTTCACAATATTTAACATTGAATATTTACATTTTAAAATTCAACGGGAGTTTATTAGTTTAAACGGCGGTTTCGAGTGATAATTTGGTATATCAGTGGAGCACCTACAAAAATATCATCATTATGCTACCCACAACTCTTAAACAGAATTAAATTCGCATTGTTACTCATTTTAAAAAACTTTTAAAAACATAAAAAAAATTGCCTTAATTCTTCACATGGTTTCAAAAAATAAGTTTCTTCAACATTTTTCAGTATTTAAAAATTTTTTGGCTCTACAATCCACAGGATTTAACTGAAAACTACCCAATTGTTACTACTGTAGTTTAAATTTCACATTTTAATTAATATCTAACTATAAAATTATATTTTGATACATTTAAAACTCCTATGACTGTTTTTAGAATGAAAACACAGAGTTGACATATTAAAATTGCACCAAATCAACACACCATTGTGGTTTAAGAAGATAGTCAATGGTATAGCTGAAAAACTAAGATATTGATCAAAGATTCTTAATAGATTATGAAGTCCAAAAGGTTATTTCCTGAAAATGGAAATAGAATAATTGCCTCTCACTGAAAAGCGTTAAAAGCAACCAAAAAATCTATCGAAGTATTAGGTAGATTTAACTCCCTGTTTAAACTTCAACTGAAGTGATAACCCTGGTTCTGATCACCAACTTTAACCACAAACAAATTTATTCAACTTCCATTAGAAAAGG
>NZ_MSSV01000003.1 GCF_002150505.1 Algoriphagus ratkowskyi
TACCGTTCGCAGTTTTTATTTTAAAAGTTTCTGAGAACCTAAACTCTCTTACCTTTTATCCCCCTTCCGTGCTGAAGGGAGCGCAAAGGTAAGAGATCATTGCTGACTTCCAAACGCTTCGCAAATTTTAATTTTTCAATACTTTTTGAGGATTTTCTCTCTTCCCTTTTCGCTGCCGTTCGCCTCGTTTGGGAGTGCAAATATCTACCTTTTATTCTTAGGAGCAATAGAAATCTTAGAGTTTTAACTCCTTTTGACATAAAGTACTGATAGAGACGGGGAAAAGTTTCCTCAAAACAAAAATGCCCTGATGACTCAATCATCAGGGCATTTCATCTATAGCTTTTGGCTTATTAAAGCTTTTTCAAAACAATGTTTCGCCAGTAAACCTTAATTCCTCCACCATCATGGATTTGAAGATTAACACCACCTTTTCCTTCTCCTATTTTAGTATCAGTAAAATTCACCATTTCATGACCATTCAAATAAGAGGTAACGTTATCTCCTTTGACAACGATTCTCATTTTATTCCACTCTCCGAACTTTAAGTATTTATCTTTTTCTGGATCTGGCTTAACTAACCAGCCTCTGCCATATGATTCATAGATCCCGCCGGTGTCATGACCTGGAGGTGCAACCTCTACTTGCCAGCCAGAAACTTTTGTTCCATCTACTGTAGATCTGATAAAAACACCAGAGTTACCATTGGCTTCCTGCTTAAATTCAAGTTTAATTTCAAAATCATCGTATTCCTCATCCGTACCCAGATAACCATATCCTTTATCTGGGCCACTTTCAGAAATCAACAATCCATCTTCTACATACCACTTTTCTGTACCATAGATCGTCCATCCTGAAAGATCTTTGCCATTAAAGAGTTTTACTTTCTTCTGCGCGTAAGCAAAATTTACAGATGCCATCACTAACATCGCTACTAATACCTTTTTCATATGATTTAAATTTGTCTTTACAATATAATAACTACCTGCAAGCAGGTGGATCCTCAGATCATTAGTTGTGATCACGCTCCTATAAGTTACTTGTCGCTTATCCTAGATTTTAAAGTTTTCTAATTTTTATGTTTTTGAACCAAGTCTGAGCGCCGTGATCTTGAAGCGATATTAAACCAGTTTTTGAAATTGCGTAATCAGGGAAGTCATTCCATTTACCAGAATTACGGGCAGCTGTCCATTCTTCAGAGTAAGGCACAAATTCAACTGTCTTCTTTCCATTAAGATAATAGCTTGAGCCTTTTTCCGATAATATGATTCTCGAAGTGTTCCATTCTCCTGCTTCCTTCACTACACCTTCATAATCTGGTTCTGTCATTGCATAATCCGCGCCAATTGACTGCCACTTTTCTAAAGGATCTGTAAAACCTAACTGATCAATCATTTGATACTCTGGTCCTGTCTCATAAGGAGCCTTATATTTTGGATCCTCTACCACATGGTATAGCACACCACTATTTCCCCCCGGAGAGATTTTCCATGTCCACTCCATCTCAAACTCCTCGAATTCAACTGGACCAAAAACAATATCTCCTCCGATATCTCCTCCTTTACCCAATGCCTTCAAAGATCCATCTTCTACTACCCATCCATCCGAAGGAAAGCTATCTCCATTAAATGCTCTCCATCCATCAGTATTGACACCGTCAAATAGTAGCATCCAGCCATCAGCCTTTTCATCTTCCGTAAGTGAATTTTCAGCAACCAGAACTTCTTCAATAACTGTTTCGGTTACTGAATTCTCAGATGTCTTTGGCCCACATGACCAAGCCAAAGCGAACAAAGCCACCCATGCAAATTTTGTATTTTTCATATGATTATAATTGTTTTGGATTATGTATGGAATCTCGCATGAGTGATTAACCCATAAGTGGCGCTTAATTCATGCGCGATTTCAAAGTATGATAAGTTTCAAATTATTTAAACCCAAAAGTTAATTGATTTTTTTAATAAAGTGTTCAATGTAATTATAATTTTTCATGAACAATGGTTTCCATATCTACCTACTGTTCATTAATAGATCTTATAAGGTCTCATAGTATGATTTAGCCTCTAATAATCTAGAACCATACCAAGAGAAAATCTCACCATCTACCAATCTAATTTTAGCCTTCGGCAAAAGCGACTGAAAATACTGCACATGTAAGTCTTTGAATGGATAAGGCTCAGAGCTAAGTAACAGGTACACGGGATTGAAATCAATTAGTTCCTGACTACTAAGTTGAGGATAACGAGGAGCTTGAATCAAATTATCATACCCAGCAAAATGCAGCATTTCACTAATAAAGGTATCCGCGCCAGCTACCATGATAGGGTCATTCCAAATCAAATATACTGCAGTTCCTTTCTTTGGAAGTGGTGAAGCAAAGTCTGATTTCAATTTCTGAATGATTTGAAAAGCTTTAATCTGTGCTTCCATTATTTCCCCTAAACTCGCAATCATATCTAAACTATCATTTACCGTATAGATATCACTCATCCATACAGGATACTTCCCCATCAATTCCTCAATTCCTGACTGCTCATTTTCCTCTTTATTCCCAATAATCAAATCAGGTTCCAAAGATTGGATTACTTCCATTCGGTAATTCTTTGTACCGCCAACTATCGTTTTCCGTTTTGTCAAACCTTTGGGATGTACACAAAACTTTGTCACTCCTACTATCCTATCCTCCAAACCTAAATCAATCAATAGCTCCGTTTGTGAGGGAACTAGAGAAATGATCCGCTGAGGAGACCTTGAAATAGAAATGTTTCGCTTGAGTTGATCTGTGTACTCCATACTTACTGCTAAAGTCCACAGTCGAGATGTCTGTGGGCGCTTTTCTTATTTTATATATCTAAAATCAAACTTAGGATCAAAATCTAGCAAGAATTCATACATTAAGTTGATCACTTGCTCTACATCACCTTTGCTCACAGTCTCTACTGTCGTATGCATATATTTTAAAGGAAGTGAGATCAAAGCTGATGGCACTCCTTCGTTAGAATAAGCAAAAGCATCAGTATCTGTTCCAGTACCCCTAGAGGCTGTGGCTCTTTGAAAGGGTATTTCATTTTTTTTGGCTGTCGCAATAATGAGATCCAGTAACTTCTTATGGACCGAAGCCCCCACTGGTAAAACTGGGCCATTGCCAGCTGTAAAATCACCACTTGTCACCTTATTATATAGAGGTGCTGTGGTGTCGTGGCAAACGTCTGTAATAATTGCTGCATTCGGTTTGATTTTGGCAGCGATCATTTGCGCACCACGAAGACCAATTTCCTCTTGCACTGCATTTACTATATAGAGTCCAAAAGGGAGTATCTTTTTATTCTCTTTTAGTCTCTTCGCAACTTGAGCGATCATGTAACCACCAATTCTATTATCAAGCGCTCTTCCAGAATAGAATTTCCCATTCAACTCTGTAAGCTCATCTTTGAATGTGATAACACAACCAACGTGAATACCCATTTCCTCCACTTCAGCTTTGGATCTCGCTCCCACATCGATGAATATATTATCCAAAGTAGGTGAATCCTCTTTTCCCTCTTTGCGCACATGAATAGCAGGCCAGCCAAAAACTCCTGGAAGTACGCCCTTATCGGTATGGATATTCACGCGCATAGATGGAGCAATCATATGATCCGAACCTCCGTTGCGACGCACATATATATAGCCATCTTCTTTGATGTAATTTACAAACCAGCTGATCTCATCTGCATGCGCTTCGATCACTACCTTGTATTCTGCATTCGGGTTAATCACTGCGACCGCCGTCCCATAATTATCTGTGAAATAATCATCTGTAAATGGCTTGATATAATCTAGCCAAATCTGCTGGCCTGAAGCTTCAAAGCCTGTTGGTGAAGCATTATTTAGGTACTTATATAAAAAGGTATTCGAATCCATTGATACTGTATTTGATAATTGATAATTGAATTAGTTATAATGGGATATTCCCATGCTTCTTCCTCGGGATTTTGTCTACTTTGTTTTCTAACATTTTGAATGCTCGGATAAGTTTAACACGCGTTTCAGAAGGAGTTATCACCTCGTCAATAAAACCGCGATGTGCTGCTCTATAAGGATTGGCAAATTTCGAAGTGTACTCATCTACCTTTTCCTGAAGCTTAGCTTCCGGATCTTCCGCATCAGCAATTTCTTTCTTGAAAATTATCTCGGATGCTCCCTTCGCTCCCATTACTGCAATCTCGGCTGTAGGCCATGCGAAGTTCATATCTGCACCGATATGTTTGGAGTTCATCACGTCGTATGCTCCTCCATATGCTTTTCTCGTAATCACAGTAATTCTCGGTACCGTCGCTTCAGAAAACGCATACAGCAACTTTGCTCCATTGGTAATAATACCATTCCATTCTTGATCCGTTCCTGGTAAAAAGCCCGGCACGTCTACCAATACTAAAAGGGGGATATTGAAGCAATCGCAAGTTCTCACAAAACGCGCAGCTTTTACTGAAGCGTCATTGTCCAAGACACCTGCCATAGATTGTGGCTGATTTCCTACGACACCTATACTTCTCCCTGCGATTCTTGCAAAGCCCACCACTATATTATCTGCAAAGTTTTCGTGGACTTCCAAAAATGAATCCTCATCCACAATTCCCTTTACCGCATCACGAATGTCATACGGATGATTAGGGTTTTCTGGAATCAAGCTATCAAGTTCCTTTCTGCTTTCATCCGCCAACATTTCATATGGGTACACTGGCGCAATTTCCTCACAATTTTGAGGCATGTAACTCAAGAGTTTTTTAATATGCTGCATGCATTCCAACTCATTTGCACAAGAAAAATGAGTCACACCACTTTTAGTACTATGAGCAGATGCACCGCCTAGTTCTTCCGCAGTTACATCTTCTTGAGTCACTGTCTTCACCACATTTGGTCCAGTTACAAACATATAGGAGGTGTTTTCCACCATTAATATAAAGTCAGTAATGGCAGGTGAATAAACTGCTCCTCCTGCACAAGGACCCATAATTGCAGAAATCTGAGGTACCACGCCTGAGGCTAGTGTATTTCTATAAAATATATCGGCGTATCCTCCAAGAGAATTAACTCCTTCTTGGATTCTCGCTCCTCCAGAATCATTCAAACCAATCACCGGCGCGCCATTCTTCATCGCCATGTCCATGATCTTGCAGATTTTCTCCGCATGAGTTTCCGAAAGTGAACCTCCAAATACTGTAAAGTCCTGCGAAAAAACATAAACCAATCGCCCATTCACCTCTCCGTAGCCAGTGATTACTCCATCGCCTAAGTAATGCTCCTTATCAAGGCCAAAATCTTTTGCTCGATGCATGACGAACTTATCAATCTCCTGAAAGGTCCCCTCATCCATCAGCAATCCCACACGCTCTCGTGCAGTAAGCTTCCCCTTCTTATGCTGGGATGCAATTCTCGTTTGCCCTCCACCTAGAAGTGCTTCGGCATTTTTCTTTTTCAATAACTCGATCTTGCCTTCTTTTCCTGGCAAAGTATAATTGGGTTTATCCTGCATGCTCATACGATAGTTTTTAGACTTCCTCAAATATAACAGGCTTTGACAGGTATGGAAAAATTGGAAAGTTTAAGGAATGAGTGTTTTTGTAAATTTCGCAAAAAGCTAAGTGGCAAAAAGTAGTAACAAACATCCATTTGCAAAGAGCCAAGGGTAAATAGCAATGAGATTTTCTCAAAAAACCTCCTATTTGAATATCTTGTAGTCAGGCTAAAGCAGGAATAAAAGAGCGAAAGTTTTTCAATGAAATGCTAATTAACCATTTCAATAGTGCTACCGTAGATGTTTAAATGTAACTCTGTGGATCTCCACAAAAACTTATGTGCGCTCTGTGGCTATAAGACTTTCCAAAAAACTGGGCAATAAAATTTAAGTAGAAAGTCCTCATTTCAAATTACTTTCTATCTTCGCGCATCCAAAAAAACTGGTAATAATATGAGTATTCGAAAGGCTGCGGTGATAGATATGGGAACCAATACCTTTCATTTGTTATTGGTTGAGTTTGATGATGTAAGTTTCAAAACGATTTACAAGGAGAAAATTCCTGTCAAATTAGGTAAGGGAGGCATCAATCAAAATATTCTTGCAAAGGATGCTGTTAAGAGAGCTTTTCATACATTAAAACATTTCAAAAACCTGATTGATGGCGAGCACATTGATCAGGTTTTTGCATTTGCTACCAGCGCCGTGCGTAATGCCGAGAATGGGCAAGACTTCGTTAACGAAGTGAAAGAGACTTTAGGAATTGAAATTAGAGTTTTATCTGGCGGGGAAGAAGCTCAGATGATCTATGATGGTATAAAGCTTTCTGGCTCACTTAATCTTCATACTGAATTAATGATGGATATTGGAGGTGGTTCTGTAGAATTCATCATTGGAAACAACCAACAGTCATTTTGGAAACAGAGTTTTGAAATAGGTGGGCAGCGTCTATTGGAGCTTTTTCATTACACTGACCCTATTCTCCCAGAAGAAATAGATCGGCTAGAGAGTTATTTGGAAGATAAGTTACAGCCTTTAATCCAAGCCATTAAAACTTACAAGCCAGGCGGCTTGGTGGGAGCCTCAGGAACATTTGACACGCTCACTGATATTTACTTTGAATCCATGCTTCAGTGCAAACTCACCGGGCGACATGTATTTCAGTTACCAGTGGAAGAGTATGAAGCGATTCACCGAATGATTTTGAGTAAAAACAGGGAAGAGCGACTGCTGATTCCCGGCATGATCCCGATGAGAGTGGATATGATCGTAGTTGCCTCAAGTTTAATCGAATTTATTTTACGATTCATCGAAGTGGATTATATCACTTGTTCTCCTTATGCGCTGAAAGAAGGAGCAATTTCTTCCCTACTCATTCACGAGCAAACTGCCTGATTAGGCAATTCAAAAATTTTCCTTTCTTATCTTTAGCCAAAATTTTCTGGCTGTATTAATTCCCCTATTCCTATGACTTATTCCTACGAACAACTTCACGCTTTTACGCTAGGCATGCTTTCCAAAATCGGATGCCCGGCAGATCAGGCCAAAACCGCAGCTGATGTCTTGCTTTCGGCCGATCTTCGTGGAGTGGATAGTCATGGTGTTGCGAGACTTTCTGGCTATGTTAGGCTTTGGGAAAAAGGAAGGATCAATCCTACTCCAAATATGCGGGTAGTACACGAAACTCCCTCTACAGCGGTAGTGGATGGAGATGGAGGTTTGGGACTAGTTGTGGCTCCCTATGCGATGAAAGTGGCGATAGAGAAAGCGAAGATTGCGGGTACAGGCTGGGTTTCTGTTAAAAACTCAAATCATTACGGCATCGCTGGTTATCATGCTATGCAAGCTTTAGATCATGATATGATTGGTATTTCTCTTACCAATGCAAGTCCATTAGTTGCTCCGACTTTTTCCCAAGAAAGACTCTTGGGCACCAATCCTATAGCAGTAGCAATTCCCGCCAAAAACCAGCCTCCTTTCGTAGCCGACATGGCGACAACGACAGCTGCGAATGGCAAACTTGAAATATTGCAACGCAAAGGAATGGATACACCTTCTGGTTGGGTGCAGGATAAAGATGGCAATCCAACTACTTCTGCAAATGGCGTAAAAGACGGTGGTGCTTTGCTTCCACTTGGAGGTGATCGCGAACATGGTTCTCACAAAGGCTACGCACTTGGTTCTATCGTAGATATATTTTCTGCAGTTCTTTCTGGAGCCAATTATGGACCATGGGTTCCACCGTTCGTGGCATTCTTAGAGCCAGATCCCAATCCAGTTGGGGAAGGAATCGGCCACTTTTTCGGTGCGATGCGTGTGGACGCGTTCCGTCCTGCGGATGAATTTAAAGCACATATGGATAATTGGATTACACGTTTTCGTGAAGCTAAACCTACTCCAGGAAACGAGAAAGTCTTAATTCCTGGTGATCCAGAGCGGGAATTGGAAGCGATCCGTATGAAGCATGGAATTCCTTTGCTTGACCCTGTGGTAAAGGATTTGACGGAACTGGGAGAACGCTTTGGGGTGAAGTTTTAAAGATGAACGATGTTGGATCTCTGGTTTCGAATGTTCTGACAACCAGTAGAGATTTCATGAAAAGAGATTGAAGATCAACACAAAAATAAATTGTTATCATATTTTCCTAAATTGGCCTTAACCTTTGCCATATAAAACACAACTCGACCGAAGTACCTTCCATGCATCAGAGCAAGTTTATTATGGAAAAGAACAAAAAGATCTAAATGGCAGCAAAGGCTTTGAATCCATCGCTACCTAAATAGTATTGCGTGCGAAGATCATATTGATAAACCTCCAAGGATAAATTGGACTTTATTTAGTGTGAGATCAATAAAATGATGCTTACGGTTGACAAAATAGGCTTAAATTAAAATAAAACTATAATAACTTTAATGCCTTTAACTCCCCTCACTCCCCGACCTTCTTTCGAAGAAAACCCTACACTTGCGAAAGCTGCTGACAACTTGAGTACGCTCATTACGGCAATAGAGCTAAAGAAAATCCCAAGACTTCAAGAACAGAAAATCAACGAGATTGTCGCTGGAGTGAACAAGTTCGCCGGACCAGATGCAGAATTATTAAAACAATTCAAATCTGCGCAGGCAGCTATTATCAAACTGCTAGAGCAAGAGCTAAAGCTTGTCCCACAAAATCATTATCAACTTCAGTGGTTAGTCCTAGGAATGGCTGCATTTGGAATTCCTATAGGAATTGCTTTCGGCTTAGCGCTAGGAAATTTGGCCTTTCTGGGAATTGGCTTACCTATCGGAATGGGCATAGGTATCGCTGTAGGAACTGCAAAAGATAAGAAAGCGAAAGATGAAGGAAGACAGCTTGATTGGGTGGCAAAATAGTGGTTGCTCTTATAAAGTTTTAGATTTCCACCAACTGGATGTCGAAAATCCAACCTTCACATTACTCTTCATCAAATTACCACTTGCTACAGGTTTGTGTTTTTGTAACTTAAGGGGGACAATTAAACTCAAACCCTAAATTTATGAATTCATTTAATAGAAGAGATTTCCTGAAAGGCTCTTCTGCATTAGCCACTCTTGCAAGTTTCGGCCTTTTAGGCATGAATTTTAAGGACAGGGAAGGCCCGCTCCAAGTTGCACTTATCGGTGCTGGTTGGTATGGAAAATCTGATCTTTTTCGCCTTATCCAAGTTGCCGATGTGGAAGTAGTTGGACTTTGTGATCCAGATAAAAATATGCTGAAGGCTGCAGGAGACATGGTAGCTACTCGCCAAAAGTCTGGAAAAGTCCCAGCACTTTACGAAAATTATAAAGATCTTTTAGCTAAAGAAAAGCCAGAATATGTTCTGATTGGTTCGCCAGATCACTGGCATGCCCTTCAAGCAATAGACTCGCTAAAAGCTGGCGCACATGTTTATTTACAAAAACCTATTTCGGTAGACGTAATAGAAGGTGAAGCTATAGTCGCAGCTACCAGAAAATATAACAAAAAAGTCCAAGTAGGAACTCAGCGTAAAAGCACTCCCCATTTAATCGATGCCAAAAAACAAATCATTGATTCGGGAAAGTTAGGAAAAATCTCTCATGTTGAAATCTGCTGTTATTTTCATATGCGAGCAAATGGTAATCCTCCGGTCGAGCTGGTTCCAGACTTTTTCAATTATGATCTTTGGACTGGCCCTGCTCCTCTTCGAGAATATGATGGCTTACCTCACAGAAGATGGTGGAGAACATTTATGGAATATGGAAATGGCATCACTGGAGACATGTGTGTTCATATGTTGGATACCGTTCGCTGGATGCTTACACTTGGCTGGCCAACTCAGATCACATCTTCAGGCGGAATTTATGTTCAAAAAGATGGCAAGTCCAATATTTCCGATACCCAATCTGCGATTTTCGAATATCCAGAACTTAATGTAGTCTGGCAGCATAGAACTTGGGGCAATCCAGATGATCCGGATTATCCATGGGCATTTAAGATTTTTGGTGATAAAGGAATGCTTGCGGGAAGTACCATGCGTGCAGATTATACTCCTATGGATAAAAATGAAAAGCCAATCCATTTTGAGTGTCTGTTTGAAAGAGAACAATATCCTGAAGATCTTACCGAGCCCGATATTGAGCTTAATGCTGCTCCAGCGACTCGACTTCACATGCAAAATTGGATGAAAGCAATTGAGAATGACACCCTCCCCATTGCGGATATAGAAGAGGGTCATATTTCGACGGCTTCCTGTATTTTGGCAAATATCTCCATGGATTTAGGTGGAAGGGCCTTGAAATACGATCCTAAAACCATGACAGTGATTGGAGACAAGGAAGCTACAGGAAAATTGAGAAGACCTTACCGCAAAGGCTACACGCACCCTGAACCTAAAAGCGTTTAAATAATTATAAATCAACAATTCTTCAAAACCGGCCTATTTAATCCAAGGGTCGGTTTTGTTACTTTTACACCAGACTAACTACTCCCCAACAATGGTTTCCATTATCCCAGCAAGACTTGAAGATTTAATCCATGTGCAGACTATAGCTCAGCGAACTTGGCCAACTACTTTTGCTGAAATCCTCAGCCCTGAGCAAATTAAGTACATGCTCAATTTACTTTATGATTTCCCACATCTTCAAAAGCAAATAGAACAAGGACATATTTTCTTACTTGCTGATGAAAATGGAGAAAAATTAGGATTTACAGGAATAGAAGTCAATAATGAACCTTTCAAAACCAAAATCCATAAAATTTATATTCTCCCTTCCGCTCAAGGGAGAGGGATTGGGAAGAAATTGTTTCAAGCAATAAAAGAAATTGCTTTTGCAAATAATCAAACAAGCCTCCAACTCAATGTGAATAAATACAATCAAGGAGCGATTGACTTTTATGAATACTTAGGATTTGTGAATATTAAGAGTGAAATCATAGACATCGGAAATGGCTATGTGATGGATGATTATGTGTTTGAGTTGAAGCTTTGAGGATCTAACCTTTGAGTATTTAATCTTTGAGGTGTCATTTCGAAGGAGGTACGACTGAGAAATCTCTTCGAATGTTTAACTTATTTGACAAAACCTTCGAGGAGATCCCGAAGTCTTCGACATTCGGGATGACACCTCAAAGGTTGCTCAGCAATGTCTCCCACAGCACCAAGCCATTTGCTGGGGCTGGCGGTAATTTCTCAAACTCTTCTGGCGATTCAAAACGACGCGCTATTTCAGAAATCCCCATTTCTTCTTTACCTATTTGCCATATAGCTGACATCATCATTCGCACTTGATGATGAAGAAAACCTGTCCCAGTGATCTCGAAAAAATGAATCTCTTGCGGAAAATACTGTCCTAAAAACTCCCTCGAATTAGAAATACTTGCAGAAAGCACTTCACGGACGTAGTCTGTCTTGTTTTCGGAAGGTCTGCAAAAACCTTTAAAGTCATGTTTTCCTGTGAACAATTTGCAAGCTTCTTTCATCATCTCCCAATCTAACTCTCCAGGTATATTGAACAGGAATGCTGAAGCAAAAGGATGAAAATCTCTGGAGTTAGTAAAATAGTATCGATACGTTTTCTGAGAAACTGACTGGATCAGATTGAAACTTGCAGGGACATCTTGCACCGAGTTAAGTTGAATATCTTGAGGCAGATACTCATTCAGATCTGGCAAAAGTGAATTCATATCTACCTTTTCCCGAAGGAAAACCTGCACAAACCCTCCCACACAAGATACTCCGGAATCAGTTCGACTAGCTCCAATCAACGAAAAATCCTCATGCTCGAGCACATGCCGAAGCACGCGCTCCACTTTTCGCTGAACTGTAGGCTGATTTGGCTGAGGAGCCCAGCCTTTGTATCGAGCACCAAAATAGGAAATTGAAAAGAGGTAGGAATGTGGTCGGGATTGCAAGGGGAAATTAATTTGGAATTTGAGATTTGAAATTAGGGGCAATTTCGTCCAATTCTATCTTCAACTCAGGATTTGTAATTAATTTCCAATCACAGGCTGCGTCCAAGCCACTTCTGTATCCCCTAGCTGATATGGATTTTCCTTTAATTTGGAAGAAACGATTTTTGCACGGACGTACATATCATCAGCTTCTAATTTATAAGAGGCACTTTCTCCCTGTTCTTCTTTTAGCATTATTCCACTAGCTTCTGGATTTGATTTTTTGGTACCGAAAAATTGAATGGTGTAATCAACACCAGCTTCAGCCGCTACTTCCACAGACAACGTTTCCCCGTCAAAATCAATTTCATCTAAAGTCACTCCAGTGCTGGAATAAAAATCTCCACGCTCCATAGCCTCCACAAGAGATCCAGTTTCCAAACTTTCTGACAAAACCATCACCCATCCTCGCCCAGGATTGCTGCTATTCTCATCAAATACATGGTAATTATGTGCATCGTCGACTGCCAATCCATAAAGTAGAGGCTTGTTTGCTTGGAGATAAGCTGCCTGAACTTTGTCCCAAAGGACTTCCATACTTGGTCGAAGTGAGTCTCCATAATTGTGCACTTGTGGATGTCCATTATAGACTTCGAAAAATCGCTCACCTTCTAAAGCAATAATATCCTCTGGAGTTATGGCCCATACAAAATTTGGATGATTGATATGCAGGAACATTGGAATCCCAGTTGAATCCCTTTGTGCTTTCACCTTATCCAAACTTCTCTGCATCACCTCAGACACCGAATTTCCTCCTTGGGGTTCTATCTTTTCTTGAATATTTGTCACGTTCAAATGAATAGGCTTTTTGTCAAAAGAATCTGTCAATTCCTGAGATTGAATGATCAAAAACTCGCCTTCCTCCTCGAACATTGGCGCATATTCTGTCAAAGTTTTTAATTTCACTTCTATCCTGCCAACTGAGTCTTCACGGTATTCAACCTCTTCTTCGTACTTATCCAAATACTTCTGAAAACCCAATTCATGGGATGGAGATTTTGGAAGTAACTTCCACTTCTCTCCTTCTGCCAAAGCATTATGATCAGAAAGCACCACAAAGTCATACTCATGCGACTTATACCAATCCATAATCATCTCCGGAAAATCATCCCCATCAGACCAGTACGAATGCGTGTGAAGATTTCCTTTATACCATTGTTTGATCGTAGCAGCCTCTTCTTGAGGAGCACAGGATATCAAGAAAACTAAAGCAAGAGCAAAAATGGAATAGTAGCGTTTCATCTGATTGGGGTTTGAAATCTTAAGATAAGAAACTCTAAGTAACTGAATGGTAGATGTGGGTTATGGATTTAACAAATTTGACAACAAAAAAACCACCCCATTCCTGAGGTGGTTTTAAACATTTTTAAAGCTTTTTATTTTAACCTAAAATCTTCGCAGCCAGCCAGTCGCCAACTTCAGAAGTTTTGTAACTATTATTATTAAGTTTACTTGAATCTTCTATTTGAAAGCGTAGGGTTATGATTTTAATCGTGCACCAAAGTAGGAAATGGTAAAGAGGTAGAAATGAGGCCTGGATTGCAAGTGGAAATTGATTTGTGATTTAAAGTTAATATTCTTAGCTGGATGGAATATATTTTTGATTTGATAAATTAGCTCATGCCTACAGTGCTATACATTTCTGGCTGGAGATTATTCTTCTATTCTAATGAAGGTTTAGACTCAATTCACATTCATGCCCAAAAAGGAGATATGGAATGTAAGTTTTGGATTTTAAGTGAAGAAGTGGACATTGACGAAGCTTTCGCGTATAACTTTAGCACCTCTGGCAGAAAAGAGATCCGCAAAATTCTTTTCAAGAATTTTGATTTAATTGTAGACTCTTGGACTACCTACTTTAAAAAGTAAGACTATGAAAGTTAGCTATCACATATCAGACATAAGTTTTGTCGAGGATAAGATGATCCTGTCTGTAGACGAAAGTGAAATAATGGTTGAGCTTTCTACTATCTCAGAAAAACTTCTTGTTGCTTCTGATATTGAACGGGAGATGTATAAAATTTCTCCTTCTGGATATGGCATTCACTGGCCACTTATTGATGAAGACATTTCAGTGAATGAATTGGTCAGAAAGAAGGAATAAATCCTCTAATGAGAGGTTAAAAAAAACCACTTAACTACCTAAGAAATGAAATCGTACTTGATAGTTACTTTATTGTTTCTTCAATGGGGCAATTCTAAAGCATGTGATTGCATAATGATTGAGAATTTAAAAGAAGCTCAGAATATAAGTTTTGAGGAAAGTGAATTGATTTTTGTTGGTAGAGTTACAGAAATAAGAAATGACGGAAGCTATGTACTAGAAAATATTGAGTTGTTTAAAGGAGAATTAAAGGATTCAACAATAGTTAACGGGATTTTGGACAACTATTGTTCTAATTCTCCTCGAAAACTCTATGAAACTTGGTTAGTTTATACAAGCTACGACGTAGAAGGAAAAATTTCGATTTCTAATTGCGGGCTTTCAAGAAGTTTCCAATTTCCTTACTATTATGGTTCGCACCTATTGCCTCCACCTCCGCCATTTGGACTAAATGACCCTTTAGATATCCTCGAATTGGAATACTTAACTATAGAATATAAAAAAAGAGCTTTGGAGGAATTAAAAATTGAAATCCAATTCTTGAGAGAAATGAAAAACCAAATAAAATGAAAAACCACCTCTCTCAAGGTGGTTTTTCATATTTTTCAAGCTCTTATATTTTAAGTCAAAATCTTCCACGCCAACCAGTCGCCAACTTCAGAAGTTTTGTAAGCAGTACCGCCATCAGCGATATCCTCTGTCACATAACCTTCTTCCAGCGATTGATTCACCACGTCAGAGATCATCTTTGATTCTTCTTTCAAGTCAAATGCATAATCAAACATCATCGCTGCAGAAAGAACCGTAGCCAATGGATTAGCAATGTCTTTTCCAGCAGCCTGAGGATAAGAACCGTGAATTGGTTCAAATAATTTGTTGGAAATACCAAGGGATGCAGAGGGCATTAAGCCCATAGAACCTGAAATCACAGAAGCCTCATCAGTTAAAATATCTCCGAATAAGTTTTCGGTAATTAACACATCGTACGCTTTTGGCCACTGAATCAATCTCATAGCCACAGCATCTACAAATTCATATTCCACTTTTACATCTGGATATTCCGGTGCAAGCTCTTGTACTGTCTCTCTCCAAAGTCTGGAAGTCGCCATCACGTTTGCTTTGTCAACACAGGTCAAGAGTTTTCTTCTTTTTTGCGCAGCTTCAAAACCCATTCTCGCCAAGCGTACAATTTCAAACTTGCTGTATACATTGGTATCAAAAGCCTTCGTGCCCTGCTCGTTTCTTCCTCTTGGCTCGCCGAAATAAATCCCGCCAGTCAATTCTCTGAAAAACACCAAATCCACTCCATCCACTCGATCCAATTTCAATGGAGACTTGTGCACCAAAGAAGGGAAAGTGAATGTTGGCCGAACATTGGCAAACAAGCCCAATTTCTGACGCATCAATAATAAACCTTGCTCTGGACGAACCTTAGCTTTAGGATCATTATCATATTTGGGATCACCGATAGCACCGAAAAGCACTGCATCCGCAGCTTCAGCAATTTCGTGAGTTGCATCAGGATAAGGTTCACCAGTCGCATCAATTGCGGCGGCTCCTACAACTGCTTCAGTAAAAGTGATGTTGTGTCCGAATTTCTGGCCGATAGCTTTCACTACTTTTACAGCCTGGTCGATTACTTCAGGTCCGATGCCGTCACCCGGCAACAGCGCGATATTCATTTCCATAAAATTTGGATTCTTCTTTCGTTGGTGTTTGATTGAATGATTCGACGATGTTCAGCATTTTCTCTGTGGCCATCATCGCAGATACTGTTTGATCGGGATCTAGCCCTTTCGTTTTAAATATTTTACCATAATCCCAAGTGACTACCGTCTCCACAAAAGCATCTGTTTTGCCACCTGGCGGAATAGATACATGGTAGTCGATCAACTTAGGAAGTTGTCTTTTTCGTGATTTATAGATCTCTTTCACGGCACGCATAAATGCATCATATTGTCCATCTCCTGATGCATGTGCATCATAAGCTTTTCCGTAGATATTCAAGCGCAATTGCACGGAGGGTTTCAACCCATGAGAATGTGTCATGTGGTACCCTTCGATGAAAATATTTTTGGAAATGGAATTGTTCTGCAGCACATCTGAAATGATATATGGCAAATCTTCCGTAGTCACTCGCTCCTTTTTATCACCGAGTTCGATGATGCGCTGAGTAACTTTTGTGAGTTCATCCTTTTCCAAAGAAATCCCAAGTTCTTCTAAGTTCTTGAGAATATTGGCTTTGCCAGAAGTTTTACCAAGGGCATATTTCCGCTGACGACCAAATCGCTCAGGAAGTAAATCGTTGAAATATAGGTTTTTCTTATTGTCTCCGTCTGCGTGAATTCCCGCTGTCTGGGTAAATACATTTTCACCTACAACTGGCTTATTTGCTGGGATATGCTGACCAGAGAACTGCTCTACCAGCTTACTTACGCGGTAGATTTTCTGCTCTTGCACGTTGATTTGCAAATCAGTAAAATCTTTGATCACCGCAACTACTGACTCAAGAGGGGCATTTCCAGCTCTTTCGCCCAGTCCATTAACTGTGGTATGAATTCCGGCAGCGCCATTATTAATCGCTTCCATCACATTGGCAATGGAAAGATCATAATCATTATGCGCATGGAAATCGAAATGTGTATCGGGAAACCTGGTACATATCTGTATGAAAAATGCTTTTGTTTCTTCTGGAGAAAGCAGTCCCAAGGTATCCGGAAGCATAATTCTTTTCACTGGTAGTTTAGTCAGAAAGTCGATCAAATCCAGCGTATATTCTTGCGAATTACGCATGCCATTTGACCAGTCTTCTAAATAAACATTCACATCTATTCCATTCTCCTGAGCATATTCTATACTCTTTTGGATATCATCAAAATGCTCTTCCTGAGTTTTCTTCAGCTGATGAATTAGGTGATTAATCGAGCCTTTGGTTAGAAGATTCAACACTTTGGCACCAGCTTTCATAAGCCAATCTACAGAAGCAGGAGTATCTACAAAGCCCAGAACCTCCACGCGATCTAAGTAGCCCTTTTGGGAGGCCCAAGTAGTGATTTTCCGAACTCCTTCCAATTCTCCATCTGAAACTCTAGCGGAAGCCACCTCTATCCGATCTACATTCAGTTCGTCAAGTAGAAGTTTAGCGATTTGCAGCTTTTCAGAAGGCAAAAAGGATACGCTTGAGGTCTGCTCTCCATCCCTCAGCGTTGTGTCCATTATTTCGATGCGCTTCCCTGCGGTCATTTTCACTTATTTATCTGATGCAAATGCGTCAATTTCCTCAGACATGCTCAATAAATAGTCGATGTCATCAAAGCCATTCTGCATGTTATCTTTCTTGTATTCATTGATGTCAAAAGACTCCGATTCTCCAGTAGAATCCAATGTAATTTTCTGAGAAGGAATATCCACAGTGATCGTCTCAGCAGGATTCGCTGTGATTTTTTCTAGCAATTTGTCAGCAAATTGCGGTGAAACAGTCACAGGTAATACTCCTATATTTAGGCAGTTATTTTTGAAAATATCTGCGAAAAAACTGGAAACTACGCATCTGAATCCGTAATCATAAAGAGCCCAAACAGCGTGCTCTCGGCTAGAGCCAGAACCGAAGTTCCTGCCCGAAAGCAAGATTTTCCCGCTATAGGTAGGGTCGTTCAAGACGAAATCTTTTTTCGGGTTTCCTTCTACATCATATCTCCAGTCACGGAAAAGATTATCACCAAAACCCACACGCTCAGTTGCTTTCAGAAATCGAGCAGGGATGATCTGATCTGTATCCACATTGTCAGTCGGTAAAGGAACCGCAGTGCTCGTGAGAACAGTAAATTTATCGTAAGCCATTTTTTTTTGTTTAATAGGTAAAAGACTTCCTAAGTACCATCTGGCAAAAAGACCATTTCCTTTAGTTGAGTTTGATAAAAACACCAGGAAGTCTTAAGTCTAGATTCTGAAGTCTAGCTTCTAGTTTTGGAACACTTCTCTTGGATCGCAGATTTCACCTCTTACGGCTACTGCTGCTACTGTCAATGGAGATGCGAGCATTGTTCTTGCTCCGGGACCTTGACGACCTTCGAAATTCCTGTTAGAAGTTGAAACTGCGTATTTTCCTGATGGAATTTTATCATCATTCATCGCTAGACAAGCTGAACAGCCCGGCTGACGAAGTTCGAATCCAGCTTCTTCCAAGATTTTCACCAAACCTTCTTCATGTGCCATTTTCTCAACTTCACGAGAACCAGGTACAATCCAAGCAGTGATGTTATCCGCTTTCTTATGTCCTTTTACAAATTCGGCTACAGATCTGATATCTTCAATTCTTCCGTTGGTACAAGATCCTACGAATACGAAATCAACCTTTTTACCCTTGATTGCTTCACCTGGCTCAAAGCCCATGTATGCTAAGCTTTTTAGGTAAGAAGTCTTATTGCTTCCTTCCATTCCTTCGGTAGTCGGGATATTTCCAACAATCTTAATACCCATTCCCGGATTGGTTCCGTAAGTGATCATCGGCTCAATATCCGCAGCGTCGAAGTGGTATTCCTTATCGAAAACAGCACCTTCGTCAGTTTTCAAGGTTTTCCAATAGGCAACAGTTTTGTCCCAATCTTCACCTTGCGGAGCATATTTCTTACCTTTCAAATAATCGAAAGTAGTCTCGTCTGGCGCAATCAAACCTCCACGTGCTCCCATTTCAATAGACATATTGCAAACGGTCATTCTTGCTTCCATTGAAAGACTTTGAATGGCAGTACCTGCATATTCCACGAAGTATCCTGTAGCACCTGAAGCAGAGATCTGAGCAATCACATAAAGAATCAAATCCTTAGATGTCACGCCTTTACCAGCTATTCCATCTATATTGATTCTCATTTTCTTTGCCTTGGACTGCATGATACATTGCGTAGCAAGTACCATTTCCACCTCAGAAGTACCGATACCAAAGGCAATCGCACCAAAAGCACCATGAGTAGAAGTATGGCTATCTCCACAAACGATGGTCATTCCCGGTTGTGTAATTCCAAGTTCTGGTCCGATTACGTGAACAATTCCATGGTGAGCTGATCCCAAGTCGTGAAGTTCTATCCCATATTTAGCACAGTTCTCACGAAGTCTTTCCACCTGCATTCTAGAAAGTTTGTCTTTAATCGTCTTGTCTTGATCAACAGTAGGTACGTTATGATCTGGAGTAGCAATCGTACGACTAGGGTTTTTTACCCCTATTCCACGGGTCTCCAAATTTAGAAATGCTACCGGTGAAGTCACTTCATGGATAAAATGCTTATCGATGAAGAAAACATCAGGTCCAGAAGGAACTGATTTCACTACGTGCGCATCCCAGATTTTATCGAATAATGTTGTCTTTTCCATAATTATGCGGTCGCATATTCTTTGACCGGGATTTTGTTAAGTGCATCGACAAAAGCTTGCGCAGATGCCAGTACAATATCTGTATGTGAAGCAAAGCCATAGTAAGGCTTGTCTCCTTTAATTAGTCTCATATGAACTTTGGCGACATCATCACTTCCATGTGTGATGGCTTGAATCAGGAATTCTTCCAATTCCACAGCTGGCTTAGCAATCTTCTCAATGGCTTTCAAAACTGCATCTACAGGGCCATTTCCGTGAGCTGTAGAAGTATGAGATTCGTCTCCTATTTTCATTTCTACCTTAGCTTGTATTGTTCCGTTAGAGGAATAGGTCACTTTTCCCAATTCTATAAAATTAGAATCAGTAACAAACTTACCAACCAATCCCATCAGGTCTTTGCGACCGATATCACGCTTGCTATCTGCTAGGATCAAAAACTCTTCGTAAACTTCACGAAGTGCTTCTCCTTCAAGTTCCACTCCCAGAGCATCTAAGTGATGCTTCAAAGCAGCACGTCCAGACCTTGCAGTAAGTACGATAGTAGATTCTCCTACGCCAACATCTTTAGGATCGATGATTTCATAGTTCTCTCTATGCTTCAACACGCCATCTTGGTGAATTCCTGATGAGTGAGCAAAAGCATTTCTACCTACGATAGCCTTGTTTGGCTGCACAGGCATGTTCATCAATTTGGAGATCAAGCGGCTGGTATTGTAAATTCTAGGAGTTACAATATCAGTATGGACTTCTATAGATTTATGGCATTTGATCGCCATCACCACTTCTTCCAAAGAAGTATTTCCTGCGCGTTCGCCGATACCATTGATAGTCACTTCCACCTGACGAGCACCATGCTGTACGCCTGATACCGTATTGGCAGTAGCCATACCTAGGTCATTGTGGCAATGTGTTGCAATAATTGCTTTATCAATATTTGGAACATTATTTCTCAAACTAGCGATAATTGCACCGTACTGCTCAGGAAGACAATACCCTGTAGTATCAGGAATATTCACCACAGTAGCTCCTGCTTTGATCACCTCTTCAATGATCTTATTTAAGAAATCTGCCTCTGCTCTACCAGCATCTTCAGCGTAAAATTCTACATCATCTACGAAGCGTCTGGCAAACTTCACTGCAGCTACACCCCGAGCGATAATATCATCAGGGGTAGAGCGCAGTTTGTATTTAATATGGTAGGGAGAAACACCGATTCCGGTATGAATACGGGCTCTTTTCGCGAATTTGAGGGATTGAGCCGCTACTTCGATATCCTTTTCTACTGCTCTGGAGAGGGCACAGATAATCGGGTTAGAAACTGCCTTTGAAATCTCGAGTACAGAATTAAAATCTCCTGGACTAGAAATTGGAAAGCCGGCTTCGATAATATCGACACCTAGTTCTTCCAGCGCTTTTGCTACCACAATCTTCTCCTGGGTATTTAGCTGACACCCGGGTACTTGCTCCCCATCTCTCAGGGTAGTGTCAAATATCCATAGCTTCTCACTCATAATTCTTGGGGTTTTGGTATTAGTTATTTTCTGGTCTCAATTGACGGACAACAGCACCTGCCTGCCACATTTCAGAATCTCTCAATTCTTTCAATTCAGCTTCCAATTTCACTCTGTAATCATCTTTAGAGTTAGAATCGATAGACTTCTGTGCCTCTTGTCCAGATTTTACACTAGCATATAATTCTTCAAAAACTGGCTTGGTAGCATCTCTGAAAGGCTTCCACCAATCCAAAGCACCTCTCTGGGCTGTGGTAGAGCAGTTCGCATACATCCAATCCATTCCGTTTTCAGCTACTAATGGCATCAATGACTGAGTCAATTCTTCCACTGTTTCATTGAAAGCTTCAGAAGGTGTGTGACCATTTGATCTCAATACTTCATACTGAGCTGCAAATATACCCTGAATTGCTCCCATTAGCGTTCCTCTTTCGCCAGTCAAATCAGAAGTTACTTCACGGTAGAAATCTGTTTCGAACAAATAACCCGAACCTACACCGATACCAAGTGCAACCACGCGGTCATAAGCTCTGCCAGTTCCATCCTGATAGATTGCATAAGAAGAATTCAATCCTCTACCTTCTACAAACATTCTTCTTAATGAAGTACCAGAACCTTTTGGAGCTACCAAGATCACATCTACATCAGCTGGAGGAATGATACCCGTCTTGTCTTTGTAAGTCACACCGAATCCGTGAGAGAAATACAAAGCTTTACCTGGAGTAAGATGCTTCTTTACTGTTGGCCAAAGTGCAATCTGTCCTGCATCAGATAGAAGGAATTGAAGTATAGTACCTTTCTCACATGCTTCTTCCAATTCGAAAAGCGTTTCGCCAGGAACCCAGCCATCAGCTACGGCTTTATCCCAAGTCTTGGAGCCTTTTCGCTGACCTACAATCACGTTGAATCCGTTGTCTTTCAAGTTAAGTGCTTGACCTGGACCCTGAACACCGTAACCTAATACTGCGATTACTTCGTCCTTGAGTACTTCTCTTGCTTTTTCCAGTGGAAATTCTTCCCGAGTTACTACGTTTTCTTCTGTTGAGCCGAATTTTAATTTCATGAGCTTTTTTATTTATTACTAGTGTTTAATAGGTTCCTTTGGAATCCTTTTTTGGTTTATTATTATTTGACGAAACTGTCAATTGTCAACATTCTTTTTGCGACAGCTACTCTTCCTGATCTTGCAAACTCTAAGAGTCCGTAAGTTTTTAGAATTTCGAGCAATTCTTGAGTTTGCTCTTTATGACCAGTCAATTCCAAAACCACAAAATCTGGTTCTGCTGCAATAATCTTTGCATTATGTTGGCGAATGATCTTCTCCAATCCTCCATCAAGTCGTGATACTGGAATCTTGTACAAGGCAATTTCCTGGTACACTACGTTCTCATCTTCATGGTGAAAAGCCTTGATCACATCGATTATTTTTTCAATCTGATTGACCAGCTGTATGACGGTGTCTTCTGAAGCTGTAACCTCAATGGTAATCCTATGGATTCCTTCCAATCGGCTTTCTGAGGCTGTAAGCGCATCAATATTAATACCCCTTCGGGTAAAAATAATGGTGATGCGGTTGAGGATACCGATGAAGTTTTCGGTAATAACGAATATGGTGTAGCGCTTCATATGCTGATTTTAACTAAGTCTTACTTCTTCTACCGAACATCCGGTAGCGATCATTGGGAATACATTATCTTCTTTTTCTACTACAACTTCGAGGAAATAAGGTCCATCGTGAATAAGCATATCTTCTATAGCTTCTTGAAGATTACCACGTTCAGTGACTTTCTGAGCTTGAATATTATATGCCTCCGCTATTTTCACAAAATCAGGATTATCTAGCTCGGTAAATGAGTAGCGCTTGTCAAAGAACATTTGCTGCCACTGCCTCACCATTCCAAGGAAATTATTGTTAAGCAACACAATCTTTACTGGAGCTTTGGTCTGCATAATTGTACCCAATTCCTGGATAGTCATCTGTATACCTCCATCGCCAACTACACATACTACCTGTCTGGAGAAATCATACATCTGAGCCCCCAATGCTGCAGGGAGTGCAAATCCCATAGTTCCCAATCCGCCAGAAGTTACTTGTGTTCTTGGTTTCTTATAATTGAAATATCTCCAAGCGATCATTTGATGCTGACCTACGTCAGTGACTAGGATCGCATCATCTGCTTTATACTTGTTGATCTGGTGTATGACTTCACCCATCGTCAAGCCAGGCTTCGTCGGTGTCAAATCAGGATCTATAACTGACGCTCTTTCCTGCTCAGCCAGCTCCTTAAATTGAGCCATCCACTCAGGATAGGCATTTGCCTTTACTGCATCAGTAAGAAGGCTAAGACTATCCTTGCAGTTGCCGAGTACTGCAACTTCACACCTTACTATTTTATTAATTTCCGCAGGATCAAGCTCTAGATGAATCACTTTTGCCTGCTTCGCATATCGCTTCAAATCTCCAGTCACACGATCATCAAACCTCATCCCTACTGCTATCAGCACATCACATTGATTGGTCAACATATTTGGCGCATAATTCCCGTGCATACCAAGCTTACCTACATAATTTGGATGATCTTCTGATAAGGACCCAGATCCTAATAAAGTACAAGCAGCTGGAATACCGGATTTATCCAAGAATGCTTTCAATTCAGCCTCAGCTTGCCCCAAGACAACTCCCTGACCAAATAATACATAAGGCCTCTTAGCCATATTGATTAAAAAAGCTGCTTCTTGGATCGCTGTCTTCTCTACAGGAATATGAGTTTTATAAGATCTGAACCCTAGACATTTACTGTAATTGAACTCGCCAAAGTTAGTTTGTGCATCCTTTGTGATATCAATCAATACCGCTCCAGGCCTTCCTGACTTGGCTATATAAAATCCTTTTGCTATAGCTGGCGCAATATCCTCTACTCTCCTTACTTGGATATTCCACTTAGTCGCTGCCATGGAGATACCCAATACATCCGTTTCCTGAAAAGCGTCTGTGCCAAGTAAGTGTGATGCAACTTGACCTGTGATACACACGAGTGGTGTACTGTCTATTTGCGCATCTGCAAGACCTGTAATCAAATTAGTTGCTCCTGGACCTGAGGTTGCTATGCAGACTCCTACTTTCCCAGAGACTCTTGCATATCCTTGGGCAGCATGGATAGCTCCCTGCTCATGACGTGTGAGTACGTGCCGCACCTCATCGTGATAATCATGTAATGCGTCGTAAACGGGCATAATGGCCCCTCCGGGATATCCGAAGATTATCTCCGCATTTTCGGCAATGAGTGATCTGACAACGATGTCTGCTCCTCTTATCATTGAGTCCTTCATGGGCTTAGAATTTGTCTGTTACGCAACCTTCGGATGCAGTAGAAACTAATTTGTTATACTTCTTTAATGTTCCTTGTAAATCAGAAATGTCTTTCTGCTTCCATGATTTTTTCCTTTCAATCAATTCTTCATCGGAAACTGCAACGCTAAGCTTTAATCCGTCTGCGTCAATGGTTATGATATCCCCATTTTTTACTAAACCGATAGGCCCGCCACACCAAGCTTCAGGAGTGACGTGTCCCACCACAAATCCGTGTGTGCCGCCAGAAAATCTCCCATCTGTGATCAGTGCCACATCCGAACCCAAACCTGCTCCGATAATCATGGAAGTTGGTTTTAACATTTCTGGCATACCAGGCCCACCTTTTGGACCAATATTTCTAATGACGAGTACTTCGCCTTTTTGCACTTTATGATCTCTAATTGCATCATTTGCTTCCTGCTCCGAATCAAAAACGTGTGCTGGGCCTGTAAATGAACTCCCTTCCTTACCTGTGATTTTGGCCACTGATCCTTCTGGAGCCAAGTTCCCTTCAAGAATACACAAGTGTCCAGTAGCTTTGATTGGCGTCTCCAGTGGATGAATCACATTCACCATAGAAACAGTCACTGGGGCAATATCCTTTAAATTCTCTTCTAACGTTTGACCTGTCACCGTTAAACAATCTCCATGTAGGAAACCTTTTTGTAACATATATTTCATAAATGCAGGAACGCCACCTTGTTCGTGAAGATCCTCCATCATGAATTTCCCTGATGGTTTAAAGTCACCAAGCATGGGAGTTTTTGCATTGATCGCTTTGAAATCATTAATTGTAAAATCAACACCAGCCGTTCTCGCTATAGCAATCATATGCATTACTGCATTGGTACTCCCACCCAAGGCAATCACTACAGTTACTGCATTTTCAATGCTTTTTCTCGTGACGATATCACTTGGCTTGATGTCTTTTTCCAACAAAATTCTCATATACTTATTGACATCCCGACATTCTTGAAGTTTCTCAGGAGAATTTGCAGGGTTGGATGCAGAATAAGGAAGGGACATACCCAATGCTTCAATAGCTGAGGACATGGTATTTGCAGTGTACATTCCGCCACATGCTCCAGCTCCAGGACAAGCATTTCGGATGACTCCATCGTAATCCTCGTCGCTAATATTGCCGTTCACTCTTTTTCCAAAAGCTTCAAAGGCAGACACTATATTGAGTTTTTCACCCTTATAATTACCTGAAGCTATTGTTCCGCCATAAACCATTATTGATGGCCTATCAATACGAAGCATTCCCATGACAGCACCTGGCATATTCTTATCGCAACCAGCTACAGCAACACAGGCATCGAAAGAATGCCCAAGAATGAAAGACTCAATAGAATCAGCAATAATCTCTCTAGAAACTAAAGAATAGCGCATTCCTAGAGTTCCCATAGAAGTCCCATCAGAAATTCCAATGGTATTAAAAACCAAACCGGTCAGATCATGGTCCTGTGAGGACTCCTTGATCAGACCGGCAAAGTCGTTCAGGTGCATATTGCAGGGGTTACTCTCATAACCACAACTGGCTACCCCAACAAATGGCTGTTTCATTTTTTTATCACTCATCCCTGTAGCGTACAGCATTGCCATTCCTGCTGGATGCTCCGGATTATCACTTATTTCCCAACTGTGTTTTTTTAGGGTCATATTAATAGGGGTATAAAAAAAGTGCCTCAGGTTAGTGAGGCACTTCAGATTTTTTTTTATTTCATTATAAAGAATAGTCTAGTGCCTCACATTTAGAATCCAATGAGAATATTTACGCTTAGCAAAATGACTACTTTATACATAGAGGTTTTCGAGACTTCCTACAGCGCGATGCTGAAGTGTGAGACAAACTTAAAACCGAATTTTCAGACTTACAATATTTAATTTTACAAATTTCAACTTTGCCCGATAAAATATGTATGTAGAATTTATTTTTACCAAATATAAATTCCATAATACATCATATTACCCCTAGTTTTCAGCAAATGATTTGTTGAATATTTCGATTTTCAAAATTTTGTATTGAATTCCACTTTTTTCAAAATTTAACAAAAGTTATTCTCTTTTTTTTAATAAGAAAAATGATATATGACATTTACTTCAAAAAATACAAGATTTTTTGCCAAATTCTCAATGGGATATTACTTCAAATCACCTGATTTTTTCTCTATTTTTGACTAAAATTTCAATACAATGATTTCATTTCCAAACGCTAAGATAAACTTAGGTCTACACATCACCGCCAAAAGAAAGAATGGATTCCACACCATCGAAAGCTGTATGGTCCCAATTCCTTTGTTGGATGGGCTGGAAATGATCGTCAGCACCAAAAAAACATCTTTTGAAAGTACTGGCCTCGAAATACCAGGGAACGCGAAGGACAACTTAATATTTAAAGCTTATCAGCTTTTGAAGAAAGACTTCCCCAGTCTGCCAGAAGTAAGTATACACCTACACAAAAATATCCCAATGGGAGCTGGATTAGGAGGCGGATCTGCTGATGCAGCGTTTGCGCTGAATCTGATGAATAATCTGTTTGATCTAATATTAGATGATTTTTTCTTGGAAGAATATGCTGCTGAACTAGGAAGCGATTGTCCCTTCTTCATTGAAAACACACCGAAAATAGCAAGAGGAAGAGGTGAGATTTTAGAACCTGTGATATTAGACTTGACCGGGACTTATCTGGTCTTGATCAATCCTGGAATCCATATTGGTACCAAAGAGGCCTATGCTGGGGTCACGCCAGCTGCGCCAAAAGTAAAACTAGAGGATGTTTTAGCTGATCGAAACAGATGGAAGAATGAGCTAGTGAATGACTTTGAAGCAAGCATATTTCCTAATCATCCCGAGATAGCAGCGATTAAAGAGAGACTCTATGACCATGGTGCTTATTACGCTGCTATGTCAGGGTCAGGTTCCTCAGTGTTCGGGCTTTTTGAGGACAAACCTACTTCAATTGAATGGAATAAGGGTTGTTTTATGTTTGAGACAGTATTATAATTTACTTAAAATAAGAGAGTTGTATTTTGTATTTATTTTTTATATTTGTAAATCATAAATATAAAACGCAATGGCAACTTTCACTAGTACACTTCCAGACGACCTCCTACAGAGACTCGCCGATTATGCTAAAAAGCTTTCTCTTCCAAAGAATAAATTGATGGAAAATGCGCTGAATCTCTATTTAGACCATCTCAAAAGAGCTGAATATGTCAAATCCTATAGACAGGCAGCTCAGGATGATGATATTCTAATGGTAGCTGAAGAAGGAATGGGAGATTACCTAAAGCAAATCGAAGATGCGGCAAGGTGATATCTGGATGTTTGATCTGAATCCTGTGATAGGTTCAGAGCAATCAGGGAGAAGACCAGTGGTGATCCTCAGTGGGAATCTCATGAACAAATTCCTGCAAGTAGTGATCACTGCTCCGCTTACTTCCAAAATCAAAAACTATCAGGGCAATCCAATTTTGGAACCGGCTCATAAAAATGGGCTGAAGGTGGAGTCCGAACTGATGGTTTTTCATATCAGGTCAATTTCAAAAGATCGGCTGATCGAAAAAATCGGAGAAATATCGCCTGAGCAATTGAAGCAGGCATTGGCGACTTTGACTGATATTACCACTTTATAAAAAAATCAACCCAAAGTCCTCACCGGCTTTCTCCTTTTATCCCAGTAATTGACTTTAAGTAAAAGTAAAAAGAAAGGGTAGTCAAATTATGGACTACCCTTTCTGACTAATTTTTAGAATTCGGTGAAAAGGCTATTCCAATTCCATTTCTCCAAAATCCTGGACCTGTAAGGAAATCTAAATCATAAGTAAAATAAAATCGAACTCCACCTAATGTGGCCGGAACTATAATTTTTCCATTTGCCCCAAAGCTAGGGCCATTATTTACTCCACTACTCTTTAGAGGTTGATGAATGGCTATACCAGGGCCAAAGTAAAGAAAGCTGTCACCAATAGGAAAAATCTTCAATAAGTAATTAGCTTGCCCCTTAAGGCTAAAGCCCTCATAATTATTTATTCTTAATTCTTTCGGAGTATGCTTACTCAGGTAATTAAGATCTAAATCAAAGGTCATCCTTCCCAAATTTGAATCTTTGAAAACTCCATAGCCTACATAGCCTCCATATTGAGCCGGACTTTCAGATTTTGGGGTATTGACTTGACTTAAATATCCAAGCTTTACCTGAAAGTCAAACTTGTTTTCCTGTCCATATCCCCCAGAAATACTTGCAAAGACGGAAATCAAGAAAATAAGGACCCTAATTGATCTCATCACAATTGAATTTGAGGCACTAAATAAAACTGAAACCTTCCAAACCGCTCAATTCCATAATTTACACCTTGATAAGTTCTTTGACCAAATCCTTTATCACTAAAAGGGTTGTTGATGGTGCTGCATTTATTAAAGGTTTGAGCGAAATGTATTTGATAATATGCAACTTTTCCTACAGTTGCAAATAGTTCAGCTCTTGCATTTGGATCTTGAAATACTTGCCCAATGGGTCAAGTGCTTTAATTTTGACTCATATTCGGGAACTTTGGATACGTATAGTTCTTCAACTTGGTCATCCAATGCCTGAATACCATCAGGGATTTCTTGACAGGATGTGATTCCCAGCAAAAAAATCAAGAGAGAGAGAGAAAGAGATTCTCTCATGGAAAAATTTTGTTTTTAAAAGTTTCATGTTATTTATATTTAAAGAGTTATGTCACAATTTTAATCAAAAATATTATAATCCTAACTTAAACGTTCAAACTTTTTTAAACAAAAACAGAAGGCCTATTTTTTTAATTCAAAACCTGTTTTAATCGGAATCTTGTTGCTGATTCTAGATGATTTTGGAAGTAAGAGAGATTACGATCACCCCAGCGGCCTCACTGGCTTTCTCCTTTTATTCCAATAATTCAAAACCGGATAAGTCAGTACTGACACCAGAATAATTCCTGTACCAAGATAAAATTGAGGCGTCATTTTTTCACTTTCGCCAAAAATCAAAACAGCCAACACAATGCCATAGACTGGCTCAAGGTTCACCGTCAGATTAATTGTAAAAACAGATAGCCTTTTCATCAACTCTACAGAAACTGAAAACGCATATACTGTGCAAATTCCCCCTAATATAAAAAGCCAGAACCAATCGTAACCAACCCAAGAGAGTTGCAGACCTTCATCTGTCATAAAGTTGGAATAGATAGGCATAAAAAGCAGTGTAAATAAACAAGCACCTGCCATTTCATAAAAAGTGATTTTGTAGGGATTGTGTTTGTGGGCTAGTTTTCCATTGAGTACAGAGAATACAGCTCCTAAAAAAGCTGAACCTAAGGCCATACTTATACCAATCCAATAACCCGACTCAAAACTGAAGATCACCAAAAGACCCGAAATCACCATTAAACCTAGTCCTACCTCATACCACTTAATTTTAGTTCTGTTGAATAAGGGATCAACGAATGCCGTCCAGAGTGATGTTGTAGCCATTCCAGCCAAGCAAACTGATGCCGTAGAAATTCTAGCCGACCAAAAAAACAATATCCAGTGCATCGCAATTACAAAACCTACACCAGTGACTTTCATCATATCTGGAAAAGTCAATAAAAGGTTTTTCCTTTGCAACATAAAAAGTGCTGCAACTCCTAGAGATGCGATCAAGGTTCTATAGAAAACCAACTCGATCGCAGGCAAACTGATCAACAAACCCAGAATGGCAGTGAATCCCCATATGAGCACAATCAAATGGAGCATCAAATAATCTTTGATCGTAGCGTTCATTTATCGGGGGACCGTTTTGTAAAGCAAAAGCCCAGTTACACCAAAAATTATGTTGGGTAACCACACTGCGAAAATTGGATACTCCGTTCCGTTCTCTGCAAATGTTCTGGAAAGAATAAACAATATGATGTAAACAAAAGCGAGCAAGAAACCCATCGCGATCTGAAATCCAGACCCTCCACGGGTCTTTCTTGCGGACATTATCACACCGATAAATGTCAATATTATCGCTGCGAATGGCGACATAAATCGAACATACCGCTCAATCTTATAGAAACCCACATTATCGGCTCCTCGGCCTTCTAAGACTTTGATTTGCCTACTTAATTCAGGAAGCTTTAATGTTTCGTGATGTTTCTCTGGCAGGTTAAAATCCTCTGGGCGAATAGAAAGTATCGTATCACGTTCTTGACCCATGGTATATATTTCTTCGCGATCTTGTAGCTCACGTAGCCTCCAATTATGGAGAGTCCACACCATTTTAGCTGTATCCCATTCAATCCTGTCTGCAGACAGCTTGGCTAGCAATTCACCATCTTGGATGGTCTCCAAGGTGAAACTATGTCCCGTATTCCCGGTTTTAAAAAACCGACTAATGTAGGCAAAGGAATTGGTACCGACTTGTATATGAACGTTTGATTCAGACGAAGTCTTTTCCTTATCCAAGTAGGTTATTCGGAACTCGGTCACTCCAGCAGTTGCTCCAGGCAATACCCATCCATTTAACAAAAAACTAGCCCCGCCAATCATGCTAGCAGCAAAAAGAAAAGGCCGTAGCATTCTCATGAAACTTACTCCACTACTCAGAATAGCTATGATCTCTGTTCTTCCAGCCATTTTGGAAGTGATAAAAATAACCGTAATAAAGACTGTGATCGGAGTGAGAAGGTTATTCAAATACAAACCATAGTTGATCATATACTTGAAAATCTGGCCAGAAGGGACATCATTCCTGATATAAGTATCGTTCTTTTCTGTAAAATCCAAAACCAAAACCACAAGGATCAGCATGACCACCACGAAGAAGTAGGTCTTGAGAAAATCCTTGATGATCAGTTTGTCGATTATCTTCATATTAGAGTCTTGTGCTCACTTTTTTCACCATTTGATCTTTCCAAACGGCAAAATCACCTGCTAGGATATGCTCTCTAGCTTGGCCAACCAGCCAAAGGTAAAAACTCAAGTTATGAATACTGGCAATTTGCGCAGCCAAAATCTCCTTGCTGATCGTCAAATGCCTTAAGTATGCTTTACTATAAAAAGTGCTTACATACCCTCCGATGGCAGGATCTATTCCTGAGAAGTCATCTTTCCACTTCTCATTACGGATGTTAATAAATCCCTCAGAAGTGAAAAGCATGCCGTTTCGAGCATTTCGGGTTGGCATCACGCAGTCAAACATATCCACGCCAAGCGCAATACACTCCAGAATATTAGCTGGCGTACCCACGCCCATAAGGTACCGAGGCTTGTCTTTGGGTAAAATATCCGTTACTAATTCTGTCATCTCATACATCATCTCAGCAGGTTCCCCCACAGATAGTCCGCCTATAGCATTTCCTTGTTGATTAGTCGAAGCGATAAATTCTGCACTTTGCTTCCGCAAATCCTTATATACAGATCCTTGCACGATAGGGAAAAGAGTCTGATTATACCCATACTTTCCTTCTGTCTCATCAAATCTACCAACACATCGCGTCAACCAGCGGTGAGTCATTTCCATAGAATTCCTCGCATAGCCATACTCACATGGATACGGAGTGCACTCATCAAAAGCCATGACGATATCAGCACCGATGGTCCGTTGAATATCCATGACATTCTCTGGAGTGAAATGATGCTTCGAGCCATCAATATGAGACTTGAACATCACTCCATCTTCTTTGATTTTGCGAGTTCCCGAAAGCGAGAACACTTGATATCCACCGCTATCAGTCAAGATTGGTTTCTCCCAACCATTGAATTTGTGAAGACCTCCGGCCTTTTCCAGCACGTCTAGACCTGGTCTCAAGTACAAGTGATAGGTATTCCCAAGGATTATCTGTGCCTTAATATCCTGATCTAATTCCCGCTGGTGTACTGCCTTCACAGAACCTGCAGTACCCACTGGCATAAAAATAGGTGTTTGGATTTCGCCGTGATCAGTTTTTACTACACCTGCTCTGGCTTTGCTTTTGGAATCACTGTACTCTAAGGTAAACTTCATATCGCTAATGGGTTGCTGGAGAGGCATTCTACAGATTGTATCATTCAGCCCACAAAAATATACGCTTATTCTTAAATGGTTTGCTGAATTTGATTTTATATTTGCTCAGCAAAAACGACCTATGGGCCTATTTCTACTTTGGTTTTTCTTCGGAATTGGGATACTTGTCCAAGTTATATACCTCTTGGTTATTTTTGGAAAAACGGCCTTTTACACTGGTAGTAAATCTAAATCTTCTTCGGAAAACGAAGAAGGTGTGACTGTGGTGATTTGTGCTCACAACGAATTCTCGAATCTCAAAACGCTCATCCCTAAGCTTTTCGAACAAGATTACCCGCTCTTCGATGTCATGGTAGTCAATGATCGATCCTCGGATAGCACCAGGAGACTGCTGGAGAAAATGATGGAGAGTTTCCCCAAACTTCGTTCCGTCACGATCAAATATACACCTCCTCACGTCACTGCTAAGAAGTTTGCACTCACCTTGGGGATCAAAGTAGCTAAACATGATGTCATGCTGCTTACGGATGCAGATTGCTTACCAGAATCGGATCAATGGATCAGAAAAATGACTGAACCCATACGAAATCAAGGAAAAACTTTCGCAGTGGGATTCTCAGGATATGAGCAAAAACCTGGTTTCTTGAACAATTGGATTCAGTTTGAGACATTGTTGACAGCACTGTATTATATGTCATTTGGACTTTGGAAACGTCCTTTTATGGCTGTGGGCAGAAATCTCAGCTATCGTAGGAGCTTCTTTATGGACGTGAAAGCCTTTAAAAACCTTTGGCATATAGAAGGTGGTGACGATGATCTTTTTGTCAATCTATATACGAATGGACGGAATACTGAGATTGTGTTGGACCCTGAGGCAAACACAATTTCAAAACCTAAAGAAAACCGGAAGGATTATTTTATTCAGAAGAAAAGGCATCTACATGCTGGAAAACACTACGATGGAGAGGATAAGAGAAAGATTGGATTATACTCCTTTTCGCATGCATTATTTTGGCTTGCGGGGATAGGTTTGCTTATTTACGTCGGTTTAGACCAAAGCTGGGAACATTTTTGCGTTGTTTTTGGTATTATCGTTCTGAGGTCTGTTCTTATTACGCTTATATTCAAAGCAGCAGAGAAAAAGATCCAAGGAACTAAACCACCAAAAAATATCTGGATACTTGACTTCTTGTATTTAGGTTACTTTTGGATTTTAGGGACTATTTCCCACCAGGCAAAAGATATCCAATGGAAATAAACGAACGTGGTTTTTCTAAGAAAGCACTCGAAGACTTTGAGCTGATCGATCAGGCTGTACAGCATGAAGATCAGCAGGCGTACGCATCCCTGATGAAGCGCTACAAAAAAGCCGTTTATTACATGATCTTAAAAATGATCCGAGATGCAGACGATGCGGAAGATCTTACGATGGAAGCATTTGCCAAAGCATTCAAAAACCTACATCGCTTTAAAAAAGATTATACTTTTTCCACTTGGTTATTCCGTATTGCTACCAATAACACCATTGATTTTATCCGAAAAAAGAGACTTAAAACTATGAGTCTAAATACGACCATGTCTGATGATGGAGGCAACTCTGTAACAATAGACGTGCAGGATGATGACAATAATCCGCAGGATGAGTTCATACGTACCCAGCGGATAGAAATGGTGAGAATCTTCGTGGACAAACTGCCTGCGAAATACCGCAAACTTGTTCAACTACGATATTTCGACGAGCTTTCTTACGAGGAGATTGCCAAAGAACTTGAAAAACCACTAGGAACTGTGAAAGCACAACTTCACAGATCCCGAGAATTACTTTACGAAATTGCCGCTGGCAAACAAAAACACATTTAATGAACTCAGGCACTCAGCTAATCCAGTCTTATTTCCCCGACCTTACAGATGGGCAGCTCGCACAGTTCGACCAACTCCAAGAAATCTACGATGATTGGAATTCCAAAATCAATGTGATTAGTCGCAAGGATATGGAGCACTTCTATCTGCATCATGTATTGCACTCCCTTGGCATAGTAAAAGTAATGCCATTTGTACCAGATACGAAGATTCTGGACATCGGAACTGGGGGTGGATTTCCAGGAATTCCTTTGGCGATCATGTTTCCAGAGACACATTTTCATTTGGTAGATTCTATCGGGAAAAAGATTACGGTTGTAAAGGATGTGGTGAAGCAATTGAAACTTACCAATGTGGAAGCACAACAAGCAAGAGCGGAGGAATTAGTGCGTAAATATGACTTTGTCATCAGTCGTGCAGTGACACGTATGGCTACTTTTTATCCTTGGGTGAAAAATAAGATTCGCAAAGAGGATATCAACGAATACCCAAATGGCATTCTGTACTTAAAAGGCGGAGAAGTTGAAGAAGAAATGGAGGAGCTAGACAAATCTTATGTCGTATATCACTTGGAAGATTACTTCAAAGAAGAATTTTTTGAAACTAAAAAAGTGATTTTTATGCCTTGGGAGGATAAGAGGTAGATTTTTTTTGAATTTCATTATCTTAAGCCATCCACATAGTAAATGTATGTGCCAGTACTTCGACCAATCTTTATTAGCTAGGTATTATTAGATTGGTTCTTTTATACCGATTGGCATTATTGAGGTGAAGATATTTAACTGATTTTTTGTGTCACATATGTAGAAAATCGATTTTTTCAGAAATTACATATCAGAATTGAGCGTTCGTAACTTATTGACTTGTAACTATCTCACAGCTCCCCCAGTCCATTTACCTAAATAACATTCTTTAACAAATTAGTCAGATGCTTTTAATTAAAAGTTTACTATAATCGTAGTATTAAAACATTCATTAGTGTAGTAATTAGGTGATTGCGTATTTTTCATAGAAACGCACTATTTGATTAAAAGAATTTTTGGTTTTAATAAGTAGAGAACTTAATGAAGAAGAGTAAAGTAAAAAACATCTTTATCTAGAAGTTGGGGCTTTACGGTGATATATAATACAGGTGGACTAAGGGTTACAAAAATAATGTACACTCATTTTCAACTTAGCAGTACTCATTAATTGTCCATTCAATTCTGAGTCTGTCTTTTTAAATTAAGGATACTTCTCGTAGGGGTGAATTGGTAGTGATTATGGGGTGGGGAGTAGTTTTAGTCAAAGAAATTATTGTTTAAAACATAAAACTGAAAAAAAATGAAATTCCTCATTTCATGCCTTCTCCTGGCTGCCATCACTTTTACTTCGCATGCCCAATCCAAACTTACTATTCGGGGAGTGGTGAAAGACACTACCAACATCCCGCTCGACTACACCTCTGTGCTACTTCTTAGCCCAAAAGACTCGGCTTTGGTGGCATACACTCTGACTAATAAAGACGGAGAGTACCAATTCAAAAACGTAGAAAAGCAACCGTTGCTTATCAAAGCCACCTATATGGGGTACCTCCCCATCCAGAAAGAACTGGTTCTTCCCGAAACAGGGGACCTGGAAGTGGAAGAGATTCAACTGATGCCGATTTTACAGGAACTCTACGAGGTAGTGGTGAAAGCAGCCAAAGCACCCTTAATGATGCGAGGCGACACACTTGAGTACGATGCCAGCAAATTCAAAGTACCGCCTGGAGCTACCCTGGAAGAATTGCTCCGCAAGCTGCCCGGAATACAAATCGACAAGGATGGAAATATAGTTGCACAAGGGCAACAAGTACAGAAAGTAACAGTGGATGGAAGGCGTTTTTTTGGAGGAAACACCAAAATGGCCACGCAAAACTTGAATGCAGAGTCAATCAGCAAGCTTCAGCTATATGATGACAAGTCAGAACAGTCCAAGCTTACAGGGGTGGAAGATGGCGTGAAGGAAAAAACTTTAAATGTTGAGCTGAAGGAAGAAGCTAAAAAAGGAGGTTTTGGCAAGCTTTCAGCTGCAGGGGGTACAGACGGAAGATGGTCTTCAAATGCTTCTTTTAATAAATTTGACAAAGTAAACCAATTTTCAGTAATCGGCTATGGTAATAATGTCAACCAATCTGGACTGAGCTGGGATGACCTGCAGGAGTTTAAAGGGAGTAGTTCTTTCCAATTTGGCGACACTGGGGACTTTGGTTTTAATGGAAGCGGTGGAATGAATTTTATTTCATTTTCCGGTGGGGACAATGAAGAATCCTTCGAAATCCCCTTCAACAACCTCAATTCTGGCTATTCCAACAATCAAGCTATCGGCATCAATTACAATTACCTGAAGGATAAGAAGGACTTCAGTAGTAATTACTTCTATAGCCGCAGTGATCAAACGCTAGAGAGCATCAATAGCAGAACAAACTTCCTGCAGGACAATACATCTTTCACTTCCACTGACCAAAGCTTACAAAATAACATGGCAGGTCATCATCGGGTAAACCTTCGTTTTCAAAACGAACTAGACAGCGCCAACACCATTACCATTAACGCAAAAGGAAGGCTAAGCTCACTTACTACATCCTTGGCCAGCCATCAGGAGCTGATTCGCAGTAGCACGGAGCAAAGCCAAATGGACAGGAACAACCAATCGGATAAATGGTCAGGGGCTTTTCAGGGCACTGCAATTTATAGGCATAAATTCAAGAAAAACGGACGAAACTTTGCTGCAAGTATCAGTGATACGTATAGTAAGGCAGACCAAAATGGTATACAAAAATCCGTTGTAGATGTCATGAACTCAACAGACCCAAATACCTATTTCCGAAACTTGGATCAATTGAACGAGGCACTGAATGGCTCTAACCAAGTAAAGTCAAGCCTACTCTTTGTTGAACCCATCAAAAAAGTATTTTTCTGGGAGACTTTCTACAATTTCAGCCAATCAAAAAGCGAAACAAACCGAAAAGTATATGATGTGGAGGCAAGTGATACCCAAGAGCTAAATCCGGAACTCAGTCGATTTTTTGACAACACAATTACTTACAACAGATTCGGTTCCAGCATTCGATATGCTAACAAAGGCTCTAATTTAAGCGTAGGTTTGGCCGCTTCTAACTACCGATTGAATGGACAGTTTTCAGTGGTAGAAGGTAGTGAGATATTAGGCCGAGTGGATAAAAACTACATCAACTTTACCCCTAATGTGTCTTACTGGAAAACAATGAAAGGCAACAAAAATATTAACGCAAGCTATGCTATGGGCGTTTCTCCCCCAAATATCGCCGACCTACAGCCATATAAGGACATATCTAATCCATTGTATATACGGGAAGGAAATCCTGATCTAGAGCCCGAAGTATCGCATTCTTTCAATACAGGATATAGCATGTATGATCCTGCCACGTTTATAAATTTGCGGTTTTCATTCAATTCCACGTTCTATCAAAATCAAGTAGTTCAAAATCAAACCATAGACCCAGAAACTTTTGTCACTACCTACAAAGCAGGAAATGTTTCCGGGGGACAGCGTTATTACCCATATCTAGGTTTTGGTTTTCCCATCGTAAAAACCAAGGCTAACGCGTACTTATCTGCAAATCCGTCTTATTCTAAAAGCCTCTCCCTCATCAACTCAATCGAGACAGAGACCCAAACTTATAGCAATAACTTTGGGGTAAATTTAGATCTGACACCTTTAGAATGGCTCAGTCTATATACCGGGTCATCTTTCCGACTTAGCAAAACCAAATACGAACAAAATCCATCCCAAAACCAGGACATAATAAATTGGAGTGCTTATAGTAATGTAAACATAAAATTCCCCAAAGATTTTTACTTAGATGTGAAATTCAACTACAGCCGATATGAAAACGAAAGTTTTGGATTTGATCAGAAAGTACCTATCCTTAATGCATTCGTCTATAAACAAATCGGCGAGGCTAAAAAATGGGAAGTCAGGCTTTCCGCTTACGACATCTTCAAGCAAAATCAAACCATCAGCCAGTATGCAGGCCAAAATTATGTTTCCACTGGAAGGATTGAAACGCTATCAAGATATTTCCTGCTCGGAGTGACCTACAATATGCGGGGAGTAGAAGTGAAAAAATACAGATAGTATGGTACGTTGTAAAGGGGCAAGTTCAATAGTCGCAATATCACCGAGATGCAAGTCTATAAAACGGGATATTGGATTCTTCCCTTCGCTAACCGTTTGGGCATGATTACTAGTCGTCGTGATATAATTAAAACCAACATTTCAAGAAATCCATACCAACTAGTTTACCAAAAAAAAGACCGTTGCTTCCTCCCTATTCACCAAGGTATATGTAGTTAAAAAGACAGGTTTCAATGATAGAATATTTTGTAAATCCATTCCGCATATTTTGATTCACCCAATTCTTAAATCATCAAAACAATGAAATTAAAATATCTTAATACTCTTATCCTAATATTAATTTGCACAGGACTAAGAGCCCAAAATATAGTTGGTGAGGTAGAATACCGATACCGCATTTTCTATGATAAAATCTACTCCAGCCTGCCCCACATTACCCAACAGGAAAAGGACAGAATTCTACTCACTTGGAGTAATCCTGATGGCTACAGCACCCGGATGAAACTTCAGTTTTGGCCAGAAAAAAGTCTCTATACTTTTGGAGAACCCTATCAAGTGCAAAGCTACTCTTGGCAAGTAAAAGACTATTTTATTGAAAACAATTTAGAAGACCAGACCTATCTGAAATACATGGATCAGATGGGCAAAACTTACATTGTTCGTGACAGTCTAAATACTCCAAAATGGAGGGTAATGAACGAGATACGGGATATTCTGGGACACATGTGTATGAAAGCTGTGTCTGAAGACAGCATTAAAGGCCAAAAGATCACTGCTTGGTTCGCCTCAGATATTCCCGTTCCTATGGGTCCCGAAGAACAATTCGGGCTTCCAGGTTTGATTTTGGCTTATGACATCAACGACGGAATGCTCATCGTGGAAGCCGAGAAAATCACTTTTGGGGAACCGGAAGAAATCATCACCCTGCCAAAAAAACTAAAAGGAAGAGAAGTATCGGGTACTAAATATCAGGATATAGTCCGAGAGTTTATCCAATCTTCCATTGATAGCAGGCGAGCATGGATGTGGGAAATAAGATATTGAGAAGGCGGTAGAAAGCTCGAAAGTAATAAGGTTAGGAAATTGCCAGTAAATGTGCAATCTCCATAAAGTTGTAAGCTTCAAATCTTTAAAAATAAAAAGATTTGCTTAGGGGTCAGCCTATCTAAAAAGGATCTTTCATTTTTAGATAGGCGGTAAGTATATAACTCAAACTCAGGTAACACAGCATGGATAACCATCTGATCTTTCAAAGAATTTTGAATTTGTTGAGGAAAGCAAATACGTCTTTACTAATTCTGATTTTTATATGGAAATAAGCTTTCTCCTTGAAAGTACCACATAAAGGAAAATAACTTGTGCAGGTTTAAAGTTACTCTCTCATTATGGGACAAATTTAGAGCTAGATATTTCAATTTTCTCTGACAATTACCTCCACTTCCCTTGTCTCCTTTCCCAGATTAGCGGTAATTTGAAGTCTCAATTCCCCAAGCTGTATGTATTTAATTTTTGATACGGAGACCACCGGTCTTCCCCGCGATTACAATGCCCCTATGTCCGATGTGGACAACTGGCCTAGACTTGTTCAGCTGGCATGGCAACTGCATGATGCAAAGGGAAATCTGATTTCGAATCATAATTACATCATCCGTCCCGAAGGCTTTACTATCCCTTATAATGCGGAAAAAGTTCACGGAATTTCTACCAAGAGAGCTTTAGCAGAAGGTCACGACCTGAAACAGATCCTCGGAATATTTGAAGGAGACGTACAGAAAGCCACTTATTTGGTAGGCCACAATGTAGAGTTTGATGTCAATGTAACAGGGGTGGAGTATTACCGAGCAGAGGCGACGATGCCGCTGACAGCAAAGCAGCTGGATACCAAAGATATTTCTACAGAGTTCTGCGCACTTCCAGGGGGTAGAGGAGGTAAATTCAAATGGCCAACTCTTACGGAACTTCACCAGAAACTTTTTGGTAAAGGCTTCGGTGATGCTCACGATGCAGCCTACGACGTAGATGCTACGGCTCGCTGTTTCTTTGGCTTGATTACCCAAGGAGTACAAGCTCCAGAGACTGGAATTACCATCGCTGAAGTAATCTACGAAGCCCCAAAGCTGGAGGAAGCCAACTTTGCGCAAGCGAAAGACACGCAGAAAGCTGCAGCCAAAGATGTACTGAAGCAAGCTGGGAAAGCGGACATCTCAGATCTTAAAGACGTTCCTTTTACCCATCTGCACGTCCATAGTCAATATTCAGTTTTGCAAGCTACTTGTGAGATTCCTGCCATGGTTGCTCGCGCAAAAGAGTTGGGAATGCCAGCAATTGCGATGACTGATCACGGGAATATGATGGGCGCTTTCCACTTCGTGAAAGAAGCACTCGCAAAAGATGTCAAGCCGATTTTAGGCTGCGAATTCAATCTTTGCCGAGACAGAAAAAACAAATCGAATAAGGATGACGGTTACCAAACTGTTCTCCTTGCAAAAAATAAAGCTGGCTATCACAACCTAGCAAAACTAGCTTCCTACGCCAATATCGAGGGATTTTACTATTTACCCCGAATTGACAAAGAGCTTTTGGTTCAATACAAAGGTGATCTAATCGCTACTACTGGTGGGCTTTGGGGAGAGATTCCATTCTTGATTTTGAATGTCGGAGAAACTCAAGCGGAAGAAGCGTTTGTCTGGTACAAAGAGCAATTTGGCGAAGACTTCTATGTAGAACTCAATCGCCACGGCATTCCTGAAGAAGAGAAAGTAAATGAAGTTCTACTCGAACTTGCGAGGAAGTACGATGTGAAATATTTCGCAGCAAACAACTCTTACTACAGTGAGAAAACCGATGCCAAAGCGCATGATGTGTTGCTTTGCGTGAAAGACGGGGAGCTTTACGATAAACCGAAAAAGTATATTGGCAAGCGTGGTCGTGAGTTTCGCTACGGCTTCCCAAATGATGAATTCTACATCAAAACACCTGATGAGATGAAAAAGCTTTTTGCAGACATGCCAGAAGCTATTGAGTGTACGAATGAGATAACTCAGAAAATTGAGACGTATAAACTAGCACGTGAAGTACTACTTCCTGCTTTTGAAATCCCTGAACAATTCATCCATGCTGAAGATGAAGTCGATGGTGGAAAACGTGGAGAAAATGCCTACCTCAGACATTTAACATATGAAGGTGCAAAGAAACGTTATCCAGAAATCACTCCAGAAATAGAAGAACGCTTAGACTTTGAGCTAGCCACAGTAAAAAATACTGGTTATCCAGGTTACTTCTTGATTGTTCAAGACTTTATAGCAGAGGCAAGAAAAATGGGGGTTTCTGTTGGCCCAGGTCGTGGGTCGGCAGCAGGATCGGCAGTTGCATATTGTACGGGCATCACCAATATTGATCCCATCGCATATAACCTGCTTTTTGAGAGATTCTTGAATCCAGATCGAGTATCTATGCCAGATATTGACATTGACTTTGATGATGAAGGTCGTCAGTCTGTGATCGATTATGTAATCAAAAAATACGGCTCAAATCAAGTAGCGCAGATAATCACATACGGTACGATGGCAGCAAAATCTGCTATTCGAGATACCGCCAGAGTATTAAATCTCCCACTCGCAGAGGCAGGACGATTAGCCAATTTGGTGCCTGACATCAAGCTGAAAGCACTTTTTGCCTTACAGGGAAATCGCGCTGCTATCTCAGAGAAATTAAAGGGTCAAGGTGAAATGATTGCCAAGGCAGATGAATTGATTAAGATTTCCAAAGGTCAAGACGAAGCAGCCAAAACTATCCTACAAGCGACAATGCTCGAAGGATCTGTTCGAAACCTTGGAATCCACGCATGCGGTGTGATCATCACTCCTGATGATATTACTAACTATGTCCCGGTCGCATTGGCGAAAGATTCAGACATGGTATGTACGCAGTTTGACAACTCTGTGGTAGAATCTGCAGGCCTGTTGAAAATGGACTTTTTAGGTTTAAAGACACTTACGCTTATCAAAACGGCGATCAGAATTGTGAAGGAAAGGCATGGTATCGAGCTTGACGCCGATCATTTCCCTATTGATGATGTGAAGACTTATGAACTTTTCCAGCGTGGTGAGACGGTCGGTATTTTCCAGTATGAATCTGCCGGAATGCAGAAATACATGCGTGAACTTAAGCCTACTGTTTTTGCGGATTTGATTGCCATGAATGCGTTATACCGCCCAGGTCCTATCGCCTATATTCCTTCTTTTGTCAAAAGAAAACATGGAACTGAAGAGATCCAATACGATCTGGAGGACATGAAGGAATACTTAGAGGAAACCTACGGTATTACGGTTTATCAAGAGCAAGTGATGCTTTTGTCCCAAAAACTTGCAGGTTTCACCAAAGGTGAGGCGGATGTTTTGCGTAAGGCAATGGGTAAAAAGCAGAAGGACGTATTGGATAAGATGAAGCCAAAGTTTGTCGCGCAGGCTTCTGCCAAGGGTCACGATTCGAAGAAACTTTCGAAGATTTGGACTGACTGGGAAGCTTTTGCGTCCTATGCTTTTAACAAATCTCACTCAACTTGCTATGCGTGGATTGCCTATCAAACAGCCTATCTTAAAGCGCATTATCCTGCCGAATATCTTGCTTCGGTACTGAGTAACAACATGAATGATATCACGCAAGTGACATTTTTCATGGAAGAATGTAAACGCGCCGGAATCCCTGTGTTAGGTCCAGACGTGAATGAATCCAAAAATGGATTCACTGTGAATGCAGCTGGAGAAATCAGATTTGGAATGGCTGCTATCAAAGGCGCAGGTTCCGCAGCAGTGGATGCGATTATTAATGAACGGGAGAAAAATGGCCCATATAAAAACATTTTTGAGTTTGCGAAGCGCGTGAGTTCCAAGGCACTCAATAAGAAAACTATGGAAGCTCTGGCAATGGCTGGTGGTTTTGACTGCTTCCCTCAGCACCATAGAAGACAATATTTGGAGGCTGCAGACAATGATTTGAATTTAATAGAGAAGGCTACAAAATACGCTCAAAAAGTACAGCAAGAGGAAGATAGTAATCAGGTTAGTCTTTTCGGTGGAGGAGCTGGAAACATGGAAGTACCGCTTCCGACTATTGCTCCGATGGAGCCATTCACACAACTACAGCAGCTAAACATTGAAAAGGAAGTTGTCGGACTTTACATATCAGGACATCCACTTGATCAATTCCGATTAGAGATAGAATCTTTTACCAATGCTTCTTTGACTGATCTGAATGATTTGGAAGGTTTGAAAAGTAAAAGTGACATCAAGCTTGCAGGGTCAGTTTCCACTTTTGCCCACCGAACTACAAAGAATGGAAAACCATTTGGCACACTGACGCTAGAAGATTATCAAGGCGCTTTCACCTTCTTCCTATTTGGAGATGACTACGTAAAGTTCAAAGAGTACTTTATGCCAGGTTGGTTTCTATTTATCAGCGGAACCGTAGCTGGAAAACGATGGGCAGAAAATGAGCTGGAATTTAAGATCAGCAGCATTACGCTGCTCGATGAAATCCGTAGCAAGATGGTAAAAGGACTTCGAGTCAACATTGATTTGGATGATCTCACGATGGATTTAATGGAAAAACTACAGGCAATCACGGAGAAATATAAGGGAGATGCCAAGCTGTATTTTGATGTGATTGATCGAAAGGAAAATCTTGCATTGGAGCTTTTCTCCAAAAGATTTTCTATCGATCCGAGTGCAGAAATGATCAAGGACTTGAAGGCAATTCCTGAGGTAACTTACCGGGTGGTATAAATGAAAAAGACTGTTATGTAGTTGACGATAACCAACGTTGAAACACGTCAAGTTTTGAGCTAATTGTGAAAGTTTTTGCTTACAGTAAATTTGAATAAGATCAGAAATTATAATAAGACATCCATCGATTTTGTCAATCGATCATAATCAAAAAAATTATTCCAATCGGAACTTATTAATCTTCAATTCCCTTTCTGTTTTATATTTGAAAAATAAGAAACTTTAAACTAAACATACAATGGGAAAAGCGATAGAAATTACCGACGCTAACTTTGAAGAAATTATCAAATCTGAGCTACCAATCCTAGTTGACTTCTGGGCAGAATGGTGCGGTCCATGTAAAATGATCGGGCCAGTAGTGGAAGAACTTGCTGGCGATTACGAAGGAAAAGCTGTAATCGGCAAAGTGGACGTGGATGCAAATCCAGCTGTTGCTCAAGCTTTCGGCATCAGATCTATCCCTACGCTTCTTTTCTTCAAAGGTGGCGAGGTTGTAGACAAACAAGTTGGAGCAGTTCCAAAATCTGTTTTGGCACAAAAAATAGATGCTCAGCTTTAATAGTTGACTCAATAATATCTCAAAGCCGCAAGAATTTACTTGCGGCTTTTTTTATCTTCAAACCTTATGGCAGAGCAATTAATTTCTTTAGATGATTTTTGGAGCTTGCGTGATCAGCTTCCAATGATCGATGCACGAAGTGAAAGTGAATTTGCTCAAAGTAATATTCCAGGCTCATACAATTTCCCAATTCTCAATGATGAAGAAAGAATTGTTGTCGGTACACTTTACAAAGAAAAAGGCTCGGAAGAAGCCACATTAAAAGGTTTTGAATTAGTTGGACCTAGATTTCATCTAATTCTTAAAGCGGTTTTACGGAAATTTCCTGATAAGAAGATTATCGTGTATTGCTGGCGAGGCGGGATGCGTAGTCAGATACTCTCTTGGCTTCTTACCATGGTTGGTTTTGAAGTTTACCGTTTAACAGGTGGTTATAAAACTTATAGAACTTTTACTTTTAATTCTGTCCGGAAGCAAAGGAGTCTTCTTATCCTCGGCGGAAAGACTGGTACAGGGAAAACCCGACTTTTAAAAGAATTGCAGGTAAGAGGCGAGCAAATAATCGATTTGGAAGGCTTGGCTAATCACAAAGGATCTTCCTTTGGATCCATCGGCCAGCAACCTCAGCCAACTGTTGAACAATTTGAAAATCTCTTTGCAGAAGAACTACGCCAATTAGATGCAAGCCTACCTATCTGGGTAGAAAATGAAAGCAAAAAAATCGGCAGAACCATTCTACCTCAAGAGTTCTATCATCAGATGCTTGCTGCACCACTCATAGATATCCTTAAGACGGAGCAAGAAAGAATTGCGCTAATAGCCGAGGAATATGCCATTTTACCCAATGATGAATTAATCATGGCAGTTTTACGCCTAAAGAAGCGACTTGGGGGGCTTAGAACATCCCAAGCTATAGAAGCAATAGTTGATGGTAATCACGAAGCCTGGATCTCGAACATGCTCATTTACTATGACAAGGCGTATTCTTTTGACTTGGAAAAACATGCATTAGGAAGAACAATCCAGCTAAATCTCTGTGGTATAGACACAGAAACATCTATTAAAAAACTACTCGAAGCAAAAACACATTTATATGGAAAACGCACCAACTAGACTGACTGAATGGAGTGAAGGCTCTGGCTGCGGCTGCAAAATCGCTCCCGCAATTCTTGACCAAATTTTAACTTCAAGCGGATCGTTCACCCAAAGTGACCCAAATTTATTGGTGGGAAATTCAGGAAAAGATGACGCGGCAGTCTATCAGGTTTCAGAAGATCTAGCAGTGATCAATACGGTAGATTTTTTCACTCCTATTGTGGATGATCCATTTGACTTTGGTAGAATTGCTGCTGCAAATGCACTTTCGGATGTCTATGCTATGGGTGGAAAGCCAATTTTCGCCAATGCTATTCTTAGCTGGCCAGTAGAAAAGCTTGCACCTGAGCTCGCTGCCAAAGTCATGGAAGGGGCAAAATCAATATGTAAAGCTGCAGGAATTGAACTAGCAGGTGGGCATTCTATCGCAGCCAAGGACCCTATCTTTGGTTTATCTGTAAATGGTATTGTCCATCCGCTTAAAATAAAAACAAATAGCGGCGCGAAACCTCGGGACATCATTTACCTCACCAAGCAGCTAGGTGTAGGAGTACTTGCGACAGCCTTGAAGCGACAGAAAATTTCTGACAAGGATTATGTCAGTTTATTGGATACGGCTTGTAGATTGAATTCCATCGGAGAAATTATAGGCAATCACGAAGAAGTACATGCCATGACAGATGTCACTGGATTCGGATTACTAGGTCACTTGATTGAAATGTGCGAAGGAGCTGGACTTTCTGCAGAGATTGATCTTTTCAAACTTCCGATGATAGCAGGTGTCCAAGAATATATCAACCAATTTATTTTTCCTGACAATACTTACCGTAACTGGAATGCCTACAGTGCAAAAACAAAAGGTGTGTTGGGAATGGATCTGGTCAAACTCTGTGATCCACAGACCAGCGGTGGATTAATGCTTGCAGTAGATCCAGCAAACCAGGATTGGTTTGAAGAGGCTATGAAGCAGCATAGTCAAGTGATTTGGGAAATCGGAAGATTTAAAGACAAAGATGAATTTGTGGTCGAAATCCTGCAATAAATATGCGGGCTTATAATTTCATTCGACTACATACACGCTGACACACAGTTTATTCTTCTAATTGTATCTATTAAATTGATTCTCAACCTAATGCCAGCATTTTAAGGATAGAACATCAGAACAATGGAAGGACACGTCTTAATTACAGTGAGGGGTTGAATAGCCATTTTCTCTATATTCAAAGCATAAAAAAACCGTCATGCGACGGCTTTTTCTTCTTGTATCAATTTCTTTAATCGATCTTCGAGCAACAAAATATCTGTATCAATTCGATATTTCATATTTAAATACTGGGAAACCTCTTTGAGATCTTTGCCATTCTGCAAGTGAATCGTCTGCAAGGCCTGGGTGATTAGGTCTTTTTCCATGGGTTTGGGGTATTATGAGCTATAAGATACTAATTTTTGCTGTTTAACCTCATAATTAAGCATAAATAAAATTAAAGCTTTGTTGCGATTACTATGGTTTTGCGAATTGTCCTCACCTGACCAGACAGATCATAGAGTTCCACCATCAAAACATAATACCCTGGTCTCAAGACTTTTCCTTGCTGATCAGTACCTGTCCAGGTAAATAAACCAGATGCACCAAGTATCTCGTTTTGAGCAAGCACCTGAACCAACTGACCCGTGGTAGAATAAATCCTAAAACTCCCTACCCATCCAAGTTGATCAAGCTCATAGCGAATACTTGTAAATGTATTTCCGCTACTTCCTTCGGGATCAAAAACTTCCGGCTCTATCTGTATCAAATCACCTTCAAATTCACCAGAAATTACCTGTGAATTCTTTCGGCCTGGAGTCGCATATTCTTCAATCGCTGAGGCCGAATGCCAATTTGCGGATAAAGAAGCAGGTGAGTCGATAGATAGTCGCTCCAAAGAAACTCCCTTCGGATCTCTCAGTAAAGGATGGTGAAGCTCTTCAGAGTAAGTAAATGAGTCCGCAACTCTTCCCGCAGAATCCAATAAAACTACTGTTTGTCCAGCTATTGGATAACTGGGAAGAGTAGCAATTTTGAAAAATTGCCCAAATACTGACTTAGGAAAGTCAGATTTTAGCATATCTGGATTGGTAGTGATAGCCAAAAAATTCTTTGGTCCGAGAATCAAAGAATTTGTACCTAGCTGCTTCACTTGGTCTATTCCTACAGCATCATTAAGATTTGCTAGTTTCCAATACCTAATTTCAAGGTAGTTATCCGTCAAATTGATCAACTCTACAAACTTTGGCGACCCCGTCTTGGGATTAAATAGCAGTTCGTTTATTAATACATCTCCCACCCTAGCTTGTACAGGCAATACAAGTTTCATGGGCTCCGTTTGCACATAATCATTCCCTGAGCAATCCGTCAAACCTTTTATGCCTAGTTTATATAGTGTATTAGCCAATACTTCATCTACAAAAAGAAGCTGGATTTGTTTAGAACTAATCGCTACAACAGAATCAATTACTAAAGTTGGTTGAAACTCGAAGTTCGATTGGTTAAATCCAGCCAATATCGGCTTTGAAAATGTTAGCAGGAGACTTTTAGGCGTACTGAATTCAGATGAAATGAGAGTTGGTGGACTTTTATCAGTTGTTACATCAAACACGGAATTTTGCCGACCTGGAGTTCCACGGACTGGATCTATCGAATGTTTGAGCGCTTCACTTTGATCGCAGGCATAAAATGGATTGGCAACCTCTAAACTATATCCTCCATTGGCAAATTCGCTACCTCCCCAACTGCTAGTTGAATAGGATATTTGATCAATAATTTTACCTTGATCATCTTTTAGACTAAGTTGGTCCCCAGCATTCAAAAGAGTAGGCCAATTTTTTACCGGGATTACTTTTCCATAATTCTTAAGTAGTGTTGCTTGATTTTCAGAGGCTAGAATCAACAACTCTCCTGGCTGAATCCATTCGTCTTTGAAAATAACTGTTGATCTAGAATTTGAATAACTTATACCATTCAGCCGAACCGCATACTCTCCTGCATGAAAGACCTCCACGTATTCCACATTTGGCAAATCTAGATCAGCTTTCGGAGCAGGCATTATTTCATTAATTACCAGAGTTTTGGGAGGGATAAATGTGGGGTCAAAAAACTGAAAGGATATCAGCGTATCCTGTATAAAATTCCCTGCTAAATCTGGGATTTGTGAAACTTGTAACTCGTATATTTTCTCAGGTACTAACTTTTCCTCAAAACTTAAATACACCAAAGAATCCGACTTCCTAATTACAAGTGAAGGCTCCACCCCATCCAACTTATAATTGAAGAGAAACTCAGAAAATACGGGATCTATTGCTTCATCAAATTGTATTTCTAATTTGTTTTCATCAAAACCCCGAACCATGTTGACATTTGGCGCTTTTCCATCCATGACAATTTCCCCAAACTCAAAATCATCCAGCAGCCATTTGGCGCAAGTGCCAGAGCCGGGGCCGTAACGGATTTCTATCATTAGAAAAACTTCGGCTATACCTTGGTATTCTTCAGGCAATTCCAACTCAAAAAATCGGAATTCTTGGTCCTCATTCGCAAATTCATATACGCCACCTAGAATTTCCCGGACTGAAAAACTTCCCGCCAAACTTTTCCCCCAACGATAAAAAACCTGAGCAGGCCTATTTCCTGAGCCATTTTTGACTGATTTAGCCCAAAAACGCACTTTCGGATCATTCATCTCTCCAGGTGAAAGACTGATGACTAGCTCACCATCAAAAGTCGAAATCGGAAGAACTGCTAGGGCCTTGCTCCCATTTCTACCAAGTCCATTTGCCTGAAAGATTCGCGAAGAACTCGCCCGAATTTCATTCCCGAACCAATCGGGTAAAAACTCATTCGGATAATTTTGAATAGTAAATGGACCTTCGAAATTCTGAATCTGAACTCTGCCCTCAGACTGTTTTTCTCCGCTCTCTGTGAAAACAGTGAAAAAGATTAATTGCCAAATAAAAAATAAGCCAATCATACACTTGTCAATTAAAAAGTCAAGACTAAATATAATTATCAAAATGATCACAAACCACGACTTATATTGAGATTTATCCCTTTATAAGTAAAATATTTGAAAGACAAGTCTGAAAATGAATTAGTAGCCCTTACTTTTGTGCTTCAAAAATTATCAACATCTCTTTGATTTTTTTTGAAATCAAGCCTGCCTGTGGCAGACAGGCATGACTAAAACGTAAATCTGGGGATGTCCCAATAATTATCGGGTTATCATGGGAGATTCCATAGGCCTTTGAAAAACTTTATTAACATATGAAATTAGCAGTGGTAGGAGCTACCGGTTTGGTCGGCTCAGAAATCCTAGAGGTGCTAGCAGAGCACAATTTTCCTTTTGACGAACTTCTATTAGTCGCCAGCGAGCGATCTGTAGGTAAACAGATTGACTATAAGGGCAAACCTTACACTGTCATCGGACTTGAAGAAGCTGTTTCATTGAAACCAGAAGTAGCTATATTTTCTGCAGGTGGTAGCACTTCAACAGAATGGGCTCCAAAATTCGCTGAAGTCGGCACAATTGTAATTGACAATTCTTCCGCTTGGAGAATGGACGAGACCAAAAAATTGGTGGTTCCTGAGATCAATGGCAAAGAATTAACCAAGGAAGATAAGATCATCGCCAATCCTAACTGCTCTACTATCCAAATGGTACTCGCATTAGCTCCTTTGCGCGAGCGCTACGGCATCAAAAGAGTAGTAGTGTCCACTTACCAGTCCGTAACAGGATCGGGCAAGGCAGCAGTGGATCAGATGATGGCTGAACGTGCTGGAGAAATGGCAGAAATGGTCTATCCTCACAAAATTGATATGAATGTACTTCCTCACATTGATGTGTTCCAGGAAAATGGCTACACCAAGGAGGAAATGAAGATGATCAAAGAGACGAAGAAAATCTTCAACGACAATACAATCCAAGTAACCGCGACCACGGTGAGAGTCCCAACTATGGGAGGTCATTCTGAATCGGTTAACGTGGAGTTCAATCAAGACTTTGATTTGGCGGAAGTGCGTGAATTATTAGCAGCTGCCCCTGGCGTGATTGTACAGGATGACCCGGCTAATAACATTTACCCAATGCCGATCAATGCACATAAAAAAGACGAGGTATTCGTAGGTCGTTTGAGAAGAGATGAGTCTCAGCCAAACACCCTAAATATGTGGATTGTAGCAGATAACCTGAGAAAAGGTGCTGCAACCAATGCCGTACAAATCGCAGAGTACGCGCTTGCAAACGGATTATTTTAATGGATTTGACCCAGTTTCATAGGGCCGACTTCCAACAATTTGTGCAGGATCATCTTAAAGAAGATCCTGCACTTTTACTTTTTAGGTATCTGGGAAAAACAGATTTTGACCTGAAAGATGCTGTGCAACAAATCTCTGCTCGACAAAAAGCAGCCAAAAAACTCCCTTCTTGGGCATCCAATCCGCAATTAATTTTTCCGGCCTCCATTTCTTTGGAGCAAAGCTCATCTGAGCAAACAGCAGAATTCAAAGCTAGAGACAGAAAAGGAAAACTCATGATAGACCTCACTGGAGGCTTCGGAGTAGATTTTTTTTACATGAGCCAAGGCTTTGAAACGGGGATTTATTGCGAAAAGCAACCTGAACTTTTCCAGATTTCTAAGTATAATTTGGAGCTATTGAAACCCTCCAAGGGTTCGGAACGCTTGGAGGGTTCAACTAGAAAGCTCGAGTTTGTCGAGGGAGATGGGTTAGATTTTTTGGAAAAAACAAACCTGCACTATGAACTAATCTACGCCGATCCGGCGCGCAGGGGAAAAGGCAATCAGAAGTTATACAAACTTCAGGATTGTGAGCCCGATGTGGTCAGTTCTTGGGAAATGATGAAAAGTAAAACCGATTCAATCTTGCTGAAAGTATCGCCAATGCTCGATATCTCCCAGGCGCTTACTGAACTTCCTGACATACAGAAAGTGCAGGTAGTCTCGATGAAAAATGAGGTGAAAGAATTGCTCTTATATTGGAGCAAAGGAGGAGTCGAATCTCCTTTAAGCATAGAAGCTTTAGATTTAGGAGCGAAAGAAACCAGTTTTTCATTTGAACCCAGTGAGGAAGAAAATATCTCCTCTACAATAGGAGAAGTGGGCAATTACTTAATTGAGCCTTTTTCAGGAATATTGAAAGCTGGAGCATTTAAGACTTTTGGAGAGCGATTTAATTTGAGAAAACTAGACCCAAATAGCCATTTGTACACTTCATCAGAGGCTCCTTCCGGAATTCCAGCTAGAGTATTCAAAGTAATTCAAGAAGTGCAGCCTAAGAAAGCTGAAATCAAAAAACTATTTCCTGCTGGGAAGGTGAATGTGATCACAAGGAATTATGCAACAGGATCAGAAGCACTGAAGAAAAAACTAAGCGTTAAAGACGGTGGAGATGACTTTTTGATTGGGACAAAAACGCAGAGTGGATTTAAGGTCTTCTGGAGTAAGCTGGCAAAGTGCGAGTAGACGGATTGGAATTCTACGATAGAGATTTGAGATTACAAATTCCGTATAGCGCGCTTCAGCCCTTATTGATTTAAGCTAAAAAGTATACCTATGTCGTACGCGAAACCTTAGTTCATGTAGCGGTTATAAAGAAAAATGTGAAGGATTACTCCTTCACATCTTCATAATCGACGTATTCTCCGCCCTTAATATTCTTATGGGGTTTTTCTTCCTGCTTGTTTGGAATGTAATCTACTATAATCTCATCCTTCGATGCAGCGGTATGACGCTGAGCACGTTGCTCTTCTTTAGCCACTTCGCTTACATGTCTGGCAAATTTTGCCAATTTACTTCTAAGAAAATATCGGATCAGTTGGCCTAGTAGCCAACCAACTCCGAGCACAATTATAAGAAATTTCCACACAATAGGTTAACGTTTTATTAGTACGTCCGCTATTTCACTAAGCAAAATAGCGAAGCATATAGAATAAGTAAAACTTTATAAGTTATCCAACTTCTGTCACCGGTCTTCCTGCCCCTTCTTCCTATCTACTTAAATACAGATTTCTTTCTGCGTAGATTTTCAAGAAATAATCATCCATCAGATCGTCTATAAAGTAAATAGCTTCACCGGTAGATTTCATTTCTGGACCCAATTCCTTATTTACTTTCGGGAATTTATGGAAAGAGAAAACTGGTTCCTTGATTGCATAACCCTTTTTGTAAGGTTTGAATTCAAAGTCAGTCACTTTTTTCTCTCCTAACATCACCTTTACGGCATAGTTTACATAAGGTTCTCTATATGCTTTGCAAATGAATGGTACCGTACGAGAAGCTCTAGGATTTGCTTCAATGATATAGACCTTGTCGTTTTTGATGGCAAACTGTATGTTAATCAAACCGACAGTTTTCAACGCTAAGGCAATTTTCTCAGTGAAAATTTCGATCTGACGAATTACCAAGTCGCCCAAATTGTATGGAGGAAGTACAGCGTAAGAATCTCCAGAGTGAATTCCCGCTGGCTCGATGTGCTGCATGATACCGATGATATACACATTCTCTCCATCACAGATCGCATCCGCTTCAGCTTCGATAGCTCCTTCTAGGAAGTGATCCAGCAAAATCTCATTATTAGGGATATCTCTCAAGACTTCCACTACATGTTCCTCAAGCTCTTTCTCGTTGATCACGATCTTCATCCCTTGACCACCTAACACGTAGCTAGGACGAACCAAAAGTGGGAAACCGATAGTCTTGCAAAGCTCTAGTGCTTCGTCAGTATTGTGAATTGTACCAAACTCAGGATAAGGAACATCCAGATCTTTCAGAAGAGAAGAAAATCTACCTCTATCTTCTGCCAAATCCAATGCTTCAAAACTAGTACCGATGATCTTAATTCCGTATTTCTCTAGTTTTTCAGCAAGCTTCAGTGCCGTCTGACCGCCCAACTGAACGATCACACCCTCAGGCTGCTCGTGAAGGATGATCTCGTAAATATGCTCCCAGAATACTGGCTCGAAATATAGTTTATCTGCAATATCAAAGTCAGTAGAAACCGTCTCTGGGTTACAGTTGATCATAATTGTCTCGTAGCCGCATTCTTTTGCTGCCAAAATCCCATGAACACATGAATAATCGAACTCAATCCCTTGACCTACTCGGTTTGGTCCTGAACCTAGCACAACTACCTTTTTACGATCTGACTTTACGGACTCATTTTCTGAGCCAAAAGAGGAGTAGTAATATGGAGTCTTCGCTTCAAATTCTGCCGCGCAAGTATCTACTAATTTATACACTCGCTTGATCCCCATTTCGGTGTAACGCTTATCGAAAACTTCGCTTTCCAAGCAATCAAGTAAATGTGCGATTTGACGGTCAGCATAGCCTTTACGCTTGGCCAAATCCATCATTTCCACCGGAATAGTATCTATTTTAAATTTCCCTATCTCTCTTTCTAGGTGAATTAACTGCTCGATTTGCTTCAAGAACCATTTGTCGATCTTAGTCAAATCTTGAATCGTACGGAAGGAAATTCCTAGTTTAAATGCATCATAGATGTGGAACAATCTGTCCCAGCTTGGATTTGCCAAGGAGTACAGAATTGCCTCTTGGTTACGCAGCTCTTTACCATCAGCTCCAAGTCCATTTCTTTTGATCTCAAGGGACTGACAAGCTTTTTGAAGTGCTTCCTGGAAGTTTCTTCCGATTCCCATCACCTCACCTACCGACTTCATCGATAGACCAAGTCTTCTGTCAGCACCTTTAAATTTATCAAAGTTCCAACGAGGGATCTTTACGATCACATAATCTATAGAAGGCTCAAAAAATGCGGAAGTAGTACCCGTAATAGAGTTTTTCAACTCATCTAAATTATATCCTAATGCGAGCTTAGCTGCTACCTTCGCGATTGGATAACCAGTCGCTTTGGATGCCAAAGCTGAAGAGCGAGAAACTCGTGGATTGATCTCAATACCTATAATTTCAGAATTGTCAGGACTTACTGAGAACTGCACATTACAGCCTCCGGCAAAAGTCCCTATGCTATTCATCATCGTGATCGCAAAATTTCTCATGCGTTGATACGTCGTATCAGGCAAAGTCATCGCTGGAGCTACCGTGATAGAATCTCCAGTGTGCACTCCCATCGGGTCAAAGTTCTCGATAGAGCAGATCACGATCATGTTACCTATAGTATCGCGCATCACCTCCAGCTCATATTCCTTCCAACCAATGATGCTCTGTTCGATTAACACTTCGTGAACTGGAGAAGCTTGAAGGCCTGCTACTAGAGCTGCTTCAAATTCTTCTTCTTTTTCCACAAACGCACCTCCTGCACCACCTAAGGTATAGGAAGCTCTGATAATTAATGGAAAACCAATATCTTGAGCAATTTCCTTCCCTTGAAGGAAAGAAGTAGCAGTACCACCTTTACATACTCCCACGCCGATTTTTTCCATCAGCGCTTTGAATTTCTCACGGTTCTCTGCAGTATCGATCGCATCGATATCCACACCGATCATTTTCACACCATATTTTTCCCACACTCCACCTTTTTCGCAATCAATCGCAAGATTTAATGCCGTCTGACCACCCATGGTAGGAAGAACAGAATCAATATCTGGATGATCTTTTAAGATTTGCACGATGGATTTCTTTTCCAAAGGAAGCAAATACACATTGTCTGCAGTGACCGGATCTGTCATAATAGTCGCCGGATTCGAGTTGATCAGCGTAACGATGACCCCTTCTTCGCGAAGTGATCTGGACGCTTGAGAGCCTGCATAATCAAATTCGCAAGCTTGACCGATGACGATGGGACCTGAACCAATGATGAGAACGTGTTTGATACTGCTATCTTTAGGCATTAGATGTTGAGGTTGAAGAGAAAGTTTTGCTTGAGTCCAAATTGGGGCAAAATTAAAAAAATATTCTGAAGGGGCATGGTAAAACACAAAGAAATCCCCAACTCTAGAAAACTTACTTGTTAATTAATCCATGATTTTATTCTTATTTAGGCAAAAAATTGGGGTAATGTAATTGGTTTACCAAATATTGACATCTATTATTGCCATATAATTAATTGACAATTAGAATATAATTTCCTTCCATGATTCACCAGAAGAACTTAATCTATTAAACCCAGCTACTACATGCCTTATAGAATTATCACGCTTGGCGAAATAATGCTCCGACTATCTACGCCAGGTTTCGAGCGATTTATAAACACCAGATCCTATGATGTGGTTTATGGCGGTGCGGAAGCGAACGTAGCCGTCTCACTTGCAAATTGGGGTCAATCAGCTGCTCATGTGACTGTTTTTCCTACAAATGAAATTGGCAGAGCTGCGACAAACACCCTGCAATTCGCTGGAGTAGATACTTCCCTCATCCAATTCAATGAAGGACGAATGGGGATATACTTCGTGGAAAATGGGGCTATGCAACGCTCTTCAAAAATTATTTACGATCGCTTCGATTCCGCTTTTTCTAATCTGAATCCAGATGATTTCGATTGGGAAAAGATATTTGAAGATGCTGACTGGTTTCACTGGACAGGAATAACTCCTGCAGTATCCCAAGCTGCAGCAGACCTTTGCTTAGCTGCCGTAAAAGCGGCTTCTAAACTTGGGGTGAAAATTAGCGCAGACATCAATTACCGCCGAAATCTATGGCAATATGGTAAGGGTCCAATGGATATTATGCCCGAATTAATTGAACCTTCCCACTTGATTATTGCAGGCTTGACGGACTTCGAAAACTGCATGGGAATCACAGACACGGACTATTTGCAAGCTTGTGAGAAAGCTAAAACCATGTGTCCTTCTCTCAACTATGTCTCCACCACTCATCGTGACTCTATCAGTGCATCCGAAAATGATCTAAATGGTGTCCTCTGGAATGGCGAAGCAATGCTCGAATCCAAATCCTATGAAATGACACATATTGTGGATAGAATAGGCGGAGGAGATGCCTACATGGCAGGGTTGATCTATGGCTTACTCCACTTTGATGATCAAAATGCACTGGACTTTGCTGTGGCAGCTTCCGTTCTAAAACACTCAATCCCAGGAGATGCAAACTTTGTCTCCATAGACGAAGTGAATCAACTGGTGGAAGGAAAAAATATTGGTAAACTTTTACGCTAAAAACAACTATGCGATTTTCAAACAGTGAAATGCTACAAGCCATGAGTGAAACAGGAATGATTCCTGTATTCAATCATGTAGATATAGAAGTAGCTAAAGGCGTGCTTGATGCCTCCTATAAAGCGGGAATTCGAGTTTTTGAATTCACCAACCGAGCGACGAACTCTTTGGAGGTTTTCAAAGAGCTGTATAATTACGCAGGTAAATATCCGGATATGGTGATGGGTATAGGTACTATTTTTACTAGAGAGGATGCAAATGCATTTATAGAAGTTGGAGCAGATTTTATCGTTTCTCCGGCTTTGATCCCTGAACTAGCCGTGCATTGCAATTCCAAAAATGTATTCTGGATTCCAGGTTGTGCAACGATGTCTGAGATTTTTCAGGCGAAAAAGCTCGGAGCTACACTGGTGAAAGCATTTCCAGGAAATGTGGTAGGGTCTGCATTTGTAGCTGCTGCTAAGTCTGTATATCCTGAACTTCACATCATGCCAACCGGCGGGGTAGAGCCAACGGAAGAAAACCTGAAAGAATGGTTTGATGCTGGTGTGCATTGCGTGGGAATGGGATCTCAGCTTTTCAAAAAAGACTGGATCAAGAATCAGCAATACGATCTCTTGGAAGACAAAATTGCGGAAACTTTAAAGATTATACAGGGTTGTAAGCTGTAAATATTGTAAGTGGTAAAAGTAGTAAGTGGTATTCTATAATTACTTACCACTTACAATTTTACTTTTTTGCAGAAGTGATCAACTCATAATACTGCTCCAGTAACGGCACTCCAAAATTCCGTGATTTCATTTCACTAATTTTACGGAAGCCCATCTTTTCATACAAACTAACCGCAGCTTCTAATCCTGAAGTAGTATATAAATAAGCTGCATCATAGTTACGATCATGATAGAAATCCATCCATTCCTTCATCAATCTGCTTCCGATTCCAAACCCACGAAATTTTTTCGCCAAGATAAAATACCTCAACTGCGCACGGTTTGCGGGCCTATGCATGAGTAAAACAAAGCCCACCATTTTCCCTTCACTCTCTACTACCCAAACTTTGTCTTTTTTCAAATTGTAGGCTCGATAGAATTCAAGCAAACTTTCCATCACATAAGCTTCAAAGCCAATCCCAAAATCATGCTCCTCGGCATAGACTCTCCCATGCAATGCCGCTATCTGTCCAAGATCGCCAGGAGTAAGGATATTTCTAATTAAAAATTCAGGTGCGGTTTGCATTCATTTAAAATAGAGAAAAAATGGTGGAATCTCCCTGGGTGGGACTTTAAAAACTTATTTTAACTGAAGAAGATTTTCACTTTTCACTCTTAATCCTAAAAAGATTCTTGAATGAAACTCCTTGCATGAACGCAAACAGACACTAAAAACGATAAGCTAACTACAAAGTCCTGCTTCTGGAGAAGCATGACAACTGTGCATTGCGAAACCTCCGTGCCCACTGCAGTTATACCCAAAAAAATAGCCATCCAAATTGGACGGCTATGCTTTTATTCTTCAGTGTAGTTGAAACTATCAACTTGTTCTTTGATCCAGTCGTAGTATTTTTCCTTACGGAATTCGACCCAATCCTTTTTGTATTTGGAGTCCTCGATCAAAAACTTAAATGCTGTGTTTGCCTTGGGCTTGGTCAGTGAACTCACCAAATCGTCGGCTAGATTTTTTTCTTTGACCCTACGGTCAATAAAATCCTGCATCATCTGATGCTCTTGAGCAGGTTCCATCTGTGTGAACTCGGCGTAATTGTCCGGGTTTTCCTCGATTTCATCCAGAACATCTTCTTCAGCCTCAGTCAGATCATAATTATAATAATCCTCATCATCCGGCATCTGATGAATCCTTTTCTTGTCGATCTGATAGAAACAGATCATTCCTTTGAGTAATTGGGTTGAGATAAGGTCTATCTCCTTTTCAGTAAGCGAAAGCATTGGTGGTTTACAAAATTTTCAGAAAAATAGTGAAAGTCAACTTGTGATCAAATTCAATTCGTAAGTAAGCAATTGAAGCACCAATATAATTGGATTTACTCATTTGAATCAAGAATTTTTGAAAGCATTTCAACATCAATTTCATGACCTCCGGCAAAAGTTAGTTTTTTCACGTCCTTTTCCAGTTTTTCGGTCAATTCCTGCTGGATTTCAATGCTTTCGGGAGTGACAAATTCATCCTGATCTCCAATAACTAGTGTGAACTTTGTCTTAGAAAACTTTTCTCTCGCAGCTTCCAACTCCATATCCTGAGCAAAACCTCCTGCCCAAAGCACCAATTGATCCACCTTACCTGACCATCGACTTGCCCAACGTGTGGCTGTAGCTCCACCCTGAGAGAAACCTAGTACATTGATTATTGGTTTATCCTGATACTGCGAAAGCAAATCCTCCATCAGCTGATCTAGAAAACGGTGATTGTTTTCAATCGCTAGCTCACGCTCGTGCTTCGTCATCCAGTTAGCTCCTACTCTTCCCGCGAAGCCTCTGAGATAGCCATAGTTCGTCGCTTCAGGCGCGACAAAAAGTCGATCGTAAGAATCAAAGCCTTGAAATTTTCGAATAAAAAACTCAGCCAATTGTCCGTAGCCATGCAGAATCAACCAGATTTCTTTCTCCTGAAATGTAGGCTCATGAGAGACAGAATACTGCGCTTGATACTGAAAATTGATACTTTTCTTCAAAATTCTAAGCGTTCAGATTGTCAAACTTGAAAGGCAAAAGTGTCTGAATTCCGTGGAATCGGAGCACTGTACCATCCGGATTTTGAATCAAAATAGAGATTGGTTGATTGAATCTAATTTCCACTTCATTGATCGTCTGTCGGCAGAGTCCACAGGGCGAAACTCCCGCCCAGATTTCTTCGCCCTTCCTACGAGCCACAATCGCGATTTCGGTCACTCCTAGATCCGGGAAATTTGCTCCCGCATAGCCTAGCACCAAGCGCTCTGCACATACCCCAACAGGAAAGCTGATATTTTCCTGATTGCTGGATTGTAGGATTTCTCCGGACTCAAGTCGCACAGCTGCACCCACATGAAAGTTAGAATAAGGCGCATAGGCGCTTTCAGACACTTTTCTAGCCCGCATCATCAGCTGCTGCTCCTTGATGTTCAGTTCCTCCCAAGCTAGTTCTTCAAACTCAGCTTCTATTTTAATTTTCTTGCTCATCGTTGGCTAAATTGGAATTTCCCTAACGATTAATGTAGGGAATTGTTCCTTCTAATATTCTGGTCTCAATTTTTTACCCTAAAATATATTCTCCATTTTAGCCATAATTAGGAGCATTCATAATCTTGCACGTTAAACTACTTACAGTAAAATTTGGTGCTTAATTGAGCCAACTCCCCCTTTTTTAAAGGGGGTAGGGGGATTTGGGTACTTGACATTACTTTATGAGTTTTACCCGCAGGGTTACTAAAAATAGTATAGATCGATTAAGCATGCATACAATTCTGATTTTAGGAGGCGGAAAATCTGCCATATTTCTGATCGATTTCCTAGCGGAAAGCTGTCAAAGCAAATCCCGAAAGTTGATTTTAGCTGACATTAACCTAGCCTCTGCTCAGGAAAAACTTAAGAATCAAGTAAATACCGAGGCACGGCAGTTAGACATTGAAAACATAGATGCAAGACAATCGCTGATTCAAGAAGCGGATGTGGTTATCTCTATGTTGCCAGCTTTTATGCATCCCACCGTGGCAAAGGATTGTCTGGAATTTGGGAAGCACTTTTTCTCAGCTTCTTATGAGTCGGATGAAATGCGAGAAATGAAATCAGCGATCGAAGCAAAAGGTCTCTTTTTCCTGAATGAATGCGGCTTGGATCCAGGAATCGATCACATGTCTGCCATGCAAATCATCAATCGGGCGAAGGCAAACGGAGAGGAAATCACCTCTTTCAAATCCTATTGCGGAGGACTTCTCGCACCAAAATCTGAGGACAATCCCTGGAAATACAAGTTCACCTGGAACCCAAGAAACGTGGTGCTAGCCGGTCAAGGAACTTCCCGCTACATAGAAAAAGGAGATTTGAAGTTTGTTCCCTACCACCAGCTTTTCAACCGACTCGAAACTATTCAATTCCCAGGATTGGGTGATTTTGACGGCTATCCCAATCGTGATTCGCTTAGCTATAGAAAAGTGTACGGATTGGAAAATATCAGTACCATGCTCCGCGGTACGCTTCGAAGAGACGGATACTGCAAAGCTTGGAATGTCTTCGTGCAACTGGGCATGTGCGATGATAGTTTTCAGATGAATCTACCCGAAGACACTACGCTGAGACAATTCCTAAATTCTTTTTTGCCTTACGATTCTGAGCTTTCGGTAGAAGAGAAACTCGGCAATCTGATTCCTGATTTTGATTTCCCCACTTGGGAAAAAATTCAGTGGCTAGGTTTTTTTGGAAATGATTTGCTACCAAAAGTAATAGGGTCTCCGGCGGTGATTTTACAGGCTATTTTGGAGAAAAACTGGACGCTATATCCGGAGGACAAGGATATGATCGTGATGCAGCATCTTTTCGAAGTTAAAACTGCCGAAGGTGTCAAGGAAATCAAATCTAGCCTGGTATGCTTTGGCGAAGATGCAATCTACACAGCGATGGCCAAGACTGTTGGACTTCCATTAGCCATAGCTGTTGACTCCTTTCTAGATGGAAAAATCAACCTCAAAGGCCTCCACGTCCCAGTCCTTCCAGAGATCTACTATCCCATTTTGGATGAGTTGGGCAAACGAGGAATTCGGTTTGAGGAGGAGGAAAGAATGGTTTGAGAATCTTCAATAGTGTAGGTAACCTTATTTCTTTGGTTGAAAGTCCTGATGACCAATGTCCGATGACCGGTGCACCTAAGTTTTAAAGTTGGCCATATTTTATGACACTCTTAACTCTTTACTAGTACAATGGAGAATAAAAAATATGGTTATACGCAATGTTATCAGCAGCAAACTATTCTATGACAAGTAAGATCCGAAGGATTGAGACTATTCATAACCCTCGGCATAGCCGGGGGTAAAGAAGATACTTGGTTAATTAGCCCCGAAGGGGTGACACTTTAAAGTTTCGCCCTTTCTGGGCTCGAAATGATATTGATTTTTTTAACCTGCACTTCGTACAGGGTCATGAATAGTCTGGCTCCTTCGGAGCTAGTCATATAATTTTGCGGTTGAATGGTACAAGCAAACTTCTCTTTTGATTAATTTCTTTACTGGCTGAATAGTGTAAAATCAAAAAAAGAATTGCTCCATCTCAAAAAGCCAGTAAAAAGCCAGACACTAACCTTGCATAGCTTTCATGAGGAGTCCCGTCTTCATTTTTGATAAAAATGGCTGTTGCTTCAACCTTATTTTCCGCTCTGGAAAAAGCGCAAATCTCTCTCTGAATTTGCTTTTCAGGCTTGTCCTGTAATGTGAATTTTGTATCCAAAAACAGCCCATACTTCTCCGCCTTTTGCTGAAAATCCAGCATTTGTCTTGGTGGAAGAATAAGCCAGAACTTTCCGTCTGCTTTTAAAAGATCCTCCACGTTTTTCAATAAATCGGCGAAGGAAAGTTCGTCCGTGTGCAAAGCCATGTTGCGTTGCGCATCAGATGATTTCAGATGATCGGGGAAATATGGAGGATTGCTCACGACGAGATCGTATTTCTGCGAAGGTTGGAAATCCTGAAATCTCCCCTCCCAAAGCTGCATGCGATGCGAAAATGTGTTTGATCGGAAATTATTCAAGGCCTGAGAAGCTGCCTGTGGATCTATCTCAACTGCCTGAATGTTTGCGTCAGCAAAGCGCTGTGCAAGCATCAAGGCAATCACTCCGGTGCCCGTACCTACATCCAAAATTTCTTTTGGCGAAGCAACATCAGCCAATGCTCCCAGCATCACCGCATCCGTGCTAATTTTCATTGCACAATTCTCCTGATTGATCCGAAACTGCTGAAATTGGAACCAGGAATTGGCCATTAGGTACGTGCCTTGCTGAAGAAGCTCATGTTAAATCTTGGCTTATCGTCCATCACATTTACATCGTCCTCAGATACACGCTTTACGCTTTCGATGGTATAGAATGCTTTCTCGTCTATGCTTTTGACTTTGGCGACAAACTCAGTAAGACTATCTCTTTTCATCACAGTAAAGAGTAGATTCACCTTTCCAAAACGACCCTCTCCACCTACATTCGTGAAACGGAAATCCCGCTCCTTCATGTATTCGATCAGATCGGGTAGTGGCTGTGGTGTGATCACCCTAACCAACACTCTACCAAAAGCCAATTTCTCCTCAAAGAACATTCCCACATAAGTACCCATTCCAAAACCACTAGCATAGGCGACGTAGGAAAGTGGATTATCAATATTTTGAAAAATCTGGCCAATGGCAAGAAGCCAGATCAAAGCTTCAAAAAAGCCTAAAACTGGAGCAATGTTCTTTTTCCCATTCATCATAAACATGATTCTCAGGGTGTTGATAGACACATCACCTACTCTTGCACAGAAAATAAGCAAGGGCATAATTAGATAATCGAACAATTGCTCAGAAATGCCTAGGGTATAAAAGAATTCTTGCATGAGATTGGGATTCGGTTTGAAGCCGCAAAATTACACCCTATTCTATCAAGGACGAAATAATATTCGGAATTAGATTTTGCGATCCCTGCCTGCATACACACCGAAAAATGTAAACACCAGCGAAAAGAACAATAGGAAGTAAATAAGCACATTCCAGTTATCAAAAAGATCTAGAGAGATTCCAAAAAGAAATGGTCCAAGAGCCGCCAAATAATACCCAGATGACTGCACCATCGCCGAAAGTTTGGCAGTAGTTTGATCCTCAGCCGTACGCAAAGCAATGAAGGTATAAGCAATACTGAGGCTTGAACCCATACAAAGTCCAACAAGCCCAAGAGAAGCATAAGTCACCAGTTCATTATCCACGAAAAGACCAAGGTAGCCGATCACATATCCTATCCCCACTGCCAGCACTACGCCACTTTGCTCCCTGAGTTTGATGAGAAAATTTGGAATAAAATAAGAGCCTACCAAAGAAACTATCTGCATCATAGCCGCCACAAAACCTGCCTGAGAGGGAGTCCAACCCCGGAAAATAAGCATATCAGGTAACCAAGTCACTACCGTAAAATACATCACTGACTGACAGCCCATGAAAATGGTGATCTGCCAAGCAAGACTGGATCTCCATACATTTTTTGCAGGATCGGTCACTTCCTGAAGATTTGCTTTTGGGCGCTGCAGTTGCGGAATCCACACGATCATCGCCAGCACCATAAATACAGCCCAAAACGCCAGAGACCCACGCCATCCCAGATTCCAGTCTATCGCAAGCGGCACGCTCACTCCCACTGCAATCCCTGCAAAAAGCGACATCATTGTCGCCAAAAGAGCTGTCATCAAGCCGAGTTTTTCTGGTAGCCGGACTTTGATCAGCGGAATCACCAGCACATTGGCAATCACGATCCCGATTCCCGTCAGCGCTGTACCGAAGAGCATCAACTCGATTCCACCCAGCACACGAAGAATCACTCCGGTAGTAAGAATTGCAATGCCCAAAAACACCGCCCTTCCCATCCCCAGTCGCTTTCCTATGCCAGGAGCAAAAAGTGAAAAAGTAGCGAATGTCAATAAAGGAAGCGTCGTAAGAAACCCCGCCAAGCCATTTGACAAACCCAGATCCTCACGGATAAATGGAATCAATGGCCCAACCGACGCAATCGAGGTGCGCAAATTGATTGAAACCAATATAATTCCGGTAATGAGAAGTGATTGGGAGGAAAGAGATTTATTCAAGACTGCCGTGTAAAAATCAAAGGATTTTGCGAATGAATTTAGCGATTGGCTAAGCGGGACAAAACTAGGGAAATTTGATCTGGATTCTGCATGAGGTTTTATTATGAAGGCTGAATTTTAGAAAAGTGGGATTAGAGTTTTATCTATTCATTTCCTCTATTATTGATCGTGCCGTTGGCACTCGTAGTAAATAAAAATGGAATTTGACACCCCGAATTTCGCTTCGCTGTATTCGGGGCTCTTATCGATTGTGCCGTTGGCACAAAGTGAACATTGTCATCAGTTTATCTAACTGCTTTTATCAATTATAATCTAACTGCTGTTAAATACAATTTCACTGATATAATTTCAATTGTTGTTCTTTCCGGATCCTTGCCAACGGCAAGGCCTGTAAAAGCCCAGAATGCAATTCTGGGTTTATGATGGAAGTTGTAACCAAAGAGTGCCAACGGCACGATCAGTAAGGAAAAGAATATCCTGAAAAAATTGCGCCTCCCGTACAGCTGTCGGGAGTGTCTTGGCGGGAGGCTTTCATTCAAAACCTTCGAGGTTCGAAAAAAACCTCAAAGGTTAAATACGTTGCACCGCCGCGTCGCCGCGAGAAACAAACCGCTAAAAGCCTCAAAGGTTACCTGCCTGCATCAACCCCAACTTCCTGTTAATCTCCGAGATCTCAATTCCCACTTGCTGTAGCGTTAGCGGCTCCTGCGGGAACTCATCACTCATATAATATTCAAACTTCCAGATCTCTCGGACCTCTTCCGCAGGAACTTCATAAGGCGTATAAACTGGATTCAGGGAGCGCAGCAAAAAACTTCTTTCCTCCGCCTGAAAACTCAGCATCTTAAAACTCAGCCCTTCACTTGCCGTCACCACCACGCAGGGAGTTTCCTTTGCAAGTCTCCACTCAGATAAATAAGATCCGATCACATAGGCCCCATCGGCGATTGGCAGCATGCTGTCTCCCTCGGTTTGGAACATGCGGTACTTTTTGTCTTTTGGCAAATTGGGGAGTGAAAACACTGGGAGCGTGCTCAGATACTCTGGATCTCCAAAGCCACCTAGATATCCAGCTTTCGCCTTGATCGGCACCAGTTCGATGTTGTCCTCATTACTTGAACTCACAGTGGTGGCGAGAATCCTAACTTTCGATCCGCTCAGAAAGACATCATTTCCCGCTTCCAGATCAGCGATTTTCAGTTCGCTGAGTTTGGATAAATCCACCCGAAGCAGCGTATCCACACTCATCCGAAAATAATCTGCGCAAAGCAGCAAATCCTCAATCGCTGGCGACTTGCTATGCCCATTCTCATGCGCATTCAGTTTTGCGCGCGTCATGCCAAGATTTTCAGCTAGCATGTCTTGACTCAATTTGCGTCGCTTTCTGAGAAATTTCAGATTGCTCGCCCAGAAAAAGCTTTGACTTCCCATTTTTATTCGATACAATTAATGACAATAAAATGATACTAATAATATCAAATATAGGAAGTAATCTGAGAAATGGAAAGGCATATCGTGCATTTGGATTTGGACACGTTTTTTGTGTCCGTGGAGCGGTTGAAAAATACTGCCTTGTTGGGAAAGCCTGTGATCATTGGCGGAAGTTCGGACCGTGGGGTCGTAGCTTCCTGCAGTTACGAAGCTCGGAAATTCGGTGTGCACTCGGCCATGCCGATGAAGCTGGCGCGGCGACTTTGTCCTTCGGCATTTTACGTCAAAGGAGATTTTGATAGCTATAGCAAAAGTTCGCGTCTAGTCACAGAGGTGATTCAGGAGCAAGTTCCACTGATGGAAAAAGCTTCCATAGATGAATTTTACATCGATATGACGGGAATGGATCGCTTTTTTGGTTGTGAGAAATTCACCAAGGAACTGCGGGAAAAGATCGTCCGAGAGTCAGGATTGCCGATTTCCTGCGCTTTGGCAGTGAACAAACTCATCTCCAAAGTCGCCACACATGATGCTAAACCCAATGGACAGACTACCATTCCTTTTGGTGAAGAAAAAGGCTATTTGGCTCCACTTCCTATCCGAAGAATGCCGGGAGTAGGCGAAAAAACCTCCACGCTGCTGGAGCGGATGGGCGTAGAAAGCATCAAATTGCTCAGCGAAATTCCTCCACTCATGATGCAAAATCTCCTGGGAAAATCGGGTATCGATCTTTCCCGCAAAGCCAATGGAATCGACGAATCCCCGGTCATTCCCTACACCGAGCAGAAGAGTATCGGCACGGAAAATACTTTCGAGTCGGACACCATCGACATGGCTTTTCTCAATAGTCAGCTGGTGCGGATGACGGAGAAAGTGGGCTTTGAGCTTCGCCAAAAACAGAAACTCTGTGGCTGCATCACAGTGAAGCTTCGCTATGCCAATTTCGATACCGTCAGCCGTCAGTGCGTAATCCCTTACACCAGTTCGGACGAAGTGCTGCTGCAGCGAGTCAAGGAGCTTTTTGCCAAGCTCTATGAAAAGCGGATGCTCGTGCGTCTCGTCGGTGTGAAAGTCTCTCATCTCGTGCAAGGCAATCAGCAGATCGATCTTTTCCAGGATACCGAAGAAGGTGTAAATCTCTACCAAGCTATCGACTGGATCAAAAATCGCTACGGCGAAAAAAGCCTCACCCGAGCCATTACTCTAACTCCCGCTTAAGATGTTTATCAACTGTAAAACTTGGTTCAGCTACCGCTACGGCACCTACAGCACCGAGGCGCTCGTGGATGCTGCGGCCGAGCGCGGACTATCTTCCCTTGGCCTCTGCAATATCAACAGCACAGCGGACACCTGGGATTTTGTGGATTTCTGTAGGAAAAAGAAAATCAAACCCCTCGTGGGTGCTGAGATCCGAAATGAGGATATTTTCCGCTATACGTTATTGGCAAAAAATGATACAGGACTCCTGGAAATCAACCGTTTCCTTTCGGAGCATCTGCAGGAAAAAAAGGCTTTCCCTGAGCGTCCGGATTGCTTTTCAGCTGTCATCATTCTGTATCCTTTTGAGAGTTTGGCTGCGCAAAGCTTGAAAGAGCATGAGTTCATCGGCATCTTAGCAACTGAGCTAAACCGCGTCAAAAAGCAGGAAATCGAGGCTTTTCCGAAGAAATGGATCATCCGACATCCCGTCACTTTTCAGAACAAAACCTACTTCAATGTCCACCGCTTACTGCGAGCCATTGGCAAGAATACGCTGATCAGTAAACTGGGCGAAAAAGATTTTGCGGCTCCGGACGAAATGTTTGTACCGGAAGCAGCGTTGATGAGCGCCTTTCGAAATTTCCCCGGCATGATCAGCAACACGCTTCAGCTGATCGATAGCTGTGAAATCAAGACTGAACTCAACACCGATAAAAACAAAAAGCATTACAGCGCCAGCAAAGAAGACGATAGGATTTTGCTGGAAAAACTCGCCATAGAAGGACTTCAGTACCGCTACGGAAACAACCCTATAGCAAAAGCACGTGTGATCAAAGAACTGAAGATCATCGACCAACTGAATTTCAACGCCTATTTTCTGATCGTTTGGGATGTGATCCGCTATGCCCAAAACCGTGGTTTTTACTACGTAGGCCGAGGTAGCGGAGCCAATTCCATCGTAGCCTATTGCCTGAAAATAACGGATGTGGATCCGATCAAACTCGATTTGTATTTCGAGCGTTTTCTGAATCCACACCGAACTTCCCCACCGGATTTTGACATGGACTTCTCCTGGAAAGATCGGGATGAGGTCATCGATTATATTTTTAAGCGCTACGGCAAAGACCACGTGTCTCTACTCGGCATGTACAGCACCTTCCAGCGGAGAGCAGTCATCCGTGAACTGGGGAAAGTTTTTGGCCTGCCAAAAGAAGAAATCGACCAACTCGTGCGTGGCAAAGATCAGCCGATGAACGAGGACAAAATCCAGCGCACGATCCTAAAATACGGTCAGCTGCTGGAGAATTTTCCCAATCACCACTCCATCCACCCAGGCGGAATGCTGATTTCCGAAAAGCCGATCTACCAATACACCGTCAATGAAATGCCTCCCAAAGGTTTTTGCACCGCACAGGTCGATATGTTTTTGGCAGAGAAAATCGGTCTGTTCAAACTCGACATCCTCAGTCAGCGTGGACTTGGACATATCAAGGAAGCGATCCGACTGGTAAAGCAAAATAAGGGAATCGATATCGACATTCACCGAGTAGAGGAATTTATGAGTGATCCCAAAGTCGCCAGCCAGATCCGCAAGGCGGATACGATTGGTTGCTTTTACATAGAAAGTCCGGCCATGCGGCAGCTTCTCACCAAACTCAAATGCGACGATTACCTTCGCCTAGTGGCTGCCAGTTCGATCATTCGTCCTGGCGTATCGCAGTCAGGCATGATGAAGCAGTACATCGAGCGCTTTCACGACCCAAAAAAAATAGTCTATCTCCATCCCAAAATGAAGGAACTATTGGAGGAAACTTACGGCGTGATGGTCTATCAGGAGGACGTGATCAAGGTGGCGCATCACTTTGCCGGCTTGGACATGGGCGAGGCAGATATCCTGCGCCGAGCCATGTCTGGCAAGTATAGATCGCACAATCAATTCAATGCTATAAAGGAAAAGTTCTTCGCCAACTGCAGAGAATTCGGGTACGAGGAGAATACTACCGCGGAAGTCTGGCGGCAGATCGAATCCTTCGGTGGCTATTCCTTTTCCAAGGCGCACTCGGCATCTTTTGCTGTGGAAAGTTATCAGAGTCTTTACTTGAAGACCTATTTCCCGATGGAATTTATGGTGGCTGTGATCAATAATTTCGGAGGTTTTTACAGCACCGAATTTTATTTCCATGAACTCAAACGTACGGGTGCGAAGGTGAATCCACCTTGCGTAAATCGCAGTGAATACCTCACCAATATCAGCGGAGAGGAGGTTTTCGTAGGATTCATCCACATCCAGCAGCTGGAAGCCAAGCTCTGTACACTCATTCTCGAAGAGCGGGAAAGCAATGGCCCTTACTTGAGTTTGGAGGACTTTATCGAGCGCACGCATTCCGGGCCGGAGCAGTTGAACATCCTGATCAGCGTGGGAGCATTTGCATTTACAGGTTTGGGAAAAAAGAAACTGCTGTGGAAAGCCAACTTCGCCCAAAAACGACTGACTGCTATTCCCGATTCTCCTGCCCTCTTTAAAGAGCCGGCGATGGATTTTGTGCTACCTGATTTTCCTGATTATCCACTGGAAGATGCGCTTGACGAGATCAATGTGCTGGGCTTTGCACTCACGGACATGTTCCGACTCTGTGCGCATGACGGCAGCGGAACCGTCTTCGCCGAGCAGCTTCCAAGCTTGCTGGGAAAAAATGTAGAAGTTCTCGGCCAGCTGGTAGTGACCAAAGACGTGCGCACGATCAATCGGGAGCACATGGCTTTCGGTACTTTCTTAGATCCCAAAGGCGACTGGCTGGACAGCATTCATTTCCCGCCTTCCCTCAAGCGATTTCCATTTCAGGGCAAGGGATTCTATAAGATCCGTGGCAAAGTAGTGATCGAGTTCGGAGCCTATGCCGTCGAGGTAAATGCGATGTGGAAAGTGGGTTTAAAGGGGAAGAGGGAGGTGGAACCAATCTCAATGCTTTCTACTATATCTATATAAAACAACCAACTTAAAATTATAAAAACGATGAAACTCAATACCCATGAATATTTCCTGATCATCTCACCAAGTGAGGAAATCTGCAAATTGATCATGCCGTACAAACAACATTTTACTAGAAATTATGGTTGTACAATGGCAGACATTTTCAAACCACATATAAGTATCATGAACTGCCTACAATCAAATTACTGGGAAACACGACTTATCGAAAACCTCAAACGATTTGGAAAAACTGTGGAGCCATTTATAGCAGAACTAAACGGAATCGGTCAATTCCCTAATACAGTCTTTGTTGATATTTTCAATAAGTATCAACTCGTACAAATTATAACAGAGCTTAGTCAGTTTGCAAACCCTCTACTCTACAAACCACAATTTCATAAAACTCCTCATATATCAATTGCCAGAGGAATGACTCCGGAGCAACATAGTCTAGCTTGGGCTGATTGGCAAAACCATGAGATCGAAGCATCTTTTGAAGTGAATGAAATAACGCTTTTGAGACGTCCAATAAACACCAAGCAAATTCAAAAATTCGATAAGATTGCCACCATTCCTTTCACTAGAGAGGAAATAGCAGTCCAGCAACTCAATTTTGGATTTTAAAACAAATTCGAATGAGAATTGGGAATATTTAACTTACATCGACCCAGAAGTGGTGTAGTATAACCTGTGAGCCTCCTTTTCTTAAATGATTTGATTTTAATCGGGCGATCTTATCAAAGGAGATTATTTCAAGTTTTTCCTCCTCTGGCCAAGAAGCATCTGTGATCCATTGATTAATAGTTGAAAACCAGTAATTGAAATCATCGGTTTTAACATATGCAATCATACCATTTTCAGGCAATAAATTATTCTTATTATCAACCCCATGATCTTCCTTCCTAAAGCGTTCAATTCCTCCACCTTTGCCAAAGACATACTCGTACTCCTCTCTTTTTGGGCCTTTGGGTGTAGGAAGAACTTTGGCTTCTATCGTAAAAAATAGATTCGCTCCTTTATATATTCCTATGTCTATTTTACTGCTGCCTTTTTGTGAATTTTCCGGTAAAAAATAAAAATGAGAGGAACATTCGTTAGTCATATAAACACAAAAAGCTGATGAATGCTGATTCTCATTTTTCTTAACTGCGAGAATTTCAACAAATTCCTCTGATACAGTGAAATTCGGCAACTCAGTTTCTAAGTATGATATCAGTTCATTTACTAAATGAGAAGATTGAAGGTTTTTAAAAGATGAGACACCTGACATACTTAATATCCTCCATCTCTAAAATCCAAAAATGTTTCATCTGCATCTCTCAAGGCAATAGACTTTAACCAATAGCGTAGGGCATTCGGCTTGATAAAGTAAACACAATCAAATCCACCTACATGATCATATAGTCGAACGATTCGCTTGTAGGCTGCTCCACGGTTGGCAGCGTCATTTTTGATTAAACTCTCTATAGAATCGTCTAATTGATCGTCAACAAACTCTTGCTTCAACTTACCATCTACTCCAAAGCCTATTTGATAAACCGTATAAGAGGGCATTCTATAAACCTTGCCTGATTGCCACCTATTTCCATCCTTAGCATAGATGTCATTTAACTCTGAGCAGAGTACTTCACCATACTCTTGGAGTTGCTTTTCCCTTACTGGATGATGGAGGATTGCACCACCAGATTTTTTAGTAATTTGTTTTCCTAGATGGATGAAATAATCTAAGACATCCTTCTGAATGATGCTTTCTTCATGTGATAAGGCAACTTTATTTAAGTTAATTGGATAAGGTACTGAATCAATATCTTCTTTTTTACACGCTGTTTCTAGGTTTATTAAAGTTTCTGAACTTGTCGATAAAACCCATAACCTCATTAATTTTGAGTATTCCCTATTTTTAAATCTATCATAGATTTCCAATAACTTATATCTCTCTCCTTGGGGAGCATGAATCCCAACCAATTTATCTTTGAATCCTAAATACTTATCTGAAAGGTGTATAGGAATATGTTTTAATCCCAGATTAACTTTATATATAAGATGTGGAGGACTATAAATACTTTCAATCCTTGGTTCTGCAAAATCAGAATTTTCTTCAGTATATGTGGAGAAATTCTCATTCTCATCAAATGTTGAAGTATTAATAATTTCCCTACCCTGTAAATAAGCAACACTTTTCTTTTTATTGCTTCCCTCTAACTTATATCCAACACTGTAGTCCCAACCATTATTTTTAATATATTCTTTAAAACTCAAAAGCATACTCAACCTGTAAATCAAATGAAATAGCCTCCCTCCACCTAGCAAATTTGTTTTCCATACAAATTGCTTTTTTGGGTCAACCGCCCAATCCCATTTTACTAGATGTCTGTCATACTCATCAATTTCAAAACGCACTTTTTGCTCTACGGAAATTGTGCGTTTGACTACAGTATGGTTTATTGGCTGGAATTCAGAGGGCCTGTTCTCAGCAAAAAGGGTTACCACAGGTGTTCTACCAACTTTTTTTCCGCTTCCCTTTTTCACAAAAAGAGATTCTCTTAAATGAGTAAAATCATAAATATCAGATACGGAATAATTAGTAAAAAGACTTTCTCTATAAGCTTTAGCCTCATTGGATTTGTCATACAAAATCACATTGGATGGTATGATCATACAAATACGATCCGCTAACAACATGGAAGCCTCAAAGAAATGTAGTGCAAAGTTTTTTCTCGGAATTCTAGTATGTTTTAACTCCAAAGAATCAAGAATTTTTGGATCCAGTACCTTTACTTTCGAAACATTTTTTTCTGGATTAAATGGAGGATTCCCAATTACTAAAGAAAAATGCCTTCCTTCATTTTTAGCATCCAGCGCCCATTGGAAAAAACCTGTGGGTGGCTTAACTTCTACAATATTTTTGGTACTTAGGTCTTTAAACTTCAATTTCCCCCACACTTCTTTGGGAGTTAAATAATCCAATAAGGCTGTAGTAAGTCCAAATATGGTCACACGCACAGCTGTCTTTTTAACATCAACACCGAAGATATTATCCTCCAATATTTTCTGCGCTGTCCATGCATCTGGATATTGAATTTCTCCATTTTCTTCACTCTTTGCAATTGCCCACCACTGAAGTAATCTTTTGTACGCAGCAACTAGAAAAACGCCTGACCCACATGTAGGATCCAAAATCTTATAAGTGCCGTTCTCTATAAAAGATGCAGGAGGATTTCCAAGTGGCATTACTTCATCTACCATGAAATTGACCAAATGAATGGGGGTATAAACCACACCTTTTTCACGGCCTTTCCCATCTTCTTCAGCTTCCTCTTGAATAAAGTTTTCGTAAATAGCGCTAATTACCTCTGCGGGTAAATGTTGAAAACTATATTGTTTCCATAAAAAAAGCTGCTGAGTATTAAGGTCGCTTTCAGCTCTCAAAAACTGAGCTAGTAAGCTCATATCAATCTTCTCAATTTGCTCTTTTTCTAGAGGAGTAAATTGATCAAAAACCCTTCCATTGAATTCTGTAGAAAGATCACCCAGAACATTCAAGAATTTCCCGTTTTCTACCGCTTCAACAAAACTGTTTATTTGATTTTTGGAAAATATCTCATCGAGAGTTGATTGACCTAGATCCTTTTTTTCTTCCAAGAACTTCACCAAGATACTTAAAACCAATATCTTGTCTATAGTTTCTAGTTCTAGTTCTTTACTTCTCTCATTGAAACCCTTTCTGACTTTCATCAGATAATTGATAAGATGCACGTACGGACTCTTATCAAGATTTATCTGGTTTTGATTTTCTATTTGTTCCCAAAATGTCCCTGTTCCAAATAGATGTGCCGCACTCCGTTTCTTATCAAGTACTTTTACTGCGTCTAAAGGGAATTTCAATTTTTCTACTGAGAGCTCATTCTCTCTGATTCTTTCGGCAGGCTTTCTAACATTATAGATATCTAATCTCGTTTTACCACTTATGATATAAACATCAATTTTGCTCTCACTCCAGAGCGCAGCGTGTATTTCTTTATGCCGGGGACTGTTAACAGGAACATCGGCCTCTTGGAAAATACAAACTACTGGCTCAGACTTATAAGCGGCTATATCCTCCTTATTTTTAAAAAATCTTCTAAAAAAAACTGCGTAGGCATTAAGTTTTTTAACCTCGGAAATATACAATCGCTCATAGTTATTCTGAGCAGCTGAACCTTTGCTACACAGAACAAGTCCATTGTCTTCTGTAAAATCGAGGATTTGGGTTTTCATAATTCAAAAATCACAGTCTCTCAAAAGTTATTCAATATTACTTTGAGGAGTCTTGCCCCAAATTTATACCAATTAGGTTAAAATACTAAGCAATAAATGCCTGCGACATAGTCTGTCAATCTTTCTTTAACTTCAAGCGTACTCCATACAAAAAAACAAAGCACTTGACACACTTTGCTCTTTCTCCCTAGATTCACAGCCTATTAAAGTAGGACTCATATACCTAAAAAATCCCTTCTATATTAGTTATCAGCGCAGTCTGATCTACCAGCACAATTAAATTTAGTCCACTATTCACTTCACCCTCTCCTTAATCCACTCCAACACCACTTCCATCGCTTTTGGAGAGAAGGTCTGCTCGATCTCGGGATACTCGCTTGGGGCGCCAGTTTTAGCTTCTTGGAATAGGTGGTTCAAACCTGGTAATTCCATCGTAGATACGTTTGTATTTCCACCCTTTGCTAAGGCAGCTTTTATAGCTTCCAAGTTTTCTTTTGCTGGAACTTGGAGGTCTTTTTCACCATTAATCGCCAGTACCGGGCAACTTACTTTTTCTAAGGCTGGAGCTGGATCATACTTGATGAAATACTGCATCCAAGGGGTAGCTAGTGATTCCATCTGAGCCATTTGCTCCTTGACAAATTTATCCTCCGTCATTCCTTTAGGCACATTGGCAGGTGGAATATTACGATACGCCTGAGCCATGTAATTTCTAAGATCTCCCTTCAACTCTTCTGTTCCCTGATCTTTGAGCATGATGTCGAAGACACCTCTGTTGACCAGCGCACTTTCTTCTAACTGATTTGGACTTATTCCAGATGCTTCTCCGATCAGTCTTTGCTGAGCAAGCAGCAATTTATCTCCACGAATTCCTGTACCCGCGAGCAAAACCAGAAAATCAATATCATCTGAATCTCCTGCGACCATAGGAGCGATAATACCGCCTTCGCTATGACCGATCAGGCCGATTTTACTTTTGTCAATCTCAGGTCTAGACTGCAAATACTGCACTGCCGAAGCTACATCTGTGGCAAAGTCCACCGAAGTAGCTGAACCAAAATCACCCGTAGAAGCTGCCGTCCCACGATCATCGTAGCGTAATACCGCAATGCCATTTTTCGTCAGGTAGTCCGACAAGACTAGAAAAGGTTTATGACCAAATAATTCCTCGTCACGATTCTGTGGTCCAGATCCGGAGATGAGCACCACAGCTGGGTAAGTCCCTTCTTTCTCTGGCATAGTGAGTGTTCCAGCAAGTAGTATTTCTGCCTGCTTATTTTCAAAAATCACATCTTCAGAACGATATGAAAAAGGTCTTTTGGGTTCCTGAGGTCGATTTGAACCTGCTTTTACAATCTCCTCTCTGGACAGATTCATCGGAAACGACTGTCCCCCCTGATTGAAAACACCGATGATGATATTGTCATCGCCTAGCGTTCCTTCATAAAGGATATTTGCGTTGGTAATCACAATTTTCAACTTATTATTCTCAAAACTTGTAGCAGTCACCGGTATCCCGAATGCACCTTGATCTGGACTATCCATGGTGGCGCGGTATCCATTTTCGGTTTTGGTCACATTGAATACCAATCGAAGTTGAATGCTCTGAACTTTCAAGGCTCCGTTCCATTGACCTGTGATGTCTTGAGCGAAGCTGAAAATTGAGAGTAGAAAACTGATAAATAGTAGAGAAAAAGTCTTCATGACAAAATCGGTTAGTAGCTATTGGAATTGAGAGGGGGAAAATAAGAAAATTTTAGGAGTCTTTATTCCCTTCGTCTTTATCTCCCAAAGAAGAATACTGCTGAACGGAAAATCTTTTGTTGTCACAGAAATTCTAATTCCTTATTTTCCCGAATACAATTTCGACAAACCCATTCAACTCAAAATAATTGCTTACTCTATTTAGCTTTCTGGCTTTTACAGCCTTCGTAGCAATCTACTCCACGTGGATGCTGCGCAAACAAAATCTGCAAACTCAAGACGGCTATTTCCTTGGTGGCCGTAGCCTCACCGGAGTAGTCATCGCTGGATCGATGTTGCTTACCAATATTTCTACTGAGCATCTCGTGGGAATGAATGGCTCAGCCTACAAAAACGGGGCTATCATCATCGCTTGGGAAGTCACTTCGGCCATCGCACTGGTGATCGGCGCTTTGTATTTTATCCCAAAATACCTGAGAATGGGGCTGACAACTATTCCTGAGTTCTTAGAAAAACGATTCGACAAAATGACGCAGGCGCTGATTTCCCTGCTACTGATCATCTCCTTTGTCGTGACACTTTTGCCTATAGTACTTTATACTGGAGCTCTGAATATTGAATCGATTTTTGGGATTTCGGAAACGTTAAATATCACACAGGCGGAGGGGATTTGGCTCACAGTAGTTGTGGTAGGTGTGCTCGGAGCAGTGTATGCAATTTTCGGAGGGTTGAAAATGGTTGCTTACACAGACACCATCAATGGTTTTGGACTGCTAATCGCGGGCTTACTTGTGCCGGTTTTTGCGTTATGGGACATCGGAGATGGAAATATCATCACTGGTATCACCAAGGTTTTCAACAATGCCCCTGAGAAATTCAATGTAATCAGCCAAGAACCTTCAATTGGACCAGGATCTAGGGATTCTATTTTGCCTTTTGAAGTACTTTTCACTGGACTGATCATCAATCAACTCTATTTTTGGACCATGCATCAGTCCATCGTACAGCGAGCATTGGGTGCGGTGAGTTTGAAGGAGGCTCAAAAAGGTTTACTATTTACTGGAATTTTGAAAATTCTGATTCCGCTGGTAATTGTGTTACCAGGGATAATCGGTTTCTATTATTTCGGTGATTCGCTTTTTGATTCTCAAGACAGTGTGTATCCCGAATTGGTCAAGCGTGTGCTTCCGACTTGGATGACAGGCTTCTTTGTTGCGGTAATTATGGGAGCAATTTTGAGCACCTTCAACAGTGCGCTGAATAGTGCTGCAACAATTTTCAGTCTGGATATTTTCAAAGTTTACATCAACAAAGCGGCTCAGGAAGTGCAGCTCGTTCGGATAGGAAAGTGGACTTCGGCGATTTTAGCCTTTGCAGCGATTCTAGTTGCTCCTTTTGTAGCGAATGCTCCAGCTGGACTTTACCAGCTTTTGCAGCAGCTTAACGGCATCTTCTTTATCCCAATGGCTACTGTAATAATAGCCGGATTCTTTTTCCCCAAAGTATCTGCTGCAGGAGCCAAAGCCGGACTGCTCTTCGGACTTGCCTTTTATATTTTGATGGATTTGATCATCCAAGTCAATATTCACTTCGTGCACATCTGGGGGATTGAGTTTGTTCTAAACCTCATCGTGATGCATCTCGTTTCTGCAAAGTATCCAGTTACAATTCCTTTCGTAATGGTTGACTCTGGCAAGCTAAACATTGTGCCTTGGAAACATGCCAAAACTTTGGGCTGGATATTGATTGCAATCACAGTAATTATTTATGTAATTTTAGGCACAATCGCTTAACACTATGGAGACTACAGAAAAGGAATTCAGGAATTATACTCACGTCGATATCAAAGCCGCGGTACGTGAGCATTACAAGAAAATGCGCATGTATCAGACCTATGACTACGTGCAAAAAATGAAGGCTAAATATCTCACGTTTGACAAACCTATGAGTCTTTGGGATGCAATGGAAAAGCTGAACACTCTGATTGACGTAAGTGATCCAGATCTCGATTTGCCAAATATTCAGCATTTGATCCAGTCAGCTGAGGCTTTACGAGCAGACAATCGTCCTGACTGGATGCAATTGGTAGGTTTGATCCATGACCTGGGAAAAGTGATGTATTTATTCGGATCGGATGAAGATGGCACAAGCCAAGCGGAGCAGTGGGGACTGGTAGGCGATGTTTTTGTTGTTGGGGCAAAATTGCCTGATACCTGCGTTTATTCTGAGTTCAATGAGCTCAGTCCAGACATGAAAGATCCTCGCTACAATACAGAATTAGGAATTTATGAAAGCGGCTGCGGTTTGGACAACTTGCAACTTGCCTGGGGACACGATGAGTATTTTTATCAGGTATTGAAAAACCATCCTACAAACACGATCCCTGAAGCTGGAATGGCGATGGTTCGCTATCATTCTTTTTATCCATGGCACAATGGCGGAAGCTACTCACAGTTTGAGGGGCCAAAAGACGCACAATACAAGGAGTGGATTTTGGATTTTAATAAGTATGATCTTTACACTAAGTCTCCTAAAATCTATGATCTGGAAGATATGAAGGCATATTATTTACCGATTGCAGAGAAGTACCTGGGCAAGGGACCGATTAATTGGTAAAATAAATCAGTAAAACTTTGTGTATGTATAAGCTGTAATCAATCTAAGGATTGTTACAGCTTATTTTTTTTCTGTAACAACGTCGATAGATTCCACTTGAAGTTTGATTTGGCGAGCTGTTCTTGTGCTTTTAAAAGTATTAGTTAATACAGCAATTGGGCTGTCCCCTTACTTTTGCTTTAGGCCACGTCAGTCCTAGCATTCTGCACAGCTATTGGGATCGTAGTCCTCTTCCGTTTCTGTATTTAGAGATTCTTATCTGAGTGCATTAAAAGAAGACAGAAACTCCCATGAATCAGAATTACTAATGCATAAACAATTGATTTATTGGAAAATATATCAAAAAACCTTTACGGCATAAGAAGCAATAATAAGTGGGCAAAGATAAAAAGGAAGATATAATCCAAAGATTTTTGACCAAAATTCTTATTTATAAGAGTGATAATGAGTCAAAATAAAAATATACTATTGAAATATTGAATTTGTTGAATTCAAACTATTTCTGAATCTTAGAGCTTATATAGAAAATGAACCCAAATAATTATATGCTAAACTTCACCCAAAATGAAAATCAACGAATGATCGCTCAGATGATTCGTGATTTTGGAGCCAAAGAGATCACTCCTTTCCGCAAAGACTGGGATGACAGATCTCATTTCCCAATTGACGTATTCAAAAAACTTGGGGAACTAGGTTTGATGGGCGTATTGATCCCTACCGAATACGGAGGCTCAGGTTTTGGCTACTTTGAATATGTCACCGCGATTGTTGAGCTTTCCAAACTCGACCCTTCAGTTGGCCTTTCAATGGCTGCACACAATTCCCTATGCTGTGGACACATCATGATGTTTGGCAACGAGGAGCAGAAAAAGAAGTATTTACCCAAACTCGCTACCTGCGAATGGCTTGGCGCTTGGGGTCTGACAGAGCCAAATACGGGATCAGATGCCGGCAATATGCAGACAGTTGCTAAGAAAGAAGGCAATAATTGGATCATCAACGGAGCAAAGAATTTTATCACGCACGGTGCTTCAGGAGATGTGGCTGTTGTGATTGCGAGAACGGGAGAAATCGGCGATTCGCATGGAATGACCGCTTTTATTGTTGAGCGTGGTACGCCTGGTTTTAAAGGAGGAAGAAAAGAGGATAAGTTGGGCATGCGCGCCTCTGAAACTGCTGAGATGCTTTTCGATGATTGTATTATTCATGAAAGTCAAGTACTAGGCGAAGTAGGCAACGGTTTTATCCAATCCATGAAAATCTTGGATGGCGGTAGAATTTCTATTGCTGCATTGGGACAGGGTATTGCAGAAGGAGCACTAGAAGCATCCATTCAATACTCAAAAGAACGTCATCAATTCAACAAGCCAATCAGTTCTTTCCAGGGAATCTCTTTCAAACTGGCCGATATGGCCACTCAAGTAGAAGCATCGAGTCTGTTGATTTTTAAGGCTGCAGATTTAAAGAACCGGGGTGAAAAAGTAACATTGGCTGGAGCTCAAGCCAAATATTTCTCATCCGAAGTTGCTGTGTCAGTATCGAATGATGCCGTTCAGATTTTTGGGGGTTATGGATTTACGAAGGATTATCCTGTGGAAAAATTCTATCGTGATTCTAAGCTATGTACAATTGGCGAAGGAACTTCAGAGATTCAGAAATTGGTGATCTCTCGAGAGATTTTGAAATAATAAGCTGTTCTAAACTAGTTAAAAATATAAAAGCCTGAAATCTTTACAGATTTCAGGCTTTTTGGTGTTGGTGAATATTCGGTGATTGTAATCACAAAACCTACCATAACATCGCTATTTAAAAGATCTATTTTTTATGAGAAGCTAGTTTTTAGTACACGGTTTTGGAGTTTTTACATTCTTAAGTTCCTTAAGAACCCGCCACCATAAATAAGCCTGCCGCTAAAGCCGCACCCACGCAAGGGCCTAAAATCGGCACCCAAGCATAACCCCAGTCTGAACTTCCTTTACCCTTAATTGGTAAAATAGCATGCATCAACCGTGGCCCAAAATCACGAGCAGGATTGATAGCATAGCCTGTAGTACCTCCTAAAGAAAGTCCAATTACCCAAACCAAAAACGCAACTGGAATAGCACCTAAAGAGCCCATACCAATGGGTGTTTTGGTAGTATCTCCAATTTCAACACCGTCGTTGTAAAGAATTACTATGATCAAGACGAACGTACCGACTACTTCCGAGAAGAAATTTAGCGGAAGGTTTCTTATCGCAGGTGAAGTGCCAAAAGGTGCAGCTTTTATACCAGCATCATCTGATGCCTCGTAGTGATCTTTATAAAATAGCCATGCTATTCCTACGCCTATCATGGCACCCAAAACCTGAGCGATGATATAACCAGGAGCTAATGCCCACTCAAATTGTCCGGTGAGAGCTAAGCCAACAGTCACCGCTGGATTCAGATGGGCTCCACTATATGGACCGGCTACGACTACACCCACAAAAACTGCCAAAGCCCAAGCTGTACTAATCTCCATGATTCCGCCCCCATTGCCTTTCGTCTTTGGCAAAAGCATATTGGCTACTACGCCGGACCCTAACAATATCAATAAGCCAGTTCCGATTAATTCTGCAAGGAATACGTTCATAGTTCTACCCAGTTTTTAGAGCGCTCAACAGCTTTGTGCCAAAAATGTATCAATTTTTTCTGTTCTTCTTTTGCCATATGTGGGACAAAGCTTTTGTCAGCATTCCATAGCGCATTTATCTCTTCCTGATCCTTCCAAAAGCCAACTGCAAGTCCAGCTAAAAATGCTGCACCAATAGCGGTAGTTTCAATTATCTCAGGTCGCTTGATTTCGCAGTCCAGCAAATCTGCCTGAAACTGCATCAGGAAACTGTTGGCAGTTGCTCCACCGTCCACACGAAGCTCTTGAGTCGGTTTGCCGCTGTCTTTCTCCATAGCTTTCAGCACATCGTAAACCTGATAGGCAATAGCTTCCAAAGCCGCTCTAGCCATATGAGCTTTAGTCGTACCTCGGGTGATTCCGAAAAAAGCTCCTCGAGCATCTTGATCCCAATGTGGCGCACCCAATCCAGATAGTGCGGGCACAAAATATACTCCGTCGTTATTGTCTAAGCTGTCGGCTAAGCGTTCACTTTCTCTGGCATGTTTGAATAGTTCTAATCCATCTCTCAGCCATTGAATTGCTGCACCTCCAATGAATACAGAACCTTCTAAGGCATAGTTGATCTCATCTCCTATCTTCCAGGCAATCGTAGTAAGCAATTGATTTTCGGATCGTACAGCTTCTTTTCCGGTATTCATTACTAAAAAACAGCCTGTACCATAAGTCGTCTTAGCCATTCCAGGCTTGGTGCATAGCTGTCCAAATAAAGCGGCCTGTTGATCTCCAGCAATTCCAGCAATTGGAATTTTCACACTGAGGACATCTCCTGCTGTCTCACAATAAACCTCAGAGCATGATTTCACTTCTGGCAACATAGAAGCTGGAATCTCAAATAGATCCAACAATTCCTGATCCCATTCTAGCGAGTGAATATTGAAAAGCATGGTTCGGCTAGCGTTCGTCACATCCGTGATGTGTGTTTTGCCTGAAGTAAGGTTCCATATCAGCCAAGAATCCACCGTCCCGAAGGCTAGTTCGCCTGCATCAGATTTTGCTCTTGCACCCTTTACATTATCTAGGATCCATTTGATTTTGGTAGCAGAAAAATAAGCATCGATTACCAATCCTGTCTTCGAGACAACCATTTCAGCGTGCCCTTTCTCTTTCAATTCATTGCAGTAACTGGCCGTTCGGCGATCCTGCCAAACGATAGCATTATAGATTGCTTTACCAGTTTTCCTGTCCCAAACTATTGTCGTTTCCCGCTGATTGGTAATCCCTATTGCAGACACCTGATTTGCTTTGATTTTTTTATTTACTAAGGACTCTATCATCACGGAGGATTGAGAAGTCCAGATTTCATCGGGATCATGCTCCACCCATCCTGCTTTGGGAAAATGCTGCTTGAAATCCTTCTGGGCAATGGAAATTATCTTGCCTTTTTTGTCAAAAAGAATAGCTCTAGAACTGGTCGTACCCTGATCTAAAGCCATTATGTATTGTTTATTCTGGGTCATTGTTGGGTTATTTTTTAATCAAATATTTCGAAGCGGTTTTGTTAAAGTCAGCCAATTCGGATGCTATCCATGTTTCATCATGCTTCATTTCCTCGGCCATCAACTTAGCGACTGTGGGTGCAGCATCTATGGCAGCTTGGGCGTCAAGAAAAAGCATTCGAATTCGTCTTGCAAGCACATCTTCTATGGTCATAGCCATTTCCTCTCTCACAGCCCAGATGACCTCGGCTGCTATATTCGGAAAGTCAGGGTGTAGTTTTGCCTCCCAGGATTTATTCTCCTTAGTTAGCTCTTGGATAGGTTTGGCATCAAAACCATAAATCCCCCAATGTCCTTCAGGCACCCGGGAAGTAGCACCGTGAATTTTCATGTCCAGTGACTTGCTATCTCTCAGCTTTTCACCAGTGACTTTGGTGAAATACTCCACCGTATCTTCTCCCATTTTTCGGAACGTAGTCCACTTGCCACCTGTCAAAGTAACTAATCCAGATTCTGACAAGATCACTTTGTGGGAACGAGAAATCTCTTTGGTTTTTGTACTGCCCTCTTTAGGTCTGGCAAGTGGTCTTAGTCCGGCAAAAACTGATCTCACATCTTCTCTGGTGGGTTTTCGAGCTAAATATCCTGCCGCTGTCTCCAGTACAAAATCTATTTCTTTCTGAAGTGCCTCTGGTTCTAATTTTGGTTTTTCACGAAGTGTGTCGGTAGTACCAACTACCAGTTTCCCATGCCATGGAACTGCAAAAAGCACTCTTCCATCTCTTGTTTTAGGAATCATCAGAGCGTCTTTTCCTCCCAAAAAATCAAGATCCAACACCAAATGAATTCCTTGACTTGGCTGTATCATTCTGGGCGCTGTTGGATCATCCATTTGCAAAATTTTATCCGCAAAAACACCCGTTGCATTCACCACCATTTTGGCGTTTATTTTATATTTCTTTTTGGATAACTTATCTGAAACATGCAGTCCAGTGATTTTACCAGCTTCATCTTTTACCAGGCTATTTACACTAACATAATTCAACACACAGGTACCTGCTTCATCTGCTGACTGGGCGAGATTCAAAGCTAGTCTAGCATCATCAAACTGCCCGTCATGATAGACTACGCCGCCATAAAGCCCTTTGGATTTCAGACCGGGAATTCGTTTGAGCGTTTCTTCTTTGGAGATAAATTCGGATTTACCCAAGCTTAATCGACCGGCCATCCAGTCGTACATTTTCAGTCCCACGCTGTACATCAGCCGATCTTTCCATGTGAAAATTGGAATGATAAAAGGCTGATCATGCGCTAGATGAGGTGCATTTTTCAATAATTTTCCGCGCTCCTTTAGAGCTTCAAACACCAATCCTACATCACCCTGAGCGAGGTATCGAACCCCTCCATGGAGAAGCTTGGTGCTGCGACTGGAGGTGCCTTTGGCAAAATCTGCCTTATCAAAAAGAACAACTGATAAGCCTCTGGATATCGCATCTAAAGCTACTCCGAGACCTGAGGATCCGCCACCGATGACGGCGATATCCCATATTTTAATTTTGTCTTGTAATTGGTCGAGATTTTCTTGGCGATTCATAGTAGTTAAAATACCGTTTTAAGGTAGGGAAAAAATTGGGAAAGAGAAGGCTGAATTGGAGAAAGGGCTTGCGAAACTTGGTTGATCAATAATCCTTATACGTTTTGGTCACTACAGTCGAAGTTCCATTTTTCTCTACTTTAACCACATAGATGTAATTGTATTCTGAATCATCCAGATCCTCATACTTCTTTCCGTCACCAACAAAATAATTGGCTATCTGCCCGACAGTATTGCTATGCCCAACTACTAAAACATTTCCCTCCACACTTCTTATTTTCTTTACAAGTGCATCGTGATTTTTGGCATCGTATGTTTCAACCTGAACTCCAGCCTCACTGGCAGTTTGAGCCACAGTTAATTTGGTTCTGTTATAATCCGTACTGTAAATATGCTTTATATCCTTGCCTGATAAGATCTGTGAAAGCTTCACCGCTCGGGCATTTCCCGCTACAGAAAGCAATGGATCATCTCCAGTTAGCTGTTTCTCGGCATGGCGAACGATATAAATGGTTTTAGGTTCTTGCTTAGAGGAGCAGGCAGCAAATAATGTTGCAAATAATAGAACTAGAAAATATTTCATACCCAAAAGTTAATCAATTCTGTAAACGATTTGATGCTAGACACAAAAAGCTAAAAGCTCTAAACTTGATGTTTTATATTGTCAAGTTAAAATCTCTATGCATTCTCCGAGAAATCCTCCGCAAACTTTGCGGTAAATCCCCATAAAAAAACCTTTGAGATTTTTGAAATCTCAAAGGTTAAATATTTATCCGCTAAACGAATTATCCAAGTGTTGGTCTTTCGTCTTGATGCTTTCGTATTCAAGAAACTGCTCCCAGAATTCTTCTTCTGGCACAGCGGCTCGTAAGTATAGCTTCTCTTTTTTGATCGGGTGTATAAATACCAAATTGAAAGCATGAAGATTAATGCTCGCATCTGGATTTGGCTTTGCAAAGCCATACTTGATATCTCCGCGGATCGGGCAACCCATAGACGCGAGTTGAACGCGGATCTGATGCGGACGGCCAGATGTAGGACGTACTTCCAGCAACCAGTGATCATTCATGAATCCAAGCGTCTTATAATTCAATTCTGCTTTTTGCGAACCTGGCACCTCTCTATCATGAGCAGTGACCACATTTTTCTGCTCGTCTTTCACCAAGTAGTGTGTCAATTTACCCGTTTCATCCTTCGGCTTTCTTTTCACCAAAGCCCAGTAAACTTTATGAATTTCTCGCTTGCGGAAAAGCTCCATCATGCGTTCCAAACCTTTGGAAGTACGTGCAAAAGCGACTAAACCACTTACAGGACGATCTAATCGGTGAATTGGGTGCAGAAAAACTGCTCCAGGCTTATCGTATTTTTTGGAGATATAGTCTTTCAGGTAATCCGTCAAAGTTTTATCCCCCGTCTTGTCTCCCTGCACGAGTAAACCGGCAGCTTTATTTACTATCAACAGGTGGTTGTCCTCATAGACAACCGTGAATGGCTTCTTTTTCATGTGTTTATAATTTGTCTCTCAAAGGCCACATGGAATCTCGCAGCACATTTAATCCTTTCACTTTGTGACTTTCAGAATATTGCTCGATTTCATACTCTGTGACAAAGGTAAGAATTTCAGAGGAGTTGAATAATTGATTTTTCAAGTGCTTCGAAAAAGAGATGAATTATACCTCTATAAGCTATAAAGGTGATAAGCAGATTGTCAAATTTTATGAAAAGAATGTATCCTCGTTGACATTAGGTAAAGACGGTGTGTCAACTTTCAATTGTACATAGGCTAGCGAAATATATTTTTAGGAATTTTTAAAAAAGCCTTAAAAATCGCTTGAATTGCCACAATCGGTCTAATTCTTGATAATTTTGAGGAATTAGAAATACTACACCTATGAATAAAAACTTCATCATACTTATTCTTTGCGCCTTGTTAGCATTCACTACCGCCTGCTCCAACTCGACTGATAATTCTGAAAATCAAGAGGAAGTCATTACTGAAGTTGAAACGGTTGAGGAGATTCCTCAATATAATGGTGACAATTCAGCTACCTCAGTGGATTGGAACGGGACCTACAAAGGCACCGTGCCCTGCGCAAGTTGCGAAGGGATAGAGACCATACTTACTCTGAATATGGATATGACTTTCAAACTGTCAACTCATTATTTTGGCAGAAATGATGCACTCGAAGAAGATGTGATGGGTAACTTTTCTTGGGATAAAACTGGCTCAATTGTCACATTGGCCAATGTGAAAGACAGACCTAACCAATTTAAAGTTGGTGAAAATAGAATTTGGCTTCTAGACATGGATGGAAAGAGAGTCACTGGAGATCTAGCGGATCATTATATTCTCACCAAGCAATAATTCTTATTTAAACCGGATTACTTTTCCATGCGCCCTGGAGGTCATTTCTTGGGGAATAGAACTAGTAATTTCCTTAAATAATAGTTCTACGAGTTTTTGTTTAAGGAAACTTCGGTTTAAAATTATACTTACTTCACGGGTAGGAGAATCTCCGTCAAAGGGTCTCAACCTAGTTTTTTCTTCTTCCGAAAGTTCTAGTGTCGCCAATTCTGGCAATAGTGTCACGCCTTTATATCTGTTCACCATGTTTTTCAAGCCTTCTAAGGAGCCGCTTTCATAGTGAAAATTTGTCGGTCCACTCTGAGTTTGGTCACATAGGTTAATCACCTGATCCCGAAAGCAATGTCCTTGCTGTAGCACCCAAAAATCTTCTTTCTGCACTTTCTCAGGGTGAAAAACAGCTTCCTTTAACAAGGGATGATCTTTTGATAAATAGGCATAAAATTTCTCATAGAACATGGGTTTCTCTACAATTCCTGATTCAAGCAAAGGAGTTACTACGATCCCCAGATCCAACTCATCGTTTTTGAGCTTTTTCACCACTTCCTCAGTCACCATTTCCTGCACCTGTAACTTTACGTGCGGGTATTTTACTAAAAATTTTCGGATAAAAAGATGCAGTAAATAGGGAGCAAGTGTAGGAATGATTCCCAATTTGATCACACCAGAAATGTCGCCTTTCATATGAGCGATCAATTCGAAAATACCTTTACTTTCTGAAACCACCTTTTTAGCCTGATCGATAACCTGCCTTCCCATTTCAGTGGGAATTACTGGCATTTTACTCCGATCAAACAGAATCACTCCTAAATCTCTTTCCAACTTACTGAGCTGCGCACTAAGAGTTGGTTGTGTTACGAAGCAGCTTTCTGCTGCCTGGCCGAAGTGTCGGTGCTTATCGACGGCAATAAGATATTCGAGTTGTTGAATTGTCATAGGTAAAGGCTTCTATGGATCAAAAGCAGAGAATTTACAAAAAAGTTTCGCACAAAAAATATGATTACGACCCTATAAGACCGGATGGCTGTTAAGATATTTTTCCATAGTTTAGAAACCCCATACTTTATTTCAAAAAAATCAAATTAACACAAGTATTAACCTCAAATTTAAATCTTATGAGCAAATCATATTTTTCAAGAAGGAAGTTTCTAAGTGCTTCTATTCTTAGTACTGTAGGCCTTACCGCTATCCCAAACTTAAGCTTTGGTGGCACTGCTTTAATTGCTGACTCCTCCAAAATTCGACTTGGATTCATCGGAGTAGGCCGGCAAGCTATGGGCCTACTTGGCAATATGATGAAAAATCCACTTGTGGATGTCGTTGCCGCAGCGGATGTCTATGAGATCAAGCTGGAGAGATTTAAAGCTCGTGTGGCTAAGCACTATACTGATGATAATAGAAAAGCCCCTTCGATGAATGTCTATGCTGATTACAAGCAACTATTAGCCAATCCTGAAGTGGATGCTGTGGTAATTGCTTCGCCAGACCACTGGCATGCGATGATGGCTATCGATGCTTGCCATGCGGGCAAAGACATTTATCTGGAGAAGCCCCTCACATTCACCATTCATGAAGGCCAAGAATTAGTTAAAGCTGTTCGCTCCAAGGGCACCGTGCTAGCAGTGGGTAGTATGCAGCGCTCTGGAGCAAATTTTCAACATGCTGCTCGAATGGTTCAAAAAGGAATGCTTGGAGAGATCAAGCAAGTTTTGGTAAGTGTAGGAACTCCTCCTCATCCTAAGCCATATGATTTGCCAAAGCAACCAATTCCGGCTGGATTAGATTGGAAAACCTGGACTGGTCCTCTGCCTGACATACATTATAATGAGGAATTGAATCCTCCAATTACATTGAATCCTGAGCAAAATGAAAAAGTCTGGGGAGCATGGAGATGGTATAAAGAAACTGGCGGTGGATTAATGACTGATTGGGGAGCACATATGATAGATATAGCACAGTGGGGACTCGGAATGGACAGAAATTGCCTTACAGAAGTTATTCCGGCTACTAACTCAAAACCACTGACCTACATTTATGCCAATGGCATAGAAATGCAAATCACATCTTATGATGGAAATAGAGCAGGCGTCAAATTTATAGGTGAAAAAGGATGGATTACAGTCTCCAGAGGACAATACGACACAAGTGTTTCAGCTTGTGAACGAACCTTCGAAAAGGACGAATTTGGGTTTGGAGCGCATCATGTCGACTTTATAGATTCAGTAGTGATGCGTAAAGATCCAATTGTTCCGGTGGAAGTTGGACATAATACCTGCTCGATTTGTACTATTGGAAACATCGCTCATGAGCTAGGAAGACCGTTGAAATGGGATCCAATCACACAAATTTTTAAAGATGATTGGGAAGCAAACACTAAGCTTCACTACGCTTATCAACAGGGGTATTCTCTGGGATAAACACTCATTTGTATGATTAACAAAAGGTAACATTCGATTGGAAGTTAGGCTCTATACAGTTAAGTTGTGTAAAATATTAAACACAGTAACATGTTACCTATCCATCAGTTATCTCTTTCACTTTATTCAAGCTCCAGATTTCTTATTCAGCTCATTCAGAACTCTTTGAATGAGCTGAATTTGACCTACCCACAATTTCTCGTACTCTCCGTCCTATGGGAAGAAGATGGGCTGAAGGTCAATGAAATTGGGAACAGGCTTTACCTTGACTCAGGAACGCTGACTCCTTTATTAAAAAAACTGGAGGCAATGAATTATGTAAAAAGGCAGCGGGGTGAAGCTGACGAAAGAACAGTACATGTGGAGCTTACCTATCCAGGCAAATCTCTTCAGGCAAAAGTTCAAGAAACTATAATTTCCTTAAATGAAAAGTTCTTGAAATCATCAGACTTAAACTTACCTGCGTTAAACCATTCACTCACCAACTTGTTAGGAAGTATTGAAACATTAAAAAAAGCTACTTAACATGGAAAAACTAACTATCGATTACACCGCAACTGCAGTGAATACTGGGGGCAGAAAAGGTCACATAAAAACAGATGACGGCGTACTGGACTTTGATGTGGCGATGCCAAAGGAAATAGGAGGACAAGGAGGAAAAACTAATCCAGAGCAGCTTTTTGCAGCTGGTTATGCAGCATGTTTTGGTGGGGCATTAGGAGCTGTTGCTGGCAAGACTAGCTTACGAGATTCTGAGATCACAGCAAAAGTACATTTGGGTAATTATGGTCCAGGAAGCTTTGGATTGGCAGTGGATATATTTGTAAAAATACCGCATGCTGCGAGTGTAGAAGAAGCTCAAAAACTAGTGGATGCTGCTCATGAAGTATGTCCTTACTCGAAAGCTACGCGTGGTAATATTGAAGTAAATGTAAAAGCCATTTCTTAATACCATCTAAAACTTCAGACTGAGAAAACGCTCCAGTCTGAAGTTTTATCGTACACTTTGGGAGTGTGCTATTTGGACGACAGCTAATACTTCCATGTTGATTTTTTGAGCCATGAGCTCGTCTGCAAGTGCTCCTTCAGTATCTTCCAATTGCCTTTTATAGTTGGCTCTCATCGTATAATAAACCGGATCATAGGGATAATTTTTGATGGCATCATCGTAGGTCTTGACAGCCCTTTCTATCTTCCCTTTATCCTCATACTTTTTTGCCATAGCATGGTAATCTATAGGCAGGGAATTATAAAAAATACTATAACTGAATACGATCAAATATTCCCTAGCTACTGCCTGCCCACTCACCTTGGTAGGCGTCCAGTCTGCTGTCAACTTATCGATAGCCGCTCTAGATGGATTGGCAAGCAAATCTGAAACTCGTTCTTTTGGGGTGACAGATATTAACTTACCATTTTCATCAATATCTACTAAAAATGTGACATACCCTTCGGTTCCATTTGCAGCGGCTTCTTTAGAATAGGTTAAGTCTTGACCCAAAATATTGATTAAATTACCCTTAGGGTAAGTTGCTTTGACAAAATCTGCTTCCTTCTCAGGATTGAAAGGCGTTTGCGCAAAAGAAAGTAAAGTGATTAAAAATGAACAGGAAAATAAGATACTTTTAATCATATATGATAATTAGTTTAAATAGATCTGCGACATAAGGTCTTACGAAAACAATTAAACAATTGTTTAGTTAAAAAATCAAAGGACGCGTACAATCCCCTTAGTCAAATTACCTCTGTCTTCTAAGGATAGAAGCGCATGTTTAGCTTCTCCAAGTTCATACACTGCAGCACTATGACCAGTAATTCTCCCTTCTATAAGCCATTGGTAGAGCTGGTTCATGTTACTTTTATTTTGCTCAGGCTCTACTTCAGAAAAATTCCCCCAAAAGACACCAAGGATAGCGCATCCCTTTAACAAGGGTAGGTTCATCGGGATTTTGGGAATTTCACCATTAGCGAATCCAACGACTAAGTAGCGTCCCTTCCATGCAATTCCTCTCAGTGCTGCTTCAGTATATTTTCCACCTACAGGATCTACTATAACATCAACTCCTTTTCCATTCGTCAGTTCCTTGATTCTATTCTTTAAGTCTTCAGACTCGTAATTGATCGTCTCGTCAGCCCCTTTACTTTTGCAAAGTGCGAGCTTTTCATCGGAGGAGGCCGCAGCAATTACGTTCGCACCCATGATTTTTGCTAGTTCTATAGCAGCCAAACCAATTCCTCCCGCACCTCCAAGCACTAGTACTGTTTCACCTGGCTTCAATTCCGCCCTATCTTTCAAGGCATGGAAAGAAGTGCTATAAGTATAAAGTGAGCTTGCAGCTACTTCAGAAGAAATACCATGAGGAAGCACGAAAACACGATCACTATCCACCGCCACTTTCTCCGCTAAACCGCCCCATCTACAGAGTGCCAAAACTCTATCTCCAACATTGAGAGTATCTACATTTTCTCCCAATTCCACAATTTCCCCAACCACTTCACCGCCTGGTGAATAGGGCAATTCAGGTTTAAACTGATATTTATTTTCAAGGATTAGCAGATCTGGATAACTGACACCACACACTTCTACTGCGATGACTACTTGGCTTTTGCCCGGTTTCGGATCTGGCAGTGTTCCTAAAATCAGATTCTCTGGTGATCCAAATGCTTCACAAATAATTGCTTTCATAATTTTTGGTTTAACCGCAATAGGCACGAAGAAGGCTGAAAAGTCGTGGCAATTTTACACAAAAAAGAGAAATCTTCTGGCAGTATAAAGCAACCCTTTTCACTACATAGGAAAATATTAGCAAAGCATAGATCGACAGAAAAACATTTAATTCTAACTCTTGATCTAAAGTGATTTAGGATCATTGCTAAACCTAGCTTCTGTAAAATCAGGTCAATTACCCTTAGACTATTTGCCTCACAACTTCCTTGATGATCGCAGCCATCACAGGCTCAGCCTTCGCGGCAGCTGCAAGTACATCTGCAATGGAAACTGGCTGAATTCGTCCCTCTATACCTAGGTCAGTGATTGCAGAAACTCCAAAAACTTCTATGCCCATTTGGCGAGCTACGATGACTTCAGGCACCGTACTCATCCCCACAGCGTCCGCACCAATACTCCTAATGTATTTGTATTCTGCTGGTGTCTCTAGGTTTGGCCCTTGCACACCGGCATATACTCCCCTGTGAACGCGGAAGTTATTCGCTTTGGAAAAGCCTAGTGCGATTGCAATCAAATTAGCTGAATAAGCGTCGCTCATATCTGGAAATCTCGGCCCAAATTCCTCATAATGCTTTCCACGAAGTGGGCTCTCAGGAAATAAATCGATCTGATCACGGATCAGCATCACATCTCCTACCTCTTGATCTGGATTCAGGCCTCCACAAGCATTGGAAACTAGTAGCGTTTTCACACCAAGCTTTTTCATCACCCGAACTGGGAAAGTAACTTCCCGCATGGAATAGCCTTCGTAGTAATGAAATCGCCCTCTCATAACCATGACTTTTTTGCCAGATAGTTCTCCGAAAATCAATTTGCCTGAATGACTTTCAACAGTAGAAATAGGGAAATGAGGAATATCCGCGTAGTCAATTTCTTTTTCAACAATGATCTGATCACCCAAATGACCAAGTCCTGTACCGAGAATGATCGCGATTGAGACTTCACTAGTATATTGCGAGCTGATAAAAGAAGCTGCTTCCGAGATTTGATTTAGGTAGTCCATAGAGTGTAATTTGCCAGTCCTAAAGATATAAATTACCTCTTAGCTTAGAACAAATAGACCGGCAAGAATGTCTTCTCCTTAGAAAAAAGAAACAATGATCAAGATAATCGTAGGAACCAATCGCAAGAACTCAGTCTCAAAAACCATAGCTGAATTATATCAAAGGATCTTAAATGAGAAAGGAGTGCAATCTGAAATTCTCGAATTAGAGAATTTACCTAGTGATTTTATTGAAAATGCCTTATATGAAAATAACGGTAAGCATGACTTATATAATGAGTTCCACGATCAATTGGTGGATGGAAAAAAGTTTGTATTCATAGTTCCTGAGTACAACGGTTCTTTCCCGGGAATCCTAAAAACCTTCATCGACGGAATGACCTATCCCAATACTTTTGGGAATAAAAAATGTGCATTGGTGGGTATTTCATCTGGAATAGGCGGGGGTGGCATCGCTATGAGCCACCTTACCGACATCTTCCATTATTTGGGTATGCATGTCCTTGCTCTGAAGCCAAAACTGGCTAAAATAGAGCAAAACATGTCAGATAACCTGCTCACCAACAGGCTGTACATGGACTTGCTGCAAACCCAGGCAGATATGCTGCTTGAATTTTAGGACTTAGTCCACATTATCGTGCAGGAATCTATTATTTCCTAGAATCTCATTCTCGTCGCTCAAGTTGTACTTACTGATACTTGGCTCTGAGCTATGCTGAGGCTCGTTCAACACTACATTTTTACGCTGATAAGCTGGTACTTCCATTTTCTCCTTCAATTCTTCAGGAGTTGGGTTGAAAGCACGGTTACCTTTTAGCTTTTCGAAACGCTCATGGGCTCTCTGAATTGCCTTCTGCTTCATTTGCTCATAGTAATCATTTGCAAAAGCTGGAGTTGCTGGCTCTTCTTTCTTAGGCCCTTCTACCTTCTTGTTCTCTTCTTTTTCTTCTTCTTCTTCGAAAAGGTCGTGAACGATTTTCTCATCTACAGGCTTTGGCGCTTCCGCTTTTCCTTCTTCCTTAGGCATCATGAAGGAGAATAAACTTTCCTTCTTAACAGCTGGCTTAGGAGCTTCAATTGGCTCTTCTTTCTGTGGAGCAATTACTGCTTGACTCACTTGTGGAGCAGGCGCTTGGATAGGAGCTTTTGGCAAATTGAATGTAAAAGTAGATCCATTAGCGATTGACTCTTCTTTAACCTTCTCAGATTTACCGGAATTCAAATTGATCAACGTCTTCTCTTCCTCTACCGCTTCTACTGGAGTGATCGCTGCAGGAGCAGGTGTAGGAATTACTACCGCTTTTGGCGCCTCAATTTTTTTACTTGTTCCCTGAAGTCTGTCCATTTCAAATCCTGTAGCAATTACCGTCACACGGATAGCTTTGCCCAATTCTGGATCAATACCTTGACCAAAAATCACCTCAGCATTATCACCCGCTTTTTCTTGGATGTACTCAGTGATTTCGCTCAATTCGTCCATTGACAATTCCTCGTCCTCACCAGACATGATGGAAAGAAGGATCTTCTCAGCTCCTTTGATATCCACATTGTTCAGCAATGGTGAAGAGATAGCAGCACCAGCTGCACGGATTGCACGTCCTTCGCCTTCCTCAGTGGAAGAGCCCATCACGGCAGCACCAGCGTCTTTCATTACAGTTTTCACATCTTCAAAATCCACGTTGACATCCTGATGAATAGTGATGATCTCAGCGATTGATCTTGCCGCAGTAGATAAAATATCATCCGCTTTGCTGAAAGCAGTTCTAATGGCAAGGTTACCATAGATCTCTCTCAATTTGTCATTTAAAATAACCAGTACCGTATCACAGTTCTCACGAAGCGCTTCAATACCTGCCTGAGCTACATTCATTTTCTTCTTTCCTTCGAACATGAATGGAGCGGTCACAATACCCACAGTAAGGATATTAAGTTCTTTCGCGATTCTTGCTACCACAGGAGCTGCACCAGTTCCGGTACCGCCACCCATTCCAGCTGTGATGAATACCATCTTGGTATTGTCAGCCAACAGTTCACGGATCTCATCCTCTGACTCTATCGCTGCATTTTTTCCTTGCTCAGGATTAGCACCAGCACCTAGACCTTCGGTCAAATTGGCTCCTAGTTGCAATCTAAGTGGAACTGGGCTAGACTTAAGCGCTTGAGCATCGGTATTGACTACCACAAACTCAACGTCTTTAATCCCTAGGCCATACATGTGGTTTACGGCATTAGAACCGCCTCCACCTACGCCGATTACTTTAATAATCGACTTTGGGTTTTTGTGTAAATCAAATCTGTAATCTTTCATGTTATCTGACATATTATGGTTATTGGTGAAATTTCTTTGGTTTTTTTTAGAGGGTTTTTAAATGGGGGAAATTAATAGCAAAGCCAGCAATCTCCCCTAATCATAAGCCCTAGTAGTTAGTATCATCTCCTATATCATCACTAAGAATACCTTTCAGTTTTCCAGCGATTTTATGGAATAAATCTTTTGGACTGATGTCTATATTTTTGTCCTTTTTTAATTGTTTTCCATTTGCCGTGCGTTTTGTGTAGCCTTGATCTCTATCATCAAGTGCTTTGAAACCTGCAAGCACCAAACCTACCGAAGTAGCGTACATTGGACTCTTCACTTCTTCCACCACGGACTTACCCAAATGCTCATTTGGATAGCCAATTCTGGTGTCTAGACCTGTCATGTATTCGAAGAGTTGACTTACAAACTGCAGCTGAGCGCCACCACCAGTCAGGACTATCCCTCCCGCCAGTTTCTTATAATGCCCGCTTTGCATGATCTCATTTTGTACAATCTCTATGATCTCTTCCATTCTTGCCTGAATAATGGAGGCTAGATTTCTGATTGAAATCTCCTTTGGCGCTCTATTTCTCAAGCCAGGAATGGATACGATCTCATTAGGGTTGGCTTCTTCTGTGATGGCTTTGCCAAATTTTGTCTTTAGAAGTTCAGCTTGATTTTGCATCACAAGACAGCCTTCTTTGATGTCTTTGGTAATGATGTTTCCGCCCAAAGGAATTACAGCCGTATGACGAATGATATTTTCGTAGAAAATTGCGATGTCTGTGGTACCGCCTCCTATATCGATCAAGCAAACGCCTGCCTCTTTTTCATCATCACTCAATACAGAAAGTGAACTCGCCAATGGCTCAAGAATTAGTTGCTTGGAAACTAAGTCTGCACGACGTACACATCTGTTAATATTGTTGATAGCGGTAGTCTGAGCTGTAATGATATGGAAATCAGCTTCCAGACGTGTACCAGACATCCCAACAGGATCTTTGATACCACCTTCGTAATCCACAGTATAATCTTGTGGCATCACATGAATAATCGTGTTGCCGGGAGGAATCAGGATGTTTTCCATTTCACTGGAAAGTCTTCTTACATCTTCAATAGTGATCTCATCATCCGACGGCTGACGCATAATACTACCACTTTGAATTTTACTCTGTATATGCTGTCCAGCTATCCCCACTATGACATCTACAATGTCAACATTCGCCATTTCTGAGGCTTCTTCCACCGCTTTTTCTATCGCATGTACAGTCTTATCAATATTGGTAACCATGCCACGATCAACCCCGTCTGAAACGGATTTGCCCATACCAAGCACCTCGAGTTTGCCATACTCATTCTTGCGTCCTATGATGACACAGATTTTGGTTGTCCCAATATCCAGTCCTACTATTAATTCTTTATTATCCATATCCAAGCTATTATTCACAGACTATTTGATCCTTAAACTTCACACTTACCCGGTCGTAAGCATTCCAACCCTTACGGGGCAATATTTCTTTGTAGAATACCGCAATGCGGTCAAACTTATTTGCAATATCATGCGCATCACCAAATTCGATAACTTGTCTTCCCACTTGCTGAAAAAGACGAATGTCATCTCTGGAATTCACTTCCAACTCTGTTATCTGCGCATTCCAGAATTCATCTTCAATGATGAATTCAATCAGTTTCATCAACTCCGGCATATCTGCTGTGATATCACCTTTGTCCATCAGCTTTTCTGCATATTTTCCTTCCAATATCAAGACCCGACTGGTGTATGAAGTGGAAGTAGGTATCACTTTTCCTTCAGTAGTGATGTATCCATCTGCTCCTATCGGCTGAGCGATTCTAGCTATCGTTTGATGCTGACTAATTTTCAAATTCAAAATTCCTTTTTGTCCAATCATTGCTTCCACAGATTTGACAAAAGGATGTCCGAGCAACCTAGTTTCGATCCCTTTCATCGGCACTTGCTCCAGCATCATACCTGCTTTCAAATCAGGAAAAGCTTCCTTAAGGATTTTAGTGATTTCAGCGTCCTCTACGAAGTACACTCCACTTACTCCTTCTATATTTATCTCAGTGCCTTGGAAGGTTTTGTAAAGTGTTTGTTTTTCCACAAAACCGATAAACCCAATCAGAACAAGCGTGAGTGTCACAAAAGCAGCCACCTTCTTTATGTTATCCTTGTTCATACAGCCTGTCGATTAAGTCTCTCATTCATCCACGATGCTATTACTGGCACCAAGCGATCAATATCACCTGCCCCCAACGTCACCAAAACTTCCGTAGAAGCCTGATCCAAATGGCTCATCAAATCCTCTTTCGCCACTATCTCTTTGTGCTTGGTATTGATCCCTCCAAGCAACATCGCAGCCGTAACTCCTTCAATAGGAAGTTCTCTTGCGGGATATATATCTAGCAAAATCACTGAGTCCGCCAACGACAAACTTTCAGAAAAGCCTGAAGCAAAATCTCTGGTTCGTGTAAATAAATGCGGCTGGAAAATCACCGTCAGTTTTTTGGCAGGAAACATCGCACGAACAGAACTTAAGCAAGCTCTTATCTCCTCAGGATGATGAGCATAGTCATCAATAAAGACGTGATTCTTTGCATTCACATGAATTTCAAATCTTCTTTTCACTCCCTTGAAAGAGCTAATTCCTTTTCTAATTTGCTCCTCAGAGATCTGATGATCCAAGGCAATAGCGATAGCTGCCAAGGCATTCTCCACATTATGAAAACCTGGAATAAACAACTCCAAACCTTTGATCTCCTGCTTTCTATCGATGTAGTCAAATACAAATGATCCTGGTCTAGCCTGAATATTTTCAGCTCCAATTCCAGAAGATCTCAAGCCATATTCTTTAGTAGCCACTTTCGGAAGTTTCGCTTCTCCAAGTCTTTGTGCAGCATGTTGCTGTATGTATAATCTTCCTTTTTTATCTACCAGATTGACAAATTCCATGAATCCATCCAAGATGTGCTGCTCGTCACCATAGATATCCAAATGATCTGGATCGGCACTTGTGAGTACTATTTCATTTGGATGCAATCTCATAAATGAGCGATCAAACTCATCTGCTTCCACCACTACGATTGTTGGTTCCTTAGTTTTCTTCCCACCAATAATCAGATTACTCTGATAGTTCTGAGTGATCCCACCCAAAAATGCCACTACAGATTTACCTGCAGATTTCAGCATGTGCGCGATCAGGGAAGATGTAGTCGTTTTCCCATGAGTTCCCGCCACCGCTATGGTGTAATAATTACTCGTAACTATGCCGAGCACTTCCGATCTCTTCTTAAGCTGAAAGCCTTTATCACGGAAATAATTAAGCTGAGCATTTTCCTTCGGCATTGCAGGAGTCCAGATGATCAGCGCCTTTTCGGGAATATCCGTGATACTTGTAGGAATAGTTTCGATGGAGTCTTCGAAAGAGATATGCATTCCTTCCGCAATCAACTCATTGGTGAGTGGCGAAGGCGTACGGTCATATCCAGACACAGCAAATCCTTCATGATTGAACCATCGAGCTAAGGCACTCATGCCTATGCCGCCGATACCGATCAAATGGACGCTATTTGTTCCTCCGAAACTCATGCAATTAATTGTTCTACTTCTTCTACTATTGCGTTTGCCGCATTCGGCTTTGCCAATCTTTTTATATTTCTACCTAATGATTCAGACAACTTGCTGTCCTTCATTAGCTCAGTTACTTTTTGTTCCAAAGCGCCCACGGCCTCCGCATCATTCAACAGCAAAGCCGCATCGTGACTGACATAAGCCATCGCGTTTTTGGTCTGATGATCCTCCGCCACATTTGGTGATGGGATGAATATCACCGGCTTGCCTACAAGAGAAAGCTCAGAAACTGACAATGCACCAGCTCTTGACACAATTACATCTCCTGCTGCATAGGCCAAATCCATCTCGCGAATGAACTCATTCAGATGAATAGAGGTAAGACCAGAAGCATCTAGCTTGGTCCTCATTTCTTGGTAATAAAACTTACCACACTGCCACAACACTTGATATCCTGCTGTATCCAGCTTTTGCATATCAGCTAGCATTGCATTATTGAGCGTTCTTGCTCCTAGCGATCCGCCTAAAACCAAAAGAGTTTTCTTCGCTGGATCTAATCCAAAATATGTCAGTGCTTTATCTCTTTTTCCTGACAAATCCAGTATATCCTTACGAACAGGGTTTCCTGTGTAAGCAATTCTGTCTGCTGGGAAAAAGCGATCCATCTTAGGATATGCGACACAGATTTTTTTGGCTCTTTTAGCCAGTAATTTATTCGTCAGGCCAGCATAGGAGTTTTGCTCCTGTACCAGTGTGGGAATACCTTTTCTTTGCGCAGCATATAGAACTGGTCCACTTGCATAGCCGCCAACTCCTACTACCGCGTCAGGATTGAAATCACTGATGATTTTCGAAGCTTGAGTCAAACTTTTCAATAGCTTGAATGGAAACTTGAGGTTCTCAAGAGTCAAGCTTCTTTGCAATCCTGCCACCGGAAGACCTTTGATTTTGTATCCAGCCTCAGGAACTTTCTGCATTTCCATTTTGCCCAAAGCACCCACAAATAAAATCTCGCTGGCAGGATGTTTTTCCTTCCAAGCATTGGCTATAGCGATAGCCGGATAGATATGCCCTCCGGTACCTCCACCACTGATCAACATGCGATATGTGCGTTGTGCGTTAATAATTATGCGGTTTTAAGTCTTGATCTATTTCCTACTGCCGGACTAGTCTGCGTTTCATCTTGGTGATCACCTCTGCTGACCGAAAGAATGATACCCAACGAAATACCTGTGAACACCAATGATGTTCCTCCCATACTTAATAGTGGAAGCGGTAAACCTGTGATCGGCCCTAAGCCCACTGCCACGGCCATATTTACCAATGCTTGGATCACCAATGCGAAACTCAATCCCGCAGACAGCAATCCACCAAAGGCTTTATTAGAATTTGCCACGATGCGCATGCCACGATAAAGGAGCGCGAGATAAAGGAACAGCACTGAGAATCCTCCAATTAGTCCATATTCCTCTATAATAATGGCGTAGATAAAATCCGAATATGGGTGCGGAAGTGAGTTTCTCTGCTCAGAATTTCCTGGGCCTTTTCCGCCGATTCCACCAGTTGCAATAGCGATGTATGACTGCTCAGCCTGAAATGGAATTTCATCCTTGTTTAGGAAATCCTCCACTCTGGAGATGAGAGTTGCTCCTCTTTGACCAATAAAACCAGCTGCTGTTAATCCCAGTGCACCTACTATTAATACTGTCGCTAGGTACTTAACTGGTACTCTCCCGATAAACATGATCAATAGGCAGGTGATCAGAAGTAAAATTGCTGTAGAGAAATTAGCTAAAGCTATCAATCCACAAATCAATCCTATAGCGATGATGACAGGAACAAAAGTGCCCTTAAAGTCTTTAATGTTGTTTTGACGCTTTGCTAGCATCCCGGCAATGGATGCGATCAGGGCAAGTTTGGCCAAATCTGATGGCTGAAATGCTTGATTGATGACTGGAATAGTAATCCATCGATTTGCCTCATTGATATTGGAACCAAACAAATAAGTCACTAGCAGAAGCGGAATGGATATAATCACTCCCAATCGTGCATAAACTGCGTACTTTCTATAGGGTACTTTGTGCGCAAACCACATTACTACGAATGAGACAAAGATCAACATGGAATGTCTGATCAAATAGATCTCAGTATTTCCACCGGCATATTTGTATGCCAAAGAACCCGTAGCGGAGTACACTACCAGGATACTGAAAAACGACAATAGAATGACAATGGCCCAGATAATTGGGTCGCCTTTGAAATTCCTGTCTATCCATGCTTTGAACTCACTCATGCGATGGTTTTCGATTTAAGTTTCTCTACTGCCACTCGGAATTGCATTCCGCGATCTTCGTAATTTTTAAATAGGTCGAAACTTGCACAGGCTGGAGATAGCAAAACTACATCTCCAGGCGCTCCAAGTGCCTGTCCCCAGCTCACTGCTTCAGCGATATCCTGAGTTTCCCGGATATCTGCTATTTCGCCAGCAAAAGCTGTTTTCAACTTCTCGTTGTCCTTACCTAAACAAATCAGACTCTTCACCTTTTCTGTCATTGGAGAAAGCAAGCTGTAATCATTTCCTTTGTCCACTCCGCCAGCGATCCAAATCAATGGATTCTGAAAGCTCGCCAAGGCATAAGCAGTTGCTTCCACATTGGTTCCTTTGCTGTCGTTGATGAATTTCACCCCATCTACTTCACTTATCAACTCCATTCGATGCGCTGCATTTTTGAACGTTTGAAAGGCCAGCATCATGTCCACATCACTCACGCCTGCGATCAATGCCGCCGATCCTGCGCAAAGTGCATTCAGAAGATTATGCTTTCCTGTGAGCGTAAGTGAATCAACCGGCACGCTAACTGACTCCTCAGTCACAGCATAGTTCAATGTCTCTCCATCAGTCCAGGCTCCTGCTTTTTGTATTTCTAAAGCAGAGACCCAACTTACAGAAGCACTGATTTCATTTGCCTTTAGACCTTTTTGCGTCAGCAAATCTTCAGCGAAAAGAATCACCTGATCGTCTGAGGTCATATTTTTGAAGATTCCAAATTTGGAATCTATGTAATTGTCAATTTTATAATCGTATCTATCCAAGTGATCCGGAGTGATATTGCAAAGGATCGCGATCGACGGCTTGAAATCCACCATTCCATCAATCTGATAACTGCTGCATTCGATCACCCACCAGTCATGATCTCCTTCGAGTAATTGGCCAGCCCAGCTTTTACCAACATTTCCAGCCAATCCCACATCAAGTCCTGCCTCTTTCATCAAGTGGTAGGTAAGAAGTGTGGTCGTGGTTTTTCCATTGGTACCAGTGATGGCAATAACTTTACCTTTGCTATAGCCAAATGCAAATTCTAATTCATCAATAATCTGAATTCCTGCAAGAGATGCTTTTGCGACCAATTCAGTCATTGGGGAAATCCCAGGACTTTTGATGATCAGGTCCGCATTTAAGATTTTCTCCTCTGAATGCTTTCCTTCTTCGAAATCAATCTCCAATCGCTCCATTTCGCTCTTTCTTACCGGAGAAATCTGTCCTGCATCTGAAACGAAAACGGCATAGCCCTTCTGTCTGGCAAGCATTGCTGCTCCCAATCCGCTTTCTCCTGCGCCCAGAATGACTATTTTTTTCATTTTTATTATCTAAGTTTCAATGTTGCCAAAGTGATAACTGCCAAAAGAATCCCTACAATCCAGAAGCGTGTTACGATCTTGGCTTCAGGGATATTTTTCATTTGGTAATGATGATGTAGAGGAGACATCAGGAATATTCTCCTGCCTTCCCCGTATTTTTTCTTGCTGTATTTGAAATAGCCCACTTGGAGCATTACGCTTACATTTTCTATCACGAAAACGCCACACATCACTGGAATCAACAACTCTTTGCGAAGCGTCAAAGCCAACACTGCGATCACCCCACCCAGCATCAAACTTCCCGTGTCACCCATGAATACTTGCGCCGGATAAGCGTTGTACCAAAGGAATCCCACACATGCACCAATAAATGCCGAGGCAAAAATCACCAGCTCACCTGAGTTGGGGATGTACATAATATTGAGATAGGAGGAGAAAATGGCGTTGCCAGAGAGATAGGCAAAAATCGCAATTGTCAATCCTATGATTGCTGAAGTTCCCGCGGCTAACCCGTCAATTCCATCGGTAATATTTGCACCATTTGAAACGGCTGTGATAATGAATGTCACGACGAAAATGTAAAGAATCGGAGTCATCGCTTCACCCATAAAGCCAAGCATAGTCTCGTAATTCAACTCGTTATTTTTGGTAAATGGAATGGTAGTTTTGGCCACTTTCACATCTCTGTAAGTTGGCGTTTCTACCACACCTTCTTCGATGGAAACTGGATTTGTAAATTCACGGATCACCACACTTTCATTGAAATAAAGCGTAGAACCTACAATAATACCGATCCCGATCTGACCGATAATTTTGAATCTTCCTTTGAGACCTTCCTTGTCTTTTTTGAAAACTTTGATGTAATCATCCACAAAACCAATCGTACCCAACCAAACTGTGGTGATAATTAGAAGTATGATGTAGATATTATTCAGGTCTGCGAAAAGCAATGTAGGAATCAGAATCGCAGCCATGATCATCAAGCCCCCCATAGTCGGCGTGCCTTTTTTCTCCTGCTGTCCTTCCAAACCAAGATCTCTCACGGTCTCTCCGATTTGCTTGTTTCTGATCCAAGCGATGATTTTATGACCAAATGAGATGGTAATGATTAGAGAAAAAAGCGCAGCCATTCCAGCTCGAAACGAGATGAATCGAAATACCCCTGTTCCAGGGATATCAAGCACTTTGTCCAAATAATCAAAAAGAGGATATAACATCTCAGCCTTGTGTCAATTGTTGTAAAAACTCGGTTACTATTTCTGTGTCATCAAAGTGATGCTTCACTCCATTGACTTCCTGATAATCCTCATGGCCTTTGCCAGCTATCAGGATGATATCTCCTTTCTGGGAAAGCATGCAAGCAGTTTTAATTGCTTCTCTGCGATCCACTATGGATAATGTCTTTCGGATCTCAGACGGGCCTACACCAGCCTGCATATCTTTCAATATATCATTGGGCTCCTCAAAGCGTGGATTGTCAGAAGTGAGGATAGTTTTATCACTTTCTTGAACAGCTATTTTTGCCATGATCGGACGTTTAGTTTTGTCACGATTTCCTCCACAGCCTACTACTGTAATCAATTGCTCCCCACCTGTACGTGCTGCGTTGATTGTTTTCAACACATTATCCAACGCATCTGGCGTATGTGCATAATCCACAATGGCTGTGATGCCAGCGATGGAAATTCTATCGAAACGCCCTTTGGCTCCACGAATTCCAGATAGCTCACGAAGCACTTCATCTTCCTCTTCGCCTAGTAGCACGGTGACGCCTAAGACTGCGAGAAGATTATATGCATTGAATGACCCAATCATGCGAAACCAGATCATTTTGCTGTTGATCTCTAGCTCGAGTCCTTCTAGTGTGTTAGAAATTATCTTTGCTTTAAAGTCTGCTGGGGATCTCAGTGCAAAAGTCTGATGTGAAGCTTTGCAGTTCTGAAGCATGACCATGCCTCGCTTATCGTCTCCATTTACCAGCGCAAAAGCATCTTTTGGAAGCTCATCAAATAGCTTTTTCTTCGCCTTAATGTACTCGTCAAAAGTGCCATGATAATCCAAGTGATCATGGCTAATATTCGTAAAAACTGCTCCAGCTAACTTCAAGCCAGCAATTCTCTCTTGAACTATTGCATGGGAACTTGCTTCCATGAAGCAATGCGTACAGCCATCTGCTACCATTTTGCGAAGCAAAGCCTGCACACTTACAGCATCCGGCGTAGTGTGAGTCGCGTGGATTACAGTTTCGTTGATCTTATTTTCTACCGTAGAAAGCAAACCCGTGCTGTAGCCCATCCGCATGAACAGCTGATGCAAAAGCGTAGCTGTCGTCGTCTTTCCATTAGTTCCTGTGATCGCTATTACTTGGATATTTTCAGAAGGGTTGTCAAAATAGTTACTGGCCATAATGCCTAATGCTCGGGCAGAATTTACTACCACCACATATGTTATTCCATCGATCAGCTTCTCTGGCAATTGCTCACAGATAATGCTCTCAGCTCCAAGACTGATAGCTTTCTCTATAAATTCATGCCCGTCCACCTGAGTGCCTTTGATAGCAACAAAAGCACTTCCTTCCGTCACATGACGGCTATCAAAGACAATATCTTTCACTCCCAACTCCATATCTCCTGTAGTTGTGGTAAGCGATACTTTATATAATATGTCTTTCAGTACTTTCATTTATCCTAAAACAAGGTTTATGGTTGCATTTGGGACTAAGGCCGTTCCTGGGGAAATAGACTGCCCTTTCACTCTGCCTTTTCCTGAATAATTAACTTTCATTCCTTTATTTTCAAGAATGAAAAGTGCATCTCTAAGAGGAAGTCCAGATACATCTGGCACAAGTGATAGATCCGTGTCGTTGACACTCATTTGCACACTCGCTTCCTGAGCTACAGTTTTCACCCACTCTTCAGGATTGGCAGCAGAAGCTTTCAATCCGAGTTCTTGGAAAATTCCTTGAAGCTCTTCTGCTTTTCCTGCTTTCACATAAGGGAGTTGCGAACCGTCCAATTCAGCTCTTAAAATCTGCTGTTGATTTTCAGGATTCAATTCTATGTCAAGCGCGTAGATCTTGTCTGCGATTTCTTTGAAAACCGGGGCAGATACGTCTCCTCCATATGCAGCGAATCCTTTTGGGCTGTCAATCACCACAACCATGGAATATTTAGGGTTATCTGCAGGAAAGTATCCAGCGAAACTGGTGTAGTAGATCTTCGAATATTGTCCGTTAATTAACTTCTGAGCTGTACCAGTTTTACCTGCTATTTTATAATCAGCATTAGAAATATTCTTCGCCGTGCCCCGCTCTACTACTCCTTCCAAAAGACTCTGGAGAAGTTTGATGTTTTTTTCAGAAGCGATCTGTTTTCTCACCACTTCTGGCTCGTATCGCTTCTCTATGATATTTCCTTTGGAAACCGTTTTTACGATATATGGCTTCATCATTTTACCGCCATTTGCCACTGCATTATACAAGGCTAGCGTGTGAAGAGGATTCAACTTGGATTCATAGCCAATAGAAATCCACGGAAGTGAGGTGCCATACCAATCTTTTTCTCCTGGCTTTTTGAAAAATGGCTTTCCTTCACCCATTAGCTGAAATCCAAAAGGCTCCCTCAATCCCACCTTATCTATATAAGCCATGAATTTGGATGGGCTGGCGCCAAAATGTTCATCTACCAGTTTGGAAATGGCAACATTGGAAGACTTCTCAAATGATTCACGAATCGTCAAGGTGCCATATCCGCCATTTTTTGCATCACGCATCGTTTGGTTGTAGAACTTATAAGCGCCGTTTCCAGTCTCGATAGTTTCTTCCAGTGTGACCTTATTTTCTTCCAAAAGCGCAAGCATGGAGAGTAACTTAAAAGTAGAGCCTGGCTCCATGTTTCCTTGATCTCCTATCGCAAAGTTGTAGTTTTCGCCATAGCCATTGCCACTTGTATTACGCTGCAAATTGGTAATTGCCTTGATCTGACCAGTCTTCACTTCCATCACGATCACCGCTCCAAATTCTGCATCTCTATCTTTTAATTGACGCCTTAAGGCAGTTTCGGCTACATCCTGAATATTCACATCCAAGGTAGTGGTGACATCATAGCCATTCTCAGGCTTCACATCTTCTGCATCAAAAACCGGCTTCCAACTTCCACCAGCTAAGCGCTGAAATAATGCTTTACCGTCCTGACCCTTCAAGTAGTTATTGAAACTATACTCTATCCCAGCACCGTATTCATCTTCATTCAAAAAGCCAACGGTACGGCTGGCAAGAGAATTAAACGGTCTATATCTTTTCTCTACCTTCTCGAAAATAACTCCACCTCCCAATCTTCCCTTTCTGAAAATTGGCCAATTGGACATTTCTTGCATTCCCTGGTAGCCAATTTGTTTTCTGTTCAATACGAGGTATCGCTTATTGTCAAGCCTAGCATCGTTAATCATTCTTTTGTAAGAGGCAGCAGATTTATCCTTGTAATACCCAGACAGCATTTTAGCCAGCGAATCAATCCCCACTTTATATGCGTCAGACTTGGCGATGGTAGGGTCTAGCGCCACTCGGTAAAAAGGCAAACTAGTCGCTAGCAAACTTCCGTCAGCTGCGTAAATATTGCCACGAGTCGCTGGAACTTCTCGGTATTGGAAATTGATTGTCTCTGCTTTTTCACGCCATATGTCTCCATCCGCCATCTGAAGTCTGGCGACTTTATACGGGATTAGCGCTGAACACAGCGCTATAAGGATAAACACCACCCGTACTCGGATCAATATGGATCGCTTAAAATTCACTTTTTTACCTCGATTTTTATCGGTGGTTGATTGAGTTCAAATATTCCTTGAGCGGCTACCCGCTTTGCTACTTCTGATTGCATGCTACTGAGCATGTATTCTGCTTCAAGTGTTGTGACATCAGCTCGAAGGTCTTCCACTTCCTGCTGTGCCTTCTCTATTTTCCGCACCATGTTCTCAGCACGGTGGTTGCTCCAGATATAGATCAAAGCCAGTAATGCAACAAATCCAACCGGTGGAACGAATTGCACAGGGACACCTTCACCAAAAATCCCGGTGATATCCAGCTTCTCTTCAATCCAACTAAAGATGGATTTGCGAGGACCGCCTTTCGGTTTGTTTCCTGACTTTAATTTCTTTCTGAACGTGTTATTGCTCATAACTCTATTTTCTTGGCTATTCTGAGTTTTGCACTTCTTGCTCTAGGATTAGAAGCGACTTCTTCCGCATCTGCCACCACAGCACCTCTACTCACTGGCTCAAGAGGTCTGATCAGATTTCCGTAGAAATCCTTCTCTACCTCACCTTGGAATTTGCCTTTGATCATCAGGTTTTTCACCAGTCGATCTTCCAGACTATGATAGCTCATCACTACCAATCGCCCTTCTGGCTTCAGGATCTCTATTGATTGCAAAAGCATCTCTTCCAGAGCACCCATCTCGTCGTTCACATCTATCCTCAAAGCCTGAAAGACTTGTGCGTAGTACTTAAAGTCTTTGCCACGAGGAGCGTATCTTTTCAAAAAGGAAGTAAATCCTTCTGTAGTCTCAAATGGTTGAGATGTTCTTTCAGAGACAATAGCTTGTGCCAACGTCTTTGCATTTTTCACCTCTCCATACATCCCAAGAATCTTGTGAAGTCTGCCTTCGTCGTATGTATTAAGTACTTCTTTGGCAGAAACCTCATCCGACTGATTCATTCGCATATCCAGACTTCCGCTGAATCTGGTAGAAAAACCTCTGCTAGGCTCATCAATCTGATGGGATGAAATACCCAAATCAGCAAGAACTCCATCGACCTTCTTCACGCCATGTAGTCTGAGATATTTTTTTAAATCCCGAAAATTGGCCGCAATGAAGGTAAAGTTGTCACTCTCAGGGATATTTGCTTCTGCATCCACATCCTGATCAATCCCATATAAATGACCTTTGTCCAGATGCTTCAAAATCTCTCGGGAATGTCCGCCTCCACCAAAAGTCACGTCCACGTAAATCCCATTGGGATCAATAGACAAGCCTTCAGTGCATTGGGCTAGCATCACTGGGATATGGTAAGTAGACTCTGTCATGTGATTAAGAAAGATGTTTTTCCATCAGGCTGGATAAGTCCGCCGGATCTTTGATAATATTGCTCAGGTAGTTTTCAGTGTTCCAGATTTCTATTCGAGATCCATTACCTGCCACCATTAGTTCTTTCTCTAAACCAGCGTAAATCTGAAAATGCTTTGGTATTAATAACCTACCCGCACTATCCAACTCCACCTCAGTAACTGAATTGAAAAAAGACCGCTGCAACAAGCGCTGCTCTGCATTGTTAATATTCAGGGACTTAATCTGATTCTCCAGTTTTTTATATTCTACTATGGTATAAAGCGCCAAGCATCTATCTTCAGCCATGCGAAGCATAAGCACAGCGCCGTTAGCCTCTGGTATTGCCGCCTTGATCTTGGCTGGCAAAACCAGACGCCCTTTGGGATCTAGCTTACAATCGTATTGACTATTGAACATATTTTCTTGAACTCTTTAGAAAGATGAGTTTCTGGTAAAGACAAAAGTAACAAAATGCTATCCACTTTCTACCACTTTCCTCCACAAAATCCCACTTTCACTTAAAAGTAGGCAAATCTTTATCCCATCCCAATATTTACCCATAAATAATCAAGGTTTTTTTTAGAGGTATAGTATTGATTAGAAAGAGGTTAGGCATTCCCCAAAATGGGGCAAAACAGGGTTTATTGTAGTTTTTTACAGACCGAAATGCTAATTATTAGTGATAAAGTGCGAGCTGCGAAAATAAAAGTGGGGTGATTTCCCGTGAATCGTAAGACACTTGCGGTAAAGTGGGGAAATATCCCCCATCAGATTTGAAAATGTGAAATTCTAATGTTAAAGAATAATTGTATCTGTAAGAAAAAACCCACTACCGGGATTAATGCTCATTCTTAAAAACTGGATCGATTATATGTTCGTCCAAATTCTTCTGGCAGATATAAAATATTAAAATTGATCAAAAAAAGACCTGTCCAATGGACAGGTCTTTTTATAAAAATATTAACACACAATAGACTTTTCAAGTAGTCTTCATTGATCAGTGATTCTCCTATTTAGTATCGCCTTTTTTCTTCTTTGATTCTTCTTGTTTTTGCTGGTATTCTTCAATTTTGGCAGCATTCTCTTTTTGCCAGATTTCCATTTTGCGCTGGTACTCTTCCATCTTAGGCTGCATCTTTTTCTCCCAGTCCTTCATCTTATCTTGGAACTCCTCCATTTTTGGCTCATTTGCCTCTTGCCATACTTTCATTTTAACTTCAAATTCCCTCATTACAGGTTCTTGAGCTTGTTGCCAAGCTTTCATCTGCTTCTCAAACTCCATCATTTTAGGTTCTATTGCTTTCTGCCATTCAGCCATTTTTCCTTCAAAAGCCTCCATTTTGGGCCCATAAGTCTTCTGCCATTCAGACATTTTAGACTCGTATTCTTCCATCTTTGGCTTCATGCTCTTCTCCCAATCCTCCATTACCTTAGCCTGCTCTTTAGCACGTTTCTCGTAATCTTTCATCCATGTTTCACGTTCTGCTTTAGTCATATTTATGGTGTCTTTCGGAGAAAAGACACTAGTACCAAGTCCAAATACCGGAGGCAAAACCATAAAATCCATGGCCGGCATAGTACCCATCTCGAAGTCCAAGGCTGGCATATCGCCCATGTCAAAGTCCATGATTGGTGCGACCCCAAAATCCATTGGTGGCATGGGTGCCATTTCAAAATCCATCACAGGAGCCATCGCCTCCAAAGGAAATGGAGGCATAGGAGCCAGTTCTAACTCAGGCATGTCATCAAAATAAAGCGTGTCACCGTTTTGAATATACATATGAGAACCATTTTTACTGTTCTTCATCAGGAGTATGGTCTCGCCTTTAGAAATGATTGTATCTACTTTTGCATGATTTTGCACTACCTGCGAAGCGTCTGAATCAGTTAATACCTGGAGATCGACAACTTGGTTTCTATCAGGATTCGCATAGGTCGATAGCGGCTTTGCTTTTTCTGAAGTGACAGGGACGTCCTGTTGTGCAGTAGCCATCAGGCCTGCACTTAATATGAGAGTTAGTAACATAGGGATAGAAATAATAGGGTTTTGTGGATAAGTCTGAGCTGGATGACCCAGTATTCTTTTTATTCTCTGCAGCGTTGGATTTCTTTTTTTAGCTGCTGCCAGTGCTATTTCAGGAGGATTTTGCTTCGCAAAGTTCAATACTTCAGCCAAGCTGTAAGCCAATTCCTTAGGTGCGATTCCAATACTCACTGCCAAATCATCGGCAGCATTTTCTCTTAGTTCTTTTACCGTCTGATTCATCCACCAATAGCAAGGATGGTAGAAGAAAAGAACTTCAAGTGAAGATTGAATTAGATTTGCGAGGTAATCATTCCGCTTCACATGCGCCAGTTCATGAGCAATGATTGCTTCTAACTGTACAGGTGAAAGCTGGAAAATAAGCCCTGCTGGAAGGAGTATAATAGGTTTGAGATAACCGAAAGTAATCGGTGAAGTGCCGAAAGAAGTTAATCGGATCACTACCTTGCTGGAGACATTCATCTTACCCATGAGACGATAGAGCATTTTCTCCAACTCAAAATCCTGAGGATCTGTTGATGATTTTCGTAGGGTTCTGACTTCCGAAAGGCTATTGAATAAGCGGAAAAGAAAGAGCATTGCCCCCAGAAACCAGAAATTCACCAACAGTGGCAGTTGTAATTCAATCCAATTGGTACAAAGAGAAATGAAAGCCTTAATCCCATGGGACGAAGATGCTTCTAGACCTGGAGTCGGCATAAATGACATATTCATTCTTTCCAATAGAGGAGTAGGAGTAAAGCTGGAAACCTCATACATAAAAGTGCCAAATGCCGCGAGTAGGGATATTCCCAGAGCTGCCAAAGCTAGGTTGTATTTGAAAGCAGGATTGTTTTTTCTAAATACTTGCAGAATCATCCAAAGGCCAGCACTTATTATTACCAGTTGCCAAAGTGAATGCACAAGTGTCCAACCTATGGCATAAAGCAAATTTTCAGAAATCCAATCATTCAAAAGATTCATTATTTTTTAGTTTCGAGTTTATCTAAAAATGCACGAATTTCATCCAATTCCTCCTTGGATGGGTTTTCTTCACCCAAAGCTTGGAGTACCAATTTCTGAGCAGAGCCACCAAAAGCCGTCGTCACCAGATTTCTAAGCAAAGACTTCTGGGTATCCTTCTGATTAGTTGAGGGGCTATATATATGCGTTCGCTGTGCTTCATTCCGACTGACCATATTCTTGACATGCATGTTTTGCATGGTTTTCAAGGTGGTCGTATATCCTGTATCCTTTGTCAGAGCTAATCGCTCATGAACCTGGCGAACACTGGCTTGCTCCATTTCCCACAAGAGGGAGAGTATTTCTAATTCTGATTCAGTTGGCTTACTCATAAGTTGCTTCTACGATTACTTTCGTACCAAAGATATACGAAGGAAATCGTAAGTACAAAACATCTACGAAAAAAATCGTATTAAAATCTGTTAATTAAAAAAAATTAGCCTGGGAGAAGCTTATTCATAGATTTTGCACCTTTCATTTTCGATTTCCCTTAAAATAATTAACCCACAGTTGGCCAAATACAAGCGATTACGGAGAGCAAGCCGCGGGATTTAAGAATTCAAATCATGTCATTTGGCTTAGCCATCGGCCAAACAAGCTGAGGTGATTTCTGCCGAACTGAGCACTTTGGATGGCCTTTCGAATGTCAATTTGGTTTCTTTAGGATAACCCAATTGCAAATCCCTAATTTGGAGTTGCCATCAGATCAGGGTATACCGCAGAAACTTTCACCCCAAACTGTCTATATTCTACCGCAGCAGCTAAGTGATATTCCACGGATTGCAAATTTGGAAGCATTATAAAACATATTCCACACACAGTTGCCAAAATAGCCAAAGTGAAAATGTTGATGATTTGACAAGAACCCCGATTCTCCATCAAATCTGCAAATGCTTAAATTCCAAGGATACTTCCTTTAGTATTACTATTGAAATGATTGTCAATATCTGAGAAACCAAAATTCCAAATAAACCCCTCGCTAAAGTACCCCTGCACAATTAAAAAGATGTGAAATTGGTGTTTCTTAGTATGAATAAACTGCTCTATTTCTTTCAAAGTTTTCAGTTTTGAAATATCATCCACAATAAAATGAAGTGTGTAAGTTTCGTCAAAATTTGAGTGGAGGGAAGCGAAATTTAAGTCAAGTAATAAAAGTGAATTCCCCTTTCACTGAAGCGTTTGAGCATAATGCAATCCGATTTCATTGCATGCCCCGTGAGAAGCACAAACTTTGCGTTCATTTAAACGACTTTTAATAACAAGCTAATTACTTCACTATACTCAATAGCCAATTTATGACCTGTCCATATTGAAGTTGTTCAATCAATTAGACTGGTTTATTTTGAACCGTGCGGGCAAGAAAATAGTTGTATAGACATTGAATTATAAAAATCCTAAACCAACAATACATTATGAGTACCAAGCAACCGCTTTTACAACCTATTCAAGTAGCAGATTTAGAGATCGCCAATCGCGTATGGATGGCACCAATGACTCGTAGCCGTGCTGCGAATGAGGGAAATGTACCCTTCGATCTACATGTAGAATATTACCGTCAGCGAGCAAGCGCAGGACTGATCATAACAGAAGGATCACAAATATCCAAGCAGGCAGTTGGATACATCAACACCCCAGGAATTCATACAGACGCACAGGTAGAAGGTTGGAAAAAAGTGACTGAAGCAGTTCATGAAGAAGGCGGCAAAATCTTTATTCAACTATGGCATGTGGGAAGAATTTCTCATCCAGATTTTCATAATGGAGAGCTTCCAGTAGCACCCTCGGCTATAAATCCACATGCAAAATCTTTTACTCCGAAAGGATTTAAAGATACTGTCACTCCTAAAGAAATGTCTATTGAAGAAATAAAACAGACTGTTTTAGATTTTCAAAATGCAGCTAAGAACGCTATGGAAGCAGGTTTTGACGGGGTGGAGATTCATTCCTCAAATGGCTATCTTTTACATCAATTCTTCAGCCGCACCAGTAATGTCCGTATGGATGAGTACGGTGGAAGTATTGAAAGTCGGGCAAAGATACTGTTTGAAATCATCGACGCAATAAAGCAGGTGATGCCTGAAAACAGAATTGGACTCAGGCTCAATCCATCTTTGAATGGAATCTTCGGAATGGAAGCTGATGAGGAAACGATTCCTACTTTTGATTACATAGTAGAGAAGCTTAATGCTTATGATTTAGCCTATCTGCACCTATCCGAGCCATTTAATGACGTCAGCAACATTCCTTATTTAGAAAGCGAGATTGCAAAGCATTACCGACCGATGTACAAGGGAACGCTGGTAATAAACGCAGGTTTTGATCAGGAAAAGGGAAATAAAGATGTCTTGGAAGGTTTAGCTGATGCTGTTGCTTACGGCACGTTATATATCTCTAACCCAGATTTGGTAGAGCGATTTGATCAAAATGCAGAACTTGCTGAGCCAGACAAGGACACTTTCTATACACCTGGAGAGAAAGGGTATACTGATTATCCTTCACTTGAAATTTTGAAAGTTGATTTATAACCTTAAGGCCGGATATTCCGGCCTTTTCTCTATTTTTAGCCATGTGTCTAGTAGCTTTTTCCTGGAAATCTCACCCAGATTACCATTTATTAATTTCAGCAAACCGCGATGAGTATTTTAACAGGCCCAGCCAAGCTATGCATTTGTGGCGAGGTGGATTCTATGGGGGGAAAGACCTGAGAAGTGGTGGAACCTGGATGGGATTTCATCCTAACGGTCGTTGGTCTCTTTTGACTAATTATCGAGATTTCAGCAATCCAAAAAATGCTCAAATCAGCAGGGGGAAACTTGTTCAGAATTGGTTGGAAAGTCAATTATCACCACAAGAATACCTTCATGAGATCCAAAAATCACTAGATCAATACGATGGATTTAACTTGCTAGTAAGTGATGGAGAAAAGCTATTTTATCTGAGTAATAACGCTTCAGAAATACAAGAAGTAAAGCCGGGCATTTACGGCCTAAGTAATGCTCTGCTGGATGATCCTTGGCCTAAAGTAGAGTTAGCAAAACAACAGCTCCGGGAATTGATGGATAAAAAGATTTCCACTAATGATCTTATCACTATTTTAAAGTCCAGAGAAACATTTCCGGAAGAATTGCTTCCTAAAACTGGAGTTCCTTTGGAAATGGAAACTTCTCTTTCCCCCCAATTAATTCGTATGCCGGAGAAGTACGGAACGGTTTCGGCAGCCGCTGTTATTCAGCATACATCTGGGCTGGTTCAACTCAAACAGCGCAGTTTCCAATGGAAACCAAAGAACTATTTTGACTTGGATTTTCAATTTCAACTCGATAAAACCTAAGACCAAATGTCTACTAAAGTATATGACCTGCTCATCGTTGGAGCTGGCCCAATCGGCCTAGCTTGTGGCATAGAAGCAAAAAAAGCTGAATTGGACTATGTGATTGTCGAAAAAGGCGCTCTTACCAATTCTATTTTCAACTATCCTATCAACATGACTTTTTTCTCTACCTCAGACAGGCTGGAGATGGCAAATATTCCTTTTATGTCAATTGGAAACAAGCCAAACCGTACGGAGGCATTGGAATATTATCGAAGGATTTTCTCGCACTTCGATTTGAATGTCAAACTGTATGAAGCCGTTCAGACTCTGGAGAAAAGTGATGAGTTGTTCCACATCAAAACCTCCAAAGGAAATTATCAGGCAAAGAATATCGTAATGGCAACGGGCTTTTATGATTTGCCAAACCTGATGAATATTCCTGGAGAAGAGTTACCAAAAGTGAAACATTACTATAAAGAGCCCTGGCCATTTATCAATCAGAAAATCGTGGTCGTAGGCGGCGCAAACTCAGCGGTGGATGCAGCTCTTGAGTGTTGGAGAAAAGGCGCTGAAGTAAGTATGGTTTTGCTAGAAGACGAAGTAGATCAAGCAGTAAAATACTGGGTTCGTCCAGATATCGTCAACAGGATTAATGAAGGATCAATCAAAGCTTTCACTAAATCTAAGCTGAAGGAAATCCATGCACATGAAGTATTAATTACCACTCCTGATGGAGATATTACTATAGATAATGACTTTGTACTCGCCATGACGGGTTACAAACCTAATTTCAGCTTACTTAAACAGTTGGGCGTAAAGCTAAGCGAAGACGAAAAGTGCCAACCTGAATACGATGAAAAAAGCCACGAAACCAACGTGCCTGGAGTTTATTTAGCAGGCGTAGTTTGTGGCGGACTCAATACACGGGAATTTTTCATCGAAAATAGCGTCGTCCATGCTGGGATGATTGTGAGAGATATTGTGGAGAAGGTTAAGTAAAAAGTGAAATTTGGTAAGTGGTAAAAAGTAAAAAGCGTTACGTAAAAATCGGGGTCTGGATAAAATCTTTTTATAGTGTAAGTTTGAAAGCTATATTTTATACTATTCTATAAGCACCTCGACAAACTCGGCCAATTGAACAAAGGAACTGTTAAAGTAAAAGAGCCTGATCAAATTACTTCGATCAGGCTCTTTTACTATTTAAGCAAGCATTTCTGCTACTCTTTTATCTCTATCACTTTAAACTCAGTTCTTCTGTTGGTTTGATGTTCTTCTTCCGTCTTTGCATTTTTGATGATTTGCTGACTTTCTCCATACCCTTTGGCTACCAACCTATCTGCAGCTATCCCTTGGGAAACCATATAATCTACCGCTGACTGTGCTCTTCGTTGCGATAGCGCCTGATTGTAATCATCAGAAGATCTATCATCGGTATGTGAACTTAATTCAATTCTGATCGCTGGATTGTCCTTCAGGATCTGAACCAATTTATTCAGCTCCACTGCGGCGTCAACTCTGATATCAGCTTTATCCAAATCGTAATAAATATTTTCCAACACAATAGAACGATCCAAAACCAGCTGATCCAAAACTATCGTAGTGTCGAGCGTTATATTGGTCACATCTTGTATCAATGTTGAGATATCAGGAGTCTTTCCTTTAGTAGAATAAGGAATCGACTTGGAGAAGTAGCCACTCTTACTAGCGATGATCGTAAAGTCCGCATCCGGTGTCAAAGTAAATCTCACACGACCATTCGTATTGGAGAAATCTCCGCCAGCTTGCTTGCTGAGACTATCATACAACACTACTCTCGCTTGCTCTAGCACCGCATCCTCCCCTCCTGCCACTCGTTGTTTGGCATAAACGTTCAATAAAACATTGATGATTTTTGGTTTTGGTGTCTTGTCTTCAAAGAAATAAATATCATCATCTCCTACTCCACCTTCTCGATTGGAAGAGATAAATCCAGCTTTAGGATACACCGTAAAGAAAAGTGAAAAATCATCATTCAAGCTGTTGAAATTTTCTCCTAAGTTTTTGATAACCTGTGCACCAGAAGCATCTTTTTCTGCTACGAAAAGATCCAATTTTCCATAGCCAGGATGACCATCGGAGGAAAAGAAGAATTTACCATCACTCATCGGTCTTGGAAAAAGCTCGTTGCCTGGAGTATTTATATTTGGACCCAAATTAACTGGGTTTCCAAAATCACTGTTTGCAAGTTTGGTTGCTTTGTAAAGATCTATCCCTCCAAAACCACCTGGTCTATTGGAGGCAAAATACAATTCAGAACCATCTTCCGAGAAAGCTGGGGTGGAATTCCACCAGGTTTCGTCTTCATTTAGTGGCATCCAGATCGGCTGCGTAAATCCACCTCCACGGAAATAAGAAACAAAAAGTGCTGTTTCCGGAAGATCTTTATCCGAAGTAGAGTTTCCTCTAGCGTAGATAATTGTATTTCCGTCTGGGCTAACTGCAATTGCAGCCTGATTTAACCCTTCTTCATTTTTATATTCAGGAAGAGGCTGAGCTCCTGCCACGTCAACTTTAAGTCCATCTGCTCTTGCACGAAAGATCTTGGTATAAGGCGAACCATTAGCAGGGTAAAGACCACTTGCCTGCCGACCTGAGGTGAAATAGATAAAATCTTCGCTAACTACTGGAGCATAATCGGGACCAGAGGTATTCAAATCTTTGTAATTGATCAACTCGTGATAGGGCCAATAATTCTGTATCCCTTGACCTAATTTGATTGCCTCTAGCTGACGCTGCGTTTCTGCCAAAAAGTTTTCATCCTGTGTGTAACCCTTAGCTTTTTCGAAGGCTTCTTTTGCCTCATCAACTTTATCTTGTGCCTTTAAGCTCAATCCTAGACGATAATAGCTTTCAAAAGTAGGGTCTTCATCAGTCAACTTTTGATAGTACGGCCCAGCATCTTCTATTCGATTGGATAGTCTATAACTCTCCGCAATAACCTGATTAGCCTCTTTGTTTTCAGGATCGTCTGCCAAAATCTGAGAAAAAGTATTGATGGCATATTGGTACTGGCCAGAAAGAAACTGGTCCTTACCTTTTTCCTGAAGGCTTTTGCATGAGCTCACTCCAACCAGGAGTAAAAGACAAATCCAAAAAAAATGGTTTTTCATGAGTTTATTATTTTCTTTTTATAGGTCACATAGCCTGTCCAGAATTGGCTTCGGGAGAAACTTACAAGGTTAATATTGCTTCCAGAGTATGTCGCTTGAGTTATGTTCGATTTCATCTGAATGGTAATTGATGATCTATTCTGAATAATACTAAATTAATTTGGAAAGTATCGGTTCAGCCAGCTATTCCCCGCCAAAACCCATACGCTTTCTAAGTCTTTTTTGCTTTTTACCTGCGAGTTGATCACGAGTGTTTGCGAGTCTATCTCACCAGAAGTGACTTTTGACTTGATCCCCAGAGCAGAAGCTACGGAGATTTCACCCGAATTGGATTTAAATGTCACCTTGCCCTGATCAGTAATATTGGTGCCAAGCTCTTCCTCTAGCTGACGTAAAGTCCTGACGGAACTATCGATAGAACATCCGCTTGCCCCCAAGCCAGACTCATCTACTGCCAAAACTAGGATTTGATCATCCAAAATCTGAAATGAAGTAGGCATTCTGTTGCCGTGCGTGTTCCAGCCATCGCAGAATACTGACAGTTTGGAGCTGATTAAGTCTTTTTCTCTTGCAGATAATTGACGTGCTGCCTGGTAAACCCAAACCCGTGAATCTTCTGATATATTTTCAAATGGAACGTACATAGTATTGCTTTTACTTTGGTAAAGAAAAACCCTTTCTACCTAACGGCAAGAAGGGGCTAATTGATTCAATGAACCTATATGGTTATCCGCAATTCCTTCTAGTTTGATAATGTTGACTTCGAAAGCTAACGAGTTTAATTTAGCTGATGTTTTCTTGCCAAAAACACGTTCTCCAAGAATGATATCGCGAAGCGAAAGATCGAAGCAGCCTCAATCTGTTATTTATTCAATTCATGAGACGCTATATCGACTCTTTATTAGTATGAAATCGGATAATCATTAAATCAGATTCCCATGTCCTTGGCGATCATTTCTGCCAAGTCGTATACTTTCACTTCAGCTTCTTTATCCTTGCTCTTCACGCCGTCTGTCATCATGGTAAGACAGAATGGACAACCTACAGCTATTGTGCTCGCACCAGTAGCCAAAGCTTCCTCAGTACGCTCTACATTAATATCCTTCTTTCCAGGCTCTGGTTCTTTGAACATTTGCGCTCCTCCAGCTCCGCAACACAGCCCTTTGGTCTTGCAGCGCTTCATCTCTACCAACTCTACATCTAACGCCCTAATGACGTCTCTAGGCGCTTCATACACATTGTTTCCTCGCCCTAAGTAGCAGGAATCGTGAAAGGTTATCTTCTTACCTTTGAATTCCCCACCACCTTTAAGTGCTACTTTTCCCTCATTGATAAGTTGCTGAAGAAACTGTGAGTGATGAATCACCTCATAGTTTCCTCCCAAAGCAGGGTATTCATTTTTGATGGTATTAAAACAGTGTGGACAAGCAGTGACTACTTTTTTGATATTGTAGCCATTCATTACCTGAATATTTGCTACGGCTTGCATCTGGAAAAGGAATTCATTTCCAGCACGCCTTGCAGGATCTCCCGTACAAGCTTCCTCTGGCCCAAGGACAGCGAAACTCACGCCTACTTTATTTAATATTTTCACAAAAGCTTCTGTTACAGTTTTGTATCTATCGTCAAATGATCCGGCGCAACCAACCCAGAATAACACTTCTGGACTTTCACCTTTTCCGGCCATTTCGGCCATTGTTGGTACTTTATATGTGGACATAATTTGGATTTACGATTTTTGATATTGGATTTATGCGAACCACTTCAGGGTTTAAGTTGATTCATAACCTTGGACCTCTGATTCTTTTGGCAATTAATTAATTTTCAAACGAGAGCCCTATTAGCAAGCATCGTTTGATTTTACCAGAAATCGGAAATCCGAAATCTGATATCTAAAATCATTTCATTTCCTCATCTTTCACTTTCTCTGCCCAGTTGAAACGATCCTGAGGACTGAATTTCCATGGGGAAAAGCTGGTTTCCATATTTTGAAACATCACATTCCACTGTGCTGGCGTACCGGACTCCTCCATGGCCACGTAGCGGCGCATATCTAAAATGATAGCTAGAGGATCGATGTTTATAGGACAAGCTTCCACGCAGGCATTGCAACTCGTGCAAGCATTCAATTCTTCTTTGGTGATGTAATCTCCCAAAAGTGATTTTCCATCCTCAAATCCTTTCCCGCCGGAATCTAAACTTTTCCCTACTTCCTCCGCACGATCACGCACATCCATCATTATCTTACGTGGCGAAAGCTTCTTACCAGTCAAATTTGCTGGACATTCAGAAGTACATCTCCCACATTCTGTACAGGAATAGGCATTCATCACATTGATCCAACTCAGATCATTGACATCTTTGGCTCCAAATCTCCCAATTTCCGCAGGTGGATCAGTGGGTGTATCAGTGGGGAGGCCAAGCATCATATTCACTTCATTGGTCACTGCAGGCATATTTTCCATCTCTCCCTTAGGCTTCAAGTTAGAATACCACGTATTCGGGAAAGCTAAGAAAATATGTAGATGCTTCGAATAAGTAACATAAATAGCGAATGCTAAAATCCCTACTATGTGAAACCACCAAGCGGCCCGCTCCACAAAAATCAAAAATTCAGTACTCATATTTTCGAAGATAGGATGAAGCAGCCCACTGAAAAACAGGTTGCCAACTACTAGGTAATGCTCTACTCCTCTTGACGCCAAAATCTGATCTGCAGCATTCATCTTCAAAATTGCCATCATCAAGACAATCTCAATTACAAGAATCAAATTACCATCCATAGCCGGCCAACCCTTCATCTCTGGCTTAGTGAACCTAGGAACTTTGACCACATTCCTCCGAATCAAGAAGATGACACAGGAAACAAGTACCATTACTGCTAGAAATTCGAAGAAGTTCATCGCAGCTACATAAACACCCCCTAAATACGGCGCGAATAAACGATGTGTCCCCAAAACCCCATCTAAGACGAACTCCAATACTTCAAGGTTGATCACCAAAAAGCCGACGTAAACGAACAAGTGGAGGAAAGCTGGGATAAATCGCTTGAACATCTTCTGTTGCCCGAAAGCTACCAAAAGCATAGTCTTCCATCTTTTGTCAGGTTGATCATTTCTGATTTCAGGTTTCCCCAAAAAGATGTTCCTTCGAAGGAATTTGACTCGTTTGATCAGAAAAAAGCTAGCTGCTCCTAAAATGATCAAAAATATAAGTTGAAGTAAAAAGCTCATAGTGACTTTATTAGCGTGTTTATTGAGTTTTAATCTATATTTTTTTCTAAAATGACTTGCATCAAAAACTGAAATATCTACCTTTGCATCACTTTACAAACAAGGTGATATAGCTCAGTTGGTAGAGCATCGGACTGAAAATCCGTGAGTCGATGGTTCGAGTCCATTTATCACCACAAGCCCTGAAGCAATTCAGGGCTTTTTTTTATGACGTTATTTTTTACTGCAGAGGGCACAGAGATTTTCGCACCGTGTGCAGCTCGATATCTACGCATGAAATTCGATTGATCCATTTCCTTACTAATCCCCTTTTCAATTACCCAATTCATCATTTATTCAACTGTCTGGTTCTAATATAGTGTATCATTTTTTCTATTAGGCTATAGCAAATTAGGAAATAGTAGGCATGCATACTATTTCTGTCTCTAATTTAGAAGCAATTTAGTCTAGTAAGTCATCAGAGACAAAAGCATAATTTGCAAAGCCCCTTTCGCTCCCGTATTTTCAATTACGTGTAAAAAGCTTTACTTTTTTTTGAAGCAACTGTAACATTCCCCATACTCATGCATTACCGTATTGAATGAAGTCATTTTTTGAAGTACATATCTGGCCGCAAAGAGGCAGGCTCTACCGGCTAGGTTACCTCTGGGTAAGGGATCGATCTCTTGTAGAGGATATGCTTCAGAATGTGTTTGAGAAATCTTTCGAACGGGAAGATGAACTTCGAAATCACCCAAACCTTGCTGGTTGGCTGGTAACAAGTCTGAAAAACGAAGCTTTAATGCACTTTCGTCAAACCAAGAAATTGGACTCACTGGAAGGACTGGAAGAATTGAAAATGGAAGAGCCTATTTCTGAAGATCTCAAAGACTCCGTCAGAAGAGTTATGCTTCTTTTAAAAGGTTTGCCTTTACGACAGCAAGAAATCTTTCATCTCAGAGAAGTGGAAGGATTGAGTTATGAGGAAATTACCGAGCATCTTAACATAAGTCTGGAGCAAGTGAAAGTTAATCTCCACCGCGCCAGAAAAAGCATTCGCGAGCGGATGCTCAACCAAGATCCAAGCAAATGAATCAACGAATAGAGGAATTACTCGATAAGTATTGGGCTGCTGGGAGCAGCCTAGCAGAGGAGCAGGAACTGAAAGAGCTACTTCTGACTGAAGAAGGATACCAACAGGAAAAGGAAATGTTTCTAGGCCTGAAAGATCTTTCTTCCGAAGAGCCAAATCTTAAAACACCTGTCAAAATAATCCCGATCAAACCAAGAACTTGGATAAGCTGGGCTGCTTCAGTAGCGATACTGATGGGGACTGCATGGGGCTGGACTGTTTATGAACAAAAGCAAGCTGAGGAGCAGGCTTATATGGAAGTGATGCAGGCATTTGCGCTTATCCAAACAAACCTCTCTAGAGGCCAAGAGGAAATGAATGTAATGAGCGAGTTGAGATATTTGAATACAACCAACCAATTATTTGGCAAGGCCATAACAAAATAAAGACATGAAAAAATTCATACTAATCCCACTATTGCTATTTGCCTTTATACTAAAGGCACAAGCTCAAGATGACGCCATTCAGCGATTTTTCTCCAAGTACATGGATGATGACCGTTTCTCAAGAGTTTATATCAGCCCTAAGATGATGCAGATGGCAGGAGGCTTTCTGAAAAGTAATGCAGGCACAGATAAGGATGCGAAGGACTTAGGAGTATTGATTCAGAAAGTGAAGGGAATTCGAATTCTCTCCTCGGATGAGGTCAACGGCCTGACATTTTACAAAGAGGCAATGGCAACACTTTCTAAAAATAAGTATGAGGACCTGATGATCGTGGAAGACAAGGGAAGCAGCCTGAAGTTTATGGTACGTGAAGAAGATAACTTGGTGAAAGAACTTATGATGATCTCTGGTGAAGACGGTGATTTCACACTTTTATCTATGCTCGGGAATTTCACTTACGAAGACTTAAATCTACTTGCCGAGAAGACTAATATTCCAGGCATGGACTTGTACGGTAAAGGGAGCAAAGGCCCAAAGGGCGTAAAATAAGTATCAAGTAAACTGTAGGTCATCAAGCTAGGTTTCGAAAATCATTTAAACTAACCATACTATATAGTAATCACATGAAAAAGTTAATTCTAAGCCTAGCCCTAATTGGAGCGGTGATGTCCGTTCAGGCACAGAGTAAAAGCGTCAAAGCTCTGTTCGAAAAATACAAAAGCGCAGATGACTTCTTCCATTTAGAGCTTGGAGGAAATTTTATGAATTTTGCACAAGGCTTCAAAATCGATATCGATAAAAACGACATGGCTACAGTAGCTAAGTCTATCGAGAAGTTGAATTTCTTTACTCTCCCGGATCATGCAGACGATGCGCGTCAAGAATACAAAGCGCTACAAAAAGGCTTGGAAAAAGAAAGGTATGAACTTCTGATGGAAGCTTCCGAAGGTAAAGGTGGAGTGATTATCTACTCTAAAGGAGGAAATACTATTTCCGATTTAGTGGTACTTGTTGGTGGTGACGAAGGTGACCTGATGGTGGTGGAACTCAAAGGAGCTTTTGATCAAAAATTGGTAGCAAAAGCAGTAAACTATAAGGACAAAAACTAATTTCAGTTATAAAGTATATAATGGCGCATTTCCATATTTCGTAAAAATATCAAGAGTAGGTTTAGAATATTATCTCTAAACCTACATTTTTTGTAAATTTTAAAATCTTAGGGTTATTTTAGCTATAAATTACTCAGGTAAATTATAGAATTCATTAAATCTGGTATGATTTTCTTCTTTTAAATTCACGAATTAAAATTATTTTAAAAGTTTTTTTCACAAAATTTACATCGGAAATGGTACGACATAAGCTTACTTCTTGATTAGTTTATTCTGTAATTTTTAATATGACAGATAAATATTCTTTAAATCGGCTAAAACCCCCAATACAATGACTTTCGCTATCGATTGCGGAAACATTTTATTAAATTCATAATTATTCCATTGATACATTATGAAATCATTAACAATAATCTTTTTTTATTGAAGTATTTGTAATTGAATTTTCCAGTCGTACCTTTGAATTATAGTAACAGTCCAATCGGTTACCCCGATGGATAATGTAACCCAAAATACCCCACCTAGAGACGGATCAGCCGTCTGGCGGTTACATAAAATTAGAACCTATTCAAACCAATTATTAAAATGAAAAAATTATTCACATTGCTTTTCGTAGCGGGGATCGCTGCAGGAGCCTTTGCCAAATCTGAAGGAACGACTGTTCAAATCAGACAAACTGAAAAGACTAAAGTAGCGGTATCATTTAATGAAGCACCAAATGGTACTGTGATCGTAAAAATCACAGATTCAGATGATCGTCTAGTCTTGAGAGACAGAATCACTAAAGACGAAGCCTTCGCGAAGAAATACGATCTTAAGGCTCTTCCTCAAGGAAGCTATTCTATTGAAGTAACCGACGGTTCAGGCGTATTAAAAACCGAGTCTTTCAACAATTTTGTAGCAGAATCTCCAGCTGTATTCTCTAGAGTAATTCAAATGGGAGACGATCAGTACAGATTGCTTGTAAGCAACCTACAATCTAAAGAAGTAGAAGTGATGATCTACGATGGAGACAAATTGATCCACACGGAGAAAATCGATAACCCACAGGGACTTCACAAAATCTACACACTTAGCAACCTAAGCGAAGCAGGCATCAGCTTTAAAGTGAAAACTGCATCAGGATTTGAAGGATACGTGACTAGCCTTTAAGCTAAACCAACGTTCTATGTATGAGCCCCGCTTGAGAAATCAGGCGGGGCTTTTGATTTTTAGGAGCCTATGATTTCTCCTCCATTGACATGAATGAACTGTCCAACTATATAGCTAGCGTCTTTGCTAGCCAGATAAACATAGGCAGGAGCTACCTCACTCGGCTGCCCTGCTCTGCCCAATGCAGTGTCCTGTCCAAAATCTGTGACATCATCAAAGGTAGCTGGTATAAGTGGAGTCCAGATCGGACCGGGAGCTACACCATTTACTCTGATTTTTTTTGGAGCCAGATTTTTAGCGAGTGATCGGGTAAAAGCTACAATTGCACCTTTTGTACTTGCATAATCAATCAAGTGCTCGCTTCCACGATACGAAGTAACTGAGCTGGTATTAATTATTGAATCTCCTTCACTCAAATGCGGTAGAGCGGCTTGAGACGTGTAGAAAAAAGAGAAAATATTGGTTTGAAAGGTTTTTTCTAGTTGCTCCGCTGTGATTTCTTCAATAGAATCCTTTGAATGTTGCTCTGCGGCATTGTTAACCAGAATGTTTAGCTGTCCAAACTCGCTTACAGTTTTAGAGACTATGCTCTCACAAAATTCTTTTTTCTGAAGATTTCCTTTAATCAGTAAGCAACGCTGACCTTCCTTTTCAATCATTTTTTTAGTGTCTTTTGCATCCTTGTCTTCGCTGAGATACACAATAGCGACATCGGCACCCTCTCTGGCAAAGTGTACCGCAACACTTCTCCCAATCCCACTGTCTCCTCCAGTAATGAGTGCTACTTTTCCTTTGAGTTTTTCGCTGCCTTTGTAATCGCTTCGAATCACTTCAGGTTCAGGCTTCATTTTCGATTCAGATCCCGGCAGGCTCTGACTTTGATCTTCAAATTCAGTTGGCTTTTTCATAATTTTAGTTTAAGAGTTTCGGAGTGCGTCTATCAGTTCTTTTTTCGTCATTTTGGATCTCCCTTCGATTCCTACTTTTTTTGCCTGATCATAAACTTCTTGTTTGGTACGTTTATCATAGGCTTCCGCTTTGCCTCCTTTTTTCCCCGAATCGGGTGTATTGGCGATACGTGCAGCTTTCGATTTACTCATTCCTTTATTTAAAAGCGCTTCGTATTGAGCGTCGTTTTTGATATGTGGTCCGTGGTTTTTTGCCATGATTTCCGGATTTTTTTAGAGTTTTAATGAATTCCAGACAGGTTTCATACCCAAGTACAGAATCTATCAGCCCTATGAATACAAAGAAAAAGCCAGCAACATTCTCGAATAGATCGAATAAGTATTGTGCTAGCTTAATAAGTATTCTGCGACTTACGGTAAATAGAATTTAATCAAAAAAAGCGGAGCATCTCTGCTCCGCTTTTTTCTATAGGTTATTTACATTAATGATTCCGAGGTAACTTAACCAAAATCAGATAGGTCAAGCTCTGAAATGACTTCGGTCTTCCAGCTTAATTTATTTCTCTTTCTTCCAGCTCGCCTTTCCGCCCTTGGCAGAATCCACATTGATGGAATAGTTAGATCCTGAAGACACAATCCACTTCACTTTCACTCCAGTCATTCCTGGTATGTTAGCTACATGCATTTTCTCCGGGTTGTTTTTTTGCTCAGTTACCTTATTGAAGTCTTCATCATCTACAACAAACCCTGCGACTACTTTTGCACCAGTGATGCTGACGTAGTCAGGTCTTTCAATATTGTATTTTAGATCCTGACTTGCGTGAGTTGGCATCAAGCGCTCGTTATAAATCGTGGCTGTGATAGCTTTCAAACCTCCACCAAGATCTTCTTCCTTCACGTCCAGCACAGATAGCTTTGGTGTATGATACGCATGATAGATCGTGAACGCAATATTTCTATGTGCATCTTGCTCCAGCAAGAAGCCAGGATGAGCACGACCGACGTTCTTCTTAAAGCCACCAATTTCAACAGTTCCAAACTGTGGGTGGTCAAATTCACTCCAGTTCACAAAGGCATCTCCCATTGTTAATAACTCATCCACTTTGAACAGTTCATCTTGACCACGACCTTGAGATTCTTTGTGGAAATACAGGTAAGGAACCATCAGTTCATTGGTATAAGTAAATATGCCACGTACACCATAAAACCAATCTAATTCTCCACCAAATACAGAATATAAATCTTTGTAAACAGTCAAATATCTGTACCCAGGAATCATCTCCGCACCTTTGGTTGCAATTGCATCATAGATTCTAATGTCCTCCCTGTTGTAAGTACTTATATCTTCTTCAGCACCTGGTCCACGAAGGATCATTCCTCCTGAATTGTGGAAACTCTGAGCTCCAGCAATGTTAGGATGCTTCATCACAAACTCCATAATAGAACGGTTCTCAGGAAGTGTGAAAGGATACCTCAAAGCACCACCTTGGATATAATCTGGCTGCCAGTTCCATCCCCAATCTCTGTTCGGATCATAATATCCAATGCCATCGTCATTCACACGTCCATCGCCATCGCCGTCTGTACCTTCTTGGCCAAGCATTTCATACTCACCCATTTTATCAGAACCTACCATGATAAGTTTACGCGGATCCTGAGGATCTTTGATGAAGCGACCTGTTGGTGACTTTCTGATCATCATCGTGATATTACCATCTCCATCGAGATCATCCATTCCATCTTCTCCAGCTACTCCATCACCGTCACTATCTAGAATCATCATTCCAGATCGAGGTGAATTCGCGGTATTTGGTTCTAAGAAAAAGTTATTTCTTGCATCAGGATTGATGGTTGGAGTAATGTAAAATACCTTATCCTTCAACAGCTGCTTGATAAACTCATTATCAGCAAACATCTCAGTCAAGTACCAAGCTCCGTATAGAGAGAATTCTCCTCCTTGTATTTCGTTAGAGTGAATATTTCCATCGATCCACATACCTGGCTTTTCCGTGTCCTTTCCAGTAGAAAAATCCGTAATCGTCATAGTCCACATGTCGCGTCCTTCATAGGATTTGCCAATTGATTCGAGTTTGACTAGGCCAGGATGTGCTGCCGCAATTTTTTTCATATTATCCACCAAACCTTCATATGTATAATATCTATTGAAAGCGATAGCTACTTTAGGATTGTGTGGAGTGCCTACAGCACGGAAGAACTTCTCCTGAGCATCGGCTTTATAACTCACTAGGCTAAGTACACTTACAGCCAATGCAAGAATTATATTCGTTGTTTTCATATGTTTATAATTTTCTTCAAATGGCCATATGGAATCTCGAATGGCAAAAATTATTCTTTGTGTCAAGCTCGTCTCAATGCTAAATTTCATCATTTTCATGGCTTAGAGTTTAACAGTTGTAGTTGTGAATCCGACATGCGAAGCCCCGGCTTTCACCGTTACATTTCCAGCACCACGGACTATCCAGCTAAAACTGGCCTTCTCGTAAGCTCCCAATGAGTCCTTCAACTCGATTTTATTTCCAGCGACGATTTTATCCGCATCTGCACTCATATCGATTCTGATTTTGCGTAGCCAACGGGAATTCGCACCCATTTCTGAATGGGTAGGGAGAGCTGAATTATTAAAAAGATCCATTGTCACTCGGGTCAACCCGTTACCAAGCGACTCAGTTTTCACATTATGAATCTCGAGTTTTGGTTGCATCTCAGCCAGCTTCAAGATAAAGTCTGTATGCTGATCAGCGATTTCTTCGACTTTATCAAAAGTGGGGGTAGTCATGGCAAAAGGCTTGATTCCACCCACCTCGACTTTTTTTCCTGGGAAATCTGGATGCTGAATTGCTGTCCAAGGAATAAAAACATCAGACTTACCCAGTGAATCCGCCCAAGCTAAGTAATTAGCTTCAGCGTTTGACTTTGCTTTTCCTGTAGAATCCTTGAACTCAGGAGTCCAATATCCAGGCGTACCGAAGCTCAATCTTCCAAAGTGGAAATATGCCCACTGAAAGAAATCACCATCAGTTCCCTGATTATCTTGCTGAAAAGCTTTCTGCTTTACGGTCTCTTTGTACATGTCAGACACCAGTACATTAATGGCTAGATCTTTTTCAAGAATCGAGGTCACAATTCTCTTTTTAGCATTTCCTGCATTGTACTTCAGCGGTGATGACAAGTTATTTGCAGGGGAAAAAGTCACAAAAGCAAAAATATTCCACTGGTCAAATAAGTAATCTAACATTGCCCTAGTTTCCTTTTGTGTTACCGGCATATCACCTGCCAGCGGCTCAAAAACAGGGAATTTATAAGTCAATGACTTGTTGAAGGCAATACCTTCTTTCAAGTCTCCGGCAAATTTTCCGTCTTTATTGTCATCCTTTGACTCTTTATATAGAGAGTACATGCCTGATTCACCCTTGGATTTATCTGCTTTTACGAGCACACGATCATCTTCTTTTGAGATTAAATAATCGCCCATTGAATCTTCTACCCGCATCATCGTAATCATTCCATCTCCATTCAGATCCGAATAGCCACTGCCTCCTGGCGTACCGTCTCTATCATGATCCACTACTACAGCGTTTCCTCTTCGCTCATATTTCAGGGAAGCGTGATACTGCTCGTATGCATCCGGGGACATGTTTGGGAAAATGTAGAATGTTGTAGCCTCTAATGCTGCTGCATTATCTGAAACTAGCTTTTCAGCAAACTGAACTGCAAGCTCCACGCTTAATACATCGAAACCTTCAGCTCCACCGACAACGGCAATAGCTGGTTTTTGATCCATCTGGCCAGTGCCTACTTTCAGCACCCAGATATCTTTGCCTCCTTCAGTTTTGGTAAGTGAGGTAAGTGTAGCTGAAGAATTGGCAGCCACGCGCTGCAAACGTTGATTGAGTTGGCTGAGAGTACTATAATCTGACTGCGCAAACGCAGCTCCTGAAAGTCCCATACCACCGATCAGCAACCAACTGAGTAATGTTTTTTTCATGTTATATTTTGTTTTTAAATTCCATCTTCCTGATAACAATCTTAGTTATTGGGAAAAATCTAATTAGATCGATTAACATCATTCGGCGCAATGCACTTCCTCATGCCTGTCTGCCTTAGGCAGTCTCGATTTTATAAAGCTATTGGGTTATTCACTCCTGATATGCCGATTCTACAAAATGATCGACATCTGAATTTTACCAAAATTTAGTGACAAAATCCCTTTTCATTTTTCTGGAAGCTGAAATAACTCTTGAATGGATTTTGCTCGGGATGAATGGGGTCGTATAACTACTATTGTGCAGCTGCGGAAAATTCGCTTATTTAAAGGCCTTAGCGTATTTATAATGTATAAAAAAGTAGCTCTTGCCATTGCTTTCTCTCCTACGATAGAAGCTCTTATTTCTGAAACTAAGCGACTTGTCGAGCTTTTTGGCTCCGAGTTGATCTTAATTCATATCGGTAAAAAAACCGATGAGCTAGAAACCCAGCTCGAAGAGATTATAATAAAAACAGGTTTGGATATTCTAAACACTAAATTAATCTGGAAAGAAGGTAAGCCGGTACATATGATTCTAGAAGCATGTGCCGAAGAAAAGGCAGATCTTCTAATTATAGGCGCTCTCAAACGTGAGGGCATCCTCACTTATTACCTGGGCTCAGTAGGCAGAAAATTAATCCGAAAATCCAAATGCTCTATTCTGACTTTGATCGATCCTAGAGTAGAAGCAGAGAGGTTTTCCAAAGTAGTTGTCAACGGCACTCAGATGGAGATCACTCCGAAGGTTATCTCAAAAGCATTGAAATTCTGCCAGATTGAGAATGTATCGCAAGTCCATATTTTAAACGAAATCAAGTTGTATGCTTTTCGGATGGCTACAGCTTCAAAAGGATCTGAAGATGAAGTGTCTAATACACGTCGTAAATTGATTCAGGACGAAATCGTCTATGTCCAAGATATTCTTAAGGATTTAGACAAAACAGGCTTAAAAATAAATATCAAAATTACTGCTGGAAAATGGGCGGTTGAATTGGTTCGGTATTGCGAGGCTTTTAAAGCAGATTTATTGATTCTGGGTGATGAGCGTGGCTATACTTTTATCGACAGGCTCTTTCCCCATGACCTCGAGGATGTTTTATCAGAACTTCCTTGCAATCTATTAATTATCAAATAACCGATGGAAAGTTTAGCACACAAAGACGTAATCAATCTGCTTCTGCAGCTTGCGAGTATGTTGCTGGCTGCACGGGTTTTTGCAGAAATCGCTCAAAAACTCAATCAACCTTCGGTAGTTGGCGAAATAATCGCTGGTATCGTACTGGGACCCACCATTTTGGGATCCTTCGGACCTGAAGTTTTTGAATTTTTATTCAGGAGCAATCCATCCTCTAATTTGGCATTGGATGGAATAGTACAAATGGCAGTAATTCTCCTGCTCTTTGTAGCAGGGCTGGAAGTAGAACTTCATTTAGTTTGGTCACAAGGAAAATCTGCCGTAGTAATCAGCCTCTTGGGACTTGTAGTTCCATTTATATTAGGATTTATTTTCCCCTATTTCTTTTTCGACTTCTTTGGATTGGGAGATGGAGATAGGTTGCTATTTTCACTCTTTTTGGGCACAGCCATGTCCATCACCGCACTCCCCGTCGTCGTCAGGATCTTAATGGACATGAACTTGTTCAAGACGAAAATGGGAATGGTGATAGTGGCAGGAGCCATGGTAAATGACATCATCGGCTGGCTTATCTTCTCAGTAATTCTTTCTTTCATGGGACAAAGTTCCAACTTATCCCTTTTCAGCACCATAGGAATTACCTTACTTTTCACAGCATTCATGTTGACCCTAGGAAAGGCACTTATTGATCGCATTTTACCTTGGATAAACAAAAATTTAGCATGGCCTGGAGGCATATTATCACTCTCCATGGCCTTTTGTTTTATAGCAGCAGCATTCACTGAGTGGCTCGGAATCCACGCCATTTTTGGGGCCTTTATTTTTGGAGTAGCACTTGGAGATTCAGATCACATGTCAGAAAAAGCCAAGGAAATCATTCACCAATTTATCAACAACATCTTTGCACCACTGTTTTTTGTTTCTATTGGACTAAAAATTAATTTCGCCGCTAATTTTGACATTTTGCTGATCTTGGCAATTCTGGTTATCTCTTTTACTGGCAAAATAGTAGGAAGTGGATTTGGAGCTTATCGTTCTGGCTATACCTTCAGAGATGCGTTAGCTGTGGGCTTTGGTATGAATGCAAGAGGAGCTATGGAAATCATCCTTGGCATAATAGCCTTGGAGTATGGATTGATAGATGAAAAACTTTTTGTCGCACTCGTAGTAATGGCATTAGTCACCTCTATGACAAGTGGGCCATTGATGAAATGGGCGCTCCGCGAAAAGCCCGCCTAAGAGTTATGGGTTAATTAAGATATTATCTAACATAAAAATAATAATGGCAGACTTAAAAATAGTTTAGACCAAATCTGAAACACTATCATTTTTAAATATGCTATTTCAAAACAAACCCGGCACTTGTCGGGTTTTTTCACTTTAATAGATTCATTGACTATTTGATTCTTTGAATTTAGATAATGGTATCAAAGACACTATTTTTGAGAATTAATTGAAAGTAAAAAAAAGTAGATGAATAAATCTGGAAAAATCGGCGTCTTGCTGGTGAACCTAGGAACTCCTGATAGCACCGCTACCGGTGATGTGAGAAAATACCTTCGCGAATTCCTAATGGATGGGCGAGTGATCGACATTCCTTATGTGAATAGATGGATGCTGATCAATTTTATCATTGCTCCATTTCGTGCACCAAAATCCGCTCACGAATACCGCAAACTTTGGACAGATCGAGGATCTCCATTACTTTTTCATACCGAAGATCTCAAAGATCGCTTGATCGAAAAATTAGATGCTAAGCAATACAAAGTGGCTATTGCCATGCGCTATCAAACTCCATCCATAGAAGCTGGGCTGGAAGAACTACGAAAAGCACATGTGACCAAAATCATCGTGCTTCCACTTTTCCCACAGTATGCTTCTGCCTCTACAGGTTCCGTTCAGGATAAAGTGATGGAGATAGCCAGAGGTTGGCAGATTATCCCAGACATTTCATTTATCAGTAATTTCATCGAGCATCCTTTGTTTCTGGAGGCTTGGGCAGAGCGCGGACGTGCGATGCTCGACGGCAAGGAATACGACAAAATACTTTTCTCTTATCATGGACTTCCTGAGCGTCAGATCCTCAAAGGTTCTGTAGATGGATACTGCCAACTTGGAGCTTGCTGTAATAAATATGGTGCAAAAAACCATTATTGCTATCGTGCACAATGCTTCCAGACTACCCGCTTAATCTGCGAGAAACTTGGAATACCAGAGGACAAAGCGGTGAACTGCTTCCAGTCTAGGTTAGGAAAAGATCCTTGGGTAAAGCCTTACACGGATGAAGTCATCACCGAATTGTCAGCACAAGGAGTGAAGAAGGTATTAGCCTTCTCTCCAGCTTTTGTAGCGGATTGCTTGGAAACTACCGTGGAAGTCGCTGGAGAATACCGGGACAAATTCCTTGAATTAGGAGGTGAAGAATGGGACTTGGTTCCAAGTCTGAATTCTGAAAACACCTGGGTGGAATGCGTGAAGGCTATGGTGCTGGAGCATTCTGGTACTAATTGATTTTGACCACAGAGTCCACGGAGTTTTCCACAGAGCACACAATTCGCATTTGTATAAATAAATTTAAAAACTAAGGCTGAAAGCCTTCAATACCTCAGCCCAGCCTAACGGGGCTGGGGTATTTTTTCGACCATATCACAAAGCTCTGAAAGAGCGAAATAAAATTCAACCCCTCTCACTTCAATTAAAAAGCAACTTGAAGACTGCAATAACTTAGGACTTCGACTGCCTGCCCGAAGTCAGGCGGGCGCTACCAATGACGGATTATGATTTTCACCATAAATCGTGTCAATCCGAGCGAAGTCGAGGATCCTTCGATTTCGAGACTCTCGTCTCTCAAGTGCTCAGGAAGATATAAACCTCGATTCAAAAACCGTCATCTCCTTTTTGTATATTTCTCAAATTTTCAAGACTGAGTCTGACAAACCACGAGCAAGTAGCCCAACTCGCAAGCTGTGCTCTCTGTGTTACCCTCCGTGTCCTCAGTGGTTAATCTTATTCAGTTGACTTCAGCCAACTTTACCCTCCATATCTCCCCCTTTTACCTAGAACCTATTAACTTTGTCTACATACCAAGTCAACCCAAAGCGACATGAACGAGCGATACATGCAAAGAGGAGTTTCGGCTTCCAAAGAAGATGTCCATAAGGCGATATCCAATCTTGACAAAGGACTTTTCCCGCAAGCCTTTTGCAAAATCGTAGAAGATACCCTCGGCAACGATCCTGAATACTGCAACATCATGCATGCGGACGGAGCTGGCACCAAATCCTCTCTGGCATATGCCTATTGGAAAGAGACTGGTGATGTGAGTGTTTGGAAAGGTATCGCGCAGGATGCGATCATCATGAACACCGATGATTTGCTTTGCGTGGGAGCGATCAACAATATCCTCGTTTCATCTACGATCGGAAGAAATAAAAATCTTATCCCTGGCGAAGTAATCTCCGCAATCATCGAAGGCACCGAAGAGGTTCTTCAGATGCTTCGTGATAATGGCGTCAACGCTGTTCTCACTGGCGGCGAAACTGCCGATGTGGGAGATTTAGTGCGTACTATTATCGTGGATAGTACGGTCACCTGTAGAATGCGACGTGACGAAGTGATCTCTAATGATCAGATTCAAGGCGGTGATGTGATCGTAGGTTTGGCTTCTTTTGGTCAGGCAAAATATGAGACATCTTATAACGGCGGCATGGGAAGCAACGGACTTACTTCAGCGCGTCACGATGTGTTCAATAAGGTTTTGAAAACAAAATACCCTGAGAGCTTTGATGCATCTGTTCCAGAAGATCTCGTTTACTCAGGAAAATATAACCTAACTGATCCAGCGCCAGGCGCACCAGTTAATATCGGCAAGCTTGTTCTTTCTCCGACCAGAACTTACGCACCTATCATGGTGGATGTGCTGAATTACATGAGACCTAGAATTCATGGCTTGGTGCACTGCAGCGGCGGAGCGCAGACGAAGGTACTTCACTTTGTGGACGATGTGCATGTGATCAAAGACAATCTTTTTGAAACTCCTCCACTTTTTCAAATCATCCAGGAAGAAAGCGGCACAGACTGGAAAGAGATGTACAAAGTCTTCAACATGGGCCACAGAATGGAAGTCTATCTTGACGAGCGCTATGCTGAGGAGATAATTGACATCGCAGAATCTTATGGCGTAGAAGCACAAATCATCGGTCGAGTAGAACCTCATCAAGGCAAAAAAGTAACGATTACTAGCCCTCACGGCACTTTTGAATATTAAGTTATCTATTTAATCGAAATCATATCAGCACCAGTATTTTCCTTGCTCAGCCGGTCAGAAGACCGATACTTCGACAACGCTCAGTACAAGTGACGGGAGACCGAAGTACCAGAAAAGCTAGTGTTTACCATTTATGAAGTCAATTTGCTCTTTATCAAATAAAATCGTGGACCTCCATATTTAAATGGCATTGAAAGGGAAAAGCATCTTAATTAAAACAACAAAAGTCCTTATCTGGACTTTTGTTGTTTTGTTGGTAATTGGATTGATCACCTTAACTAACGTAGATCGCTCTCCGATTCAGGATCAATCATTTTACAAGGAGACTTTAGAACATTTAGATCAACTTCCTTTATCCACTTCTCATGGAGAAACCTGGCTCGCGGGATGGTCAAGTATCAACATGACTCCAGATGATCCAGTAGATTTAGTGGGCTATGCTCCCCGAGGCAAGTATGAGTTTGTTCAGGACAGCAGCTATGTCAAAGCACTGGCCCTTTCCAACGGAAAAACCCGTGTGGCTTGGCTCAATTATGAACTGCTGATCGTGCACCCGACTCTTGCTGCGCAACTTCAGTCAGCTATCAAAGAAGCAAAACTACCAGTAGATCAGGTGATTTTCACCGCTACACATACTCACTCGGGAATGGGCGGCTACATGCCTGGCCCGATGGGAGAAATAGCTTTTGGCGGATTTGATCAGCAGATAGTAGATTTCATGGTTAAACGAAGCATTACAGCCTTGCAAAAGGCAATAGCTATTCAAGACACCGTGTCTATAAACTATCGTAAAGCTGACGCTGGAGCATTAGTTTCAAATAGATTCGTCAAAGACGGCCCGGTAGACCCCTTTGTAAGACAGCTTATTTTCACCAAAAAGTCTGGAAAAAAAGCCACTTTCCTCACCTATTCCGCTCATGCCACCACGATGAGTACAAAATTCATGGGCTTGTCTGGAGATTATCCTTTCTACCTGACAAAAGAACTGGAAGAAGGAGAATATGACTTTGCCATCTATGCTGCAGGAACGGTGGGAAGTCACAGGCCTAATCGACCTGGTAATACCCCTGAAATGGTAAAGCTATACGCTCATCAACTGGATTCGACCTTGAATCTACGGATGACATACTATTCCACCATTACAAACAACCAGATCCGAACTGGCTACTTACCAATTTTACTTCGTGGACCTCATCTTCGAATTACGGATAATTTGCGACTTCGTCCATGGCTATTCAACTACCTGCTTGGTGATACCAATGCCCATCTAGACATCACTCAAATCGGTAATACGCTGATGATAGCTTCGAGCGGTGAGTTATCTGGTGTTTTTTATGAGAAATGGGAGGAGCTGGCGCAAAGCAAAGGCATGAACCTTATCATCACTACATTCAACGGAGGCTATATAGGTTATATCACTCCTGATGAATTATATGATGAAAACTTCCATGAGGTTCGTGAGATGAATTGGTATGGGCCCGGCAACGGGAAATACTTTAATGATTTAATTTTAAAGATCTTGGAGAAATAAAGGAGTCTTTTGTCTTTAATTGTTTATTTTTGACAAAATTATCCGAATAAGAAAAATACTTTTAGTCGGTAAAAACTTAATCCTGAAATCCATGAAACTCTCAACACTGAAAAGCCTATATCAATGTAAATGTCCAAGATGCCATGAAGGAGATATGTTTTTGCGCGGTCAGATTCTTAACCCCACTAAGTTTTCTGACATGAACAAGGAGTGTTCGAATTGTGGACAATATTTGGAGCCAGAGCCTGGCTTTTATTTAGGCGCCATGTTTATCAGTTACGGTTTCAATACAGCAGTTTTCATAGCAGTTTGGGTAACATTATCGATTCTAAAGCCAGATTATTCCCTTACACTTCTTCTCACGTTGATTGGAGTAGCTGTTCTGTTACTTACACCATTTATTTACCGTATCAGCCGATCTATTTGGCTCTCTTTTTTCGTCTCATATCGAGGTAAAGATTTGCCAAGTTCTGAATAAATAATTCTGATCTAATCCGTTAATCTGTCAAAAAAGCTAAGTGACTAACTGGAGAGAAGCTATGTGTCTAATTAGACAGTATGCCATAGCTGAGCCTTAACCCAGCCTCCCATAAATTCTTGCTGGGAATCTTTGTTCCATTTTTGACAGGTTAATATTGACTCATATTTAGGAATATTTGCCCGCTTGTGCTTTGCAAAAATCCTGAAGAATGAAATCATGCTCCAGTTCAAAAAATATTGGCGAGTATTTTTAGGAGCATAAAAATCAACGAGATAAATCCTGCCCTTTAGGGTTATACTTTTTCTAATTTTCCCTAAAAGATCCACGATCTCATTTTCATCCATCGTATCCAATACAAAATGAAGCCATACTTCATTAAACAACTTTCCTTCCGTGGCTTCAAAAAAGTCCAAATAGAAGGTCAAACTACTATTTGCCAGATTAATTCTTGCCTGACTGAGCATAGCATTGGAGATTTCCCAATATTCTCCTGATAGCTGACCTTGAAAACCTTGATAGTCTAACCCATTTCCCCCACCGATAATCAGAACTTTTTTCTCTTTCAATCTTTCCGCAAAACAAGTTTTAGCTCGCATCAACTGATCGCCAAATACAAGTTTGGTGAGGGAATTGTAAAATGGAGCAAGGAAACTGTAATGATCTTTCACTAGTTTAAAGGAATAGATTAAAGTTTTAACGCGCAAATATGCCAATAGCGTTATTTTCTTGAATCAATTGTTGGAAAAACGGATAAGGGGAGACCGAAGCGGCCTCAATGATTGAGTTCAGCAAATCCTTTGATGCATTTGTCACTAAAGTGGATAATCACATAGAATAAACTTCAAAATAACCTAAAATGAAAAACCTTTTTAAAAATATCGGCGGATTGCGCCAACTTTTGTCTAGTGTCGATCTGGATCAAATCTCTAAACTTTCTGAAAAAGTTGATATAGCGAAGATGGTAGGCCTAGTTTCGCAAATGAGCGAGGAAGACCTCTCAAAAATAATGGGCATGATGAAAAGTGGCAGCAAACCCAAGGTAATTCCGCCGATCAATGGAGATTTTTATGAATTAGGAAAAACCCTTCCAGGCCATGAGCGAGACATCCAGCTTCGTGTGAGAGAATTCATGGAACGAGAGATAAAGCCTATCGCAAACGATTATTGGAATCGCGGGGAGTTCCCTATGCAGATCATCCCAAAAATGGCGGAGTTGGATATTGCAGGATTAACCTACCAAGGATACGGATGTCCGGGGCATTCAGCGTTGCTGGAGGGTTTTGTAGCAATGGAAATGGCGAGAATTGATACATCTATTTCTACTTTTTTTGGTGTGCAAAGTGGTTTGGCAATGGGCTCTATCTACCTATGTGGATCAGAGGAACAGAAGAAAGAATGGCTTCCACCTATGCAAAAATTAGAGAAAATAGGCGCTTTTGGATTGACCGAACCAGAAGTAGGCTCTGGTGTAGCGGGAGGGCTGACTACTACCTGTAAGAGAGAAGGTGATGCTTGGGTACTTAACGGGCAGAAGAAGTGGATAGGAAATGCCACCTTCTCAGACATGACCATCATTTGGGCTCGAGATCTAGAAGATCAGCAGGTCAAAGGTTTTATCGTGCGAAAAGGCAATCCTGGTTTCAAGGCAGAAAAGTTGGAAGATAAGATGGCGCTGAGAACGGTGCAGAATGCATTGATCACGCTGACGAATTGTGAAGTCCCAGAGACGGATAGACTGCAGGAAGCAAATTCATTTAAGGATACAGCCAAAGTACTGCGCATGACCAGAGCTGGTGTAGCTTGGCAAGCTGTAGGATGTGCACGAGGAGCATATGAATTGGCTTTGGCTTATACAAATGAACGCAAGCAGTTTGGCCGCCCGATTGCATCGTTCCAGCTTGTTCAAGATCTATTGGTCACTATGCTCGGTGATTTGACAGCTATGCAGACGATGGTATTTCGCCTTTCGGAAATGCAGGACGGGGACATACTCAAAGATGAGCATGCTTCACTGGCCAAGGTGTTCTGTACACTTCGGATGCGTTCTATAGTCGATAATTCCCGAGCATTATTTGGGGGAAATGGAATTTTACTCCGACATGACATCGCGAGATTTGTCGCTGATGCAGAAGCTGTTTATAGCTATGAAGGAACGAAGGAGATCAATTCTCTAATCGTGGGACGAGCCATCACAGGGCACAGTGCATTTGTCTAAAGCAAAAGAAAAAGTGCCGGAACGAGAAATGCAATCTCCATTCGCATTCTGATTTGTTCAGGTATGAGTCCAGTTTTGAAAAAACTCAAGTAGTGCATGAGCAGCATGATTAAAATTAAACTTGGGAAGATCCTATAGAAAGATTCCACCAGAAGTAATCCTATGAGCGCAAAAATCATCAGTGAGATTGCCATCTGGCGAATCCTTAGGTGGAGTTTATCCTGAGGTATGATCGTAGCGATGGATGAAAACCCTGCTTCTTTATCGGAATCTGTATCTATGCTGGATAGCATAATTAGATTTAAGTAAGCCAAACCCATATAAAAAATCGTCAAGGCAAAAGCGGTCCAGGTATAATCGATCGAAGGCGTTTCGTACCAAGGGAGCCAAGAAATTCCGATCACGTAGAAGATCGCTGAGCTAAGTTCTTTGAGTCGAACTTGTTTTGATGCCAATTTTCTAACAGCCAACATGATTATAAGGATGACTATACCCAGTCCTATTCCGAAAAACAGTTCGTGAGTAAACCCAAAGAACAGTATTGCCCATACCAATCCAATAGAACCAACTATCCCAAGAATAACAACTAGGTGTTTTTGGTAGATCAAATGGAAATGATGCCTATCCTCGGCATGATCTAAGGTTAACTTTCTCGCATCCATCAAATGATCGGCAGTATAAATACACCAAACTGCCATGCCGAGTAAAATATATTCCTGCCAAGCGAGCTCAGTTCTCAATGCTCTAGCAAAAAATAACATTCCAGACATAGCTCCTAGAACTACATCAAGGGAAAGCCAAGTAATGCGCTGATAGAATTTAAAAAGAAATTGCACAGCCTAAAGATAGCCTGAATGGGCAAAAGTCCATAGTTGGTATTCAGATGCTCGTAGATATTATTTACTTTACCACTCAATACTTAAACCTAAAAACATGAAAAAACTCAACTTACTTTTAGTCGCATTATTAATGTTTGCTACTGTTTCTTTCGCACAAGAAGCGCCTATCAAAATAGCATGTGTAGGAAATAGCATTACTCAAGGTCCAGGAAGAGACAATCCAGATAGTTGGCCTTTACAGATGCAAGCTATCCTCGGAGATGCATATCAAGTTGGGAATTTTGGTGTGAGCGGCAGAACACTTCTTAGAAAAGGAGATTTTCCGTTTTGGAATGAACCTCAGTTTCAGCAAGTGAAGGACTTCAAAGCGGATGTGCTGATCATCATGCTGGGAACGAATGATTCCAAACCTCAGAACTGGAAGTTTGCCTCAGAATTCAGACAAGATTACTTGGACATGATTGCAGAATTCAAGAAAACCATGCCTGCAGACGGCAAAGTATATGTGATCATGCCAGTGCCAGTGACCAAGGACAACTTCGGCATTACTGCTTCGGTGATGAATAATGAGCAGCGCATGATGCTCGTAGATATTGCTGACGAAAGCGGTTCTGAGCTAGTTGATCTTTATACACCATTTATGGGCCATGAAGATCTTTTTGCAGATGGTGTTCATCCAAATACTGAAGGGTTAGCGATTATGGCTAAGGTGATTGCTAGAGCAGTGAGGTTGTAAAATGTCAGGTGACGGGTGTCCGATGTGGCGTGTAATCCTGTGAACCCTCCAGGTTTTTAGAAATCTGGAGGGTTTTGTTTTTTCTTAATTGTCCACGGGTCCCTATAGCCATCGCGGACACCCGCGGTTACGCCGCCGCGCACAGGTATTGAAAGGTTCGACCCTGCCTACCGTCAGGCAGGCACTTCGTGGTCATGCGGAAATTATTATATAAAAATGTCATGTTCCTAGCTACCGATCCTGAAAGGATCAAACTTCTGAATAGCCATGGGTAATAGAATACCAAACTAGCCCACAACCCTGTCTTCAACAGGCACCAAAGGGATCATACTATTCACAACTTAAGGCCCAATTGGTGTCTGATAATGCAAAACCGCTTGGTGAACGTAATCGCACTTTTTTTCGTATTTTCAAGCTAGTAACATAGAAGTAGAAGGATATGGAAATAACGATAAAAATAGATAAGCGAAGCGAACAGGCAAAGGCATTTTACGAATACCTTAAAACGCTGCCATTTATTGAGATCGAAGAAGTTCGCTATAATAAGGACACTGAAGACGCGATAAAAGAGGCTAAGTCTGGGAAAGCGACCAAAATTTCTCTGGAGGATTTCAGGAAGCAACTTTACCCCTAGTGTATCCTCCTTAATGCCCTAGGATCATACGTAAAATACAAATTCCGATTTAAGAAAAATACGTTGCGCCGCTGCGCCGTTGCGAGAAAATTACCGGTTACAAATCTAATCCTCTAAAAACCCAATCTGCTTCCATTCTCCTTCGATCTTATCATTGAATTGTGGTGCGCCGGGCGTACTTCTGCCTTCTTTGATATACTTAGACAACAATGCTTTTAGCGAAGCTACCTTGTCTCCATTTTCAGCATAGACGTTATTCATCTCGCCTGGATCAGTTGCCAAATTATATAACTGTACTTCTGGAAGGTCGGCCTCAGCTGGATCGTTCGGCTTAGGAAAGCTCCAACCACCAGAACCTTTGGCCATAATTAGCTTCCAGTCTCCTTGACGAATCGCGAAGCTTCCGTTGATGGAGTGTGAAACGGTGGCTTCACGGAATTGGGCCATTTTGTTATTGGCATCAAAAAGCGACATTAAACTGTAACTATCCTCGCCTTCGTTATCCTTAAGCTCATAACCAGAAAGCTCTGCTCCTGTTGCCATCAAATCAGTTAGACAAATTGTTTCACTTCTAGAAGTTCCTTTCTGAATCTTAGCTGGCCACTTGGCAATAAAAGGAACTCGATGTCCTCCTTCAAAAATATCCGCTTTGTGCCCACGGTAGATGTAACTGCTGAAGTGTCCTGCTTCCTGCATCACATCCAAACCTGCAGCTGGAGAGCCTCCATTGTCACTGGTAAATATAATTAGTGTGTTTTCTTCAATTCCAGCTGCTTTAATAGCAGCATTCAGCTGACCCACATAATCATCTATCATCATCATAAAGTCTCCAAATGGAGCCAAACCGCTTTTTCCCTGCCACTCAGCAGGTGGCAAAATCGGTGTATGTGGAGATGGTAAAGCCAGGTAGAGAAAAAATGGCTTTTCTTCCTTTGCCTGCTCTTGAATATATGCTATGGATTTCTCAAAGAAATGTGGAGTTACCTTCTCATGATCGAAGTCCGGAGAAGTTGGACCTTCACGCCACCATGAGTATTTGCCTTTATCTACAGTTACTTTATCTGGCATTGCTGTTACTTTCCCATTTTCAACATACACATAAGGCGCCATATCAAGCGAACCCGCATGGCCATATGCATATTCAAAACCTAGATCATTGGGCGTATGTGTAACTGGCTTATTAAAGTTAATTTGATCGAAATTATTTGGTCCCCAACCATCGGCCGTCAATGGATTGCCATCAATTGTAGCCCAATTCCAACCTAAGTGCCACTTTCCAATAAATGCAGTATGGTAGCCTTGGTTTTTCAAAGTAGAGGCAATTGTACTTCTTCCTTTTGGTATTAAAGCTGTAGAATTACCAGTAAGTACACCGCTCTTTAGTGTACTTCTCCAATTGTATCTTCCTGTCAAAAGGCCGTAGCGAGTAGGTGTACAGACAGCCGAAGGTGTATGTGCATCAGTAAAGATCATTCCTTGTTTAGCCATTTGATCGATGTATGGTGTTGGTATTTTGCTGTCTGGATTGAAAGCACCTATATCTCCATATCCTAAGTCATCTGCTAGGATAATTATAACGTTTGGTTTCTTGATTTCTTCTTTGGCCTTCACAGCACAAGAGAGCAGTCCTAAAAATGAGAAGATGAACGCAAGAAGTTGGATCGGTAATTTCATTGAATTTTCAGCAGAGTTACAAACATTCAATTTAGGGCTAATGACCCACTTTAAAAAACACTAACTGGTAAGTAAATTATCTGTGGTGGAAAAAAATGAATTCAGCTGTCTTTTTATTAACCAATCTCATAGCCAAAGAGAAAACACATTTTCAAAAATGGGAAAATCATGGAATAAAAACCTACGCCTCCCTTATGGCCTGGTGGGTACAGCCCTTCGCTATTTCTTAGTAACCTTAGTGTCTAAAAACTAAAAACCACAACCCTTGCGAGCTGTGGTTTATAAAATAGGTTTATCATTTATTACTTCCCACCAAGTGCATTAGCACCAGAGACAATTTCAAGTATTTCGTTTGTAATAGCTGCTTGACGAGTTCTGTTATACATGAATCGAAGTTCTTTCAGCAATTCTCCAGCATTTTCAGTTGCCTTGTCCATAGCTATCATTCTAGCGCCATGCTCAGAAGCATTACTTTCTAAAACAGCTTTGTAGAATTGGATCTTCAAAGAAGTTGGAACTAACTCTTCGATTATATATTTTCTAGATGGCTCCAAAATGTAATCTGTCTCAGCAGTTTTCTCTTCGGCAGCGTCATCATTTGCCATTGGCAAGAATTGCTCGACCACTACACTTTGAGTTGCTATGTTTTTGAATTCGTTGAATACCAAGGAAACCTGATCGTATTCGCCAGCAATAAAAGCATTCATTGCATACTCAGCTACATTTCTAGCATTATCAAATGTAAGATCTTGGAATAGCTGAGAGTAATCAGGAACCATGTTGAAATCACGCTTTTTGAACGCTTCAAAAGACTTCTTACCGATTGGAAGAATAGTAATATTCTTATCAGCAAATTGTCTAGCGATAGCAACATTCACAGCCTTGATAATGTTAGAATTGAAAGCACCACAAAGTCCTTTGTCAGAAGTTACAGGAATGATCAAAACATTTCTAACTTCTCTTTTTTCAGCAAATACAATATCTGCAGCTCCATCAGAAGCAGCTGATACGTTATTCAGGATTTGGGTCAACTTCTGAGAATAAGGACGCATCTGCGTGATTTTGTCCTGTGCTCTTCTAAGTTTGGCGGCGGAAACCATTTTCATGGCCTTAGTGATCTGCTGTGTAGAGACTACTGAGGTTATCCGTTCCTTTACTTCCTTAAGATTTGCCATCTTGGTTGCTTTGTGCTAGGGGTATTAATAGCCGGAAGACTTACGCCTTCCGGAATTAGAATCAATTATTTTGCGAACTTTGGAGCTAATTCAGCAGCTGCTTTAGAAAGAATTTTTCCAGCTTCGTCCACATTTCCTTTTAGGATAAAGTCTATCGCTTCAGGATAAGAAGTATCCAAAAGTGTGTAGAATTCTTTCTCAAATGCTCTAGCGTTTTCCACTGGAACTGTATCCATCAAGCCTTTTGTAGATGCATAGATAATAGCTACCTGATGCGCAACAGATACTGGAGAGTACTGAGCTTGCTTCAAGATCTCTTGGTTTCTTCTACCTCTTTCGATCGTACGCTTAGTAGTCGCATCTAGATCAGAACCAAACTTAGAGAATGCTTCCAATTCACGGAAAGCTGCCTGATCCAATTTCAATGTACCGGCAATTTTCTTCATTGACTTAATCTGAGCGTTACCTCCTACTCTTGATACCGAGATACCTACGTTGATCGCAGGACGGATACCAGAGTTGAACAGGTTAGTCTCCAAGAAGATCTGACCATCTGTAATCGAAATTACGTTAGTCGGAATGTAAGCAGAAACGTCACCAGCTTGAGTTTCGATAATTGGAAGTGCAGTCAAAGACCCACCACCTTTTACCAAATGCTTGATTGAATCTGGCAGATCGTTCATTGCTTGAGCGATCTTGTCAGACTTATTGATTTTTGCAGCTCTTTCCAACAATCTAGAGTGAAGGTAGAATACGTCACCTGGATATGCTTCACGTCCCGGAGGTCTTCTCAAAAGAAGAGAAACTTCACGGTAAGCTACAGCTTGCTTAGAAAGATCATCATAGACAACCAAAGCAGGACGACCTGTATCTCTGAAAAACTCACCGATCGATGCACCAGTAAATGGAGCAAAGAACTGCATTGGAGCTGGCTCAGATGCTGGAGCTGCTACTACTACTGTATAAGGAAGTGCGCCGCCTTTTTCTAATGCTGCTACTACACCAGCAACGGTAGATGCTTTCTGACCGATTGCAACGTAGATACAGAAAACTGGCTCACCTTTATCGTAAAATTCTTTTTGATTTAAGATAGCATCGATAACTACAGCCGTCTTACCAGTCTGACGGTCACCAATTACTAATTCTCTTTGACCTCTACCGATTGGAATCATCGCATCGATAGCTTTTATACCCGTCTGAAGAGGCTCAGTTACTGGCTGACGGTAGATTACACCTGGTGCTTTACGCTCCAAAGGCATCTCATACAAATCACCAGTGATAGGTCCTTTACCGTCGATAGGGTTACCCAAGGTATCCACTACTCGGCCAAGCATTCCTTCACCTACTTGAAGTGAAGCAATTCTTTTTGTTCTTCTAACTGTATCACCTTCTTTAACTCCTTTAGAGTCACCAAAAAGTACAGCTCCAACATTGTCTTCTTCAAGGTTCAGTACCATTGCTTTCAGACCATTGTCGAATTCTAGCAATTCTCCAGATTGAGCCTTAGAAAGTCCATAGATTCGAGCGACACCGTCACCTACTTGAAGGACTGTACCTACTTCTTCGAGTTCCGCTTCGGTTCTCGCTCCAGAGAGTTGTTCTCTTAAAATTGCCGAAACTTCATCAGGTCTTACTTCTGCCATGATATATTGATTAATGCTTTGTGTTAGATTTTACTTTCGTAATGATTTTGGGAAAACTGAGTTTTTAACTGTCTCAGTTTGCTACTCAATGACTCGTCAAGTTGACGATCATTTACTTTCAAAATATATCCACCTATCAAGTCTGGATTAATTTTTTCTACCAATTGAACTGTCTTCTTACCGGAGATTTCTCTTACTACATCAGAAAACTCCTTACGAAGCTTATCATCAATAGCAAAGGTGGTCGTCACTTCAGCTACCTGAATCGACATGTGAAGATTATATTGGTTCTCAAATTCCTTTGCCACGTCAAGAAGAATTTCTTCTCTATTCTTGCGAGAAATAATCTCGAAGAACGTCATGGTAAGTGGATCAGCTCCTTTTGCAAAAAGCGCTTTGAGCACATTCAATTTTTTATCAGAATTGACTACTGGATTCTTAAGAACCAATTTCAATTCATAATTACTATCTGCCAATGCAGTCAGTCTTTGAAAATCAGCATGCACCTCTTCTAGTCTTCCTTTTTCCAAAGAAAGTTCCATGATTGACTTGGCATAGCGGGATGCTACTCTCTGGTTTGACATGGAGGTGTATTAATTAAGCTTAAGTTCTTTGATAAATCCATCTACCAAATCTTTTTGAGATTTGTCATCAGAAAGATTTTTTCTCAATAATTTCTCTGTTACTTCCAAAGAAAGCGTTGCAACTTGAGTTTTCACTTCTGCCAAAGCAGCTCTCTTCTCAGTTTCAATCACAGCTTTTGCATTTTCGATCATCAAAGCACCAGCTTTTATAGCTTCATTCTTTGCGTCATCGATCATCTTCACAGAAGCGTCTTGAGCTTTCTTCAAAATAATATCTCTTTCTAATCTGGCATCAGCAAGAAGTTTTTCATTCTCAGCTTTCAAATTAGCCATTTCATTTCTAGCAGTTTCAGCTGCCTTCAATGCGTTATTGATACTGGTTTCTCTTTCTTCAATTGCAGCAAGCATAGGCTTCCAAGCAAACTTTTTCAAGATGAATAAAAGTGCAAGAAAGGCGAATAGTTGCCAGAAGATCAGGCCGGAACTAGGTAAAATCAGATCCATTAGATATATATAATTTCGTTATTGTTCAAAAAGAGGGATTGACCTAGAAGGCCAATCCCGATTCATTTGTTCTTAGAAAGCGATACCGCCTGCATTCAAAGCAATAAGTAGACAAACTACTACTGCAAACAGGGAAACCACCTCGATCAAAGCTGCAATGATCAACATAGCAGTCTGGATTTTACCAGCAGCCTCAGGCTGACGAGCAATAGATTCCATAGCTTGTCCACCAATTCTACCGATACCAAGACCTGCGCCAATCGCAACAATTCCTGCACCGATACCAGCACCCATAAGTGCCAATCCAGCTGATAATAAGATTGAAGTTAACATACGTTTTTATTTATAAATTGAACAAAGAAATTCCTAATTAATGTGCCTCGTCATGATCATGTTCCGCAACTGCAGATCCTATATACATGGCTGTAAACAGCGTAAACACATAGGCCTGAATAGTTGCTACTAAAAGCTCAATCAGATTGATGAACGTCACCATCAGCGTACTTACCACGCCTATAGTATAAGACTGAAAGATAAATACGAGAGCAATAAAAGCCAAAATAACGATGTGGCCAGCTGTGATTGCGACGAAAAGACGAACCATCAAAGCAAAAGGCTTAGTGAACAAGCCGATAATCTCCACTGGTACAATCACCAAAAGTAGAGGAATTGGAACACCTGGAGTCATAAAGACGTGTTTCCAATAATCCTTATTCCCATTCACATTCACAATGATAAAAGTCAGGACGGCCAAAGTTGCAGTGACAGCGATATTACCAGTCAAATTTGCCGCACCTGGCATCAAACCTACTAGGTTACCTATCCAGATAAAAAAGAAAAGAGTTAATAAATAAGGTACAAACTTCTTGTATTTAGGGCCAATAGCAGAATGTGCGATCTCATCTCTTACGAAAATAACAATAGGCTCTACAATTGCAGCAGCTCCTTTAGGGGCTACAGCTCCGTGCTTTTTGTAGTGACCCGCAGCAGAGAGCGTTAAAGTCAATACAATCACAATTACTAGAAGCATCATCGCGACGTTCTTGGTTATTGACAAATCAGTGAAGCTAGCATTGTCGACTCTTCCCATGTGATCATGAGAATCTATAAAGTAACCTTCGTGAGCATACTCCTCACCAAATTTGTGCGTATCCGGATTTTGGAAGTCTTTTGAGTTAAAAAACTCTAAACCTCTGTCACCAGAATAAACAATTACAGGCAGGGGAAGCGTCACGTGAGTGTGGCCAACATTGAAAAAATGCCACTCATGGGAGTCCTTGATGTGGTGCATAATGAAGCTGGTAGGATCTTCTCCTCCTTCTTCAGAATCCGCCCCAGCAGCCAAAGACATGCTTGAGAAACTCAGCAAAAACGCTGACAATAAAATACTTAGGGAAAGAAATTTACGCGTCATTAACTCTTTTTTTGAGGGCTACTTCGAAATCGGGCGCAAGTTAGCCAGAAAGGTGTAGATATCAAAAACCAGATAGAACAAAAAGAGAATAAAGAAATTCACTACAAACAAAAGAATATTCTCTGTCCCTATAAAAACCATGATTCCTATGAAGGAAAGTGAGGCAATTATTCGAATTACCATGGCCAACATTTTCACCTGAAGCAGGTTTTCTGTAGAATCTTTTAGTAGCCAAATACTCATTACACCTACCAAATATGAGGTTAAAGCTAAGAATCCCAGAATTTTCCAAATACCCACATGAATAGTTGCAGGGATCAACCACTGAAGTAAAATTGCTAGCAAACAAAACATTCCTGTTAAAAGGAAAAATTTTAAATGATAATTTAATTTCAAACTCATATTGTTAATTTCTTGCAAATTTACCCCAAATATTCTTTCGTGAAACTACTTATCTGAGCGAATTGAAGTCCACAATTGATAAAATGCAATCCCAACAGAGATGAAGCAAAACAGGAGTAGCCAAACAGGGAATTTCATATCACTTTTCTGCTGTACCCACCATCCAAGCCAAGTACCTCCGCCAATCACCCCAAAAAGTTGAAATGAAAGACCTATATATTTTACATAAACCGGTGTGCTCTTTGAATTAGTCTCTTTGGAATTTGGGTCCATAGTAATTTATGTTAAAGCTTTAATTTATTAAAAATCATCCGTTATATCTTCGTGACTTGGTCGGGTACAAATAATACAAAATTAAAATCGTTCACTAAGTAAACCAAAAAACCTATTTTGCTACTTGAATTGGGCTAAACAACTCATGAAAATATTTTCCAGACTAGCGATAGTCATTTTACTTTTTAGTGCAGCATGTTCTTCGGAGCGCAACACCTTTACTAACAGGACATTCCATAATGTCACTGCGCATTTTAATGCGTATTATCTCGCCGACGTCAAATTAAAAGAAGTTGAGGCTGAAGTTTTTCAGAATTACAAGGAAGACTATACACAGATACTACCTGTTTTTATTCCATTTGATTCTGCCACAATTCAAACAAATGCAGAGAAACTACAATCTTCCCGTGAATTAGCTTCAAAAGCTATCGAATGGCATAAAATCAGTAAGTGGGTGGATGATAGCTACTACCTTCTGGGGAAGCTGGATTATTACCAATCTCAGTTCGATGACGCTCAGAACACATTCAAATATGTGAATGTAAATTCTAAAAGTCCTGATCTGAGGCATCAGACGTTGATCACTTTACTACGCCTATATGTAGATCAGGGAGAATTCGAGAATGCAAATTTCACCATCGATTACTTATCAAAAGAAAATCGTATTTCAGATGAAAATCGCTACGAACTTTACAGAACACTTGCATATTATTATGAAAAACGAGGCGATAAAAGTGGTGTAATCGGCGCACTGGACAAGACCATAGAATATTCGCAAGACAAAAAAGAGGCCTCAAGAATAAACTTTATACTGGCTCAGCGCTATCAGCGAGAAGGATTCGATGCCTTAGCTTTTGAGTATTATGAAAAAGCTCTATTGGGTAACCCGCCCTATGAAAGAAGTTTTTATGCTCAACTTTACGCTCAGCAAGTTGCAGAGCTAAATGCATCCAAGGACTTGAGAAAGGTTCGTAAGTACTACGATGATTTGTATGAGGATACAAAAAATAGAGATTTAAAAGATGTAGTAATCTATGAACGAGCACTTTTTGAGGAAAAACAAGGCGACACTGAGCTAACCTTGGATCTTCTTCATCAAGCGGCTAAAGAACCTGGAAGTAACCCACGAGTGAAAGGCTACGTCTATCAAAAACTAGCCGAAATTAACCTTGCTGTATTTAAAGATTATCGTGCTACCAAGTATTACTTAGATTCTGCGCTCACTTATATAAACGAAACTGATCCTGTAGCTATAGAAATCACGAGTCAAAAAGAATCTCTTGATAAGTATGTGCTCCATTTTGAGCGAATTAAAGGCAATGATAGCTTGCTGACTTTGGCAAAACTAAGTACGGAAGAACAGAAACTAATTGCGGAAAACTATATCCAATCCGAAGAGGATAGACTTTTAAGGGAAGCGAGAGCGCTTCAAAAACCACAAATCACCGGTATTTTCGATAACCTATTGGCATTCAACGATCGGGGATCTGTTTCAACATTTTATTTTGATAATAGCGTAGCTATGCAACAAGGAGCTATTGATTTCAGAAGAACTTATGGTAATCGCCCTTTACAGGACAACTGGAGACGAAGTGCTGTTAGCTTCCAGAGTTCGACTGCTGCAATTCCTGAGCCTACAGAAAATGATTCTTTAGCCATAGAGAGCCTAGTCAGTAAATTACCTAGCATAGACGAACTTCTTGCTCAGATCCCCAATTCCCCTAAACAAATCGAGACCTTGAATCTTGAATTGGAGGAATCTTATTTCGAACTGGGTAAACTCCTATATTTTGAATTAAAAGAAACGGAGCGGAGTATTGATAACCTAGAAACCTTGGTTCGTGTGTATCCTAACTCTTCTAGAAAGCCTGAAGCATATTATTTACTATATCTAGGCCAAAAAGATTTGGCAGGGAATTCTCAACAATATGTTGGACGTTTGAATCGAGAATTCCCTGACTCGCAATATACTTATTCAGTAAATAACCCAGATGCGGCGTCAGGAAATTTGGCTTATGTAGAGTCTTCAAAAAAATACGAGCTAGCTTATAATGCCTATTATGATGGTCAATATGAGTCAAGTAAAATCATCATTAAGTCAGCTTTAGAAGAATATCCACTTACTAGAAATACTGCGCGTCTTTTACTCTTAGATATCATGATCACAGGCAAAACCGACACACGTCTAAGGTATAGGGAGCGATTGGAAAATTATATTCAGAATGGGCAAGACCCAAATTTGGTAGATTTGGCAAGGATTATGCTAAAACCTATGCTATCTCAGGCTGAAATTGAAAAACTCAATCCTATAGAACTAAACGCCTCTGATTCTACCATAGTTGAAAACATAGAGTTAGCAGGAGACAAAGGAGATAGTGCGCTGGCAGAGTCTCCCTACAAATACGATGAATCAGCAACACATATCTTTGTACTTGTGATGGAGCCTAAACTAGTCGATGTTGCCAAAAATCTTATGGCAGATTTGGAGAATTTTCACAAAGCCGATTTCTCAAAAGAAAGACTTAGAATAGGAAATATGAATATGAATAGGGAAAATGCGATTTTTATCATTAGCCCATTTACAAACGCTGAAAAAGCAAAAGAATATTATAGTAAATTTCAAAAAGAATTCAATTCTGAAGGTTTTCCTGATATAGTAAAGTCTAATTCCTTCGTGATATCAATAGCAAACTTTCAGGAATTGAACAAAACCAAAAATTTTGAAGAATACAGGACTTTCTTTAAGTCCACATATAAGTAAACTATGAGTAACAAAGCAAAACCCCAAGCTCCCACTTGGGTAGCCAAGACCATAAAATTCCTTTGGATAGCCTTTATTGCAGGTTTTTTTGGTTTTATTCTATTTGTATGGATGATCAGTATTAATTTCCTTGGGCTGTTTGGATCTCTACCGGATTTTAAAGCCTTGGAAAATCCTGATTCTGAGATCGCATCCGAATTATATTCTGCAGATGGAATATTGCTTGGGCAATATTTTCGCGAAAATAGAAGCCCTGTGAAATACGAGGAACTATCTCCAAACCTGGTAAATGCCCTGATATCTACAGAGGACATTCGTTTTCAAGAACATTCGGGAATAGATATGCGAGCTATGATGCGAGTTTTTGTCAAGTCTATTTTACTTGGTCAAGATGCAGGTGGTGGATCAACACTTAGTCAGCAAACAGCCAAAAATCTTTTCAAAACAAGGACTGACAACAGTAATGGTTTACTTGGTTCCATTCCAGGGCTAAGAATGCTAATCGTTAAAACCAAAGAGTGGATTGTTGCCACTCAATTAGAAAAAGCGTACACCAAGAACGAGATTTTAACTTTATATCTCAATACGTCAGATTATGGCTCCAATGCATTTGGGATTAAAACAGCAGCTAAAACATTTTTCAATAAAACTCCTGAAGATCTAGCCATCCAAGAATCAGCAGTACTCGTGGGACTTTTCAAAGCTCCTTCTTATTACAGCCCAGTCTATAATCCTGACAATTCTCTTCGAAGAAGAAATACTGTTTTGGCACAAATGAGAAATAATAATTTGCTGACCAAATCTGAATTTGATTCTCTTGCCATTTTACCGATCGAATTGAACTACAGTGTAGCCAATCAAAACAAAGGATTAGCAACCTATTTTCGTGAGATTGTAAAAGCTGATCTATTAAAATGGACTAAAGAGAATCTAAAATCGGACGGTAGTGCTTATGATCTCTATGGCGATGGTCTGCGAATTTATGCAACCATTGATAGCCGTATGCAGCGATATGCTGAAGAAGCAGTAGCTGATCATATGAAGACATTACAAGCAAAATTCCACAAAGAAATGGGTAACAGAGACCCATGGATAGATGAAAGTCATCGCGTCATCCCCAATTTCATTGAAGATGCTGTACGTAGAACTGAAGCATATCGACTACTCAAAGTACGGTATGGTGAGGATACAGATTCTATTAATCTAAAACTGAATGAGAAGAAGAAAATGAAAGTTTTCTCTTGGGAAATGGGTGAAGTGGACACATTAATGAGTTCGATGGATTCGATGAGGTATTACAAAAAACTCCTTCAGGCAGGTTTTATGAGCATGGATGCCCATACAGGTCAGATTAAAGCTTGGGTAGGAGGCTTAGATCATAAATATTTCAAATTTGACCACGTATTAAGAGGCAAGAGACAGCCTGGATCTACCTTCAAGCCATTCGTTTATGCTGCAGCAATAGAAAACGGATACAGCCCTTGCTACAGCGTCATAGATCAACCAGTGGAGGTTTATATACCTGGTCAACCTACATGGAGTCCTTCCAATGCTGATGGTAAATTCTCTTATAAGAAATTGACAATTAGACAAGCGATGGCTGAATCTGTCAATTCCATCACTGCCTATATGATGAAGAAATTAAGCCCTAAAATAGTGGTAGAAACTGCCAGAAGATTAGGTATCACCAGTGATTTACAAGAAGTACCAGCTTTAGCTTTAGGTGTAAATGATGTTTCAATCTTCGAAATGGTGGGAGCATTTGGCACTTTTGTCAATAAAGGTGAGCATACTACTCCATTTTACATAGACCGCATTGAGGATAAAAATGGAAATGTAATCCAGCAATTTACGGCCAAGAAAAGGCCTGCAATGAGTGAGGAACATGCTTACTTAATGACCTATATGCTTCGAGGAGGTTTTGAAGAACGTGGTGGAACGAGTCAGGGTGTGAATTGGGATCTGAGACAAGGATTGGAGTTAGGTGGAAAGACAGGTACAACTCAAAATGCTTCCGATGGTTGGTATATGGGTATAAGCAAGGACTTAGTAAGTGGCTCTTGGGTGGGCGGAGATGACCGTGCTATTCACTTCAGAAGCTGGTATGAAGGACAAGGTGGAAGAACCGCTAGACCTATTTGGCAAAACTATATGATAAAAGTATATGCGGATGAAAGCTTAGGCTATACCAAAGGCCCTTTTCCAAGACCAGATAGACCGTTGAGCATAGAGATAAACTGTGATGTTTATGAATCAGAAAGCCAACGATTTGCAGATTTTGATTATGACGCGAAGAAAAATGATTTCTAAAAAAATATAAATCCAATTGAAAAACAGTCTTAATACAAGGCTGTTTTTTTAATTTTAGCCCATGGAGTCATCTTCTTTTTTGCCAACTGAGCACCTTACCCTTCCTGATCACCCAGGTGTATATAAATACTTCAATGTAGACAATGAGTTGATTTATGTAGGGAAAGCAAAGAGCCTCAAAAAGCGAGTCGGTAGTTATTTCAATAAAAACACTGGAGTCAATCTTAAGACCAGGAGAATGGTTAAAGAGATAAAAAGAATAGAGATCACGTTAGTAGATTCTGAATTTGATGCGCTTCTTCTAGAGAATAATTTGATAAAGAAATCTCATCCGAGATATAACATTCTTCTTCGTGACGACAAGACCTATCCCTACCTTTTACTGACGAAAGAAAATTTTCCCAGAATATTCCCGACAAGAAAGATGATACCAAAGAAGGGTACCTACTTTGGACCTTTTGCCAGTGTTAAGGCAATGAATACAGTGTTGGATCTTATTCGAGAGTTATTTACTATCAGAACATGCAAACTGGATCTATCACCATATAAGGTAGCAGAAGGAAAATATAAAGTCTGTCTTGAATACCATATCGGAAATTGTCAAGGTCCTTGCGTAGGACTTCAGAATGAAGAGGCATATTTAGCGGATTTAGAACAAGCAAAACATATTTTGAAGGGTAATCTCGGCGTGGCAAAGTCATATTTTAGGAAAGAAATGCAGTTCCATGCAGAAAATCTGGAATTTGAGAAGGCACATAAGATGAAAGAAAAACTTGATTCATTAGAAAAGTATCAAGCAAAATCACTGGTCGCAAGTCCTTCAATCAACAATATTGACGTGTGCACCCTTGTCTCGGATGACAAAAGTGCATATGTGAATTATATGAGAGTGAAAAATGGAGCTTTGATGACATCTAAAAATGTTGAGCTCAAAAAGAAACTTGATGAATCAGACGAGCAGTTACTGTTAACAGCTTTAATCCGTCTTCAAGATCAATTTCAAAGTGACGCTGAGGAAGTCTTGCTAAATATAGAACTATCAGAGCCTATTGAAGGTCTGAATGTAGTTTTGCCTAAAATAGGCGATAAGAAAAAGCTGATCCAACTCTCCCTGAAAAATGCATTATACTACAAAAAAGAAAAAGCATTACTACTGGGACTTAATGAAGACAAAAAAGATCGGGTAATCCGAAAACTACAGCAAGATTTAAGTTTAACAGAGATCCCAGATCATATTGAATGTTTTGACAATTCAAATATTCAAGGAACAAATCCTGTTGCCAGTATGGTATGCTTTCTCAATGGAAAACCTGCAATTAAAGAATATCGACACTACCACATTAAAACAGTCGTTGGCCCAGATGACTTCGCCAGCATGAAGGAGGTAGTGGGCAGGCGATATAAGCGTCTTTTAGAGGAGGGGAAGCCAATGCCAAAGTTGATTGTGATTGACGGCGGTAAAGGCCAGCTATCGTCCGCCGTAGAAGCGCTGAAAGAACTGGGCGTATATGGTCAGATGCCTATCATTGGTATTGCTAAACGGCTTGAAGAAATCTACTTTCCCGGAGACTCCTATCCTATTCATATTGACAAAAAATCCGAAAGCTTAAGACTTTTGCAACGAATTCGTGATGAAGCGCACAGATTTGCAATAAAATTTCACAGAAATGTTAGGAGTAAAAATGCTTTTGGAACTCAACTGACTGAAATTCCTGGTATTGGAAAAAACACAGCAGACACCTTATTGACTTATTTTAAGTCGGTAAAGAAAATAAGTGAGGCGAGTGAGGAAGAAATTGCTGGAGTAATCGGAACTAGTCGGGCAAAGACATTGGTAGAATGGAAAGAAAAAAATAAAGGGGCCTAAAGCCCCTTTTTTATATTACCACTCCCAAAGAGAGTTTTCATATTCTAACAACTTATATTCAAAGTCAAGCGCGTTAACGTACGCTTGCATTTCGGGATTAGGATGATCGAAAGATATAAGATCCGCAATTAAAGCCTCCTCCGAATTCGTAAACTTTCTAACAACTGATCTGAATAACCTAGTTTCAAAAGCCTCATCATAAGTCAAACTCTTAGCAATATTCTGGAAGTTAATCCAACGTGCTTCAGGATGATCTTTAAAATAGTGATAGAAATCTTTGTAACGAATGTAGGCAATGGATTTTTGACCAGCATTGGAATTTGTCTCTGAAGGCATAACCAATTCTATATACTTGATATCAAATATCATATCTGAATGGTGCTTATCGAAAACAAAATCTTCTCTGAAATCTAGGTAATAAAGCTGCTTAGAGAATATACTATCTCCAGTAGCATTCAACCAGAAATTATCCTGAAACTCAGCAATAGAAAGTGGCTGAGAAAAATCCTCATCCGCAAAAACTTCTAATGCATTCTCCTCAACAATTGCCTTGTAGATTTGATTTATTATCCCATTCGACTTAGTATCTCCAGAACCATATAATGGTTTATTATACTTCTCACGAAGGTCAATTCTTCTCCACACTCCAATTTGATACATTTTATCATCTTCCCTGATTCGCTTCGCAGAGTAGATAGTATCCATATCGAACTGACGATCACCGAAGCCGGAAGGATTTTGACTTGTAGCAGCAATTTGCGCCTCACTTGCGAAAGGTGAAATGCCTACTGCTATAAGCAGGGACAAGATTAATTTTGGAAGAAACTTTTTCATAATCATTCGTTTATCTAAATCCCTACCTAATTATTATTTAACACGGATAGGAACAACTTGTCTTAAATCTGAAGGAATTTTATTTCCTCTAAAATTTGTTCTAGTCACTTGTCTAATTTCAAATACCACAACATCACCCGGCTTAGCACTTTCAAGCAATGAACGCATTGCTAGGTTGCTACCGCTTGAGATTTGCACTGTTTGTCTAGGTACCTCATTTCTCAACAATCTCATTTCACCGCCAGTCACTTCGAAATTAGCATCTTTAGCCATTGTTCGAGCAAAAGTAGGCTCAGCTTTTGCCTGCATTTTAAGCCCCATCAGAGAACTGATTGCTTGCGCTTGGCTCAAATCAAGTTCAGCTCCATTGGAGGTGACAGGCACCAAAGTAGGAGCTGGAACTGGCTTAATATCATAATCAACATTACCAATTTTATTGCCTCCGCTGCTTACTCCAATATCTACTTTACCAGACGAACCCGGTATGATAGTCAATTGTCCAGGTTTGCTTCCTTTAATAGATTGTCCATTACTAACGGAAAATTCTGGAGAATAGGTATTGCCCAATGCGGGAACTTCAATCAATAGCTCATTTGCACAATCTGCATAGAGCTGATTAACAACTTCTGAAGAAACCTTAATTACAGGCTGAGCTACGAAATACTCATATTCAACTGGAAGAACTTTATCCTCGCCGTTCACACTCGTGATAATTTCACCTTTAAGAACTCTCTTTGCTAAACCTCTTTCGTCATACGAACCAGCTGGAGTTACGGTAAATTCAATTTTACCAAATCCTTTGGCATCAACGGGAACCGTACGACCATCATAAGTCATAGTCGGAGCTGCTGAGGTAGAACTTGAAGCGATAAACATATCTGCTTCGAATTTGGTACCAGCTGCTACTACATTTGACAAAGCTGCAATTCTTGCTTCAGTTACATCTGCCTTAAAGAAGAATGAACCAATAGAGTTTTGTATCGCCTTTAATGATTCGCTCTCTATGTTCAAAACTTCATTTTGAAATTGTGAAATAAGGGCAATAACAGCACCTACTGGAGACTTTACAAAGGTTAAAGCAACAAAATCTTTATTTTTGACTTCCCTATCTCTTGCAAAAAGCTCAATGTCTTTCGCATCTTTAGCTATCGCATCGAATTGCATATCTGGAAATCCAATTTTCGCCAAAATCGCTGAAATTTGAACCGGGTAAGCATTCAATTTTTCTTTCATCTCCTCACCTCTGCCGTTATTCGCAAAAAGATTGCCAGTAATTTCAGTGTTTTTAAGGTTCGCATTGACAAAGTTTCCTTCATCATTTTTAGCCTTAGACTGAATAATTAAATCCTGCTTTAAGCCCTCTAAGTAATCATAGACTTCTTTGGTAGCTCCTCGAACTTCTTGAGCTGCTGCTACTTTAGGAACATCCACTTCTTTACTTCCCTGCTGCTCCACTGTATAAGCAATTGACTCTACTGTGGATACATTTTTACCAATGAAGTTTTTGGAAGTACGTTCCATGCCGTCATTGATCAATATAAATTTTTGGAGGATTTGGTTACTTACCTGGAGGGCCAATAAGGCCGTCAATACCAGGTACATCATACCAATCATCCGCTGTCTAGGTGTCTCTTTAGCTCCTGCCATTTTTAAGTTTTAATGGAATTTTAAATGAATTGAAGAGAAATTAACCTTTCATAGCGGATAACATTCCACCATAGATTTTATTCAATGAACTAACGTTCTGATTCAATTTTGATAATTCAGTTTTAAATGCCTGAGTTTCTTTGCCTGCCTCAGTAAGGCCTTCCATAGCTGCAGTCATGTTGGCATAGAATCTATTCAATGTCTTCACGTGACTGTTTGCATCCTGAAGTTCCATCTCGTAAACAGAATTTAAAGCAGAAAGATTTTTGGTCACAGTAACCACTTGAGTATGGTATGCTTTTGCATCTTGAGATGCAGAAGCCATTTCTGTAAGCGCAGCTGCTGTTTTACTATAAGAAGCATTCATGTCTACCAAAGTCTTAGCGGCAGATTTTACATTAGTAGCATATTCATTTGTGGCCACTGCTGCGTCGGAAAGATTGCCCATTTTCTGAGCTGAGGTTGCTAAGTTTTGCATGCCTTTACCCAAACTTTCAATTAATTCTGGGCCAACTTTGGCGTTAGCAAGCATCTCATCAAGCTTCTGCGAAACCTGATCTCCACCAGCTGCTACTACTCTTTGTGCTCTTGGCGCTGATGGTGCATCACCTGCAAGCTCAGGATAAACCTTAGACCAATCTACCTCTTCCGAACGAGGCTCGAATGCAGATAAGAAAAATATTAATGCCTCTGTACTAAGTCCAACTCCAATCATAAGATTAGCAAACTGCCAATCAAGGATTTTGAACATCGCTCCAAGAATAACTACAGCAGCACCAATACCATAAACCTTTGGCATTATGCTGGAATAAAACTTTGCTGAAAATGAGTTGCTGTTACTAGCCATTTGTAATAATAAAATTAGATGTTAGGTAGTTATTATATGTTTTTTGAAATTGATTATCTTCTTCTTCTTGTTGAATTTTTCACATCCATTGATCCTGAACGACCAATAAATGTCATTTTTGTTCTGAAGCCTATATGTGCCTGAGCAACATCTTCGTATTCATAGGTCCTCGTACTAGTCTCAAGAAAGTGAGCAATGTCTTTCCAGCTTCCACCTCTAACAACTTTTCTAGGTTCATTTGGATCTTCATAAACGGGATTCAAATCCCATGTAATTGAACTGGAAGTGGTAGCATAAGCATCAAGTACCCACTCTGCCACATTCCCTGACATATTGTAGAGACCATACCCATTTGGAGCAAATACATCTACTGGAGCAGTGTATGCAAACCCATCATCGATATAATTACCTCTACCAGGCTTAAAGTTTGCCATTAAACAACCTCTCTTATTTTTCAAATATGGACCGCCCCAAGGATATTTGGCGACTTCCTTTCCTCCTTTAGCAGCATATTCCCACTCAGCCTCAGATGGAAGTTCGAAACCAGGGCCATCGAAATCACTATCATCATTAGCTCTCAAGTAATAAGTTCTCCATTCACCATATTTTCTAGCTTGATCCCAAGTAACCCCTACAACAGGATAATTATCGAAAGCTGGATGATCAAAATAAAACTCCATCAAAGGATCCCCATAGTGATATGCAAAGCTAGTAGACCAAACAGCAGTGTCTGGCCTTAATTCTTCGTAATTCAATTGAGGAGGATCTTTCAAAGTGGTGGACGTACCATTTTCGTATGTTCCGCTTTTAACAGACTCTAAAAATTGACGGTACTTGTTGTTGGAAACTTCATACTTATCCATGAAAAACTCAGAGATTGTGATCTGCTTGTTTAGTGCAGATTGCGTATATGCTATATCCTCATCAGCTTGTCCCATCCAGAATGTACCAGCTTTCACGGGAACCATATCGTAAGGAAGATTTTGCTGCCAGCTTTCACGTTTCGGAACACCCGTCACCTCGCCTCTTCTATTCATCTTTTCGCTAGCTGAACCCTTTTTACTAAAGAGGCCGCAACTCGGCAAAAGTATCACTAAAGTCAAACCTAAGGTTATGGACAATAAGCGAATATTTATTTTTCTATACATAAATTACGTTTTTTCGTGCATCAAATAATTACGCTGCGTAATGTGTTTTTGAGATTCGAAATTTAGCTGAATTTGGCACAATAATGCAAATTACCTGCCAAAATATGAGATATTCATGATATCTAAATAAAACTCATATGCTTCAAATCTTTACTTTTAAAGTTAATTTTAAAATCTAAACCTAGGAGTTCTTTGAATTACGCGCTGCATTTCTCGACTCATATCTGTAAATGTATAACGAAGCATAAGTTCATGACTGGTAGGAGATTTAGCTTCTAACGAACTAAACACGACGTCAAACGAGTACCCCAATTTAAGAGAATTGTCTTTCAAGAGGCTATATCCTAATATAAGCGAAACTGATTCTTCCCCTCTAAATCCAATCCCCCCACTTATTTTATTTTGATGCGTTGCAATAACGCTGACATCATATGAAAAATTATTAAAGGAAACTGATTTTAATAGAAAACTAGGTTCTATTGCTAATTGCCCTACTGGCTTAAATCTATATCCTACTAATAAATAAGAGTGATTTTTCAATTGATTAGCATATGTGCCATCTCCAAAATCAAAATTTGGTTCATTAATATGTCGGCTGCTCAATCCTATATAATAATTTCTAGCGTCAAATAACAAACCTGCTCCGATGTTAAAATTTATTTGGTTCTCTTTCCCTGAACTTGGAAGATTTGGCTCAGGATTCACTACGATTAATTCTCCATAGTCTATGGAACTGGAATTAATCCCAGCATACGCACCAAAACTCAGAGTAGATCTGTTAAGCTTTTTGTGATAAGCCCCTTGAAGATTAACTTCCAAATTCCCTGTTGCGCCTATTTGATCATTTACTATCGTGAGACCGTATCCAATATTTTTTCCCTCTAGCCGTCCTTGGGCAGTAAGCAATTGCGTAACTGGTGCTCCACCTTGACCTGAGGACGTGGTATAATTCAACCATTGAGTGCGATGCAGAGCAGAAAATCTAAATCCTGCTTCTTTACCTGCAAAAGCAGGATTATAATACATGCCATTATACATGTATTGGGTAAATTGAGGGTCCTGCTGGGCCATCAGCGAGGAAACCTCAAAAAAGAATAATAAGAGAATCGAATATCTCAAAAAGCATTTTAAATGGCCTTTTTGAATCATTGTATAGTGGTTTCGTCCAACGTAATAACTATTGTAAGAATATAAACTGAAAAACCACAGATTTAGATTCTATGTTTTATAAATTATTCACCTTTTTAATATAAAGCTCCAGAGCTCCAGTCATACTTGGAGCATTTGGCAGAGGAGCTTCTATATCTAATATCAAATCCAAATCTATTACAGATTGTGCAGTAGTTGGACCAAATGCTGCAATTCTAGTATTACCTTGTTCAAATGAAGGGAAATTAGTTTTCAAAGATTTAATTCCTGATGGACTAAAGAACGCAAGTATATCATATTTAACATCTGCCAAATCAGATAAATCCGCCTCTAATGTGTGGTAAATTATAGCTTCTGTAAACTCAATTCCATTCTTTTCCATGTATTCTGGTATATCATCCTTTCGGATATCAGAGCATGGAAATAAATATTTTTCCGATTTATGCTTTTTAAAATAATCAAATAAATCCTGAGCAGTCTTTTGACCTACGAATAATTTACGCTTTCGGATTACAATATACTTCTGTAAATAATGAGCTGTCTGATCTGAAATACAAAAATATTTCATATCTGCTGGCATCTCTATTTTGAAATCTTTACATATCGCAAAGAAATGATCAATAGCATTACGACTTGTAAATATCACAGCAGTATGCTTCAAAATATCAATCTTCTGCTTGCGAAACTCCTTTGGCACAACTGGCTCAACCTTAATAAATTGTCGAAAATCTATCTTCAAATTATACTTCTCCGCCAACTGAGTGTAGGGAGAATTAGCATCCGCTGGGGCTGGTTGAGATACTAGAATACTTTTTACTGGTCTAAACCTGTCTTTGGTAACTGTGCTCATGCTTCTATTATTCCTTTTGGTGATTATCAAAATTAATGACCCAAATCAAGAACCAATTTAGCCAAGATTAAAAAGGGTACTAATTCTGCGATGCAAAGGTAAGTAAATAAATGATATTTCTTAAAGCCCAGTCTATTCACCATAATTAGAAATAACGCTAGGATACCTAAAATGTAAATCCAGAAAAACCCTGCAAAAGAGAGCTCTAATGCCATTTTAATTTGTGAAAATTCATTAAGTAGAAAAAATAAACACACCACAATCAAGGTGATCGTGGATATAACTACTAAACGGAGTAAATAAAAAAAATGAGGAAATTCTAATTTCCCCAGATCAAATAAATATGACATGGTTTTAATGGCTGTAAACTTAAATATTGTAAGTAATAGAAGAAAAAATGCCCCTGCAATCCAGAGTATAAGTAAAGTGGTGAAATTCAATTCTAATCTTGCTTCTAGCCATTCGTGACGAAAAACAACAAATCCAGTCACCATCATCAAAGACAAAAGCATATTCACTATAAAAACATAAAAAAGTATATCTAGCGAGAAAAACCTCTGTAAACTCCCACTTCCAGAAAAATCTTCTGCATTGAGCAATGAGATGGGCTTGATCATCATTGCAAAAATAAATGGATAGGCTAACTTATATAAGGCGATCAATAGCAATGAAACAAATAACCCAATTATAAAAAAATCCCGGATGCCCTGCCTATCAATCTTTCTCTTCTCCGAAAGAAACCCCTCTTCAATCATACTTAAATCACTAGATTCTATTTTCAATATTTTTTTAACACTCGCATTATCTGAAGAAATTCCATTTTTAAAAACAGTCAAATTAACTTGATCTCTTGAAAACTCCTTTTTCAACTCACCAACTCTTGCAGTAAAAGCAGTATCCTGATCAGTGAAAAACCAAAGCTTTTCACCTAAAAAAACTACTGAGTGATCTGGGAATTCGAATGAAAAATAGGCCAAAGGAAAATTATCAAGATCCAAATCTAAGATCAGCCGATCATTTGAACTAAACCAAGTTTCTCGCTCACCTTCCGTCCAATTTGGATTATAATCTTCCAAAACTTGCGTATATGCCTGTTGCCCCACTGCATAACACAGTAGGAAAATAATTATTGACTTGCTGATCAATTTTTTCATACTCAAAATCTGGCTAAGTAGCCAAAATGTATCCTTGAAAAGGAAAATTGTAAGGGTTGCAAATTAGACTTCCCGACTCCATATATAAACCGAAAGATGCCGGAGCCTGAATCCAGATTGATTCCCGCACCAAAAGAGAAGGGTTTGTCAATCGATGCTGCAAAGTACGGGTTTTCCAGAATCCCAAAGTCAGCAAAAACCATGAGAAATGAGTTTTTTCCAAAAAAAAGTCTTTGCTCCATATTTATATAACCATAAGACCTCGCATAAAAGTAGTTCTCATTAAAGCCACGAATGCTTTTCAACCCACCTAAGCGAAATAAATCATTCAGGAATAAGTTTTTATTTTGCGTAAAACCGGCACTTCCTCTAAACCACATTCCCCATGTAGATTTTATATATATATGCTTTTCTATTTCTGCTTCCCCCAAATACTGTGGACTGTTCAATTCCACATTCACATAAACTTCAGGGGGAAACCCCGTATTTTCAAGAATCTTCTTATTACCCAAAGCAACTTCACCGATGAATAGAAATCCTCTTCTGGGAAAATTAGGATCGTCCAATCTATTCAAAGTCAACCCCATCCCATATTGATTCCACTGGTAATCTGCCACATCTGGAAGATCAGTCACATCCTTATACGCTTCAGTATTCAAGACAGCACTTGATTGTCTTCTAGTGAAAAACCGTAGGTAACTATTCTTACTCAATCGATACCCAAAGTCCAAATTCAAATACCTGTTCAAAAAAGTAGAATCTTGCTTCAACAAATTGAACCCTATGCTGACATCAAGAGGGGAATTAAATAGAAAGGCTTCCTTAGCGGAAATATCCAAAGACTGCGTCGCTATATTCAGTCGCTGCCAATGCACTGCGACATCCCGTCCTTTGCCACCCAAATGATACAGCTCCAAGTCCAGTTGTCCTGTGATGAGCATCTTTCCAGGTTCGTTTGCATTGGGTAGTAATCCTATTATGCCATCAAGCACATTAGTATTTCGATCCCGCAAAGTAAATGTGGGCTGAGCCTTTTTGATCTTAAAATCTACTAAGGGATCCTGCGTCTGTACGAAATATGGTGATCGGCTGAGCTCTTTATGGGCTTCATCTAATTGTTTTTGAGAAAATGGCAAGCCAGGCTGAATGCCTGTTATATGCTGTACATATTTTTCCTGTGTTTTAGTGTCACCGGATACCTTCACGCTATCCCAAAAAATAAGTGGTCCAGAATCATAATTGAAAACTGCGGAAAGCTCGTTCCCATTTCTTTGGATACTGTCGAGTTTTATTTGAGCAAAAGGAAATCCATTGTTTTCAGCTTCTTTAATGATACTCTTCATCCATGTTGTAGCAGAGTTATATTCCTGAGTCAATGGAATTATAGAATTAGTAAATTCTTGCGGTACATTTCCATGAGCGATTGATTTCCAGAAATATTTCTCACCAAGCACAAAGCTCAGGCTAAGAGAATCTTCAGCCAGCTCTTCATCATTTGCAAAAACCCCAAGATAGCCTTCATTCAGAAAAGAATTCTGAATAGAATCTATGTATTTATCCCCTTCAGTCTTGGAAGAAAAGGCCTTCCAGTCAACAGTGCGCTGAGGATGATCACTTGACCATTTGACCCAAAAGCCATTTTGAGCTTGGCAAATAAGTCCTCCTGCAAGGAAAAAAAGGATGGATGCCAATATTGAGCTTTTCAAAGGGCTGGCTGGGATTGATTATATTCGCAAAATAATAGAATTCAAATTGGCGGGCATATACATACACATACCTTTTTGCAGGCAAGCATGTCATTATTGCGATTTTCACTTCAGCACAAATCTGGAGAGAATAGAGCAAATGGCAGATATGATTTGCCGGGAATTGGCCCTGAGAGCCGACTATCTCCAAAACACTACGTTAGAGACCATCTATTTTGGAGGAGGGACTCCATCTCTTTTACCTCCAAAATTGATTGAAAAAATTCTAAATCAGATTGCTAAAACTTACAATTCTGAATGGAAAGAAATCACTCTAGAGGCAAATCCTGACGATCTACATGTGGATAACCTGCTTGCTTGGAAAGAGCTAGGAATAGATCGATTAAGTCTAGGAATTCAGAGTTTCGATGAGGAAGTATTGAAATTTTACAATCGAGCTCACACGGCAGAGGAGTCCAAATCAGCAATTGAGAAAGCGAGAAAAATAGGGTTTGAAAAATTTAGTCTTGATTTGATTTATGGTTATCCACAGCCAAATCATGATCTTTGGGAGCGTGATTTATCAGAGGCTATTGCTCAAAATCCAGGGCATATTTCAAGTTATGCACTGACCATAGAGCCTAAAACTGCGCTAGGCACCTGGACGAATAAAGGAGAATTTATTCCTGCAGACGAGGACTTTATAGCTGAGCAATTTGAAATACTTCAGGAACTAACCCACAAGGCTGGCTATATTCAATACGAAGTTTCCAATTTTGGCCAACCAGACCAATTTGCCTTGCATAATACAAATTACTGGAAGGGTGTACCCTTTTTAGGAGTAGGGCCAAGTGCACATTCCTTTGACGGAAAAAATAGAGGAGCAAATCCTTCCAACAATTCTCAATATCTCAAAAACTTGGAAAAAGAGATTATCCCATTTGCAGTGGAGAACCTTACCAAAGAAGAACGATTAAATGAATATATTCTTACTGGTTTAAGGACTCTTTGGGGAATTGATTTTGGAGTTATCCACAGCGATTATGGTTTCGATCTTTTTCCATCAAAGAAGGTAATTTTAGATCAAATGGATTCCGAAGGCTGGCTCGTATGGAAAGATAAAAACCTATCTTTGAGCAAAAGCGGGAAATTACTCGCGGATAGTATTGCCGCAGCACTTTTCGTTTGAGGAACTTCAACTATGAGCAACGACGGATATTTCAGCAGAAAGAGGGAAGTAGCGCCACTTGAGTCAGCTTTCAACGATCTGCTTAAGGCATACCGACTAGAGGGCAAATTCAGAGAAAAATCTTTAGTCCATGATTGGCCAGATTTAGTGGGTAAAACGATCGGAGACCGAACCACTTCAGTTTTTATACGAGATAAAAAACTGTTTGTCAAGCTAAGTTCGGGACCTGTAAAGAAGGAGTTGTTGATGAATAAAAGCAAAGTCCTTTCGCTAATTGTCGAGAAGTATGGAGCTGGAGTTATAGAGGATTTAGTTTGTTTGTGACAAAAACCAAGGGTCCTCAATTTTAGACTTTTTAACACCCACAGCCATCAGTTACTTATCCACTCCCATTATTTTTCAATTCGAATGAGTATTATTGTGGAAGCACATCCATGATCAAACTACCACCAATCCATATCGGAAAGCTAAGCTTGTTGCTCGCCATCCTGGTTTGGCTAGCCATGCTATTTGTGAATTTAGTGAGGCTTGTAGGAATACTCAACCAGATAGACTCTGGTTTTGCAATTGAGTTCAGCTGGGTACTCCAAATTTTATTTTTCCTGACCGTTTACGGCTTCTATAATTATTCCATTACTAAAAATTCACAAAGTGATTTCCTCAACCTTATATGGCGGGGAGCCTCCACAGGATTGTTTGCGGTAGCAGTCTATGTGATTATGGATTTATTTATTAGTTCGCTAGGTGATAGCAAACTGTCAAGAGATCCTTTTCTTGCAACATTTTTCTATCATATTCGCTTCGGATTACTTACTATTTTCTTGGTTTCCACATCGCTGTTATGGCAGCATCTTATACTTTATCAGAAAACAAAGCAAGTAGTAAAACAATGGCAGGCTTTCGAGATAGCTATGTTAGTTGGAATGTTTCTAGTTTTTTTTGGTGGAAAAGACACCGAATACCCTTTCTTTTTTGGTATGGCTCTTTTAGGAATCTTAGCTGTGATTCTTTCCACAAATCTGAAGTGGATTCCATACTTAACATTTAAAGAAAAGTGGAAATCTTTACTCTTTCTTGCCATCATTATCTCTACTGTTTGCTTCTTCCTTTGGTACACTTTTTCTGTTGAAAAAGATCGAATTTACCCAGTCAATCTAACGTGGAACTTATTCCTCATTTCTCTTTTCTGGTTTGTTTTAGTCTATGCAGTTCTCAGCTTTTTAGTAACACTCTTCAACCTTCCAACATCTTCAGTATTTGAGCAAAAGCTCACGGAAGCCATCAATTTTCAACGCCTCAGTCAATCTATTCAGCCAGAAGAGAACGAAGAGCAAGTATTGGATATCTTAATGGATTCCTGTATGAGTGCTGCTTATGCAGATGCAGCTTGGCTGGAAATGAACAGTGAGGATTTCCCAGAAGGCTTAACTCAGGAGCGGTTTATTGATGGAGACATGAGGGAGGAAATTTCTGATTTGATTAATGATCAGAAATCTGTACAAGCTTGGGCCTCTGAGAAACGTCCAGAAAACATCAGCCCGATTACGCTCAGACTGCATCACCCTAAATTCGAATCTGTACTCTTAGTCCCTTTAGTAATCAATAAGATCGTAATAGGCAAGATCGTGCTTTGCAAAGAAGTTAGAGATGGGTTTAACAAAGAGATGCTGAATATCATTAGCACATTTGCAAGGCAAGCCTGTATTGCAGTAGAGAATCATCGCTTGCTCAATCAAGCAATCCTTCACGAGCGGTATCAGGAGGAATTGAAAATTGCACAGCGCGTCCAGAAATCGCTTCTTCCTACCAAATTGGATCATAATCAATCCTTTGATATTTGTGCCTACTCAAATGCAGCAGATGAGGTGGGTGGGGATTATTACGATACCTATATGCTAGATGAAGATCGATATGTACTCATCATAGGTGATGTATCTGGCAAAGGGACTTCTGCTGCTTTTCACATGTCTCAGATGAAAGGGATTTTTCAAAGTCTTATCCAGCTGAACATCAGCCCATCAGACTTTATGATCAAAGCGAATGCAGCAGTAAGTAAATGTCTGGAAAGGAATCATTTCATTACAGCCTCGATTTTCATCATCAATACCGCACAACAAACCATCTGTCATTCACGTGCAGGTCATGTACCAACCCTTTTTCATCAGGTAAATGAACATAAATCTGCCTATTTAGAAATAGACGGGTTGGGTTTGGGTATTTTAAGAAACATGCAATACAAAAACCACGTTGTGGAAAAGACATTTACCTATAAACCAGGAGATGTACTAGTCCTATTCACAGATGGTATCGTAGAGGCGAAAAATGATACTTCAGATCAATTCGGCTATGACCGTATCAAAACCTTATTAGACCTCTATCACGACCTGAATCCGCAAGAAATTCAGTCTAAAATAATTGACTCTCTACATAATTTTGTAGGTGGCGAAAGATTAATAGATGATGACTATTCTATGATGGTAGTGAAATTTTCCCAGTCAACTATACAAATTTAAAAGATGCTTACGATAACAACTCAACAAGAAAATGGACATGACATATTGCTACTCAAAGGTGAAGTGGATGCAAGCAATTCTGTCATCTTGGATGAAGCGATCACAAAAGCTGTGAACGATGGGAGTAATTCTATCTTAGTAGATGGGGCAGGTCTAGAATATATTTCTTCGGCCGGTCTGGGGGTTTTTATGTCATATTTAGAAGATTTTCAGGAACAAGAAATTAACCTTAAAATCTATTCCCTTTCCGACCGCGTTTATGAAGTATTTAAGATTCTGGGTTTAGACCAATTGATGAAAATATATCCAGACAAAATAACAGCTTTGAATTCCTGAAATGAACCATCAGTTGAAAATATCTTGTCAAACCACTGCCCTCTCTGAGTTGCGTGTCTTTTTAAAAAAGACCCTTGCAAAATTGCAGTTGACTGACATCGACCAACTCCAGATCACATTGGCGGTGGAAGAGGTATGTGCAAATCTGATTATTCATTCACATCAATGCAACGCACTTGATTACATTCAACTTAAAGTCAAACAACATCCGGGAAAATTGATTTTCGAAATTTCCGATAAAGGCAAAGCGTTCAACATGCTAGATTATGAAGTTCCAGACCTCGATAAAGTGAAAGGAGAAAAGAGAAAAGGAGGTTTAGGCATAATTTTGGTGAAGAAGATTATGGATGAAATCGAATTTGAATCGAGCAAAGGCACAAATACCTGCCGCTTAATCAAATGGTTCCACTCCTAATTCTTGTTAAATGCTTAGTATTCGGGACATTTGACTTTAAATCCTAATAAATTTGTAAAATTGCATTCCAATTCTGCCATTTCATACATGACAAACCGAACCATTTCGGCACTTCTATTTACCATCCTCCTAGCATTTGAGTTTTCCATCCCCGCGATGGCTTTTGTTCAAACATCGGGACAGGACGACCCTTTATTGACTTTAGGAACTAAGCCTGTGAATAAGGATGAGTTAATTTATTTACTTTCTAAGGGAAGTAAGTCTGAACCTGGCACTCCCGGGATGTCCAGAGAAGAGTTTAATGAAAATGTCAACCTCTTCATCAATTACAAACTAAAAGTACATGAGGCAGAAGCGCAAGGGCTTGATCTATCTGAGGAATTTCGTAGAGAGTTCGAATCCTTCCGAGAGAACCTTAAAGCTCCATTTCTTATCCGAAATTCTTTGGAAGAAGGTGAGTTAAGAAAAGCCTATTCCAGAATGCAGGAGATTATACGCGCCAGCCATATTCTCCTTCAATTCCCCCCTAATTCCAGTACTGAAGATAGTCTTTCTGTTTTAAGAATGGCCCTGAAAATCGAAGAAGACATTAAAGCTGGTGGTAGTATAAATGAATTAGCTGTAACCTATTCAGATGATCCATCAGCACAAGTCAACAAAGGAGATCTAGGATATTTTACAGCACTTCAAATGGTTCAGCCTTTTGAAGATGCAGCATTCGCTCTTCAGCCTGGGCAAGTATCAGATCCAGTCCTTACCAATTTCGGTTATCATATTATAAATGTAAAAGATCGTCAACCTAATCCTGGGCAGGTGCGTGTTTCACATATACTAATTCGCATTAATGAAAGTGAGGCAAACGGAGAAGATCTCGCTAAGCGCAAAGTCGCAGATATTTACACAGAGATTCAGAAAGAAAGTACCATATGGGAGGACATAGTAAAAAATTACTCTGAAGACCCAGCAAGTAGTCTAAAAGGAGGAATGTTGCCTTGGTTTACTGTTGGATCGATGATTCCTGAATTTGAAATGGCGGCGTTTTCCCTGACAGAAATAGGTGAAGTATCTCCACCTATTCAAACTCGCTATGGTTATCATATTTTGAGATTGGAGGAAAAAAGACCCATAGAAAGTTTTGAATTAATGGAGGAGAATATCCGATCCAGTATTTTAAGAGACTCTCGCTCTACCATGATTCAGTCCCAAGTGATGGCAATCCAGAAGTCTCGATACAATTTCGATGAAAATGAGACAAATGTTGCGAAATTGAAAGCTGAATTAAATACAACTACCAAGGCTGGATTTGCTCAGGTCTTGACTTCAAAAGATTTAAATAGTGACCAACTTTTTACCCTTCTTGGAAAAAGCTATGTCGTTCAGGATCTAGCTGACTATATGGCTGAAGAGGAAATCAACCTTAGAAGTAAGGCTGGAACATTTGACGCATGGTATGAGCGTTTTATGGCTGCCGAGCTAAACAAAGCAGAAGAAGCTGATTTGGCAGCAAACAACAAAGAGTATCGTATGTTGCTGAAAGAATACCGTGATGGCATTTTGCTTTTCTCACTCATGAATGAAGAGGTATGGCAAAAAGGCTTAATGGATTCGGTGGCTCAAAAGGTTTATTTCGAGAAAAATATTCAGAACTACCAGTGGAAAAACAGAGTAAATGCTGCTATCATCAAAGTTCTTGACATGACTCAGTTAAGTGCGGCACGAGCATTACTTGAAGGCAAGCCTCTTTCGGATGAGCTGATAACTTCCTTTGAAAATAGCTATCAAACTAGTAATTCCTTGGTTTTTCAAACTGAATCTGGCAATTTTGAGTATAGCGATAACCCAGTTTTATCCAAGGCAGATATCAATAAAAGCTATCAAGAATTGGAAGTAAACGGGCATTTGCACATTGTACTCATTGGAGAAAAAACCAAAGCCGGACCAAAGAAATTTGAAGAAACAAGAGGTTTTGTCATTCGAGATTATCAGGAATATTTGGATAAAACCCTAGTGGAATCTCTTAGAAAAAAGTATCCTGTAAAAATTAACCCTAAAGTTAAAGAGGAAACTTTCATTGCTTTGAATCAATAATAATTCACAAAAGAAAACCTTCTACTCAGTAGTTGTTAATGAAGGATAAATACCCATGAAATTACTAAACCGATTTACATTTACTCTTATCTCCAGCTTGCTGATCACCGCATCATATGCTCAAGAAACCCCGCCAACGGGCCAAGTTCTTGATAAAATCGTGGCAAAGGTGGACAATTACATCCTACTAGAATCCGATGTGCAAAAAGCGTACATGGAAGCTTTAGCTCAATATCAGCAAGGTCAAGTGAGTCCTTCTCGCTGTGAGGTTTTTGAATCCTTGATGATTAATAAATTGATGGTCGCAAAAGCAGAAGTAGATTCGATTATGGTCACTGATGCAGAAGTTATGCTTCAGACAGACCAACGTTTCAATATGGTCATGCAGCAATTTGGAGGAGATGAAACCACACTGGTAGAGGCTTATGGCAAAACCTCTGATCAGCTTAAAGCAGAAATTGAAGACGTCATAAGAGAGCAATTAATTGTGACACGTATGAGAGGCCAGATTACCGAAGGTTTGACAGTTTCTCCAAATGACGTGCGTCAGTTCTACAATAGTATTCCTAGAGATTCCTTGCCTTTATTTACCTCAGAAGCTACAGTAGGCCAAATCGTCATAAAACCTAAAGTAAATCCTCAAACTAAGCAGAATCTATATGATCAGCTCCTGCAGTTCAAAAAGGATGTAGGCGAAGGCAATTCGGATTTTGCAGTTCTAGCTAGAAAATATTCTGAAGACCCTGGGTCAGCTGTAAATGGTGGAGATCTTGGTTTTTCTTCCAAAGGCCAAATGGTGCCGCAATATGAAAGTGCCGCGTTGGGATTAAAACAAGGAGAGATCTCTGATCCAGTAGAAAGTGATTATGGATTCCACATGATTCAACTATTAGAAATCAAAGGAAATACCTACAACACAAGACACATCCTTATGTCCCCAAAAGCTACAGAAGATGATGTGAAGCAATCCGTACGATTCCTTGATAGCTTGAGAACAGAGATAGTTGCAGGAAGATTGGATTTTGCCAAAGCTGCCAAAGACTTCTCGGACGATAGAGGTACTTCAGATAATGGCGGTTTCTTCACAGACCCTTCAACTAATTCTAGCCGTCTATCTTTACGAACGCTTGAAGATCCTTTACTATTCTTTATGATAGATACCATGAAGGTTGGCGATATCACTCTACCAATGGAGTTTGATGATCCTAGAGAAGGAAAGAAGGTTCGAATGCTTTATTACAAGGCGAAATACCCAGCTCATAGAGCTAACATGGAAGATGATTATGAAAAGCTAAAAGCAGCCACACTTCGCAAAAAAGAGGAAGAAATACTAAGTAAATGGTTTATTACAGCCAAAGAGGATATATTCATTGACCTCGATCCTGCATATGATCGATGTAATGCACTGGCAGGAAAGTAACAAAAAATGCCCGAGAGAAATCTCGGGCATTTTTTGTTACTAGAAAGACATTTGATTCTGCTATTTTTTCTTCGCAAATAGTGCTTGAAAAGCTAACGCGATTTGTTTCAAACCATCTTTGAATAAACCTTTAGATTCCTGGAAATTTGGTTTAAAATCATCCGTACGCTCTTTAAATTCCTTCTCCAAGATTTCCTTGCCTTTTTTAAACTCCGCCTCAAGCGTTGTCTTATTATCTTTCAAGTCCTTAATTTTCTTTTCGATTTCATCCTTCGCATCCATTCCCGCATCAGCACCCTTTTTGACCAGCTCTTCGATTTTATCACCGATTTCCTTAAGTACTTTTTCAATATCTTGAGTAGTAGATTTCTTTTCGGTCATGACTGAAATTATTTAGATGAAATGTTATGCCTTAAGTTAAATACTTTTTCTTGAATGCCACTTTTCTCAAACAAAAAATGAATTAGAAAACTCTAATTATCAATTGATTCTCCTGCCTGCGTCTGCTTTTCATATAACTCAGCATAAACTCCTTTCTGTTTCATTAAGGATATATGATTTCCTCTTTCAATGACTTTTCCATCATCCAAAACAATAATCTGATCAGCTAGCTTTGCAGAGGATACTCTATGGGATATTATAATCGAGGTGCGGTTTTGCATGATATTCTTAAGCGCAGTCAAAATAACATTCTCAGTTTTAGTATCAACTGCCGAAAGGCAATCATCCAGAATAAGAATCTTTGGTTCCTTAGCGATAGCTCGTGCAATAGATACTCGCTGCTTCTGCCCACCAGACAGTGTTATTCCACGCTCTCCGAGCATGGTTTCAAACCCTTTCGGAAAATCCACAATATTCTGATAAACGTCGGCATCTTTTGCCGCTTGTTCAATGATCTCAGGATCTGATTCTTTTAATCCGAATGCAATATTATTCCCAATGCTATCTGAAAACAAGAAAACATCCTGAGGCACATACCCTATTTGTCTGCGAAGATCGGATATAGAGAACGCATCAATCGATTTCCCATCAATTTTGATCACACCGCTAGTAGGGTCATACATCCGCATCAATAAATTTGCGATGGTAGATTTTCCTGAACCAGTGGTACCTATAATCCCTAGCGTCTGCCCTTCTTTAATCTGAAAACTAACTTCTTTTAATGCGTGAATACCCGAATCCGGATAAACAAAAGACACATTCTCTACATCAACCGTTCCACGGATATCTGCTTTGATTTCTTCGGTACTCAGAATGTCATTCTTCTCATCCAAAAATTCATTAATCCTAGTCTGTGAAGCTGCTGCACGTTGAACAATACTCGTTACCCATCCTAGGGAAGTCACTGGCCAAGTGAGTATGTTAACGTATAATATAAATTCTGCTATTACTCCATATCCTATCTCTCCACTGATCACTTGCAAGCCACCTACGTACACAGTAATAATCGTAGATATTCCTACCAATCCCATTATAATAGGAAAAAACAGCGAATTAACTTTTGTTAAGCGTATAGATTTGACTTTGTAATCCTCACTAGCTGTAGCAAAATCATTTGCACTGTCACTCTCTCTGACGAAAGCCTTGAGCACTCGAATCCCCGAAAATGCTTCTTGAACAAAAGTGCTCAATTCACTTAAGCTCCGCTGAATTTTCTCAGAGCGTTCATTGATCATATTATTCACATAATAAATGCTCAATGAAAGTACTGGAAGTGGCAGAAGGGCATAAAACGTCAACATGGGATTGACGGTGATCATATAAGTAATCACCAATGGAAAAAGAATCAGTAGATTCAAGCCATACATAATTGCTGGCCCGAGATACATTCTCACGCGACTAACATCTTCAGTGATTCTAGCCATCAAATCTCCAGTACTATTCCTCCTATAAAAGCTTAAAGGAAGATTTTGGTAGTGGTCAAAAATCTCATTCTTAATGTCGTACTCCACTTTCCTGGACATGATGATTAGCGTCTGCCGAATGAAAAACAAGAAAATCCCCCTCAGCAAAGCCATGACAAGAATCAAGCAACCAAAGACCACAACGAATTTTAAAAATATATTCTGTGCCTGATCACCCATACCGCCCTGTGCTAAAGGCCTATAAATCGATAAACTTTCAACCACATAATCTATTGCAAGTCGCACTAATTGCGCAGGAATAATCACGAAAATATTTGAGATAACAGTAAATACTATCCCCAAAAGGATCAAGCCCTTGTATTTGTACAAATACTTGTTGAGTCGCCAAAGTGGTTTCACCAAATAAAAATTTTAATATGTAGAAATTAGATTAGTAAAACGGGGTACATTAATGCTTTGAAGGCCAATAAAAGTATTTAATTTTGTATCGGCTATTATTAGCAAGGAGTACCCAAATATAACACATTCTAAAAAGCTAAGTTCACATGTTAGAGATTAAAGCAACCGAAACAGTACGTGAGGGTTCAATCTTTGGCCAAATCACCACGATGGATCACGAACAATTAGTGATCTGTCATGATGAAGCAACCGGCCTAAAGGCATTGATCGGAATTCACAACACCACCCTGGGCCCTGCATTGGGAGGTACCCGAATGTGGCCCTATGCTTCTGAAGAAGAAGCTATCACAGATGTTCTTCGCTTATCCAGGGGGATGACATTTAAAAATGCACTAGCCGGACTTAACCTCGGCGGTGGAAAAGCGGTGATTTTGGGTGATCCAAAATTAAAAAATGAAGCTTACCTCAGACGTTTCGGGAGATTTGTTCAAAGTCTCGGAGGCAGGTACATTACTGCAGAGGATGTCAACATGAACACTTCGGACATGGAATTTATTGGATTGGAAACACGTCACGTAACCGGCCTTCCTGAGGTCAAGGGTGGCGGTGGAGATCCTTCACCAGTCACAGCTTACGGCGTTTACATGGGCATGAAAGCTGCTGCAAAGAAAGCTTTTGGTTTAGAATCTTTGGAAGGAAAAAGAATCGGCGTACAAGGAGTGGGTCAGGTAGGCAAATACTTGATCGAGCACTTGGTGAAAGAAGGCGCAATCGTATTTGTCACTGATATTTTTGAAGATAAAGTTAAGGCTGTCGCAAAAGCAACTGGTGCACAGGTAGTAGACCCTAATACTATTTACGATATGGAGATGGACATCTACTCTCCATGTGCATTAGGCGCAACAATCAACGACCAAACGATCGATCGTCTGAAATGTGCTGTCATCGCAGGTGGTGCCAACAATCAATTGAAAGACGAAACTAAACATGGTCGTATGCTAATGGAAAAAGGAATAGTCTACGCACCTGACTTCTTGATCAATGCCGGAGGCGTAATCAACGTTGGTGCTGAGTACTTTGGTGGCTACAATAGAGATACCGTTTACAAGCAAACTGAGAAAATCTACGATACCTGTCTAGGTATTTTGAATAAATCTGAAGAGGAAAACATCCCAGCTCAGCAAGCTGCCATCGAGACAGCAAAAGCAAGAATTGAAGCTATTGGAAGAGTGAAGCTTTCTTTCTAGTAAACTAAATATCAGCATCAAAACCACCGGGAATGCCTTCCGGTGGTTTTTTTGTCTAAACCAACTAGGTGATAGGCACGTCAAATTCCCTATATTTGCAACTCATTTCGAAGACATGCTAAACAGAAGAATACTAAGAGTAAAAGCTTTTCAAAACTTATATGCATACGAGCAATGCAAAGGATCAAATCTCAATATTTCGAAAGATTTTATCAAATTATCTTTTGCGCCGGACTTGAATAGTATGGAAGTACAGGATAAAACTGCACTTAGCAAGGAGGCTGAGGTGGCGATTAAGCTTTTAGACCAAAATCTTATCTCTAGAGATGTGCTTAAGTCAAGTGATGCCAGTCCAAAAGTAAAGCAGGTTGTGTTGGAAGCTCTGAAAAAATTTCATGATTCCAACGAGAAAGACCATGAGTTTCTTTTAAAAAATATGGTAGTGTCTGCCGAGCGAATTCCCCAGTTGTATTTACTGGCTATCGAGCTTCTACAAGCTTTTGCAAAACATGTAGAAAAAGAAATTGAAAAGAAGAAAAGACTTGCCGGGAACAACCCAGTGGCATTCGGGAATGAGCTTAATCTCCCAAACAACCAAGTACTTAATTCACTTCGCGAGTCGGACTCATACAGAGCAGCTATAGCGCGAAACAATGTGAATCTAAATGATATAGAGCTGGAAATCAAAGAATGGTTTAGAGATTATATTAAGCCATCTGAACAATATCAGGCCTACCTTCAAATAGAAAATCCTACAGTAGAGCAGGATTTCGACTTAGTTGATGCTTTGTTGAAAAAAGTCATTTTCAAGAATGAAGTAACCTTAAACTTCTTCTCAGAAAAAGACTTAAACTGGACAGAAGACAAATCTGTAGTAAGAAGCTTAGCTTCTAAAGTATTGAAGAATGCAGCAAATCTCAATGAAGAAAATGAGAGCCAAATGCCTGAGATTGCGATGAACTGGGATGAGGATAAGGAGTTTTTTCAAAATATCTTTAACTTCACCATCGAGAATGACGCCAGTAGTAAAGCTCTTATCTCACAGAAAACTAAAAATTGGGATATTGACAGACTAGCTTTTACTGATAAAGTGATTATATCGATGGCTATTGCGGAAATGAAAAATTTCCCAAGTATACCTGTTAAAGTGAGTATAAACGAGTATATAGATATCTCTAAAACATACAGCACACCGAAAAGCAAGGAATTTGTTAATGGTTTGTTAGATGTTATGGCAAAAGAGTTAACCGAAAACGGAGAAATCCGTAAGAGCGGTAGAGGACTATTAGACAATAAATAAAATAACTATGAACAAGAGCAGTAATACACTCATCGCATTCCTAATAGGTGCAGGCGCGGGCGCAGCACTTGGGGTACTTTTTGCACCTGATGCAGGCACCAATACTCGAGATAGACTTTCATTTAAACTCTCTAAATACAAGACAGAACTCGAAGAATTGATCGACGATCTAATGGATGGTAAAGAGATGCACCTTAACGAAGCAAAGACTGAAGGTAAACGCGTTATCTCCGAAGCAAAAAATAAAGCAGAGAATTTACTCAGCGATGTCAACAAATTAATAGATCAAATCAACCAAGGAAACAATTAATCGATATGAAAATCAACGTAATGAAAATGGCGGTATTTTCCGTCATGCTTGCACTAGTAACTTCATGTGACCAAAAAAGTGATCAAGATTCCAAAATTCAGGCACTTGAAGATAAAATAGCACAGTTAGAAAATAACAACTCAGTGGCAACTCCAGTGAATGTACAAGCTGCTCAGTCGGCTGATCCTTCCACTTTAGGTTCTTTCGAATTTGCAGCAACGGAATATGACTTTGGAACCATCAAAGAAGGAGAAGTAATCGAGCATCTTTTCAAATTCACTAATAACGGCCAAGCTCCTTTAGTAATCTCTAACATTACCGCTTCTTGTGGTTGCACTAGTCCTGACTGGACTAAATCACCAGTAAAGCCAGGCGAAGAAGGATTTGTGAAAGTAGTATTTAACTCTGCAGCAAAATCAGGCGCACAGGCTCCTACAGTAAGTATTCAAGCCAATACTAATCCTAATGTTAGTAGACTCCAAATGAGAGGAACTGTAACCCCTAAAGCTGCAGGAGCAGCGGCGCCGGTAGGACCTATTAAACGATAATTATGATTTCTACAGTATTAGCACAAGCTGCCGCAGGTGGCAGCGGGATTTTAGGACAAGTTTTCCTATTTGGTTCTATCATCTTGATTATGTATTTCTTCATGATCAGACCTCAGCAAAAGAAACAAAAGGAAAGCAAGAAATTTATTGAGGAAATTAAAAGAGGAGATGAAGTCGTTACCATTGGTGGATTGCACGGAAAAGTAAGCTCAGTAGAAGGAGACAAAGTTATACTTGAACTCGACAGAAGTTTTAAAGTTACTGTTGAAAAGTCCGCTATCTCTCTAGATTTCTCAAAGAAAACTGAAACTAAAAAATAATTTGAATTTTGCCGGAAAATAAAAAATCCACAAAAAGGATTTCTCCTAAAAAACTCTCTAATCTAAAAGTGGTAGTTCTATGCATCGCAGCAGCTACCACTTTTTGGATTTTAAACGCCCTGAATAAGGACGATTATAATACTATTGTCGATTTCCCAGTTGAAATAATTTACGACCAAACTCAGTTCGTAGCAGTTTCTAGTGTACCAAAAACTTTAGAGATTGAAATCTCTGGAAATGGCTGGGATCTTCTTCGGAAATATTTCAATTTCAATAACACCGCTTACCCTATTGAGCTAAGTAATCCACCTTCCAAAAACTACATCTTAACTAACGATCTGAAAAGATCCTTGGGGGAATTTCTTTCTCCTACTCAACTTGTCTCGGTCCTCCAAGACTCTTTGAAATTCAACATTAATGAAATAAAGTCTATCAAAGTAACCCCAGTCCTTGATTCCACCAGTTTCTCAATGGCTAAGAACTTTAGAATTATAGATCAAATAACTTTTAATCCTGCGACAATAACACTGATAGGTCCAAGTTCAATTCTAGACAGCCTGAAGGGAAACTTTATAATTTCTCTTGACGAAAATCGAATTAATAAGTCTATCACTAAAGTAATAACTCTTAAAGCTCCAGAGGAATTAGGGGGTTTAGTAGAAATAGAGCAGGAAAAAATTTCTGTGAAATTTGAGGTGATCGAATTTTTGGAAGGAAACAAGAGACTTAAAATTAAAAAATTAAATTTCCCTAACACCGTTTCTTTAGTGGACGAAGATGTTGCTATAAAGATATCATATCTCGTGGATGAGCGAAAATCATCTGAATTAAAAGAGTTAGAATTCGAAGCAATTTTGGATTATTCAAAAAGAAATAGAGAAGACAGTACGATTACCGTACAAGTGAAACCAATGCCAGTTTTTCTCGAACAAGTTGTAGCTGAACCAGCAATCCTTAAGCTAAAATATGAGTAATCATATGCCAATTTTAGTAGGTATCACTGGTGGTATTGGATCAGGAAAATCCACTGTGGCTAAGATTTTTTCTTTGCTTTCCATTCCTGTTTATTTTGCAGATCATCGCGCCAAATGGTTGATGTCACATGATGAATCCTTAAAAATTGAGATTATAAATGCTTTTGGTGCCTTATCTTATGATTCTGAGGGAAGCTTGGATAGAACATTTCTGGCAAATACAGTTTTCTCAGACCCCGAAAAAATCAAAACCATAAACTCACTCGTACATCCGGCGGTTGGGAAAGACTTTTTAGCTTGGGCTTCACAGCAAACCACACCTTACGTACTAAAGGAAGCAGCCTTGATCTTTGAAAGTGGAGGCAATCAGGCTTTAGATTTTGTGATAAATGTGAGTTCCCCGTTAAAAGTACGTATTGGTAGAATCCTTATGAGAGATTCTTTCCGCTCTGAAGAACAAGTGAATCAAATCATCAATCAGCAACTTCCAGATGAGCAGAAAAATGAATTAGCCGATTTTGTGATTAAGAATACAGACAATAAATTATTGATTCCACAGGTTCTAGAAATACATCAAAAGCTAATTTCTAAACAATAAGTATTTTTTTAAGGATTATTTCTAATTCAGATAGTAGATGGATAAGGAGTGAATAGTAGATCTCTTTAGCGTGATTTAATCTAAATACATTTACTACTCTACTGAGATTATGTCATGTATTTCAACTATTAAGCTTGCTTTAGGAAACAACACTTACCCATCCAAATCCATAATCTAAAAAATGGACAAAACTTTAACACTACGCACGGTAAACGTGACCCGTTACATCTTACCACTCAGGGAAGGTGGGTCTTTGCCTGCGCTTGCGGATGCAGATGATGGATTCAAATACGTCCTGAAATTCCGTGGAGCAGGCCAGCGAGAGAAAGCACTCATCGCAGAATTATTGGGTGGAGAGATCGCTAGAGCATTGGGACTGAAAGTACCAGAACTCGTTTTTGCCAATTTAGATCCAGCTTTTGGGAGATCTGAGGGCGACGAAGAAATCCAAGATCTCCTCAAAGGAAGTCAAGGGCTTAACCTTGCGCTGCACTTCTTATCCGGAGCTATTAATTATGATCCCGTAGCTATGAGCACAGATCCACTTTTAGCTTCGCAAATAGTTTGGTTGGATCTATTTATCACGAATGTGGATCGGACTTTCCGAAACACAAACATGCTTCTGTGGAATCGAGAGCTTTGGCTAATCGATCATGGCGCATCATTTCTATTTCAGCATGCTTGGGTGAATTGGAAAAAAAATGCAACGGGACCATTTCCCATCATCAAAAACCATGTTCTCCTTCCAGTCGCTTCCGAACTTGAAGCTGTAAACAAGGAGTTCAAGAGTATTTTGACTCCAGAAATTATCAAAACAATCGTACAAACAATCCCAGAGGAGTGGCTACTTGCCGGTGGTGACTCCGATGATGCTAATGAAGTGAGACAAGTTTACAATGACTTTCTCAATTCCCGCCTTTCCTATTCTGATCAATTCATAAAAGAAGCTAACGATGCAAGAACAGCACTTATATGAATATGCGATCATTCGCGTAGTCCCACGAGTGGAACGTGAAGAATTCATCAATGTCGGGGTGATTATCTGCCACTGGAAAAGGAATTTTCTAGCATGTAAGCTTCACTTAGATGCAAATAAACTTCTGGCTCTTGATCCCTTGGCAGATGTAGAAATGATCGAACTGAATCTTGCTTCATTCGAAAAAATAAGTACAGGTGATATCGATGGGGGCAATATTGCCACGATGGATTTAGCCTCTCGATTTAGATGGCTTACGGCAGTGAGAAGTTCTATTATCCAAACTTCAAGACCGCATTCTGGCTTTGCCGATGATTTGGAGAAAACGCTGGAAAGGCTTTTTGATGAAAATGTGCGGTAATGTAGACTTGAGCTATAAGATTCAAGAATTAAGAAAAAAACCTATCAACCATCGGATTAAAAAAACAAGCCGATATACCTAAGCGAGAGCTAACGGGAATTGCCTAAAAATCAAAAAAGAGTGAAGAAATAATCTTCACTCTTTTTTATAGTCGTATTTCTCAGGAAATCTTATCAAATCCTAAATACGGATGAAGCACCTTCGGCATGTTTATTCCATCAGGTGTTTGATTATTCTCTAAGATAGAAGCTACAATTCTAGGCAATGCCAAAGCAGAACCGTTCAGAGAATGTGCTAACTGGGTTTTCTTATCAGCTCCTCTGAAACGCAGTTTCAGTCGGTTCGATTGGTATGTTTCAAAGTTAGAAACAGAACTAACTTCCAACCATCTCTCCTGAGCGGCAGAATACACTTCCATATCATATGTCAAAGCAGAAGTAAAGCCCATATCACCTCCACAAAGTCTTAGTACGCGATAAGGTAACTCAAGCTTTTGTAACAGGCCTTGTACATAAGAACTCATGCTTTCCAAAGTCTCATAGGATTTATCAGGATGAGTGATCTGCACGATCTCTACTTTGTCAAACTGATGAAGTCTGTTTAGCCCTCTTACGTGCGCTCCCCAGCTGCCTGCTTCTCTACGGAAACATGGAGAATGACCTACATTTTTTATAGGAAGATCACTTTCAGAAAGTATCACATCACGATAAATATTCGTGATTGGAACTTCCCCTGTTGGAATCAAATACAACTTATCAGCATCCGCATAGTACATCTGCCCTTCCTTATCCGGAAGTTGACCAGTACCAAAACCAGAGTCTTCATTCACCAAAATCGGTGGCTGAATCTCATAGTAGCCTTGATCTAATGCTTCGTCCAAGAAAAAGTTAATGAGTGCACGCTGAAGTCTAGCTCCTTTGCCTTTATAGACAGGGAATCCAGCTCCTGTGATCTTTACTCCAAGGTCAAAATCAATAATGTCGTATTTCTTGATAAGATCCCAGTGAGGAAGTTTACCATCATACAAGTCAGGAATTGCTCCACTTTCCAATACCACCTGATTGTCTTCGGCAGATTTGCCAGCAGGAACAGAAAAATGAGGAATATTAGGAATGGTATAAAGCAAGGCCAGCAATTCTTCTTCCACCTTAGCATTTTGATCTTCAAGATTCTTGCTATGAACCTTTAGATCTGCTGTCTTTTCTTTGATTTTAACCGCCTCTTCAGCCTTTCCCTCGCGCATCAAAACACCAATCTCCTTCGAAATTGCATTCATCTCGCTTTGTATCTGATCACGCTCTGACTGGCTAGACTTTCTCAACTCGTCCAGCTCAACTGCCTGATTCAGTACAGTTTCTGCATTGGGGAAATTTCTCTTTTGAAGTCCGGCAAGTACGCCGTCGAAGTTTTCTCGAATTTGATTAACTAAAAGCATCTTAAAATCTTTGAAATTGAAGCGCCGAAGATACGCATGTTAGCGAACAATGATGTCTTTACTCACACTTGAAAATGGCCCATCCAGTTCTTTTCCATCAGAGCGAAGTAAACGCACTTTGACTTGATAGGTACCTACGGGAAGATTCTCTATCCTGACAGGAGCCATATGATCAATTTGATAACGTAGCTCATTTAACTCAATGGATACTTTAAGTGCATCAAGCTTCATGTCCCCTCCTACGACCAAGAAATCAATGATCACTTCGCTTCCCACTTCATAAACCTGGTCTGATCTAGGGAAATTCAACGCTAAGTAGGGCTCTGCAGAATAAGGGAAAGGTCTTGAATTCCCTACTTGAAAATCTCTGTCTATATAATTTCCAAAATTTTTCAAAGCCAATCCTTCTTCATCTACTAAGTAGGCAACTACTCGATAACTTCCTACCTTAAGATCTCTTTGGAAGATTGGCGAATAAAATCCTACAGGATCTCCCCCATTTAAGATATTAAAAAGTTTAAATTCTTTTGTAGCACTTAAATCAAACGGGAAGTTTTTGACATTGAATTCAAAAGGCACCTTTCCTGGTTTGAAGATCTGATTTCCTAAAGGAGTGTATAACTCAAGAATAGCATCTGGATAGGCTGCTTGATCCTCATACTGAAAAAATTTCACTTGAGGAGCAATTGCTTGTTCAGGATCTTGATTAGGTGGTAGAACCACTACTTCCTCATTCACGCGCTGTTTTTCGGCAGAACAAGCTGAGAAAAGGCAAATCAAAGAGAGTAAAGTCAGGATTTTATTCATACAGCATGTAAATTGAGATTAAAGATATTTAATTTTAAACATAAATTAGACCTTGAACTATAATGCATCCAGATATGGAAATTCTATTTGACGAGATACCAAGTTTAGACTTAGCTGATTTTACAGCTGGTACACCTGCTCAAAAGGCAGCATTTGTACAGAAACTTGGCGAAGCCTATCAAAATATAGGTTTTGTGGCTATCAAAAACCACGGTTTGTCACAAGGTCTTCAAGATAGACTTTACGGATCTATCAAAGACTTCTTCAAATTGCCAGATGCAATTAAGGAAAATTACGAGAAACCAGAAATCGGATTTCAGCGTGGCTACACGGGTAAGGGAAAAGAACATGCCAAAGGCCGGAATACCGGTGATCTAAAAGAATTTTATCATGTGGGACAAGAGTTAAGTAGAATCCCGGACACTGACCCGATCAAATCTGAGTACCCTCCAAACATCTGGCCTACGGAGCTACCAGAATTCGAAAACGATGCAAATGAAGCCTATCGTACCTTAGAAAGTGCCGGCAAAGCCATGCTTCAAGCTATCGCACTTTCATTGGATTTGGATGAAAATTTCTTTGAAGACAAAGTCGCACATGGAAATTCTATCTTAAGACAAATCCACTATTTCCCTATAGAAAATCCTGATGCAGTGCCATCAGACGCAGTAAGAGCTGCAGAGCACGGAGACATTAATTTGATCACATTATTAATGGGCGCAAGTGCGGATGGACTTCAGGTAAAACGAAAAGACGGGAAATGGATACCGATTACAGCCCTCCCCGATCAATTAGTGGTGAATGTGGGCGACATGCTGGAAAGATTAACAAACAAAAAATTGAAATCCACTATTCATCGCGTGGTCAACCCGCCACGAGAAAAAATGAATACCAGCAGATATTCTATTCCTTTCTTTATGCACCCACGCTCCGAAATGGACCTCACTTGTCTAGAAAACTGTGTAGACACTAGTCATCCAAAACAGTATGAAGACATCACTGCGGGAGAATTCTTAGAAGAAAGACTTCGCGAGCTTGGTCTGCGAAAATAAGGGATGTCAGTAAAGCAGGTCCGATATTATTTGTTTTTGAAAGATACGATCATGCTTTCTCTTACCGCTTTTGGTGGCCCGCAGGCATTTCTTGCTATGCTACTTGAACGAATGGTGAAAAGAAGAGCATATATATTGGAGGATGAGCTGTGGGAGCTAAATGCATTGTGCAATATGCTCCCAGGCCCAGCATCCACTCAACTCGTGTGTGCTATAGCATATCGTGTCGGCGGTCCAAACTTAGCTTACCTCGCTTTGATTGTTTGGATCTTACCTGCTACGCTGCTGATGATTTTCGCAGCATTACTCATTCATTTTCTACAGGAGAATACGCCCGGCGCTTTGAATTTTGCGCGATTCATTCAGCCTATGGCAATTGGATTTATCATTTTCGCTGCGCAAAAAATAATTGGAAAGACAATCAAAACTACCGAAGCAATGGTCCTAGTTTTGATATCGGCTTTTGTCTCGTTCTTTTACAGTTCACCTTATATTTTCCCGGTATTATTAACTATAGGCGGATTAAGCACCTCAATTAAATATAAGCAGCAACCTAAACTGAAAAAAGATGCCCCGCTGAAAATCGAATGGGCCAATTTCTATTTGTGGGCTGGAGTACTCATAATGGCTGCCGTACTGGGTGCTATTACAAAGTACCAACCAATCATCCTTTTCGAGAATTTCTACAGAAACGGAAGTTTGATTTTCGGAGGTGGCCAAGTATTGGTCCCTTACTTATATACCGAATTTGTGGATTTCAAACATTTCCTGAGTTCTGAAGAATTCCTTACAGGATATGCGATATCGCAAGGCATCCCTGGCCCAACCTTTAGCATTTCATCCTATGTCGGAGCGCTTTCCATGAAAGAATTTGGAACTACAGGCTTCTTCATAGGAGGGTTTATAGCTGCTGCGGGGATTTTCCTCCCTGGAATCTTTTTAATCTTTTTTGTAATCAGATTTTGGGATCAATTGAAAAAATATAGGCCTGTTCGAGCTGCTTTAGAAGGAATTAATGCCGTATCATGCGGAATGCTTATCGCTGCAGCTTACTTGCTTTTTGAGCCTTTGGAGGCAAACGGCTTGAATATTCTATTTATTCTAACGACATATATGCTTCTTCAATTCACTAAAATCTCATCCCCAATAATCATCGCTGGGGGAGTGATACTGGGGATTGTTTACAATAATTTCTTTCTGTAAAACTGAGATATCTCTAGTTAATTTATACCTAAATGAACGAGAATAGACTTAGTGACGTTTTAAAATCTAAATTCATTCCCTATCTTTCTTTTATGCAGGCATACGAATACATCAACAATCTGATCCCACCCCTGAAGCTTTCTGATAAAACAGGAATGGCTTTGGCATGGATGGAAGAAATCAGAACTGACGTACTTCCTGTTATTGATAAAGGGGTTTTTTTAGGACTTATAAAAGAAGAAAGAATATTTGAAGTCAATAATCCTGACACATTAATTGCTGATATTGAGCCTTCAAACCCACAATGTTGGGTTTTTTCAGACAAACATATTTACGATGTACTTCGTGTCAGTTCAGAGCAAAAATCCAACATCGTGGCTGTTTTAGATAGAGACTCAAACTATCTCGGTGTTGTGACCATGGAGGATTCTATCGCTGCATTTGCAGATAGCCTCTCGATAAAATCACAGGGGAGCGTGGTAATCTTATCGATAAGTATGACCGATTATAGTTTATCTGAGATTTCTAGAATAATTGAATCTGATAATGCAAAAGTTCTCAGTTCATTTATTACAACCGACCCTTTGGATGATAGTAAGATCAAACTCACTTTAAAGCTTGATCAAACCGAACTTAGGCATATAAAAGCAACGCTCGAACGATTTGGTTATAAGGTCATCGATCATTACCAAGAGGAAAGTGGTGTAAGCAGTGAAGAAGATAGAATCGGTAATTTACTCAGGTTTCTAGATATTTAGTTCATGAAAGTCGCCCTTCATGGCTTATCGCTGAAAGCAGAACTGTTTTCAGAAGTACAGTCACTTTTTACCGAACTCAACAAGCATCAATTCGAAATATTTGCTACCGAACAATTTGATCGGCAATTACGCATGCATGGCCACAAAGCATTAAATTATTGGGTTCTAGAAGGGCGGGAAGACATGGCTGCTATGGATTGTGTGATATCTATAGGTGGAGATGGGACGTTATTGGATGCAGTTTGCCAAGTCGGAGAACTCGAGATCCCGATTTTAGGTCTTAATACTGGCCGATTAGGTTTTCTTGCTACAGTGGCAACAGAAAAGATTTCTGATGCCATAGCAGACTTAGCCTCCAACAATTACCAGCTTGAATCAAGAGCTCTGATTTCCCTGCAAAGTCATAGAAAACTCTTTAATGGTTTGAATTTTGGATTGAATGAGTTCACCATACACAAGCGCGACACCTCATCTATGATCACGGTCCACACCTATATAGACGGAAAATACCTAAACAGCTATTGGGCTGACGGCTTAATTGTCTCTACGCCGACTGGTTCTACAGGCTATTCTCTAAGTTGCGGAGGTCCATTGATATCGCCAGAGGCAAAAAATTTTGTAATTACTCCGGTAAGTCCTCATAATTTGAACGTGAGACCTATCATTGTTTCTGATGAAAGTGAGATCAGTTTTGAAATAGAGGGCAGAGCAGAGAAATTCTTAATATCTTTGGACTCAAGATCTACGTCAATTTCGTCAGAAGTGAAACTAAGTGTAAAGAAGGAAAGCTTTTCAGCTAAACTAGTAAAGTTACCTCATTATCATTTCTTTGATACGCTAAGACAAAAACTGAATTGGGGTTTTGACATGAGAAACTGATTTGGAGCCCAATAGACTTAACCAATTTGAGCTTAACAATTATTAACCCGCTAAATACTGAGATGCGTTTTTTAAACGTTAGGTACTTCATATCTTGCATCGTCTTGAAAAAGGTCAATTTTCAGATTACCAACTACTTACTCGCATTTTTGCTGCTTTTTCTAGGATTTTCCTCTGAAATTCAAGCTCAAAATTACGAAATCGGTGGTGGCTTAGGAGTCGCCGCCTATTCAGGTGATATAATTAGAAAAATTGACCCGGGCCAATTAGGACCCCAAGTCACGTTGTTTGGCAGGAGAAATTTTGACAATGTGTGGGCACTTCGTGTCGGCATTTCAGGTGGAGCACTTTATGGTGCTGATAGCATCAAACCTATTGATCAATTAGCGTTAATCAGAGACGGTAGATTCAGAGCTGGAGTAATGGAGGCATCGGCAGTGGTGGAGTTTAATTTTCTAGACTACCTTTCCCCTAATTCCGAGTTTCGATTTGCACCTTATGCCTTCTTTGGCATCGGCTACACGCTCGCATTTGCGAAAGGAAATACTTATGGATTTAACGTATCTACCAGGTACAACTTAAGTACTTTGGTTATTCCATTTGGTGGTGGAGTCAAGTATAAATTGAATGAGCGCTGGACCGTAGCAACGGAATTAGGCTTTCGACCAACCTTTACGGATTACCTCGATAAAATAGATAGCACAGAGCCTTCAATTCCTAGATTCCAGGATCCTTCAAATCCTAATCAGCCTTATGGAATTAACTTTGGTAATGCTTATGACAGAGATTGGTACTACTTCCTTGGAGTTACGATCAGCTATACCCTCATGACTACCAAATGCTACGCATATTAATTAATCAAGCCCTAGGGCGAATATTTGGAAAAGAAATGGCATTTTTGTACCTCCAAAAAAGTAAGGGACCGGAAACGGCTGGAATGAAAGAATCATCTGACAATATCAATAACCCAAAGCATATCGCAATTATCATGGACGGCAATGGTCGCTGGGCCACGAAAAAGGGGGCTATGCGAATATTTGGACATAAAAATGCCACAAAGGCGGTTAGAGAAGCCATAGAAGGAGCCGATAGTCTTGGGGTTAAATTCTTGACCTTATTCTCATTTTCAACAGAAAACTGGTCAAGACCCAAAGCTGAAGTTGATGGACTAATGGAACTCCTAGTGAAGACCATGTCTGACGAGGTTCCAATGTTAATGAATGGCAATTTCAAATTAGAAAGTATTGGAGATGTAGAAAGCCTACCGCCTTCAGCCTATAAAACACTAAATAGGGTGAAGGAAATCACCTCTAAAAATACCGGACTCAAGGTGATCTTAGCATTAAGCTACAGTGGTCACTGGGAGCTCACTCATGCAGCTAAACACATTGCTCAAAAAGTCTCCGAAGGAAAATTGAATGTTGAGGACATTACCGAAAAAGTAATGGCTGAACATCTGGCAACAGCCGATTATCCTGATCCTGAATTAATGATCAGAACTAGCGGTGAATATCGGATAAGCAATTTTCTACTTTGGCAATTGGCCTACACAGAGATGTATTTCACCCCTGTGCTATGGCCAGATTTTAGAAGAGAGCATCTCTTTACTGCAGTTTCCGATTACCTATCACGGGAAAGGAGATTTGGTAAAACAGGTGAGCAAGTTAAATCTTAAGTAATTAATGAAAAGAAGTTTACTGATTCTGTTTTGTCTAGTTTGGGCAAGTTCAGCAATGGCGCAAATACGTTTGGGTCAAAGTCGCTATGCCTCAAGCAAGCCAATCGATATTTTGGAGCTGAATTACGCTAAGCCTCAAACCTATAGAATCGCAGAAATAAAAGCTGTAGGGCTCACCACCCTGGATGAAATCGCCATTCTTTCCTTATCAGGATTGAAAGTGGACGATGAAATAGAGGTGCCTGGAGATGCAATTTCAAATGCTCTAAAAAAGCTGTGGGGACAAGGAATCATAGGTGATGTGAAAATCTTGGTGACCAAAATAGAAGGCTCCGATATCTCCTTACTTCTAGACTTAACTGAGAGACCTAGATTCTCACGAGTTGAGTTTACAGGAATGAACAAAACTCAGCAAACAGAACTCAAGGATAAGGTAAATATAAGAGGTCGAGTAGTCAGAGATGATGTTTTAAATAACGCCAAAAGGACTATTGAAAAATATTACCTTGACAAAGGTTTCATGAATGCTGATGTGAAAATTAAGCAGGAAAGAGATACTACCTTACCCAATTCGGTGAAATTAATTTTTGACGTTGAGCAAAACTCAAAAGTTAGAATTAACGCCATCGAATTCTACGGCAACGTAGAAGTAGACGATTCCAAACTTAAAAAGAAGCTAAAGAAAACTAAGGAACATGCTCGTGTAAGCATTTTCAAAGATGGCTATTCCAGATTAACAGATGCTACTACAGAAGACATTAAAAACACCATATTTCACACAGATTCTGTCTCCAATCAGGATGTAAAAGAATACATCAATAAGAATTTTAAACTAAACTTCTTCAATGGCTCCAAGTACATTCCTAAGGAATACAGAAATGACAAGGACAATGTGATTAACTTTTACCAAAGTAAAGGGTACCGTGATGCCAAGATCACTGCAGATTCAATCTATACATTTACATCGGACAAAATCAACATTGATATTGCCCTTGAAGAGGGACAAAAATACTACTACAGGAATATCACTTTTAATGGGAATTACATTCACCCAGACCAAGTATTACTTGCGAAGTTAGGTATCCAGAGAGGTGACGTTTACGATAAAGAAAAACTAGACAAACGTCTAAACTACGATCCTTCTAAAGGGGATGACGTAAGTTCACTCTATCAAAATGATGGCTACCTATTCTTTACAATTGATCCTGTGGAGATAAATGTCGCAGGTGATTCGATTGATTTGGAAATGAGGATTTTTGAAGGTCCTCAAGTCACTGTAAACAGTGTAAATATTAGTGGAAACGAAAGAACCTCTGATCACGTAGTCATGCGTGAAATACGCATCCTTCCTGGTCAAAAATTCAACAGAGAGCTGCTTGTTCGTACCATTCGTGAACTATCCACGCTGGGTTATTTTGACCCTGAAAAAATTGAGCCAGATCTAAGACCAAATTTCGAAGCGGCAACTGTAGATATTACCTTCAAATTAGAAGAAAGACCAAATGACCAGATTGAACTATCTGGTGGTTGGGGCGGATTCTACGGCTTTGTAGGTACAGTAGGTCTTTCATTCAATAATTTCTCCCTGAAAAACATCAAAGATTTCTCCAAATGGGATCCACTACCTGTAGGTGATGGGCAAAAGCTTTCACTTCGTGTTCAAGCAAATGGTAAATCGTTTCAGAATTACTCCGTATCCTTGACTGAACCATGGTTTGGTGGGAAAAAGCCAAATGCACTTAGCTTTTCATTCAATCACTCGGTACAGCGCCAAATAGATTACTTTAGCCAATCTACTTTTGGAAATGACTTGGGTTCCTTTCAGATCACCGGTGTGACATTAGGACTTGCCAAACGAATTACCTGGCCAGACGATAACTTCAGTATTAGTAACTCCTTACAGTTTCAGGTTTATAATTTTGATAGATATGGAACCTATTTCGGGCTAAGCTATCCTACAGGGACATCTAAAAGTATTACATTAAACACTACAATTGCCAGATACAACATTGATAACCCAACGTTTCCTCGGTTCGGATCAAACATAACACTGTCCACTGCTTTTACTCCTCCTTATTCTTCTCTGCATAAAAATATTACCGAAGAGTCCATTGATCAGGAGAAATATAAGTGGCTGGAATACCATAAGTGGATGTTTGACGGGTCATTCTACACACCCTTATTTGGTTCTACCAAATTGGTGGCAAGTGCAAGAGCGCATATGGGCTACCTAGGTTCTTACAGTCAAAAGATTGGACTTATTCCATTAGAAAGATTTGTAATGGGTGGTGACGGTATGTCCATGAATAACTTTGCTTTGGGACAGGAGATCATCGGTTTACGGGGCTATGAGAACCAATCTATTACTCCAGGTGCACTTACAAGAGGCCAAGAAGGTGCAGAACCATACGGAGGTGTAGTGTATAATAAATATGTGATGGAAGTGAGATACCTAATTTCTCCAAATCCATCGGCAACGATCTTTGTACTTGGTTTTGCAGAGGCAGGTAACAATTGGGGGTCCTACAAAGACTTTAACCCATACGATCTGAAAAAATCAGCAGGATTGGGTGCAAGAATCTTTATGCCAGCATTTGGCCTACTTGGTATTGACTGGGGCTATGGATTTGACAAAGCAACACCTAATGCACTCCAACGAAGTGGCTCACAGTTCCACTTTACTATAGGCCAGCAAATACGATAGGTATAAATATAGTACGGGATTTGTTAATTTATGCAAAAATTGAGGTTTTAGGATTGTTAAAAAATCGAGTCATAGTTAACTTCATAAACTCATGAATAGATCACTGAAAATTGTATTTTTGCTGCTTATAGTGCTTCAAACAGGGCCTGTAGCAGCTCAGAAGTTCGGTTACATAGATTCAGAATATATCCTCAATAAGCATCCTGACTATAAGGTAATACAGAAAGAGCTTGAGATAGTCAGCTCGCAATGGAAGAAAGAGGCACAAAATTTGGATAAAGAGATCAAAGATCTTACTGTTCAGCTCAAGGCTGAAGAAGTATTACTCACAGAAGAAATGTATCAGCAACGGCTGGAACAAATTAATTTGAAAAAAAAAGAATCCCAAGAATTCAATAGTAGAGTCTTCGGAATTGACGGGCAGTATTTCCAAAAACAAGCAGAATTAATGCAGCCTTTACAATCCAAAATCTACGATGCTATTGAGCGAATGACTCGTAGAAACAACCTTGGAATGTTATTTGATAAAGCTGCTGCACCATCGGCAATTATCTATACAGATCCCAGACATGATTATTCGGAATTCGTCTTGGAGGAATTGGGAATAGAAGACAACAAATAAATAGAACACAGAAATGATGAAAGTAAAAGTTATCCTTTCCGCAGTAGCCTTGCTTTGCGTAGGATTTGCAGCCCAGGCTCAAGATGTTAAGATTGGTTATACCAACGTAGAGTTTATCATGGATATTATGCCAGAGATGGAGCAAATAGCCGCTGATGTTAAAGACTACGAAACTCAGCTTCAGACTACTATGCAACTGAAAGCTGAAGATTTCCAGCGTCAAGTACAAACGTATCAGCAAGCTGCTCAGACAATGACTGAAGAAGCTAGAGCTGCTAAAGAGCAGGAACTAACTACGCTTCAGGGCACCTTGCAAAAAATGGAATCTGATACTCAGATCAGCTATCAGAGAAAATTGGGAGAGCTACTTTCACCTGTACAAACTAAGGTGATCAATGCAATCAATGCCGTAGCAGCAGAAAACAACTACACGCATATTTTCGCTGAGTCAGCTGGTCAAGCACCTATTCTTCTTTATACTAAAGAAGAAGACAAATTTACTGAGCTAGTATTGGCTAAGTTAGGCCTTAAGATGCCAGCTGCTCCTGCAGCAAAATAATTAACTACAGTAACTAACAAGCCGCTAACTCGATTTCGATTTAGCGGCTTTTTTTATGAATATAAACCACAAAGAGGTTACATAGAAAGGTACAAAGTTCGCGGATCAGTAGATTAAACTCGCTTGATTGGTCGGTGAAAAATCAACTGCACGCATTTCGACTATAGTAATTGCGATTGACTAACTAATTACTATCTACATTTCACTAACTACCTCTTACAATTTTCACTTCTATACATGCCAAAGCGAAATCCTAAGGATATAATCATAAAAAGCCAAGAGGCCGTATTAGTTGATTTTTATGCAGACTGGTGTGGCCCTTGCCATACGATGGATCCTATCATAGGCGAAGTGATTTCAGAACTACAGGGAAAAATAAAACTTCTAAAAATCAACATAGATAAAAGTCCTCAGCTGGCCCAGCAGTTCGCTGTTCGCTCTATCCCAAATTACATACTTTTCAAAAAAGGTAAAATTCTCTGGAGAAAAGGCGGTTTGATAACAAAGAGAGATTTACATCATGCATTGAAAGGATTTGTATAAAACAAACTAATCCACATTTGGGGAAGTGTAAAGAAAAAACGATACATAATTCAGACCTCAATAACACAAAGCCAACCTAATCCAACTAGGAAAGTTTATTCAAGCCCAACACAAAAACTCTTAGCTCGATAAATCAGTGAATTGCACCTGACAAAATCTATAATTGGTTACTTTTAGAAATGAAATGGATCATGTCTACTTCGATACACAGTGTGATGCTTATACTACCTTCGAGATTCCTCCAGATAGCTATCGGGATGTCATTTGAAAATCAAATTATAAACAGATGAATAGATTCTTTCTTACAGGCATTTTCGTTTTAATAACATTAACATCATATGCTCAAACTAGTGTAGGGATTCGAGGTGGATACACGACTTCTACTTACTCTTACCGCCCTGTTCCAAGCAGTAGAGCTACATCTGTTGACGGAATAGGATCTCCTAGTTTTGCATTAGTTTTTGAACATTTCAACTCAAAAAATGCTGGAATTGAAGTAAATATGCAATTTCTAAGAATTGGGTATTCACAGATTGAAGTAGATTCTGATCCTATTAGGACAAACAGCACACAGTTTGATTACTTGAAAATCCCGATCCTATCAAGCTTTTTCATTGGAAGGTCAGGGAGATTTCAGATCAAAGCTGGTCCACATCTTGGCTATATGCTTCAAGTAAAAGACATAACTAGGGAATATTCGGATGCGACTCCGCTGGAAATTCCGACCTTTGGAGGAGCAAGCGACAATCCTAAAAAAATCATGTACGGTCTCACAGCCGGCGCAGGAATTTCCAAGCTATTTGGTAAAAGTACATTGGCTGGAGAAGTACGTTTCGCGTATGATTTCACTAACCCTGAAAGTCAAGATCGTATTTTTGACATGAATTCCACTAATTTGGAATTTACACTTGCTTACTTATTTAGAATTAAAGAATCAAAAATTGAAATAATTTCAACACCCTAACGGAAACAATCATTTTCCCTTTAAATATTTCAATTTTAAAATCTTATAAATTTTTAATTCTTCCTGTCATATATTAGGTTCTTTTCCCGACTAACGGATGTAAATGAATCACAACCAGCTTGATCATATTTTAAAAGCCAATCATAGGGATGCATACCTCTGGGCTAGGCAATGTTGCTCCTTTGATGATGAGATGGCCAAGGATGTGCTTCAACAGTCGTATTTGAAGATTTTGGAAGGACAGGCTAAACTCAAAGATGTATCAAAAGCAAAAACCTGGCTATTTTCCATCATCAGATATACCGCAATAGATAGTCTGCGCATAGCTGGAAAAGTCGTTTCTCTTTCTGACTCCTACGACCCGATAGAGATTCATGAGGAAGTGGACACGACGGACTACGAGGGAATAATAAAGCACTTACCAGAAATGCAGCGGGAAGTTATTTTGATGGTTTTTTATCATCAGATGACTATCGCTCAAAGTGCGGAAATTCTCCAAATCGGCTTAGGAACTGCGAGAACACATTACGATCGCGGGAAAAAGAAACTCAAGGAATTAATTACCAAAGTTCAAATCCAGGAAGAATATGGAAAATAACGAACATTTAGAACGGTTTTTTGAACAGATGAAAAATCAGGATGAGCAACTAGAAATCCCAACATTTCCATCTGTTCATACTCGGAAATTCGGCTTTTGGATTCCTGCAGGAATAGCTGCATCCATGGGCTTGGCTTTTCTATTCCTTCAAGAACCTACCACTGTAGAAATCACTTCTCCGGAAGTGGTGATCATAACTCTACAAGAAGATGAAAATCAAAATCAACATTTCACTATAGAAGAAACCACATTCCTAGACACTTGGGAATCTCCTACTTCTTCATTATTGACAGAATATTAAAATACCTTCATTATGAAAAAAATACTCTTTATTTATCTACTATGTCTTTCTGGAATAGCTTATAGTCAGCAGTCACAAGTATACATTCAAAAGCAAAATTCATCAAATCAGGACATTTTTCAGAAAAATCTTTACTCCGCAGATAAAGTGATGGAAATGCGAAATGAACTTGATCTTACAGAAACTCAAGCAACGAAAATTAAAAAAATCCATAGTGAAAATGCTGGAAAATTCAGTACTATGAAATGGGATTTGGATGATGCTACATTAAAACTTAAAGCATTTTTGAATGAATCCAAGATCGATGAAGTGGCTGTGCAAAAACAAATGGACAAAGTACTAGCCTTAGAAAATGCGATGAAGAAACAACAACTTAGCACGATGGTTTCTATTAAAAATGAACTGAGCGAAGAGCAGCAGGAGATTTTACAGGGTCAGCATGTCCAAACTGTAAATGGGATAAGTATCACCGGATATGGCAAAAATTCAGTTAGTTCATCATCTACCATACAAGGTTATCCTATTATAAAAGTAGGCAAACCCCTTGGTGGTGCAAATGGAGTAGAATCGACAAGTAATTCTTCCCCAAAAATAATTTTACAAGCGTCAGGTACTACTCCGGAAAATGCACCACTCTATATGCTAGACACAAAAGATGGGATGAAAGAATTAAAGTCCTTGAATTCTATTAATCCAAATGACATTGACAGCATCAATGTCCTGAAAGACAAAGCGGCGATTACTACATTTGGTGAAAAAGGTAAAAATGGCGTAATCATTATTAAGCTAAAAGAAGATTCTAAAAAGTAAAGGAAATGAGTGTATAATGAAAAAGGAGCGCGGTGTTCGGGCTCCTTTCTTCGTTTCACACACTCCAAGAACGCAAAGAGTTTTTCTAGTTTTAAGCAAGAATACCTCTAATCTAAAAACTTCCAACTTGCTTCGTGGTCCTTTTTGAGTGTCTGGCCAGTGACTTTTGCGCGCAAAATCTCCACTGGCATCGCATTTTGACTTAATACCAGATCGTGGTATTCCTTCTCGGTCATCATCCCAGAATTGACCACTTCTTCCCTCAAGGCATTAAACTCTAGAGCTCCGATCATGTAGGCAATCTGATACAAAGGCCCATAGTTGCCTTCAAAGGATCTTCGCACTTCAGCTTCAGCATTTGCACGTTCATGGCCTACTTTATCTACTAACAAGTCCACACATTCCTGTGGAGTCATATTCTCCAGATGATAATTCAGGGAGAAAATAATTCGTGCGGAACGGTGCATTCTCCAGAATAGCATGCCAACTCTATCTTTAGCATCTCTAGGGAAGCCTTTGTCCCACAGGATAAACTCCCAATACAAAGCCCACCCTTCTGTCCAAAATGGCGTTCCAAACATACGGCGATGTGTCATATTCCGCTGGTTCATAAATTGCTGTAAATGATGACCAGGAATCAGTTCATGATGAACTACAGCTCTAGAAAAATGTGGGTTATTTCCCCGCAAGCTCATCATTTTGTCTTCTTGACTCATTCCAGAGGTTGGGTAAGCTATCTGGATGGATTCGCCACCAAGAAAGAAAGGACTAATACGCTGCCGATCTGCAGATAACATGACAGTTCTCCAAGTTTCTTTAGCCAAAGGTGGTACTGTAACCAAATCCTTTGATTCTACATAATCTGTAGCTTCTTCTGCCAATCGAATTACTTCTGCTGGCCATTCTCCTGCTGGTAAATATTCATTCTTTACCATTTCCAAAGCGGCTTTCCAATCATTTCCAAATCCTAATTCATTGGAGGCTTTCAGCATTTCCATCTCGCACCAAGCGAATTGCTTCTCCGCTTCTTTTATCAACTCCTCTGGGGAATATGCAATCATTTCAAATGCCAGTTGTTTTTCCAGTGCATTTCTCCCTATTGGTCTGCCTATGATCCCACTTCCATCATCTTTCACAGAGTTAGTATAGTGCTCCCGTAAAGCCTGAGAATAAGCCTTCATACTCGCTTCCAGATTTTTCCATGGCTCAGGCATCCACCAAGTGAACATGGGATCAAAATCATAATAATAGGAATATGCTTCACTGGTTGTTCTATTCATCGCATCCACTGCTGCCGCAGCAAGATCGGCTTTCTGCCAACTATTATATTTAGGCGTGGAAGCCAAATTCTTGAATTGCGCATCTACCAGTTTAGAAACTTCGTTCCAAGTAGCTGCGAGCATTTGCGGATCTGGCTTCTGCGCTCTCCGTCGTCCTTGATAAAACTCTTCTAATGGTTTTGAAAAAGCTAAAACTTTAAATACTTCATCAAAAGACCCTTTGTCTATTGCCAATTCTGCCAGTTCTTTCTCTAGATAATTTCTGAATAAAACATAATCGATTTTACCATCCTCAGAAAGCGAATTGTAATTCACTTTTCCCAATTCAGTCAAATAATCTTGATTGAATTTTTGTATTCTGGAAAAGTATTCGTTGGAAAGAGAGTTAGAATACAATCTTCTCAAAGCTCCGTAATCGGCCTGATAGCTTTGAATAGTTTGGGCTAATTCAGTAGCAAATAGCAACTGAAATGAGAGGAAGAATAAGAATAGCAGTAAGGACTTTTTCATTAAAGGAAAGTATCAGGTTGAAAATTAATCTAGTATAGCTAATCTCCTTAGAAATAAATGCAAGAAATACACAAACATTACAAATGATACTTTTGATGGATTCGGAAAGAAACAAAAAAAGGCTCCTTCAAATGAAGGAGCCTCTCAACAATAAAGACGTAATTAATTACCTTTTCTTTCTCAAAAGAGCTACCAATATCAATACGAATAATGCTCCTCCGACGACCCAAGCCCAAGGCTGTTGGTACCACTCTTTCTTACCGACATTAATATCGATATCTAATCCACCGTCTTGAGCGAATGCTGCAACAGAAAAGAACATGGTCATTAAAAATAGAAATGCGCTCTGAGAGTACTTCTTCAATTGATTTTTCATGGTTGTTTGGTTTTATTTGAATCTAATATTATAAGTAGCAGCTACACCAATAGTCTGTATATCTAGTGCAGTACCTTTAGTAAATACTTGATTATAAAAAGCAAAAATATTCCAATCATAATTATGGTATCCAACTTGTGGACGAATATAAAAACCTCCGTCAGTTGCAATATCCCCTGTTAAAAAGGTGTATCCAATATCAGTACCTACAAAAAATCCTGATGGTTCTGGATAATATCTTAGCATCAATCCTAGTGGAATTGCACCAAAATCAGCAGCATCAATTAGATCTTTATTAGCGAAATATTTAGTATAACCTGAAGCTATACCTAAACCGAAATTATCAGTTCTCATGAACTGACCCGCTACTTCAACACCAAAAGCAAATGACGAATAGTCACCTATATCTCCCACTGGGATTCCCATGTTAAGACCTAGTTTGAGCCAGGAATTTTCTTCGTTCATGTCTTCAATTTCTCGGGTGGTCTGAGCGTAAGTGGCAAAAACTGCCATCATAAGTGTTAGTGATAAGAGTATTTTTTTCATAGTTGTATTGTTTTCATTTGTATAGCCAAACCCAATGCCATGTAAAATCACAAAACTCTTTTTCCTGCTCTAAGCGCTTACAGATAGGCTTTTAACACATTTTCACACTATCTAAAAAACAATTTATGAAGATATAAACGCAAAGTTGAAATACCCGATTTTGGGGAATTATATTCCCAAAACTACCAAGTGTCAGTCCATCCTATTCCAATTTTCTCCAATCTTTAGGAGTCATTTCAGTGAGGAGTTTAAAACTTTTATTGAAATGTGATAAAGTCTGAAATCCAACTTCAAAGGAAATTTCAGAAATACTTTTATCCGTCTCAAGCAAAAGCTTTTTGGCCTCTGTAATTCTCAATTGCTGCACATACTGTGTGAAAGTTCTTCTTGTTCGCAACTTAAAAAATCTGCAAAATGCCTCTTTACTCATATAAGCCTGCTCAGCAACTTCCTCCAAACTAATATGGCGAGCACAATTATCCAAGATAAACCGCATCACGTGATCCATCCGTCTCCCCTCTCGTTCGCTCATAGTTCGCAGTACAGGTATCTGATTCAAAGCCTTTAAATCTGTAGAATTAAAATCCAGTAAACTTAAGATTGCTAGACTTTGATGAAGCTTGGAAATCCCTGTAAACGCCCCAAACCCACTGAGCAGCGTAGCTATTTTGTCACGCATTTCTCCCTGTAACTGAAATGAACCCGTGATTTTCTCACTGAGCTTGGCTAGTTCATGAAATTCCTCCACCTCTTCCAAAGCAGTTCCCAAAGCCTGAAAATCAAAGAATATTGTATTACCAGCTACCGTCAAACCCCTCTCTTCCCTGAAATATTCTCCATCGCTCCTAAAAACATGCGGAATACTTTCTCCTAACAAATACATATCTCCAGGACCAAATCTCCCTACATAATCTCCAACAAGGAACTGCCCTCGCCCTTCTATTATCAAGGTAAGTTGGGCCTGAGGATGCTGGTGAAGCTTATTATAAAAGTACTTCCCACGATCTTCTTGAAATTGGATAAATGTCTTCTCAGACTTTGGAATCTGAAATGATATAACTTTGCTCATTCCCTAAACTAGTCTTCAATTGTTAGATTTTATAGAATACTTATCCCTTTTAATCAAAATAGAACCATTTTTTACTAAATGATGAAAGGCATAAGGACATGGAAGACCGTAATTTTGAATAAAAAAACGCTATGAACTGGAAAGGTGTATTCCCCGCTATAACGACAAAATTCCATTCAGACGGAAGTTTGGATATGGATTTATTTTTTAAAAATATTGATTTCCAGCTGGAATGTGGAGTTCATGGATTTATCCTAGGTGGTACCCTAGGCGAAAGCTCTGTACTTTCTCAAGAGGAAAAAATTACGCTGACCCGTGAGACAGTAAATTATCTTGATGGCAAAGTTCCAGTGATTTTGAATATCGCAGAAGGTGCTACCAAAGATGCCCTCTTTTGGGCAGCCAAAGCCGAAGAGCTAGGTGCAGAAGGTTTGATGCTTCTCCCTCCTATGAGATATGCAGCTGATGCAAGAGAAGTAGTAACCTATTTCAAAGCTGTAGCTAATAGCACTAAACTACCAATCATGATCTACAATAATCCGACAGATTATAAGACGTTGGTTACCATAGACATGTTTGCAGAGCTGGTTGAGTGTGAAAATATCGAGTCTGTCAAAGAATCAACTAGAGATATCTCCAATGTGACTCGCATGAGGAATAGATTTGGAGACAGATTCAAAATTCTTTGTGGTGTGGATACTTTGGCTATGGAAGAATTGGTGATGGGTGCAGATGGCTGGGTAGCTGGTTTAGTTTGCGCATTTCCGAAGGAAACAGTCGCAATATTCAATCTAGTCAATGAGGGCAAATATGATGAAGCTAGAGAAATCTACCGTTGGTTTATTCCACTTTTAGAATTGGATATTCATCCAAAACTTGTTCAATACATTAAGCTAGCAGAGCAGCATTGCGGAATAGGATCTGAGTATGTGAGAGCGCCACGATTAACATTAATCGGTGAAGAAAGAGAGCGAGTTGAAAAAATCATTACTGAAGGCTTAGCGAAAAGACCTAAATTGTAGGACAAAGCTGAACGAAAGGAGACCGAAAACAGAACAAAAGATCGATCTCCTTCAAGCTATAATTTCCAATCTTTCAATTTTCCAATTATAAATTCGAACCTATGACCCTAGACCAAATTTTCAACGCAGCACAAGAAGCATTTTTGTCCTATAAAAAAATCTCAGGAAGTAAAAAGGCGGATTTCCTGGAGAAAATTGCAGAAATACTCGAAGAAAATAGATCAGCGATAGTACTACTGGCGGTGCAGGAATCGAATTTGCCAGAAGGTAGAATAAATGGGGAATTAGGGCGTACGACAGGACAGATCAAGCTCTTCGCAAATCAACTCAGAGAAGGGAGCTGGGTGGAAGCGACCATTGATCCTGCAGATCCACAAAGATCACCGATGCCCAAAGCTGATATTCGAAGAATGTTGATTCCGATCGGACCAGTGATAGTTTTTGGTGCCAGCAATTTCCCATTGGCGTTTTCCACAGCAGGTGGAGATACAATTTCAGCTTTAGCAGCTGGATGTCCTGTGATCTACAAGGGTCATCCAGCTCATCCAGACACTTCAAAATTTGTAGCTCAATGCATTTCTCAAGCCGTCCAAAAATCTGGCTTGCCTGAAGGCGTTTTTACACATGTGGAAGGCGGAGTAAAAATGGGACAGGATCTCGTGAAGCATCCTTTGGCTAAAGCAGTTGCCTTTACTGGGTCTTACTCAGCCGGAAAATCTTTATTCAATATAGCAAGTGACCGGGACGAGCCAATTCCTGTTTATGCAGAAATGGGCGCTGTAAACCCGATTCTGGCTTTTCCAAAACGCTTAGCCAATGAGCTAGTTCCTTTGGCTCAAAGCTATATTGGCTCGCTTACTCTTGGGGCTGGCCAATTTTGTACGAACCCAGGTTTGATTTTTGTTCCAAAAGAGTTAGCTGGAAGATTTGCGAATGCCGTCTCGGAAGCATTACAAGGTGCAGCTGCATCACCGATGCTCCATGAAGGAATTGCAGAATCATATTATAAAGCGCTCACTGAACTTCAGCTTAGATCAGAACTAAATTGGGTAAAAGTCCCAGATGCTAAGCATTTGATAAATGCAAGCCCGGCCTTGGCAGAAATCAGTGCCACCGATTGGATGGCAGACGACATTTTCCAGCAAGAAGTATTTGGCTCCTTTGCCCTCATGGTAGTTTATGAAAATGAAAATGAGCTCATCCAAGTTGCCAAGAAACTACATGGACAACTCACAATCACACTTTGGGCTGATAATTTGGAGTTAAAAGCTAATACAGAACTCGTTAATTTATTGGAGGAAAAATGTGGACGATTACTATTCGTCGGGGTACCAACAGGAGTAGAAGTTGGCTACGCCATGCACCACGGTGGGCCTTTTCCATCCACAACTAATACGAATAGCACTTCTGTAGGAGCGCATGCAATTAAGCGATTTGCAAGACCGATTGCATTCCAAGATATGCCAGCAGACTTATTACCAGATGCCTTGAAAGATGGTAATCCTCTTGAGATAATGAGACAAGTGAATGGGGTCTGGTCCAAGTAAGCTTAGCAATTTTACTTTCTGTTTTCCAAGGCAAGTTTAGATATGTAGAAACAAAAGAGTCTAGCGACAATGTTAGCTTATATGTTCTGGTAATTCTCCGTCCATTTTCTTCCACTGTTTGGTTAAAAATTTGCGCACTAACAATTTTACCGAAATACCAACTGCAGCGGTTATAGATGTGTAGAGCAAAACTTTTGCGAAAGTCGCATCATCGGATTCAGGGTTTATAGGAGCAGGATCCCCAGTAACAGCCTCATATCGATTGTCCACAGCGGCTTTTGCTAAGGCAGCAACACTTAAAGAGAGGACAGCTGAAATTATTTGGAATTTAGTCTTTGAGAGATTCATATGATTTTTCTATTTGATAACCCAAAAAACGTGCATAATTCAATTTGGTCAAATAATCAAACTACTAAAAGCTACTTAATGAAAAACACCTTTTCGTGTATAGATGCCCATACCTGCGGCAATCCTGTTCGGGTAGTTTCTGGCGGAGTTCCTTTTCTTAAGGGAGAAAACATGCTGGAAAAACGCCAGTATTTTCTGGAGAATTATGATTGGATCAGAACTGGGCTAATGTTTGAGCCCCGAGGTCACGACATGATGTCTGGATCTATGCTCTTTCCCCCTCACAATCCCGAAAATGACGTAGCCGTACTCTTCATAGAGACTAGCGGATGTCTTCCAATGTGTGGCCATGGAACGATTGGAACAGTCACGATTGCAATTGAGGAAGGATTAATCCATCCTAAAACCCCCGGAAAGCTAAGACTAGAAACTCCGGCGGGATTGGTTCTAGTAGAATACATACAAGAAGGCAAAAAGGTCAAATCTGTCAAACTGACGAATGTAAAAAGTTTTCTTGCAGCAGAAGGCTTGGAGATAGAATCTGATGAACTCGGCAAATTGACGGTAGATGTTTCCTATGGAGGCAATTTCTATTGCATCATAGATCCTCAGGAAAATTTCCCAGGAATTGAGCATTTTAAAGCCGAACAATTGATTTCAATGGCACGCTCCCTTCGCAAAAAAATGAATGAAAAATACGAGTTTGTTCATCCAGAGCAACCAGCTATCAGAGGACTTTCTCATGTACTCTGGACAGGCAGAACTCTAGACCCAACCAGCACGGCAAGAAATGCAGTATTCTATGGTGATAAAGCAATTGACCGCTCACCATGTGGGACAGGGACTTCTGCTCGACTAGCTCAGTGGTACGCAAAAGGACTATTGAAACCGGATGAAGACTTCATTCATGAAAGCTTTATTGGGTCAAAATTCATCGGAAGAATCGAAGAAGAAACTGAAATAGCCGGCAAACCAGCAATCATCCCAAGCATTGAAGGTTGGGCAAAAGTGTACGGATATAACACAATCATCCTAGATGATGACGACCCGTATGTGCATGGATTCCAAGTAATATAATAGTTATTAGACACAAGACATAAGTATCAAAACCCGCGGCACCTTAATGTATTAGGACTTGATACTAACTACTTGATACTTATTTCATGAAACCAACCCTCATCATCGGCGGCGGAATAATTGGCCTGTTTACCGCGTATTTTCTTCAAAAGGAAGGTATTGAAGTTCAGGTAATCGATCAAGGCGACATGCAAACGAATTGCTCCACAGGCAATGCTGGCATGATAGTGCCAAGTCATATTATTCCCTTGGCCGCTCCAGGAATGATCAGCAAGGGGATATCATGGATGTTTTCTTCCAAAAGCCCATTTTACATTCATCCACGACTGGACGCCAAACTTTTGAAATGGTGCTATCAGTTTTATAGAGCCTCCAATCCAGCTCACGTGCAGCGCAGTGTTCCAATTTTGAAAAACCTGAGTTTGCTTAGCAAGGCACTTTATCAGGAATTTCACGATGTTCACCCTGACTCTAAGATTGCACTTCAGGAGAAAGGATTAATGATGATCTACCAAACCGCGGCAGTAGAAAAAGAGGAAATCGAATACGCCAAACTTGCGAATGCCAATAGTTTGCAGGCTGATATTCTGACCCCTGAAGACATCAGAACTTTTGAACCAAACTTAGAAGTGAAAGCTCGTGGAGCTGTTCATTTTCCAGGCGATGCACATTTGGACCCTGGTAAACTATACGAATTTCTGAAAAGCTATTTACAGGATAGAGGCGTAAAATTTCTTGCAAACACCAAAGTAACCGGCTTTGAAAAAAGTGGAAATACAGTAAAAGCTGTCATCACGGACAAAGGAAAAATAGATGCAGAAAAAGTGATTCTAGCTGGAGGTTCTTGGTCTGGTGAGTTAGCGGGTTTATTAGGTTTTAGTCTTCCTATGATGGGAGGAAAAGGATATTCTTTCCTTCAGGAAAACAAACCTGAAATTATGCAATCCTCGATTCTTACGGAATCGAAAGTGGCTGTCAGCCCTTATGGTAATCAAATTCGCTTTGGTGGAACCATGGAAATCGCTGGTACCAATCAGAAAGTAAACCTTAACCGCGTGAAAGGTATTTTCGAATCCATCAATCGATACTACCCAGAATTCGAAGCGAAGTTCCCTGAAGAAAATAAAATCTGGAAAGGCTTAAGACCTTGCTCGCCAGACGGACTTCCTTATATAGGGTTCGCTCCAGGCTATTCCAACCTATTGGTCAACTCTGGACATTCCATGATGGGAATCAGTCTGGCTCCCGCTTCTGGCAAAATTATAAGTGAACTACATCAGCAGAGAGACACTACCCTTGAGTTGAAAGGTTTTGAAGTGGATAGGTATTCAAATTGATAATGACTTTTGAGATCTTTTTTTTGATTTCGAAGGGCTTTTCTCTGTTAAGGATAATTCCCCACCATTTTATTAAATTGCCTATATGGAATCTGAGGATAAAGACCTTGTACAAGAGCCGTTTACAGAATATGGAGTATATTCTTATGCGGACTACTTGACTTGGGAGATCGATGAAATGGTCGAACTGATCAAGGGAAAAGTGTTTCGTTCTGCTGCTGCAGCGCCTAGAATGAAGCATCAGAAAATCGTGTTGCGATTAGGATCAGAGCTATTACAGTTTCTTGATAAGAAAACGTGCGATGTCTTTATCGCTCCTTTTGACGTTAGACTTCCAGTCAAATCCAAAAAGAATGAAGATATATTTACGGTCGTTCAGCCAGATATCTGTGTCGTTTGCGACCGATCCAAATTGGATGATGCAGGATGTGTCGGTGCTCCTGATTTAATCGTGGAAGTACTTTCTCTGGGAAATAATAGGAAAGAATTACGGAACAAGTACGAAGTTTATGAGGAGTCAGGAGTCAAGGAATACTGAGTAATTCAGCCAGACCAGGAGACATTACTTATTTACACACTTACTGAAGGGAAATACGTACCATCGCGACTTTTTACCCATGGTGATATTGTCAAATCTGAATGTATAGCTGGATTTGAAGTGGATCTGGAAGAGTTTTTTGTAAAGATAGATTAGAAAAGAAAAAAATCCTGTCTCTGAAGAAGCAGGATTTCTCATAACTAGCTATAAAATCGATCGATTAGGTCGTATAAACCGAATTGAACATCACGTAATCAGTGGTCAAATCAGATCCCCAACCAATACCTTCTTCATCTCCAGTATTCAATTCCATATGAACGCGAATATGAGATTCTCGAAGTAGTTTTTTCATATACGACTTTTCAAATTGTGCAGGATTCCCTTTATCCAAAACCTGTACTAAATGATTCTGATCACCGATAAAAAGGTTTACTTTTTTATAATTAAAAGCAACACCAGCATTACCCGCAGCAGCTATAATTCTTCCCCAGTTGGGATCACGGCCAAACATGGCTGTCTTCACTAAAGTTGAATCCGATATCGCCCGAATCAGCGACCTTGCAATGGCTTCAGTCCTTGCTTTGGTCACTTTATACTCTATGAACTTGGAAGCTCCTTCTCCATCAGAAACGATTAACTTGGCCAAGTGAGTGAGCATTTCTAGCAGTTTCTCCTGAAAGACTGTGTACCCTGGATCTTCTTTACTGGTCACTTTTCTATTCCCGGCCAAACCGTTAGCTAACACAGCTACCATGTCATTTGTGGACGTATCTCCATCCACTGTGATCATATTGAATGATCGATCCACGCAGTAACTCACCGCCTCTTGGAGTAGTTTCTCATCTATATGGAAATCAGTCACAACAAAAGCCAGCATTGTAGCCATGTTAGGGTGAATCATCCCGGATCCTTTGGCTACGCCACCCATATTGATCATTACTCCGTCATACTCAAAATCTATAAATCCTTCCTTCGCAAAAGTATCAGTAGTTAAAATTGCATTCGCCACAAATGATCCGGCTTTTAACTCTCCGCTCAGTTTTGGAATATTAACTTTTAGACCTTCTACTACATCTTCGGTAGGAAATTCTACACCAATAATACCAGTAGATGCCACGATCACGTCATCTTCAGAAATTCCCAAAGCCTCTGCGGTGGCCCGAACCATCGCTTCGGCACCTTCTCTTCCTTGATCGCCAGTACATGCATTGGCATTTCCCGCATTGCAGATAATTACTTGTGCCTTATTATTCGCAAGGTTTCTCTCTGTAATTTTGATAGGCTCAGCACGCACTTTATTTTGGGTCAACGTGCCTGCAGCTGCAGCCGGAACTTCAGAATAGATTATTGCCAAATCCCTTTTCATGGATTTTACTCCAGTATGCGCACCCCAGCATTTAATGCCCCGTACGTTTGTGATATTTTTAATCATCTTTTCTAAATTAAGATTATATAAACCCTCTTTTTTGTCAGTAAACTAACTAATCATAGAATCAGTCCAACTATAGGATTTAAGCTACTTCGGTCACCCGTCTCTTTAAGGTTTTAATGGCACTTGGTTCAGCCCTTCGGCTTCTGACAAACCAAACATTAAATTCATATTGTGAACCGCCTGACTAGCTGCGCCCTTTAGCAAGTTATCAATAACTGAGATCACAATCACGCGCTCTGTCCTCGCATCCCAAACTGGATACACATCACAGAAATGACTTCCACGGACATCTTTGATACCTGGAGCTTCATTCCTCAATCTGACGAAAGGCTTGTCTTGATAATAGTCCCGATACATTTCAGTCAATTTCTCCTGACTCATTTCACCTGTTACTTTGGCGTAAGCTGTCACTAAAATACCTCTATCCACTGGAAGCAAATGAGGTGTAAATTGGACTGTTGACTGATTTCCTGACAAAGCCCCTAACTGCTCTTCTATCTCTATAGTGTGTCTGTGCCCAGCGATTCCATAAGCTTTGAAGTTCTCATTTACATTAGAAAAATGAGTAGTCGCACTTGCTTTAATCCCTGCGCCAGTTAGACCAGATTTGGCATCGATGATCAATGATTTATCTTCTACCAACTGCTTCGCAAAAAGCGGAGCCATGCTCAAAATAGAAGCGGTAGGGAAACAGCCAGGGTTAGCAACTAGGTTCGCTCCCTTTATCTTCTCTGCAAAAAGCTCTGGCAATCCATACACAGCTGTATCAAATCCTTGTGGATAGCTGTGTTTCTTGTTGTACCATTCTTCATACACTTCCTTAGTAGAAAGTCTAAAATCTCCAGATAGGTCAACGATTTTAGCTCCAGAGTCTTTCCATTTGGCCACAAAATCCATGGATACTCCATGTGGCAAAGCCAAGAAAATAACATCCAACTTTTGTTTGCTCACCTCTTCAGCACTAACTAAAGGAATGTCCAATCTGGTAAAAAACTGAGGATGCAAGTCCGAAAAAGGCTTCCCTATATGTGATTCCGAAGTGATCATTTCTATAGAAACTCCTGAATGATTTAGAAGCAATCTCGCCAGCTCAGACCCGGTAAATCCAGATGCACCAACAATGGCTACTTTCAATTTTTGATCAATCATATTAGACAGTTACTGTGGTTTCTGATAAGATCTCGTCTAGTTTTTCCAAGAAAATGGTTAGCTCCTCCCTACTAATATTTAAGGCAGGGACTAATCTCAATATATTTACTGCAGTAGCATTTGCCACGATTCCTTCTTTAAGCAAACGCACTACGAAAGGTTTAGCCTCCGACTTCATCTTGACACCCAGCATCAACCCTAATCCTCGAACTGACTCCAGCTCATCGTGTTTTGCTATCAACTCATCAAATTTACCTTTCAGCCATTCACTAGTTTCTGTCACTCGTGCGCAAAGTTGCTCTTCATTGATCACATCAATAGTCGCTAGTGCTGCTGCAGCAGCCAATGGATTTCCTCCGAAAGTTGTACCATGATCACCAAATTCAATGGCACTTGCTACTTTCTCATTACAAAGTACAGCACCAATTGGGGCCCCACCACCTAGGCCTTTAGCTAAAATCATAATATCAGGCTGTACCCCATAATGGTCTTTTGCAAACCACTTTCCAGTTCGGCCTATTCCACATTGGATCTCGTCAAAAATTAACAATACACCTTTCTCATCGCAAAGCTTTCTCAGGCCTTCCAGATAATTATTTTCTGCAGGAACAACTCCTCCTTCACCCTGAATCGGCTCCAGCATTATAGCTGCTGTGTTACTATCAATCGCTGCTTCCACGGCAGCAAGATCATTAAAAGGAACTTGGTCAAATCCAGCTGGAATAGGCTCAAATCCTTTTTGATATTTCTCTTGACCTGCAGCGATAGTAGCTAATGTTCTACCATGAAAAGAATTGTGCATTGAAATGACTTTTCCACCTGTACCGTTCTTATGGCCATATCTTCTGGCTATTTTGATCGCTGTCTCAACGGATTCAGAGCCGCTATTTGTTAGAAAAACTCGACTTAAGCCAGAGATTTTTACCAGCAGTTCACTAAGAGCAACTTGTTGTGGACTTACGAAAAAGTTAGAAATCTGCATCAATTGAGCTGCCTGCTCCTGAATTGCTTTGACAACTTTCGGATGGCAATGCCCCACGTTGTTCACAGCTATTCCAGCCAATAAATCTATGTATTCCTTGCCATCTGCATCCCAAAGTCTACTTCCTTTTCCTTTGATAAAGGCAATAGGAAAGCGGTTGAAGGTGGGTAGATAATTCTCCTTGTCTTTGGTATATAAATCTTGATTTGTCATATTCTTCTATAGTGTTAGTGTAGTGCCAATTTTTTCATTGTCAAGTACATACTTGGCAATTTGCTCTGGCTTGGTACCATTTAAAATAATTGCTTTGTTCACTCCTTCATTTAAAGCTAACATGCAGGATTGAATTTTTGGGATCATTCCGCCTTGTATTGTCGTTCCCATGTGTGCCATTACAGCGACCTCATTCAGTTCTCGAATGATCGATGAGGGATCTGGATAGTTTAGAAAAAGGCCATCCACATCAGTCAATACAATAAGTTGGTCTGCATTTACAGCCGCTGCAAGTTTTCCTGCAAAAGTATCCGCATTGATATTGTATGAAATCCCATCGAATCCATCAGCTATGCAAGCCACTACAGGCACATATCCCGCCTCGCAAAGTAAATTAATCAGTGTATCGTCAATATGAATAATCTCGCCCACCAATCCTAAATCCACCATGTCACCACCAGCAGATTTGTGCTGATATTTTTTAGCGTGTACCATACCTGCATCCTTACCAGAAAGACCGATGGCTTTTATTTTGTTTTGATTGAGCGTGGAAATAAGATCTGCATTGACCTCACCTATAAGGGCTTTTTGTATTTCTGAGAAAGCCTTAGCTTCCGTCACCCTTAGGCCATCTACGAACTGTGATTTGATGGCTGCTTTTTCTAATGCTTTATTAATAAAAGGCCCACCGCCGTGAACCATGATGACTTCAAATCCCGCTTCCTGAAGTTTAAAAATCTGTGCAGCAATTTCATGCTGCAACTGGAGATTTGTCATCGCATTCCCGCCATATTTGATGAGAATTCTTTGCTTAGACATTTTAATTTTTATTATAATTATTTGATTTTTTCCACTTACAATTGTTCCTTTTGAACACTTAGAAGCGGAAACAAATCAGGATTGAATGACTGTTTTAAAATTATTATTACTTGATAAATACAAGGTTAAACAAGTTAACCTTGTATACTTTAAAACAACCTTCGTACCGAAAGGGTATATTTTGCAGTTTTCTACAATATGTTGGAATAGTTAAAACCAAAACTCTTAAAAGCCAAAAAGCTATTGAAAATATCGGCAGGCAGGGTGACAGGCTGGCAGTTTTTTCTTGAAAATTCAATAAATCAAAGCCAATCAAACCTTCGAAATTCTATGAAGTGACAACCTTAAAAGTAGATTCTGGATATGTGATGGTAAAAGCAGATGGAAACCTAAATTGGCTAAATCACAAAAATCACGAAATATTTTTAGTTCGAGGTTAATTTGCTTCTCCAAAAGCAGGACAACATCGAACTACTCATTTCGCTTTTAGTACCTGCATCATTTTCCCAAAACCCTTTTTAATCTCTACTAGCTGACGATCTCTCGAAGCTTCATATTCCATTTTAGTAATTGAGACCGCTATCTTGTAATGTTCATAAAGTTCCGAAAACTCCACAGAGTGTTGATTCTCCTTAACTCCCCATGTTGCTAAATAAGCTCCAAGTTTTTCCACTTTAAGCCCTACATGCGGCACAGCAAAACTCATTGCAGTGATAGCTCCATGCAGACTAGTTCCCACATAGCATTTTGCGTTTGCAAGTAAATACATGATATCCCAGATATTGTCCGCATCGAAATAGGTGTGTGGGCTCGACATCAAATGCCCTAGCTCCTGCAGAGCCTCATGATCATCATGATCCAATGCTTTCCCTATTGGACAAAGGCAAATATCTATCTTTTCTTTGAGGTAAATCTCGTCCAATCCACGGGCAATGACTTGCTCATGACCACGAGTAGTTTTCTTGTTTATTTGCGCAAAAACGTATTTCCCTGCATTCTCATCGACATAGCCAGCTACTTCTTTAGTAACTCTCGCTCGGAGAAAATCCATAGGATAAAACTCGGACATCAAAATAGCAGAATCAGGAAAGAGATCAGCCTTTACTCCATTTTCTAATAAGTTATCCACAGTCAACTGATCTCGAACGGCAAAATAATCTGCATTCTGAAGCTTCTCTTTTAGAAAGTCATACTTTTCAAAAATAGCTTCTCCAAGTCCAGAGCCACCTAGGGAATTTAATGTCACAGATTGCACTCCAGCAAAATCACTTTTATCAAACACAAAAGGTAAGGTCGTTTTTCCCTTCAAAATTTTCTTCGTCCAAGCGTTCAGATTCAACACCTTATTTACCTTAACATGTCTTTTATTGATTCGCTGAAATAGAGGATTCAATGCTGCATAAAGCGAATTCCAGGTCACGCCCAAGGCTTCCCCTCCTGCTATAATCACGTTTACAGGGTCTGATGGATCACTGCAGGCTTTATAAAACTTCTTCAAACCTTTTGTAGGCAAACCTCCTACACTTGAGAGATCACTCTCAATAAGACCAAAATACTCAAAATGAAAATTCTCTCCATAGGTGCTTAGCTGCCTTTCTATTACTAGTGGAAAAAGTAAATCCCCGTAGTTATATCGGTCAAAGGCACCTATAATTAAGACTTTTGTCATGTGTTTAACTAGTATAATAAAGGTTAATCAAAATCAACCCAATAACAATTCATTTGTAACCAATAGGCCAATACCTTCAGCAAATTCTTTAATGAGGTAGATTTAATACCGAAGAAGTTGCCATAGGATGATCTATGCAAAAAAGATACTTGATTTTTAATTGATGTAAATTAAGCTCAGGAACTATTTTTGTCAAGTAGGATGTAAATTGAGTACAAAATCATCCAAAGACTATTTTGAGTACAAAACCAGTAGCCGTTCATCGTATTTTTTCAGGTTCAGTATGGGGGATTTTAGCCAAAATCCTTGATGCTGCCGCAAAGTTTGTGACCATCCCACTTTTGGTGGGTTATTATGGAAAAGCTGACTATGGATTGATCGCGTTGGCATTTTCCCTCAATGCTTACTTGAGATTAATGGACCTTGGAATGAACGTGGGCTCTGTTCGTTTTTTCTCTATGTGGGAAGCAAAATCTGACTGGCAGAATATTGGAAAAGCATCTCGATCCAGCATAATTTTCTATGGCACGATCGGCGTTATCAATGCGCTGATCTTCATGTTTATGGCCAACTACGGCCATTTTTTCTTCAATCTCAACCAAAATCAGATCCCCACATATAAGATCATGATGTACATCCTCTCGGCAAGTACAGTTCTCAACTGGCTGTCGAACGTCATCATACAATTGCTCAGCGCCAAAGATGAACTTGGCTACGTCAATAGAGTAACTGTGGTGAGCAGTGTGTTGAATTTCGTTGTGGCAATTGCTGCAATTCACTTTAAGTGGTCTTTGCCTCAATACTTCCTTTTCTACACGATCTCAACACTCGTTCCGATTCCGCTAAATATTTTACGCCTACGTGTGTTCCCGGTTCCTTTAGGAGAATTACTTACTCCAAAATGGGATGGAAAAATATTTAAAGAGATAATCGGCTATAGTTCGGCAATCTTCCTTATGGGTCTTTTCCAGCTCACGGCAAATGAGCTACGTCCAATTTTGCTAGCGAAGTTCGCTTCAGGAATAGATGTACTGACGGATTACCGTGTGATCCAGACAATTGCGATGCTGATTATTTCATTTGGAACAATTTTTCTGCAAGTGCTTTTGCCTTCCGCATCCAAGGTTTACCAAGAAGGAAATCATTCTAAAATGGAAAAGATGGTTTTCATTGCCACTCGATTCATATCAATCTTTTTAAGTTTTATTGTTTTTCTATTGGTGCTGAATTCGGAATCAATTCTCCTGCTCTATATGGGAAAAGATTACCTCCACTTGGCCATCTGGCTTAACATATGGCTAATTACTGTTTTGCTTAATATGCACAATACTCCCGTCGCCAGCTTGGTGCTTTCTTCTGGCAAAACAAGGTTCTTGATATACTCATCGGCCACAGCATGCATTTTGTCAATTCCTATCACAATAATTCTTGCGCCTACTATGAATGTCGGTGCTGCTGTAATTGGTTATCTCGCTTACATGTTGATTCAGATCGGCTTCTTCTATGTTTACTATATTCCAAAAGTACTCAACCTTGATAGTAAGAAGATTTTCTTTGGCGCATTTGCTCCATCAGTATTGGCTTCAATAATAGCTTTTGCAATCGCATATGGAGTAGGTAAATGGCTTGACATGCCTATGGGCTTGTGGAAAATGATTGTGAGTTCGATGATATTCACTACGGTTTTTGCCACCTTCCACTTTCTATTTATTATCAAATCGGCGGATATTGAATTTCTCCGAACTAAACTTTTGAAAAGAAAACCATCCAATGAGCAAGAATAAATTTTCTATTTGTATTCCTGCCTACAAAAGCAAATACCTTCAAGAATGCATTGATAGCATCTTGGCGCAGACCAATCCTGACTTTGAGCTGCTCATCCTGAATGACTGCTCACCAGAACCAATTGAAGAAATTGTGCTGAAAAATCAGGACCCTCGAATTCGATATTTTAAAAATGAAAAAAATGTCGGCGCTTACGATTTAGTGGATAACTGGAATAAATGCCTGGAATTATCAGCTGGGGAATATATCGTCATAATGGGTGATGATGACCGATTAGCACCAGATTATTTGACAGAGTTCGGTCGATTGATCGATAACTATCCATCCCTGCATGTGTATCATTGCCGAAGTAAAATTATCGATGACGATGGCAAGGATGTGATGTTAACTCCTGCGCTTCCGGCTTTCGAGCATGTGTACGATTCTATATGGCATCGCCTACGTCAGTTACGTTCAAATTATATTTCCGACTATGTCTATAAGACTTCAGCGCTAAAAGCCCAAGGTGGTTTCTATAAACTTCCACTTGCTTGGGGATCTGATGATATCACAGCTTTTATCGCGTCGGCTAAGTTTGGAATTGCACATTCCAACAAACCCGTTTTTGAATACCGCAGTAATCGACTTTCAATCACCTCCACAGGAAACGATCTCCACAAAATGATGGCTGACATAAGTTATTCGGAGTGGCTAGGAGATTTCATGAGAAATAATCCGCCTCATTCTTCAGAAAAAGTGATTTATCAGCATTTACTTAATGAAAAAGATAAATACATGCATGAGAAGAAGCTGTATACTATGATGCTTTCCTTGCGAAGTAATCCACTTCAAAAAGCCAAAAACTGGATGAAAACTCGAGCGAAATTTGGCCTATCAATCAAAGATATCGGAGTGGCGCTGGCTAAGAGCCTGAATTCAAACCTTTCGAAATGAAGATGAGTTCAACCAATAAAATCATCTTTAATCCCCCTGAAAACAAGGAAAACAAGTATATCGCAATTCTGGTAGACGGACTAGAAGAGCATGGCTATGATGTCAACAGGTTAGATGATTTCCTATCATCAAAAACTCATTTTCAATCAATCCGACTGGTTCATTTGAATTGGTTTGAAAATCTGGATGATAGCAGCTCTAAAAGCATGTGGATTAGTTATTTAAGGAAATTGGTAGTATTGATAGCTGTGAAATTTGGAAAGAAGAAATTGGTCTGGACAATGCACAATAGACTATCTCATGAGAAGAAATCTGGAAAATTGAGTAGAGCGCTTACTAAAAAACTTGTATCTGCATCAGATGCAATTGTAATTCATTCAGCTGTTTCCAAAGAAATTTTGCACAGTCAATACCCAAATCTTAAAGCTAAAGTTGTCCACATTCCTCACCCTGACTTTGTCGATGTATATGGGCCAATGATTGCCGAAAATTCGGAGAAACGCTCTTCCAAATTGAAGCTTTTATTCATTGGAGCGATAAAGCCTTATAAGAATATTGAACTGCTGATTCAACTTGCCAGCCGATTTCCTAACGCGATTCACTTAACCATTGCTGGTAATCCAACTTCTGAAACATACCGGAACGAGCTAGTAAAGCAGGCAGAAGGAATGAGCAACATAGCCTTGGAACTGAAGTTTATCCCAGACGAGGAATTGCCAAACTATATTCATCAATCAGACCTGCTCATTCTACCCTATTCTCTTGAAAGCAGCCTTAATTCAGGAACTGTCATTTTGGGGTTCTCCTACGGCAGAACAGTTATTTGCCCAAGAATTGGCACTATTGATGATTTAGATGGCGGCGAAGACGTATTCGACTATACTTATGTAACTGAGGCGGAGCATATGGATGCACTGGAAAAGCAGATTACAAAAGCCATTTCAATTTATCAAAAAGACCCAAATGCATTAATCGAAAGCGGTCATAATATGAGGGATTTGGTACTAAGGAAAAATAACAAAGAACTCGTGATCAACAAACTGATCGAATTATATCAAGGTATTCTTTAGTAAATCATCTTTTTTAAACTAAATCTGAAACATGAAAATTCTATACATCAATTCTCTCTACAGCCCCTTGATCGAAGGTGGTGCGGAGATTTCCCTAAAGCTGATCGTGGAAGGAATGAAATCTCTGGGTCATGAGGTCGTGGTCCTGAGTTTGATGTCCGAGGATGGGTTGAAAAATGAATATGTAGATGGCGTGAAAGTTTACCGCGCGGGATTGCGAAATTCTTATTGGCCGTATTCTAAAGCCAAGAAAAATAAGCTCTCACGACTTTCATGGCATTATCAAGATCAATCAAATGAACAAATGGCTGAGGTAGTTAAACAAATTTTAGCCAAAGAAAAACCCGATGTAGTTTCCTGCCACAATCTTGCAGGCTGGTCAGCATCTGTATGGAAACCAATTCATCAAGCTGGAATACCTATTGTGCAGGTTTTGCATGATCTCTATTTGCTCTGCCCAAACAGCAACATGTTTAAAAATGAGCAAACCTGCGAAAGGCAATGTTTCAGTTGTAAACTTTTGCGAAGCAACCATCCAGATAAGTCCAAACTAGTAACTGCAGTGGTTGGAATCAGTAACAGTATTCTGGAACGGTTTACCTCTTTTGGCTACTTTGAAAATGCTTCCAAAAACATTATTTACAATACGCGATCGATTTCAAATCCTCCACCTAAGCCTACCAGAAAAAATAATCAACCTATTCGATTTGGCTATCTAGGCACACTATCGAGTGTGAAAGGGTTAGAGTGGCTGATTGAAGAGTTTCTAAAACTGGATTTCGATGCAAGTCTCAGCATCGCCGGAAAGGGGGAAAAGATGTACGAAGACAAGTTGAAAGAACTGGCCAAAAGCTCTACTATTGATTTTGTGGGTTATGTGAATTCTACTGAATTTCTTGCAGATATCGATGTACTAATCGTCCCTTCTCTATGGGAAGAACCTCTGGGAATGGTGGCTATCGAAGCTTTGGCTAATCATGTCCCGGTGATAGCCAATAAAAGAGGCGGATTACAAGAAACTGTTCAAGACGGAATCAATGGTTTATACTGTTACGACGCTGAGCCAGATTCATTGAGTTTAGCCATGCAGCAACTGTATAAAAATGCTGAGCTTTATAACCAATTCAGCCAAGATGCACGAGAGTCCGTGGCTTCGATTTTGGATGCTGATCGGATGTTGGGAGAATATGAAGCAGTTTTGAAACAGGCTCTAAATAAGCCCAGTATTAAGGTTTCATCATGAGTCAGCCTGAATTCGTACATACCAACCAAGCTTCAATACTTGGAGGAATAAAATGGAAAACCATTTCATTAACAGAATCACTGTTCCTGATTTCGTTGATTTCTATGTTTCTCCCAGTGAAGGTTTATCCAGTGATTTTCATTGTCGCTTCATTCTTTTTCTATAGAGATACACCTCGCCTTACTTTCCCAAAATGGTCAATAGCACTAGCTATTTTTAGTACCTATACGGTCCTCAGTTATTTATTCAATTACCCTGGAGAACCCTCTGCTTTGACGAATATCGTCAAGCTTATGATCAATTTCAGTTTTCTGTTTTTTGCTGTGAATTGGCTCGGCTCACGGAATAACGAAGCGCTGATCTCCAAGCTAGATGCCCTGTTGTTCATTGTTCTTGTATTATCGCTCATCCAATTGCTAATCTATCATCAAGCCTACGACTTCAAACTGATTATGGGAAGCGATTCCTCCGGTCGAGCAAGTTCACTTTACCGTGACACCCTTTATTACTGGGGATTAGATGACAAGAACATGTTTGGCGCTAGGATCGCTCTAATCGGCTTTTCATTTATTTGCATACCCGTAGTATTGAAAAGTAGGTTGTCAATAGGAAGAATTGTCTTTGTGTTTTTGATAGCATTTCTGAGTCTTTCCCGAACGCCTATCGTCGCATTACTCCTAGGGATCTTTGTGCTACTGTGGTTTTCATTAGAAAAAAAGTGGAAGATCACGATGCTAGTTTTGATTGCTGTTGCATTACCATTTATACTCCAAAAAGTGATACGCGTGGATTCCCTAACTTCTTCAAATGACGGTATGGGAATTCGATTAGTGTATTGGACAGCATTCTTCCAGCATTTTGGGACTATTTCCCCCCTCGGCAATGGCTTCCTGAGTACCCATGAATTCCTGGCAAATTATGCTGAGTTCTATAGAGGAGAACCTCATATACATAATACCTTTCTATCCACCTACTTAGAAATGGGTGTGGTGGGATTCTTTTCATTTCTGGCATTTTTAGTTTTGTTTATCAAAGAATGCTGGCGCAGAACATCCAACGTGAAACTTTGGACTGCATTATTCCTACCCATCATTTCTATCATGATGATCCTTTATTCTGGTTATGACAATGATATTGTAATGTATTTGTGTCTGATTTTTCTTATCGGATCGCTGCACGACACTAAGTTAAAAAGCGTAAAAATCTCTGCATGAAAATCAAAAATAACATATTGATCGATAGTCGCTGGGAGGGAAATACAGGGATAGGTAGATTGTATCAAGAAGTGATGAAATATGCTCCTTCAGAAGTTTCATGTACCTATGTCGAAAGCAAAATGGGTCTTGGCAATTTATTGTCTCCATTAATGCTTGGTGAGGAAATTAAAAAGTCAAATGCGGATGTTTTCTACAGTCCGTCCTTTATGCCTCCTGCCTTCTCGAAGGTCCCATTCATATTCACTGTTCATGATTTGATGCACTTATTTTATTATTCAAAATTGCATAAGATTTATTATGAGCAGGTGATAGCTCGGCTAGCGTTAAAAGCAAAGAAAATCATCACAGTATCCCATTTTAGCAAAAGCCAACTAGTGGACATTTTGGGATTACCCAAAGAACTTATTAAGGTGATTTATAATGGGGTGGACAGTCATTTCTTAGAAAATGAGGAGGAATATGTTAGTGTCCGGCCATACTTTTTGTATGTAGGAAATAGAAGGAAAAACAAGAATTTGCCGGCTATGCTTACTGCTTTTGCACAAGCTAGGATCCCACATGATTTCATGTTCTATCTCTCTGGTGATGCTGATGCAGAATTAGAAGCGCTTATTGATAGTCTTGGCATTCAGAAAAGGGTTCGGTATTTGGGCTTCATTGAAGAAGATGATTTACCCAAACTATATAAAGGCGCTCACGCTACGCTCTTTGCTTCGCTCATGGAAGGGTTCGGCTTGCCAATCATAGAATCCATGGCTTCGGGCACTCCAGTTTTAACATCAAATACCACTTCCCTTCCCGAAATTGCTGGCGGTGCCGCACTTTGTGTGGATCCAACGAATATTTCCGCTATCCAATCTGGCATAGAAAAACTTGTAAGTGATGAGAATTTCTACGTAGAATGTATCGTAAAAGGACTGGACAGAGCTCAGGAATTTAGTTGGAAAAAGACGGCGGAAGAAACCTGGGAAACCATTCTTAGCTAAAGAACAACCATGAGATATCATAATAACTTATTTCTTTTTTTACTTTTTGCATTGCCTCTAGCTGGTGTAGGTCAATCCGATTCATCGAATGGAGGAAGATTACTGAATATCACTGAATACGGTGTTGCTGTTGAATCTAAGAGTGACCAGACAGTAGCAATTCAACAAGTGATCGATCAAGCTACTGAAGGTGATACTGTATTTTTTCCTGAGGGAAAATATCTTGTTCGCACTATTCAACTTAGATCTGGCGTAAATATTCTTTCCGAAGGCCTTATCAAGCACCATGAGGATGCCAAAATTGGAGAATACTCTATAGAAAAACAGAATTCTCCAAACCCGTTGATTTTAGGACAGCAGGTAAAAAACGTAAGTATTTCACTGAAAGGAGAGTCAAAGAACGATGGTATTTATCTTTTGAAAAGCCATCAAATTAGAATTTATAATACCGAGTTAATTGGCGATTCCACGAAGTTCCGGGCTTATCCAGGAATCGTAACTTTTGAGTCTAGTGAAATTGAAATAGTGAATTCTAAAATCCACCACTTTGGTAAGCCAAGATCAGAAACTCATAGCTACCAACCTGGGACTGGGATTCGAATCCTTTCTAGTAATACAATTTCAATACATAATTCGGAAATCTACAATAATGGAGAAAACGGTATTTTCATTTACGGTAGCCGAAAAGTAGAAGTCCTCAATAATGTGATCCACCACAATGGCATGTCAGGGATTCAGGTTGCTTTTGGTGATAAGGGAAAAGAAAGAGATTATAATTTTTTATCCAATATCCTCGATTCCAATGCCGCTGATGCTATCGACATCAACAATCGATCTCCCCAATCAGCAATGGATATAGAATGCGTCATTGCCAATAATATAACCTGCGACAATGGCTTTGTAAATGGGTTATCAACTCCAGACGGCTCTGGTATAGGGACTTTGATCAATATTTCCAATGTGCTCCTTTTTAATAATGAAGCCTATAGAAATAACAGACCTGCAATCTATATGGAAAGTTGTGGGCTGATCTTGGCAAAAGGAAATTGGGCAGATAATCAGGTGGAAATCACGCTTGGTCTAGAGGAATTGCTTTTAGAGAAAAATAGATTCAGCAGCATTAATCTCATTGCAAATACAAAAGCAAAGAAAATTCATCTGCGAGCTAATGAATTAGGGTCTCTTTCTTTACCGAATGGGATTCAGGTAGATAAATTCCAGATTGAAGACAACAGTTTTTCAAATGTGGCTTTCAACTTCAATATGAAAGGAGATATGCATTTGTCGGGAAATAAGATCAAGAACAGCTCTTCAAACCCTGTGATCTTGATAGTGAAAGCTGATGATGCACTGATCGAAAATAACGAGATACTAAGCCAACATTCGTCTGCAATTGTTCTTAGAAAATCTGCTAAAAACGTCAGAATCATCGGAAATCAAATCACCTCTTTTAACACGGCTATCTTTGATGATAGTTCTTCTAATTTACTTGTAAAAGACAATTTACTTACTTCAATCCTAGGAGGCGAAGAAAATCAAACTTTCCGAAGTCACTACCCTGACCAGCTCACACTGGAAGGAAATGAGCATGTAGGAATTAAGAATTCTACATCGGTGTTATTTGTTGGCAAAGGAAAAGCACGTGTGAGAAATGAGAAATTAACGGCCGGAACGGCTAATTATGGGGAGGTAGAAGTAGATGAATGAACTGCAAAATGATAAGCATACAGGGGTGGTGAAAGTCAATCTTTTTATCCCAACGCTGAATGCAGGCGAAATCTGGAAAGAAGTTTTGGATGGCATTGCTGTCCAAAGCTATCCAATATCACGAGTAGTCATTATTGACTCTGGTTCCACTGATGGCACATTAGATTTAATTAAAGAGTATTCATACGATTTAATCCAAATTGACAAAAAAGATTTTGACCACGGCGGAACTAGACAAATGGCTGCCGAGAAATTTTCAGAAGCTGATGTATTTATATTTTTAACTCAAGATGCTATCCTCGAGGAGCCTGATACTATCGCAAAGATGGTTCAAGCATTGAAAGAGAATCCTGAGCTTGGAATGGCTTATGGCCGCCAACTTCCACACAAAAACGCAAAGGTTTTGGAAACTCATGCAAGAATTTTCAACTATCCAGCAGAATCCAAAGTGAAGAGTATGGAGGATGCAGCACGCTTGGGAATTAGAACAATTTCATGCTCCAACTCCTTTGCAGCATATCGAAAAACAGCATTTTTTGATGTTAACGGCTTCCCAACAGGTTCTATTTTGGGTGAAGATGTGCTGATTGCAGGAAAAATGTTACTTCAAGGATGGAAACTGGCATACCTTTCGCAATCTAAAATATACCATTCACATAATTATTCAGCCATTGAGGAATTCAAAAGGTATTTCGACATTGGCGTATTTCATGTGAATAATCAATGGATCTTCGAAAAATTCGGTAGAGCAGAAAGCGAAGGTTTCAAATATCTCAAATCAGAACTCAACTATACCTTGAATAATAATCCTCTCTTGATTCCAAAAAGTTTGATAGCTACCGCTGCAAAATTGGTGGGCTACAAAATGGGACTTCATTATCAATCAATTCCAGCCGTTTTCCGTAAGTCATTTTCTATGACGAAAGCTTATTGGAGCCGATTCTGAACGTCTACTCAGGTAAATTCTCTCTCAAAGTGTGGATTGGTTCCACATAAAAATTAATAAAAATTTCATATAAAACCTCTCTAGGCGCTTAAATAGGGGTATTCCTACTTGGCATTCCTATTGGATAATATCTAGCACTACAGTACTTGACTAAACACTAAACCAATGATACGTAATCAATCACACCAGCAAGAAATTGTATTTAAAGGCTACCAGTCGGGGCGTGTGGTTCCCGACCTTTTTGCCCTTACTAACATTTCCAGAAGCTCAGTTTCTCAATCAGTAAATGAAGGAATCGAGATCACTACTCGATTTGTTAAGAGATCCTTTGATATCTTGTTTTCTTCCATAGCTATTTTAACTGGATTACCAGTTTTTCTTACTCTTATGCTTATCACTAAGGCTACTTCTAAAGGTCCTATATTCTATAAGCAAGAGAGAATCGGTAGGAATGGTGAGCCATTTTACATCGTTAAATATAGAAGCATGATTGTAGACTCAGAGGTTAATGGTCCTCAGTTGACTACAGATAATGACCCTAGAGTCACTAAATGGGGTAATTTTATGAGAAAGACTCACTTGGATGAGCTTCCTCAGTTCTTTAATGTGCTTGTAGGTGATATGTCAGTAGTAGGTCCTAGACCTGAGCGTGCTCATTTTATCAAGCAGATTGTAGCAAGACAGCCTCAATATGCTCAGTTATTAACTCTTCGTCCAGGTATTACATCCATAGGACAAGTAGATTTTGGATACGCTGAGACTGTTGAGGAAATGTGTCAACGAGTACTATTGGATCTTAAATATTTATCTCAGATTAACTTACTTACAGATCTTAAGATTATCGGCGGCACTATAATGACTATGATTAACAAAAAAGGTAAGTAACCTTATTTAAAAATATAACTAACATAGAGTTAGAAACGTCAGGCAAATTGTCTGACGTTTTTTTGCTTTTATAGCCATGTATCTATGTTACTGATCATGTAAAATGTTCTAATTTTTCAGAAATCTTATACCTATTTCGCGTTAACAGAATCAAAAAGTCTTGAAAGATGAAGAAAACGGTAGTAGAAGATATTACATTATTGATTGTCAGAATCGGAGCTGGCAGCATGATGTTAACTCATGGCTATCCTAAGCTAATGAAATTCTTCAATGACGAACCCATCAAATTCATGGATTTTTTAGGAATAGGTTCAGTCGCTTCTCTTTCTTTAGCTGTCTTTGCTGAATTTATATGCTCCATATTAATTATGATTGGTTTCAAAACTCGGCTTGCTGCAATTCCACTAATGATTACCATGTTGACAGCGGCATTCATAGCTCATGGTGCCGATCCATTCGTCAGAAAGGAATTACCACTTCTTTATTTCCTGATTTTCATGAGTGTGTTGATATTTGGAGCTGGACAATTTTCCATTGATGGAGTTATCAACCGCAAATCAATGTTTTACAAAAAATAAATTAGGATCTACTCCGGTAGTGCAAATGCTACATATGCATCGCCACTTTTGGTGCCTTTGCCTCCTCCACAGGCGATAACCAAATATTGCTTTCCATTCATCTCATAGACTGCAGGGGTCGCATGGCCAGAGGCGGGAAGTTTGGCTTCCCAAAGAATCTCACCCGTATCCTTATCAAAGGCACGAATTTTCTCGTCCTTTGTCGCAGCGATAAATAGAATTCCTCCTGCTGTCACGACCGGCCCACCGTAGTTTTCTGTACCTGTTGGATCAAAACCTTGAGCAGATAGCGAATCAATTTCACCCAACGTCACCTGCCATTTTTTCTTACCTGTATTCATATTGATAGCTGTGAGCAATCCCCAAGGAGGACTAGATCCATAAAGCCCTTCTTTAGTCACTAGCTTCTTGTACCCATCCATGTAGTATCGAGGGAATAGCTGAGATGAATCACTTTCCATTTCTTGTTTGTCATCTCCTTTTGGAGCTTTATCTAGTAAATACTCTAATAAAACTTTCCTGTTTTCCGAAGAAATATGATCGAATGCAGGCATTGCACCTCTTCCTTTACGAAGCAAATGATCTAGAGAATCGTAAGAATATCTCTCCTTGAGACCTAGCAAACTTGGAATAGCAGGTGGATTTCCTTTACGGGCTAACCCATGACAATTCCCACAGAAATTTGTATAAACTGATTTCCCTACACTCTCAAAATCAGCATTTGGTTTCATCCCAATTATCCAAGGAATTTGATTGGCATTCACATATAAGGTCTGTGTAGTAGGATCAAAAGATGCTCCTCCCCATTCTCCACCTCCATCCATTCCAGGGAAAAGCACAAGCGACTTTTCTGGATGTGGCGGTGCCCAAGTATCTCCATAGATTGCTCCTTCGAGTTGACTTCTAATGTCCGCTTCCCATTCTGGTTTTAGGTTCAATATGTCTTTTTCTCCAAAAACCATATTCATAAACGGCTCCGGAAATGTTGGAATTGGCTGGGTTGGAGAGCTGTGTTCACCAGGCATAACGGATTGAGTAACCTCAGTTTCTATAATTGGCCAGACTGGCTCACCAGTTTCCCGATCAAACACATAGGTCAATCCTTGTTTAGAAATTTGAGCCACAGCGTCAATCCACTTTCCCTCTTTTTGGATTCGGATTAAATTGGGATTAGCAGGAAAATCCCGATCCCAGATGTCATGATGTACACCCTGAAAGTGCCAAATTCGCTTTCCTGTCTGAGCATTTAGTGCAATCAAAGAATTGGCATACAAGTTATCTCCTTTGCGATATCCGCCCCAAAAATCATATGTTGCTGATCCTGTGGGCACAAAGACAATTCCTCTCTTCTGATCGACCGTCATCCCAGCCCAGTTATTTGCTCCGCCTATCTGCTTGATAGTAGCCGGATTCCACGTGTCATAGCCTAGTTCGCCTTCCTGCGGAATGGTATGGAAAATCCACTCACGCTTCCCAGTTCGGATATTATAAGCCCTAATATGACCCGGCGCAGCATCCAATCCTTCGGAAAGCCGCATCCCGATAATTAATAAATCGCCATAGACCACACCAGGAGCATTTGCCACAATCAAAAAATCTTCTCGATCGCTATCCAATTCTTTCCTCAAGTCAACCTTCCCCTGATCTCCAAAACTCAAAATTGGCTCACCGTTCCCAGCGTCTACAGCCATCAACCAATTTCCTGCCCCGAAAAGAATCCGCTTATCATCTCCATCCTCCCAATAGCTGACCCCTCGGTTTGTCCCAGCCCAAGAATTCTCTCCACCTAAAACCTCAAAAGGATCAAATCTCCAAACTTCGTCACCAGTCGCTGCATTAATCGCAAAGACATCCAAAGAAGGTGTAGAACCGTAAAGCAAGCCGTTGACTACAATCGGCTGACACTGGATCTGGCTACGCTCGGTTGCATCACCGGTATTATATGTCCACGCCACTTCGAGTTGGGCTACATTTTCTCTCGTTATTTGCGCCAAAGAAGAATATCGTGAACCATCTTCTGGACCACCATAGTGTGACCAATCTGTATAATCTGTTTCAGAGATTTTATTCTGGCAGGCAGAGAAAAATAAAAATGAGGCAAATGTAAGATTGAAAAGAGCTTTCATGATATAGGTGAAACTAGATTGGAAAGTAAAATATCGGGAAATAATTTTAGAATAGATAAAGCTCCTAGTATCAATAAGTTCAAGATGGGAATTTAAGATTAAGCAAGTTCAATTTTTGAGTCTAAAACATGACCCATGTTGAAAGAATATTAAACCGATAATATGAAAATTTTCAAACCTTCGTCTGTGAGTTCAGTGTCGTAAATTTTCAAATCTCCGCAAGAGCCCACTTTCCCTGCTACTGTCTTCAGGTCGAATCTGTAGTAGTGCAAGGGGCAAATAATTTCACAGTCATCGGTAAGCGACCCATGAATCAATGAAGTTCCACGATGAGGGCATTCAGTCTGAAAAGCATGAAAGTTTACATCTATTCTCACCAATGCAATGACTTGTTCTCCTACGTGAATTTTATTAATAGTCCATTCAGGAATCATGTCCAAAACCTGCCCTCTAGATTTGCCCAAAGTAAATGTTCCCATAAGATTTTTCTCTAATCATCAGGCAATAAAACCACAACATAAAGAAACCGTTGCATTTCTGGAGAATCTTGTTGATTTTAATAGCTTAATAAACTCCTCAAAACCCATGAAAACAATCATTCTTTTTTTTACAGCATTTTTTCTCTTTAGTTGGGTGGATGCACAAAGTCTTGATGGAGCTTGGAAATTGACACATCAAAATGGGCAGGAAGTGAAGGACATGGAATACATCAAAATTTATCAGGATAATTATTTTGCTTTCGGTGCTAAGGGAGTTGCGGACAATCAGTTCCTCAGTGCGGGTGGCGGGCCTTTTACTCTTTCTGATGGAAAATATACAGAGACCCTCGATTTCTTTACACTCGACCCTTTACAGGTAGGTAAATCTAATATTTACACCTTGGACTGGGTTAATGAAAAGATGGTTATTTCTTCTGAAATCAATAGAAAAATGCTTGTAGAAATCTGGGAAAAAGTTTCTGAAGAAAAAGATGATCTCACTGGAAATTGGGTTATTACTGGAAGAAAACGAGGTGAAGAAATCACTAGATCTACGCCGGCAGCCAGAAGAACGGTAAAAATCTTAAGTGGAGGTAGATTTCAATGGATAGCTTTCAACTCAGAGACAAAAGAATTCTCAGGGACTGGTGGCGGCACTTACACTGCAAAAAATGGAAAATACATCGAAAACATCACTTTCTTCTCCCGCGATGATAGCCGAGTAGGTGCTAGTTTGGATTTCAATTATGAAGTAATCGATGGAGAATGGCACCACACAGGGCTAAGTTCTAAAGGTGATCCTATCTATGAGATCTGGACTCCATATGCGATTGGGTATAAAGGAAAGTAAGGTTTCGACTTCGCTCAACCTGACACCTTAATCCTTTGCGCTTTCTTCCCGAGCTTTGTGGTTAAATATTAAAAAAGGAGCCTTTTCAGCTCCTTTCCTCTTTCTTATGCTTCCACAGCGTATAGTTCTTTCAGCTTTCCAACAGTATAATTAACTTCCTCAATTGTATTAAATCGACTAAACGAGAATCGAACTGCATCTCGTTCAGGAGTATGATTTATTCCTCTCAGCACATGCGAGCCGACTGTAGCTCCAGAACTGCAAGCAGATCCTCCAGAAGCTGAAACGCCTTCAAGATCAAGATTGAAAAGCAACATGCCACTATTTGCCTCAGAAGGAGGTAAGCTCACACTTAATACTGTATAGAGACTCTTATCCATATCAGCAGAAAGACCATTAAAACCTACACCTGGGATCTCCTGAATTAAAGTTTTGATGAAATGCTTTTTAACAGACTCTACATGCGTATGATGTTCGGCCATATCTTCGTAGGCGATTTCCAAAGCTTTCGCAATCCCGATAATCCCGATTACATTCTCCGTACCACCACGCATATTCCTCTCCTGAGCACCTCCATGAATCAACGGATAGATTTTCTTGTCTTTTTTCACATATAAAAATCCTGAGCCTTTTGGTCCATGAAATTTATGCCCACCAGCCACAATAGAATCTACTGGAATAGACTTAAGGTCATGTACATAATGTCCCATCGTCTGCACCGTATCCGAATGAAAAAATGCTCCGTGTTCTTTTGCAAGTGATCCTATTCGATTTAAATCATTCAAGTTACCAATCTCATTATTGGCGTGCATCAGAGAAACCAAGCTTTTTGGATTAGCTTTTAGCAATTCCTCTAGCTGATCCAAATCCACTTCGCCTTGTTCGTTTACATCTAGGATACTCAACTTGATATGACCTTTTTTCTCACACATCTGCAATGTGTGCAAAACAGCATGATGTTCTAAGGGAGAAGTGATCGCATGCGTGATACCATGGCTTTCTATTCCGCACACAATAGCTGTATTATCAGCTTCAGTTCCTCCAGAAGTGAAGAAAATCTCTGCAGGAGTAGCATTTAGTAATTCCGCTACTTTTTTCCTAGATCTCTCGATAGCCGTCCTTACTTCTCTACCAAAACTGTGGACAGAAGAAGGATTGCCATAATGATTTCTCATAAACGGAATCATGGCATCGATCACTCGATCATCCATAGCCGTTGTAGCTGCGTTATCGAAATAAATTTTCATTGTACTCGTATTGGGTTTTTATATTCTAGATAAAGCTCAAATCATGGAGGCATTCACCACTTCTTTGATATCGGCAATTAACTTTTTGGCTAAATGCTCAGCTGTCGCTTGTGATTCAGACTCAGAGTAAATCCGGATAATAGGCTCTGTATTAGATTTTCTCAAATGTACCCATTCCTTTTCAAATTCAATTTTCACTCCGTCTATATCGTTGATTGGATGGCTTTTATACTTCTTTTTGATCTCAAGCAGAATATTATCGACGTCAATCTCAGGAGTGAGTTCGATTTTATTTTTTGAAATATGATAGCTAGGATAAGTGGCTCTAAGTCTAGAAATAGACTTGCCAAAATTGGCTAAATGGGTTAGGAATAAACCAATGCCTACCAACGCATCACGGCCGTAATGGGAAGTTGGGTAAATTATACCGCCGTTTCCTTCACCGCCTATTACTGCATCTACAGCTTTCATTTGATTTACTACGTTCACCTCTCCTACCGCTGAGGCAGTGTAAACGCCCCCTCTTTTCCCTGTTACATCACGGAGCGCACGCGTTGAGCTGAGGTTAGAAACTGTATTGCCAGGATTCTTAGAAAGAACATAATCAGCTACTGCTACCAGGGTATATTCTTCACCAAAAGTGGATCCGTCTTCGTTGATAAATGCTAATCTATCCACATCTGGATCGACTACTATTCCTAGATCATAGCTTCCACGTTCCAATTTTAAGCAGATATCTCGCAAATTCTCAGGGAGTGGTTCTGGATTGTGAGGGAAGTGACCATCTGGCTTGCAGTACATTTCTTCGATTTCTGTTACGCCAAGGGCTCTTAGTAACATAGGAACTGCTATTCCACCTGTGGAATTTACTGCATCCACTACTACTTTGAAGTTTCGCGCCTTGATCGCTTCCACATCTACCAATTCCAATTCCAACACATGCTGGATATGGCGCTCGATGTAATCGTTGATCTGGGAATAGCTTCCCAATTTTTTTACATCTGCAAAAGTAAAGTCTTCCTTTTCAGCTTTTTCTAAAATATCCTTTCCTTCAGCATCTGAAATAAATTCTCCTTTATCATTCAAAAGCTTAAGCGCATTCCACTGCACTGGATTATGACTCGCTGTAAGGATAATTCCTCCTCCTGCTTTTTCTAAAGGAACAGCAAATTCTACTGTTGGAGTAGTGCTCAAGCCAAGGTCGATTACATCGATCCCCATCCCTTGAAGGGTAGCAGAAACTAATCCGGAGACCATTTCACCAGAAAGGCGGGCGTCTCTCCCGATGATAACTTTAGGATTGTTCGTTTTCTCTAGTACCCAAGCTCCATAAGCCGAAGCAAATTTGACTATATCTATAGGAGTAAGGCCATCTCCGGCTTTACCGCCGATAGTACCTCTGATACCAGAGATTGATTTGATTAGTGACACGTATGGTAATTGATTTGATTAAAAACTGAAATATCTAGCCAGATGACGAGACTACTTTTATTTAAATTTGGCTAGAACTTTGTCCACTTCATTGTCTGGATTACCACATTCGGCATCACCTTCCATAGTCTTGCCACAAAATCCACAGGTCGCACCTTCTTTATTTAGAAAGGGGCTTTGAGAAGCACAGGTTCCTTTAAATTCACCATTTTTAAGGAATAAAAGCCTTACAGACATCAAAATGAAGAATAAGGCAACGAAACCAAGTGTTAGAAATACGGTTGTCATAACGAATAAATTTGCGCAAATTTAAGGCTTTGTTTCGAAAACGTTTCTAATTCAAGCATAGTTTCCTCACCAATGATAAATTTGAGTTCCCGAGCCGATCAATTGGCTGCTTTTGACAAATTACTTACGATCATGGACGAACTCAGGGAGCAATGTCCTTGGGACAAAAAGCAAACGACAGAAAGTCTCAGACATTTGACCATAGAGGAAACTTTTGAGCTTTCGGACGCCATCCTCGAAGGCGATCCGCAAGAAATCAAAAAAGAATTGGGGGATATTCTCCTACACATCGTGTTCTACGCCCGAATAGGGTCTGAAGAAGGCAACTTCGATATGACATCGATGATTGATGCGCTTTGCGAAAAGCTAATTCGCCGACACCCACATATCTATGGAGATGTGACCGCTGAAGACGAAGAAGCAGTGAAACAGAATTGGGAAAAAATAAAATTGACGGAAAAAGGAAATAAATCTGTCCTCGGGGGAGTTCCGAAATCTCTTCCCGCACTTATCAAAGCTATGCGTATTCAGGAAAAAGCTCGAGGAGTTGGTTTTGATTGGGAAGAAAAAACACAGGTTTGGGAGAAAGTGGAGGAAGAAATGCAGGAGTTTAAGGACGAATTCAATGTCGCAGGTGAGAAAGATATTGATAAGGAAAAAGCCAGTGGTGAATTCGGGGATTTACTTTTTTCGTTGATCAATTACGCACGATTTATTGATATTAATCCTGAAGAAGCGTTGGAGCGAACGAATAAGAAATTCATAAAGAGATTTCAATACCTAGAGAACGCTGCAAAACAAAAAGGAAAAGCGCTCTCAGAAATGACCCTCGCGGAAATGGATGTCTATTGGAATGAAGCGAAGAGTAAGTAAAGAAAAAGTTTGTAAGAGGTAAAAAGGAAAAATATAACTAGCAATCAAATGAACAAGATCATATTCACAAAAGAGGCACCAGCACCAATCGGGCCTTATTCTCAGGCAGTTTTAGCTGGAAATACGCTATATGTCTCCGGAAATATCGCCCTCGATCCAGAGTCTGGGGAATTGATAAATGAAAACATTACAGAAGAAACGCATGCGGTAATGAAAAACATGGAGGCGATACTGAGAGCAGCTGGATTCTCATTTTCGGATGTGGTGAAATGCAGCATTTTCATCAAAAACATGGATGAATTTGGTACAATCAATGAAGCCTATGGTCAATACTTCACATCGAACCCTCCAGCACGAGAAACAGTAGAAGTAAGTAAACTGCCCAAAAATGTAAATGTAGAAATCTCCTGTATCGCCGTTAAATAAACACTATTGAACCTGTTCCCTTACGATAGCGAAACTTTTGTCAGCACTCTTTCCAAAGAAGAAGTCCTAGGACACCTGAATCGTGTCACTCAAGAGGTTAATTTCCTAGATCAAAGAACGCTAGCTAAAGGAGATAAGGTTTTCAATGGAATAGTTGGCAAGAGAGGCTTTCGAATCTCCAAAATCGTGGGTAGAGCCGACACATTTCTTCCATTAATATTGGGTAATGTGGAATCAACTGCTAGAGGTAGCATAATTTTTATTAATTATCGCTTATTTCCGGGAGCCTTATTTTTCTTGGGATTTTGGTCGATCATTCTGATCGCTTTCTCTGCATTTTACCTTTTCATCCTTCCCAATTATGGATATGCTGTGCTTTGCATTTCTTTAGCTCTAATCAATTATCTGACCGCCATGTTTTTCTTCAATAGGCAGGTTAAGCAATCACGCAAAGTTTTTTACCAACTGATCAATTTCCAAATGAAGGATTAAACCTTCTAGTATAGGGGAAAAAGGTATTTGGGCGTAATTTAGCCACGAAAATAAGAATCATTAAAACAAACTATATGAGCATCCGCATAGAAAAAGACACCATGGGGCCCGTAGAGGTTCCTGCTGACAAATACTGGGGCGCACAGACCCAAAGATCAATCAATAACTTCAAAATCGGCGGGGATAAAAACCGTATGCCAATTGAAATCACACATGCTTTTGCGATTTTGAAAAAAGCCGCTGCGCAAACGAATGCTGAATTGGGCGTTTTGGACCAAGACAAGGCTGATATTATTGGAAAAGTATGTGATGAGATTTTGGAAGGCAAGCACGACGATCAGTTTCCACTGGTGATTTGGCAAACAGGGTCTGGAACCCAGTCTAACATGAACTCAAATGAGGTAATCGCTTACCGCGCGCACGTACTTTTAGGTGGTTCTTTGGAAGACACTAATAAGAAGATCCATCCTAATGATGATGTAAATAAGTCTCAATCATCTAATGACACCTACCCTACTGCTATGCACATCGCTGCATACAAAATGGTGATGGAGAACACAATTCCTGGCGTAGAAAAACTAAGAGATACACTTGCGCAGAAAGTTGAAGCTTTCAAGGACGTAGTGAAAATTGGGCGTACTCACTTTATGGATGCAACTCCACTTACGTTGGGACAAGAGTTTAGCGGATATGTAGCTCAACTTAATTATGGCTTAAAAGCGGTTAAAAACACTTTGTCACATCTTTCAGAATTAGCTCTTGGAGGAACAGCTGTTGGAACAGGCCTGAACACTCCAAAAGGATACTCTGAGCTTGTTGCTAAGAAAATTGCTGAGTTATCTGGTCAGCCATTTGTGACTGCTGAAAATAAATTCGAAGCGCTTGCAGCTCATGATGCCATGGTAGAAACGCATGGAGCATTGAAGCAATTGGCCGTTTCTCTGATGAAAATTGCAAATGACGTGAGAATGCTATCTTCAGGGCCTAGATCTGGAATTGGTGAGATTTTAATTCCTGAAAATGAGCCAGGATCATCTATTATGCCTGGCAAGGTCAATCCAACTCAAGTAGAAGCCATCACAATGGTAGCTGTTCAAGTAATGGGTAATGATGTAGCTATCTCAATTGGTGGCTCAAATGGACATTTCGAATTGAATGTCTTCAAGCCAATGATCGCAGCTAATTTTCTTCAGTCAGCACGCTTGATTGGCGATGCATGTGTATCCTTCAATGACAATTGCGCTGTAGGAATTGAACCAAATACACCAATGATCCAGAGACATTTGGAGAATTCACTAATGCTAGTAACAGCACTGAATCCACACATTGGATATGAAAATGCAGCAGCTATTGCTAAGAAAGCACATAAGGAAGGCACAAGCCTTAGAGAAGCCGCAATCGCACTTAACTTATTGACTTCTGAGCAGTTCACCGAATGGGTAAAACCTGAAGAAATGACTGGAGGACTGAAGTAATAGTTAACTTAGATTTAAAAGTGAAAATAGTCCCGTCAGAGATGACGGGACCATTTTTTTTATATCCTAAAGTTCATTGATCAAGACCCCTAAGTAATGATTTAATATATAAATCAGTGATGTTCTCTTGATCGGATTTGTCATAGATGGAGTGTAAATAAACCGTATCATCAGAAATAGCAAAATTAGTTATAACTCTAGCGCCACCTGACTTTCCTTTTCCTTTTAAAGCTATTGATAATCTGATTTTGTAGCAATTCTTAAAAAGTGGAGTCCTTCATTAGGGTTAATTTCAAGTTTTTCTATGAGCTTAAAATATTCTGATCTGAGAGAATGATATTTCTTAAGCAGCTTTTTAAGTTCTTTCTCAATTCGGAACAGCTTTGACTTTATAGGTCACGATTAGTCAATTAAATCCCGAGCATCTTTCGCTTTCAGTTTGCCTGATTTTATATCAAGCATTTCTTTATAACCTTTGGTTACACTTTTTGCGATTTTTTTTGATTCTTCAGCACCCTCAGCAGTTGTGAATTTCACATATAATGCCTTTAAAGCTGACTTAATTTCCTTGGATCGTTCGCTATTCTCCACTTCTATAAGAATGGTTTCCATGCTATTAAGGTAAATAATTATTTGCTGTAATGGATAATTTCATCTACACATTCAACGCATAGTAGTTGTAGACGTTCAACGGTATAGCAAATTAGGCGATAAGGGACTCTCACTTAAACCAAATATGGTTCCGTCAGATATGACGGAACCATATTTTATGAAGCACCAAAATTTGCTTCTTAGTCATTTGGCGTCAGAGGATTTGACTTTCTTATCAATCCATCAGGTAATTCCCCTTCTGTACTCGCTACAATCGTACAGACCGTAGCGTCACCAGTGACGTTAACCACAGTTCGGAACATATCCAAAATCCTGTCTGGAGCGATAATCAATGCGATACCAGCAGCAGGAACACCAATTGATTCCAATACAATAATCAACATAATCAAGCCAGCGCCTGGAACACCAGCTGAACCTATAGAAGCTAAGGTTGCGGTAAGGACAATCATCAATTGCTGCGTCAAACTCAGTTCCATTCCTAGCGCCTGAGCAATAAATACTGCTGCAACTCCCTGATAAAGACTTGTTCCATCCATATTCACCGTGGCTCCTAATGGTAGCACAAAACTGGAAATCTCTTCAGAAACGCCTAATTCTTCTTCCACCTGCTTCATAGTTACAGGAAGCGTAGCAGAGCTTGAACTTGTAGAAAAAGCTAAGAGCTGAGCAGGCCTGATGGCTCTAAAAAAGTCCAAGTATTTCACCTTGGTAAAGGCCATCAAAATTAATGGATAGACAACTAAGATCATGGTGAATAGACCACCCAAAACCACCAAACTATATTTTAATAATGCCATCAAAAGTTGTACTGCCGAATCTGGATTTTCTCCTGCGATCTCTACAATCAAGGAAGCCATCAAAGCAAATACCCCATAAGGAGCTATCATCATGATGTAATTGACAATCTGAATAATGACATCATTCATACCATCAAAAAAGGCAATCACAGGAGCAGCCTTTGCCTTTGGTATTTTAAGCAAAGCAATACCAACTAGAATCGCAAAAAACACTACTTGAAGCATAGCCGCATTATCAGTAGTTGCTCTGAACACGTTTTCTGGAACTATATCTACTAATGGCTGTAAAGGGCTTTGCTTTTGTAATTCGGCTGCTTGCCCCACACGAGATCCTGCATCACCTTCATACAAACTCATTAAATTCTCACGTGTTTCAGGAGGTAGACTTTTTCCGGGCTGAAATACATTTACGAGAATCAACCCAATCGTCACCGCCAGAACTGTCGTCACTAAGTAGGTGCCGATTGTTTTACCTCCAATTCGACTTAATTTGGATACATCTCCCAAATTTGAAACTCCTACTATCAAGGAAGCCAATACCAATGGCACAGCGATCATTTTCAGTGAGTTTATAAAAATAGTCCCAATAGGCTTGATGTAATCAATGGTGAAGGAATTGGGTATGGAGGTCTTAATTACAACTAAGCCAAAAATCAACCCCAGAACCAGTCCGATGATAATTTGGGTGTGTAAGGGTATCTTTTTAAACATATAAATGGGTTTAGAAGTCTTCTAGTTTATTACTTTTTGACAACAAAATATAATCAGCAATGACCAATGCTGCCATAGCTTCCACAATCGGAACAGCTCTAGGCACTACACATGGGTCGTGACGTCCTTTACCTGAAACTACCACATTGTCTCCAGCTTCATTGATCGAGTCCTGATCTTTCATGATGGTAGCAACAGGTTTGAAAGCTACATTGAAATAAATGTCTTCTCCATTAGAGATCCCGCCTTGAATACCACCAGAATGATTGGTCACTGTGCGTACTTTTTCGCCATCCTGCACAAAGGTATCATTGTGTTCAGAGCCTCTCATTTTCACACCTTCGAAGCCACTTCCAAACTCAAATCCTTTCACTGCATTGATACTCAACATGGCCTTACCAAGTTCGGCATGAAGTCTATCGAATACTGGTTCACCGATACCTACTGGTGTGTTTTTGATCACGCAGCTCACCACACCACCAATCGTGTCACGGTCTTTTCTAACCGAATCGATTAGCTCAATCATTTCCTCAGCCAGTACAGGATCTGGACATCTCACGATATTTTCCTCAGCATTAGCCAAGTCCAATTCAGCATAACTTTTCCGCAACTTCAAATCACCCACCTGAGATACATAAGCTTGAATGCTGATGCCTTTTGTTTCCAAAAGCTGCTTTGCGATAGCTCCAGCAACCACTCGAGCGGCAGTCTCACGTGCAGAGCTTCTTCCTCCACCGCGATAATCTCTCAGCCCGTATTTTTCAAAATAAGTGAAATCAGCATGGGAAGGTCGAAATTTATCTGAGATATGAGAATAATCTTTACTTTTTTGGTCTGAATTAGTAATCACAATCCCTATAGGAGTTCCAGTAGTTACACCTTTAAAAACACCAGATTTAATCTCAAATTCGTCTTCTTCTTTACGCTGAGTAGTAATTTTAGACTGACCTGGCTTTCTGCGTTGCATCTCTGCTATTAGCTTTGCCTCATCTATTTTCAGTCCTGCAGGGCATCCTTCGATGATTACCCCTAAAGCTAGTCCGTGTGACTCACCAAATGTGGTGATCTTGAATAGCTTTCCAAATGAATTGCCCATTATCTCTTTCTGATTATCAATACAGCCAGCATCGCCACTGCTATGAGCAGCAACAAGTTAATTGCGACCGTAAAATAGTATTTATATTTCTCGTTTAAAAACCGGTTGTCTTCGGTGGCAATGCGATCATAAAGCCCGCCTAAACGCTGGTTGGAAATTGACTGATTGGCCTTACTCTCACCTACTACGGTGATTTTAGCCTGCGGTCTGAGTGTGTCATAAACAGCACGCTCGGGGTCAAAGTAAACCCATTCAAAATTCTTCCCTAGATCGAATTCTCCCGCCTCAGTGATGGTGATATAGTAATTGAATTCTTTGATGCCTGATACTCTTCCATACCCTCGATTTATCTGCTGGCGAACATTCGGATCATAGGTATTCAAATTGGCAACAGAGAGCCTTTTGGGTGCTGATACTGCATTGATGTTGCCTACTCCACTAATCCCAAAATTATAATCAAAGCCCTGACCTGTTTCTACTTCAATGTTTGTAATATTTTCTCGGATCTGAAACTGCCCCACACTTACCTCATTTTTCAGAGGATGAGGAGGAAGTGGTTTTATTTTTATAGTCTTAGGATTAGAATAGAAGGTCTTAAAATCTTCTTGTCTATTTGCTCCAAAGAAGGTAGGGTTTTTCGCAATTTTATATTTGATCATTTCCCATGGAATTCTTGGAATGACTATTTCACCTTCGGAAAATGGGAAAAATGTAGCTTCATAAACCTTGTATTTTGTCCATCTTTTCCCATTAATGATCACCTGTTCAGGATCAATATTGCTTATGTTGAAATTTTCTTCCCAAGCATTAGTTGGCTTTATTTTCTTTAAAATATCATCCAACTGTCTACCAGGCTCGTGAAAGTTAAAAGGTGCTTGATTAGATTCAGACATATAAAAAGCCAGACTCACATTGATCCCCTCACCTTGATAAACCTCTTCTTTATCTACTGAAACAGAGAAAAATGCATCATCCTCCATCTCTACGTATTCTGGATCTTCTACTGCTGATCGACCAAAGAAATCTGCAAATGGATCGGTAGCAGCACCCTGTCCAGCGTTAGTATTGGCGGCATCACCCACGGTGAGTTTTTTTCCAGGAGAAGAATAGGCTTTACCATTAATCGTAAGTTCAAAAGAAGGCAAAGTGAAATCACCTTTCCTGCTAGGCTTATAGTATTGGATAATACTATTTGAGCTACTCATCTGTCCATTGATCAAATTCATGGATGAAGATTGTGAGATACCTTGCTTTTGAAAACTGGGTATTTCTGGGAATTGATCGTAAGATTTGATTTTTTCGTTGCTGAGTGTTATTTTGATAGTGAACGTTTCATTCAGACTGATCTCTGCAGCCCCAAGCTCAATTTGAACATCTTGAGCCAAGGCTAATCCAGAAAATAGGAATAGGCCACATACGAAAATGAATTGGGCAAGCGTTTTAATCATGGTTGCGAAAATAGGAAATATTCTACTCTTTGATTTCTAAAATAACGCAACATCTATTTAAATGCCTCCGTATTTACACTTAAAATCAGTTAAAACCCTAAACTCTTTAGACTATGATCGAATATGTGAAGACTATCCTGCAAAAGGTCAGCTTTTCAAATTATCTATTTGAACGAGAGCTTAGAAAAGGCTTAAGGTTAATTTCTCCCAACGAAATTCAAGAATTTAAAGATTGGTGTTACCTAATGTTTGGCAAAGCTCATCACATTATTCTTAATAGGTATTTCCAACCCACATTTTAATCGAAAAGCCCCGTCCTTAACTGGATCGGGGCTTTTTCAGATTTAATAGTTGGCTTTTTTTAATCTTTAGTCGCAAAGTCTGGGTAAGCACGCATGCGATGCTCATTAATATCCAAACCTTCAGTTTCTTCCGCTTCATCCACCCGGATACCTATGGTTTTTTTCATGGCAAAGAATATCACACCAGCAAAAATTACACAGAAAGAACCAACAGCCACTATTCCAATTAACTGAGAGACTAACTGACCTATTCCCGCTAGATCACCAAAAATACCTACTGCTAAGGTTCCCCAGATACCACCAACCAGGTGAACTGAAATTGCTCCTACAGGATCATCTACTTTGATTTTGTCAAAGAATACTACAGCAAGAACTATCAAACCACCACCAATAAAGCCGATGATGATAGAGGAATTAATACTCATCAGATCTGCCCCTGCAGTGATACCAACCAGGCCGGCCAAAATTCCATTCAACACCATAGTGATATCATAAGTCTTAAACATAGCATAAGACACGATCAGCGCACCTATGGCACCAGCGGCTGCGGCCATAGAAGTAGTTACAAAAACCTTGGAAACTAATCCAGGGTCTGCGCTCAATACTGATCCGCCGTTGAATCCAAACCATCCGAACCACAAAAGAAAGACGCCTAGAGTAGCCAATGGAATACTGTGACCTGGGATAGCAGTCATTCCTTTGGATGTATATTTCCCAATTCTAGGCCCCAATAGTGCTGCACCGATTAATGCTCCCCATCCGCCTACTGAATGCACTAGAGTTGAACCAGCAAAATCATAAAATGGTGTTTCAAGTGTATTCAAGAATCCCCCACCCCATTTCCACATACCTACGATAGGATAGCAAATACCCACATAGAGAATTGAAAAGAAAATAAATGGCCCGAGCTTCACTCGCTCAGCAACAGCGCCTGACACGATAGTAGCTGCGGTAGCTGCAAACATAGCCTGGAAAATAAAATCGGTAAAAAAAGTATAGCCTTCATTATAGTTACTAGTATCCCAGCCTTCTGGAAGCGAAAGCCCAAAGCCGGCAAATCCAAAAAATGAACCTGCGTATTCCTCTCCGGGGTACATTAGATTGAAGCCTACAAAGGCAAAGGTCAGAAGACCAATTGCAGGAATAATGGTGTTTTTAAATAAAATATTAACGGTGTTTTTTGAGCGTGTGAGGCCAGCTTCCAAGCTAGCAAAGCCCAAGTGCATGAGGAAAACCATGGTCGTGGCTATCATCATCCATAAGTTATTGACAGTAAATAATTCTTGCATTTGAAATAATAGGTTTGGTGAGTAAGTGAAGGAGATTAAAGTGCTTTTTCGCCTATATCGCCGTTTCTAATGCGATAAGCTTCAAGCACGTCATAGACGAAGATTTTCCCGTCTCCGATCTGGCCTGTTTTGCCCTCTGTCAGGATACAATTGATCACTGGCTCCACCAGCTCCTCTACAGTAATGATCTCGATCTTAGTTCTCGGAATATATGCGGGCTCATAAGGCACTCCTCGATACATTTCCTGCCTGGCATGCTCCAAGCCCATTCCTTTTACTTCGTAGAATGTGAGAAACTTCACCCCAAGACCTGCCACACAAGCATGGATCTGGTCAAAGCGGGAAGTCCTGATAATTGCTTCAATTTTTTTCATTTTTATAATAGGTCTGATGGTTCTTTGAGATAATGACATAAAACTAACCAAAAAATTAACTAAAAATCAGACCTAAGGTATTTTTTTAACCACATATCGAATATATTTCATTATAGTGGAGTTTTTCGGCTATTTATATAACCTGTTTTTAATATATGAACATGTAGAATTGTTTTTACAGGTAAATTTTTAATCTATCGTTACTGAATAGTGAAAGAAGTATCACTTGCCTCCCCGACATAAAAACTTAATTTTGCAAACGTTTTTAAGAAGCTATCTATGAACCAGAAACCAACATTATTAGTACTCGCCGCCGGAATGGGAAGCCGATATGGCGGAAATAAACAAATCGACGGATTTGGCCCAAACGGTGAAACTATCCTTGAATATTCCATTTTTGACGCTATCAATGCCGGATTTGGCAAAGTTGTCTTTATCGTTAGAGAGGAAATTTTGCAAGTAGCGAAAGACCTTTTTATCCCAAAATTAGATGACAAAATCGAAGTGGACTGGGTAATACAAACACTTGACAGCTTTGTGCCTGCAGAATTGAAGCAAGAAGATCGCAAGAAGCCATTCGGAACTGCCCATGCTGTGCTTTGCGCAAAAGATGCTATCAAAGAACCTTTTGCAGTGATCAATGCAGATGATTTCTATGGCAAAGAAGCTTTTGATGCCATCGGAAAATTCCTGACAACGGAAGTGAAGCCTGACCTCCATGCAATGGTGGGCTATGCGATACAGAATGTACTTTCCGAACATGGAACTGTAAGTCGAGGTGTATGCGAAACCAACGAGAAAGGTCATCTCATTGGCATGATTGAACGAACTTCTATCGCCCGCGATAATGGAAAAATCCTAAGTAAAGGAGAAAGCGAAGTTTTGGAAATAAATGAGAACACACCAGTAAGCATGAACTTCTGGGGATTTCATCAGAATGTATTTGCTGACATTGAGAAAATGTGGAAAGCTTTCCTTCCTGCAAATCTCGAAAACCTGAAATCAGAATTTTTCATACCAACTGTAGCTAATAATCTAATTCAAGCTGATGAAGCAGCATTTGATATATTGGAAGGTGGAAAAGTATGGTTTGGCGTAACTTATACAGAGGATAAGCCAGTGGTAATTGACTCTCTGAAAAAATTGCACGACGCTGGTGATTACCCAGCTAATCTATGGAAATAAGGTAATGGAGCTTCGGCTCCTTTTTTTATGCCAATTTTTTTAAAACTACAGTGTACACAGAGTCCCGATTGTTATCGGACTTCCAGCATGTCACAATGGTTTGATTACTTCGTTCTACTCACTTAAAAACTTGATCCAAACACCTTGCATTTACCTAGACTTATTGCATGCTATTCAGCGGCATTAATAAGCCCCTCTCTGATCGAAAAGAAAGAAACCTCCGAGCCCAACTCTGAAAGTATCTTCTTCGATCGCTCAGGCCTAGCATCAGTCAAAAATATCTGCCCGAACGTATGCTGAGAGATCAGCTTCATCAGCTGGGCTATTCTCAGATCATCTAGTTTGTCAAAAATGTCGTCTAATAAAAGTATTGGCTTTTCACCTTTTTCTATCTCGAAAATCTGAAACTGAGCCAGCTTCAGCGCTATGATGTAAGACTTCTGCTGTCCCTGACTACCTATTTTTCGAATAGGATGCTCTCCTATCATAAAACCGAAATCGTCTTTATGAATACCTGCATTACTATTTTTTGTAATCAGATCCTTTTTTCGGAGGTTTTTAAAATAAGCTTCAAAATCCTCTTGTAATGCTTCCGTTTCATAAATCACGCTGACTAACTCCTGCCCTTGAGAAATCTCCGAATAGTGACTCTGCAATAAAGGAGCCATTTCTGTTAAAAGCTCATTTCGCCTAGCTGCAAGAATGACACTTAGACCAATCAACTCTGCGTCGTACTTATCCAACAGCGTCAAATCACGTCTTCCAGTCTCTGCAAACTTTTTTAGCAATGCATTTCTTTGCTTCAAGAAATGATGGTATCGAATCAATTGATCCAAGTAAGAATGATCTAGCTGAGAAATCAATCCATCAAAAAACTTCCTACGTCCATCAGATCCTCCTTTTATTAGTTCAGTATCATCAGGAGCTATTAAGACCAACGGAATAAGCCCTACATGCTCAGAAGTTTTGGCGAGTGCCTTCCCATTTTGATAAATCTGCTTCTTTTTCCCCAACTCTACCGTGCATCGAACTTCCAATTGTTTGGCTTCTGCTAATTCAAATTGCCCTTTGATAGCAAAAAAATCCTTCTCATGCTGGACATTCAGGCTATCACTAGACTGCACAGCGCTTTTGGTGAGAGACAAGTAATGAATGCCGTCCAGCACATTAGTCTTCCCACTTCCATTTAGTCCTACAAAGCAGTTGATTTCGCAGGAAAATTGGAGTCGGGTTTTCTCATGATTTTTGAATTGTAAGAGTTCGAGAGACTTCAAGTGCATGAGATTGGGTAATTATTTCGGCGGTAGCCTGTTATTTAGGGCGGGATGCTTATATTTGAGTCCTAAAATTAGCATATTTTCATCATTACGGTATGGCAAAGAAAACTGCAGCAACTAAATCTAAAGTAAAATATTCGAAGGAAACTTACACCTTCTGGTACGAGAGCATGCTCTTAATGAGGAGGTTCGAGGAGAAAGCGGGGCAACTTTACGGTCAGCAAAAAATCAGAGGATTCTGTCATTTATACATTGGTCAGGAAGCTTGTGCTTCTGGAGCTATATCAGCATTGACTAAAGATGATAAGTGGATTACAGCTTATCGCTGTCATGCCCACCCACTCGGACTGGGCACTGATCCAGGAGCAATCATGGCTGAGCTTTTCGGTAAAGCGACTGGAACTACCAAAGGTAAAGGTGGTTCTATGCACATTTTCGATAAAGAGAAAAATTTCATGGGAGGTCATGGAATCGTAGGAGCACAAATTCCTATGGGTCTTGGAATGGGCTTCGCAGAAAAATATAAAGGCACCAAAAACCTGGCAATTTGCTATATGGGTGATGGAGCGGTACGTCAGGGAGCTTTTCACGAAGCGTTGAACTTGGCTATGCTTTATAAAACTCCAGTGATTTTCGTTATTGAAAACAATGGCTACGCAATGGGTACTGCGGTAAAGAGATCATCTAACGTGGAAGACCTTTCTACATTGGGCGAGTCTTATGACATGCCATCATTTGCGGTAGACGGAATGAATGTAGAAGCTGTACACGAGGCAGTAGCAGAAGCGGCAGATAGAGCAAGAAGAGGCGATGGGCCAACTTTGCTTGAAATGAGAACTTACCGTTACAAAGGACACTCCATGTCCGATCCTCAGAAATACAGAACCAAAGAGGAGGTAGAGGAATACAAGCAACGTGATCCTATGGAGCAAGTGCTTGCTACCATCAAAGAAAATAATATCCTTAGCGAAGAAGAGATCGAGGAAATTGTGAAAGGCGTGAAACAAAAGGTAACAGAGGCAGTAAAATTCGCTGAAGAATCACCTTGGCCTGACGGACAGGATGCTTTCAAGGATGTTTACATCCAAGAAGACTATCCTTTTGTAATGGAATAAATCTAAAAAAACATAACGTCTTAAAAGCCATGAAGACCGAAAGCTTTCATGGCTTTTTTATTGGGCTTTGTAGAAAGTATAAAAACCGTATATTTGCGGCTGAAAATTGAGTAGCATGGCAACAAAACAAAGTAAAAAAGTACACCCTGATCATCACAATGATATTTTGGAAGATCCTTCTGAAATAGCAACAAGACTTGGTAGAGGTGAAGCTTTTTTGAAGCAGAATAGTAAAGTACTAGCTGGCGTAATTATCGCAGCAGTGGTTTTGATCGGAGGAATCCTATTTTTCCAAATCAATACTCAGAACCAAAATGAGAAAGCACAGAAGGAAATGTTTCAGGCTGTATATTTCTTCGAGCAAGATAGCGTTCAACTAGCTTTGGAAGGTGACGGCATTAATGCTGGATTCCTGGACATTGCAGATGACTATCCACGTACAGATGCTGCTAACTTGGCGCATTTCTATATTGGTTCTATCTATCTCTCTGAAAGAAAACACGAAGAAGCATTGACAGAATTGGAGAAATTCTCAGCTGATGATTTCTTGGTGCAGGCAAAAGCTTACTCTCTTATTGGAGATGCTAATATGGAGCTCGGCAATATTGACAAAGCTATCTCTAGCTACAAAAAAGCGGCAGAGTACGATGAAAACAAGTTTTTCACTCCAAAGTATCTGACCAAACTTGCTATCGCATATGAAGCTGCAGGTAAAAATTCTGAAGCAATTGCTGCTTACAGTAAGATCGAAGACACTTATTTTGAGTCTTTCGAATTTGCTTCTGCACGAAAACACAAAGCTCGCTTAGAAGGTCTTGCCTCTAAGTAATGCTTTCCTGTATAGCATACTAGTAGAGTAAGGCCCTGTGGTCTTACTCTTTTTTTGTTTATACGATCCCAAATCAACAATTTCAAACTCTGATTCTCAGCGCTACCTTTAAAATGCTCGGAACTCATAGCTAGGTTCTTTTATCTACAACTTCAATCGCAATCTTATATGGCAACTTCTCTCAAAAGCCTCAGTGCACATTCCTCCAAAAATATTCAGGATATTAGTAAAAAAACTTTTGGCATTATAGTTTCCGAGTGGAATGAAGATGTGACCGAAGCTCTCTTTTCAGGCGCATTTCAGACTCTTCTAGACAACGGCGCAAAGAAGGAAAATATCATTCGTAAGAATGTCCCTGGATCATTTGAACTAACCCTTGCTGCTCAGTGGCTAGCCCAAGAAGAAAGTATCGATGCGGTCATCTGTCTAGGATGTGTAATTCAAGGAGAAACCAAACACTTTGATTTCATCTGTGATGCCGTTGCTCATGGTATCACTAATGTGAGTTTAAAGTATAATAAGCCTGTGATTTTTGGAGTATTAACACCAAATACTCAACAGCAAGCCATGGATCGAGCTGGTGGAAAGCATGGCAACAAAGGCGATGAAGCAGCGATTACAGCTGTGAAAATGCTTGGATTTTAAGAATCAAACCTATCAACCTATAATCCTAAACCTTATGAAAATCATGAAATTTGGAGGCACCTCTGTGGGCCGTCCAGAACGCATGCAGCAGGTAAAAGAGCTGATCACCCGAGGTGATGAATCTAAAATCGTAGTTCTTTCAGCGCTTTCTGGCACCACCAATTCCTTGGTGAGTATCGGAGAAGCCTTAGCATCTGCGGATAAAGTATTAGCAAAATCAAGAATTGATGAGCTTCACGCACATTACAATGATTTCTATCCGCAACTTGTCAAAACTGAGCAAGCAAGAGAAAAAGCCCAAGAAATAATCAAGGAACATTTCGAATTTTTAAATATTCTTCTGAAAATATCCTTCAATGAGGCTATCAAGCGAGATATTTTAGCTCAGGGAGAATTACTTTCTACAAAGCTATTTCATACACTTTTGGAAGAGTCTGAGATCCCAGCAGTATTCCTGTCTGCCTTAGATTTCATGAGTATTGACGAAAATGCAGAGCCAGAATTGCAGAAAATTTCAGATAGATTGCAAGCTATTTTAGCCCAACATCCCGATGATAGCATTTTCATTACCCAAGGATTTATTTGCAAAAACCACCAAAACGAAGTTGACAACCTCAAGCGTGGTGGCAGCGATTATACAGCCTCCCTAATTGCAGCGGCGGTTCAGGCAACCGCTTGCGAAATCTGGACTGATATAGACGGCATGCACAATAACGATCCTAGAATCGTAGATAAAACTCGTCCTATCGCGGAAATGTCATTTGACGAAGCGGCAGAACTTGCTTATTTCGGAGCAAAGATTCTTCACCCGGCATCTATTTGGCCAGCACAACAATTTAACGTTCCGGTAAAACTGCTCAACACCATGCTGCCTGAGGCTCATGGAACTTTGATCAAGGCTGATGTAGAAACTGTTGGTGTAAAAGCAATTGCTGCAAAAGATGGGATTACAGCTATCAAAATCAAGTCGAGCCGAATGCTATTAGCTTATGGTTTCCTAAGAAAAGTGTTTGAGATCTTCGAGAAGTATAAGACTCCTATCGACATGATCACTACTTCTGAAGTGGCTGTGTCAGTCACTATTGACGATATTAGTCACTTGGAGCATATTATGGAAGAGTTGGGTACTTTCTGTAGTGTGGAGGTAGATCGAGACCTGACCATTATTTGTATTGTGGGAAATATGGTATCTGAAAGCAAAGGCTCCATCCAATCTGTAATTGACTCCCTCATTGAATATCCTATTCGAATGGTATCCTTCGGCGGAAGTCGTCACAATGTCTCTGTTTTGGTGGACTCTAAATTCAAAAAAGAAGCATTGCAAAGTCTCAATCAAGATCTTTTTACTTGGTAAAATAAGAGCCGGCTTAGCGCCGGCTCTTTTATTGAAACTGATTCTTATTACTTTTAAGGGATGTCAATAGAAAATGATAAATCAGGGTTTCTAGAACGATTAAAAACAAAGTGGAAATTAGATAGCCTACGGCAGGTTGTTTTGGTTCTGCTGGTTTTTGCTTGCACAGGTTTTACTGTTTTATTCATTAAAAACCCAATTTTGGATTTTTTCGGAATTGATAAGAATGGTTTTGTCAATACCGTTCTTTACCTCCTTTTGGTTCTTCCTTTGTATCAGGTTATTTTGCTGATCTACGGCTTTATTTTTGGTCAATTTAGATTCTTCTGGGAAAAAGAAAAGCAGATTTTTAAGAGGATCGGAGGAGTTTTTTCAAAGAGAAAATGATTTTTTTAACCGTAGGGTCCACCAAGATTTTCGATTTATACTTGGTTTATAAGTAGATAGAAAAGTAAGTCTTAAGCCAATACTACAATTTTTAAGTCTTTAAACATTACAGTCATATCAAGAAATCCGACTCCAATTAACTGCTGTTTTCTTCTGTTGCTTTACCTGTCTAAGAACTGGAGCATTTTCAGGTAATGCCAATTCTGGATCAACAGCCAACAATTGTTGCACTGCATCTCGCGCCAATGTTAAGATTGCAGCATCTTTACTCAAATCAGCAATCAATAAGTCAGTGATCCCACTTTGCTGCGTGCCCATCATATCGCCTGGGCCTCGCAGTTTCAAATCCACATCAGCGATCTCGAAACCATCGTTTGTACGAACCATCGTTTCTAATCGAACCCGGGAATCCTTAGAAAGCTCATACTTGCTCATCAACACACAATAGCTCTGCTCCGCACCTCTTCCCACTCTTCCTCGCAACTGATGCAGCTGCGATAGTCCAAATCGCTCTGCATTCTCAATGATCATCACCGAAGCATTAGGTACGTTCACACCCACTTCGATCACAGTTGTCGCCACCATGATCTTCGTCTCCCCTTTCACAAAGCGCTGCATCTCGTATTCCTTTGCGTCAGCTTTCATACTGCCATTCACTATGCTGATGGGATAGTTGGGAAAAGCGCGTGAGATACTTTCGTAGCCATCAATGACATTTTTCAAATCCATCTTCTCGGATTCTTCAATCAGCGGATACACGATATAAATCTGTCTCCCCTTTTTCACCTCCTCATTGATAAAACCAAAAACCTTCAGTCGATCTTTGTCATAGCGATGCACTGTTTGTATCGGCTTTCTTCCTGCCGGCATCTCATCGATCACTGACACATCCAAGTCCCCATAAAGCGTCATTGCAAGTGTCCTTGGAATAGGCGTGGCAGTCATTACCAATACGTGAGGAATGTACTTCTGATTTTTCGCCCAGAGTTTTGCACGTTGGGCTACGCCAAAGCGGTGCTGCTCATCGACAATTGCCAGCGCGAGATTTTGAAACTGTACGATATCTTCCAAAAGTGCATGTGTACCAATCAAAATTTTGAGTTCTCCGGATAGTAGCTCTTCGTGGATGACCTTGCGGGCGGACTTCTTGGTAGAGCCTGTGAGCAAGGCAATCTTGAGTCCCATCATATCTGCAAACTCTTTCAAGCCTGCATAATGCTGATTGGCCAAAATCTCCGTAGGAGCCATTAAGCAAGACTGAGCTCCAGAACTAATTGCAATCAAGGCACATATAAAAGCTACCATCGTCTTTCCAGATCCTACATCTCCCTGAATAAGGCGATTCATCTGCTTACCTGACTTTAGATCTCCATAAGACTCCCGGATTACCCGTTTCTGGGCATTGGTCAATTCAAATGGGATGTGATTGGTGTAAAACTCTATTAGTAGCTCAGTATTATTTAAAATTTGTCCTTGGTACTTCTCCGTTCTAGCCACTTTCATCATCAGTAAACGAAGCTGCAGAAAGAAAAACTCTTCGAATTTCATTCGTCTTCTTGCACGCTGAAGCTGATCTGGTTTAGTCGGAAAATGAATTTCCTGAATGGCCAATTGCCTATCTATAAGCTGATACTGCTCTTTAATTCCAACTGAAATAGTTTCTTGAATGTGTGGAATACAAATCTGCACAAGTTGCTCCATGATTTTGGAGATTCCTTTGGAATCCAAAAATCTTGCTTTAAGCTTCTCGGTAGTTGAATAGATCGGCTGAAAATTATTTCGATTTTCATTTGCTGTAGTAAGTGGCTCCATTTCTGGATGGGCAATACTCCACTTTCTGCCAAATTGGGCTGGTTTTCCAAGAAATACGAAAACGGCTCCAGTCACTAAATGCTTTTGAACCCAAACTATTCCTTTGAACCAAGTCATTTCCATTTCCCCAGTTTCGTCCGCTACATGGGCTACGAGCCGCTTTTTGTTGCCCATTCCGATCAGTTCCACCTTTCGAATTTTAGCGATCACTTGCACCGCTTCCATATCTGAATGAAGCTCCCGAACCTTAAAAAACTTGGTTCTATCTTCGTAGCGAAACGGATAATGCTGTAGCAATTCTCCGAAGGTGAAAATATTCAACTCCTTGTTGAAAAGAGCAGCGCGCTGTGGGCCTACTCCTTTGAGGAACTCTATTTTAGTGTCAAAAAAACTGGACAAGGGTAATTGATTTTTGGGTAGGACAAATTACATTCAGTCAGTCCAATTGCCAATAGAATGACAGGAATTGTCTGATATCAATTCTGGGATTGTGTTACTGACTTCCAAATTTTCTCCAATTCAGGTTTCGCATCTTGGATACTTTTTAGCAAAAGCATCTGATTTTTTGCACGATGAAAATTCTGAGCTGGATAGGCTACTTTATAATAGATATTTCCTTGTAGATGATCCGTCATAAACCGTAGGCCCATAATACAAATCATTACTTCTCCCGCTAACATCAACGAGCGAGTTTCTTCTTCCGTCACCATAGTTCGCACTCCTTCCCAATAGCCTTTTAGCAGCTGCTCGAAAACAGGAATTTGTAGATTTATTTTATCCCAAAATTGGCTGGTTTCAGACTCCGAACAAGCTACTGTCCGCACCAAGTCTCCAAAATCATACATTAAATACCCGCTCATCAAAGTGTCCAAATCAACCAATGCCTCCACTTTGGAGAGATCATTTGAAAAGATCAGGTTATTTATCTTAGTATCATTATGGGTCAAGCGATGAGGCAAGACAGCTTGAAATTGGTTATACTTTTTAATTAACTCCTGCTGTCCCAAGTAAAAATCCAAAACCTCTTGGTCTTCTTTGGAGACGGATTTCAAAGTTTTTGAGACTCTCTCAAGTGTGGCAAATCTCAAATCAAGACGATGAAAATCAGGAATGCATTCATGTAAACTGTCCGTCTCGATGATCTTACCCCATTCCGCAAAAACACCATAAGCTTTTGCAGCTAGATAAGCTTGATCCAAATTGGTGATTTGCTGTATGGTCTGTCCGGATACAAACTCAAATAATCGATAAAGCTTGCCATCCCATTCGGTAATAAGTTTTTGAGCAGAGTTGAGAATAGGAAGTGGTAAAATAAATGGAAGAAGGCTATCATCTCCTTGGGATTTGACCTGACGCTGATTATGTGTGATCCGCTCGGGATATTGGAACACAGCATTGTTAAATTCCTGTAAAATATAGTTAGTATTCCCTGATTCTATCAGATATGTACCATGAATGAGGCCCGCTCCGAAAGTATGAAAAGTGAAATCTTCAAAAGTGCTGAATGAATATTCGGCGAGAATACTCGCAATGTTTTCCTTTACCATAGCACAAAGCTATGGGTTAGCTTTCAAATCAAAATTATTGGCTTAAAAAAAACCATCATTTTAAAAGATTAGATTCTGTTCCGGAGTGATCCTCCACATTTCTATCTAAACAAAAGTCTTCTTTTAGTTTATGCATCTCCTTGACTATTATCCAGCTGGACATCGCTCTTCCTTCCCGGCTTTCTAAAATGGAATGATTAGAGAGGAAAATAAATTTTGAAAATGAATGAATACGGTAAATTCTGAGTAAACTTCTGGGTCAGATTTTTTCCATTTGGCAGAAAATAAATACATTAGCGAAATTTATTATTTAAGTAGAAGCCGTTTTTTAAAAAAAATTAAAGAATACATTAATCCCAAAAGCTATGAATGTAACCTCCATTGACTGGGCGATCATTGCCGCTTTCTTTGTCATTTCCCTACTTATAGGGCTTTATACATCGAAAAAGGCTGGTTCCTCTGCCAAAGAATTTTTTCTGTCCGGTAGAAATATGCCCTGGTGGTTGCTCGGAGTATCTATGGTCGCAACGACGTTCTCTGCGGATACACCCAATTTGGTGACTGATATCGTTCGAAAAAATGGTGTAGCAGGTAACTGGGTATGGTGGGCTTTCTTACTTACAGGTATGTTAACTGTTTTTGTTTATGCCAAACTTTGGAGAAGATCTGAAGTTACAACAGACTTGGAGTTTTATGAATTGCGTTATTCTGGCAAAGGAGCTGCATTCTTAAGAGCATTCCGCGCTATATATTTAGGTGTATTCTTCAACGTCGTGATTATGGCAACTGTATCACTTGCAGCCATCAAAATCGGTGGTGTAATGTTAGGATTAGAGCCCTATGAAACCTTGTTGATTGCTTCTGTGGTCACAGTAATTTATAGTTCTTTGGGAGGATTAAAGGGTGTTTTGCTAACTGATTTTTTCCAATTTTTCATTGCAATGATCGGTGCTTTTGGAGCTGCTTATTACATTCTTGACCTACCACAGATTGGATCATTAAATAATCTTCTGACCCATGAAAATGTAGCAGGAAAGCTTAACTTCCTTCCTGATTTCTCAGATCCTAATGCATACATCCCGCTTTTCTTGATGCCGATAGCCATTCAATGGTGGGCAACTTGGTATCCAGGTGCTGAGCCTGGAGGCGGAGGATATATTGCACAACGAATGCTTTCCGCTAAGGATGAAAAGAATGCGATTGGTGCTACTCTCTTTTTTAATATAGCTCATTATGCCATACGCCCTTGGCCTTGGATTTTGATTGCTTTGGCTTCATTAATTGTCTTTCCAAACGTTTCTGATATCTCAGCAGCATTCCCTAATATTCCTGTTGATAAACTAGGTGACGATTTAGCTTACTCAGCAATGTTGACATTCTTGCCAACTGGCTTGATAGGGATTGTATTGGCTTCCTTGATTGCTGCTGTGATGTCTACACTATCTACACATCTCAACTGGGGATCTTCCTACATCGTGAATGATTTCTACCTAAGATTCCTAAAGCCTGAAGCTTCCGATAAAGAATTGGTGGCTGTAGGAAGAATCTCCACAGTGCTCTTGATGGCAATGTCTGCTGTACTAGCTCTAGCACTTTCCAGTGCGCTAGATGCATTCGAAATCCTGCTTCAGATAGGTGCGGGAACAGGTTTGATTTTTATTCTAAGATGGTTTTGGTGGAGAATTAACGCATATACAGAGATCTCAGCCATGGCTATTTCGTTTGTAGTTGCTATTTTCTTCTCAGTCATCAATCCAAAAGTAAACTGGATAATTATTCCTGAAAATCAGGAATATTTGAAGCTTCTATATAGTGTCAGCATTACCACGTTTGGTTGGTTGCTAGTCACATTCATTACTGCTCCTGAAAAGGACGAGGTATTATTATCCTTCTACAGAAAAGTAACTCCAGCGGCCTTTGGATGGAAAAAAGTATTGGATAGATATCCTGAGGAGAGACAAGTGATCGGTCAACTTCCTAAAGAAATAGGACTTATGATGATAGGATCTGCCATGGTATATGCCGCCTTATTCTCTACAGGGTTCTTTATTTACGGCAATATGCTAGGTGGAATCATTGCTGGCATCATTGCAATAGTAGGAGGTGTCATTATTTTCAGATCTTGGAAAAACCTTAGCTAATCAACAAATTTTACAGAATTCATCAAGTGGACCATGTCCTCCTTGATGAATTCTATTACTGGCGAAAGTGAATCATTTTTCATCGCCGTATTGAAATACAAAGCCCCTCTAAGAAAGTTCTTGGTAGAATCCGTTACAAAAAACTGAAACTGCGTGGGCACTTCACCGGTAAGTTCGGCTACCACTCCTGTATAACCTTCTGGAGTCAAAAGCACAGCTTCCTCTATACCGTAGGCTTTCACTTGATGCTGGGAAGTCAGCCTAAATGCATCGCTAGACAATTGTTTAAAATTGACTTTGTCTCCATCAATTCGTTTATATGTCAAATGCACTTTTGCGCCAAAATCGGCATAATTCAAATTGACCCACGCTTCTTCTGCGATATTAAAAGAATCTGGTTCTACATTTGAATAACTTGAATAATCAATCTGATAAGGATATCCCTCAGCTAGTTTTTCAAAGGTATGAGTTGGTAAATCAATGCGATTATAGCCAGGTGGTTTTGGTAAAAAAGTTTGATCACAACCGACTAATCCAACTAGCAACAAACCTATCCAAAAATGTTTCCTCATGGTTTAAAATTAGACAAAGAGTTTGATTTGACTTGGGATTAAATGAAATTTAACCAAATAACCAATTTCTATTCAAATGAAAAAAGCACTAAAATTTCTTTCTTCTGGCCTACTAATGGCCTTTATTATGATGGCCTCTACGGCTGTTTCAGCTCAAACAACTAAGGATGAATTCCTATCCAAATGGCAAAATTCTAAGCAGTTCACGCTAGATGTATTGGACAAAATGCCTGATTCTGGCATGGAATACAAAACCGATCCTGCAGCTATGTCTTTCAAAGAGCAAATCCATCACATTGGAAATGCAATCGTGGGTATTTCCCAAGGATTCTTGAAAGGGGGAGATCCCGGATTCACCATTGATCTTACTTCAGCATCTAAAGCTGATTTGGCTAGTTATATAGCAAAATGCTATGACTATGGCACTACTACAATGAAGGCACTTTCTGATGCTGACGCCGGAGAATCCATAGAAGTCTTTGGTACTAACGTAACAAGACGTCAAGTGATGGCTTTGATAATGGATCACTCTACCCATCACAGAGGCTCTGCGATAGCATACTTAAGAGTTGAAGGCGCCGAACCTCCTGCTTTCGTAGGCTTTTAATAAGATTAGTAATATAAAACGGCAACGAAATAATTCATTGCCGTTTTTACTTTTTGGTAAAATTACCCTCTAATCCAAGCTACTTTTTCATCCATGCTATCTCTTTTACCTTCTGGCCAAGAATCAGTTGCTGGTTTAGCTACATAGAAAAAGCCCATTAAAGCATCTTCCCCTTCCAGTCCGAAATCTTCTCTAGCTTCTTGCCAGAACGTAGGCCCACCAGTTCCCCAATAAGCCGCCAATCCATGTGCTGAAGCTGTCAAATACATATTCTGAACTGCCATAGAAACTGCTGCAATCTCTTCCATTAATGGAATTCCTTCTGATCTTTTTAGCATTATAGCAATCATGTGAGATGCCTTCAATGGACCTTGCTTAAATTTCTGAAAGGTGGCCTCTAAAAAAGGAGTACCATTCTTTTCCGCTCGAAGCTTATACATATCTGCCTGATAATCTGCAAATTTCTTCAAGCCATCACCTGTGTACACGATAAATCTCCAGGGCTGAGTCAATTTATGTGTAGGTGCCCAGCGCGCATTTTCTAATAGCTCCTCAATGATAGAATCATCTACCGGATCATTTTCTTTGAACTGTGCCGCAAAAATAGATCTGCGTCCACGGATTATCTTATTAACTTCTTCGATGTTGAAATCGGGCTTTTGCATGTAGTTGTACTTATTAATGTGTGTTCGTAGTTCTAATTGCAAAGAAAGGCAATTGGTTCTGGCTAAAGGATATTTGTTTTAGTAAAGCGCTCATTTAAGCTTCCCCTTTAAAAGCTGCTGTCTTAATTCTGGATCAAACTTTTCAATCGCATATCGCAAAGCTGTGCGAGGCATTGTCGAATAGCGCTTTCTCAAAAACCCCATTTCTACTTCAAAATCTTTGTTTCCAATTTCCCGAAGCATCCAACCCACAGCTGTATGTATTAAGTCATGCTCATGATAGAGTAACTTCTCTGCCAATGCAATTGCTTCATCAAATTGCCCGCTTTTGATCCAATACATGCTGCTAATCATCGCCACCCGCTGCTTCCATAAGTTATCATTTTCAGCTATTTCGTAGATTTGTGACTTGTCTTTATCTTGGTAATAATGTCCCAAAATATGATAGCAAGAGCTATCCACTAGATCCCAATTGTTGACATAATCGAGATGATCCAAATAAAAATCAACCAACTCCTTTTGATCTGCATTGATTTTCAATTTTTGATATTTATACACTAAAATATAGATAGCTGTAAGCCTAACTTCGTGATATGGATTTTGCAATAGCTCAGCAATTTCACTGAAGCTAATTTCTTTAAAAACTACCTTAGCCACTTTCCGCTGCTCTGGCACAATGACCCCCAGAAACTGATCTCCTTCCCCATATCCACCTGGCGTGGATTTAAAAAACCTCGGGAAAAAAGCAGCCTTTTCAGGATTTGCTTTGTCTGAAAGAGCTGCAATAATTTGTTCTGTTAACAGGCTCATGATTGAAATTAGAAATTCTTAAATCATTCTAAAAATCATCACCATCATCTCCTCCCTCTCTACGGCTATTGTTTTCACCTGCTCTTTCTTTGAATCCACCAAATCTATAGGTGAAAGCAAGTGTTCCAACTCTCGTCTCACGCTGGAACACCCGTTGTTCGTCAAACCTGGGATTAGTAGTAGTGATACGGAAATTACGAGTATTAAAGATATCGCTGGCATTAGCAGAGATAGTCGCCTTGCCATTAAGTATGTCCTTACGAAGACCAACATTCACACTGTATTGAGGTTCTATTTGTCCCTGGGGAAGTACAATTGGACCTCGGTAGTTACCTTGAATCTGCATACTAAACCAGTTTGGAATCAAATAATTAGCTAGCAAATTTAAAGTCCAGCTCACGTTTTCATTGCTGAAATCCTCTTCTATATTTTCTGCATTTATCTTAGAGTAAAAAAAGTTTCCTGTCAGTGTCAAATCTAGATTGTTGTAAACTTGTATCTGATTGATCAATTCAAAACCAGTACTCGCTCGTGTGTCTGCATTTTCCCGGGTTTGAATAGCTACATTGTCATCAGTCAGGTACGTAATTCTAGTCTCGACATCAGTGCTATATCGATGATAAACAGTCGCATTTAGAAGATACTTTTCCCAACCTTTCATATAACCTATCTCATAGCTATCAGTGAATTCGGGCTTTAAGTATGGATTACCAATGCTGAAATTGTATTGATCTCGCACTCGATACAAAGGAGATAAATCTCTAATACTAGGTCTGGAGATTCTCCTCGTATAATTCATTGTCAATTCATTCTCTGGGGCGATGGTATAGCTAAAAAATGCACTCGGAAAGACATTAAAATAATCATTAGGTATACTTTCATTATCTTTTACCGTTTCACCTAATGTTTGAGTGTACTCTCCCCGCAGACCCAATTGGTATCCAAATTTACCTACTGTGTTTTTATAGGTAAAATAACCAGCATATACTTGCTCATCAAAATTATATGAATTTGACAAGGTATCAACTTCCAAGGGCGTAAAGTCCGTAAACTGATCACCTTGAGCAAATTCTTGACTCCTAAGCCAATTTCCAATAGAAGCCTTAAGACCAGTCTCTATAAATGCTCCATTTGTGAATGGCTTTTCATAATCAAGTTGAGCAACATACAAATTACTCGTTCTTGGATTTTTATTAGTCTGAATCAATCTTTTATTAGGGTCTGAATTACCATCAGCATCGAAATATTCTTGATTGGAAACGTCCTCCTGCTCACGATTATCATAAGAGTATGATAAGGAGGTGAAAAGCTTTTGACCTAGACTATCTATATTCAATGTGTAATTGATACCTCCTTCATAATTCCCAGCGCTACTCCACTCGTCATTTGCTCGTATGAAACTAGAATCTACCGATCCACCTTGACTTATATTAAGTTGAGTGATATCGGAATATTCTGTTTCGTCATCGAAATTCCCCTGAAAATAAACACCTAGCAAGCTCCTGTCTGATATATTATAATCTACTCCTGCTCTTAGCAAATGAGTTTTCTCTAATTCATATCCATCTTGAATTTGCTCAAGTTTCGGAGAAAAACCTTCGAGGTAATTATTTCTGCTTCCTTCACCACCTTCAATTTGGCGACGGTTTTGCCAGTTGTAAGAGGCATAAAAATTAGCTTTCTGGATACCATAATTCAAGTTGACTCCTGCTTGATATTTTTCGCGAGTGCCGATGGAAGCATTTACTTGGCCATTAAATCCAGTCTTTTCATTTTTCTTCAATACGATATTTATAATTCCTCCCACACCCGTAGCATCATACCGAGACGATGGGTTTGTAATCAACTCTACTGACTTAATACTATTAGCAGGAAATTGGGATAAAATACTTTCTGTGTCATCACCAGATAGGTTGGAAGGACGGCCATTGATGTAGATTAAAATATTTCCACTTCCTCGCATCGTGATTCCTCCTTCATCATCCACTTGAATAGACGGCAAAGTACTAAGCAATTGAGAGGCAGTTTGCCCTTCCGCCACGATACTATTTTCTACATTATAAGTTCGCTTATCAATATCTGACTCAAACATTGAAGTCACACCCTCCACTACTACTTCGTCTAGATTCTGTGCATCTTCTTCTAGTGTAATTGTTCCGAGATTGACCGAATTTTTATTTTCTCCCAGACTGATACTCTCATAAAACTCCACGTAGCCTATGAAGCCCACTCGAAGAATATATTCCCCATATGCAGTCGTAAAATCGAATACACCGTCCAAACCACTCATGCCTCCAGTAACTACAGCAGAGTCTGTAGGCGAAAGCAATGCGATATTTGCAAACTCTAAGGGTGACTGACGCCTGCCATCCATCACTTTCCCTTTTAAGCGAATCTCTTGCGAATATGCGTCAAACGATGATATTAGGAAAAAAATAAGAATGGAAACCTTAGAAATTTTATTCATATCTATGAGCTGGATTAGTTTAGAAAATTGATATGATCATAATTGACAGAATGCAATCAATTTATTATCAATGAATTATGTTTTTTATCTATTTATTAACTCAGTAAACATATAGAAGGTTAAGACTTTAGGTATATTCTTGTTTTATGGAATAATGTACTGATGATATGAAAATATTCCGTTTGAGTGGTTTGCTTTTTTTACTTCAAAACTAGTAGTCGAACTCGAAAGGAGTCTAAGTAGAGGACTAGCAGTAAATTTACTTACCTATCTTTAAGGATGATTCGATTGATTCTCACATTTGGCTGTATGCTAGCAGCTACTCTTGTTAGCTTCAATACAATTTCCCAAACTAGTATTCAAAGAAAAAATCTAAGCGATTTAACTGCTCTTTTCGAAACTTCAGAGCCAAGTGACTCTATTGCCGGAGTGTATTTGATGGAGATGATAGAGCTAAGTGAACAAGAAGCTAAATATGAGCTCATGGCTGATCTAGCCATTCAACTTACACACCTTCCTTCACCAACCGTTCAGAATTCTGAACTTAAAAAAGAAATTCTTAAAAAAGCCATTGTCCATGAAGACCATGTAAGCAACTCACAAAACATAGGTAATCTGCATCTTAAACTAGCAGGAGCTTTTTTCTCTTTAGAGCAATTTGATTCAGCTATTTATGAATATGGTTACGCCATTAAGCAATTCAGTGTTAATGATTCTATTTTCATTGCAGATTCCTACTTTTTCCGAGGTCAAGCGAGAGATTACAAAGGCGAACTACTGGCCGGCATGCAAGATTATCAAACTGCCCGCAATATATATCATAGTCTAAACAACAGCGAATATGTAAACTACGTCGATGGAGGGATGGCCATTTTATTCAGCAAATTTTCAATTTATAACGAGGCAGAAAAAATTAGAAATTCACTCATTTCTGCATACAAGAAAAATGAAGATTTTTTCTCGGTAGCCATCCAGCTTTTCAATCAATCTGAAGACTTTGGTAAACAAGATCGGCTTACTGAACAGCTAGCCTATTTAGTTAAAGCTGATTCATTGGCTCCATTTGATCCGCGGGATTATTACTTTGAAAGCATGTTGAAACTTTCATTAAGCAGTTATTATGGAGAAAATGGGGATTTAGACAAGCAGCAAGCATACTTTGCGCAAGCCCAGAAATTAATTCCTCAGGTACCAGAAATAACTGCTACTAGCCCTATTTACCTAAATACGAAAGTAAGGCTAGCGTATTATCAGGGAAATTTGGCAGTCGCATCTCAACTAGCTCTGGCATCATTGACTGCTGCCAAAGCATCCAAAAACATGGATCACTTGATCACATCATATCGCCTATTGGGAGATATTTACAATAAGCAGGGCCAATCTGCAAAAGCTTTTGAAATACGACAAGACTTAACGCGCTTTACTGATTCTATTTTTGCAGCAAATCAAGCAGCTACTTTCTCCTATTATCAGACACTTTATGAAACAGAAAAAAAAGGAAACGAAATCCTAGTTAAAACTCAGGAAATAGAATCTATTAATCAGCGTAACAAAGCAAAATTCATAACCATAGGCATAATAGTACTGTTGCTAATCGTAGGAGGTGTTTTATTTTTATTTTGGAAAAATCTTCAGCATGAAAAGAAGAAAAAAGAAATGCAATCGAGATTTTCACAAGAACTCCTTAAAAATCAAGAGGCTGAACGTGTTAGAATCTCAAAAGATCTGCATGATGGCTTGGGCCAAAGTTTATTGTTAATAAAGAATAAAGTTGCGCTTTCAAAAGACAATACCACTGGCGAGTTATTAGATACAGCTATCAGCGAATTGAGGTCAATAGCTAGGTCTTTGCATCCTATGCAATTAGAGAAATTAGGACTAAGTAAAGCTGCACAACATCTATTGGATCAAATAGATCGAGAGACAGACATATTTGTGTCCACAGAAATTGAGGAGTTAAAAGCCATTTTAAATAAGGAAGAGGAATTACAACTGTATCGAATCTTGCAAGAATCCATTAATAATGTGCTTAAACATTCTGAAGCAAGTGCTTTGAGGGTTTCGTTTACTCGAATAGAAAAAGGTGTGAAATTGCAAATTGAGGACAATGGAAAAGGTTTTGATTTTTCCGAAAAATTAAATGACTTCCAAAGTCTTGGTTTGAAAACACTTAAAGAACGCACTGCTGCTATCCATGGAAGTATGAAAGTAAACAGTGAAAAGGGAGTAGGAACCAATTTAAGTTTTATAGTTTATGTATAGCCAAATGCCAACGGTAGTGATAGCAGATGATCATCCAATCTTGCTGAAAGGTCTAAAAGAGTTCCTTGGAGAGCAGGGATTAAACATCGTAGGCGTCGCTAATGAAGGTCAAGGTGCGCTTGACAAAATCATCCAGTTCAACCCTCAACTTGCCATCTTGGATATGGAAATGCCAAATAAAACTGGGCTCGAAATAGCCGCAGAATGCAAGAAACTCGGACTAGACACCAAGGTTATTTTACTGACGCTTCACAAGGAACTTTACCTGTATCATCAAGCCAAAGAATTAAATCTATCAGGATATATACTTAAGGAGTTTGCGCTGGATGACCTTTCTAAAGCCGTATCTATAATTTTAGAAGGTGGGAATTTTTTTAGCGAGAAGATTTTCGAAGGGATGAAGGAAAACAAATTCCAAACTAGTGAAAATGCTTTGACGCCTTCCGAGGTTAAAATTCTCCGATTGATTGCGGGAGGTCTTTCTACCAAGGAAATAGCAAATAAACTGTTCATCTCAGAGCGAACGGTGGACAAGCATAGAAGTAACATGATTGTGAAGCTTAATCTTGAAAAGAAGCATAATTCACTACTTGTATGGGCTCAACAGAATCGTCATAATATCGATTAAGAACATTTATATCAGGATCTACTGCAAAAAATACGTGTTTATACGTATTGAGTCATCTTGTATTTTTGGTTAAGTTTGAATAATTATTTCTACTAACTTAACTTTTTTGTAAGATGAAAATTTCAAGCCTTCAAGGGGAATTTAAAGTAATCCAAACCATAAAAAATCGTGACGAGCTACTCGTATTAGGATCTTGGAAAGACCTGGTGCAAATGTTTGACAGCAGCAGAACTTTTCTTGTCAACAAAAGTGAATCACTCTTTGGCATCTATCTGTGCAAACAGGAATGTGCCGAATTTATGAATAAAATAATTCAGGGTATTGATTACCATGAGTGGGAGGATTTCAAAATAGAAAAGCCTATCTACCAAAATCAAATCCAAGCATAAAGGGTGATATTTTTTCAGCAGTAAACTTCTAAGGCTGCGCGGATCATACGATCTACGGTTTTTTCAGCTTCTTTATCAAACTCCCCTGTCGGACGATTCGCTACAATTGCATTAAGGCTTAGCATTCTATGATTCAAGAGTTGTCCCATCGCATAATATCCCGCAGTCTCCATTTCAAAATTTGTCATTTTCAACCCCTGAATTTCCAACTCTGCCAATCGCTCGATCATATTATCCAACTTTGGCTTCAACCTTATCTCTCTTCCTTGTGGCGCATAGAAACCAGGTGCAGTGAGTGTAACCCCACGGTGAAATTCGGAAGGTAATCTTTGTAACAAGTCCACTGATGCAGAAGCCTGGTAAGGCAAAAATGTAAGATCAAGTGTATTTTTGACCAAATTTGACCAGGCTTGATTTCCTTTCAGTTCAGGATAAAATTGCATTAAAGTATCGATCCCGACTGCAATCTCGGAGGCTAATAGACTACCGACAGGTAAGTCCGCCTGCATGCTGCCCGAAGTACCCAATCGGATTATTTCTAAACTCTTTTCTATGGGCTTGACTGTATGTGTTTTGAGATCCACGTTCACTAAGGAATCCAACTCAGTCATCAAAATCTCAACATTATCAGTACCCATACCCGTGCTCATCACCGTAACCCGTTTGCCATTGAGTCTACCAGTATGAGTAACAAACTCCCGCTTACTAACTTTGAAATCTACTTGATCAAAATAGCTGGATACCATTGGAACCCGGTCAGGATCACCGACCGTAAAAACAAGAGAAGCCAGGTTCTCTGGCTTCAAATACAAGTGGTAAATGCTTCCATCAGCATTCAATATTAATTCGGATTCTGGGATTTGTCTGCTCACGCTACAAGTTAAGCATTTGATTTTTCTTTGGGCTTACGGACCAAGCCTTTGTACGGATTATAACCGTTAGTATTCTTCTGGTAGTATCCCGTTCCATCGTAGGTACGCTTGTCGGGAATTGCTTTGCATTCAGTAGAGCAAGTTCCTTCCATTTCCCAACCACATTTTTCGCACATCGCAACGTGCACATTACAGCTTTGATTGGCACAATTCACCATACGATCTGATTGTGTCCCGCATAAGTGACAAGTAGATACAATCTTTGGATTTACCGTATTTACATCGACAGCGATTCTATTGTCAAATACATAACACTTTCCTTCGAAATCTTCTCCGCCAGCTTCCATGCCGTATTTGATGATCCCACCGTGAAGTTGATATACATCTTCAAAACCTTGCTCCAAAAGGAATGCAGAAGCTTTTTCACACTTAATCCCTCCAGTACAATAGGTTAAAACCTTCTTCCCTTTCAAATGTTCCAGCTCCTTTACTTTCTCTGGAAAATCACGGAAGTTGTCGATATCAAGCGTCAATGCGTTTTTGAAGTGTCCTAACTCATGTTCGTAATTTGAACGTACATCCAAGATAACCACATCTTCCTGATCCTTTAGATTCTTAAACTCTTCGGGGTTGAGATGCTTCCCTGTTTTCACATTTGGATCGAGGTGTCTCAGAGCACTATGAACAATTTCCGGCTTATAACGCACATGTGTTTTGGTAAATGCATGTGTCTCATGGGTGTCAATTTTGAACTCCGTCTTTACAAATCGAGGATCAGCATGGATGAATTCCATGTATTTCTCGCAATCTTTGACTAAACCAGAGACAGTTCCATTCAACCCTTCATCAGAGATAATGATTCGGCCTCGAATATTATTCTCGATACAAAATAGGTGATGCTGCTCACGATATTCCTCAGGATTATCAATCTTGGCGTAGCAATAATAGAGGAGAATTCGATAATTAATATTTTCCATAACTAAAGCCCTGTTGCGGCAGGGTGTTTTCAGGATTGGGATAGATGATTTTAGATAAAAGATTTATTGTTTTAAAAGGGATTAACATTTAGAATATCCTAGTAATTCGTAAATCAAAAATCGTAATATTTATTTAATTTTTGCTGCCGGATTACCAAAAACGGTTTCATTCGACCCGACAGATGCGATAACCACAGACCCTGCTCCGACTCTGGCATTTTTGCCAATAGTAACTCCGGAAATAATCGTAGCTCCAGAACCAATAAAAGCTCCTTCTTCGATGGTCACCTCTGCATTAATCACAGTACCTGCTCCGATTTGCACGAAATCTCCTAGCTTAGCTTTGTGCTCAATCACCGCAGCTGAGTGGATAATACAGTGACTTCCGATCTCAGCTCCTGCACCGATATTCACATTAGCATTGATGAAGTTACCATGACCAAGGGTGGCATCTGTAGAAATGTAAGACCTCTGATGAATTGCATTCACCGGTTGCACCTTACGTCGATCATTCAATAGCTCTACCAAGAATTTACGGTATTTAGGGTTCTCTTCTGCCACAAATGCCTCAGCCTTCTGACCTATTAATTTCAAGAAGCCGTCGTCTTCAGGATTTCCAAGTACAGAAACTGTATTGATCTCGGTTCCGTGTAGTTTTTCGTCTTCATCTAAAAATCCAAAAACAACAACATTGTTGCTATTGAATATTTCAAGTGCGGAATGAGCGATACCTTTTGCCCCAAAAATTATAACTGGTTTTTCCATAGTTTTTTTACAATTCAGGCTGCAAAAATACAGGAATTCACTGGCTTACCCAAAAATCATTTGGATTCTGATTTGATGAGTACTTGGGCAATTTTGCATTGTAAGCACTTCTTGGGTTGGCAATAACTCTTGAAAAGTCCAATCATCCCTTGAGAGTCAAATGCATTTACAGCAGTCCAGCCATGAGTTTGGAATCGTCTAATGATGTGATTATTTTCTGCAGAGATTTCCTGCAACAAATCAAAACAACGTTCCTGCCAGTCCGCCTCCTCGAAATATCGTCCGTACGCAAACCAAAGCGGAATCACATAATTGATCACCAAAAGCTCCAAAGCAGTACTGGAGATCCCCGAATTAGACTGTCTTTCCGATGGCTTACCATAACTGTAATGATATTGCCAATAATCGCTAGGTTTCACTTTCAGTAGCTTTTTGAAACTTGCAAAATTATGAGAATCCTGCATCACGGACTGAAGGAGATTAGGAGCTGTAGATAAAATCGCTGCAAGCTGAGCGACCCTCACAGTCGGGAAGTTACTTGGTCGAACACCCATAAATGTCCAATGTTGCCGCTTCATAGGCTGATCCCAAGAATACTTTTTTCTATAAAAATCATACTCGCGAATCAAGAATTGCACGTATGGTTCATCAGACTCGAAAGGCAGCAAGCCAGCTTGCCCCATCAGGATAGCCTCCAATACGGGCAATTGATCTCTATGTTTTTGAAGGACTTTGTACGGGACCAAAGACGCCAATTCTCCCATTGCTTGACTATTTGTTTTAAAACCAAAGCAGATGAACAGCCAACGATAGGCTGTTTCTTCCCAGTCTTCCGTGGTGGCTTTGAGAATCTCTAATATCAGTGTGGATTTTTCGTGGAGTCTTTCTACTAAGGCTTTTTCCAATGCTGAAAATCGCACAATCTCAGGCGCATCCCTTAATCCATGAGCACAAGGTAAATCAGACTTGTAGTCCAGCATTCGCTCATAATTTCGCCAGATATCTAAAAAAATTAATCCTTTCAGCTCCAAGGTCGGCATAGCAGTTCCGTCATTTCGTAGAACTTCCAAATCATCTTCCCAAACCACATGAAGGACTACAGAATTATAAGCTGGATTGCCACCATGCGCATGTTGCTTCCATTCACTTGCCAATCTGTGAACTTCCACGTGTCCATGAAGTTTCACATTTTCAATGACAACCACAGAATCTCTGAAGTCGGGACCCTCACTTTGATTATGAAATCCTACTTGTATAATTTTCAATTCATCACCAGCAGTGGTGCGAAGTTTCGCCTTTTCAAAATATTGGTATTTCCAGACTAGCTGTAAAAAGTCTTCTTTGAATATCATAAAAGTGTAGTTTAAAAATCAAATGAAATTAAACAAAAGCTGAAAATAAAAAAAGTCAGGAAACCCTGACTTTCAAAATATTAGCTACACAATTATGCAATCAAAGATAATTCGCGAGCAAACTCTCCATTTCTACTTGTAGCTTCTTAGCTTCCTGTCTCGCTGCTTGCGCGAAGTCTTTTTCCCCAGAAGCATAAATAATCCCACGGCTGGAATTCACTAAAAGACCGCAGCTTGAGTTCATACCATATTTAGCAACTTCGGCCAGACTGCCTCCCTGCGCTCCTACTCCAGGAACTAGGAAAAAATTATCTGGTACTAATTTCCTCACTTCTCCGATTAGCTCTCCACGAGTAGCGCCGACCACGTACATCAGATTTTCAGGCGAACCCCATTCTTGGCTTTTTTCCAATACAGATTGATATAGCGGCTTACCATTTTCATCTTTTATCAGTTGAAAATCCATCGAACCAGCATTGGAAGTCAAGGCCAAAAGGATGACCCATTTGTTCTCAAACTCTAAAAATGGCGTTACGCTATCAGCTCCCATATAAGGTGCAACTGTCACCGAGTCGAAGTCCATTTTCTCAAAAAATGCTTTCGCGTAAAGCTTAGAGGTATTTCCGATGTCTCCACGCTTAGCATCCGCAATGGTGAAAATCTCATTTGGGATGAGCTCATTGATTTTCTGCAGCGTCTCCCAACCGCTAGGGCCCAATGCTTCAAAAAAGGCAATGTTTGGCTTATACGCCACTGCATAATCAGCTGTTTCTTCAATTATGGCCTTGCAAAAGCTGAAGATCGGATCAGATTCTCTTCTCAAATAAGCAGGAATCTTTTCCAGATCAGCATCAAGACCTACGCATAAAAAGGAAGATTTTTTCTGGATTTGGGAAAAAAGTTCTGATCGAGTCATATGATTAAAATTTTGGCAAAGGTAGGAAATTCGAATTTTAATGATGTCCAAACCGGGAACTCATCCGTACAGATAATTATCCGCAATGATGCCAGTAACTTCTATTTCTTAGCTTATCCAACTGGAAGAATTATTGTCGAACCTCTTGAAATACAACTGTTTATCATATTTTTAGTCGCTATTGCCATTTAATAGCGCAAATTCGGATATTCAAAATAAATTGAAATTTTACATTATAAAGAGGACATTTTATTTATTTCATTAAACATCCGCTGATTGATCCTTTTCATTGAAATTAATCGAAATCATAGATCCTGTGAGAGAAATCACTGCCGAAATCAAGAAAAATAGCAGACTGAATGCCACTGCAGTTGCTTCATCAATTCCTGCATAGGTGTGCGCATACACGAAAACTAACTCCCTTGCGCCTACTCCACCGATAGTCAACGGCAACACTGCCACGATAGAGGAGAGCAAAAATACCAGCTGATAAGCTAGAAAATTCTCCGTCACACCGAGACTCATTAATATAAACCAAGCACAGATGAGCTGAGCTACTTGACCAGCCATCGACCAACCATTTGCTTTCCAAAAAGAAGGCAAGAAGGCTTTGAACATTACCTTTTGCATCAACCAAAAAGCTGGAAAAACCAGCAAAGCTGCTACTATAACTAAAATCTCCCAAGGAATTTGGGAAGCAAAAGGCAAGTTCAAATCCACGGGAAGAATCAATACTAGTAACAGAAAAACGATGGCTACCAAACCGCCCAATCTATCCAAAAGGGAGGCTTGAACGAGTGATTTGACAGGAGTTTGATAATGCTTGTTCAGCAAATACACCTTATAGCCATCACCACCAATCCCCCCTGGAAGAAAGAGATTGTAGAACATCCCAATCAGGTAAAGTTTGATATTGAGCTTTTCGGAGATTTTTAGACCGATATTTTTAAAATATAGGTTGAGTCGAAATGCTGTAAACAATTTACTCAGCACAAAAATGAGAATTGCAGGTACTAACCAAGCCCATCGAATAGTTTTAGTGATCTCCCAAAGCTGATCCGTGTCGATTTTCCGAAAAACCAGAAAGAGCGCCAAGCCGGTAAGAACCAGTTTCAAGACAGTCGTTAATTTCTTCTTAAAAGAACTCTCTGTTTTCGCCAAAATATAAATGCTGTATGAAAACTTTAAATGACTAACAACCTTTTACTGCACACCCAAAACAGGGTTGGCAATGCCTTGGTAAACAGACTTAATACTGTAAGTTGTCTTATTCTGAGATTCAAAATAGGTTCTGACTATAATCTCCGCAATAATTCCAGTTGTAATAAACTGAATACCTCCCAATACCAAGATAAATCCCAAAATCATAATCGGTCTTCCCCAAATATCCTCACCCATTAGCTTAAGGACGAGTAAGTAAAAATTAATCATCATACCGATCATAAACGCGATAATACCTATACCACCAAATAAGTGAATTGGTCGCTGAAAGTATTTTTGAAAAAATAGCATCAGAATTAAATCTGACATCACTTTGAATGTTCGACTCAGGCCATACTTTGACTCACCGTGAATTCGTGGATGATGCTTCACATCCATTTCAGTCATTTTTGCACCTTGCTGCTTAGCCAAAACAGGAATAAAACGGTGTAACTCTCCATACAATCCCATTCCCTGTGCGATCTCAGCTTTGTAAACACGAAGAGTACAGCCGTAATCTTTCAAATACACTTTGGTCGTGTTTCTAATCACCCAGTTGGCGATTTTACTTGGAATTTTACGAAGCACAAAACCATCTTTTCGATTTGCTCTGCGACCTGCTACCACATCCCATTCCTCGTCGATAGCTTTTTGAAGCATGACAGGAATATCGGTAGGATCATTTTGCAAATCCCCATCCATGGTGCAGATGTACTCTCCAGTTGCCATGTCAATTCCTGCCGCAAGCGCAGTTGTCTGTCCAAAATTCCTATTGAAAATAATCAGTTTGGTACGACTGTTTGCATACTTTTTCACTTCTGCCACAGTCCTATCTGTAGAACCATCTTCAATCAAAATCACCTCATAATCGATCGCCGCCAGAGCAGTATAAGTTTGTTCTAGAAGCGGCTGGATATTATCCTCTTCGTTAAAAACAGTGATTACTACGGAAATTAGTGGCTTGGACATGGGTTGAAATTTTGTCAAAAATACGGGAAATTACTTCCTAGGACAAAAAAGCTTGAATTCGCTTTCGCAAGCCAACGAAAATTTGGTGTGACAAAGTTCAATCGGATTATCTTTGTGGCATGTCTTTAAAAGATTCCCAAATCAATCCATGGGTTGTCATGGCAGCATTTGCCATCTTAGTTGGTCCCTTTGCATTGAGTTTCCATATGCACTTCCCAGATGAAATGTATTACTCTGATGCTGCTGTGAAAATGCTGCAAAACGGAGATTACTTAACCACTTATTTGGGAAATGGGGAACTGCGCTTCCGCAAACCAATTGGCACATATTGGGTTGTATTGGCAGGATTTAAGCTTTTTGGAGTGAGTGCTTTCGCTTCTAGAATTTTCTTCTTACTAGCTGGATCTCTAACTGTAGGTGCTACTTATTGGCTCGCAAAATTACTTTTTGAAGATAAAAAAGTTGCAGGGATCTCTGCGCTCATCATCGCTGCAAATCCGGTGTTGATACTATCAGCTACACGTTCCATTCCGGATGTCCTCCTAGGACTAACGATGACAGCGAGTGCAGTTGGATTCGCAGGTTTGATCCGTTTCGGTGATCAAGCTCCTAAAAAATACCTCTGGTTACTCTATATCAGTTTAGCACTCGCTTTTGAAATAAAAGGAATTCCTGCAGTGGCATTAGGCGGATTAGGAATTCTATATCTCTTATTTAATCCATGGAAAAAGATCTCAATCAGGACTTTTCTTCATCTTCCCTCCATGGTAGTTGCTCTTTTCATAGGACTTTTCTGGTTTGTCGCGATGTGGCAAATTCACGGACCAACCTACTTAGACAGCTTTCTAGAAGATCAAGTCGGCAATAGAGTAACTTCTAGATATTTATTAATTCTAAAAAATGGCTTACTAGCAGTCGCTATCCTAATTGGCATTTACCTCCCTTGGATTCTATTTTTAATTCCCAGATTCAAAGTGAATCTAAAGAAGGGATGGTCCGAAAACGCTGTATTCTTCGGATTTGCACTTCTGTGGGGATTGGCCATTTTGGGTATGGGAGCCATGACGTCCAAGTTTTATGAGCGCTATTTATTACCGGTGGCCCCAGTACTTTCCGTGCTTTTGGGATGGCTGCTGGTGAGAGCAGGTTTTGAATTGAGGGAGAAAGGCTTAAAAATCAGCATCTGGTTTTTCCTTACTCTTTGTCTAATTATAGGACTTTTTGGTCTTTGGATCAATGTTAATTTAGGCAGTACAACTTGGATATATCTGCAAATCCTTCTGGGATTGATAATCCTAACTTATCTGTTCAGACTTACCTTAAAGAATGAAAAGCTTCCTAAAGCACTTGCATATTCATTCTTACTTCTATTTTTTCTTCTCTCTACAGTTACAGCAAAAATATCACTACCTGAGCAAGGAGAACAAGTATCTGCTTTCGTTGAAGCAAATGGCATAGACAATAAAGAGGAATTTGGTTTTATCGGAAATATACATACCAGCAGCAAAATCCGAATTTATCTCGGCCCTGATTTTTACCTGACTAATATTACTGGAGAAAAACTGCTGACAGATCAGGAGTTGGTAGATAAAGCCTCTAAGTATAAATATTTGATCATTGAGGACAAATACCTTTTTATACTACCAGAAAACGAATACAATATACAGGTGGCCTCAGTAAATTGGGATTCCAAAAAAATCCCCTTCCTGCTTCAGAATCTTAGCAACCCAGCATTTGATTATCTAGTACAAGAGAATGGTAAAATTTATTATTGGCTAGAGAAAAAGGCCTTTTAATACGTTTCTGATACGTAAGGATTAAAAACTAGTAATTTTCTCCATACTTGAATTTTTGCCACACGAAAGGACTCATCTCTAAAGCTAATCGGCAACTCTTCCTCGTAGATCAAGTCCTGAAAATCGGCAAATTCACCTGGAGAATCATAATTCCAACTCACAAAAATGCCTACTTTACCCGTGCCAACAAACTGCTCTAGACCAGGCCAGAGATCAAATTGATTTTTCCTTGCCCCCATATTTAGCATGTACGTCTGAGGATGCTCTGGAAGGTAAAAAGAAAGCTCGGAAGCCATATGGTAAGTTTCAGAAAACACAAAAGCATCCTTAACCCCTAAGCTATCTCTAAGTGCAACCAGCCTATCTGCCAAAGGTTCATAGCCTGACATTCTTCTGAATGCAGACTTCTCAGCATTTTTGATCACAGGAATACTTTTCAGAAAAGTGAAGTCAGGAAGCAAAAACACTAATGGCAAAATTATACTCAAACCTATCGCCCAATTTCGAAATCTCTGCCAAATCAAGCTTTGCTCACTGATCCAGGCAGCCATCAGAATTGCTAAACTGCCGTATGCAAACACGGGCCAATTCACTTCGATAGTTGTAAGAAAACTTAAACCAGCAAACGCCGCCCATGACATCAGTGCAGGTAAGAGCAAATAGATTTTCACCATATCTTTGGACTTGACAGCTTTTCTAAATGCAGCTCCAAAAATCGGAAGCAAAAGCACTGAAATCATTACAAACTGCCCACCCAAATACTCAAAAAATCGAGAAAAAGCCTTTCCAGCATCAAATGCTTCAGATTTCCCACCTCCGCTAAGTGCTGCTAAATGCTTAAACGTATCAAAATCATTCTGCCAATTCCAAACCATAGCTGGGATAAACCCAAGTAAACTGATGGTAACATAAAGGATGTAATTCTTATGTTGGGACTTCCAAGTACGATTGTAAAATAGGAAAAAAAGTAAGAATGGGAAGATCAATATCATCACTATTTTGGCCATCAAGCCAAGGGCTGTTGCTGCACCGGCCCATATCCACCAAGAACTTTTACCCGACTCTAACCCTCGATAGGCTAAGTAAATACTCAATCCCCAAAAAAAAGTAAGCGATGTGTCAGTCATATGAAAAGTAGAAGCTAACCACCACATAGGCATTGCCTGCAAGATCATCGCAGACCAAAATCCAATTTGAGATGAATAAAGGTGCCTCCCAAAAAGAAAAGTGATCCAAGACATTCCGATTCCTAATGCTATAGCATTGATCCGAACTCCTAGCTCTGTATTCCCCAAAATAGCCGTACTGACATAATTAAGCACTGCCACTAAAGGAGGTTTGGAGTAATAATGCCAAGCCATATTCTGAGACCAGAGCCAATATTGCGCTTCTTCTGTAAACAGATCTATCTCAGGTCTTAGGGTAAAAATGACTTTGGCGATAACTAGGCCAATCGTGACCAACCAAAAGTATAGTGTGTAATTCGGAGACTTCTGCATAAGATAATGTATCAAAAAAAAGCACCTCTCAATTTCTGAGAGGTGCTGCAAAATTACTATCCTAAGCCGTTACTGTTTAGCCAGCACTACTTTTTCTTTATATTTTTTGATTTGACGTCTTAGACCTTCAATGGCATCGTCAGAAGCAGCTTCAAAAGAATCAGCCTGAGTCTTAGCAAAAAATTGCTTACCAGGTACATTAAGTTTGATTTCTACTAATTTATTAGCGTTGTTGTCGTTTTTGTCGAGCCTCAAAAAAACCTCTCCGTCTATGATTTGATCATAGTAAGTATCCAGTTTGTCAGCTTTTCTCTGAATAAAGTCGATCAATTTTCGATCGGCGTCAAAATGGATGGAGTGCATCTGCAGTTTCATATTCGTTTGCTTTTAGTGGTGAACAAATAATTTATTTTATGCTTTTGGATGTGCCTGTTCGAACACAGCCTTGAGTTTTTCCATTGAATTGTGCGTGTACAACTGTGTGGCAGCAAGATTTGCATGACCGAGCAAATCTTTGACAGCGTTCAAATCTGCGCCTTTATTAAGGAGATGAGTGGCGAAAGTATGTCTCAGCACGTGTGGGCTACGCTTTGAAGTCTGCGCGAAAAGATCTAAATAGTGCCTGACGATACGAAAAATCATCATAGGGTAACTTTGATTTTGTTGATTACTGACAATAAAATAGTCACTTTGACCAAGTTTAGAAAATCTTTCCTCAAATACTTTTTTGTACAGCAATATATTCTGTTTTAAACCTTTTGTTATAGGTATTATTCTTTCCTTTTTTCTCTTTCCAAGCACCTTAACTGAATCCTCTATCAAGTTGATGTCTGACCAGTGTAATCCAATTAGCTCCGAAAGTCTTACTCCAGTGAGGTAAAGAAATTCCATTACCATTTTGTCTCGTTGACCTTCGAAGCTCTGCTCATAGATGCTTTCATTAAGAACGGATTCTATGACCGATTCCTGTACAAATTCAGGAAGTTTTTTCGGAGTTTTAAGACTTTTTAACTTATACGTTGGATCGGAAGAAATGATCCTTGATCTAAGCAAAAACTTATAATAGGATCGTAGAGTGGCGATTTTTCGGTTGACCGAAGTAGCACTTAAGCCTCTATCTACTAGGTCAATTACCCAAGCCCTTAGCTCCGAATGCGTCCCCTGAGAAATGTCATTTATTTCGAAGGAAAGGGATGTAAACTCTTCAAATTGCTCCAAGTCACGACGGTAAGCATCCACAGTATGCGGGCTGGCTTTTTTCTCAAACTCTAGATAATTGATAAAAGAATCGATCATGTGGCACGTAACTCGGTAGATAAGATGGAGAAAAATTGCGAATAATTATAGCTCATAATTATAAGCGGACATAAAAAAACGCACTTGCCTAAAGACAAGTGCGTTTGGTATCTAACAAATCAATTTAGCTTAACCGTTAGCTTCTTCTTGAAGATGCTGCTTGTACGCTGCCTTGATTTTTTGAGCTCTGTTTTTAACAGAAGGCTTTATGAAAGCTTGTCTCGCACGAAGTTCTCTGACTGCACCAGTCTTATCAAACTTCTTTTTGAAACGCTTTAGCGCTTTCTCGATTGATTCGTTCTCTTTTACGTTAACTATGATCATATCTATACACCCCCTTTCGTGGGCACAAAGGTAGAAAAAATTTCTTCTATAGCTACATAAGAATCGAGGATTTACACTAGGTCCCATCATTTTTATTCGACCGGATGAAGTCATCACTTGTCAATTCAATCCATTTTCATCCGGTTAAACCCTCTAAAGTGCGACAAAGTGGTATTTTAACCGATTAACTATATTTGTAATCTATTGCAGGATTATTATACAATTTTTGCAAAAATCGTTTACACTTTTTAATTAATCTGTTTAACTATGAGATTATCTAAAATTAAATTAGGCGCAATAGGGATATCCATTCTTTGCTTCGCCTGTGAAAATTCTACTTCTGAACCAATTGAATTTGCCATCTCTCAAGGAGTATTAACTAAAATGGATTTTTCAGACGTGGGAATCCAACGAGGCCAACAACTCCCTGACATCACTTTCTTTAAACTCAATGGAAAAAAATTCAACATATCATATAAAAACCATCAAAGACCAAAGCTCCTAATAACAGGCAGCTACACGTGTGATATTACACGCAGGGAATTGCATTCAATTGATTGGCTTTATGAAAACTACAAAGATAAAGTGGACGTCTACCTAGTAAATACTCTAGAAGCACATCCTCAGGACTCCCCTAGTCCCTACTCAATGAGCGAAGTTCCTTGGCTAATGCCTAGTAACATAGAAGCAGGAATAGCCGCAGAACAACCGAGAACTCGACAAGAGCGAATAGAGTTAGCAAAAAAATGGATAGAAGAAGGAGAAATTAATACGCCAGTACTTTTGGATGGAGCCAAAAACGAATTTTGGCATCAGGTAGGTCAAGCACCAAATATGGCCATATTGATATCCCCTTCTGGCGAGGTTATTCTAAAACAATCTTGGTTTGAAAAACAGGAGATAAAAGAAGCTTTAGATCTGCAAGTCAACTTATTATATACCGAATAATTTATTTACTTCAAATTGACTTTAAAAAATTCAATAAACTGACTTCTTAGTATCAAAGTCTCCCAATTACCTGGAAAGAAATGTTATTGAAAGCCCTTCATCATTGGTAATATTAAAATTATCATGCTATCTGGGAACCCTGCAATTGTAGATTAAAAAATCTTCTCCCATTCAACTTCTCTTTGGATTCTAATATTTACAGGCGATTTCCCTAGATTTATCCCCTTACTTATAAAATCTACGTGAACAATAGTCATACAATCAAAAGCTGTCTTCTAGCATTCGGTATTTCAATTTTATTACTTAGCAACGCTAACCAAGTATTCTCTCAAGAAAATCCCGAGAAAATGGAATGGTTCAAGGATGCGAAATTGGGATTTTTTATTCATTGGGGCATTTACTCCGTCAATGGAATTGACGAATCCTGGTCATTTTTTAATGATTACATCAGTTATGACGATTACATGAAGCAACTTTCGGGCTTCACAGCATCTAATTATGATCCGGAAAAATGGGCAAAACTCATTAAATCCAGTGGAGCAAAATACGCTGTGCTTACGGCAAAGCACCACGATGGAGTCGCTCTTTGGGACACGAAAGCCACAGATCTTTCCGTCGTGAAAAAAACTCCAGCCGGTAAAGATTTAGTTGGACCCTTTATGAAAGCCCTTGAAAATGAAGGGTTGAAGAAAGGGATTTACTTTTCTGTATTAGACTGGTCGCATCCTGATTACGACCGAAATACTAGAGAGACCTTCCGCTACAAAAATGATCCAGCACGCTTTCAAAAATTTGTGAACTTCAACTTCCAGCAACTTGAAGAGCTTTCCAGCCGATATAATCCAGACTTATATTGGTTTGATGGCGACTGGGAGCACTCGCCAGAGGAGTGGAAAAGTAAAGAACTGAAGAAGAAGTTGCAATCCTATAATCCTGACTTGATCATCAATTCTCGACTGGGCCCAGGCTATGGCGACTATGACACTCCAGAGCAAGGAGTACCTGTGACTAGACCATCAGGCGAATTTTGGGAGTTATGTATGACGATGAACAACAGTTGGGGCTATCAGGAAAATGACGATCAGTACAAAAGTCCAGGCGAACTACTAAGAATTTTTGTGGACTGTCTTCACATGGGAGGAAATCTTTTACTCGATTTCGGCCCAAAACAAGATGGATCAGTCCCTGAGCAGGCCGAAAATATCCTGAATGAATTTGGACGCTGGACTACTAAACATGCATCAGCAATCTATGAAACTCAGGCAGGCATCCCCGAAGGGCATGTGTATGCTCCTACCACACTTTCACCCGACAAAACCATACTCTATATCTACCTTGACTATAAAGTGAATGAATCACTTGCCATCAAAGGTCTGAAAAACAAAATTCAGCGCGTATGGGTAGTGGGAAACGGCACCAAGCTTCAAGCTAGAGAAGTGGGTAAAATGTATTGGAGCGCAGTACCCGGCATGAAATACATAGATATTCCAGACAATGTGTATGACAAGGACATCACAGTCTTAGCCGTACTGCTAGATGGACCTGTAGATTTATATCGTGAAAAAGGCCAGGTAATTGAAAGCAACTAAAAGCTATCAGCCCGTGTATCGCTACTCAAAAAAAAGGGCTCGTGAAGACGGAAGTTATTCACAGCATTTATTGACTATGTTCAAGGGTTAAAACATGTTTAATTAGTTTTTATAATTACATAATACAAAAAACACTAGAGGATAATCAATTATCCTTATTTAAATCACTTGTACATCAGACTTCTATGTTGAAGCATTCAAAAGAAATTGTTTTTAATTAAAAAATATAAAAAAATATTTTTTGTAAACTTTTCACACATCAATTTTTTATATATTGCTGTATATCAATACATTGTATATTTTTCTTGTAAACTTTGTGATAATAATAATTTTTTAGAATTGAAATTTTCGCTTACTTCAAGTATTCTTACAGCATCAGCACAATTTCAATCCAATAGCAAATGAGCACACAGATCCACACCAAAGTCCCACCCAAAACATACACACAGGACGAAGCATTTGAAGCTTCATCAGCCTACTTTAAAGGAGATGAGCTAGCTGCTCGTGTGTGGATCAACAAATATGCGTTGAAAGATTCAGATGGTAATCTTTATGAATCCACTCCAAACGACATGCATACTAGGATTGCTAAGGAACTGGCAAGAATAGAATCCAAATATTCAAACCCACTTTCAGAAGTGGAGATCTTTGACCTGATCAAGGACTTTAAATACATCGTGCCTCAGGGTAGCCCGATGGCTGGAATTGGTAATCCATATCAGATCGCCTCACTTTCTAATTGCTTTGTAATCGGAAACAATGGTGATTCTGATTCTTATGGAGGAATCATGAAGATCGATCAAGAGCAAGTGCAACTAATGAAGCGACGTGGGGGTGTGGGCCATGACCTTTCTCATATTCGCCCTAAGAGTTCACCTGTCAAAAACTCTGCGCTTACCTCCACTGGCATAGTTCCTTTCATGGAGCGCTACTCTAATTCTACAAGAGAAGTGGCACAGGATGGTCGACGTGGCGCATTGATGCTGTCAGTATCTATCAATCACCCAGATTCTGAAGATTTTATCGATGCAAAATTAGAACAAGGCAAAGTCACTGGTGCCAATGTCTCTGTGAGAATAGATGACCAGTTCATGAAAGCCGTGAAAGGAAATACGGACTATGTTCAGAAATATCCGATTTTCAGCGAAACTCCTAAATTCACAAAAACGATAGAAGCAACGAGAATTTGGAAGAAAATCGTCCATAATGCATGGAAGTCTGCTGAGCCAGGAATTCTTTTTTGGGATACCATCATCAATGAATCAGTGCCAGATTGCTATGCTGACTTAGGATACAAGACGGTTTCGACAAATCCATGTGGAGAGATCCCGCTTTGCCCATACGATTCTTGTCGCTTATTGGCTATTAATCTTTTCTCTTACGTAGAGAATCCATTTACTTCAGAAGCGAAGTTTGATTTCGAATTATTCAAAAAACATATTCATGCAGCACAACGCATGATGGATGACATCATCGATCTGGAACTGGAAAAAATCGATGCTATTATCGCGAAAATTGATGCTGATCCAGAACAAGATGACGTAAAAGCTACGGAAAGAAACCTTTGGATAAACATTCAGAAGAAAGCTGAAGAAGGTAGAAGAACAGGAATAGGCATCACCGCTGAAGGCGATATGCTTGCAGGCCTTGGAATCAGATACGGAAGTGTAGAAGGAAATGAATTCTCAGTAGAAGTACATAAGACTTTAGGAATTGAAGCCTACAGAGCATCAGTATATACTGCGAAAGACAGAGGAGCATTTGGTATTTTCGATGCAGAGCGCGAAAAGAATAATCCATTTATCCTACGATTGAAAGAAGCTGACGAAAAGCTTTACTATGAAATGTTGGAGTATGGAAGGAGAAATATCGCTCTTCTAACTATCGCGCCAACTGGCACGACGAGTTTGATGACACAAACTTCATCTGGAATTGAGCCGGTATTTATGCCTGTTTACAAGCGTAGAAGAAAGGTAAATCCAAATGACAAGAATGTTCGTGTTGATTTTATAGATGAGCTAGGAGATTCATGGGAGGAATATGTAGTATTCCACCATAGATTCAAGCAGTGGATGGAAGTCAAAGGAATAGATACTTCAAAGAACTACCCACAAGCAGAATTGGATGAGATCATCAAGAAGTCTCCTTACTATTTAGCTACTTCCAACGATGTGGACTGGATGAGTAAAGTGAGTATGCAGGGAGCCGTGCAAAAGTGGGTGGATCACTCAATCTCTGTGACGATCAACCTGCCAAACGATGCAACTGAGGAACTTGTCGGTCAATTGTATATGGCAGCGTGGGAAGCCGGTTGCAAAGGGGTGACTGTGTATAGAGACGGATCGAGATCAGGAGTATTGATTTCCAACGAGGAGAAAAAAGAAGAAAAAGAGGTAGTAGAAGGATCACTCACGCCTTTTCCTACCAAACGTCCTCAGATACTGGAAGCTGATGTAGTTCGCTTTCAGAACAACAAGGAGAAATGGATCGCATTCATCGGCCTGATCGACGGGAGACCTTATGAGGTATTTACAGGTCTATCAGATGACCAAGACGGCATCCTGATACCAAGATGGGTGAACAATGGCGTGATCATCAAAAATAGAAATGAAGATGGCAGCTCACGTTATGACTTCCAGTACAAGAACATGCGAGGCTATAAGACGACTATTGAGGGCCTGTCGCATAAGTTTGATCCGGAATATTGGAACTATGCCAAGCTGATCTCTAGTACACTTCGCTACGGCATGCCGATAGATAAGATCGTGGACCTGATCAATAGCTTACAGTTGGATAACGAATCTATCAATACCTGGAAAAACGGTGTGGTAAGAGCAGTGAAGCGCTACGTAGAGGATGGAACAAAAGCTAAAGGTCAAGCCTGTGAGCAATGCAAATCTGTCAATCTAATCTACCAAGAAGGCTGCTTGACCTGTAAGGACTGCGGTTCTTCTAAGTGTGGTTGATTTACAAATACATTTCAATGAAAAAGGAAGCCTACGGGTTTCCTTTTTTTTGGCTTAGAAATATGGTGAAGAAATAAAAAGCTTGAATACTTCTCACTGTTTTTACCGTTCACAAAAAAAAAACGCCGTTAAACTATTTTTTAGTTAAATTCTTGTTTCTAATAGAATAGTATTCAAAACAATTTCCTAGTTTCATAACGTCATGACAGTAAATCAATTAAAAACTTTACACATAAACGAAAATGAAAAAAATGATGATTATGACCCTTGCCGTACTAGGTATGGTCTTGGGTAGTTTTGCGGTTGTGCAGCCAGTGAAAGCAGAAGCAGGGCCATGTACACACTTTGTGGGTGATGACGGATGTAGCTATGCTGATTGCGGAGAATGTTTATTTTGGAATTGTGGTGGTCCGACTCAACATTGGTGTGACGTTTAATTAATAAATAAATGATTCAGCGCTGTATTGTTTGTTTAGGAGTATCATTGATTCTATTTGGATGTAAAAACCCATCAGATTCGGATACTCCGCCACCAACCTTAGTAGAAATGGTTGTTGTTGATTCTTCAATAGTAAAGGAAAAAAAATATTTTCTAAATGGGCAATTGGAGTCTAAACTAATTCAAGATTCTATTATTGTTGTATCTTCTATAAAATCACCTGGAATTAGTACTTTTCATATCAACGGAGATGAACTTGGGCAAATCACAGCAAAAAATCATCCGGAAGCACCATTTGTTCCATCATCATTCGATCTAACCGATTACCCTATTATATATATCTTAGATAGAAAAAGGGGGGTGATTCAAAAATTTGATTTGGAAAATAATTTCTATCTTAAAAGTATTAAACTAAAACTACCTGAAGGAAAAACTCCCAAACTAGCTTTATCCAAATTCAAAAAAGTGGGAGATAACTTTTTTGTGGAATTAGAAAATTCATTCTTTGATGCCTATGACCCAAACTATTATAACGATTTAAATAAAATGATATACTCTTTTGATAGTTTAGGCAATCCAATAGAAGGATTTTTGCAATATCCTAAAATAATCAAAGATTACCCTGGATCCATTAGTGCGCAAAATTATTTGGTTTCGAGTCATTTAAATAAATATTTTCTCTTTAGTTTTCCTCATGAAGGATTAATAAGTCGAATATCAGATAGCTTCCCATTTGAAGTATCAGAGCAAATTATGCTACCTAAAAGTAGGTACTTTAACTACCAACTTGTTGGATCAGAAAGATCAATTTCATCAGAGGACATGATGGCTGGAGGCGATCTAGCTTCTACCCCACTTAACCACAATTTTATAAAAATTATAGAAACTGATGAGAAAATATATATCCAAACTTGGATGATTGAACAGAATAGCTTATTAAAAGAAAGACAATTTTTCACTCATTTAATAATTTACGATAAAATTCAAAAGTTATGGTATGAAAATATTCCTAGACTTTTCTTTGAATTAGGGCATCTTGCTGGGGTAGCAAATGACACGTTATATTTTTTTGAAGGAAATCTAAGAATAAATGACGAAAAATACATCAAACGAGCCGTGATTAGGCCTATTGAAGATTAATAAAACTAGTTGCCTATAACTTCTCCCTGCTAAACCAAAAAAGGTCTCCCGTTCACACAGGAGACCTTTTTAATATATTCGGATAAATTGCTTAAGCGACCACTTTCTCGGCTAGCAATACGATCACATTATCTTTTACTTCCACTACTCCGCCATCCACGATCATGGATTGCTTTCCTTCAGGAGTGGTAAAGGAAACAGTTCCCTTTGCCAAAGCCGAAACGATCGGAGCGTGATTGTTCAGCACCTGAAATGATCCATTGGCACCAGGAAAACTGGCTTCGGATACTTCCCCCTGAAATACTTTTTTGTCCGGTGTGACGATTTCTAAATGCATGGAATTTTATCGTTTGGAGACTTCCCTTTTAAAAGTTAAAGCCCTCCGGTAAATTATAGTAATGTTGTTAGTTGTTGGTTGTTTGTCCGTTGACCTAACAACCAACAACTAACAACCAATTTATCTTACTTCAGCCAACATTTTCTCTCCCTTAGCAATCGCATCATCGATGCTACCTACTAGGTTGAAAGCTCCCTCAGGAAGGTGATCTAACTCACCGTCCATGATCATAGTGAAGCCTTTGATGGTGTCTTTGATATCTACCAATACACCTTTCAAGCCAGTAAACTGCTCTGCTACGAAGAAAGGCTGAGACAAGAAACGCTGAACACGTCTTGCTCTGTGCACCACTTGCTTATCCTCTTCAGAAAGCTCTTCCATACCCAGAATAGCAATAATATCCTGCAATTCTTTGTAACGTTGAAGAAGCTCCTTCACACGCTGAGCGCATCCGTAATGCTCTTCACCCAAAATATCCGGAGAAAGAATACGAGAAGTAGAATCCAAAGGATCCACTGCTGGATAAATCCCTAGCTCTGCGATCTTTCTAGAAAGTACTGTAGTAGCATCCAAGTGAGCGAAAGTCGTCGCTGGAGCCGGATCGGTCAAGTCATCGGCAGGTACATATACCGCCTGTACAGAAGTAATGGAACCGTTTTTAGTAGAAGTAATACGCTCCTGCATGGTACCCATTTCTGTAGCCAAAGTTGGCTGGTAACCTACCGCTGATGGCATACGTCCAAGAAGTGCGGACACTTCAGAACCTGCCTGAGTGAATCGGAAAATGTTGTCGATAAAGAATAGAATATCCTTACCAGCTTCATCGCCATCTCCATCTCTATAATATTCTGCCAAAGTCAAACCTGTCAAGGCAACTCGTGCACGTGCCCCTGGAGGCTCGTTCATCTGACCGAAAACAAAGGTTGCTTTAGAGTCTTCTAATTTTTTCAAATCAACTTTAGAAAGATCCCATCCACCTTCTGTTTCAAGGCTATGGACGAAGTCATCACCGTAAGTAACGATGCCTGACTCGATCATTTCTCTAAGCAAGTCATTTCCTTCTCTTGTTCTTTCACCAACACCAGCAAATACTGAAAGACCAGCGTATGCTTTCGCAATGTTGTTGATCAATTCCTGAATCAATACAGTTTTACCTACACCAGCGCCACCAAACAAACCGATCTTACCACCTTTTGCATAAGGCTCGATTAAGTCAATTACTTTGATACCTGTGAAAAGAACTTCTGTAGCTGTAGAAAGATCCTCAAAACGAGGAGCAGATCTGTGAATAGGGAGTCTTTTTCCAACTGGAAGTGCAGGAAGACCATCGATAGGCTCTCCGACCACGTTGAAAAGACGACCTTTGATACCTTCACCAGTAGGAACAGAAATAGGCTGACCTAAGTCTCTTACTTCCATGCCACGAACCATCCCTTCAGATGAGTCCATTGCGATAGTTCTCACTCGATCTTCGCCCAAGTGCTGTTGAACTTCCATCACGACCACTTGGCCGTTTTCTTTGGTAACTTCTACCGCGTCAAGGATGTTTGGCAGTTGCCCGCCTTCGAATGAAACGTCCACTACGGGCCCGATCACTTGAGTTATCTTTCCAATATTTGCCATTTGATAATTGAAATGTAAAAAGGATATGCTTTTTGAATTCGACCGCAAAATTAACCAATAATGCCTAAACCCAAAGGAAATTTGGGAAATAATCTACAGCTTCTTAATTAATTGTCGAAAGTTAAGGTCGAAAAACTTATAAACTTGGGGATCAATCCAATATCCTCCTAGCAAATAAGAATGCCTTTGACCAGTAATTATTGCTTAGAAAATCTTCAGATACTCCCAATGAAGTGGAAGAATGGATAAATCGAACATCACCTCGGGAAGTTTCCGTCACAATTCCGGAGTGAGTAACTTGTTTTTTCTTTTTGCCTGTGGCGAAAAATAAAACATCACCGGGCTTAATGTCATTTGTGCGAATACTCTTGCCCATTTTACTTTGATCCGTGGAGATTCTCGGCATCGAAATTCCCACTGCATAGTATGAATGATAAACCAAGGCAGAGCAATCCATCCCAGCTCGGGTAGTTCCTCCGTATCGATAAGGAGTGCCGGTGTAGCTTCTAGCAGTCTGAATGACAGTATTAAACGGTTCTCTGGCTGCTTTCTTTTTAGATGCGCACGAAGTAGCAAGCATCAATCCTAAAACAATAAAAAAAGCAGTAAAACGGAATTCTTTGCGCAACATAGTGGTTTTTGTTGGTTCAAGTATAAGCCGAAGCCAATCGGAAATCAACCTTTTTTAGTCAAAAAAGAGTTTCATTTCTTATCTTAACGAGAGCAATCGAAGATTATGAGCAAAGAAGAATTCGCCAGCCTACCTATTCACATAAAAATTAGTACTCTTTACACCGAAGCAGTTTTCGTGGTGGGCATCCGCTATTATAAGCATAAGGTGAACCTCTATCTTCTCGAAAACGAGTACGTGGAAGTATTCTACAATCATAAACAGGACAAAATCGATAAGATTGATTTTTTACAACGAGATCATACAAGGATGAAGTTCTATCTGGATCAGATTAAGTTGGATTAGAGGTTCAAGTTTCCTGCAAATAGTAGCAGTAAATGACGCGGTCACTCGCGGATCTTAAATTTGAAAAGAGCGCATCTTGAATATGAAATCTGTTATGATCTACGTTAGTTATCCGCGGAAATCTGCGGAATATCCCCTAAAATTCGAGTAATTCGTAGCGTTAATTCAAATTCCTATGAAGAGAAAAATTGCCCTTGTAACTGGTGGATATACTGGAGAGTCTGTGATCTCTCTGAAAAGTGCCGCCGTAGTGGAAAAAACCATCGATCGTGAACTTTACGAAGTTTATAAAATTTTGATTTACCCTCATGACTGGCATTTTTTGAGTGATTCAGGAGAAAAAACTCCTGTGGATCTAAATGACTTCAGCATCCGAATCGGCGATGAGAAAATCACTTTTGACGGAGTTTTTAATATTCTTCATGGATCGCCTGGAGAAGATGGTAAACTGGCGGGGTACTTCGATATGATCGGAATTCCTTATACAACTTGCGATCAACTCAGCTCTGCTATCACTATGAATAAGGGTTATACCAAAGCCATCGTAGACGATATCGAAGAACTTCACATTGCAAAGTCAATTCAACTTTTTGAAAAATCTACCAAAAACCTCCTACGAGTAAAGGATGAGCTGATTTTACCGCTTTTCATCAAGCCAAACAACGGCGGAAGTTCTATTGGTATGTCTAAAGTGAAAACTTGGGAAGAGTTACCCGAAGCACTAGACAAAGCGTTTGCAGAAGATACCCAAGTGCTTGTTGAAGAGTTTATTTCAGGTCGTGAGTTTTCTATAGGATCATACAAGGGAAAGGGAGAAATCACCGTACTTCCAGCCACTGAAATCGTGAGCAGCAAAGAGTTTTTTGATTTTGAATCCAAGTATATCCCTGGAGTAACAGAGGAAATAACTCCTGGGCGCCAGACTCCCGAAGAGGTAGAGCGAGTAAATCGCATCATCCCAAAAATCTACGAGAAACTCAATTGCAAAGGAGCCGTGCGAGTAGATTATTTTCTCCAACACGAAACTGGCAAGTTTTACTTCATCGAAATCAATACCGTACCTGGACAGACTGAAACGAGCTTAATTTCTCAGCAGGTAAAAGCGACAGGAATGGAGATAAAGGAATTTTACACCCAGCTGATTGAAGAGATGTTTGTTGAAGACATTAGTTTTTAGACATAAGTAGCTAGAAATGACTCTACCTAGTGATCCCGATTTCTGAGGTAACAACTGTATAGAAAGTTCTTAAAACCTTGATATTTACGTCTTGTGTCTTGATACTAAAAACAAAGCTCTCGATTTTCATCGAGAGCTTTGTTTTTTTATATTCCAAACTTGAATTTGATCGTATCCACGTAATCAAGTTTTTCCCATGTGAAGAGCTCCACTTCAAGTTTGATCTCATCTCTGTATGGAGATAAAAATACTTTGGTTACCACTTCATTTTTTCTACCCATATGCCCATAAGCGGCAGTTTCCTCATAGATAGGATTACGCAACTTCAAGCGCTGCTCGATAGCATAAGGGCGCATATCAAAAATCTCTTCGATTTTCTTTGCGATCGCTCCATCATTCATATCCACTTTAGAAGTTCCATATGTATTAATGTATAATCCCATTGGTTGAGCAACTCCAATGGCATATGATACTTGAACCAAAACCTCATCTGCAATGCCGGCAGCAACCATATTCTTAGCGATATGACGAGTAGCATAAGCAGCCGAGCGGTCAACTTTAGAAGGATCTTTACCGGAGAAAGCCCCTCCACCATGTGCACCCTTACCACCGTAAGTGTCTACAATTATTTTTCTACCAGTCAGACCAGTGTCACCATGAGGCCCACCGATCACAAACTTACCAGTTGGGTTGATGTGGTATTTGATTTCTGAAGTGAAAAGCTTCTGTATTTCTGGCTTCAACTTCGCAACTACTCTTGGGATCAAGATCGAAATGATATCAGACTTAATTTTAGCAAGCATTGCCACTTCCTCGTCAAAATCATCGTGCTGAGTGGAAACCACAATTGCTTCAATTCGCTGTGGCACATTATCGTCGCTGTATTCTATGGTTACTTGCGCCTTCGAGTCAGGACGGATATAGGTAATATCCTTATTTTCTCTTCTTAATTCCGCTAATTCGCGGAGAATCAGATGAGACAGATCCAGTGCCAATGGCATATAGTTCTCAGTTTCGTTGGTTGCATAACCAAACATCATTCCTTGATCACCTGCACCTTGCTCCTCTGGACTCTGACGAACTACACCTTGGTTGATCTCAGAAGACTGCTCATGAATCGCAGAAAGCACACCACAAGAATTGCCTTCAAACATGTACTCACTCTTGGTATAACCGATTCGGTTGATCACGTCTCGAGCGATTTTCTGTACGTCAAGATAAATATCTGAATTAACCTCTCCTGCCAAAAATACTTGGCCAGTCGTCACAAGCGTCTCACAAGCTACTTTGGAATTTGGGTCAAATGCTAAAAAGTTATCAATTAGCGCGTCAGAAATTTGATCTGCGATTTTATCTGGATGCCCCTCAGATACTGATTCTGAGGTAAATAAATATGCCATATATAATGTAAGGTAATGCTGATGTAATGGATGCTCAAAAATACAGGAACTAGGGGAAATAAAAAACTGAAGTCTGATGATTAGTGCCGGATTATACGAGTTTGCAAGAATAAGACTTCTATTGGAACAGAAGGGGAAGATAGAAAAACTTAAACTTGTCTTTACCTTCACCAAATCTAAACCTGACTCTTATGCCTACAGAAATATACCTTTATCAGTACGAATCCAGTACTATCAAAATTGTCATACGGGTTTTCTTCAATGAGGAGAATCATTTGATTTTTGAGGGAAGTGATTTTGGTAAAAAAAAAGGTGGAGCAGACTATGAGTATTCTTATAAAATCAAACCCTCTCAAGTAAACAATCTTGCGAGGGTTCTTAAGGTTAAAGACCCACATTCAGAAAATTTACTCGTTACAATCAGGGATCGATTTGAGGGTAAGGACGCATACTGTCAGTTTGGTGCATTCATGGATGAGCATGAGATTGAATTCACGAAATTCAATTGAGATTGAAAATTAATTGTGAATTATTGTTTTAGATTTTAATTCCGATTTGTTGTAAGTAGAGGTTTTTTCTACCTGTCTCGCCCCTTTCAGAAGAAGAGGTTTAAGCTTTTTTCTTTGACCCTACTTTGCTAGCTTGATGAAAATAATTTGATCGAAAAATAAAAATCACATTATCTGAACCTAAGAGGATTTTTCGATAAAAATTCATCAAGAAGTAGACTTCTAACTCCTCACATTCACTAAACCTTCAGTGAGCTCATTCATCGCTTTGACTTTGTATTCGAAGTCACCTTTTAGCGAAGCGCGATAGGAGTTTAGATTTTCCAATAAGTCATCAAATTCATCAGGAAGTATTTCTTCCAGCAATTGCCGAATACGCTTGGCCGCCGTTGGGGACTTTCCGTTGGTGCTGATGGCGATTTTAAGATTTCCTTTGGTGACGATTCCTCCTAGATAAAAATCACAGAGGTCAGGTGTATCAGCAACATTTACTAAGAGATAACGCTCCTTGGCTTCATCTCGAATTTGTCGATTGACAGCCTTATCATCCGTCGCAGCGATCACGATATGCTTTCCACCTAGGTATTTTTCATCGTAACTATCCTCAATCAAAGTCACTGTATCTGTCGAGGAAGCCAGCTCCAAAAAGTCTTGAGAGAACTCCCTAGAAACTGCTGTAACTTGCGCTTGAGGACTTGACTTTAGAAGAAATTGTAACTTCTCCGTACCCACATTTCCTCCGCCGATCAGGAGCACATTGAGTTCGTGAACTTTTAAGAAAATTGGGTATAGGTGATTCATTTATATAGTTAACCTTTGAGGCGTCATCCCGAACGTCGAAGACTTCGGGATCGCCTCGAAGGTTTTGTTTAGTTGTGGAAACTGTATTCTATCCTTATAGAAAAACCTTCGAGGTTAAAAAAACCTCAACGGTTACATAAGGCACATCAAAGGTTATACTTCACTACTTCCTGATACACTTCAGCAAGCTTTATACTTTCGCGAACTACTTCACCAATGATGATTATCGCAGGCGCTTCGACTTTAGCTTCTTCAGCTTTTTGGACAATGTCTCCAATAAATCCAGCAGTGATTTTTTCCTCATTGGTAGTGCCACTTTGGATGATCGCAATGGGCAAGTCAGCTTTTCCAAACCTCCTATAAACCTGTGCAATCTCCTCTAATTTCCTCGTACCCATCAATACCACCACAGTAGCCGTAGATTGGGCTGCCAACGCTAAATCTTTGGAAAGTTCCCCTGCTGTAGTCGTACCAGTCACTACCCAGAAACTCTCAGAAACTCCTCGCTTCGTCACGGGAATCCCAGCCGAGGCAGGCACTGCAATCGCCGAAGTAATACCAGGAATCATTTCTGTCGCCACACCAAATGCTTCTATATATTCGATTTCTTCTGATCCTCGTCCGAAAACAAATGGATCTCCTCCTTTCAGTCGAACAACATGCCCATGCTTTTTGGCCAAGCTGACGCAAAGTTGATTGGTATCTTCCTGCGGTTGAGAATGCTTCCCGACCCGTTTGCCTACAAAGATTTTGAGGGCGCTATCTGGCGCATGCTCGAGTAAAACAGGATCTATCAGCGCATCGTACAACACCACATCGGCTTTGTTCAGCGCCAACACAGCCTTAAGTGTGATCAATTCTGGATCACCCGGTCCCGCACCGACCAGAGATACTTTTGGTTGAATTATATTTCTCATGCGAGCACTTCCTCCTCTCTATAGCTTTTCAGCTTACCATATATTTCCAAAGCTTGCTCTGCATAAGCTTTCGCAAATTCCACAGTTGGCTCGTTCTGATTGATTTGATAGATTTTCTCTGCGAATGTTCCTTCCAAATCAATCTTTCCACTTGCCACAAATGCTTCGTCAAACTGGGCGATAATGTTAGCGTAAGAGTTGGCACTCAAGCTCTCGCTAAGCAAAATCGCCTTAGCAGCATTGATCAAGCCGGCGTAATGATGATATATACTATCAGACCAACGTCCCTCATCCAAGCATTTTTGCGCAATGTCAATTTTCTCTTTTGCTTCCAAAAGCAAGGTTGCAACCAAGTCTAATACGACACCGGCACATTCACCCACACCGACTGCGATTTTATAATCCTCAGTATTTCCCCAATCCACATAATCGGCAGGAGTCACGGTAGAAGCATCACCCAATTCCTTCAATAATTCATAGAAATAGATCTGCCCTTTTTCATCGTAATAGCTCAAGAAATCAAGCCCGTTGGCATTTTCTTCAAAATCATCCAGCAAAACTCTCAATGCTTGAGGGCCTCGTTTACTAGGTATCTTGGTCACTTTATCTGCAAAACGGCCATTTCCATCACCCATATTTCCTCCACCAAGCAGCACTTGAAGCGCAGGAATTACAACTTTTCCAGATTTCATGGACATGCCCTGAAAACCAATATGTGCCATATTGTGCTGACCACAGGCGTTCATACAGCCAGAAATCTTGATCACCAACTCCTGATTTTTCAGGTATTGAGGATACTCAGCAAGAATTACTTTCTCTAATTCTGCTGCAATACCGGTAGAACTGGCAATCCCGAGATTACAGGTGTCTGTACCAGGGCAAGCCGTGATATCTCCAAGGGAGTTATAACCGGCAGATGCCAAGCCAATTTCTTTCAGTTCTTTGTAGAAAAAGGGAATCAAATCCTCACGAACATCTCTAATTAGGAAGTTTTGACGAAGTGTAAAACGAACTTCTCCACTTGCATATTTCTCCACCAAATCTGCCAATTTCCTAGCCTGATCGGTATAGAAATCACCTAAGGTTACTCTAACACCAATAGAAACATATCCATCTTGCTTTTGAGGCAGAATATTAGTGAGTTTGAAATTCTCAAAGTCTAACCCTAGCTCTTCTTCAACTTTCGCAGCAGGAGCATCTGGAAGATTTTGCGCAGCTTCATAAGCTTCAAAATCGATAGGATAAGACTTGAACGGAAGTGCCTTTTTCTCGTTTTCCACCAATTCTAAGAATGCTTCAAGGCCCATGTCTTTGATCAAGAACTTCATTCTAGCTTTCATGCGCTTTGCTCGCTCACCATGGCGGTCAAAAATTCGGATTACTGCTTCGCCAAAAGGTATAATCTGATCTGCAGGAATAAAGTCAGTATACAATTCCGCATGACGCGGCTGAGATCCTAAACCTCCACCAAGCATCACTTTGAATCCACGAACTTCAACACCGTCTATCACTTTCACTTTAGGGATGAAACCCAAATCATGTAAGTAGCTCAATCCAGTATCTTCATCAGAAGAGGAAAAGGAAATTTTGAATTTCCTGCCCATTTCCTGAGAGATCGGGTTTCTCAAAAAGTATTTGAAAACGGCATCCGCATAAGGAGTCACGTCAAATGGCTCATTTGGATCGATTCCGGCAGTCTCTGAAGCAGTGACATTTCTCACTGTATTTCCGCAGGCCTCCCGGATCGTGACATCATCTCGCTCCAATTCCGCCCAAAGTTCAGGCGTGCGATCCAAACTCACGTAGTGAATCTGAATATCCTGTCGTGTGGTGATATGCAATCTTCCCGTAGAATATTCATCTGAAACTTTGCAGATTCTTCGAAGTTGATCTGAAGAGACACGGCCATAAGGCAGTTTGATTCGGATCATCTGAACGCCTGGCTGACGCTGTCCGTAAATACCGCGCGCCAAACGAAGGCTACGGAATTTTTCTTCGTCAATATTCCCACCGTTGAAAAGCGCAATTTTATTTTCTAAATCGATGATATCTTGTTCTACTATAGGATTTTCTAGTTCGGTTCTAAAACTCTGCATGGCTTAATAGGTTATATTCCCGATAGGGATAATAAGTTTTTTTTAAATTATGATTTACGGTTTACGATAAGCGATTTGCGAGATCTGAAGAAATCTCAGTTCTAGCCATCAGGCCGTAAATCGTCATTCATAAATCGTAATTATTCTATGAATCCTACGCTTACTGTATCAAACTCTGCTTCATCGATCAGGATAAAGCTTCCATTTGATTTATTGGAATGATAGGAATCATAATGTATCGGTTTATTTAAGCGAAAATGAACTTTGCCGATATCATTCATTTTGAGCTGATCCGCGTCCTCAACGCCAGTAAAATCCGTATGAATTCTGGATTCAATCTGTTCAACTTTTGCCATTACACGGTTTACACCATGTTGCAAAATATATTTCCCACCTACTCTCAGCGGCTTATTATTTACCTGACAAATGGTAGCTGTCAATCTCTTTTCGCTTGTAGGTAATTCTCCACTTTTTACAAGCATATCTCCACGGCTCAAATCAACTTCAGTTTCTAAAGTGATCGCAATGGAACTACCTGGCTCAGCTTCTTGAATCTGTTGATCGAAGTAGTGGATACTTTTAATTTTGGACGTATTCAAGGACGGCAAAAGCGTTACCTCGTCACCCACCTTCAGATTGCCTCCATAGAGCATTCCCGAAAAACCTCTGAAGTCATGCCAAGCTTCTGTCTTAGGTCGAATTACATACTGAACTGGAAATCTAGCAACAGTGCTTTCTTCCAAATCTTTTGGCTCCAACACTTCCAAATGATCTAATAGTGTGTTTCCAACATACCATGGCATTTCATCTGACTGTCTGGCGATGTTTTCACCTTTCAAAGCAGAAACTGGTATATAGTTGATTTGATCTTCTGAGAAATCTGATTTGGCAACCAAGACATCAAAATCAGCTTTGATTTTCAAAAAGACATCTTCCTCATAATCTACTAAATCCATCTTGTTGATCGCTACCACCACGTGACTGATTCGAAGTAAATTGGCAATGAAAAAGTGACGGTAAGTCTGCTCGATCACACCTTTTCTAGCATCGATCAATATGATCGCAACCTGAGAAGTAGAAGCTCCAGTCACCATGTTTCGCGTGTACTCCACATGTCCTGGAGTATCCGCTACTATGAAGTTGGTCTTCTCAGTATTGAAATAAATATGTGCAACATCAATGGTAATTCCCTGCTCACGCTCAGCCACTAAGCCGTCAGTTGCCAAGGAGAAATCCAGGTAATCGTATCCACGCTGCTTGGAGCTACGCTCGATTGCTTCGATTTTATCAGTTGTCAGCGATTTAGTATCGTATAGTAATCGCCCGATTAGCGTGCTCTTGCCATCATCTACAGAACCTGCAGTAGCGATTTTTATCAATTTTCTATTTTCAGACATGTTGGTAATTTTTAGGTCTAAATACTTTTGAAGTAATAAACCTTAGTTTAGTATTTATATTTTGGCTGGAAGACCGATGACAGAAGACCGAAGTTGATAGCAACGGAGGTTCAGATAAGCCACGTAAATCGTAATTCTGAAATCGAAAATTATCATAGCACTAAAACCTTCAAGGTGTCACCCTGAGCGAAGTCGAAGGGTCAACGATTATCCTAAAAGTACCCGACTTTCTTTCTCGTTTCCATTGCAGCTTCGGATCGCTTATCATCGATTCTCGCACCTCGTTCGGAAATTGAAGAATCTCGAATTTCTCCAACTACATCATCCAGCGATACTGCTTCTGAGAATACAGCTGCGGTACAGGTCATGTCACCTACAGTTCTGAATCGAACCATTTTCACCTGCACTTCTTCATGATCCTCACGGAACACATGCTCATTGGCAGTCCAGATCATCCCGTCACGAAGGAATACCTCGCGCTCATGCGCAAAGTAGATCGAAGGGATTTCAATATTTTCAGTTTTGATATATTCCCACACATCCAATTCAGTCCAGTTAGAAATAGGGAAACAACGAACATTTTGCCCATTATGAATTTTTCCATTCAGCATATCAAACAGCTCCGGACGCTGATTCTTCTCATCCCATTGACCGAAATCATCTCGTACTGAGAATACACGTTCTTTCGCTCTCGCTTTTTCCTCATCTCTTCTAGCTCCACCTATACAAGCATCGAACTTGAATTCTTCGATCGCATCCAAAAGCGTAGTAGTCTGAAGAGAGTTTCTACTTGAATACCTTCCTCGCTCCTCACGAACTTTTCCCTGATCAATAGCATCCTGCACATTTCTTACGATCAACTCCAAACCAAGCTCTTCAACAAGCTTGTCTCTAAAAGCGATAGTCTCAGGGAAATTGTGACCTGTATCCACGTGCAGTAAAGGGAAAGGGATTCTCGCTGGATAGAAAGCCTTTTGAGCCAATCTCACTAATGTGATAGAATCTTTTCCTCCAGAAAAAAGCAAAACCGGACGCTCAAACTGCGCGGCCACTTCACGAATGATGTGGATCGATTCTGCTTCTTTTGGATTAGGTATTAATAGGTTGTTCATTTCTTTACTATTTATGTCTTCGAATGGACTTCATTATTCGTAATTCGGTATTCGTCATTCTTAATTAATCTTTTAATGTCGAATGTAAAATGCTGAATAATGAATGTTGAAGTTCTAATGTCTTATTTAATTGTCTTCGACTTCGCTCAGACTGACAGAAGTCTTCTGTCATGATTCTAATTTTCTAATTTCGAATGATGAATGTTAAATGATGAATTTCGAAGTGAGGCCCCTCACCCGGCATCGGACATCAAACATCGGTCATTTCGCATGCAAGCCACACTCCTTTTTTGATTCTTCCCACCACCAGCGACCGGCGCGGGCATCTTCGCCTTCCATAATCGCTCGTGTACAAGGCGCACAGCCGATACTGATAAAGCCTTTATTATGTAGTGGATTGTATGGAATTTTCTTTTCATTGATGTAAGCAATCATATCATCGAATGTCCAGTCCATCAAAGGATTGTATTTCAGGATTTGGTTTGCCTCATCCCAAACGATACGCTTCATGTCTGATCTATTCGCAGATTGCTCGGCGCGAAGTCCAGTCACCCAAACATCATTTCCTGCCAACGCTCTTCGAAGCGGCTCGACTTTGCGGACAAAGCAGCAAGACTTTCTATTGTCAACCGAGTCATAAAACCCGTTGATTCCGATCTTGGTGACCAAATTCTCTACAGAATCAGTAGTAGGATAATATACTTTGATGCTTTGCTTGTATTTAGCTTCAGTTCTAGATAGCAAGTCTAAAGTCTCTGGAAAAAGCCTTCCCGTATCCAAGGAAAATATAGAGACAGGCAGATTTGCATGAGCAATCAGCTGCGTAATCACTTGATCCTCCTGACCTAGAGAAGTAGAAAAAGTCACTTTTCCAGAAAATAAGTCAGCCACAAAAGCCAGCCCTTCCTGCGCACTAAGCTGAGTTAGCTGAGCTTCCAGTTCATGCATATTCTTTCTGAGTGTCATTGGCTTGTACTTTTGGAGTGCTTTCCCATGCTCTCTCGTGGAAATAATACAGAATGATCTTGGAGAAAACTTCTACAGATCCGATGGAAAGAGCCATCACCAACTCGCCCGTAATAAAATAGGAAATTATAATCGTGTCAATTGTCCCAACAATTCTCCAGGAAATTGATTTAAGTAAGCTTTTCGCATTGCTGTCTCTTCCGGACTTGCTAGTGAAAAGCTTTTTGAGTGGCTGGTCTAAAATCATACTAGGTTTTTACGAGAGTAATACACAAAAGTATATAAACCCTATAAATTATATAGGGTTTATGGAAAAAAAATTTTACTCTTCGTTCAAAATATCTTCTAACGTCTTGTTTTCCAGTATTTTAAGAGTTTCGTCTCTCACCTGAATCATAACTCTATTTAAGCCACAAACAGCCTCATTTTTACATTCATCGCAAGGTTCGTAGTAATTCAAACTCACACAGGGAAGCATAGCTATCGGTCCGTCTAACAATCGGATCACTCTGGAAAGAGGAATATCTTTGGGTTCTTTGATCAGGTAATACCCTCCACCTTTTCCCTTTTTGCTTCCTAGCATTCCTGCTTTTTTCAGTTCAAGTAAGATGTTCTCCAAGAATTTATGAGAAATCCCATGCTCTTCGGAAATCTCCTGGATCAGCACCGTCTTTTGATCTTTATGCTTACCTAGGTAAGTCAGGGCATGTAAGGCGTATTTTGTCTTTTTAGAAAGCATAGACAAAAATACCCTTTTTGAAGGAATACCCTAGTACAGAAGTAGGGTTTAATAAAAATGACAAAAAAAACGGGTATGAAACCATACCCGTTTTAATATTTACAATGAATCACATTTAATTAAAGCAATTCCACACTTCTCTTTACAAATGCCGTCAGGTCTTTTCCTGTTAGCAAACCTTGAGAAAGAAGTGCCAGATCAAATGACTGTTTAGCTATTTTGATCTTTTCTTCTTCGGTTGCTGCTTTCAGGACTTTGTCCACCGCAGGGTGATTACCGTTGATTGCTACTTTGTAAGCATCAGGAAGTGAACCGTAGAAGCCCATTCCTCCGCCGCCAGTTGCAGCCATTTCCTTCATTCTGCGCATGAATTCCTCCATAGTGATCGTCACCGGAAGTTCTTCGGGACTTAAACCTTCCACTTCTACCGTATAAGTTTTGTTGTTGATCGCTTTGTCAAAGATTTCCTTCACTTCCTTGCTCTGATCTTCAGTCAACAAGTTCGCGTAAGTTTCATCCTTCTGGATCAACTTCTCCGCTACATCCGCATCCACACGTTTCAGCTGAGTTTTCTCCAGCTTAGATTCCAAGTTTTGGATAAAGTGACTGTCAATCGGTGAATTCATCACCAAGACATCGTATCCTTTATTATTGGCAGATTGGATAAAGCCATCCTGCTTTTCCAAATCCGTCGCATACAGGATTACCGCTTGGTCATTCTTGTCTGTTTGGGTTGGCTTTACTTTAGACTGATATTCTTCGATCGTGAAATACTCGCCAGTTGTATTTTTTAACAAGGCAAAGTCTTTTCCTTTCTCGTAGAATTTATCTTCAGAGATCATTCCGTATTTCACGAAAAGCCCGATATCATCCCACTTTTCTTCGTAGGCTTTTCTGTCTTTTTTGTACAACTCACCAAGCTTATCCGCTACCTTTTTAGTGATGTACGAATTGATTTTCTTCACATTTCCATCCGCCTGCAAGAAGCTTCTAGACACATTGAGAGGAATATCTGGAGAATCAATCACTCCATGAAGTAACATCAGAAACTCAGGAACGATATCTTTTACCTCATCCGTGATAAATACCTGACGGCTATAAAGCTTGATCTTATTTCGCTGAAGTTCGAATTCGTTTTTCACCTTTGGGAAATACAGAACTCCCGTCAAGTTGAAGGGATAATCCACGTTAAGGTGAATCCAGAAAAGAGGATCCTCAGACATTGGATAAAGTTCTTTGTAGAACTTCAAGTAGTCCTCATCTGTCAAGTCACTTGGAGACTTCGTCCAGATCGGAGCAGTCGTGTTGATGAAATTGTCAACTTCTACAGACTTCCATTTTTTCTCATCTTTCTCATCAACTCCATCTTCTATTGATTCGGTTTTTGTACCAAATTTAATCGGTACAGGAAGGAATTTTGCGTATTTGTCAAGGATTCCCTGAAGCTTCCACTTGTCGAGGAATTCTTCAGAATCTTTGTTGATATGAAGAGTAATTTCCGTTCCACGCTCCTGTCTAGTTCCTTCAGTGATTTCAAAAGAAGTAGAACCGTCACAAGTCCATTTGGCAGACTCAGCTCCTTCTTGATATGAAAGTGTGTTGATTTCTACGGTGTCAGCGACCATGAAAGCCGAGTAGAAACCAAGGCCGAACTTACCGATGATCTCATTGGCATCTTTCGCATCTTTAAATTTTTCTACGAATTCCTCAGCTCCTGAGAATGCCACCTGATTGATGTACTTTTTGATTTCCTCAGCAGTCATACCTAGACCGCGGTCAGAGATGGTGATGGTTTTCTTTTCAGCATCAAAACTTACTTCCACCGCAGTGTCACCAAGTTCGCCAGTATACTGACCTAATGTCGCTAAACGCTTGATTTTTTGAGTCGCATCGACTGCGTTAGAAACAAGTTCTCTTAGAAAAATCTCGTTATCAGAATAGAGAAACTTCTTGATAATCGGGAAAATGTTCTCGGTATGGATCGAGATCGTGCCTTTTTCCTGCATGGCTATAAATTAGTTTAGTTAAACACTTGTTTGTCGGGCACAGAATTGCAACTGTTGTTCCAAAGGAGTTATGGTGTCAATTTGGCAGGAATAAAAGTCAAAAATCAAAAGTGAGAAATCTGAAATTTCTTGGTTTCAGATTTCTCACTTCATACTTCTGACTTACCTTTGGGTGATGTGGAAAGAGATCTCGGTTCTGATTAGCAAGGAAGTCACCCTTGAGTGGCGACAGAAATTCGCCTTGAATGGGATTTTGCTTTACGTGGTTTCGGCAGTCTTCATCACCTATTTAAGTGTTGGCGCAAAGCAGGGAAACATATCTGCACCAACTTGGAATGCACTTTATTGGATCATCATTCTTTTCTCGGCAGTGAATGCGGTAGCAAAAAGCTTCGTCCAAGAGCATCAAGGTCGCCAACTCTACTATTACATGATTGCTTCGCCCGAGGCGATTATCCTTTCGAAGATCATTTATAATACTGGACTGACACTTATTTTAGCACTTTTAGGCTATGGAGTTTTTTCAGTGATTCTGGGAAATCCCATCCAAGATCAAGGTTTGTTTATCCTGAATCTGGTCTTGGGAGCGATGGGTTTTTCGGCAAGTTTGACCATGGTCAGCGCAATAGCTTCCAAAGCAGGAAATAATGCGACTCTGATGGCTATTCTGAGCTTTCCTGTGATTATCCCTATCTTATTGATGGCAATACGTATCTCAAAAAACGCAATGGATGGACTGGATTGGAGCGTTAGTGCAGATAAACTGTTGACACTTTTAGCGATCAATGCCATAGTCGCCGTGACTGGATATATTTTGTTTCCTTATTTGTGGCGATCATAGTCTTCCTTATCCGAAATTCTGTGTTCATCATTCGGAATTCAAAAGTGAAAGATTCTAAACATGACACACTAAGCCAAATCCAAAGAAAGCTTAAATTGATTTTCCCAAGGTGGTAAATCAGAAGATTGATTTCAATTTTAAATGAAAAACAAAGGGTTCAAAATCTTTGTCATTGTGTAAAAGCTCAATTTCGTTTTTTATACAAAAGGTAGCAATGACAGAATCAATTGTTTTGCGGATTGTAACTCCTTTTTTCCTTAAAAATCTGAAATTATGTGCCGTGGTAACCGCTAACTCTTTTCCTCCAAAATGGAAGAAATGCAGGTCTTCAAAAATATCTAATGCTTCTGAAAAGCTTTTATCAGAAGTAAAACCCTGGAGAACCTCAGTCATAATCAAATCGCCCGTGCAGATAATTTCCGTTCCAAGTGACCTATCTAAAAAATCTGTTTGTACATTCTCCCGTCCGTTGAAATAATCTATCCAGACTGATGAATCAACAAGGATCATGAATCGGTCCTCATTTTATCCAAATCACCTTCCCACTTCATTTTTCCACGAAACTCCTTGATTTGTTTCTGCTTTTTCAAAGTAAGAATTAACCGTAATCCTTCTTCCACAGTTGCCTTCTTTGTAGTTAGGCCAGAAGCTTTCATCGCTTCCTCCATTAGCTTTTCGTCAATTTCAATATTTGTCCTCATAATGTGTATGGTTTTACCAAATATACACATTATACTTATCAGGTTCTCATTTCAAAATGCCATTTAAAACTATTGGTCCTTTGGTAAATAATCGATAATTGGTGCTGAAGTTCTGTAGATCTCGTAAATCGTAAATCCAATATCCTACATCCCCTCAAAAGACTTAACAAAAAGTGCCGTTATCAAGAACTTATGACGTATTTTTGCGCTTGAATTAGCAAAGATAACCTATGCGCCAATCCTGGTGGAAAATTCTTGCAATCGCCCTGCTGCTTTACACAATAATCGCAGGCCTGCTGATGGAAGCGCCTCGGCTTCCAATTCTCAACGAAACCATTCGAGCACTTCACTTCCATGTGACTATGTGGTTCGGAATGATCCTGATGCTAGTGATGGCTGTGTACTTTAGCATCAAATATCTCCGAACAAATGATCTCCGAAATGATGATTTGGCTATAGAATTCACCAATTCGGCAATACTTTTTGGTGTGCTAGGAATTGTCACTGGTATGCTTTGGGCCAAATACACTTGGGGAGATTATTGGAGTGGCGACCCAAAGCAGAATGCATCAGCCATCGGAATCCTGATGTATTTTGCTTATTTAATTCTAAGAAATTCTTTGATGGATTCTCAACAAAGAGCCCGAATCGGAGCTATTTATAACATTTTCGCATTCGCAGCTTTTATTCCTCTTATCTTTGTATTGCCTAGATTAACAGACAGTTTACACCCTGGAAATGGTGGAAATCCTGGCTTTAACGCCTACGATTTGGATTCTAAACTTCGTGCAGTTTTCTACCCAGCCATTATTGGATGGACTCTTTTGGGAGTTTGGATCGCAACTGTTCGGGTCAGAATGCGTAGGGTGGAGAGAACAATTGAAGATCGAATGATTAATTCTTGATAAATGAAGAAATTACTTACAATAGTACTTTTGGTTTTCAGTCTTTCTGCTTTGGCACAAGAGAAAACACCAGTCACCGAAGCTGACTATACCAATAGCTCAGTGGAAATGGCTGATGTGATGCGCGGGGACGGTAAGATATACGTTTTGGTGGGTGTGATACTAATCATATTCATTGGTATCACCGGTTACTTAATCAGTACTGATCGTAAGATCAGCAAACTTGAAAAAAATCTTCACTCCTAACCATTCAGAACACATGAAATCAAGCGTACCGCAGAATGTCAATTACTTAAATGATTATCTGCCATGCGAGATTCCATGTGACCGTTTAAAAACTTTATAAACACATGAAAAGAGGACATCTATTCGGACTAGGAATTATTGCAATAGCAATAGTAATCATAATGACTTCCATCGGTGATGCAAGTAGCTATGAAAGCTTCACTACAGCTAAAGAAATGAAGCATAATGGAGACGACAAAGCGATTCACGTAGTTGGACAATTGCAAAAAGATCAATCAGGAGAGGTTACAGGCATCAATGTCAGAGAAGACAAGGTTTCTTTCACCTTTATGCTGGTAGACAATGATGGCGTAGAGCAACAAGTTTTTTACAATGAACCAATTCCAGCAGATTTTACCCGTTCAGAATCGGTAGTTGTAATAGGCTCTTACAAAAATGATGAAATCTTCATAGCCGATAAAATTCTGATGAAATGCCCTTCCAAATACCAAGAAACAGAAGTACAGGCGGCAGGTATTTGAGTTAAGTCTAGTTAGAATAAAAAAACCATGATCAATACCTTTATCGGTAATCTTGGCCACATGATGACTATCGTGGCCTTTGTCAGCGCACTGACTACCGCATACGCATACATTCAATATTTCCGAGCAAACGAAATAGACAAAGCTAATTGGAGAAGATTCAGTAGAATCAGTTTTGCCGTTCACGGTATTTCTGCTGTAATGATAGCAGTGTCACTTTTTGAATTAATCTACAATCACCGCTTCGAATATTTTTACGCTTACTCCCACAGTTCGAAAGCCCTGCCAGTCCATTACATGATTTCCAGCTTCTGGGAAGGCCAAGAAGGTGCATTTATCCTGTGGATTTTCTGGAATGTGGTGTTGGGAACAATTTTGATTTTCACCAACAAGTTTTGGGAAGCTCCAGTGATGATTGTGTTTGCACTCGTACAGGCATTCTTGGTTTCTATGATATTGGGCGTGGTAATTGGAGATTTAAAAATTGGTAGTTCACCGTTCATTCTGCTAAGAGAAGCTACAAGTGCACCGATTTTCCAGATGAACCCCAACTTTGTTCCTGAAGATGGTACAGGTCTGAATCCTCTTTTGCAAAACATCTGGATGGTGATTCACCCTCCTACCTTGTTCTTAGGGTACGCATCTACCTTGGTTCCCTTCGCGTTCTTGATGGGCGGTCTGGTGACCAAAAAATACTCAGAGTGGATTCGTCCAGCTTTGCCTTGGGCTATTTTCTCCGCTATGATCCTAGGGATGGGAATTATCATGGGAGCTTATTGGGCCTATGTTACGCTGAACTTTGGCGGATATTGGAACTGGGATCCTGTGGAAAATGCGGTGTATGTCCCTTGGCTGATACTCGTGGCCGCAATTCACTGCATGATCACTTTTAAGAAAAGTGCTACTGCTTTGAAGACCTCCATTATTTTAGTGATCATGACTTTCATCTTAGTCCTTTATGCGACTTTTTTGGTGAGATCTGGCGTGCTTGGAGATGCTTCAGTGCATTCATTTACAGATCTTGGTCTTTCGGGACAGCTTCTGATCTATATGCTTTTCTTCCTTGCGGTAGCTGTCGTCCTCTGCGTGAAAGAATGGAAAAACATTCCTACCTCAGAGAGAGAAGCTTCAGTCTATTCCCGAGAATTCTGGGTTTTCATCGGAGCGACTACACTCTCATTGATGGCTTTTCAGGTAATCCTACCTACTTCTATTCCTGCATGGAATGCCATGGTTGAAAGCTTTGGAGGAATATCAAATATGGCTCCTCCCGCGGATCAGGTTGAGTTTTATACCAGATTCCAGCTTTGGTTTGCTGTGGCTTTGGCCATGCTTACAGCTGTAGGCCAGTTCTTCTGGTGGCAGAAAATGGACAAAAAAGCATTGAAAGATGCTCTTTTGACTCCATATATTATTTCCCTTCTTATTTCGGCAGCGATTATTGTACTAGCCAAAGTTTATGACTGGAAATACATTATTGTAGTTCTAGCGGGTGCATTCACGATCACCGCCAACTCGGTGATTTTATTCAAGATATTGAAAAAATCAAGCTTCAAACTTGCAGGTGGCTCTTTAGCACACATCGGGTTGGGCATGATTCTCATCGGTATCATGTTCAGTTCAGGCTATTCAGACACAATTTCTATTAATATGTCCGGCTTGACCTACAGCAATAGCTGGGAAGATGAACTTAACAAAGAGCATGTACTTCTTTGGATCAATAAGCCAACACAGATGAAAGACTACACGGTAATCTACCGTGGTCGTCAGAAAAAAGTGAAAGGTATATCTGAGTATGTCCCTGCTACGATTTTAGAACCTACAGGAAAAATAAATGAAGCTCTGGCTTTGGAAGATTACAAAGATCACTTCAAGAAAGGCGACAAAGTCGATATAGTGTTGGAAGAGAATGATTACTTCCAGATAGAATATTATCAAAATGAAGTTCTTAAGTTTTCATTAAGTCCAATGTCTCAGTTCAATGAAGGCATGGGCGGATTAATCTCTTCTCCAGCTTCTAGGATATTTATTGACAGAGATCTCTATACTTACGTAGCAGCGATGAATGACTCTGAAGATCCGGATTGGAAAGAAGATGAAACCTATGAAGTCGCTCCAGGTGAGCAATTCCATGTCGCAGATTATATCACCTACTTTGACGGAGCAGACGTTCTTCAGGAACTAGATGGCTATATACTGCAGGAAGGTGATGTAGCGGTAAGAGCAAACCTCAGAATCCTTGATTACGATGTGGAGAAGTTGCTTCAGCCAACTTTTATTATCCGTAACAATCAAGTGGGTAAAATGCCGGTGATTGACCATGAATTGGGTCTTAAAATAAGCTTAGAGAACATACTGCCTGATCAAAACAAGTTTGTATTCAAGGTCAACCAATACCAAAAAGACTACGTGGTAATGAAAGCTATAGTTAAGCCTTACATCAACGTACTTTGGATAGGTACTATTGTCATGCTGATTGGTTTCACCGTTGCAATCTTCAGAAGATTCGACGAGTTTAAAAAGATGCGAGATAAAGGACTGGAAGTTTAATCTCAAATGTAATGTAACACAGAAGCCCGACGATGAATCGTCGGGCTTCTGTGTTACTAGTGTTTTCGTTTCCTAAATTTAGGCTTCCGCATTTTGGATAATCCCCAAAATCTCTTCCACATATTCTCTAGAATTGGATAGCCTTGGCACTTTGTGCTGGCCACCTAATTTGCCTCTTTTTCTCATCCAACTTTCAAAAACTCCACTTGGCACATGATGGATAATCGGTTCTATTAATGCCAATCCCTTATGACGCTTCGCATCATAATCTGAATTTATTTCACGTAAATGCTCGTCTAGAAGCTTATTAAATTCTTTGGGATCATAGGGGCTTTTTTGAAATTCTATGATCCACTCATGCGCCCCTTTCGATCCAGATCCTCCAAAATAAACAGGAGCTGCAGTAAAATTAGCTATAGTCGCATGAGTACGCTCCGCAGCATATTGAACAGCTTTTTCTGCATTTTCCACGATCACTTCTTCACCAAAGGCATTAATAAAGTGCTTAGTCCTCCCAGATATTTTAAATCGATAAGGTGCAGTAGAAGTGAATTTCACCGTATCACCAATTTTGTATCTCCATAGCCCTCCATTAGTAGTGATCACCAATGCATAATTTTTATCTATTTCCACTTGAGACAAAGGAATCACTGCTGGATTTTCATTATCCCATTCTTCCATAGAAATAAACTCATAGAAGATCCCATAGTCCAGCAAAAGCAGTAACTCATCTGAATTCTTTTGATCCTGAATGCCAAAAAACCCTTCTGAAGCATTATATGTCTCCATGTAACGCATTTTCTCTGAAGGAATAAGTTCCTGGAAAAGACTTCTATAGGGTCCAAAAGCAACCGCTCCATGGAAGAAAATCTCCAGATTAGGCCAAACTTCCGTAATGTTCTTAGCTTTTTTTAATTCCAATACTTTTTGCAAAAGGACAATAGTCCAGGTAGGAACTCCTGCCATGCAGGTGACATCCTCGTCCATGGTCTCACGAGCCATCTTCTCTATCTTAGCTTCCCACTCTCCCATCAGCGCAGTTTCCTTGGAAGGAGTTCTGACTAAGGAAGCCCAAAAAGGTAAATTCTCCATGATGACTGCAGAAATATCTCCCGCTCTGGCATGCCCCAATGGATTTAGCGGATTATTTTCTAGTGTCCCCCCTATGGTTAGGGTTTTTCCTGCAAACATTCTGGAATCAGGATAATTAGCCATGTATAGCGCAACCATATCCTTGCCTCCCTTGTAGTGGCATTCTTCCAAGCTTTCATGCGTTACGGGAATATATTTACTACGGCTAGCGGTCGTTCCAGAGGATTTAGCAAACCACTCTATTTCCGTATTCCAGATAACATTATCATTTCCTTCCATCGCTTGGTCAATGAAAGGTTTGAATGTGTCATAGTTTCTTATGGGAACTCTGCTTGTGTAATCGGCATAGTTGTTAATTTCTGAGAACCGATGTTCTTTGCCGAAATTTGTTTCCTTTCCCGCCTCAATTAATTCCTTAAAAATAGTCTCTTGAACAGCTATCGGGTTTTGCTTGAAATTATCAATCTGACCCACACGGTTCTTGAAGATCCAGGTCATAAAGGAGTTCAGAACTGCCATTAATTAAAAACTTTTCGTTTCAATTCAAAATTAGCACCTAAATAGACTTTTCTCACTTGCTCATCAGCTGCAAGCTCTTCAGCAGTTCCTGCTTTTAATAGTTTACCTTCAAACATCAAATAGGCTCGATCGGTAATCGAAAGCGTTTCGTTCACATTGTGATCAGTTATTAAAATGCCAATATTTTTGGTTTTTAGCTTGGCTACTATACCTTGAATTTCCTCCACAGCAATTGGATCAACTCCTGCAAAAGGCTCATCTAGTAGTACAAATTTAGGATCTACGGCTAAGGCTCTAGCTATCTCAGTTCTTCTTCTTTCTCCTCCAGAAAGCACCATTCCAAGATTTTTTCGGACATGCGTCAAACTGAATTCTTCCAGCAAGCTCTCCACTTTTTCCTTACGCTCTTGCTTAGGCATTTTCGTCATTTCCAGCACAGCCATAATGTTTTCCTCTACCGAAAGCTTCCTGAAAACAGAAGCTTCTTGAGCCAAATATCCAATGCCAGCCTGTGCTCTTTTATACATCGGGCGACTGGTGATATCTTCTTTCTCTAAAAAAATCTTGCCTTCATTAGGCTGAATCAACCCTACGATCATATAAAATGACGTAGTTTTTCCAGCTCCGTTTGGGCCCAGAAGACCTACGATCTCACCTTGGCTCACCTCCACTGAGATGTCATTCACCACTCGGCGACCCTTATAAATTTTTACTAAATGCTCAGCTCGAAGAATCATATCAGTCAAATTTTATGTCTTTCACGTAAAGTTGCAAACTGCTTTTATCACGAAACACATTTTCTCTCATTTCAGCGACTATATCAAATCGCATTTTTCCACGAAGCATATTTACGGTTGTCAAATCAGGATCTTTTGCCCGATCTGCCATCCCAAATCCCAGGCAAACAGGCGTGGTAACCTGACCGTCTTGGACGATTTTAAACCTAAGATGTTTGTCCTTCAGCACAGTCACATCTTCGGCATATACATTCGCAATTCGAAATACCGGCTCGGTGTTTCCAGGGCCAAAAGGTGCCATCTGCTTCAAGATATTATAAAACTTGTAATTAATCTGATCTAACAGTAATTCATCATCAACTTCTATCACGGGCTTACGATGAATTTCCTGAATTCTGCCTTTCACCACTGCCTCAAATTTCTCCTGAAAAGCTGGGACATTCTCAACAGGAAGTGTCAATCCAGCTGCGTACATGTGCCCACCGAACTGATCAAGTAGATCTGCACATTCTTCTATGGCTTGGTAGATATTAAAGTCCACCACAGATCTTGCACTTCCAGTAGCTTTTCCGTTGGACTCTGTCAGAATGATGGTAGGCCTATAATATTTTTCTATACAGCGACTTGCCACAATTCCAATTACTCCTTTATGCCAATCGTTTTTGAAAAGCACCGTAGAATTCCATTCTGCCATTTCTTCACGAGAAGCTATCATCTCGAATGCTTCTTTAGTGATGTTTTCATCGAAATTCCTACGCGTGGCATTCACTTCATCTACAACTTTAGCCCGCTCCATAGCACCTTCCAAATCTGAAGATATCAATAATTCCACTGAGGCTTTAGCATGCTCCAATCGCCCAGAAGCATTGATTCTCGGTCCAATTTTGAAAACCACATCAGATATTCCGATATCCTTTTCCAAATTGCTGCTCAGCATCAACGCTTTCAATCCTGGTCGTGGAGTATTATTCAGTCGATCAAGCCCGTAATATGCGAGAATTCTGTTCTCACCAGTGATCGGCACAATATCCGCAGCGATACTTACTGCCACTAGATCCAAGTACGCATCCAACTGTGAACTGTCTATTTCACGTTTTATCGCGATAGCCTGTATCAACTTAAAGCCAACTCCAGCCCCACTCAATTCCTTGTAGGGATAGTTGCAATCTTTACGCTTAGCGTCCAAAACTGCTATAGCATCTGGCAGTTCCTCGCCAGGTGTATGATGGTCGCAAATAATAAAATCAACTCCTAGCTCCTTTGCCAAAGCCACTTTCTCTATGGCTTTAATCCCACAATCGAGGGCTATAATTAGTTTAATTCCATTTTCAGCAGCGAAACGAACTCCTTTTTCAGAGATACCATAGCCTTCTTTGTAACGATCAGGAATATAAAAAACAACGGGTGAATAGAAGGTTTTTAGAAAACCATACATCAGAGAAACTGCAGTAGTGCCATCTACATCATAGTCTCCATAGACCATGATCTTCTCATCAGCGGCAATTGCAACTTGAATTCTCTCCACAGCTTCCGTCATATCCTTCATCAGAAAAGGATCATGAAGTGAAGTCAGAGAGGGACGGAAGTAACTCTTTGCTTGCTCAAAACTCTCCACCCCCCGATTAATCAGCATATTCGCCAATGTCAGATTGACATTGATTTCTTTGCTCAGCTGATCTATTGCCGGTTGTGAGGTTTTAGGCTTTTGTTTCCAGAGGTACTCCATGAAGCTAATTTAGTAAACTAAGATTCTTGTGATATGAATAATTAAAAGTACTGGTTCTATTATCGGCTTTATAAGCCTAAAAGTTTAAGTAAAGGCAAAAATATTAGCTTTTTAGCTCTTTATACTTTCCCCAAAAATAGAATGGGAATATGAGTGACTTAAGTTTCCAATCATTTTTCTCATGCAACGTAAGTTTAGAATCCGCATGTACAGCACGATACATTTTCCCTGCAAAAAGACAATGTCCGATAAGTAGAACAAAAACTACAGCATAAATAATTAGTTCGGTCATTTAGGATTAAGAGTTATTTAAGTAAAAGTTGTCAGTTTCTGATGGCATGTCCTAAACTACCTCTAATTACGATTATTGATTTACGATTTACAGCCAGCATATTGAAGTTGAATATCATATCTTCCAGCACCTGAATAAGGTTGTATTTCTCTTGTCTAGGTCTAAGGTCTAAAATCTCTTCAAACCTTCTTCAATATCAATGCTGCCCAATTATCCTTGCTTTGCTGAGAAATCAGCTCCATACCTAGCGGTTTTGCATGCTCGGTGAGGTCATTTATATCATCTGTATAAAATCCACTAAGCAATAAATAACCATGATTTTTGACCAACTCAGCATAGATAGCCATCTCGTCCAGAAGGATATTTTTATTGATGTTAGCTAAAACGATATCGAATTGACCTTGAGGTTGCACTTCGCGGATCGTACCAAGTCCCATTCTAGTGGTCAAGCCATTCAGATCAAAATTCTCATTGCCATTCTCTACGCACCAATCGTCGATATCAAAAGCCTCGACATCGGATGCCCCAAGCAGATGCGCCATTACAGCTAGAATTCCTGTACCTGAACCTACATCAAGCACTCGTTTACCTTGATGATCGATCTGTCCTTGATGCCTAAGCATCTGAAAAGTCGTTGCATGATGTCCAGTTCCAAAAGACATTTTAGGATTGATGACAATTTCATGCTTAAAACCGGGTTTGCTTGGATGAAAAGAAGCTTTGACATATACGAGGTCATCGACTTCTATGGGGTCATAGTTCTTTTCCCACTCTTCATTCCAGTTAACTTTAGGCATTACGCCTTCCTCTATAGTGATCTCAGCAGCTTCTTTATACTGGGCTATCACCGAATCAAAAGCCTTGCGATCAAAATCTGACTCTAGCGTATAAGCATCGATTCCTTCCTCAGTTTCGAGGAAGGAATCAAAGCCTATCATAGATAATTCAGCAATAAGGATTTCCTGGAATTGCTCCAGGCATTTGATTTTAAACTCCAGGTAATCCATTTTATATTAAAATGATTTAATAATATCAACGAAATCACGAGACTTCAAGGAGGCTCCGCCTATCAATCCGCCGTCCACGTCAGGCTTACCAAAAAGCTCCTGTGCATTCTTTGGATTGCAGCTGCCACCGTAAAGGATAGACGTGTTTTCAGCGATGTCTTTGCCATATTTGGACGCTATGTGTCTTCTCAAAGCCGCATGCATGTCCTGAGCTTCCTCAGAGCTTGCAGTCTTGCCAGTACCGATCGCCCAGATTGGCTCATAAGCAATAACGATTTTAGAAAAATCCTCAGGACTCAAGTCAAAAAGACCTTCTGTCAATTGAAATTTTACATTTGGCTCATGCGTTCCTGAAGTTCTGATCTCAAGAGATTCACCACAGCAAAAGATTGGAATTAATCCTTCCGCAAGCGCCAATTTCACCTTAGCAGCAAGCATTTCGTTGCTCTCTTTGAAATATTCACGACGCTCACTGTGACCGATGATCACATACTGCACACCGAAAGAAGCAAGAATCTTTGTAGAAACTTCCCCTGTATATGCACCAGATTCTTTGTCAGAGCAGTTTTGAGCTCCAATAAATACCCCTTTTGCTTCTCCTATCAATTTCTTAACAGGATAGATATGTGGGAAAGGAGGATTAAGCACTGCGATAGCATCGCCAGAATGCTCGTCCTTCATCATATTCAATATTTCGGAAGTTAGGGTCTGACCTTCATCGAAGGTCATGTTCATTTTCCAGTTGCCGGCTACGATTTTCTTACGCATAATGAGTTTTGAAAATTTAATAAGGTTTGATAAAAAAGGGATTCACTCTAATTTGGTTTAAAATTACGGAAAATGTCCAGTTGGGGAAAATATAAGGCAAATGAGTCGGGAAAAAACTCCTGGTCGCAGGAAGAAGCTTTTGAGAAGCTCACAACTTTCTGTGCTTATCAGGAACGCTGTCCTTGGGAAATCCGGCGTAAACTTTACGAAAAGGGGATCATCGATGAAAAGGCTGAGCAGTTGATCACTGAATTGATCGCTGAAGAATTTGTAAATGAGGAGCGATATGCACGGGCTTTTGCTAGAGGCAAGTTTAGATTGAAAAAATGGGGAAGAAACCGAATCAGAATGGAGCTCAAAATGAAGGAGTTTTCTGAAGAACTAATTAGAAAAGGACTTTCCGAGATCGATCCAGAAGAATATTACGACACCCTTTTGACTCAAACTGAGAAAAAGTGGGAAAGCACCCACGAGTCAGATTCTTTTAAGAAAAAGTACAAAGTGACCCAATACCTGATGACACGAGGCTTTGAAATGGATTTGGTGAAAGAGGCTATTGAGAGTCTAATTAGTGATCAGTCTCAATAAACAGTCTCAGAAGGTTCACTTATACTTAAAGCGCAAATCCAAACATTTCTATTCGTATATAAAGTTTAGCAGTCTGAAGATTGCAAAAAGTCAGGCATAAGTCTGGAGACTGGCTCGATTAAGGTCAATTCTCCTGAACTGCGACAGAAAATATTCACCTTCGTATCGCCAATGTTAAGTTTTGGATTGAAACTTTTCTAATGTTACCAAATTGTTAACTTTACGTAACCCACTTCGTAAGTTTAGTAACATTAGCTTCATCCAAGTTGAAAAAAGCACTTCTCACATATTTCCTGATTTTTGGTTTTGGCTTGCTAGCCATAGCTCAGGATGTTTTTGGAGATTTGCGGTTTGACAGCTACTCGGAAAAGGAGCTTTGGGAGACCGGTCAAGAAAATCCATATCTGCTTTTTAGAGCTGTTCAAGCAGAGAAGTCTATATCTGATCAGATATGGAATGATTTAGTTGCGGAATTGGATCAGAAATTCGACAAAAAAGGAACACACCTCAATGTGCTTCGTCAGGTCTTCCAGAAATCACATCAGCAGTTATTCAAAACTTACCAACAACATTCCACATTCAATGAAATGCTTCAGGAAGGTAAGTTTGATTGTGTAAGTGCTTCAGGTGCTCTAGCCTTGCTTTTGGATCGGTATGAGTTTGATTATAAAGTAGTGGAAACAGATTACCATGTGTTCATCGTGGTAAATTTTGAAGGAAATGAAATAATTTTGGAAAGCACACTACCAATTGGTGGTATGATCACCACTCCGTCAGAGGTAGCATCTTATTTGGAAGGATATAAAGCTGATGATTCTATCCAGCTCAAATCTCTAAACCGACGATTGGGTGCGCCAAAAGCTGATCTGTCAGACAATTCCATTTTTAGACAAGTAAACCTTAGGCAATTGGCAGGCTTGCAATACTACAATGATGCAATCTCTCATTTCAATGAGCAAAACTTCGGTATAGCTGCTAGTCAATTGACTAAAGCACTGAAACTTTACGACTCTGATCGGATCGAAGGTCTTAAAGCATTGGCAGAAGAGCAAGGCAACTTGTTAGCGAATTCCAAGTAAAGAAAATGGACACCTAGTTGGCAGCCTAAATCCGATGGAACAATCACCCCTAATGTCCAAACTGCCTGTTTAAAAATAGAAGTACTCCACTTTCTGCTAATTCCCTCATTTCAAATTCGCTTTAACCATACAGGCTTTTGTCATGCGATAAAGTATTCAATTGACGAGGCTTTTTAAATAAAAACTTCCTAGTTCATAGGTAGATTGATTTGTCATTTTAATTCTAGGTAATCATACCATCTAGGTCTATACGACAAATGCCCTATTCTACTATAGGGCATTGAGGTTTTTAATGGTGATGATGATGTCCATCTGGGCCATGTGCATGTCCATGTTCAATTTCGACAGGCAGTGCATCTCGCACAGCAATAATTTTGCCTTTGAAGGATAAATCATATCCAGCCAGTGGGGGATTGAAGTCCATATGAACTCCTTTGTAGTCTATCTTAGTGATCTCCCCACGAATCTGACCTCTTTTATTATCCTGCATAGGAATTACATTTCCGATCCGAAGCATGTCTTTATTGACCTTGCCTTTTTCCTTGAAATTGGACTTGGGTATTACAGTCTTCCTTTCCTCCATATAATCTCCGTAAGCCTCATCGAAACTTAGATCAGCTGAAAAAGCATCTCCCGCCGATTTGCCGAGTAGCGCATCCTCAAACTTTGGGAAAACTTCGCCTGCATTAAACAAAAAGTAAAAAGGCTTATCCTCAGGCACAGTTTCGTGAGGAACCATTCCTGTCTCGCCGTCATCCACTTTGAGATCATAGCATACTGCTACCACTTTATTCTTTTCTACTTTCATATTTGTATTGAATCAAATTCCTACTGAAAAATATACGATAAACCGACCTGGGCCACAAAGTTCTTGCGGTCATAGCCTGGCACAAAGTATTCGTCTGGACTGTTCTCTAGATACCATTTGTAATTCAGCGTATTGACATATTGCAAGCGTGCGTTAACTAATATATTCCCAAACTTCCAATCACCTATAAGTGAAGGGACGAGATCCACATATTTGTTTCTCCAGTCCTTTGAGGCTTCATATCTATAGTAGTAGTAATCGTTATTATAAACAATTCGCTCCATTTGGAAGCCTATTCTATTCATATCCTTAACCCACGCAAATTCAAGGAAAATCACGTTACTCGCTGGGCCATTTCCAGCTCCTAGCACTTGACCATTTTGAGTATAACCATCTACTACATGTTCATGAATGTACCATGTGTTAAGCGCTCTGATATCATCTCTAATCGTTTGGCCTGTTTGGGTCATCTCAGAACTGATCTGCAGATATTGATCTGGCTTATTTAAGCTCATCAAGTGTGAAAAACCGAAAGTAAAAGCACGTCCTGACTCTGGAGTAATCATAAAGTCATTTAGCTTCCGATCGTTGTCTCGTGTTCCGTATTCTCCATAGAATTCAAAGCGGCCTTCTTGACTCATCCATCTGAAAAATCCAGAGCTAAATTGCTGGCGTTTTTCTTGAACTGGATCCACGATATTTTCAGCCTTTTTTCTACCATTAAAAACAGGGAGAATATCACCTATAGCAGAAATATCATGTCTGTATATCTGACTGGTAGAAGCATATCCAAGAAAAAGTCCCGGCACCCATTTAGGCTGATAGGTCAATATCAATCCGGATAAAAACCGCTTATTATCTTCTGGCTTTGGAATAAGCACATTATTTTCTTGAATTCTATAATCAGGCCATGGAGGTAAGTAGCCAGAAGATTTCAAGAAACCTCCTATCACTTGGCCTTCGAAAGAACCGATCATAGTCTTTACAGGCTTTCGTGTATTTGCAGTAAAGTGAATGAATCCTGGAGCATTATTACCGAGTAAAAGAGAGTTCCTTCTTCCTGGACCCCACCATAGATTTTCAGATGACACACCTACTGAATACTCTTTGAAATTATAGCGAAGACTTGATTGACCCAAATATAACTGTGTGTATGAACCTTCGCCAAATTGCTCTGGCATGTCTATACGATTCATGTAATCATAATAGTATAAAATACTTAGCTGATGCTCGAAAGGGAAACCCAAATAATCTTTGTTTTGCGCTATGAGCAATTCTGGTTGGAATTGAAGGCTAAAACTGCCATACTCCAGGTAAGCTCCGGGGCTAAGAATAGTCTGAAGGCCACGATTTGGGATGAAAGCACCATCATTTACACCAAACGCATAAGTGGAGTTGTATTGGAATTTGGCCACTGCTGGCATCATAAAAAACTTACCTTGATTCTCCTTACCAAAAACCGTATGGACTGTTGACTGATCCATATCCACTACTGAACTATCCAGATCAAATCCATATTTAATTCCAAAAGCCTCCACTGGATAAAGTGGTCTAATCATAAATGAGGAGGCAGAATCTACATTTCCGAGAAGTTGAGCCCTTCTTAGGTAATCGTCCAGTACTGGAGTGCCCACAGACACTGTTTGCGCCAATGAATAATCGTTTACTAAAAGTATTAGCAATGAGGCTCCAAAGCAGCAATTCAAAAATTTCCTTATTTTCATCATACTCATTTCAAGATAAGAGCTTCAACTGTTATACCTGCTAGAGACCATGATTCATCACATTTTGGGTCTGGAGCATTCTCAGCTACCAAATCTGTATCCATGTAGATTCTAGCAGTGGAATTTTTATGCTCAATTATTTTGGAAATACTATACTGTGTAGTATAATTCGGAGCTGTTCCAAAAAGACAAAGACCAGGCATATTTGTTTGAGTGGCCCCTGTTTTCGGTTTATTTGTTTTTGAAAACGTGTCAGGGTAAGACTGATAAAGGCAATAGGTAGATTCACAAGGGGTATTGGAGAAAGTAGTTCTAAAAACTTCTTCATTATCGACTCCAAAAAACCACTGATCAGGTCCACTCACTCCATCAGAAGTATTCCCATCCCACGAGTCATGAATTAGAATTTCAAGGGTTACTTTCAATAAATTATGAGCTGGTAAGCCAGTAAGATTAACTGCTAATTCCTCATTATGATAATAGCCGACAATGGTATCATTTTCAAATATGATAAACCTTCCATTTTCAAAGCCGGTAAGATCCGCATCAGAAAAATCATTAGTGTAAACCACTTGCTCTGACTCCAATGTATCGGCGCAGGAGAAAAATAAAACTACAGCCACGAGTAGCAAAAGAGTATGCACTCCCTTTGGCCAAATATTGCAATCCATCAAATTCAATTAATTAAGAAAATATAACGGTGCAAAGAAACAAAAAAGGAGCCAAACCAGACTTACCAAAAGAACGCTAATTTTAGCCTATACCTCCAAAAGGATTTGCTATTTTTGGGTTGAATAAAAAAATTAGCTATGGCAACTTTTACAATAGTCGCAGGTGCGCGGCCAAATTTCATGAAAATTGCACCTATCATACATCAATTGATCAAAAAGCAGCAAGAAGGGATTTCTGTAAAATTCCGACTGGTTCATACAGGGCAGCATTATGACAAAAAGATGTCTGGAGACTTTTTTGAACAACTAAACATCCCTGAGCCAGATGCAAATCTAGGTGGTGGAGGAGGTACTCAGGCTGAGCAAACTGCTTCAATTATGGTCGCTTTTGAAAAGGAACTGCTAGAAAACAGACCCGATTTGGTTTTGGTCGTAGGGGATGTGACCAGTACACTCTCCTGCTCAATCGCTGCAAAAAAACTTCAAATCGATGTGGCGCACGTGGAAGGTGGAATTCGCTCCGGTGACCTGACCATGCCTGAAGAAATTAACAGAATGGTGACAGATAGTATCACCGATCATTTTTTCACTACCTCAGAAATTGCTAACTCTAACCTGCGTAAAAGTGGTTTTGCTGAGGAAAAAATTCACTACGTGGGAAATACCATGATAGACACCCTTATGGCTCAGATGCCAAGGTTTCAAAAGCCAGCAGGGGAAATCTTTGAAAATCTGGAATCTGGGCAATACTTCGTCATGACCATGCACCGCCCAGCCAATGTAGATCAGGAGCATAAGCTCAAAGCGATGATTGATGCGATTTTGGAAGGAACGAAGGGACTTCCTATCATTTTTCCTGTGCATCCACGCACCGCCAAAAACCTGCAATCACTAGGAATAGATGCTCCAAATCTACACATGACCGATCCCTTGGGCTATTTGGAATTTAACTACTTAGTGAAAAATGCAAAAGGTGTAATTACTGATTCTGGAGGAATCACTGAGGAAGCTTCTGTGATGAACGTGCCCTGCGTTACCCTAAGGGATAATACTGAGCGTGCAGAAACCATCCACCTAGGGACAAATGAATTAGTAGGTACAGATCCAGTCAAGCTGAAGCCTTACTTGGAAAAAATCATGCAAGGCGACTGGAAACAATATCAAGGTATTCCGCTTTGGGACGGAAAAACCGCTGAGCGTATTGTAGATATTTTATTAGCTTCTTATCCTCACAATTAACTGAAAAAACACTGCGTTTGCCTAAATCAAAAATTAGACAAACGCAGTAATTCTCAATAAGTACCTTTTCTATAGAAATTAGTCAACCCAGCCCCAAGGCGCTTTAGGAGTTTCGATAGGATTGGTAAGATCAAATTCTACAGAGAAATAGGTATCAGAACCAACTCTTCTTAAATTATAAGTATAGGAAGTTTCGTCAACTGTGATCCACCAAACATTGCCAGCAGCATAGGGAATCAAATCTGAAGTTTCCTGATCAGCTGTGAAAATCTGCATATTGGCAAAGCCAGTACTTGAAGCCAAACCTCCGTATTGGGTTATTTTATCTTCCGAACCATCTTCATGTCTGTGATCGTGCTTTAGTTTAATTAATCCTTCTACTTTCGTTAAAACCCATGTCCGAGAACGATCTTCCCCAACAAAAAACGGAATTTTTATCTCCTGATCTGTAGCACTTCTGACATGCATGACCAATCTTCCCTCAAACCGAGAATCGCTCTCTGGACTTACCAATTTACCTTCATACGCCTTCCCCTGGTGCTTGACCAGAGTATTCCAAAATTTTTCAGCTTCAGTCTCTCCTTGACTATAAGATGAAAAAGAAATAAGTGTAAAAACTAATACTAGCAGTACTCTCATATATTCTATCATTTATTATTAACTAAAGAAAATCAAATTCATCTATAAATGAAGAACAACTTTAGTTCTAACTAATGAAATTGTGAACAAAGGTCGCAATTCAGTATGAAATTCATAAACCCCAGGCTCTTAAAGTTGAAGTGGGATCATCAGGCATATTAGTAAAATATAGTCTAGCTATTCACGCATAAAGATCATCTCTTTTTATGCCATATTTTTTTTATAAATGCCAGTAAAATTGAAACAAAAAAGGCTCCAAAATCTAATTTGGAGCCTTTTCTGGTAAATCATTTAATTTAATCCTTAAAAGGAAAATGCCACTCTAAATGTCATTTTCGTTCCTGGGGAGAGGCTGCTGAAGATCTGGTCTTGGGCTTCATATGATTCATATACATACTCTCTTTTTGAGTTTAAGATATTCTCCACTCCGAACCCGGCTTGGATTCGCTCATCTGCTCCGAAGGTTTTGTTGATATTCAGGTTCAAGCTATTGAATGGTACAGAATACGTATCCGTTCTATTTCCGAAACCTACATATTGTAGTGAAGAACCTTGCACATTGTAGAATACACCGGCTTCCCAGCCCTTAGCGTAGTTATTGTAGCTCAAACCTGTATTGATCAAGTAAGGAGCCTGACCAGCCATATCACGAGTATCTTTGATTTCCTGACCTTCTCTAGCAGTCAATGACCTAGATCTAAACTCAGATTCAGACATTTTGATCTGAGATTTGGTGATCGTTACATTCGTATTCCAGCTGAAGTTCTCAAAGCTAGGAGCAATAAACTTCAATGACTTTCTAAATTCAAACTCTAAGCCGGCTACAGTTCCATTACCCACGTTTCTAGGCTGGAAAGTACCTGGATCAGATAGGAATTGAACCATTTCAATAGGTTTTTCAAAGGTCTTATAGAAAGCACTTACAGAAAGCATTTGACCTCTTTCCTGGAAAGCTTCCCATCTCAAATCGAAGTTGTTCACATGCGTAGAAACCAAGTTTCCATCCCAAAGCACTTCTGTACCGCCATTAGTAGTCTCAGGATAAAGTCCACCGATGAAGGTTCTACCAGTAATTGGGTCAAGTATCTCTGCAAAAGAAAGCTCCTTAAAAGATGGCCTTGCTATAGTTCTGGATGCTGAAGCACGGAGGTTTTGATTGTCCTTGAGGTTGAAAATCAAGTTTACTGTAGGAAAGAAATCCATGTCATCCAGCACTTCTACCAAATCATAATCGATGGTTCCCGTTTGGTTCGTACCTGTATAATATTGGTTGTATTTTTCTACTCTCAATCCCACCACAGCTTTCAATTTCTCTGTAGGATTTGCTTCCAATGAAGCATAACCAGCAAAGTTTGTAGCGATTGAATTATAAGCATTCGCATTGATCGGAATGAAATCGGCATTGTATCTTACGCCATTTCTATTGTCTGCTGCAAAAAGATTTTTATCAAGCAAAATTTCATTTGGATCTCCTATGAAGGCCGTATATCCTGTAGCAAACTGGAAACTTTGAATGCTGAAATCACGCTGCTTAAACACGTAATTTCCACCAAACTTCAACTTGCTTTGTCTAGAGAAAAGAGTCAGATTCTTCGCAATATCACCCTTAGCTACTATGCTGTATTCTTCCAAGTCTCTCCAGATTCTAGCTGGCAATCCAACTTCTGTGGATACCGTGTTGGTAGGCTCTCTAAATCTTGTAAATCTTATATCTGGATCAGAAATAGTGGATCTTGTTGGAGCAAGTTTCCAGTTGATCTCCCAGTCATTTCCATTGATATAATGTGTTCCAGCGAGCAAAATGCTAGTCAATCCTCTTTGGCTATATTCCAAGTTATACTGTCTAGCTTCGAAATTTGCTCCTAAGTTGGTGTTGATAAAAGCAAAATCAGCAGCCTTAGATTCACCGTTCTGAAGGTGCATCAGGTTCAATTTGAATTTTGAATTATTAGTCTTCATAGCAATCCCAGCAAGTCCGCCAAGAAGCACATTGTTCACACCGTAGTCTCCACGCTGCCTTTCCAAGGGCTCTAATTCTGTTTGATCAGCTTCTCTAGGTTTAGCGTACAAGTTGTATTCAGCATTCTGATAGAACTCAGTCTCATTCTTGTAAGTCAAAGCGAAGTTGTAGCCCCAAGTTGCTTTTTCTCTAGCAATCTGATTTCCTAAAGAAAAGCTTAGCCCAACATCCATCAAGCTATTAGCTCTGTATCCTCCAAGTGTTTTGTTGAAACCACCTAAAATTTCTTGGTACTCTAAACCTTGAGGACCATTTGGGCTACCCACTGCATCACCATACTGAGGGATGTCAGTTCTTCCATCGGTAGGAATAGCTCTGGTTCCATCATCAAAACCTAAAAAGTCTGTTTTACCACCATCATATTTCAGGTAGTTTGAGTTGAAGTGCATCGATGGATTGATCCCTCCACTCAGGCTCAAACGCATTGATTTTTCTTCAGGAAAATCTTTAGTCTCAATGTCCACCACACCTCCGGTGAAATCAGCAGGAAGATCAGCAGTGAAAGATTTAGAAACGATAATGTTGTCGATCACATTGGTAGGAAATATATCCATCTGGATGGTATTTCTATCTGGATCCAGACCTGGAATATCTACACCATTCAAAACAGTTTTGGTGTATCTGTCACCAAGCCCTCTTACGTAGATGTATTTCCCACCTTCGATGGATACACCCGTCACACGTTTCACAGCTGATGCAGCATCACCATCACCGATCTGACGGAACGTGCTCGCTGAAATACCATCGATCAGGTTAGCTGCATTTCTTTTCACAGACAGCAAAGCGGACTCAGTAGTTCTGATCGCTGAAGCTGTTACAGTCACTGCTTCCAAATCTGAAGCTTCATCAGCCATCAAGAGATCGCTTATTACATTCACTTCTCCAGCTGTCACCACTACCTCAGTGAGATTAATAGAAGCATAAGAAATGTAAGAAACTTGTAGTGTGTAGGTTCCTGCAGAGACTTTGATTTCAAATTTACCATCGAAGTCAGTGACAGCGCCAGTGGAGGTCTCTTTCACTAAAACAGAGACACCATAAAGAGGTTCGCCAGTTCCTTCTTCGAAGATTGTACCGCGAATGGTACCATTTTGGGCAAAAACAAAACCTGCAAATACTTGTGAAAGTACCAGCAGAAATAAAATCAGAAATCCCTTCATTAGTGGATTAGTAGATTGATTTTTCATACAGCAATTAGATTGAAAACTTAAGAAGAAGGGAGAATTGACCTTGCAAGTTCTTTCTCCCTTCTCTTGATTGTGTGATTATTTTAGATCAGCTATAGCTCCTGAGGCAGCAGTCCATGACCAAGTGCTAGCGAAAGCTGACTTGTCAGCTCCTACTGTATTTGCACCTTTGACCACACTGGAAGCGTAAGCAGCAGTTCCACCCTTAAATACTGTGGGAATGGTAACGCCATCAGCTAGTGTAGCTTGAAGATTTATGAACTTGAGGGTACCAGCGGCGAAAGTTGCCAGGGTTTTGTCTCCACTTAAGGAAAGGTCACCACGTCCCTCTGTAGTGGCTGGATCAGCGAAGTTGAAGAAGTAAATATTTTCGAAAGTACCTCTTGCTCCATCTCTGAAGTCCCCTAGCTCGGCAACATTATTACCTTTTACAGTACCGTTTTTCAAGGTGTGCGCTGCATTGTATGATCCTTCTGGTCCATCGATTTCTAGGCAGTGATCAGTTTCGCCACCAGCTACTACGATGAAGTTATCCAAAGTACCAGACCAAGCCTGATCTGTGTCCAAAGCATCATCACCTGCATTCCAGATGATCGCATTTTTCACACTTACAGATCCACCGAACCATTCGATTCCATCATCCTGATTTCCGATTACTTCTACGTTTTCGATCACTGTTCCAGAACCTACAGCACCCAGTGTAAGGCCATTGATTTCGTTTCCTTCACCTATGTTTGCACCACCATGACGGATAGAGATATATTTGATGACACCAGAGTTGTCTGCATCATCAGATCCACCATATAGCCCGTTCGTATCGGAAGCTGGGATACCTTCGATTTGAGTTTCAGTGACATCTCCTGCTAGAGACGCTTTTGCTTTACCCAGGATAATCAATCCACCCCAAAGACCAGAAAGGTCAGCCTCAAGGTTTGGAGAAGCAATTTGACCTGGTTTGATTTCGTCAGCTACTGTAGTGAAAATGATTGGAGAAGTAGCCGTTCCTTGTGCGTCAAGTTTGCCTCCTCGAGCAATAATCAAAGCAGTTGCATTAGATCCTGATCCCACTTCGCCTTTCACGATAGTCCCTGGCTCGATAGTAAGTGTGTTTCCAGAAGTAACAGCTATTCTACCAGCAAGCACATAGGTCTTACCAGTCTTCCAAGTAGTGTTGGTAGTAATATTCGTAGTGATTAGCTGTACGTCACCGTTCTCTGGATCGATCGGATCGATTGGTTTGTCATTACCATCAATACAGCTGGTGAATCCAATCACTGCAGCTGAAAACAAGATTAATAGGGAATTGAACTTTTTCATTGAGATTCTATAATTGGTATGGTTTGCCTTATTTGATGATGCAAAGCTGCCTCAATTGTTTCCCTCAAAAGAATTTTTTGAATTACCCTTCTTTTACTAAAAAGCGCCGAATTTAATATTGTATTAACAAAAAGGGCATAAAAAAAGGCTTCTCTCTCGAAAAGCCTTTTTATGCTGGATTAGCAGTTATTTCAATGTTACCGATTTGTTAATCGGAACTTTCTCTAAAAATATTTTTACCAAATCTCTCGTGTTAATTCCATCTGCTTCTGCCTCGTAGTTCAGGATAATTCTATGATTTAGCACATCTTCAGCTATTTCTTTAATATCTTCTGGCAATACATAATCTCTTCCATCCATAAATGCAACTGCCTTGGATGCGAGATTCAAATTGATACTTGCTCTTGGCGAAACACCGAATTGTATGTATTTGGCTTCATCTTTAAGACCATACTGGGCTGGGAATCGCGTTGCAAATACCAACTCTATAATATAATTCTCTAATGGCTCAGCAATTTTCACTGCATTGATCTGATCGCGGATATCAAAGATATCTTGCTTAGAAAGTTTCGCATCTACTTCCGAGCTGAACGACATGTTCGCCATTCTGCGCATTACCTCCATTTCATCGGCTTTGCTTGGATAATCGATGTGAACTTTCATCATGAATCTATCCACCTGTGCTTCTGGAAGAGGATATGTACCTTCCTGATCCACGGGATTTTGCGTAGCAAGTACCAAAAATGGTCTGTCCAATTTGTAGGTAGTATCACCTATTGTTACCTGTTTTTCTTGCATGGCTTCCAAAAGTGCCGACTGAACTTTCGCAGGAGATCTGTTGACCTCATCTGCCAAAATCACATTGGAGAAAATTGGGCCTTTCTTCACTTCGAAACTCGCTGCCTGCTGATTGTAGATCATCGTTCCGATCAAATCCGCTGGAAGCAAATCCGGTGTAAATTGAATTCTTTTGAAATCAAGATGAAGCACTTTGGCGAGTGTATTTACCGTCAAGGTCTTTGCCAAGCCAGGTACACCTTCCAAAAGAATGTGGCCATTGGTAAAAAGTCCAATTAAAAGTCTGTTGACCATTCTGTCTTGGCCGACTACTACTTTCTTAACTTCTTGAATTACGTCTGCTATTTTTTCCTGATGCATGGAATCTAAATCTTTGAGTGCTACTATGGGGAGCCTAAAATAGTGGTTTTTGTCCCAAAGGACAATCTTAAATCTTAGAAGTGGTAATGCCTTGCGATTAAAGGGATTTTATGATTTTTTAAGATGCTTATTTCTCGCAGCGGCGCGGGGATGGATAACCTCGAAGGTTTTGACGGAGAGGCTCCCGCGAAGGCGCAACACTTACATAGTTGAGGCTAAGGAATAATGGATCTTCTTCTATTGAATATTGAATTGGTCATTCTTTGTCCTATTCATGAAAGCGAGAAAACCATCGAGGTCAAAAAAAGGCCTCAATGGATACCTAACGCCGCACCATTGTGCCGCCGCGAGAAAATCATCTAGTTGTCTTCTTAAACCCCGTCAATCCCAGCTTATGGTAAATAGTGGTTTCGTCAATTTCCTGCACTTCACCGACTTTAAATTTATCAATCGTCAATTTCTCCATCGACCAACGTACAAGTCTTAAGGTAGGACTTCCAATTGCAGCTGTCATCTTACGTACCTGACGATTTTTCCCCTCGATCAAAGTCAAAGAAATCCAGGTATCCGGAATAGAAGCCCGATAGCGAATTGGAGGATCACGATCCGGAAGCGTTGGAACTGGTTCCAAAATCTTGGCTATCGCAGGCTTCGTTTTGTAATCTCTCCCCTCCACATTGATCATCACGCCTTGCATCAGTCCTTTCAATGCTTCAGGTTCTGGCGACCCCTCCACTTGAGCATAGTAAGTGCGTTGGTGGCCAAATCGGGGATTGAGGAGATGATGATTCAGTGATTTGTCATCGGTGATAATCAGGAGTCCTTCGGAGTCCTTATCCAATCTTCCCACAGGATATACCTCCTTCGGAAAATCATAAAGAGAAGCAAGCGTCTGCCCCTCTCCTGAAAATTGACATAAAACCCCAAAGGGTTTATAAATAATAAAGTATCTAGCCAAAGTCAAATAATTAACTTCCGCAGCCTATGCAATCGATGCTAGAATCAGTTGGTTTGACCCCGTCACGTTCCATTTTTAGGTTGTGAATTTTGTCACGAACCTCCATATCTGCAAACATGTCTCCGGTGATTTGTGCTTCCAACGCTTGGATTTGCTCGTTGTAGTTTTGAATTTGTAGCTCGCTCATAAAAGTTAGAGTTGAGGGGTTGAAATGATATCCTAAAATAGCCAGTGATCCTGAATAGTTCCTGATCGAAGCTTCATTTTTTTCGTCAAAAATGATTTCAACTGAGCAGTAGAAACTTACCTTCCGAAAATATTTACTCATAATGTCCAGCTCATCACTCCTAGATCTTCGCCAAACACTACATCAAAATCCTGAGATCGCAGGTGAAGAAAGTGCCACAGCAGAGAAAATCTTGGCTTTTTTTGCAAAGCTAAATCCTGATCAGACGATAACAAATCTGGGAGGAACTGGGCTTGCATTCATTTTCAAGGGAAAAAACCCTGGCAAAAGAAGTTTATTCCGAGCAGAATTGGATGCTCTTCCTATTCAAGAAACGGGAGATCCGAGCTATAAAAGCCAGATTACTGATAAAGCACATCTTTGCGGACATGATGGTCATATGACGATCATCTGCGGCCTAGGAGAAAAGCTCGCTGAGCAAAGACCTACGTCTGGAGAAGTAGTTTTACTTTTTCAACCAGCAGAAGAAACTGGAGAAGGGGCACGTTGGATTTTAGATGATTTGCAATTTCAGCAGATCAAACCTGATTTTGCCTTCGCACTTCATAATCTTCCAGGATTCCCTCTTCATCAAGTAGTGACTAGAAAAGGAACCTTTGCAGCAGGAAGTACTGGGTTAACGATTTCTCTTATCGGGAAAACTTCCCATGCCGCTCATCCGGATGCAGGATTAAATCCAGCACAGGCGATTGCCGAATTGATTCAAGATCTTCCCATGCTTCCTGAGAAGCTTAAAAACTTTGCGTTAGTCACTATTATTCATGCGGAGATAGGCAGTTTAACTTTTGGCACAAGCGCAGGAAAAGGAAGTTTAAGCTTAACTATCCGTGCGTTTGACCAAGCTGATCTGGAAAGCTTGATTGAGATGATTACTTCCGAGGCCAAAAAAATCGCTCTTGCTGAAAAGCTTAGCTGTGAGTTCCGCTTCGTGGAATCTTTTGCTGTCTCCAAAAACAATTCAGATGCAGCGGAAATAGCAGAGGACGTAATAAAAAATCTCGGATTAGATATTATGATAAAACCAGAGCCCTTTCGCTGGTCAGAGGATTTTGGACTATTTAGTCAAAGTTGTCCATCCTATCTTTTTGGGTTAGGCGCTGGTGAAAACTGCCCTCAACTACATGAGCCTACTTATGATTTTCCAGATCAGTTGATAGTGACAGGAGTCAACGTTTTTGAAGGAATCGTAAGAGCAATTAATGGATAAAAGACCTTACAGGTTTTGAAAACCGGGAAGGTCAAGCTAAAATCCAGCTTCTGGAAAAAAAGGAAAACGAATAAAACAACAGATTTTGGACAGCAGTCTAATGACTGCATTAATTCATGTCCAAGTCAATAGACTTGAACTAGTAGAAATAGCAAGACAAAGTAATTTCAGGAAAAACAATTGCTCCTTCTGCCAAACCTCAGTGTGCTTTGTGTTTAAAAAAAGACTTTTAAAAGAAAAAAACCGACTCTCGCCGGCTTTTTAAGTGTATTATAAATCTGAATATTCTGCAGGATAAAGTAACCTGGTATCATTACGGGAAACCGTATTTTTATATTCAGCAAGATCTTTCATCCCAGCCCAGTCAGGATCAGCACTGAATGCTTTCCAATGCGCATTTCTAACATCCATGTTTTCATGGGTAGTCATATACATCAGATTAGGCATATTTGCGCCAGCGATTGTCTCTCCGTAGAAGATCGGACTATAATTTAATTTCTCGAAAATGTCCATTTCTCCTGAGTTAAACATTTTAACTTTCTGCTTGTAAAGACGCTCGGTAGCAGCTTCATAACTTCTCAGCTCATAAACTCTATCTTTTTTGGAATTAGTCAATTTGGACTCAGCAAATTTTGGCTGACCCGTCATTGATTGCATGATGGAAGTCTCCATTCTCTTGTATGGAGGCTTATCAAAAGCAGCATTGATGTAAGAACTACCAGAAGTCTGATAGGTTTGATCTTTAGCTAATTTTGCTGCTAAGCCCAATATCCCATCCATGGATTTGAATGGAATAAATAAGTACACTTTTTTGCCAGCATCTGGCTCGCTAGCAATAGGCTTGAAAACGCCAACTTTGGCAATACCATTCCTATGAGCAGCAGGGATAAAAGCCTTCTCAAGGTATTCATCCAGCATCGCTTCTTGCTCAGCGGTCTCGATGTGATAAGTTCTCAGTTCGTAGAAATCTCTTTTTTGCGCAAGCAGATTTGAACTTATGAAAAAACACAAGGCGATAAAGCCCAGTGACATTAGGTTTCTTGTTTTCATTTTAGGTTTGTGTTAGGTTCAATTTTTAAGACAAAGTTAATTTCAGCGACTAAAATACAGTTTCTTCGATAAGGATGAAAGTGTAAATGTTTATCCACAATCTTGCCAATTCTATAATTTTCTTTGCTAGCATTTTGGAAGACCGATGAAGGGTGACCGAAGTAGCGTCAATGCTATCCTTTACCATTCTATTAATCCGCGTTCTATCTTTTACTGGTGCAAATGTGGATATACATAAAATGTATTTTTCATCAATAGATTACTGTTCTCGATATCGCAACCGTTCGTGTCGCACAAAGGATTGAAGAGCTTTCAGCCCAAGAATCCCTATTTATTCAATGCCTACCATGTCCAGCTTCTGGAGAATTAGGACAATGCTAAGTCCTCCGCGTCAAACTCCGCGTACCCTGCGTCTAATAAAAAAGAAAAACATAAACATTAAGAGGCTAATTCCGCTCTTTCAGAGCTGTCCATCAAATTTATTCCTTCTAAACCCCAGCCCTATCGAGCTGAGCTATGTTATTTTGGGCTTTCAGCCCTACACGTATGATACAGAACAAAGTCTTACTTCTGGAGAAGAAGCACATCTTTGTGCTCTCTGGAATATGAATTAAAAAAGGAGCCACAACATGAAGCTGCTACTCCTTTAACAGTCTAGCTTATGCTGACTTGGAAATTAAATTTAAGAAAATATAGGTTTCTAATTGGGTTTTTACACAGAATCTCCGCGGTTAAAAAAAAGAAAAGCCGACTCTCGCCGGCTTTAACTCTTATTGATTACCGTTAGCTTTCTTCATTGGATTGTCACCCGTTGAGGTTCCTCTTGCAGCGCCAGATCCTTTGAATAGCTCAAATCGACTTGGCTGATATTGCGGTGGCCAGTAGTTGCTAGACTCATCGATATCTGCAGTTTCTCTTAGTGGATCAAGGATTATTTGAGTTACTTCTTTTTCTTTTACAAATACCTTAGTAACCTGAGACTCATTCTTTCTCCAGATTTCTACAGGGATCCGGTCTATTTCTGAAGTACCATCTGCATATTGAAATTCTACGATGATTGGCATTACCAACCCACCTGCGTTTTTGAAGGTGATTTCATAAAAATTCAAGTCACTTTCCATCAACTCCTTTTCTTTTGGAGAAAGACTAGCCATGAATTTCCGGTAATTCTCCTCATCTGCTGGAGTGACAGTGAATGGATTATAAGTAGTGTAGAAATCTCTGGCAACCGGATTTGCTTCAATCACTGTTTCTTTGACAGCAGTTCTATTGAAATCTTTGGAAACATAATTTTGTTCCCTGTCAGCTTCTGCTTTCATCGCAGACTTTTGTTCTGCAGGAGTTTGGTTATTCAGTTTGTAAAGCACCACATTCTCTATAGAAATGTCCACTGGCTCTGAGCCATAGAACCAGCCTCTCCAGAACCAGTCCAAATCTACCGCAGAAGCATCTTCCATCGTACGAAACAAATCCTCAGGAGTCGGATGCTTAAACATCCATCTGCGTGCATACTCTTTGAATGCATAGTCAAACAATTCACGACCCATTACCGTCTCGCGCAGGATGTTTAAAGCGGTAGCTGGTTTTGCGTAAGCATTTGGCCCAAACTGAATGATGTTTTCAGAATTGGTCATGATTGGTTCCAAAGTATTCGCTTCACTTCTCATGTAGGGAACTATCATGTGGGCAGGGCCACGTCTTGAGGGGAAGTTTCTGTCCCACTCTTGCTCTGCCATAAATTGCATAAAGGTATTCAAGCCCTCATCCATCCAAGTCCACTGACGCTCGTCAGAGTTGACGATCATCGGGAAAAAGTTGTGACCCACTTCGTGAATAATCACGCCGATCATCCCGTTTTTGACTGCTTCAGAATAGGTACCGTCCGAGTCTGGACGACCATAGTTGAAGCAGATCATTGGGTATTCCATTCCGTTTGCAGCCTCCACAGATATTGCTGTAGGGTAAGGATAGTCAAATGTATGTGCAGAATAAGATTTGATCGTATGTGCAACTACTAGAGTTGAATACTGACCCCAAAGAGGGTTTGCCTCTTTTGCGTAATAAGACATTGCCATTACGTCTTTGCCACCTAGTTTCACAGCCATAGCATCCCAAATGAATTTGCGGGAAGACGTCCAAGCAAAATCACGCACATTCTCGGCCTTAAATTTCCAAGTCTTTTTACCGGTAGCTTTGCCTTTTTCTAGGTTAGTAGCTTCATCCTGTGTACGGATGACCACTGGTGCATCGTAGGTTTTCTTCGCTTTATTCCATCTTTCCAGCTCTATAGACGAGAGAACTTGACTTGCATTTTGAAGTTCGCCAGTTGCTCCGACCATGTGATCAGACGGCACAGTAATATTCACTTCATAATTCCCAAAAACTAATGCAAATTCACCAGAACCCATGAATTGCTTGTTTTGCCAGCCTTCGAAGTCAGAGTATACAGCCATTCTTGGGAACCATTCCGCCATGGTATAGAGGTAATTGCTGTCTCCTTCAAAGAATTCATAACCTGGACGTCCCCCTACATAGCCCACTCTATCGGTTATATTGAAGGTCCATTCTACGCCGAACGTGAAGCTTTGGCCTGCTTTTAAAGGAGTAGGAAGATCTATTCTCATCATGGTCTGATTCACCGTCACTGGAAGTGGATTGCCTTTGGCATCTTTTACCTCCAACACCTTATAGCCAAAATCATCATTTGCCCAAATCAATCCTTCGAGCATACGTAGGGTCATCCGATTGCTGATGGAGCTCTCGGCTGCTTTAGGAGTAGCAGAGTCTGGTCCACGTTGATTTTCTTCCAGTTGCACCCATAGATAAGTAAGCTGATCTGGAGAATTGTTGATGTAGGTAACTTTCTCAGAACCTTTGACAGATTGATTGGCATCATCAAGCTCTACGTTGATTACATAGTTAGCTTGCTGTTGCCAATACATATGTCCAGGAGCTCCAGAAGCTGTTCGATATACATTAGGAGAGCGGAGCATCGTACCGAGCTGCTCAAAGCGCACTGCATGATTTTGCTCAGATTGCTGCGCAAAAGCAGGGAAAATCCCCGTGAATACAAGTGCTGTAAGTGCAAGTAATTTTTTCATATTAAATCCTTTTTTATCAAATCCCTATCTCAATTATCACCTTCAATCAACATTTCTCTGGCAGCATATTTTTCCTTTATTTCATCAGACATCAAGCACCTAGCATCCAACTTCGCATTACCAATATTTTGCCTCAAGCATCAGCATCAGCGCTACCCCAAATACCATCGATGCGACTACGAGTGTCCATTCTTTTCGGCTAACTCCAACTAACCCTACCAAGATAGAAGTGACGAGAAGGAAGATTCCTACGATGATCAGTTGTCCCAGCTCCAAGCCTAGATTGAAAGCCAATAATGGCTCCCAAATACTTGCTTCTTTTCCTAAAAGGCTACGGAGATAGGTCGAAAATCCAAGTCCATGGATCAATCCGAAGAATAATGCGAAGATGTAATTAATAGAAAGTCCTTTACCGGAAGCAGGCTTCGGACGGAGAATGGTAATAAATGCAGTAATGGCAATTGTCACTGGAATTAAAAACTCAATCAACGCTGAATTCACATTGATCAATCTGAAGGTAGCCAAAGCAAGAGTTAAGGAATGACCAATTGTAAATGCAGTGACTAAAATCACGACTTTGCGCCAATCTCTAGGAATAAAGACCGCACAAAGTGCCAATACAAAAAGGATGTGGTCGTAGCCATGGATATCAAGGATATGCTTGAAGCCAAGACGAAAATACAATTCAAATGAATTCATAGAAGGGGCGAAATACTTCTAATGAAGTAAATTGCTCAATATTACGGCATAAATAGCAGAAAAGACAGATTAAAGAACACCAAATGCAACAGATATATTTATACATGATCAGCCTTGGATGGTTAGTATTTGCCCATCCTTTTCACCTTAGTCTGACAGAGATTAAATGGAATAAGGAGTCTGAACAGCTTGAAATTTCGCAGAAGATTTTTTGGGATGATTTGGAGATTGCTTTAAGCGAGTACCATAAAGAGCCCATAGATTTTCTTAATCCTAGCAACCCCCAAAAGCTTAACAAGCAGATTGAAGCTTATCTCCTGACACAAAATAAAATCTGGATTGATGAGATATCAGTTACTGTAAAATTTCTTGGATATGAGATAGAAGAAGATGCTGCTTGGTTCTATCTAGAGTCTGAGAAGGTTAAGGAACCCAGCTCTCTCAAAATCAAAAATACTCTATTGATTAAAAATTTTTCAGATCAAAATAATGTGGTTCAGGTCTATTTTGGATCAAATTCTCCTAAAAGTATCATACTCGGAAAAGGGAAAGAGTCTGGTGTCTTAAGCAAATAGCGAGATACTGGTTTTAAAGTAGAACTGACCCACACTTTGTTTTATTAAAATTTTTCAAACAGCCTACAAATTGTCCTTCTGTTGCTATGCTGGCCTAAAAACATATAAGACCTTTAATGTGTAGAAACCATTGTCGCTAAGCTTCTTTAAAAGTTATTTTTGGCTTGTTTACCTGTTTTTTTCCAATAAATACAGAATGCTATCACTTAGCCTTGCAATAGTTTTACCTAAAAAAATACAATCAAAAAAAAGTCCGACTCAAGGGCCGGACTTTAATATTAGATTTTGAACGATTAATAACCTGGATTCTGCTCGATTGGAGCGGTATTATTATTCTGCAATTCAGCCAAAGGTATTGGCCAAACAAATAGGTTACTAGTATACGCCAGTGAGTGATCCATAGGAATAGTCTTCGATGTAGTGTAGAAATCGATGCTAGTAATAGATCTAGAAGTGGCTTTAGAGGGAATACCAGCCATTAAACCTTCTCCTGATAATCTATGAATATCTGGCCATCTTCTTCCTTCAGCAAGAAACTCAATCCTTCTTTCATTCAAAATAGCGGTAAGAACGTTTTCGCCCAAATCTGAAACAGTATATGCAGGAACTGAAGTAGGTAAAGCACGGCTTCTCACAGAGTTTAGTAAAGCAACAGCTGCAGCAGTATTTGCTCCACCTAATCTTGCATTAGCTTCTGCGGCATTTAATACCACTTCGGAAAAACGCAAAATTGGATTAGGATCAGAAAATGTAGTAGCATCAATGTATTTATTGGTAAAGATTCCCAAAGCGGATCTTGTGGTCAATAAAGTTCTACGTGTATCCTCAGTATTCCAAAAATCCGCTCTCCAGATAATTGGACTTATTTTAACTAGACCTCTTGCCCCAAGATTAGGATTACCATACATGGCTGGCAAAGCCCCATTTGTTCCTGGGTTAGATGTTGCAGAGTTTATGAAAGAGAATATATTATCACTACTTGCACTACCTCTAAAAGGTGTAACGGGGCTAGCAGTAACAGCATATTTAGAAGATACCTTAGCGTACTCAGCCAGCACACCCGGCCAGTCCTTCATGTGTAACTTTACTCTAGATTTCAAAGCAATCGCAGCACCCTTATTTGCTCTAGATGCATTACCCTCTGGTAAAAATCCCTCAGCAGCATCTAGGTCTTTAATAAGTTGCGCATAATCCTCTCCCACAGTAGTTCTACCGACAGCTTCGGCATCAGGTACTTTTGTAACATCATCAATACCAAATGTCCTGTAAGGAATTCCCATAGAAGATGGGTTATCAGAGAATGGTCTTGCAAAATGGATCAATAATTCATGGTGAGCTAATGCTCTCAAGAAAAGCATTTCCCCTTTGTAGGCATTTGCTTTTTCTGTAGTCAACACCCCATTGGTTACTGCTATGTCTAAGTTCTCCAAGATGATGTTCAGTCTGTTGATCATTCTGTACAGAGAGATCCACATACCTGCATTGTTCGCAGAGTTAGGGCTGTACGAATTGTTATAAGTGATCTCGTAGAAGGCCTGATCGTTATACATATCTTCACCTCTTAAATCACCTTGCTCTACGTTCGCAGCGCCAAAAGGATAACCTCTTTGTACTACATCTGAATAAAATCCTCGTTGAGCTGATTCATATACACCAAGTACTGCTGATTCAATTCGAGGTGCAGTGGAGAATGCTTCAGAGTCAGGAATCAAATTGGCGGGAACCAAATCAGTTACCTCACAAGCTGAAGTAAATCCTACTAATGCCGCACCTATCAGCACCATTTTTATATTTTTTATTGCGAATTTTTTCATTTTAATTTTTTATTAGGTTCAATTAATTTAAAAACCTACGCTTAGGCCTAGAGTGTAAGTACGTACGATCGGTGCTACGTTCCAATCAACTCCAAATTGCCTTTGATTAGAATAACTATTCGCTTCAGGATCCAATCCTGTATACTTAGTGAAGGTAAAAGGATTTTGAACCTGAGCGAAAATTCTTGCATTGGAGATAGCTCCACTAAATGCTGTTTCAAGTGCTGCTGCAGGAATAGTATAACCCAAAACGATATTTTGAATTTTCAAATAATCCCCTTTCTCCACAAATCTAGAGTTCGATGCAGAGTTTTGCCACATGTTTTGATCCTGTCCAGAATATAATTTCGGCATGTCAGTAACCTGACCACTTTCAGTCCATCTGTTTAAAATACTTGCGTGATTATTAGAAAAACCTTGACCTAAAAGACCTCTAAGAGATTCATTCATGATGTAGTTTCCACCGGAGAATCTTGTAAAGATTTCCGCATCAAAATTACCGAAAGTAAAGCTATTCGACCAGCCACCTTGCCATTTAGGTAATGTGCCACCCAAAAACTCTTGAGTAGGTCCATTTGTAGCTCTAACAGAAATGTCAGAAGGGTTCGCTGGGTCGTAAGCTCTATAGTTAAGTTGCGATACTCCACCGATGGATTGCTGAAGGTTATATTGAATAATATCATCACCGGAATAATACATTGGATTTCCATTCGCGGGATTAACGCCAGCCCATCTAAAACCGTAAAGTTCACCTATTGAATTTCCAACTTCAGTTCTATTGTAAGTACTTGTGATTGGGCTAATCAAGTTAGTTACTTCATTTTTAATGAAAGTGATATTGAAATCAGTATTCCATGAGAATTTTCCTCTGTTTATGACATTGGAAGCAACTCTCAGTTCAAAACCTGAATTGGTCATCGCACCAATATTTTGATTGATGCTGTTTCCTGGAACTCCCAAAGAAGGGGCTGTAGGAGCAGCTAGAATTAAGCCATCCACATCATTGCTAAAGTAATCTGCAGAAACTGACACCTTACCAATCGTCATATCCAAACCTACGTTCAGCTTCTTGGACGTTTCCCACTGCAAACCTGTATTTGCTATTCTATTGTAACCAATTCCTGCTCCTGCACCACCCAGAACAGGTGCATATCCACCGAATGCTGCGAATGAATCAATATCTGTATTTCCTACCTCTGCATAAGAAGCTCTGAATTTTAAATCAGAAATTAACTCAGAATTAAAGAATGCCTCATCAGAAACTCTCCATCCAACGGATCCACCAAAGAAAGTACCTCGTTTGTTATCTCCTACTAAGTCTGAAATACCGTCATTTCTTAAAGTGAATGAAGCCAAATATTTTCCTTTGAAGCTGTAATTCAATCTACCAAAGTAAGAATCGAAGCCTCTTTCAGTGTAGCTTCCTGAAGAGAATTGGTTGTTATATGACCCTGTTATTAGGTTATTTCTTCTGAAATAATCATCAGAAATATCTGTAGCAGACCCACTAAATCCATAATATTTAGCAAACTGATATTCCAAACCTGCAGTTACATTAAGACTATGGTCTTCTGCAAATACTGTTTGGTAGTTCAAAGTATTCTGCCAGTTCCAGAGGAAAGCTGGATTAGTTGCCATATAGACGCTACCATTAGAACTTCTACCATCACCATGTCTTGCATCTAAAGATTGGAAATCATCCGCCAAGGTCAAATCAACTCCTATTTGGCTTCTTGCAGTTAATCCAGTAGCAATATCAACTTCACCATATGCATTACCTATCACTCTGTGGGTACGGCTTCTGTAAATATTGTTGTCTATTACAAATCCAATATTTGGGATGTTGTTATCCGGACCAGCAAGGTTAGTTCCAAAACCAGTGGTAGCACCATTTGCAGTTATATTATATCCATCAAACGCAGTATTATCTGCATCAAAAATAGGAACGTTTGGCAATGCACGGGTTGAATTGTAGATCGCACCAGAAAGTGAGTTTGATCCATTATTTAAACCATAAATCTCAGTATAAGAATAGGACATAGACATACCTAATCTTACTGCCTTTGATATACTGTGATCCACATTGGCTCTGAAAGAATATCTGCTCAATTCATTAGGACGCACTGCTGATTCCTGATCTGTGAAACCTAGTGAGAAGAAATACTTGGTTGCTTCTGAGCCACCGCTGATAGATAAATTGTGCTGCTGCACAAATCCCTTTCTGAATACTAAATCTTGCCAATCTGTATTAACTCCAGGGTTAGCTAGAGGCGACTGATTAGCATTTGTTCTTTTCTCATTAGCAATAGTCACAAACTCATCACCTGATAGTAAATCAAAAGTTTCTACAGCTTCATTAAAGCCCATAGAAGTGTTATAACTTACTTTTGCTTTGCCCGCAGCACCTCTTTTAGTTGTGATTAAGATCACACCGTTAGCTGCTCTAGATCCATATATGGCAGAGGCAGAACCATCCTTTAGTACTTCAAAAGAAGCAATGTCGGCTGGATTAATGTTCGCAAGTGGGTTGGAAGCGTTCACCGCAGATCTGTCAGAGCTCACTACTGGCACACCATCGATTACAATTAGCGGTCCAGCACCCGCAGTAAGTGAATTCACACCTCTAATACGGATAATAGGCGCTGCTCCCAAAATACCGCTTGGAGTGGTGATCGAGACACCTGGTGCTCTACCTGCTAATTGAGACTCAAAGGAAGGAGAAATCAAGTTCTCAATAGCCTTAGAATCAATAGAAGTAACCGAGCCAGTGATTTCTCTTCGTTCTTGGGTACCATAACCTACAACCACTACTTCGTTGAGTGTTTTGACATCCACATTCATTGTCACATTGATAATGGAAGCGGAACCGATTGGCATTTCCTTAGTTAGGTAACCAACAAAACTGAAAATAAGAGAAGAAGCGTCAGCTGGTACTTGAACAGAATAACTTCCATCAAGATCAGTGATCACACCTTGTGCAGTACCTTTTACTACTACACTTGCACCTGGAATTCCATCTGGCTCTTCTGCCGATGTGACCCTACCAGTGATCGTCTTGCTCTGCGCCAGCACCATCACCAGGGATAGCATTGCGAAGGCAAAGGTTAATAAAACTTTCTTCATAGGTTGAACATTTATAGTTAAGTAATGTTTAACCCAAATATTAATCTAAAGTTTCACATCAAAAAAAGCTCAACTGCCACTAAATCAACCTACTAAAATATAATATTTTGAAATTTTGTTAAAATACATGAATTTCAAAATTTGAACAACTAGAATATCAAGTTAACAGTATTATATTTTTTATTATGAGTTAATCTATTAATTTAATTCTGTTTTTTTGAAAAAGTAATATGATTTTACATACCATAAAACTAATAAGATAGGATCTAGCTAAACTACGAAAGTTGTTTTACTCAATTTTTCCAAATTTAATTTTTTTAAAACTAATAGTTTTAGATAAAAACTACAACATAATATGGAAGCATAAGAAAAAACCAATCCGATAAAAACTATATAATTCTGCCTTTTCTTATTATTACGAAATATTATTTTTTTTATCGTAAATCATTTATTTAACCAATATCCAATTATCAAAAAATCTGCATAAAAATTACTCAACGTTGACCTAATTTTAGATTTTCCAATACTTCCCACCTACCTTCTACCTTTTTCAGAAGTGCAATTGTCGTTACGCTTAGTACTTCATCCAAGTTAGTCTCAGTAGCAAGTTTTAGAATATTCTGAAACTGTTCTTTCTTTATATCCTTGAAAGCAATTGTCATATGGGGATGAAAATTCCGATCACTCAATTCATCAACTAGATTCAACTCACGCTTGCAAAAAGATTTTAACTCACGTTGAAAATCAAATAAATCCGGTGTATCATCCACTCCTAAGTAAATTACTCGTTGACCAAATGTCTTGACACCCCTAATTCTCATAAGCATCGGTCTATAATCTTCTATAAATTCGCCTAGTTTTAAAATCAACTTGTTTTCCTTTGCCTCATTGTAAATAAATGGCATTTTAACGGTAATGTGAGCAGGTGATTTAAGTGCAAATTTAGCCTGATGACGATCTTTGATTTCCACCTTCAGCTTTGTTATGCGCTCCATAACCTTACCTTCAGGCACGACTGCCAAAAAATACTTTTGCATCATTTTCATGTGTATAATTTTAAATTTCAAAGGCCTCATTATACTAGAATATGAGCAGGCCTCTGCCTGCGGCATTTGATTAGAGATATTTGCCTCAGACAGGCAAAATTATATAGTTTTATAATTTTACTCTATTTGACTACCCCTACCGCAATATTTCGGGATACATTCTGGTCTTGCGAATAATTACACATTCAAGGATTTCTAACTCGACCGATTTCATCAGGCTAAATTACCTCGAAAAGGAATTCATCTGGTAAAAACATAAAAACTATTCAATAAACTGAATCAAAGGTTTAAATTAAGGGGAAATAACACCTAACAGCTATGAAGCATTTTTATAAGGCCATGATTGGCCTTGATCTAACTGAGATGGATGATATCCTGATCAAAAAAACGATAGTGTACCTGAAATTCCTCGGAATAGATAAATGCTACTTCGTTCATGTAGCAAAAAATCTAGCTGTACCCGATGAAATTCTGAAAAAGCATCCTGAATTATTGGCTCCTGGAGATGAATCCATCGAAGCCTTAATCACATCAAAACTTAAGAATTTTGATTTTCCTGAAAGTATGGAAATCGAAGTTTTTGCAGAAGAAGGACCACATCCATTGGAAACCCTACTTCGATGGGCTAAGATTAAAGATGTGGATATAATCATTATGGGCAGAAAAGAAACATTGGAAGGAAGTGGATCTATCGCCAAGGGGGTTGCTAAAAAGGCTCCTTGCTCTGTTTTACTTTTGCAGGAAAAAAGACCTCCAGGATTACCGAAGAAAATTATGATCCCTTCCGATTTTTCTGATCACACTGATTTGATCTATACATTTGCCGAAAGACTCTCTGAGGATTTAGGTGCAGAACTTATGCCAGTTCACTTATACGAGGTCCCACATGGATATTCTAAAACAGGTAAGACCTTTGAAGAATTTTCAGAAATCATGAAAGACAATGCACAAGAGGACTTTAACCGTTTTATTCAGAAGTTCAACCACACAGGATTGCAATGCCGATTTGTATTAAATGATGGAGAGGGTCAAGGTAAAGCACTATTGGAAGAAGCTGAAAAGATCGAAGCTGATATGATCTTGTTGGGCTCTAGAGGAAAAACAAAATCAGCTGCCATCCTTTTAGGTAGCGTTGCAGAAAAACTTGTTACCGTGAACAATAAATTACCGATGTTGATCTTTAAAAGGAAAGGCGAAACGATGGGATTCTTTGAAGCACTCTTTAAAGTTTAATAGGACCTAGTTAATATTCAATCAGACAACAATAGCCCTCCAGTTTACCTGGAGGGCTTTTTTTTCGGAATTCAAATTTTTTCTAAAAAATATACATCGAGAAAAATTTAGATAAATGATGGATACCTTACAGAATTAGCTTTAGAACATAAAAGGCTAAATTACTACGAGCAGATCCTAGCAAATTGCTATAAATCCTAAAGAATTCTATCCAGATTGATTTAATTAAAAAATGAGGATCATTTCGACGCTTTAATTAAGCAAAGAGTCATCAATGCTGATTACTTTTGTAATTATTTAATAGCCGAAAAGCCGCTAAGGCAACGCATGAGTTTTATTACGAATTTATTTTCACCTTCCGACAATCCCGAATCTTTGGGAGCCAAATTCAGAAACCAAAGACAAAAAGATTTCGAAGATTTATTTTTTCTAAATTTCTCAAAAGACGATCCTATTCGAGTATTAGACGTGGGTGGAGCTGCCTACTTTTGGAATACGAGCAGACTCCTTTCACTTCCAAATATTGAAATCATCCTCCTTAATCTTGATCAGGAAGAAATTGATCATCCTAAGTTTAGATCGGTCGTAGGAGATGCTACCAACATGTCTGAATTTTCAGATAACAGTTTTGACCTAGTCTTTTCAAATTCGGTGATTGAGCACCTTTACACTTGGGAGAATCAACAAAAAATGGCGAAGGAGATTATTCGTGTAGGAAAAAAGCATTTCATCCAAACCCCAAATCGGTACTTTCCTGTGGAAGCCCATTACGCGATCCCTTTTGCGCAGTACGCCCCTAAGCCTCTGCTTCATTTTTTCTTGACTAAAACAAAACTAAGTCGACTCCAAAAATGGGATGCAAAAGATGCTCAACAGTATCTTGATGAAATCAGGCTATTAGACCAAGAGGAGATGCAAAGACTTTTTCCTAACTCTAAAATGTACCTAGAGAAATTCATGGGAATGATCAAATCAATCTCTGCCCACAATCTATCTTAATCAGCAAATTGCAATCGAACTAAGTTAGCATAGAAACCTTCTTCTCTATTGAGAAGATCCAAATGGGTGCCTTGCTCAACTATTTCGCCGTCGCTGAGCACATATATTCTATCAACTTTTCGGATGGTAGCCAGCCTGTGTGCAATGATAATAGTTGTTCTTCCTTTCATCAATTCATCCAATGCTTCCTGTACCAAATGTTCTGACTCCGCATCTAAAGACGAAGTAGCTTCATCCAATATTAAAATAGATGGATCTTTCAATATAGCTCGGGCTATTGCCACGCGCTGCCTCTGACCACCAGAAAGCTTCACTCCACGTTCACCTACCAATGTATCTAGACCTTCAGGAAATTGCGAAATAAATTGCCAGGCATTGGCTTTTTTCGAAGCCAAAATAATTTCTTCTTCTGACGCTCCTGGCTTTGCATATTCGATATTCTCACGAATAGATCCACCGAAAAGCAACACTTCCTGAGGAACCATTCCTACATGAGATCGAAGGTTTTGCAAATTCCAATCACTGAGTGGGCGATCATCAACCTGAATTGAACCTTTCTGCACGTCATAGAATCGCATAAGCAATTGAATGATGGTAGATTTCCCAGCTCCAGAGTGACCTGCAAGCGCTACTTTTTCTCCTGGATTTACATGGAAAGTCAAGTCTTTAAGTACCTCCATTTCAGGTCTGGTTGGATAATGAAAACCAACTTGATTGAATGCAATTTTGCCTTGAAAATTAATAGCTTTTGTACCTGAAACAGACTCAGGTTCTTCGTCCAATATTTCCAACACACGCTCAGATGAGCCAATTGCTTTTTGAACTTGCCCATAAATATCTCCTAATCCAGCGATAGATGCACCGATAAACGTGGTATATAGCACAAATGAGACTAATTCCCCAACACTCATATCTCCAGAACTCACCAAACTAGCTCCGTACCACATCACCGCCACAATCCCACCGAATAAGGCGAAAATGATAAATGAGATGAAGGCTCCACGGTATTTTGCGGCTCTAAGAGCTACACCAACAACTCTATTCAACCCAGCGCCATATCGCGTAGACTCGAAGACTTCTCCGACGAAAGACTTAACAGTACTAATGGACTGAAGGGTCTCCTCCACAATCACATTTGCGGCGGCGAGTTCATCTTGGGTACTTTTCGAGAGTTTTCGGATAAATTTCCCAAAAAACATTGCAATAACTACCAGCACAGGGAAAGTAGTTAGCATAAATAAGGTCAACTTAGGAGTCATAACCATCAAGAAAATTACACCTGCTACGAGGGTAACAACCTGACGAAAAAGCTCTGCAAGTGTTACCGAGAAGGTGTCCTGCAGCATACTAACATCAGAAGTGATTCGACTTATCAATTCTCCAGTGCGGCGCTGGTCAAAAAATGTCATCGGTAAGCGCACCAACCTCGAGTACAACGCCAGACGAATATCTCGCATGGATCGCTCTGAAACTAGTGAAAAAAGCCAAACTCGGAAAAATGAAAATATGCTTTGTACAGCTAAAATCCCGACCAAAATCAGCGCAATTGAGTTAATATCATTGACTATCCAATCTTCCCCTTGAGCCGTATCGATTAGCTTGCCAGCTACAAAGGGAAATGTGAGTAGGGTAAGTGAAGAAAAAATCAGGAAAATCATTCCTAAAAAAAACTGACCTTTATAAGGCAATAAAAATTGAAAGATGCCTCCCAATTTGCTTAAATTCTGCTTATTCAATTTCCTTTTTTCACTCTCGTCTAAAGCAGTTCCTCTTTTCTTAGCCATCCGTTAATTTTGGTATTACTGCGGCAAATTTAACGCTTTTTATAAGGAATTCTGTAGTAGAAGTGAAAGGTTTAAGATCCAAATAGCGTATTGAGTCAAGGAATCGAAATGAGACCTTAGCTCGCTACAAAATTAAATCTTCATAACTCACCCTAAACTTAAAAACATGTTGTTATTCTGCAGCTTGTTAGGATTGATAATTACTAGTTTAAATCCCTAGTTGACCCACCTTTAGAAGGCAAATTCTTTCAATTGCTGACTGTTGCTATAGAGGATTTGGAAGTAAAAATGCTCCCGTTGAAAGCTACTCTCTGATAGTCGTGCATTAGATATCACCCTTAAACCTACTGGAAAAGAATGTGAAGCACAAAAGTTACTAATCTTAAAAAAAGATTTGAGGAATAAAGCTACTTTCTGCCCATTTGTGCATCAACCAATTCCCGTTTCATCTTACGTTCGCGATCAAGCATAATTTTACGATGATTTTCGAATTCTTCTTGCACTTCAGTCAAGTCCTTTTGGGCTTTTCTAATTTTTTTAAAACTACTGAAATACTGAAAGGTGAAGATGGAAAGCGCTCCAGCAAGGACTGCAACCAATATCCACATCATAGAAGAGTATACTGTCTTCTGTATTCCCATACCCAGAAAAGAGAAATTTTCCTTTTCGGCAATAGCCTCCTGTTTCTCTGATTCAGCTGTGACCAAAAAGGTTTTTAAGTTTATGATTGAGTCTTTTTCGCTTGCAATCAGTAGCTTAAGATCTAGAACTTCAGACCTCATCGTCCTCATAGAATCCAGAATATTCGACTTAAGCTTATCCAAATTGGTCTGCTTAACTACCTTATATTCTTGAAAATTATTGGAGCTATTGTAGATGTACTCAAACTGGCTATCGATAGTTCCTGATGTGAGAGATCCTTTATCCGCATCGCTGTCTTGAGCAAAGGTGATGGTGGGACAGGACAATAAAAAAACCAAGACAAATAATCGGGGCAATACGCTCTTCATTGGATAATTAATTTACAAACTAAGGTGAACCGCTTTAGCCCCCAATAAGCATGCCTCCAACAGGAAATACAAGGCTATATTTGCTATTGGAATATACGAGAATCGAGACTCGGTTTATTATCGCTGACTATCAGCTATTTATATAGAATACTAAACGCAATTATAATTCGAATTTTGTATGAAGCTAGAATTGTTTGACATACTATAGCTCTGCCAACATCTTAATACCTGTCATTAAATTTCCTTCACAGTTTCAACTTTTGATGCAATCCAGGCAGGTCTTGAAGAGGCCAACAATGTGATTCCTATCATCGCTAAACTTATCCATAGAAAGTCAGTCCAAATCATTTTCACTGGGTAAGCGTCTACCACTGCAGAAGAAATACCCAAAGACACCAATCCAAAGGCTTGCTGCAGCCAACAAACCAAGTAACCCAAAACCAGGCCTATCAAGGCTCCACTTAAAGCAATTAAGGCCCCCTGTTTTAAGAAAATACTTCTGATCAATTTCTCCGTGGCACCCATCGCTTTTAGCACAGCTATATCTTTCTTCTTTTCTATCGCCAACATACTCAACGAAAAGAAAATATTGAAGGAAGCTATCGCTAATATAAAAGTTAGGGCAAGGAAGGTGAATAGCTTTTCCATCTTAACAGTACGGATCAAACCTGCGTGTTGCTCATCCGCATTTTTCACCAAGAAGTTTTCGCCTAGATGATTTGTTAATCGTTTGTGAACTTCGGCAATCGAATAGCCTTTGGCTACTTTCACTTCTAGTGCCGTTCTTTTACTCTCATATTTCAGCAAGTCTCTAACAAAAGCAAGTGGTGCAATCACATATTCGTCATCAAACTGGCGATCCCCTATACTAAAATAGGCTACGGGATCTAGTAAAGCAGATTCATAGAACTGAGATGGATCGATAGACGCAGCACTTCTGGGAGCTTTTGGATAGTAGATTTTCAGCGGAACATTTACATTGTCGAGATTCACTGATAGGAAAAATCCTACACCTCTACCTAAAATCGCCGCAGGATTTAAAGCTGTACCCAAGGTAGTATCTCCCCAAAAGTAACCTCTGGAGAATCGCTCCTGATCAAGAAAATTATCGGATACACCTTTGATTCTTCCGATCATCTGATTGCCATTGTAATCCAATAAAGCGTTGTCTTCGATGATCTCAGTGAGAATTGCAACACCCTCTACATTTTTAATACTATCTAGCCATTCTTCGCTAGTCATAAAACTTTTCCCTACAGCAGCTTCGATTTTCAGCTCAGCATCAAAGCTTGCAAACATACCTCGAATCAAATCTTCCAAACCATTGAACACAGACATCACAATCACCAATGCCATCGTGCCCACAGCAACTCCTATCATAGAAATTCTGGACAAAATGGTAATGAAGTTCCGCTTCTTCTTACTGCGAAAATACCTGGAGGCTATGAAAAAGCTGAGATTCAACGATGGCTAGATTAATCCTCTTCTTCTTGATCTTGTTCCTTGGGTGGTGCCGGTGGAATAGAAAGATTAGAGATCACCTTGTCCATATGCTGCGCATAAGCTGCAGAATCATCTGGAAATAATGCAATCTCAGGAATCACACGAACAGACTTGCCAATTCGCTTCGCAAGTTGATGTCTGATTTCCTTCTTGTGTTCATTGATCAGCTTATACGTAGTTTCAGGATCAGCCAATAAAAAGCTTAAGTAAACTTTTGCCAAGCCTAAATCCGGACTCATCATCACTCGTGTGATCGTCACCATGGCACGACCGACCAGGTGTTTTGATTCTTTTTGAAATATATCGCCGAGCTCTTTTTGAATTAGCTTGGAATATTTTTGTTGTCTTTTACTTTCCATATGAAGTATTTGTGGTACAAATTTAGCGAAATAGTTGGGCAAGCTTTAATTTTGAGCAAAACCTACCAAACACTCTTCTCCAATTTACCTTGTTCAGCTTTTTTAAATTAAATGATCCCTTCAGGCTAATCGGCATCGGAATATATATTCTATTGCTCTCAGTCGTCTATTTAACGCTCAATCCTTTCCCAATTACCAATCCACAATTGATGTGGATGCTTCTGGGAGAGCGTTTAGGTCAAGGATATTTTCTATACCAAGATATCATAGATGACAACGGACCTCTATCAGCAGGGTTTTTCACATTTATGGATCTGCTCTTTGGTCGTAGTCTTTTTGCCTATGAAGTGGTGGGTAGGATTTTAATATCCTTTCAGATCCTGTATTGGAATTCCACTCTGATCAAATTTAAGGCTTTTGATGTAAACACATATCTGCCGGCGATCATCATGGCGGCACTTTTCCATTTTTCATTTGATTTACTCAGTCTGAGTCCTGCATTATTGGGAAGCACATTTTTGGTATTGGCACTTGGGCAGCTTTTCTCACAAACTGTTCTACAAAAAGACACCAGTGAATCTACCTTATTGATAGGCATTTATGCAGGGTTGGCGACAGGTTTTCATCCTAACTATATCGTATTTCTACCCTATATGATTTTTACAGGGATCGCCATCAGTAGCTTTTCCTTTCGTCAGTTGATGCTCTCACTGGTTGGATATTTCCTTCCACTTTTATTGATCTCAGTATTTTATTTTTGGAATGATGGTCTAGAGGAGGCAATTCAAATATGGCCACTCACATTTCTATCTGAGAAGTATGAATATCAGTCACTTTTAAGTTGGCTATATCTTGGAATATTCCCGGTCTTGCTGGCTACAGCGGGTTATTTCATGGCCTCAGTATTGCGTGGATCCACTATTAACCAGCAGAAGCAGCGACAATTAATCTTTATTTGGATATTATTTTCAGCTGCTGAGTTTTTCATAATCAAAAAACAAGCTGCCTATCAATTAGTAATTCTGATTCCAGGGCTTACGTATCTAATTACCCAATTCTTTTTAAATACCAAAAAAGAAATCATCGCCAAAATCTCTTTTTACCTTTTAGTACTGGCGCTTCCTGCTATCGCATTTTGGTACTGGCATCAGGAAAACACCGATTCGGATTATTTTGTAGCAAAAAAAGATGTAAAATTTACTGGAGATATTCTGGTATTGGGTGATGATTTGTCGCCTTATCTCAATGCAAGCCTTGGTGGACCATTTCTTAATTATCGATTAAGTAAACTCTATTTAGATCAGGACCGTGGTTTGAGAGAAAAGGCTAGGCTCTTTCAAATGCTTCAAAAACAAAAACCGACTACGGTGCTTGACCCTCATGGCGACTTTGAAGAATTACTCAAGCAATTTCCAGCTTTGGAAATACAATACATCAGGACCTCACCGGGTGTTTTCTCTTTGAAAAAGTAGAGCGCTGTAATTCTTAAAAAAAAGAAGGAGGTAGACTTTGATTTTAATCACTTGAATAACAAGTAAATAAAGACTATTTTAGAGAGCACTTTTCTCTTCTCTTAAATGTCCTTTTTTTATGTATCTCTAATTAGGTTAATGGATTTTTGCTCTTTGTCCTAAGAAATGAAACTGGTGGAGTTTGCCAAAATCAAGAACTACCCAAAATCGAAGAAGTTGAAGCTCAAGAAACTTTTAATGAGCCAACCTTGTCATTTCTGAGGCTGAGCAGACTCAAAAAAATCCACGAAGACTCTGTGAAATTCAACAGAAAAAAGAGTAAATGATGAGTTTGAAGTGCTTAATGTTACTAATTCAAAACACATTTAGCCATGTCAAAATACAGAACACCAGGAGTATATTTTAAAGAGATCTTTAATCTCCCAGCATCTGTAGCTCAAGTCGAGACAGCGATTCCAGCATTTATAGGCCATACGGATTTGGCTCAAAAAAATGCAGAAAATGTCCAAGGTGTTCCTACTCGAATTACGAGTATGCTTGAGTTTGAAGGTATATTTGGAAAAGGAAATCCTGAAAGTTTTACTATCACAATAGAAGACAGCTATGAGGCTGCCAAAGGACTTGGTGAAAAAATATCTAATAGAACGATAACTGCAATACCCCCCAAGCATCCTAGCCCATTCAAACTTTATTATTGTCTGCAGCTATACTTTTCAAATGGAGGAGGACCATGCTATATCCTCTCTGTAGGTAGCTTTACTAATGTTCCAGACAAAGGTAATTCTACTAATCCTGAAAGTATTTTGGGAGGTCTGGAAGCTATTAAAGCAATTGATGAACCTACTTTATTGGTGTTTCCTGACATAATTCCTGCTTCACCTCCACAAACAATCGGGTCCTTGTATAAAGACATCTACGATGCCGCACTAACACAATGTAAAATATTGAAAGATCGGTTCGTAATCATAGATGTCAAAGATGTGACTGCTGATCCTGTAAGTGATGCGCATAATTTTAGAGACAATTGTGTAGGATACTCCAATCTAAAATATGGAGCGGCTTATTATCCAAACCTAAGCACCTCTTTGAATTATGCCTATTCTCCAACACATTTGACAATCACGCATAGAAATATTTATCCTTCAGGCTTCCCTCTTTTGGAAGCAGGTGTTTCAGACTCTCTAACTTTGGCTGCACTGCAAAACAGTAACCCTAGTCTTGGTCGTAGCGTCCACAATGAAATCAAACAACAGTACATCACATTGCCTCCCTCTGGTGCTATTGCAGGGATCTACACTAGAGTAGATCGTGAACGGGGCGTTTGGAAAGCACCCGCAAATGTGGATGTACGAAATGTAATCGGTCCATCTCTCGACCTGTCCCATCAACAGCAAGAAACTTTCAATGTAGATGTAACTTCTGGAAAATCAATCAATGTTATTCGTCAATTTACGGGTAAAGGAACCCTAGTGTGGGGAGCTCGAACATTAGCAGGAAATGACAATGAGTGGCGCTATATTCCAGTCAAGAGACTCTTTATTTTCATCGAAGAATCTTTGAAAAAAGCGACGAAATTCGTGGTCTTTGAGCCAAATGATGCTAATACTTGGCTACGTGCCAAAACACTGATTGAAAATTTCCTAATCAAACTATGGAGAGATGGAGCACTCGTAGGAGCCAAACCAGATCAAGCATTTTTCGTGCGAGTAGGTTTGGGTCAGACCATGTCTGCGCAGGACATTCTAGATGGAAATCTAATTATCGAAATAGGAATAGCTGCAGTAAGACCTGCAGAATTTACTATTCTTAACTTAACACATAAGCTCCAAGAACATTAATCTTATATCCCATAAAATGTAAATGGATAAAGGAATTTATAGCACCTCTGAATGTAAGCTAGAATATAGAATGCTTAATTCACTAAAATCTGCCTAAGCACAGGTCAGCTAAATCTCTTTCCAAATTTATTCAGCAGACTAACTTATAACTGCGCCATTAAATGTAGAGATGGTAATGATGCAAAAGTCAATCAATAAAATTCTGATGGCTGATGGTTTTAGCTAGTGAAATTGCCTTATTAGAGTGAAGGAATTTTATCCAAGCCCACTCAAGTAAAAACTACCTAACTTCACCTTTTTTAACAGCCAAAATCCCTCCTTTTTATAAATGCTGGCGTTACATTTACCTATGATTAAATCCAATTTTAAATTATTGGCAGGGTTAGGCATTGGCCTGATAGTGATGGGATGTAATTCCTCTTCCATAATCACCGCCCCTCCAATTAGTTATCCAAGCAACAGTCCCAAAATAGCTGAGTTGACAGAGAACGAAGCTAAACATTGGGGACATTTAGATTTACAAAAGGACACGATTCCGGGAATGAGCGTAGATCGTGCCTATACCGAACTTCTGAAAAAACGCAAAGGAGAAAAAGTTATAGTGGCAGTTATAGATTCCGGGATTGATCTAGCTCACGAAGACATCAAAGATGTGCTTTGGACCAATCCGGGCGAAAAACCTGGAGATGGAATAGATAATGACGGCAATGGCTATGTAGATGATATTCATGGATATAATTTCTTGGGTGAATCTTACAATGAACAATTGGAGATGGCTCGGATCTTACGCTTAAAAATTGGAGACCCAGCATATCAGCAAGCTGCGCAAGAGAAGCTGGAGGAAAAGGTCAGTGAAGCCAATTTAGCGCTACCACAACTCAAGCAAATTGAGCAGTTAATTAGCATGGCTGACCAAAGCATGCAAAAATCCTTGGGTAAGGAAGTTTATTCTCTAGAGGACTTGGAAGGCTTTCAGCCGAAAAACACACAAGAAGAGAGAACAGTTGGCATGCTCATGCAGGTAATAGGTATGGGACAGGAAGTTGCACTGGCAATTAAAGATCTTCAAGATGGAATCAAATATTATAGTGATCAGCTTGATTACAATTTGAATGTGGACTTCAACGGGCGTACTCAGGTAAAAGATAATCCTTATGACATCGCAGATACGAACTATGGCAATGGAAATCCAATGGCCAGACACTCCACAGAAAGCCATGGATCACATGTTGCAGGGATAATTGCTGCTACTCGTAAGAATAAAAAAGGAGTAGATGGCGTTGCAAAAAATGTCCAAATCATGTCTATTCGGGCCGTTCCAAATGGGGATGAATATGATAAAGATATTGCTCTTGCCATACGATATGCAGCAGATAACGGAGCGAAAGTGATCAATGCCAGTTTCGGAAAAGGCTTTTCACCAAATTCAGAATGGGTCTATGAGGCATTGAAATACGCCGCTTCCAAAGATGTTTTGTTTGTCCATGCTGCTGGTAATGACGCGATTGATCTAGACTCTCCACAAAACCCAAACTTTCCAAATGATAATCCAGCAATAAAATCACAAGACTTGAAGGATAGATATCTTACTGTAGGAGCGTTGTCCCCTATTTATGGGTCAAACATGATCGCGGTATTTTCTAATTATGGAAAAGAGAATGTGGACATCTTCGCCCCAGGCGATGAGATTTACTCGACCATGCCAGATGATTCCTATGAATTTCAGGGAGGTACCTCTATGGCAGCTCCAGCTGTAGCAGGCTTAGCAGCTCTAATTCGATCTTATTTCCCAGGTTTAAATGCTACTCAAGTGAAGCAAATCATTATGAATTCAGGGATTTCTCCGGCTATTAATGTTCATGTAGGTGGACCAGATGGAGAAGAAAAGTCTTTTGCTGAAATCTCCAAATCCGGTAAAATTGCCAATTTATATAATGCACTTATTATGGCTAGTCAAATATCTGATGGAACTCTAAGTTTGTAGAAATAAAACTTTTCAACAAAATAGTCTTTTAACCACAAAAAGCCCATCCTGTTCACACAAGATGGGCTTTTACATGTAACACCGGAAAACCGGCATCCGCCATTTTTTAACTACAAGCTATTTTACTCACGCGATTCTGGTGTCTGCCACCTTCAAAATCCGTAGTAAGGAAAGTTTCTGCTAGCTTTTCAGCCAGTTCATACGAGATGAATCTAGCAGGTAGAGCGAGTACATTTGCATTATTGTGTTGTCGCGACAAAACTGCCAATTCCTCATTCCAGCATAATGCGGCACGGATTCCCTGATGTTTATTAGCAGTGATGGCAACGCCATTTCCAGATCCGCAGATCACAATGCCCAACTCATAATCACCGGCTTCGATTGCCGAACTTAAGGGATGCACATAATCTGGGTAATCCACAGAAGCATCCGAGAAAGGACCAAAATCCTTTACTTCATAGCCAAGTGCCTCCAATTTGCTGACCATTTTAGCTTTGTATTCAAAACCTGCGTGATCTCCACCTATTGCTATTTTCATTGTCATAACTTTTTCTTTAAAGACCGAAGATTGAAGACAGGAAACCGAAGTATTCCTGACCTTCCAATTTTATCTCAAGCTATAGATTTTAGACTCTACAATCTTGCTTCTTGATACTTATGTCTAACGTCTAAAATTAAAGGGCATCATCCACTTCTTCCTTCGCTTTTCTAGCTGCTCTCTTTTTTTCTAATCTCTTCGCAATCTGAATTCCAGCTTCATACAAAACCAGTATCGGCATTGCAATCAATATTTGACTGATAACATCCGGAGGTGTGATGATCGCTGATAATACAAGGATTATAACCATCGCATGTCTTCTATACGCCCTAAGCATCCCAGAAGTCACCATTCCTGACATTGCCAAGAAATAGACTACTACAGGGAGTTGGAACATGATCGCAGAAGCGAGCACCAACATCGTGAGCGTAGAAATATAGGAAGTGATGTCGAATTCATTCAGAATCGACGGATCCAGTTGATAGTTAGAAAGGAAGTTGATCGAAAGCGGAGAAAGGATAAAGTACCCAAAACCAGCGCCCATGAAAAACAGCAAACTAACAAAGAAAACGGCTCCTCTAGCAGCATTCTTTTCCTGATCGTATAATCCCGGACTGATAAATCGCCATACTTCCCAGAATACAAAAGGAAATGCAGCAATAAATCCCACCACAAAACTCGAAGTCATGTGCATGGTAAACTGTCCAGTCATCTGCCTACTTTGGATTGTAAATGGCAGCTCGTCTATACAAAGAGCCTGAACACCTACATAATCACTAAGTTGACACAGCCACCTATAGGTGATAAAGTCAACTTTGGAAGGTCCTAATATTACAATTCCGAAAACAAAGCTTTTGGCCAAAAAGGCCGCAACAGATAAAATCAGAATCGCTGAAACTGAACGCAGCAAATGCCAGCGTAAAGCTTCTAAATGATCCAAAAAGGACATTCCTCCTTCTTCCTCTTCTTCTTGGTATTGGTCTAACGCCACGGGTAGTGTCTAAATTCTAGTATAATGGAAACTCATTCATCCAAGCGTTTACTTCGCTACGGATGTTTGCCAATTCGGCGTCATTCTCATAATTCATCAAAGCTCTGTCAATCAAGCTGACAATCTTTAACATATCATCTTCTTTCAAACCACGGGTAGTAACAGCTGCTGTACCTATTCTCATTCCAGAAGTAACAAATGGAGACTTAGTATCAAATGGAACCATGTTTTTGTTGATGGTAATATCCACTTTCCCAAGAGTCTGCTCAGCTACTTTCCCAGTAAGATCTTTATTTCGAAGATCGATGAGCATCATGTGATTATCCGTTCCTCCAGAGATAATTTGATATCCCAGACTTACGAACTGATCAGCCATAACGGATGCATTCTTTTTTACCTGAAGTATATAATGCATGTATTCGTCTGAAAGACACTCTTCAAATGCAACAGCTTTTGCAGCAATAATATGCTCCAAAGGACCGCCTTGAGTACCTGGGAATACGCCCATATCTAATAACGAAGACATCTTTCTGATTTCTCCTTTAGGAGTAGTCATTCCCCATGGATTGTCAAAATCCTCACGCATCATGATCATACCACCTCTTGGACCTCTCAAGGTCTTGTGCGTAGTAGTCGTCACGATATGACAATGATCCAGCGGATCATTTAAAAGTCCTTTTGCTATCATCCCAGATGGATGGGAAATATCTGCCAACAAAAGAGCTCCCACCTCGTCGGCTACCTCTCTCAATCTAGCATAATCCCAATCTCTAGAATAAGCCGAAGCTCCGCAAATAATCATCTTTGGCGAAACCTCTAATGCTTTCTCTTCCAATTTTTCATAGTCGATTCTTCCTGTCTCTTCCTCTACTCCATAGAAATGAGGCTCATAAAGCTTACCGGAGAAATTTACCGGAGAACCATGGGTCAAGTGACCACCATGAGAAAGGTCGAAACCTAGAATAGCGTCGCCAGCTTTTAAACATGCCAACATCACAGCGGCATTTGCCTGAGCACCTGAGTGCGGCTGAACATTGACCCAAGTAGCACCGAAAAGCTCTTTGGCACGATCTATAGCTAATTGCTCGATCTTATCTACTACCTCGCAACCGCCATAATAGCGCTTACTCGGAAGGCCCTCGGCATATTTGTTTGTAAGCACGCTTCCCGCGGCTTCCATTACTTGCTTACTGGTGAAGTTTTCTGAAGCAATCAGTTCGATGCCTCTCTTTTGTCTGTCTTCTTCTTCGTTGATCAAGTCAAAAACAAGCGTATCTCTTTTCATAATCAGGTGTTTGAAAGCAAAATTAAATGGAACGGCAGCCAGATGACCTACCTGTAAATGTGCCCAAAAATAGCCCGAAAGTCCCGATTATCCAATCCAAAATTTGGATTGAAATTCTGAATTTTAAGGAATTGTTATTTTTGACCGATGATTGATTTTAAATTCTGCCCTGAAACCTATTTTACAGAAGATACTACTTCTGTTTTAATGGTAAAACTGAACTACCCCGAAAGCCAATGGGGAGAACAAATTAGTATTTATGCGCATTGGCTGGAGCGAAAAATTCAGTTTGAAGCAGTGGATTTCTATGGAAATGAGTATATGCTCTATCCTTCATCGAGCTATGAACCTTTAACTTTGGAAGACTTGGTCTACTTAATCGAGGGAATGCAAGTAAATACCGATGCGATGGAAGGTAATATGGAATTGATCTTGGACGGTATTCCAGAAGTCGACAGTGACTTCTATCCAGAGCTGGGAAAATATTTTGATGAAAAGAGAAAAAGTTTCGGACTGGATTAAAAATCAAGCAGAGCCTGCTTTTGCTCAGAAATTTGATAGGTGCGAAACCAATATTCATAGGTCTCAAAAGCTAAGCAATCGCTAAATTCACTTCCTTGAAACTTGATTTTCTTTAAGCAATTGACAGGTATCCAAGATTTCAACTTTATGGATTGCTCATTTGAGAGCTGCGAAAGCTGTATCCATTTTCGTCCATTGATAAAAATCGGTATAAGTTTAGTCATAGCCTTGGAATTATTAAGCTCAAAAATAGACTGATAGTCAGCAAATTACAATTTTACAAGATTATTTTTATGTTATTAAAAAATCCGATTTTCAAAAAAGCAGCATGACTGGAGCTATTATCGCATTTTTATGCCTTTTACTGGGACTTTTTCTACAGAAACAACCTAATCTTCCCTTAGATAAAATAACGAAATGGGTTAATGCTTATCTTCTAAATATTGTTCTCCCTGCGCTTGCTCTTCTATACATACCGCAGATTGATCCTGGCTGGGATTTGCTCTTACCTATATCTGCAGCTTGGTTCACCTTCCTTTTATCTTGGTTAATTTTCGGGACGATAGGCAAAATTTTAAAGTGGGACAACCAAACCACAGGTTGCTTAGTAATCGTATCCGGTCTAGCCAATACGTCGTTTTTAGGATTTCCTGTGGTAGAAGCATTGTATGGAAAAGAAGCCTTGCCGATAGCACTCCTTATAGATCAAGGTGGTTCATTTTTACTTGTTTCATCACTTTCGATTTTAGTAGGCTCAATCTATTCTCATAAGGAAGGAAACCTGAGTTCAATACCTATGAAAATCCTGAAGTTTCCACCTTTTGGATTTTTGTTAGCGACCATAGCTATGAGTATTTTAGGATGGAAAACTCCAGAGTTTTTGATTCCAATAGTTACACTGATTGGAAAAACTATGGCGCCAATGGCCATTTTTGCAATTGGATTAAAGTTCTCTCTAGACTTCGACTCACTCAGCTCTAGGTTTTATTGGTTTGGAATGGGCTATCGGCTGTTACTGGCGCCTATCATGGTTTGGTTGATCTATAGGAATTTTATCCCTGAAAATAGCCTAGAATTCAAAGTCACCGTACTCGAAAGTGCTATGGCTCCCATGATCACAGGCTCCATAGTAGCCATCCAGTACGATCTTAGGCCCAAGCTAGCCACACTGCTTGCTGGTCTGGGAATACCTATCTCAATCGTAACGATTATGATTTGGTATTACTTCCTTGGTTGATTAATCCCAAACTTTTTTTAAGTCTGAGAGAATTTCCTCATGAATCTTACGATTGGTTGCCAAAATCTGCCTGCCAAAAACAAAATCATTTCCACCTGAGAAATCAGTGACACTCCCCCCTGCTTCGGCTACGATCAACGTTCCTGCTGCAACGTCGTAGGAATTAAGATTGTATTCAAAAAATCCTTCTACACGTCCTGCGGCTACATAACATAAATCTACAGCTGCGCTTCCAAATCTACGTGCACCATGTGATGTAGTCAACAAGGATTTTAGAGCAGCCAGATATTTGTCAATCATTTCGAAGTTGGAATAAGGAAAGCCTGTAGCAATAAGCGATTCAGAGAGAGTCTTGGCTTCGCTTACTCTGATGCGAGTATCATTACAAAAGGCTCCTCCACCTTTCATTGCATAAAAACATTCGTGAAGATTCACTTCATAGACCACACCCAGTACTACTTCATCCCTCTCCATCAAGGCAATACTTACGCAAAAGATAGGAACACCATGGATAAAATTTGTTGTGCCATCCAATGGATCAATCACCCAATTGAAAACTTCTGCTTGAGTAGTGTTTGTACCTTCTTCCGTGATAAAACCAGCCTCAGGAAAAATTAAAGCTAATCTATTCACGATGAGCCTTTCAGCTTCCTTATCTACGTAAGATACCAGATCATTAAAACCTTTATGTTCCACTCGATCTAGATTGAAGTGCTGTCTTTCCCTCCGAATAAAGGCTCCGGCCTCTTTGGCTATTTCTTGCGTATTCTCAAGAAGTACTGTAAGTTTTTCAGTTGAGATCATAATCGATGGTTATATAAATCAGGCTTTGGGATTCTTTCCAGCCACTGTAAGGACGATTTCTCCTTTTAAGGTATTGGTCTGATAATATTCAATTAACTCGGCTAGGGTGCCTCTAACGTTCTCCTCATGGAGCTTAGTAAGCTCACGGGATACACAAGCTTGCCTTTCTTCACCAAAAGCTTCAGCAAGCTGTCCCAGAGTTTTCAAAAGACGGTGGGGTGATTCATAAAAAATTATGGTGCGAACTTCTTCCACTAAACCCTCAATTCTTGTCTTTCTCCCCTTTTTGTGCGGCAGAAATCCTTCGAATACAAAGCGATCATTTGGCAAACCGCTATTCACCAGGGCAGGTACAAAGGCTGTGGCTCCTGGAAGGCATTGTACATCCAATCCAGCAGCGAGCACTTCTCTAACCAATAGAAATCCTGGATCTGAAATAGCTGGGGTGCCTGCATCGCTGATCAAGGCAAATACTTCCCCTCTATTCATTCGCTCTACCAGTTTTACAACTGTTTTATGTTCGTTGAAAATATGATAGCTCTGTAGAGGGCGTGAAATTTCCAGATGTTTGAGTAATTGCCCACTTGTACGCGTATCTTCTGCGAGGATCACATCGGCAGTTTTTAGCACCTCGATCGCCCGTAGTGTGATGTCCTTCAGATTTCCAATGGGAGTCGGTACTAGAAATAAGTTGGGGGAATTTTCACTCATGCACCTAGCTCATCAATGGCTTTGGCCAATTCACGGTCTTTCTTGGTCACTGTATTCCCCGCATCATGAGTGGTCAATTCAATTATAACCTTATTGTAAACATTGCTCCAATTCGGGTGGTGCTGAGCTGCCTCGGCTAAAAATGCCACTCGGGTCATAAAAGCAAATGCCTCTTGAAAATCTTTGAATTTGAATGTTTTCTTCAACTTGTTATCTTCTTCTTTCCACATAGGTCAATCAGTTTAAAGTGAGATTAGTCCTTCTATTTTAGCCGCCTGCTCATAGATGTTGATGATCTGATCAGCGCTCTGCATCATAGCCTGAACAGTGGTACTAACATATTTCCCTCCAGAACTTGCCTTAGTGCTTACCTCATGCTTTGGGAATAGAGCAAGCACTTCATTTTCTTTTTCACCAGGTACTATAAACTTGAACATATAAAGTTGCGGAAACTCTCCGCTGGCTTCTAATTGTTCTTTAAAGTTTTCTCGGTCAAATTCCTTTTTTGCCATACCAACTAATGTTTTGCTAAATACATTTCGAATATAAACAAAGAACCCATGCTGTCAGGCATGGGTTCCGAATCTAATTTCTTTTCTATTAAAAGAATTTATATCGATAGTCCTTGACACCTGCCAAATCTTGCAGTGCCATCATCACAGAATACGTAGTTCTTTGAGAAGCATTTTGAGTCAGTTGCCCCTGATATGCAGAATAGTCACCTATTTCCGCTGCTGGAGTCAATGTGTTCAATTTAGCCACGATCACCCCTACGTCTTCACGGATTGGCTTTGTAAGCTCTCCTTGCTTGATGCCGAAGATTGAACCGATCGCTGCTGGAGCGAAACCAACGCCAGGTATTACATTAGCACTAAGCTTCAAATCAGGAACCTCATTGATAGAAGCTTCATTGGCAAAGACAGCTTTCATTTCTTCTAACGAAGTTTTTCCTGCTAATTTAGATTTGATGACTTCCGCTTTTTTCTCATTTCTAACTTGAGCTTCTACTTGCTCCTTCACATCAGCCAACTTTACATCTCCTTCGTCTCTTCTGCTCACAAGGGCAGCTACTACATAAGCATTTTCTAGTTCAATAACTGAGGAAATTTCTCCAGTAGACGTTTCGTCAGCAAATGCCCAACGAATTACTTCTCTAGCGTTTTGAAGATTGTTTATATTTCTAGCACTTGCATCTATATTATTCGCCTGAATAATTCTATAATTTTCAGAGGTTGCGTTTTCGGTGAACTCATTTCGGTTGCCAGCATTTGCTGCAAAAGAATCAGCATTTCTGAAAGCTTCGTTTCTAGTAGCATCACTAGCTACTAATTCCACTTCAAGTGTCGCAACTTTCGTGTAAGTGCTCTTAGGCATTTCAGTCACTTTTACGATATGGAAACCGTATTCAGTTTCTACCAAATTAGGCAGTATTCCTGTCGATTTTGCTGCATAAGCTGCTTCAGCAAATTCGGTAACGAAATCGGCCTTTGCAAAATAACCTAAATCTCCACCATTCTGAGCCGTGCCATCCTGACCATATTGTCTAGCAGCAATTTCAAAATTGTCGTCAGTTTTTACTTCAGCAAGAACTGTTTCTGCTTGGGTTCTTACTACAGCTTTAGTAGCATCGTCCATTCCTTCTGTGCTGAATAGTATATGAGAAGCTCTCAATCTTGGAGTTCCTGAATATTGATCAGTGACCTTATAAGACACATAAGTAGAGTTAGCCGTAATGAAAGGTCCATAAGTTTGGCCTGCTTCAATTCCGTCAACATTGTTAGTCAAATTAGCTGGAAGCTCTTCACCCGGTTTGAAAGTGTAAAAAGGAGTTGGTGCATCGGAGTTTCTCAATGAAAACAGAGAATCATTCTCTGCAGTCTTAAACTCGTTAGTCAATTCATTGATCTGAGAAATAACATCTGCTGAATCTAGACCACTTGGCTGAATGCTAAAACTTACATACTCAAGACTTACAGCATTTCCAGACTTGAATTTGCTTTGGTTCTTTTTCAAATATGCTTGCATATCGCTATCAGAAACAGTTACGTCTTCATCTGCGATTGCATAGAAAGGAACGAATAAGATAGATGCATCAGCGATAGTATTCGCTGCTTTGTATTCTTCCTTAGCCTCAGCTTGAGTAGCGAATTCAGAAGTCGCTAGCATATTGTCATACTTTATTCTCAATCTAGCATCAGCGAAAAGTCGCTCTTGCTGAGCCCAGTAGGCCTGCTGAGCAGGATCTGCAGTTTCTAGAGATTGAAGGAAGGCAATTAGCTGACTTTTATCAAACTGCCCAGTCTGTGGATTTACCAATTGCTGACGTAATTCCGGAACAATGTTTTTGCCTTGAACCATATCAACCAATTCCGCATCTGAAATAGTTAATCCCAATTTCTCGTATTCTTCTCTGAATACACGCTCCACAATCATTGACTGCCAAGCTTGCTCTCTGATAGAGTACATTTCTACTTCAGAAGGGACTTGTCCAGTTCTTTGCTGATTTGCAAGTTTGAATTCTTCTACTCGGGCGATGTACTCTTCGTAGGTGATATCTTCACCTGCGATCTCGCCTACGATATTCTGACTTGCGCCAAGAAGGGAGGAATTTGGACTCAATAAATCTCCTCCTAGAAGGAATAAAATCAATCCGCCGGCAATTACGCCGATCATAAGACCTGTCCTTTGTCTAATTTGTTTAATTAACGCCATTATTGTTACTACGCTTTTTTAGAATGTCGCAAAATAAGAGCATTACGAACGAAATTCAAAATATATTCTGAATCAAACTCTTAACTAGAAAATTCCCGAGCTGTTGATTTTCACACGAACGGTCTCAATTCTATGCTCTTGCTTTGTCATTATTGTGAAATTATAGGACTCAAAAGTAACCGATTCGCCTTTCTTTGGAAGGTTCTCTGTAAGTGAAAGAATAAGTCCAGATAGGGTCTCAAAGTCCCCAATCGGCAATTCCCAACCATATTTATCATTGAGATAGTCAATTTCGTGACGTGCACTTAGCAAATATTCCTGATCAGAAATTTTCTGCTCGATCAAATCATCTGAGTCATATTCGTCTTCTATTTCTCCAAAAATCTCTTCAATAATATCTTCCATAGACACTATACCTGAGGTACCTCCAAACTCATCAACCACCAAAGCGAGGCTTTTTCGCTCCTGTATAAATTGAATCAGTAATTCATTTGCCAAGGCAGACTCTGGTGCAATGATTATCGGAGTAAGTATTTCTTCGATGGTTTTAGGCTTCTTAAACAGTTCCAATTGGTGGCAATATCCGATCACATCATCGATAGATTCCCTATAGACAATAACCTTGGAATGTCCACTTTCTTCAAATACCTGCTTCAACTCTTCTATAGCATCTGCTACTTCTACAGAAACAATATCTGTCCGTGGCACCATGCATTCTCTCACTCTCACCGTTTTAAATTCTACGGCATTATCAAAAATCTTTGTATCAATCTCCACATGACCATCTTCCTTTCCTTTATGAATATGATTTTGCACAAAGCTGTTCAGATCAGTCACCGTGAATACAGGCTTGTCCTCACTGTATTCCAAACGGAGTATCTTAGTGATGAAAAATCTAGAAAGTCCCACAATTGCCCATACTACAGGGTAGAACAGCACATACACCAAGTAGAAGGGTAATGCAAAGAAATTTAACATGCTGTTGGGATTCAACATGAAGAGGCTTTTAGGCAAGAATTCAGCAGTCACTAAGACTACAATAGTGGAAATCAAAGTCTGTAATACCAGCACAATTGCATCATTATTAAAACCATCTGGCAGCCACATTTTCAACGGACCTTCCATGAGGTGAGCCATAAAGATACCGTAGAGTACCAGGGAGATGGTATTCCCCAAAAGTGTTGTACCGATGAATTGTCCAGGGCGCTTTACAAATATGCTGAGCAACCTGCCTGTCAGATCACCTTGTTTGTTTTGAAGCTCTATCTGAAGCTTATTTGCTGATATAAATGCAATCTCCATCCCTGAAAAGAAAGCAGATAACACCAGTGTGAGGAGCACAAAAATTAAATCATAACTTATTTCCATTCTTAACGCTTTTTGCGGGGTTTGGCCTTTTTATTCGGCATGGGTGGTTCTTCGGGCTTTTGCATTTTGCGATACTGAAACCAAAATAATAGGGCTACCGCAAACATAAAAATTGCATAGGAAGCTCCCACTCCTTGGGTGACGGTCTGATGAATCCCCACAATCATCAATGCAAGCGAAAGTGCTAATAATAATGCGTCAACTAATTTCATTCTGGATTTTTAGCGAGTACAGAGAAACCAAAATTCTGTACTGTTTATCAATTGTTCTGTTACTTATTAATCTATTAAATTCCTTCTCCAGATAATTCAATCTGGCCATCTCTAGGATTTTTGAGCGTGTAAGTACTGAAAGTCTCGTCTGCTTCGAAGCCAGAACCATAGGAGAATGTGCCTCCATTTTGTACTCTGACAAATTTTTCTGTATAAATTTTTTTCTTATTCGGCTCCCAAAAAAGCTCTTCAGATTGAAGTTTCTGATCCTTGATAATATTGTGAACTTGCACATTACCCTCTCCCTTAAAAATATTATCCTCCTTGTACAAATACCCCCTATCTGCTACCATAGTAGTGCTCAGCTCACCATTTTTTTCAAAAATCTGTATCTCTATTCCTTCAGGAAACTCCTGATTACCATTTGCAAAATCAAGTTGCTTAGGAGCCTTAATTTCTGAGCGTACGATCGCTGAATCACTTCGGATGAGATGAATATTGATAGCCATATTAATAGGCCCAACATAAGCTTCCAGTACCGAAGCATCCACATCTTCCCTGCAGGAACTAGTTAATGCGGCCACGCACACAAATACGAGTGATAGTATTCTATTCTTCACGGCTCAAAGATACTTGAAAATTGTTTTACGCCTATAAATGAAAAAAGGCAGCCCGAAGACTGCCTTTTTATATAATTTAATGAATTAATCTCTTGTAGCCAAAGAAACTGACTCACCTACCCAGCATCCTGTGCTAAGCGACTGACCAATTTGCATTCCTTCAGCAAAGACTTCTTCTTTTGATGGGAACTGAGCTCTAGCTTGAGCCATTCCTGAAGAATCTCCAGCTTTTTGATATGCATTATAGGCAGCAATGAAAACAGCTCTGTCTTTAATCACGCTTACGCCTCCCTTACAATCATTGAATGAGTTCATGTACATACCACCGATCATGGAGTAGATATCAGAATTTCTAGAAGGATCAAGGTTAGCAACTTCCTTAGCAGCAGATCTAGCAGCAGACTTCTTTCCCTGCTTCGCATAAATCTTAGCAAGCTCCATCTGAGCATCTGCTTTCTGCGTATTATTTTCTGCAAGTTTCAAGGCCTGACCCCACATAGCTTCAGCTTTATCAGAGTTTTCTTCTTGCATGTATCTCATTGCAATCACCTGAGAGGTAGAGAAAGAAGGCTCATTCGCATGCTTAATTTCAAGTGCTTGTAAGAATGCTTTTGTACTGTAGCATTTGTATTGTACAGAATAGTTGAAGATTTGAGTAGCTAAAGCTTCATTTGTTGGATCAGCAGCCAATTTTGGCCCCATTGTATTCTCAATGAAGTTACAATCAATCAGCTCCATAGCCGCCAAAATCTGTTCAGTCGTACCTCTAAGAGTTGCTATATCTTCTCCTTTTGCTTCGGCCTTATCAAATTCAGATTGGATGAAATTAAATTTTTCCAATACCTGCTCTGGAGTATAAGCACTATGGTATGCATAATTTCTATAAACTATATTAAAATAATAAGCATATAGTCCAGTAGTAACTAATCCTCCATTAAGTTCTATAGCTCTTTCAAAGTCTTTCGCAACGCTAGGGATTTTATCCTCATCACCTTTGAAATACTCATAGCCATAGTAGGCTTTATTCTCAATCCATTTCGCCTCATCCTTATAAATCTCACCTCTCTTGATAAAGATGGACATTACTGAATCCTGATACACACGCTTCTGTGCCTCATCAGTAGTGGCTTTTGAAGCAGCATCATAGATTACTACACCATTCTGATAGATAGATTCGTTAAGATTAGGCACATTCACAAGCAACCAGTTCAGTGGATGAGTAGCCTCTATAAACTGCTCAGAATCCTTATAGTCAGTATAGGCAGCATTTAATTCTCTAGCTTTTTTCTCTAGCGCTGGATCGGCAGGAAATTTAAAATCCTGAGCTTGAACCAGCCCGGCTACGAGCAGGGCAGCTATCCCTAAAATTGTAGATTTAATTTTCATTTTCATAATGGTTTAATTCGGCACAATTTAATCTTCATGTCTAAATCCGGCTTATGAATTCCGGACTTAACCATTTTGATTGTATGGTTTGGTTTGGTTAATTATTATTCAAAAACTCGTTTGTAAAACCAACTATTATCATTTAGTGATAACCCTAAAGTGAAGTTCACATAATTCTCTCGGATGAGGCCATTATCAGTGGTTCCTCGCTGTCCGACTTTCAAAGCGAAGTTCACTAATGAGAGTTGGTTTACAGGAAGTGAAGCTCCAAAGTTAATGCCAAGATCATTGATATTAGTAGAGTTCAAGTAATATGGTGTCTGCTGGTATTCCAAACCAATGCGATAAGTAGCTCTCTTAAGACCATTGTCTATATCTAGATAATCAGGCACAATCTGGAATCCCAATCCTACTTTAATTGCTTCCTTCAATTGTAATGGGTCATCTAACAAAGATCTATACTTTTTGAAATCTTGGTATTGGCCTTCCAAACCAATCACAAACTTATTGTTCTTCTCGTAGGTAACCCCGAATCCAAGGCGATCAGGGATATATATGCTGCCTGGTTCATCATTTGCGATCAAGTCACCATCTGTATCTGGACTGCTAGCTAAGCCGAATGATGCCAGCTTGGCAAAAGCTTTTCCATTAACATCCCCTAAGTGTTGATAAATGGCGCCTAAGTGTAATTTACTTTTGGCGTTCAATGGTAGGAAGTAATAAGCACCTGCTTTGATGCCTACATCACTAACTGTTAATCTTTCATAATATTCGGTAGTGGTACCGACTTGAGCACCTTCATCGTCAATTAGTGCCAAGCGATCCGTGCGAATTGTTGATCCAAATAAGTATGATCCTGTTACTCCTAAGCTAAAATTCTTTGCTATCACCATCCCATAAGAAAGATAAGCTTCCGAAATACCTCCATCACCTTCAATAGAATTCAAGGCGTTTACATTAGCATTATCTACTTGGCTTTGTATAAGCAGTCGATAATTCACACTCGTGATTTGATTCAAACCTAATCCGAGCGTCGCTTTGTTTACTTTCACTGGAAGTGAAAACGCGACATAAGACAAGCCTCCACCATCGACATCCGATGTCTGTGTGCCATTATTTGCAGCTATCTTCTTGTAATTAAGTGCAGCCTCAAAATTAAAAATTGAGTTTTTAGTACTCAGAGCGGGATTGACCACGTTAGGATTCCAAGCGGAGCCAAAACTGATCCCAAGTCCTCCCATAGCTTGATTACTGGTAAGACCGGAATAATTAAATTCTCCGATACCTAATGCACTATAGGTGGATGCACTGGACTGTGCCTGAGCTTCCGTAAATAAGAAAAGGGTGCATAGTACACCCAGCAATTGCAATTTGATTTTACTCAACATTGTGATTTAGAATAGAATTCAATCCGTATAGGACCAAATTTGGGACTACAAATATGAGGTCTTTTGCCATTGAATCAAAAGATTGGGCATCTCCGCCAGTAACAAAGACCTCGATTTCTGGAAATTTTTTAATGTATTCTTCGATTTGCCCTCGCAATTCGAACTCAATTCCACGCCAAATACCGATTTGCATACAAGTGATTGTATTATCGCCAATCAGTTCGGCGGGCTTTACTTTTAAATCTACTAAGGGCAATCTTGCGGTAAGATCATGCATTGCTTTAGCACGCATATTTAATCCAGGACTGATTGCTCCTCCTAAATAAGAATTATTACCATCGATCAAGTCAAAAGTAATACAAGTTCCCAAGTCTATTGCGAGAATTGGTCCGCCACCTCGCATAGACCAAGCTCCAATCGCACCCGCTATGCGGTCCAAACCTAAGCTAGCGGGTGTACCGTAAGCATTGTGAATAGGTAATGATGTCACATGACTGAGGTAAGTAAAGTTAAAGGTTAAGATAGCCTGCAGCTCATCTTGACTCCACCTTACCGAACTCACCAAACATTGGTCAAAAGCTATTGATTTCCAATAAGCTAATGCAGACTCAATCTCATTGAATGCTTCTTCCTGAAGCAGTTTTTCTCTTTCAAAGAGTGCACACTTAATTCTAGTATTACCAATATCTATGATCAGATTTGTCATTCAGATGATTTAATATCCTGCAAAATAGCCATTCAAAAAAAGCTGCACCTTTTATCTTTGTTAAATTATCTTTGGCTTGCTAAACACTTAACAAACTTTAACCCATGAACTCTACTCACTTTACCATGATCGGATTGATGTCCGGTACTTCTGGAGATGGATTAGATATAGCCTATTGCAGCTATGAGACTAATCCTCAGTGGTCCTACAAGATTATAGATGCGATTACAATCCCCTTTCCCTTAGAGTTAGGTCAAAAGCTTATGAATTCACATAAACTTTCGGCCTTAGAATTAGCACTATTGGATGTGAATTTTGGGAAGTGGATGGGAGAGAAAGTAAAGGAATACTGCATAGATAAGCAAATCGAACCAACTGCTATCTGTTCACACGGACATACGGTATTTCATCAACCTTCTAAAGGACTTAGCCTTCAGATTGGCAATGGATGGGCACTGCATCAAGCATCAGGTTTCCGAGTAATTAACGATTTCCGCATGAACGATGTACAGCTGGGAGGACAAGGTGCACCTTTAGTTCCCATAGGGGATCAATTACTTTTCCCTACAATTGATTTCTGCATCAACCTCGGTGGTATAGCAAATATTAGTATGGAGTCAGCAGGTAATCGTATCGCCTTTGATACTTGCCCCTTCAACTTATTGCTGAATACTCAGGCTAGTGCCCTAGGCGCCGATTTCGACAACAATGGAGCTTGGGCAAAAGTAGGAACACTCAATACATCCCTTTTTGAAGCATTGAATGCTCTTCCTTATTATTTAAAATCAGCTGCTAAATCACTAGGCAGAGAGGATTTGGAAAATGACTTCATACCCTTGATAAGTTCTAGTGGCCTATCGGAAAAAGACATCTTGAGAACTCTTGTAGAGCATTATGCATTTCAGATCGCCAAAATCATAAAGCTTCAAAGTAGAATAGACAAGCCTTCTGTGTTAATAACGGGAGGTGGAGCATACAATTCTTTTTTTATAGAGCGATTGAATAGCCATCTTGAAGGTAAGTGGAGTCATGCGGCAGCTACTTCTGAATTGATAGAATTCAAGGAAGCATTAGTATTTGGATTTTTGGGCGTATTACGTCTCAGAAATGAAAACAACGCGTTATCTTCCGTAACTGGAGCTAGTTCAGACTCTTCCGGAGGCGTTATATTTGGATAGCCGTCCATCAGACTTCCTGTAGCAAAAGAGGTTTATTTTTCTATTTTTGCCAAGATATAAACCCAAAATGCATGCAGGAATTACTTAAAAGATTTGAGAATAAAAAGCCCGAAATCACCTTTGAATGGAGCGACAACGAATCTGAAGCAGAAGGCTGGGTAGTGATTAATTCCCTACGTGGCGGGGCTGCTGGCGGTGGAACTCGAATGAGAAAAGGGCTAGACAAGCGGGAAGTAGAGTCTCTAGCCAAAACGATGGAAGTAAAGTTCACTGTCTCCGGCCCTTCGATAGGCGGTGCCAAATCCGGGATCAACTTTGATCCAAATGATCCTCGTAAGGATGAAGTACTACGTCGATGGTACAAAGCGGTGATGCCATTGTTGAAAAGCTACTACGGCACTGGAGGTGATCTTAACGTGGATGAAATCCATGAAGTGATTCCAATCACCGAATCTTATGGCCTATGGCATCCACAGGAAGGAGTGGTAAATGGGCATTTTCATGCTACAGAACCGGAAAAAATCAGAAAAATCGGCCAACTTAGACAGGGCGTTTCCAAGGTTTTGGAAGACCCTCTTTACACTCCAAACGGAAATAAAAAGTATACGGTAGCCGATATGATTACTGGATTTGGTGTGGCAGAAGCTGTTAGACATTATTACAAAATCTGGGGAGGAAATATAAAAGGTAAACGTGCAGTTATCCAAGGTTGGGGCAATGTAGGAGCTGCTGCAGCTTGTTTTCTAGCTGTCGAAGGCGTGAAAATAGTTGGAATTATCGATAGAGACGGCGGCGTGATCAATGAGGAAGGTTACTCATTAGACGAAGTTCGAGAGCTTTTCCTTTTTAGAAAAGGAAATAAACTCGTCGCCGACAATCAACTTTCTTTTGACGAGATAAATGAAAAAATATGGGATCTGGAAAGTGAAATTTTCATTCCTGCCGCTGCCTCTAGGCTTATTATGAAAGATCAAGCGGAACGAATGGTCAAGTCAGGATTGGAAGTAATTTCATGCGGTGCGAATGTCCCTTTTGCCGATCCTGAGATTTTCTTTGGTCCAATCGGCGTTTGGACTGATCGGCAGGTATCTGTAATTCCTGATTTTATTGCAAATTGTGGTATGGCTCGGGTTTTTGCTTATTTGATGAGCGACAATGCCGAAGTCACTGATATGGCAATATTCTCAGATGTAAGCAGTACAATTGAAAAGGCTCTGAAAAATGTCAATTCTAAGAACCCTTCTAAAATAAACCTAGCTGAAACTTCCTTTAATATAGCCCTAGCACAACTCGTGTAAAACTATACTTTGCCTTTGAACTGATGGAGTTAATTTTTGATTAATTCCATCAGATTGGTAAATTTTGATTGAACTGTATCCGGCAAAATCTGTAGTTTAGCAGAAGCCAAATTCGAATAGAAACACATATTTATTTGCTTAAATTAACCGAAAAGAACATCCAGCATACCCTATAAGCCTAATGAAGAATTTTATCTTTAGTTTCTCCATACTTTTCGGAATATTATTTTTTGGTGCAATAGAAACACAATCTGTTGTGGCACAAACTACCGATACTCAGCAAGTTTATCTTGCTCAAGCGGATCATTCTTCCGCTGATCAAGCAGCTTCTCACACCGTGATTTCTGCCGAGGCAGGAGAAGAAGCCCACCATATTGCTCCACTTTGGTTGGTCATTCCATTTGCTGCTTTATTACTTATGATAGCCACTGGACCCTTGTTTTATGAGCATTTTTGGCACAAAAATTATCCTAAAATTGCTGTAGGCCTCGCGCTTCTGGTAGTATTCTATTATTTATTTATTCTAGATAATGTGCATGCACCTGTCCACGCAATGGCAGAGTACATTCAGTTCATAGCACTCCTAGCCGCACTTTATATAGCTTCTGGCGGTATCTTGATAGAGATAGACAAAAAAGCCACACCAATGGCAAACGTCACTCTTCTAATCATTGGAGCTTTGATCTCAAACTTGATTGGCACCACAGGAGCTTCCATGCTTTTGATCCGACCTTTTATAAGACTTAATAAGGGAAATGTTCAAGCCTATCATATCATATTCTTCATCTTCATGGTGAGTAATGTTGGTGGATCTTTGACCCCAATAGGTGATCCACCTCTATTCCTAGGTTTCCTTAAAGGAATTCCTTTCTTCTGGACATTAGAGCATAACTGGCCAGCTTGGATGTTTGCACTTTCCGCATTAGCCATTGCATTCTATTTCATAGATAAGAAGTTAGGAAGAGCAAATGATGATTCTGAACTAGAAGAGACTGTTTACACGAACAAGTTTTCCATGATCGGGATAAAAAACTTTGGTTGGTTGTTTATTATAATTTGCTCTGTATTCCTTGATCCAAACGTAATTGAAGGCGTCCCTGCCATAGTTTATGATGGCCAAAAGTTCTCATATATCAGGGAAATTATCATGTTGTCTGTAGCATATCTGTCTTACCGGTTTGCAGACACACGAGCTATTAAAGGAAATGAATTCAATTTCGAGCCTATCCGGGAAGTGGCGTTTATCTTCGTAGGAATATTTGGCACAATGATGCCGGCCTTAGAGCTAGTGGGTACTTTCGCCAAATCACCAGAAGGTGCTGCTATGATTACGCACAACACGCTCTATTGGGGAACTGGAATACTCTCCGGATTCTTAGATAACGCACCTACCTACCTCAACTTCCTGGCAGCAGCTATGGCTTCCAAGGGCGCATCCATTGGTAACATTGAAGAAGTTCGCCAGTTTGCTGCAGATGGATACCATGATTCTGCATTTGAATTGATGGCTATTGCTATTGCCTCAGTATTCTTCGGAGCGATGACCTACATAGGAAACGGACCTAACTTCATGGTAAAATCCATTGCAGAACAAAATGGCGTTAAGATGCCTTCTTTCTTTGGCTACATCATAAGATTCTCCTTACCTATTTTATTGCCGCTCTTATTCCTAGTCTGGTTGTTGTTCTTTGCATTTGTAGAAGTTTAAACTTCTACAAATCGGAAACACGATTCTAAATGATCATTATATAGCCCAGTCGCCTGCATGTGCGCATAGACTGTTGTACTACCTAGAAATTTGAATCCACGCTTCTTAAGGTCTTTCGCTAGCAAATCAGATTCTTTAGTCGTGGCTTGAGCTTCACTCATGGACGTCAAGCGATTTTGAATGGGTTTCCCTCCCACAAAACTCCAGATGTATTTGGAAAAAGATCCAAATTCTTCTTGGACCATCATAAAGCATTTAGCGTTATTAATGGCGGCTCGGATTTTCAGGACGTTTCTGACAATGCCCGGATCTTGCAATAGTTCCTGTACGTAGCTTTCAGGAAACGTTGCAACTACTTTGTAATCGAAGTCTGCAAAAGCTTTGCGATAGCCTGCTCTCTTCTTTAATATTGTAGCCCAACTCAATCCCGCCTGAGCAGATTCTAAAATCATAAATTCGAAGTGAACTCGATCATCCCAAACTGGAACACCCCACTCAGTATCATGGTAGGTGACATACTCTTCGAAACCCAAACACCAAGGGCAACGGTTTTTTTGATCAGAAACTTGAAAAGTGTTTTTCATACCTGTGCATTTAAAGAATAAAATTAATCAAGAATTGGGATAAGGAGGTAGAGTGCCTTACTTTCTCGATTTAATTAGAATATAACTATGCTTGCTACTTCCACTCTTGAAATCAGCGCCAAGGCTTACCGACAAAATATACGCTATATACGTTCAGAAATAGGCCCAAAGCCTACAATATCTGCAGTGGTGAAAGGAAATGCATACGGACATGGCATTGCACAAATGGTAACAATAGCCGAAAAGGCAGGGATTCGACATTTCAGCACGTTTAGTTCAGATGAAGCCTGGGAAGTCTGGGAGAAATCAAAAAAAGGATCAGAAATCATGATCTTGGGTATGCTTCATCTCGAAGAGTTAGAAGAGCTTATTAGAAAGGGAATCAGTTTTTACGTTTTCGATTTTAACAGGCTTGAAAAAGCTATCTCAATCTCAAAGTCAATTGGTATTGCCGCTAAATTACATGTAGAAGTGGAAACTGGTTTTCATCGAACTGGATTTGATTGGATCCAACGAGAGAAGCTCGCAGAAATACTTTATTCGAATAAAGCGTTCATCTCTATGGAAGGACTTTGCACACATTATGCAGGCGCAGAATCCGTGAGCAATTTTGTGAGAGTAAAAAATCAGATCGCTCGCTATCACGAATTCAAAGATTTTTTCGCTAGCGCAGGGTTAGGTTTCAAAACCTACCATACAGCTTGCTCTGCAGCTACACTTATTTTTCCGGAAACGATCATGGATATGGTGAGAATTGGAATCGCTGGCTATGGGTTTTGGCCTACTAAAGAAACGTTTTTCGCGAAGCTGAATTCACTTCCTAAGGGAAACAAAAACCCTCTCAAACGGCTGATTACTTGGAAAAGCACTGTAATGAGCCTTAAGGCGGTGAAAACTGGAGAATTTGTTGGCTATGGAAATAGCTATATGGCCTTAGAAAATATTCGCCTGGCGATCGTGCCAGTAGGTTATGGGCATGGCTATAGTCGGCTCCTTAGTAATCAGGGGATGGTGCTGATAGGTGGACATTATTGCCAAGTTGTGGGTACTGTCACGATGAATGCCATCGCAGTGAATGTGACCAAAATAAAAGAGTTGAAAATAGGAGATGAGGTAATCCTTATTGGCAAGCAGGGAGGAAAGGAAATTACGGTATCATCTTTCTCCGAGTCGACACAACAAGTGAACTACGAAATGCTAACCAGGTTGCCGAAGGACATTCCCAGGAATATCATTCCTTAATAGAAAATTACTGTCTTGTTTTTGATCGCCATCACCTTGCGATCGATATGGTATTTGATGGCTTTTGAAAGGGTTACTTTTTCCACGTCTTGACCGATCTGTACTAATTCAGTGACGGTATTGTGATGCCTCACTCGAGCTACTTCTTGCTCGATGATCGGGCCAGCATCTAGTTCCTCTGTCACATAATGAGCAGTGGCACCGATGATTTTCACACCTCTTTCGTAGGCAGCATGATATGGTCTAGCTCCTACAAATGCCGGTAAAAAAGAATGGTGGATATTGATAATTCGATTAGGAAAATGCGTTATAAACTCCTCCGATATAATCTGCATATATCTCGCTAACACGACAAAGTCAATTTTATTAGCCTTCATCAGAGCTAACTGATTAGCTTCAGCGGATGACCTTGTATCTCTAGTAATTGGGATGTAATGAAAAGTAATCCCAAAAGCTTCTACGATCTGTCTCAAATCCTCATGATTGGAAACAACCAAGGGAATATCGACATCAAGTTGCCCTGCATGATGCCTGCCTAAAATATCAAAGAGACAATGGGAAAGTTTGCTGACGAAAATCGCCATTCTTGGCTTAGGGAAGTTGAAATGAAGCTTGAACTCCATCTCAAATCGCTCACCAACTTCTTCCTTAAATCGAGAAGCAATCTCATCTTTCTTCAAAGAAAACGAATCTAATTCCCAAGCCGCTCTCATGAAAAACATACCCATTTCCTCATCCACGTGCTGATCCACTTCCAGAATATTTCCTTCATAAGAATAAAGAAATCTGGAAACTTCGGCGACGATTCCCTTTTGATCGGGACACTGAATGATGAGTATGGCTTTTTTCATGTTTCAATGGTTTGCTTAGCTGTAAAAGATTAAATGCTGAATATTCCATGTGCTCCGATCTTTCCTAAAGCACTGAATTCCTTTCCTGTTCAGTGAATAACAATTCCATGATCATTTTTTGGCAAAATAATCGGCAATAGTTAAGATTTCCGTCTCATTCAGTTTTTCTAAAATCAATAAATCTTTGTCTCCTGTTATTAAATGTGATGCTTTCCCGTCATTGGCCAATGCCAAAAGAAAATTATCTTTAGGATCACGACATATTTGAAAAGAGGATGTTACCAAAATAAATTCAGCTTGTGTTCTAATTTTTGAAATTAGGCTCTGAAGATCTGTTGTGGAAAAGTATTTTTTGAATTTAGGCCTTTGAGTTACTTCTAAAAATTCATCCAAAAGTTCTTGGCTAAAAAGCAAAGTGAGTTTGCCATCTTTAAACAGTTGATCAACTTTGGAAAAATCTTTGGTTAAAAGAAAACTCACCAAAATATTGATGTCTAAAATAACTCTATGCTTTTCCCTTGGCATAGCGCTTAGATCTCACTAATTCAACCTCCTTGGTTATCTCTTCTAAAGTCGGTGGATTAATTGCTGCTTTTTTCCTAAGTCTTTTCACTACAGCCATAAAAGGGTCCTTCGAAGAATCAGCTATAGAAATGAGGTTCAAGTCCGCGAGTTCTCGCAGCAGTTTTTCAGCTTTAGGATTCAAAATTTCTACTTGATAAGTCATAGCATTTCAAATTTACAAAATTGCGACCAATTCTTAATTCAGGAATGTTTACCACTTGGCTTACAGCTTTTTATGCAGTTTATATTTTTTTGTAGAGCGTTTTATTTTATGATTTCGTCTAAAAATACTTCATTATAGAAATTGCCATTCCCAAATATAGATTGAGCCTTGTATAGAATTTCCTCAACGCTTTTTCATTCAGTTATGTTCTTTCCATAAAGGTCATCTGGTATAACATACGAATAGTTATAAACGCTATCAATTCCTTGGTCGGAGTCATTGTAAACTTCGTGATAGACAAGAGTGAATGAATATTTTTCAGGTCTAATTTATATCCATTTTGGTATTTCATGCTCGCCACTATTGCCAGTTCCTTAAAACTGTTCAATGTTTTTCCTTTTATTAAGTTGGGCTTTAATTTGAAATATGTCCAAATTTTTCATTTAGTTATAAATGCTTTAGAACACATTTATTGACGCTACTTCGGTCATTCGTCATCGGTCTTCCAGCTTTCACGAATTCCAGATCTCCCAAGAAGCCTCAGCCTGTAGAATTAGCATTTCGTGACCATTTTTGGTTTTGCCTCCAGCATCCAAACAAGCTTTCATCAACGTAGTCACCGGAGGATTATAGACCAAATCATACACAAAATGCGCAGCTGAAAACTGCTCTAAAGGAATAGCAGGAATACCTTCCTCATTTGGAAAAGTGCCAAGTGGAGTTGTATTGATAATCAAGTGATGATTCTTCATGATCTCAGGGTCTGAGGCCAGATCTTCATAGGTAATTTGATCCTCATCTTCTGAACGGGATACATTCAGGAAATCAATATCCAAATCTATCAAAGCCTGCTTAATGGCTTTAGATGCTCCTCCAGTTCCCAAAATCAAAGCTTTTGGCTTTACACCACCAAGCCAAGGAGAAAGTGAATTTTTGAATCCTATGTAATCAGTGTTATAACCTGTGCGAATTCCATCCTGAATATGAATGCAATTTACCGCGCCGATTTCTTCACAAACTTCATCCAAATCATCCATCAAGGCAATTACATCTTCCTTGTGGGGGATAGTTACGTTGATACCTTCTATTTCTGGGTCATCGCTTAATATCTCTTCTAGATCACGTGCATTTGGAATATCATATAGCTCATAAGAACAGTCTGTTATTCCTTCTTTATCAAATTTTTCAGAGAAAAATTTCTTCGAAAAAGAATGTGTAAGTGGATGTCCGATTAATCCGAATTTTCTCATCTGTTTATTAATTGATTTTCAAAATTCATCCAGATAGCAATCGGGAGGATTCTGGCATATTGGAAATTCATCACACGTTGTGACGTTTAATTTGTAATCGTTTTATGCTTTTTTTAAATATACTGCTAAGCGCTCTATTCCAATTACTAACAATATTCCAAAAGCAAAGGCCGCAAAAGCCAGCATCAATTTTGGTTCGAAACCAGTTTGCTCCAAATAAGCAGAAGGAAGAAGATTTTCAGTCAAAAATGGTTTTTCCTCTCCGCTGGAAGACTTGCGGTAAGCTGTGACAATCTTCCAAGGCCAGAGTTTATTTATGGAACCTAACATAAAACCTGAGAGTAGCCCAATAGTAATAGAATAATACCGCTTTAATAACCAAGAGATCACCCTACTAAACGATAAAAGTCCAACTATACAACCTAATGCAAATACTGCTAAGGTGACAAAATTACGTTCAGAAACTGCATTCAGGATAGGTTCATATTTACCTAAAATCAGAAGAATAAAACTTCCACTTATACCCGGCAGAATCATCGCGCAAATTGCAATCGCTCCGGCTACAAAGGTAAACCAAAGTGCATCTGGACTGTTAGATGGTGGCAAATCAGTAATCCAATAAGCGATGATAATTCCGAAAATAAGTGCGATTATTACTCCTATACTCCACTTTTTGATATCCTTCAGAATCAAAAATGCACTCACCAATATCAATCCGCAGAAAAAAGACCAAAGTGGAATAGGATGCTCGTCCATCATGTAGGTGATGACCTTGGAAAGGGAGAAAATACTCGTCATAATCCCAAGGAAAAGACTAAGTAAAAACGCGCCATTCACTGCCTGAAAGAATGCCTTGAACTCAAACTTGAACAAAAGTTTAAGGTTTTCACCATTGAAGGAATTGATACTTTGAAGGAGCTCTTCGTAGATACCCGTGATCAACGCAATAGAGCCGCCTGAAACTCCTGGTACAATATCCGCCGCACCCATTCCCATACCTTTTAGGTAAGTGAAAATATATTTCCTGATAGAATCCATGGTCAAAAATAAAGGCTGATTGGAATAATCCAACCAGCCTGTAATGAGTTGTGTTGTGTTACAATTTAATTTCTCCCAAAAAGTGGTCGAATGTATCGCCTCTTAAGCCTAATCGGATAGTCTCCAAAGGAATTATTTCAGAAGGACTAATATTACCAAGATTCACATTAGCACCGATCAGCTTGATAAACCACACTTGCTGAGATTTGATAGGAGCTTCCCAAATAATTCTTTCTTCGGGAATCTGAGTGAGAATTTCTTCAACAAGTCCCTGTCTTACTTCTCCAGAATCTCTAAAAAGTCCCACATTTCCACCTTCTCTAGCTTCTCCGATTACTTTCCAAGCACCAGCATCCAGTTCTTTCCGCATCTGCTCAATCCACTTGTATGGAGGAATGATCTTCGCAGCATCTTTAGATCCAACTTCAGAAAGCACCGTTACTTGCTTAGCTAGTGTAGTGATGTATTCACATTTCTTATCGTGATTCAATGAAATAGAACCATCTGACACCTCAGCGAAAGAAAGGTCATATTTATCCAAAAGTTTTCTGTAATCGTCAAATTGACCTCTTACAAGAAAAGCTTCGAAAAGTGTCCCTCCCAAATAAACAGGGATACCCGCTGCTTTGTAAATAGCTAGCTTTTCATTTAAATTTTTGGTCACATAGGAAGTAGCCCATCCTAGCTTCACGATATCTACAAAGTCAGAACAACTTTCTACAAAATCTTCTGTGGCACGTAGGCTTAGGCCTTTGTCCATGGCCATGGTAAATCCCGTGGTTCGTGGCTTGTCAGTACGAACGGGGATATTATTCAGCTCATAATTCATTAGCGAGGTTTTAATGTTAAGAATCGAGATTTTCGGTTCGATATTGTGCAATAATCTTGTACAATGCCTTTTGCTTTTTAAGCTCTGGCATCAACTCATACATGAGAGTATGCTTTTCAAAGTCCAAAGTTAACCCATTTTCCAAAATTGAAAACGCCTCTTTGTAATTGCCCATCTTGATAAGGTAAACAACCAACCGATAATAAAGCTCTGATTCTTCTGGTAATTCCTCAATTCCTTCCTTAGTGACATCAATTGCCTCTTCGAAACGATTCTGTTCAAAATAGATAAGTGCCAGATTTACATAGGTTTCCAAAATACCTGGTTCCAAATTGATCGCTTCTTCGTATGCTTCGGAGCTAGCCTGCATGTTGCCAAGATTAAATTCAGCATCTGCAAGTCCTACCCAATAATTAGAATTTTCTTTTGTGAGATTTAACGCTTTTTTGAAATAATGTATAGCTTCAAAGAACTTTTCCTTCTTTAACATACACATTCCTAAGCCAAACCAAGCGTCATCGTACTCTTCATCAAACTTTGCAGATTTCTTAAAGTATTTGAACGCATCATCAATTTTTTCCAACTTCTCATAGGCAGCACCCATGTAGCAGCAATTCTCCGCATTTGCCCCTTCACAATTAATAGTATTTTGGTAGGCTTCCAACGCTAGCTCGTACTGCTGCGTGTTCATCAACGCATTGCCGAGATTGAAATAGGCAGAAGCAAACGCATCATCAATCAAGATGGCATAGTCATACGCTTTAATTGCCTCTTCAAATCTACCTAGCCGGTTATAAACGACGCCCAAATTATACCAGGCACCTGCACTATACGGATCTTGGTCAATGAATTCTTGATAGAAATCAAGAATCTCGTCAAATGAGCCCTCTTCCTCAGTGATCATTGCCAACTGAAAAAGCGCGTCTTCGTGGTTGATGCGATTCTTTACAGCTTCTTTGAAATAGTAACTTGCTTTTTCATTGTTGTTCTGGACACGATACAAGTTGCCCAAGGAATATAAAACCTCAGCCTTATCTTCTGCTAGAGGCAGAAAATTCTCCAATAATTCTATCCCTTCCAGTGGTGTCCCTCCCAAAATATGCGCATTTGCCAATGCAAGAATGATTTCTTCGTTGTTAGGGGAAATGTTATTGATGTTTTCCAAGATGCCTAGGCCTTCCTCCAATTCATCATTGAAAATCAAGCATTGTGCTTGCAGCAGCTTGATTTCCACTGAGAACGGAAAACGTTCTAATGAAAACTCAGCAGCACGTAGTGCCTTCAGAAACTTCTGTTGATCAAAGTAAAATCTGATGATATCTTCCAATTCTTCCTCTTCGAAATAAAGGTCCAGATTGGATTGCAGGGAATTTTCAAATCGCTCTACCAGCTTCTTGTCATTTTCCCAATCGTGATCGTGATCTCCGGTCATTAGGATACGTTATGGTTAATTTAAGTTACCAATAAAATTGGTCTCTCAAAATCTCGATTTGTTAAAATTTTTTCCTCATTCAGAGAACATAATTATCTCTGATCTGGGGACTTGGTGAAGAAACGATTGAGATCAAAAATAAGTTTACTTTGACCAGTCTAAGGTTTCCTCTAAGCTATGATAACTACTATTTAGCAATTTGTTGACTTTGGAATTATCGAAATACACTTTTTGCTGTGAAATCATCGCAGTTTTAGTATTCAGAGGGTTTTTGCTCAATCCTAATTTTCTCAAAATCGTATTCAAAAACACTACTGTTTTCAACATAATTGGGCTAACTGCTTTTGAAGGCGCTTTCTTCCCAAAGGAGACTGCCATTTTCTCAAAGAATTCCTTGTAAGAAATGCTCTCATTGTTCAAAATAAAACGTTCTCCCCAGGCTTCTTTTTCTACCAATTCTCTGACCTGCTTAGCCGCATCACGTACGTCAATGTAATTCAGATCGCCTTTAGGATAATAGGAATTTTCTTCAATCACATAGTGATAAATGTCCGTAGAACTTCGATCATCATCGACTTTACCCAATAGAATTGATGGATTCACCACGATCAAATCCAAGCCTTCCTGTTCTCCTCTCCATGCTTCTAGTTCGGCTAAATATTTAGAAATGCCATAGTCAGTATTCAAGGGTGATTCCGTCCATTTGAAATTCTCATCGAGCTGTGTCAACTCAGGGCTTCTTCCTATCGCAGATACAGAACTGATATGCACGAGTTTTTTCACCCCTGTATTCAGCATCGCATTTACTAGATTTGTCGTGCCCTCCACATTATCACGGTGCAAACTATCCTTTTCACTTGCCGCAAAAGAAACTTTGCCAGCTGCATGAATCACTAAATCAATATCTTCCAAGGCGTTTTCCAAGGATTCCATGTCAGAAAGCTCGCCTTCATACCAAGTAATAGGAAAAGCATTTCCTGCCAGCAATCGCAGCGATGAATTTGTTCTCCGAAAACCATGAATCTCGCCAAGTGAAGCAAATTCTTTAGCCAGATAGCTTCCAAATAATCCTGTAATCCCTGTAATGAGAATATTCATTGGCTTACTCCGAGACTTAAAGAGAAGAATTGAGAAGATCTAGTTGTTTGATTTTACTGAACAATTTTGACTTGGGCAAAGTCTCCATCATATCTAAATAACGTGGATTGTGACAGTCAGTGCCAAAAAATCTAACTAAACCTTTTTCCACTAGCATTTCTCCAAAATCCTTAATAGGCTTGGAATAGAAGCCAGTTAGGGATAATAAGTTTAGTTGAAACAGCATATTTCTGTCTGTCAGATCCTGAAGCAATCCCTTATCGGAAATGAGGTATTGATAGCGCTCAGGATGTGCCAAAATCGGTTTATATCCAGCCATTTCCAATTGGAAAATAGTCTCCAAAAGCATCTGTGGCTTATTGATAAAACTTGTCTCTACCAAGATGTAGTTATCACCGAAAGTGAGTACTTCTTCGCCATTTTTAATTTTATCTAAGAAAATTTCATCCATGTAATACTCCGCCGCGGCCTCAATTTCTATCGGAATCTCTTCTTTTTTGACGGCTCGGCGAAGATCTTCAAGCCCCATCTTTATGATTTCAGGTGTGTTACGATAATACTCCGACATGATGTGCGGAGTAGTAATAATTTTTCGCAAGCCATAATCAGAAAGTCTCTTCACCAGAAGAAGGGACTCTTCCATAGTACTGGATCCGTCGTCGATCCCTGGGATCAAGTGTGAATGCATATCCACCTCTAACCAACTAAGGTCAAGGTCTTCATATACTTCCGGTTTTTTCTTAAACAGATCCAAAAATCCCATTATAATCCTCCTTCACTACTACGAAATTCTTCCAATGTAGGCCAAACGGCATCTTTCTCAGAAGTAATTGGCTCATCTATCTGCCAGTCTATAGCTAATGCTGGATCATTCCAAAGAATTCCACCTTCACTTTCTTTATGATAATAATTAGAGCATTTATAGGCAAAAACTGAATCTTCCAATACAGAAAATCCATGTGCAAATCCCGTAGGAACGTACATCAAGTTATTTCTTTGGGCATCAAGAATTGTAGAATAAATTTCCCCAAAGGTCGGTGAGTCTCTCCTCAAATCTACCACTACATCCAATACTCTCCCCTGTATCACTCGAACCAATTTTGCCTGAGCAAATTCACCCTTCTGGAAATGCAATCCACGGACAGTCCGTTTCTGAGAGTAACTCTGATTGTCTTGGACCCATCCATGAGTAACACCTTCAGATTGTAACCAATCCTCCCGATAAGATTCAAAGAAATATCCTCTTTGATCTTCAAAAATTCTTGGAAATATCTCTAAAACACCAATTAGAGGTGCTTTTATAATTTGAGCCATGGCGTATATAGAGTTAAGCTTTAAAGGACAAAATAACCACGCCTCAAAACACTATCCTAATCAATTCTAAGGAAATATGAAGAACTTTAAGGTATGCTAGCCCACAATTTGAAAAAAACTATGTAGTAAACTAGCATTTCTAAGTAAATAGGAAACTAAATTTTAACTTTTTGCATTGTTTTGACTTAGCATAAAATCTTTATGAGTAAACATACCCGCAAACTTTCAAAACTTCACGAAACAGCTGTAAAGGAAAAAACTGCCATTTTAGTAAGTGTAGTTCGTCAGTACCAAACTGATCAGCAGACAGAAGAATATCTAGATGAACTCGCATTTCTGACAGAGACTTTGGGCGCTAAGACTGTGCATCGCTTTACCCAGAAAATGGAAAAGCCAGATATAAAAACTTTCGTGGGCTCAGGAAAACTAATCGAGATTCAGGCGTATATCAAGCATTTTGAAGTGGATATTGTCATCTTCGACGATGATCTTTCTCCATCTCAAATGAGAAACTTGGAGAATGAATTGAATGTAACCATTTACGATAGATCGCTGCTTATACTAGATATTTTCTTACAAAGAGCACAAACTGCCCAAGCAAAAACTCAGGTAGAGCTTGCCAGATTCCAATATTTACTTCCGCGACTGACTAATCTATGGACTCACTTGGAGCGGCAGCGTGGTGGCACAACTACCCGTGGTGGAGCCGGTGAAAAGGAAATAGAAACAGATAAGCGAGATATTAGAGCTCGAATCACTCTTCTTAAAGAGAAGCTTCGGGAGATCGAAAAACAGAGTGAAACCCAGCGGAAAGGTAGAGAAGGAATCGTCCGTGTTGCTGTAGTAGGTTATACGAATGTGGGCAAAAGCACACTGATGAACCTGATTACTAAAACAAATATTTTGGCGGAGAATAAGCTTTTTGCAACAGTAGACTCTACCGTCCGAAAAGTCGTGCTAGAAAATGTACCATTCTTACTTTCTGATACGGTAGGTTTCATTCGAAAGCTTCCGACTCACCTTATTGCAGCGTTTAAATCTACACTAGATGAGATTCGCGAGGCAGATCTGCTTGTTCATGTTGTTGATATTTCGCATGCTCACTTCGAAGATCATATAGCTGTAGTCACCGAGACCTTGAACGAAATCAAAGCTGGAGACAAGCCAATCTTACTCGTCTTCAACAAAATAGACTTGGTAGAAACTATGCCTTCTGAAGCTGAAAGCATGAAAATGACCGAGCTAGAACTTGAAGAAGCTAATTATCTCGACTTCGAATCTTTAGCTGATGCATATCAAAAGAAAACTGGAATTCCTCCGGTTTTTATGGCAGCAGTGAACGGACTTCATGTCCATGAGTTTCGTGAATCTTTGCTCTCAGAGGTAAAAAAGTTACATCGTAAAATGTACCCGAATTATTTGGAAGATGAAACTTTCACAATAGAAGACTAAAACAATCCATAGGCTACCAATAAAAATGGTAGCCTTTTATTTTATGTTCTAAACATTATTCTTTTACTTTCTTAACCTTAAAGGCTATCCACACTTAATGTAGTGTATATCTACCTCAGCATATCCAATCAAAATGAATTCCGAGTTTTCACAATACGATGTTTTTTTTAAACTAACTCCAGACTTAGTTTGTATAGCTGGCTTTGATGGTTATTTCAAAAAAGTAAACCCTGCTGTAGTAGAAGTATTAGGTTATTCTTATGAAGAATTGTATTCCAACCCTATTTCTCACTTCATCTACCATGAAGATAAAGAAGCAACAGCAAGTGTAAGAGATGAATTACTCAGAGCCAAAACTCTAACTGATTTCGAAAACAGATATGTCTCCAAATCTGGAGAAATAGTATGGCTTTCTTGGACATCACAACCCGTTGAAAATGACAAATTAGTCTTTGCTATCGCAAAGGTTATCACACAAAAAAAAGAGCTTGAGGCAGATAGAAACGTACTTCTTACTAACCTAACCGAACTAAACAAAGACCTACGACATATAGGGCACATGACTTCTCACGACCTCAGGTCTCCTGTCAATAATCTACTTTCTATTTATGAACTGATAAATTATTCAACAATAACGGATCCTGAGACCCTAGAATTAATGGAAGTCTTCAAGATGTGCTGTGAAGATTTAAGAGAAAAACTTAATATCTATTCTAAGGAGCTTAGAGAAAAACAATCTCTTTACATTCCTACTCACGAAGTGGATCTTAAAAAAGTGACCAAAAAAGTAACCAAATCCATCGGTGCTATTATTAAAAATGCCGATGCAATTGTCATTGGTGACTTTGTAGAATTACCAAAAATCACTTCAAATGCAACCTATTTAGAAAGTATATTCCTCAATCTTATTACCAACTCCATCAAATATAGAAAGCCGGAGAAAAAACCCGTCATCACAATCACTTCAAAAATTGTGTCCCATAAGACCCATCTTATCTTTACAGATAATGGACTCGGATTTGATTTGGATGAAATGAAAGATAAAATCTTTGGTTTTCAGCAAACATTCCATACTCATAAAGACAGTCAAGGAATAGGCCTTTATTTGGTTTACAACCATGTGAAGAGTCTGGGTGGAACTATAGATGTAGAAAGCAAACTAGGAGAGGGAGCTACTTTTAGAATTATTTTAGATAGCTAAACAGTCAAAAATATTTTCTTATTCTGCAGAATAAGTATTTACCAAAAGACATTGCAGGACAGATCAATCAAAATAAATATTTTGTTTGGTGCTAATTAGCAAAACCCGCAACTTAGCACCTATGAATAAATCGTTACTTCCAGTTCTTTTAGTTGCACTTTCTTTTTTTTCCTGTACCAAACAAAATGAAATTGGAGCGGAAATCAGTACGAACAGCGAACAAATTCAGTTAGGAAAATCACTTTTTGAAGCAAGTTGTAGTACATGCCATAGCTTTGATCAGCATGGTATAGGCCCCAATCTGAGCGGTGTCACGCACAACGTAGAAACTAACTGGATCAAAAATTTCATTAAAGACCCATCGAAAGTTATCGCTTCAGGAGATCCTCGAGCAGTTAGTTTGGTAGAAAAGTATAAAACGCATATGCCTTCGTTTGCTGGACTTTCTGAGCAAGAATTAGATGACGTTTTAAGTTATCTCCACACATTTGAAACGCTACCAGATACGATTGTATTGGTGGGCTTGAAAGATCCTATTCCTGATAGCATTGCTGATTCGGGCATATATTTGGAAATTGAATTTTTTGCGCAGCTCCCAGCTTCTGACTCAAAGGCCCCAATGGCTAAAATGACCAAAATGGAGGCTGAAAGAAATTCTGGCCGTTTATTTATAAATGATCAACGCGTTGGCTTATATGAGCTAATCAATGGGAATCCGAATCTATACCTCCCTATCACTGAGCTTAAGCCAGATTTGGTAAGTAAGCCAGGATGGGCAACTGGCTTGGCTAGCTTTACTTTTCATCCTGAATTTGATCAAAATGGCACCTTCTTTACATCACATACAGAGCCTGGAGGTTCACAATCTGCAGATTATGGTTATTCTGATACCATCCCAGTTTTTATGCAATGGGTAGTAACAGAATGGAAGGCAAATAACCCTAATGCACCCGTTTTTGCTGGAAGCGAAAAGGAATTGCTTAGAATAGATATACCCTCTCAAGCTCACGGTATGCAGGAATTGACTTTTAATCCGCATGCGACAAAAGGTGATGAGGACTATGGTTTGCTGTATATAGGTTTCGGAGATGGCGGACTTACTGAAAAACGGGCGGCCTATTTATCAGATAGCAAAGGAGCTAAAATTTATAGCAGCATTCTGAGAATTGATCCTAAAGGGACAAATAGTCCTAATGGGAAGTATGGGATTCCAACAAGCAATCCTTTTGCAGGAGTCAATGGAAAAGCTGGAGAAGTTTATGCCTATGGTTTCCGAAATCCGAATAGAATCTTCTGGGACAGAGCTGGGAATATGTTTGCTACCGATATCGGACAGCACTCTGTAGAAGAATTAAATAAAATAGAGCCAGGCAAGTTCTATGGCTGGCCGATTCGAGAAGGACGCTTTATCATTAATCCACATGGCAACTTCAGAGATGTTTTTGAATTGCAGACAGGTGATGAAAATCTAGGAATCACCTATCCAGAAATCCAGCTAGACCACGATGAGCTAGCAGCGATTTTCGCAGGTTATGAAATGCCTTATGGTGAATTGAAAGGCAAATTCATTTTTGGCGATATTCTGTCAGGTAGATTATTTTTCTCAGACTTAAAAGACTTGGGCAACATGCAGGTTCAAAGCTGGGGAGTGATGTTCGAAGGAAATATAATGACGCTTAGAGAGGTAGTGAAAAATGATAGAGTGGATTTGAAATTCGGTAAGGATGCACAGAATAATATCTATATCATGTGTAAAACGGAGGGGAAAATCTATAAAATCAAGGAATAGTAAATACTGGCTAGGAACTCAATTCCCTAGGACATTCATCGTCCCTACATAGTAATCTTTGTCAACCGTGACTTTAGCGTTTTTCTGTATGTTTTCTACGGCTTGCCATTGTTGAGTTGGAGATATATGCATTTCCTTGCCATCCACATAGATTTTCACAGGCATATTAAAGCCCATTATTACATTTTCCCAGCGATAATTCAACTTACCATCCTGTAAGAAGTAACTGAAAATCGGAATGCGGATGTCTCGTAAGAATTGATCAAAAACAGGCTTCAAATCAATGCCAGCTTTCTGTGAAATGTAATTCTCTATCTGGCGAGTGGTTACAGTTTTATGGTAAAACTCAGAATTTAACCCTCTCAAGATCGATCTCCATTTCTCATCGTCATTTACAATTTGGCGGATCATGTGCAGCATGTTATGTCCCTTATTGTACATGTCCCCGGAGCCTTCCTGATTGACACCATAGGTACCAATTATTGGATCAGTATTCGCAATTCCTTTTCTCAAACCGAGCGTATAGGCTGATCCAGCTTCCTTACCATAGAAATAATCCAAAAAAAGATTTTCTGAATAAGAGGTGAACCCTTCATGTATCCACATATCTGCGATATCCCGGTAGGTGATATTATTCGCAAACCATTCATGACCTGACTCGTGAATGATGATAAAATCAAATTTCAAGCCCCAGCCAGAGCCACTTAGATCTCTTCCCAAATACCCATTTTTGTACTCATTCCCATAAGTCACTGAGCTTTGATGCTCCATTCCCAGATAGGGTGCTTCTACTAATTTATAGCTGTCTTCATAAAATGGGTAGGGTCCAAACCAATGCTCAAACGCTTCCATCAGTCGAGGAGCATCTTTAAACTGCTTTTTGGCTTTGGATAGGTTTTCGCGAAGCACATAATAATCCATGTCCAGCTCACCCTTTTCACCTTTGTATTTCTCCCCAAAGTGAACGTAGTCTCCCACGTTGATATTGACACCGTAATTGTTGATCGGATTTTTTACTTCCCAGTGGTAGGTTTTGGTCTTTGCGGACTTGTCATGATCTGTTTTGATCAGCCTTCCGTTGGAAACATCCATCAAGTTTTCCGGTACAGTCACGCTGATGAGAACACCTTGATCGGGCTCATCATACATGTGATCCTTATTTGGCCACCAGATACTTGCACCTAATCCTTGATTGGAGTTTGCAATAAACGGCAGACCATTACTATCCTGTTTCCAGGTCAAGCCCCCATCCCAAGGAGGTCGAACTGCTTCTACTGGGGTGCCAGAGAAGGCTAGGCTTAGCTCCTTTTCTTTTCCTAGTGGTTGCTCAGATTTAAGCGTTATAAAATGTGCATTTCCTTCATGCTCGATTTCCAATTCAATCCCATCTTGCTCAGCTTTGGTGAGTCGCATAGGAGCTTGCAAGTCTATTTGCATGCGGTTTTGAGCATCTAGAACTTTATACTTGACAGTATTTTTTCCCGAAAGTGATTTTGTTTCTGGATCTACTTTCACTTCCAAATGATAATACTGCAAGTCCCACCAAACGCGCTCTGGAGTTATCGTGCCTCGAAGGGTATCCTGTCTGGTGAATTTCTCTCCATGTGGAAACATCTGAGCTTGGGCACTCAAATTAAAAAGAAGGCAATAACTAATAAGTAGAGATCTCATACGCAAGTCAAAATTTGGGATTTGAATTCACAAGATACTGGTAAGGATTTATTGGAAAGCCATGGATTCTGACAAATGGACTTAATTATAGTGAAAAGAGGAGATCTCAAATGGTGATTTCACCTTTACAACTTTACCTAATCGCTTTGCTCAATTGGCTAGGTGTCCGGTGTTAGGTGAGAATATTTCCAATAGATATTAACTTTGTTTGCCTGGTTAGAATATTTAATGAAAACCAAAAACTCTCAGCTATGAATTACAACAACAAGTCCTTTAGGCCTGTAAGCAATACCGCAAATGGAGAGACTTCTTCAGAAACTGTTTTCCATTACATTCAACATGGCAATATCCTAACATGCGAGTATTCCGGCGGCAAAATAGTCCGGGGACAGTTGATAGGATTGGTAGACGATATAGGAAACATCGATATGCGTTATCATCAGGTGAATTCGCAAGGAGAGCTGATGAGCGGAATATGCCAATCAAAGCCTGAAGTTCTTGCAAATGGCAAAATCCGCCTTTACGAAACTTGGCAATGGACCTCTGGAGATCGGTCTAAAGGTGAGTCTGTTATTGAGGAGATTTGATTCATAAGCCAGAAGATCGAAGACATAAGTAACCCAATTGTTAACTTACGTTCTCTGCGAAACCTCCGTGATCTCTGCTGTTATTATTTCGCTTAGAAAAAAACGCCCAGCGGATTTTAACCCCGCCAGGCATATTTTTTTAGCTCACAGGCTCAGATACTGCTTCTCGCAGATCTTTCGCAGCAGCCACCATTTCAATTAAGGCCTTTCTGGTTTCCTCCCAATGACGGGTTTTCAAGCCACAATCAGGATTCACCCAAAGATTCCCCGCAGGGATAACCGCCTTGGCTTTGTCCATTAACTGCACCATCTCTTCCTTTGAAGGAACTCTTGGAGAATGGATATCATAAACTCCAGGTCCGATTTCGTTGGGATAGTTGAACTCTGAAAAGGCATCCAACAATTCCATTTGAGATCTGGAACACTCGATCGTAATCACATCTGCATCCATGTCTGCGATGTTTTGGATGATATCGTTAAACTCCGAATAGCACATATGTGTGTGAATCTGCGTTTCATCTTTCACGCCGCTGGCGGAAATTCTAAATGCCCGAACAGCCCAATCCAGGTAATTCTGCCAATCAGCTTTGCGAAGTGGAAGTCCCTCGCGGATCGCTGGTTCATCTATCTGAATTACACTAATTCCAGCCTCTTCCAAATCAACCACCTCATCACGAATCGCCAAAGCTATCTGAGTACAGGTCTGAGATCTCGGCTGATCATTGCGCACAAAACTCCACTGCAAAATCGTCACAGGACCTGTGAGCATTCCTTTAACAGGTTTTTCAGTAAGTGATTGGGCAAACGCCGACCAACGCACAGTCATCGGCTCAGGTCGATGTACATCTCCATAGATAATTGGAGGCTTCACGCATCTACTTCCATAACTCTGCACCCATCCAAACTTCGTGAATGCAAAACCTGCCAATTGCTCTCCAAAGTACTCGACCATGTCATTTCGCTCAAACTCCCCGTGCACGAGCACATCCATGCCGATATCTTCCTGCCAAAGGATTGATTCTTTCGTTTCATCTTCCAACAGCTTTTCATAGGCTTCTTTGGTCAAATCTCCTTTTTTGAATCTCGCTCGCCAAGATCTCACTTCGGTAGTCTGAGGAAAAGAACCAATAGTCGTTGTGGGAAAAAGTGGGAGGTTTAAAGCTAATTTTTGCTTGGATTGACGAACATTAAAGCTGCTTTTACGCTGATCATCACCTAGAGCAATACTGACTACCCTATTTTTCACTCGTCCATCGTGAATCAAAGATGAGGTTTTCCGATTTCTCCCTGCTTGTTGATTGTGTTCCAAAATTTTCAAAATATCAACAGAAGTGTCTTTTTCAATCAATTTTCTGAGAACAACGACTTCCTCGATTTTTTGCTTCGCAAAAGCCAACCATTGCTTCACCTCTGAAGGAAGCGATTCCGTGTTTTGTTCCAAATCCAAATCACAAGGAGAGTGAATTAAAGAACAGGATGGTGCGATCAAAATACGTTCTTCTCCCAGTGCATCTTTCGCCTTTTGGATCAATGCAAGTGACTGATCAAAGTCATTTTTCCAGATATTTCTTCCATCTACCACTCCCAAAGAGAGCTTGGTATCAACTTTTAATTTTCCCGAATCCAGGATATCATCCAGCTGTGAAGGGCATCTCACCAGATCAAGATGAAGAATATGCACAGGAAGGGAAAGCACAGTTACCAGATTTTCACCGAAACAATCAAAATAATTAGCCAGTATAATCTTAACAGACGGGAAAGCTTTTTTGATTTCGCCATAGACGTAGGTAAAAGCTTTCAGTTCCTTTTCTGAAAGATCCATCGCTAAAAAAGGCTCATCAAACTGCACGTATTCTGCATTTAATGCCTCTAGTTGTTTAAGAATTTCAAGATAAACGGGAAGTAAATTTTGAATCAAATCTATGCGCTCAAATCCTTCCTCTTTCTCTTTGCCCAAAAGCAAGTAGGAAACTGGACCTATAAGCACTGGTTTAGTAAGAATCCCAGCTTGCTTTGCCTCCATAAATTCTTGAATTACTTTGGTCGAAAACATCTTAAAATTCTGATCTTTCTTGAATTCTGGGACGATGTAATGGTAGTTTGTATCAAACCATTTGGTCATTTCCATTGCTGTGATATCGAGGCCATGCTGCTGATACCCACGCGCCATAGCGAAGTAAAGATCCAGTTCATTTCGCCCTTTTTGTAGGATCACTTCATGATAGCGCTCGGGAATTGCACCAACCATAAGCGACATATCCAACACTTGATCATAAAACGAAAAGTCATTGGAAGGAATCAGATCAATTCCAGCAGTTTTTTGAAGCTTCCAATTTTCTTTTCTGATGTTTGCTCCTGCGGTGACCAGTTCTGAAAGTGTAATTCTCCCTGACCAATACTGTTCGCAGACCTTCTTAAGTTCGCGGTGGCTACCAATTCGCGGATAGCCAAGATTATGCGTTTGCATCTCTTTTAACTTTAAATGATAAATAATTAGTTAAAAGCTCTATAGCAACATTTCACTATGCACGCGAATAAGTCAGTTGGAAAAGTGAAATACGCACATAGATTCTCATAACTGAGCCGAGAGGCACAGATGAAAGCAAGCTAAGAAAACGTATCAAACTTGACTAAAAGCTTCATTCGCGAAAGCATTGTCAACTCTGCCTGACGGCAGGCAGGTCGGAATAGGCAGGTCTCCTGACTTGTAACGACGTTCATCGTCCTTCCCGTCTCCGTGGTATGGGCGACAGTGGACATGCGAGGATGATCGTCTTTGGTATGTTACTTACAGTTGCGCGACAGTTCGTGATTTTCACACGATTCCCTATTAATCTACAGCTAAGTAAAACCTCTTCCGGTTGATAAAGAAATAAAGTTAAGAACTATTTCAGTCGCGAAAGTAGTGAATTTAATTGGATGATAATTTCTGTTTTATAATACTTCATAATACTCAGGGAATTATATTAATGGTTATCTGAATGAAAACGGCAACTCATTAAAATGTGATTTTATTGAAGCCTATCTACCACTTAGATACCCTCTTATCAATAAAGTCTAAGCATGCGTTCTTAACCATTTTCGCTAATTTCAAATAAAAAACATGATGCAACTCCTAGCCGATATAATGATTGCTGCTATTGCCGCACTTCATCTCTACTTTCTTTACTTCGAGATGTTCGCTTGGAATACGATTGGAAGAAAGACGTTTAAGCAAATTCCGGCAGATGTTTTTCCACACACAAAAGCTCTTGCTGCAAATCAAGGATTGTACAATGGTTTTTTGGTGGCTGGATTAGGGTGGTCGTTGCTAATCTCAGATCCCTTGTGGGCAGATTATATAGCTATATTTTTTCTTAGCTGTGTATTAGTCGCAGGTATTTACGGCGCGGTCACTGCAAGCAAAAAAATCTTATGGATTCAAGGCTTACCTGCATTAATAGCCTTGATTTTGGTGCACTTGAAATAAAAAAACGCAGAGAGCTATAAGTTCATATGACTAAACCTTATGCCTCCGCGTCTCTTTAATTATTAACTATCTATAAGTCCTCCTCTTCGAAATCATCGGCATCACCAGGTCCCATATCGAACATGGAGCTGAACAAGTCTTTGAACTGCAAGCCTGTATCCAGCACTTTTTTGCTAAGCTGAGAAAATTCTGCCAAGCCGTGAAGAGCAAATTCCATGAAGAATTCCTTCTCTTTCTCTGGCATTTCCTTCACAAGTTGCGTTACCACATCTTCTAATCCGGGCACAGAATGAAGTACAGAATTATAATCTTTATCCGACTGAGAGGCTAAAATATCTAACTCATTTCCTTCTCCAAACCATGCCAAAGGAAGCACATAAGGATTGCCTTCTTTTGACTTTTTCTTCTGCTCAGGAGATGGGAAATAATTTTCAAACTGGGTACGAATCGCTTTTCCAATTAAATTGTACGCAACCAATCCCGCGCCTTCTTGCTCACCTTCATAAACCAATTCAACTTTTCCGGTGATGGCCGGGATCACACCAATCAAATCAGCAATCCGAACAATAGTATTGCTTTCCCCATTCATATACATTCGGCGCTCAGCTGCTGAGATCAAATTCTCATAAGCTGAAATCGTCAATCTCGCCGAAACACCGCTTTTCTCATCCACAAACTCAGAACTTCTTGCCTCGATAGCAATCTGCTCGATCAAGTCCTTCATCAATTCAGGCACATAGATATTATCTACAGGTTTACCTTTTAGATTGGCTTCCTGAGCTGTAATTCTTCTACCGATCTCGATGGATTTTGGATAGTGGGTGATGATCTGACTTTCAATTCTATCCTTCAGCGGAGTTACGATACTTCCACGATTGGTGTAATCCTCTGGATTTGCTGTAAAGACAAACTGAATATCTAGCGGCAGTCTCAATTTAAAACCACGAATCTGTATATCGCCTTCCTGCAAAATATTGAATAAGGCAACCTGAATTCTAGCCTGCAAATCCGGCAATTCATTAATCACAAAAATGGAACGATGAGATCTCGGTACCAAACCGTAGTGAATCACGCGCTCGTCATTATAACTCAACTTCATCGTGGCGGCCTTGATAGGATCCACATCACCTATCAAATCGGCTACAGATACATCCGGCGTCGCCAACTTCTCTGTATAGCGATCGTCCCGATGCCACCATCCTATAGGTGTGTTATCACCTTTCTCCTCGATCAGGTCTTTTGCAAAAGAAGTTAAAGGCTTGAAAGGATCGTCATTCAATTCGGCTCCTAAAACTACTGGAACATACTCATCAAGAAGCTGAGTCATCATTCTGGCAATTCTTGTTTTCGCCTGTCCTCTCAAACCCAACAAATTGATATTATGTCTGGAAAGAATCGCTCGCTCAATGTCAGGAATCACGGTGTCCTCGTATCCCCAGATTCCTTCGAAAACGTTCTCTTTATTCTTGATCTTAGTGATCAAATTGTCGCGAAGTTCTTCTTTAATGGATTTGGATTCGTATCCTGCAGCTTTGAGTTGGCCGAAAGTTTTTATTTGGGTGAGTTCTTTTGGTGTCAGTTTTTGGTAGTTCATAGTACTTACAAGCGTTTCGTTCTATTGCGTTTATAATCTTCAAATATCAGGTCGCCAAGCCCTTTCAGGCTACTGTAATAGGCATTCCCGTTATTCACTTTGGTGAACTCCTTCACGAATTCTTTCAGATAAGGATCCGAAGCAATCATAAAAGTTGTCACTGGTATTTTCAGCTTTCGGCATTGTGCAGCGAGTTTTAACGTTTCACTGAGGATCTTGCTATCTATCCCGAAAGCATTTTTATAATACTTGATTCCTACTTTCAAGCAGGTTGGCTTGCCGTCAGTAATCATGAAAATCTGCTTATTTGGATTTTTCCTTTTTCGGAGTAAATCCATCGCCAGTTCAAGTCCAGCAACCGTATTTGTATGATATGGCCCAACTTGGAGATAAGGTAAATCCTTGATCTCAATCTGCCAGGCATCATTTCCAAATACGATGATATCAAGTGTATCTTTTGGATAACGTGTTTTGATGAGTTCTGCCAAAGCCATGGCAACTTTCTTTGCAGGAGTGATTCTATCCTCACCGTACAAGATCATGGAGTGAGAAATATCAATCATCAGCACGGTAGAAGTCTGGGAGCGGAATTCATTTTCTGATACTTCCAAATCACCTTCAGTAAGCAGATATTCTCCCGAAAAACCGTGATTAGCTTGTGCATTTCGGAGCGAATCAGTCAAAGCTATCTGATCTAGATTATCTCCGAATTCATAGGCTCGACGATCTGTGCCTCTTTCGTCGCCTTGCCCGGAATGCGTGGTTTTATGTTGACCAGATTTGCTACGCTTAAGTTTGCCGAAAATCTCCTCCAAAGCTGACTTTCGAATGGTCTGCTCCGCTTTCCCGGTGATTTTAAATTCGCCTTTTTGGTTTTCCTCTGTGAGGTAGCCTTTGCTTTTCAGATCGTCGATAAAGTCGCCAATTCCATAATTGGGATTGGTCATGTTGTAGCGATTGTCCAAATTGGTGAGCCAACTCAGCGCTTCCGCTACATCTCCACCAGTCATGGTGATGAGTTGCAAAAATATATTCAGCAGATTCTCAAACGTATTCTTCTCAGGATCCTGAGTGGGTACGAATTGAGTAAATCGAAATCCTTTCATTTATTAAGGTTTTAGATGCTAGAAGCAAGATTTTAGAGATTGATTTCAGTCATGTAATAATAAAGCAAAAGCTAAAAAGCTCCGATTCAACATTTTAAAGACCCTTTTCACTCCAATCAGGGACATAACAAGAAGATGGGTATGGTAGTTTAATAAACGGAGCAAAAAGGCAAAAAAGATGATCAGTGTGCGGATTATTAAGCTTTGAAAAATTCATTAGGAGTGAGAATAGGCATTTTGCCCTCGGCATACTTGAAGTCTTTTTTGTCTCGTGTGATCAAGAAATCCATTTTATTTGCCACAGCAGTAAAATACTGAAGACCATCTTCTTTGTCTTTGAAACCGGAATTCAAAGAATTTAAAAATGCTTCCTTCCCACCAGAAATCACCTTGCAAAATCCAATATATTGAATCAATTTTTCTTTGGCGTTATCCACCTTATATCGATCAAAAGACATATAAATTAGTACCCCTAGAGAAACTTCAGAGATAAAAAGCTGAGCTTCACCTTGAATGGCCAAAGAAAGAAATGGCTTAGAATCCTCAACAAATGGTTCTCGATTAGCCACTAAATCAAGCGCTACATTAGAGTCCAAAAATATCCTATACATATTTTTTATCGCGGTGTTCGCGTAAAAGTTCTTTGTCTGACTTTTCTAAGGCTTTGATAGGAGTCTCCTCTTTTAATCTTTCTAAAAATCGAGCTGCTGCTACCTGCTCCGAAGTTTTTTCTACACCCGGACTTTCCTTTTCAAAAATCTCTTCAAACATCTTGGAAAGAGAAATACCTCTGCTGGCAGCTTGCATCTTGGCTTTCTCTACAATTTCTTTCCTTACAGTAAGGGTGAGTTTGGTTTTCATAAGTGACACGTGTTTGACTTAAATATACGTGCATTTTCTGTAAAAGATTTCTATTCTACTAACCCTAATAGGAAGGGTTTCAGGCTTTAAATTTTTACTAGGCACTTTTTACCACTTACCTCTCACAACTTACAAATCTTACAGCCTTCTCATATCTCTCAATATCATATTCTAAGGAAAACATATCTCCCCTATCTTTACCTCATGACTTCCGCCGAGAAAAATGCCTCCATCATCAAATCCACCGCCAAGCGGCTGGGCTTTGACTTTTGTGGAATAGCGAAAGCAGGATTTCTCGAAGAGGAGGCTCCGAAATTGGAAGATTGGCTCAACCGAAATTACAACGGTGAAATGGGCTATTTGGCCAATCACTTTGACAAGCGGCTCGATCCTACAAAACTCGTGGAGGGAGCTAAAACGGTGGTATCTCTGATTTATAATTACTATCCAGCTGAAGAACTACAATCTGAAAGTTCTGCTATCAAACTCGCCAAATACGCCTACGGTGAGGATTATCACTTTGTCATTCGGGACAAACTCAATGAATTTTTAGAAATACTCCGAGATGAGATCGGAGAGATCGATGGGCGAAGTTTTGTAGATTCCGCTCCTGTCATGGAACGGCAATGGGCTCAAAAAGCAGGATTAGGCTGGCTTGGTAAAAACAGCCTTTTGCTAAATCGAAAGCAAGGGAGTTTCTTCTTTCTCTCCGAACTCATTATCGATTTGGAAGTATCTCCAGATACGCCTTTAGCAAAGGATTACTGTGGCACCTGCACTGCCTGCATTGACGCATGTCCCACGGATGCGATAGTTGGCAATGGCGTGATTGACGGTTCCCGCTGCATCTCTTATCTGACTATTGAATTGAAAGATGCGATTCCTGATGTGTTCAAAGGCAAGATGGAAAACTGGGCTTTTGGCTGCGATATTTGCCAGGATGTATGCCCATGGAATCGTTTTTCCAAGCCCAACCAAGAACCTCGATTTCAACCAAGTGATGAGTTGAAGGAATTGACGAAATCCGATTGGAAAGAGATCACCGAGGAAACTTTCAGGCGGGTTTTCAAAAAATCGGCAGTAAAGCGCACCAAACTTGTAGGGTTAAATAGAAATATTGACTTTCTTAATTCGAAATAACTTTATTGAGACCTTATGAGCCCTCAAACTCCCAACCTAAAAGCAGTACAGAAGCTTTTCAAACCTAAAAAGAAGAAGAGAAAGTCAACTCATAAAATCGGCTTACCTCCAGGAGCATTGGTTTTTACAGGTGATAAAAAGCTCGATGAAGTAGAGATTAACCTGATCACCTATGATGAAGTTGATTTCTATGAGGAAACTATTCAGCTGGATAAGCTACGAGAGCATTTGAAGCTGAAGAAAAAAGTTCTTTGGATTGACATAATAGGTTTACATGATGTTGCAATACTTGAAAAAATAGGAGTGCTTTTCGGGATTCATAAACTTACGCTTGAGGATATTTTGAATGTAAATCAGAGGCCTAAAATGGAAGCATTCGAAGACTATCTTTTTGCAGCCATGAAGATGATCCAATGTCCTACGCCCGAGTCCCCCATAGATGATGAGCAGATTAGCTTTGTACTTAAGGATGGGATTTTACTGACGTTTCAGGAGAAAAAGGGGGATGTATTTAATTTTGTACGTAGTCGCTTGACAGACCCAAAGCGCACCGTACGTCAAAGAAAAGCTGATTATTTACTCTATTCCCTGCTTGATGCGGTAATAGACAATTACTTCATCGTCATGGAAAATGTGGGCGAACGGATCGAGAACTTGGAATCACAAGCTATGACTTCTCCAGGTAGCGAAACCCTAAGTGCGCTCTATCTTCAAAGACGTGAAATGATGGATCTACGGAGAACTGTCTATCCGCTTCGTGAGGTGATTGGCTCTTTTGACAAATACGCAGATGACAAGATCAGTCCTGAGACAAGACCATTCATTCGCGATCTCTACGAAAACACCATCCAGGTCATCGAGACCATGGAGGTTTTCCGTGACATGTCTTCCGGCGTGCTAGATCTCTACATGAATAGCCTTTCCAACCGCATGAATAATATCATGAAAGTGTTGACGGTCATCTCCACCATCTTTATACCACTGAGTTTTGTGGCGGGAGTCTATGGGATGAATTTCGACAATATGCCCGAGCTGCACTGGAAATATGGATATTTCTATGTGATAGGGGGAATGGGATTAGCTATCGTAGGGATGTTAGTATTTTTCAGGAGGAAGGATTGGATTTAAGACCTACTGTAGCTTTAGCACAATTTTCTTATTTCCGTTTTTCAACAAAAGCTCACCAGCATTTACTTGATAGTAACGCACTGATTTAAGTACCTCTAGGAATTTGTTTTCAAATGGTAAGTTCTGACAAGCCATACGGGTAGCTCCCACTTCTCCGAAACTAAAGGAATTCTTCTTCCCGATCTCATACGATCCAAAGATGCGATTACAGCTACCTGAACCAGAAAAACTGGCTTTTTTTGCGTCAAAAATCAGATGTGCATCTTGGTCAGATCCAGATGTCTGAACCGGTGCCCCCAAGATCTCTACTACTGTCCATTTTTTATTGTTCCAGTTCACATCTGGATAGGATTTGGAAGAGCAAGATGCTAAGCCAAATGCAAAAATGGCTACAAATAGTATAAGGGTATTTCTCATAGTTGGTTAGTGTTTACAATTAGTGTAAGTCAGAAACCGAGCCAAATGTTCCGCTATTTTTATTTAAAATGCCTTCAAACTGATATCCAAACTTTTTACAGAATGGGTCAAAGCTCCCATGGAGATATAATCCACACCGCATTCCGCTACAGCAACCAAGGTGTCTTCTGTGATTCCCCCCGAAGCTTCAGTTTTATACTCATCACCGATCTTACGCACAGCTTCACGCATCGTATCGTAATCCATGTTGTCCAACATAATCTGATCTACTCCGCCCACTTCAAGTACTTGTTTGATCTCATCCAGATTTCGGGTTTCAATTTCAATTTTCAGATCTAGTTTATTTTCTGACAAATAGGCTCTAGATCCTTCGATAGCCTTTCGAATTCCACCTGCAAAATCCACATGATTATCCTTTAGCATCACCATGTCATACAGTGCAAAGCGGTGATTTACTCCTCCGCCTATCAGTACAGCCCACTTTTCCATCAATCGAAAATTCGGCGTAGTCTTACGAGTATCCATCAGACGGGCTTTGGTATGAAGTATTTTCTCAGTAAGTCTATTGGTTAGCGTAGCAATCCCAGACATTCGTTGCATACAGTTGAGCACCAATCGCTCTGAGGATAGAATGGATGCAGACGAACCTTTCACAATAAGGCCAATATCACCATAGTTAACTCTATCCCCATCTTTTACCAGAAGTTCTACCTCAAGAGTTGAATCGAACGTCTTGAAAATTTTCTCCGCTAATTCTATCCCAGCAATAATACCATCGTCTTTGATCAGGAGTTTGGCCTGACCTACTTTCCCTTTTGGGATGGAGGAAAGAGAAGAGTAATCGCCCGGACCGATATCTTCGGCAAAAGCTGCAGCGATAAAAGTGGAAATTGCTTGATCAGTAAGATAAGATGGCTTCATCCCCAAAAATAGACATTCAGATCTCACGCTAGGTCCCTAAACTGCAAATTTCTCAGAAAAACAAAAAATTGTTTAAATAGGTACGATTCATAGAAAGCACGAGAAAGTTTCGATAATCAATGTTCAAATTCAATTACCAAGGAAAGAATAGCTACTTACTTTTTGCCTTTATAGCTGGCTTTGTGGCTAAAAAAAAACTCAATCATCAGTGATCATAGTTCGACCAGCTCTCCAGAACATTTCAATTCTCACAGGGAAACTGCGCTCTCTGAGTAAAACTCCGCGAACTTTGCGGTAAAAAAAAACCAGACTTAGCCCTTCACAAACTCAAGACTGTATATCTTAAAGTCTGCATCCTGTTGAGATACTTTTATAAAAACTTTGAATAAACCCTGAGCACTCTGGTAATCTCCAATAAAGGAGCTCAGGCTTGGGTTATTTTCACTTCGAAAAACCAGGATAAATCCCATGGATGGGTTTTTCTTAAAAAAATCTTTTAGTACAAGCTCTGCCTGATTTTTAGAATAATCTCCCTGTAATCCGTTTACATTTAAAGAAATGCTGGAATCGAAGTATTTTGCTAAGTCTCCGCTGGAGCTATTTTCAATTGCAGAAATAACCGTATCAATTGAATCAGTATTAGCAATTTCCTTATTAGGAGATTGAATAAACAAAAATAGTGATACGATTAAACTTAATAATGAGGTCATTGCCCTTGCAGGGCAAATACTAAGCCAAAAAAGGAATTATATCATTGAGCTGGTAATTTATCAAATCCATTGTATGAAGTTTTGTCTAATCAGGAATTCAACAGTACTTTGCCTTATAATATAATATATTTGCCGAATGGATAAGAAAGTACTTTTAATGATCTTGGATGGCTGGGGAATAGCCAAAAATCCTTCAGTTTCTGCGATTGATAAAGCAAAAACCCCATTTATAGATAGTCTTTATACCAAATATCCTCATGCTACACTGGAAGCATCTGGTTTAGCAGTTGGCTTACCAGAAGGCCAAATGGGTAATTCAGAAGTGGGTCATATGAATATTGGTGCAGGTCGCGTAGTCTATCAAGACCTGGTAAAAATCAACCTTGCCGTAGAGAATAAGGAGTTAAATACGCATCCAGTTTTGGTAAATGCATTTGCTAAAGCCAAAGCCTCTGGAAAAAAAGTCCATTTCATGGGATTACTTTCAGATGGTGGAGTCCATTCACACATAGAGCACTTGAAAGGGCTTTGTGACGCTGCAAAATTCAATGGAATGGAGGATGTTTTTATTCATGCCTTCATGGACGGAAGAGATACTGATCCAAAGGGAGGTATCGGTTACTTAGAAGATCTCAAAGCACATTTGACTAATTCTACTGGCAAAATTGCATCAGTGGTAGGGAGATATTACGCTATGGATCGCGACAATCGATGGGAGCGGGTGAAGCTTGCCTACGACGCAATGGTGAAAGGTGAGGGAGAGAAATCCAAAGACATCATCGCTTCCATGCGTAAATCTTATGAAAATAATGTTACAGACGAATTTATCAGACCAATCATCCATGCTGGAGCTGATAATAAGCCATTGGCAAAAATAGAAGATGGTGATTTGTTGATCTGTTTCAACTTCCGCACGGATCGTGGCAGAGAAATCTCTCAAGCACTTACGCAGCGCGATTACGAAGATTTCAGCATGAAAAAGTTGAATATAGAGTACGTCACATTCACTAACTATGATGCTACGTTCAAAGATGTACAAGTCCTCTTCGAAAAAGACAACCTGAATAATACACTTGGTGAAGTCTTAGAAAAAGCTGGGAAAAAGCAAATCAGAATTGCCGAAACAGAGAAATATCCACACGTAACCTTCTTCTTTTCCGGAGGAAGAGAAAAGGAATTTATCGGAGAAAGTAGATTGCTTTGTCCATCTCCAAAGGTCGCAACATACGATCTAAAACCTGAAATGAGTGCTTATGAAATCGCCTCCAAAATCAATGGAGAATTGAAAAAGAAAAGTGCTGATTTCATTTGCCTCAACTTTGCAAATGCTGATATGGTCGGTCACACAGGTGATTTCGATGCTGCAGTGAAGGCTTGTGAGGCAGTAAATGACTGTGCAGAAAGTGTGATTACCACAGCTCTGGCCAATGATTACACCATCATTGTCATTGCCGATCATGGCAATAGCGACATGATGATCAATGCGGACGGCTCACCAAATACTGCGCATACCACCAATTTGGTGCCTTGCATTATGGTGGACAAAAATGATAAGCTGACCATCAATGAGGGAAAATTAGGAGATTTGGCTCCAACCATTCTCTTGCTTATGGGCGTAGAGAAGCCAGAAATTATGACTGGAAATATTCTATTGGCTTGATGAGGCATTTCAAACCATTTGGAATTCTTTTCCTTGTTGTCCTTGGACTTTTTTCCTGTGCGCAAGAATCTTCCAATTCACTTGAAACAAGCCCTTATTTTGATCTTAAAGGCTTTATAAATGAAAAAATCCAAGAGGTCGATGGCATGCAAGTGAGAAAAATTTCTAGGATTCAAGGAGAAGAACAAAAAGTTGAGTTAGCCTATTCGATCTTAGATTGGAAGCAGGAGTTTAGCACTTTTGCAGAAGCAGATATCAATAACCCATCGTCAATTCAATCCTATGAGACGATTACTTCAAAAGATAGATTAACACATGAGCTTCTGCCAGACACCAAAGGAAAAGTAAAGTATATCAAAGTAAGCTATACAGGAGACCAAGTAAGCAGAGTTTCCATCAAGATTGCAGATGACAACCTGTTCTACTCCACCACTACCTTGGCGGAGATTTATATGAATAATGCCACACATCTTATAGATCATTATTCTATTGAGACGACTCAGAAAATTTGGTTTCTAGATCCAAATAACATGAAAATCCAAGGAGCGATAGTTCAGTAAGAACTGGGTTATATTGAAAAGTGATTACCCGCAACGAAGCCCGTAATCTCTATTTCTTTGCTCTTTAGGAAGGATGACCGAAGTACAGGAATTATAGTGTTTACCATATTTAGAGCCGCATTTTGCCTTTTACTGGTGCAATTGCGGATATACATACAGTGAAAAAAAAGGTAAGAACTGGAGATCAACTTCAATTCTTGCCTTTTTTTTGTCCCAAAAAATACAAATTCCAAAAGTTTGGAACACGAAATTTCGACCAGTTTTCCCTTGGAGTTTGAGTTTTCGACAGTAATTCTGCAGCGTAAAATATCGCTTATTGACCCAGGATCTAGCTACTCGTTATTTATCAAACATCGGCGGTCTTTTCGCTTGCCAATCACTATTCTGCTGAATCAGATTTCCCAACATCACTAGTTTTTCTTCTTCAAAAAGATTGGCCAGAAGCGTAATAGAAGTGGGGTTCCCCGAATCTGTAAAGCCATTTGGAAGGCAAAGCGCAGGATGACCAGTGAGATTGGTAATTTGCAATTGTGGACCTCCAAAACTTGGAGTTACAATCACATCATAATCCTTCATCAGTTCGTGCATTTCCTCTATTAATATACTTCTCTGTCTAGCTGCCTGAACATATTCCACAGCTGGAATAAATCGCGCAGCTCGGAATAGATTTGGCCAGGCATTTTTGTGCTGTGCCACCAGCTCATCATCCCAACCGAGTCGAGTCAGTTCATCGAAGGCAGCCGCACCTTCCACCATTAGCATAAGTCCAATTGCACTTGGATTTACTGAAGTCTTCAACTCCACGGGATGAAGTTCGAAGCCTTGGTTTTTCAATAATTCCAGCACTTTAGCATCGTTTTCTGCCCCGTTTCGATCTCCTCCAAAAAATGATTTGAAATAGCCAACTTTCAATTTCTTGACCTCAGTTTTGCTAGAATAATTAAATGCTGCTGCAATTGTGCTTCTATCCATCACATCCTCGCCATTGATCACTGAAAGTACTATTCCATTATCAATAGCTGACCTTGAAATGGGGCCAATTTTGTCCATGGACCAGCTCAAAGCCATAGCGCCAGTCTTACTTACACGACCATAAGTAGGACGCAATCCTGTCACACCGTTTCTAGTAGATGGGGAAACTATAGATCCCAGAGTTTCGGTTCCGATAGCAAACGGAACTAAGCCTGCACTGACCGCAGAGGCTGACCCAGCAGAAGATCCACTGGATCCTTGTTTCAAATTCCAAGGATTTTTGGTCACTCCACCAAACCAGACATCTCCCATCGCTAAAGCTCCCAAAGTAAATTTACCTACCAAAACACCTCCGGCGTCATTTAATTTTGTGACTACAGTTGCTGTTTGATCAATCTCCTGATCCTTGTAAGGCATGGCTCCCCAAGTTGTTTTGGTACCCTTCACTGCTAGTAAATCTTTGATTCCATAGGGAATTCCGTGCAATGGACCTCGGTATTTTCCTTGAGAAATCTCCCGATCCATTGCCTTAGCTTTTGCTAAAGCCGAATCCTCCATCAGCGAGATTAGACATTGAAGCGTATCTGAATAGGTTTTGATTCTGTCCAAATAGATTTTGGTTAATCGCTCACTGCTAATTTTTTTGTTCTTGATCAAGACTGCTAGCTGATGAACAGGCATATATGCGATATCTGACTCCTGCTCAGGCAACGCTACTTCAGTAGGCAATCCCCAATCCAACTCTTTCTGAATCTGAGTTGGAGTGAATCCAATGGGAAGAGGATTGAATATCAGCGATGGAGCTACCGAATTATCAACCTGAAATTCGCGCAGTCCCTTATACTTCATACGCTGAGAAGTGAGTGTGCCGATCATACTATCTTTTTCGGCAGAAGTGAAGTTAAGTCCGATCAATTCAGATCCTCCATCAATTGCTGCTGGAGTGATTTCACCATATTTTTCACCAAAGGAAAAACCTAAGGCTAGGCAAGCTGCTGCACCAATTAGGATAAAAACACGCGATTGAACTATATTTTTTGATTTCATTGAATAGTTTTGTATTAATTGTATCTAATTATCCGCAATGATGCCAGTAGCCATATACTCTTTGCTTTTCAGGCTAAAAGACATCCCGATAGCAATCGCAAAACAGGTGATCGAAGTGGCCTAAATCGTAGAGTTAACCTTGTTCTATGATCCATTTATCGCTTACTGGTAGAATTGCAGTCATACATAATTATTGTAAAAAGATTTTCAAGTTGAAAATCCATTACCCAAGATAAATAACCTTATGGATCAAAGTCCTTCTTTTCCTATATTTCCTATGCATTTCCGGGGAATTTTAATGCTTTCTGGAATGTACACGATCGCTTGGTCTGCTATCTACAGAATGATGGGAAATTCTATTATTAGTTGGCTTGCAAATGGCAACGAATTCAGTCCAGACATCTCCATGGCCTATTATGGAGGTTTTGGAATAGTAGTAGGCTTGCTGATATTTTTTAGTTCATTCTACCCCATCAGCTGGGTATACTTGATTATCGCAGGCATCACTGGCAAAATAATATTGGCTATTTGGTTTACCCTAAGTTTTCTGCCTGATTTGGGCTGGAATAAGCGAACCGCTTTTCAATTGATTTTTAATGAAATTTTGTGGCTCATTCCTCTGATTTTGGTTTTTTTAAGAGGCCTTCAGGTGAGAAATTATATAGCAGAAAACCCTGAATAATACGTTCTAGCTATGTAGTGCTAATCGAAGGTTTTCTTTACCCAAAAAGAATTTTGGGGCTGCTCTATCAAGAATAAGATTAGATCTCAAAACAATAATCACTGCGGATCATGATGTAGATCTCACAAATTGAAAAACATACAAATACAAAAAAGGCTGACAATTATCTGTCAGCCTTTTTCGTGTGATTGATTGGTGGTTGGTTTCTTTAGGATACTAAAAGCAAAATCAACAAAATGATAATAATTGCACCGACAGAAATGTACACTCCATTACCCAAGGCTCTGGATTCATCTTTCATTTCTTTCAATTCCATACGAACATCTTTTCTTTCTTCCTTGCTCATATCACCGAAGTCCATCGATTTAATTTCTTCTACTCTGAACTCGATCTCAGATAAGCGCTCTTTTTGCGCTTCTGTTAATTCTGTTTCTCCTTTTTTGGATTTTGATTCATTAGCTGGCGCAGCCATGATCATCTGAGTGGAGATGAATAATGCTAAAATTGCGAATAATTTTTTCATTAGGTAATTGTTTAGGATGTAAGAATTTGTTTATAGTATGTATTACCATAAGATCAAATTTTCCGCCAAAGACTGTCTAGTAGCTATGGATTACACAACCTTTTGAGCTAGCTCTATCGGAAAATTTGTAACTTACACGGCCTAAAAAAGACCTTTATTTTATCCTATAATCATCCGAAAATGACCCAAAAACAGCCCTGCAAGCTATTTTTACTTGATGCCATGGCTCTTATTTATAGAGCACATTTTGCCTTCAGCAAAAATCCTAGAATAAACTCCAAAGGCCTAAATACTGGAGTGATGCTGGGGTTTACCAATACCCTTCTCGAAATCGTAGATAAGGAAAAACCTACCCATATTGGGGTCGCTTTTGACACAAGTGCTCCTACTTTTAGACATAAGCAATTTGAAGCTTACAAAGCCAACAGACTAGAACAACCCGAGGATATTGCTATTGCTATTCCATGGGTAAAAGAAATTGTAAAAGCATTCAATATCCCTATTCTAGAACTGGATGGCTATGAAGCTGATGATGTGATAGGAACACTGGCTAAACAGGCCGAGAAGGAGAATTTTACAGTTTATATGATGACTCCCGACAAAGATTATGGTCAGCTGGTTGATGATCATATTTTCCTTTACAAACCCTCTTTCATGGGAAATGGAGTAGATATCATGGGTCCAAAAGAGATTTGCGCCAAATGGGATATCGACAATGTAGATCAGGTTCGTGATATTTTGGGACTGATGGGAGATGCTGTGGATAACATACCTGGAATCCCTGGAATCGGTCAAAAAACGGCAGTCAAACTACTCAAGATCTATGGTACAGTAGAAGAATTGGTAAAGAATACCGCTGATCTCAAAGGCAAGCAAAAAGAGAATGTGGAAAACTTCGCTGCACAGGGAATCCTCTCCAAAGAACTCGCAACCATCATGTGTGACGTGCCGATCACCTACGTGAAGGAAGACCTCAAATACGAGGGAATTGATGAGGAAAAAGTTCGAGCGATTTTCACCGAACTTGAATTTAGAACCTTGGCGTCCCGAGTTTTTAAGGGGACAGATAAAAAAGCAGCAGTTCAGAAAAATGATCAACTAGGTCTTTTTGGCGAAGCTCCAGCTGCTACAACTTCTTTTTCTCCTGAAGTAGAATTTGAAGAAGAATCTGTAACAGTGGCTGAGGTCAGAGCGCCAGATACGATTCGCAGCAATATCCAGAATTATCATAAAGTAAAAGGAAAAGCAGAAATCCTTGAACTAGTTGAATTTTTAGAGATTCAAAAAGAAATTTGTTTCGATACAGAAACAACTTCTGTGAATGCTATGGAAGCCGAATTGGTTGGTATTTCATTCGCATACATTACTGGTGAGGCATATTACATTCCTTGCCCAGCAGATAGAATTGAGACCTTAGCAATCCTTGAATTGCTCAAGCCAGTATTTGAAAATGAAGCAATCCTAAAGATTGGTCAGAATATTAAGTACGATATTCTCATCCTGAAAAATTACAATATCGAGATCAAAGGCCTTCTTTACGATACCATGCTTGCTCATTACCTGATCGATGCAGATGGCAAGCATTCTATGGATTGGCTTGCAAAGCAATACCTGAATTATGAGCCTGTTTCGATTACTGAGTTGATCGGGAAAAAAGGCAAGAATCAGGGAAGTATGCGTGATGTGGACGAAGACGAAGTGACTGCTTATGCTTCTGAAGATGCTGATATTACGCTTAGATTGAAGGCTGAATTTGATCCTCTTTTAAAAGAAAATAAACTGGAAAAGCTGTTTGACGAAGTGGAAAATCCACTGATCAATGTGCTGGCTGATATGGAATTTGAAGGAATTCGTATCAATACAGATAGCCTGGCGGAGATGTCTATTTTACTGGAAAAAGAGAGCAAGGAAATTGAGAACAAGGTCTATGAAATGGCCGGTGTTCGCTTCAATTTGGCCTCTCCAAAGCAACTCGGTGAAGTACTTTTCGACAAGCTACAACTTGATCCTAAAGCCAAAAAAACCAAAACTGGGCAATATGCTACGGGTGAGGAAGTGCTGAGTAAATTGGCCAACGAGCATGAGATTATCCAGAACATTCTGGATTATCGTCAAATGGTGAAGTTGAAGTCAACTTATGTGGATGCTTTGCCTACGCTGATCAATTCCAAAACAGGGAAAATCCACACCACCTACAACCAGTTTGTGGCAGCCACAGGTAGACTATCTTCCACCAATCCCAATCTTCAAAATATCCCTATTCGAACCGAAAGAGGACGTGAGATCCGTAAGGCATTTGTTCCTAGGGATGAAAATTACGTATTGCTAGCAGCGGATTATTCACAGATCGAGTTGCGTATCATGGCTGCTTTTTCAGGTGACGAATCTATGATCGAAGCATTCAATAATGGCCGTGATATTCACGCCACTACGGCTGCGAAGATCTTCCAAGTGCCACTAGATGAAGTAACCTCTGATATGCGTAGAAAAGCCAAAACCGCCAATTTTGGGATTATTTACGGTATTTCTGCTTTTGGACTTTCGCAAAGACTGTCTATTCCTAGAGGAGAGGCAAAAGAGATTATCGATGCCTATTTCAATGAATTCCCAGCCGTGAAAGAATACATGGACGGAGCCATCGAAAAAGCTCGTGCTAATGAGTACGTGGAAACCATTCTCGGCCGTCGCCGATATCTCCGAGATATCAACAGCCGAAATGCTACGATGCGTGGCTTCGCCGAGCGAAATGCGATCAATGCGCCAATTCAAGGTTCGGCTGCTGATCTGATTAAAGTAGCGATGATCGATGTGCACAAGTGGATGAAAAAAGAAGGCCTCAAGTCCAAAATGATCCTGCAGGTTCATGATGAATTGGTCTTCGATGCGCATATAGACGAGGTCGAAATCTTAAAAGCAAATATTCCCGGCTTAATGTCCAACGCCATCAAAATGGCTGTGCCGGTAGAAGTGGAAGTAGGAACGGGAACGGATTGGCTGCAGGCGCATTAATTTTAGTAGTAAGTCATAAGTAGCAGGTAGTAAGTACTTCATCATTCGGCATTGGATGTTCATCATTTGAAATTGGTAGAATTGAAATTGAAAAATTTAAAATTTCTTGAATAAACTGACTAGGAAGATGATAGGAGTACTTTGTCTCTCGCAAATCGTAATTCATAAATTTTAAAAGTATCTCCTAAGTCCCCCAACATCTCGTAAATCAAAAATCGTATATCGTACCTCCAAATGGCTAAAATAAAAACCACTTTCTTCTGTCAAAACTGTGGCGCGCAAAGTCCCAAGTGGCTGGGTAAATGTCCTGCTTGCGGGGAATGGAACACCTATGTGGAGGAAGTAGTGCAGAAGGAAGAATCCGGCAAAGGATCTTGGAAGCCCCAATCTTCCACCACCAAAAAAGCCAGCGTCCCAAAGAAAATCCACGAAGTCAACTATGAGGAGTCACCGCGATATGTGACCGGAGATGATGAACTCGATCGAGTTTTGGGTGGAGGAATTGTGCCAGGCTCTCTTGTGCTTATAGGCGGTGAACCTGGAATAGGCAAGTCCACGCTAATGCTTCAGATTGCCTTGATCCTAGTAGGCAAGAAAATCCTCTACGTTTCTGGGGAAGAAAGTGAAGCGCAGATCAAGATGCGTGCAGATCGTATGGCTGCTAAGAATCCAGAATGCTACGTGCTTTCGGAGACAAATACCCAGCAGATTTTTCAGCAAATCGAAGCGCTTAAGCCTGATTTGCTCGTGATAGATTCCATTCAGACATTAACTAGCCAATTTATAGAATCTGCCGCAGGTTCTGTTTCGCAGGTGCGGGAATGCACGGCCGAACTGATGAAATTTGCCAAGGAAACTGGAACGCCAGTTTTCCTGATCGGCCATATCACCAAAGACGGTTCAATCGCCGGGCCGAAGGTGCTGGAGCACATGGTGGATACTGTTTTGCAATTTGAAGGAGATCGGCATATGAGCTATAGAATCCTGCGAACTTCCAAGAACCGATTTGGATCTACCCACGAACTGGGGATCTACGAGATGCGGGTAGAAGGTCTTCGTCCTGTAGCTAATCCTTCAGAGATCCTCCTCACTCAGCGAGAGGAAGTATTGAACGGCGTCGCCATCGGGGCCATGATGGAAGGAAATCGTCCTTTGCTGATCGAAATTCAATCACTAGTCAGTCCGGCAACGTATGGTACTCCGCAGCGAAGTAGCACGGGACACGATGCTAAGCGATTGAATATGTTGTTAGCGGTTTTGGAGAAGCGTGGAGGGATGAAACTTGGTCAACAAGATGTTTTCTTGAATGTGGCAGGAGGACTTCGTGTAGATGATCCAGCCTTAGATTTGGCAGTTTGTGCCTCGCTGATTTCCAGCTATGAGGACACGCCAGTTTCCGAGCAGATATGTTTTGCAGGGGAAGTGGGTTTGGGTGGAGAGATACGTGCAGTTCACCGTATAGAAAACCGTATTGCAGAAGCTGAGAAACTAGGTTTCAAAAAAATCATAGTTTCCAAATACGCGGTGAAAGGCTTAGATCTGAATAAATACAAAATCGAAGTGATGCCAGTCAGTAAGCTGGAGGAAGTTTATCAGAAGATTTTTTAGGAGTTAGGTGAGTTGGTGGTATGTAGATCAAGTGGTCTGTGATGACACAGACCACGGCATAGCAGAGTAAGCTAGAAGAGGTTTATCAGAATTATTTAGGAAGAGAATAAATGGTCTGTGGAAAGCTCTAGAGGAGAATACAAAAGTTTGATTTAATCTACTTTTCGCTTAACTTAAACATACTTTTTAGGGAAAGCCTATGAAAACAATTTTTTTACGAAATGGAGAAATTAAGAGGAAGCCTTTTGTGCTACTGGAATTTCCATTCGATGAGGAACTCAAAGAACTGGTCAAGACCATTCCAGGAGCAGATTGGCAGCCAAAATTAAAGGCATGGACACTCCCATATTCCGATGGAGTGACTTCCCAATTATTAGCCTTATTTAAGGGAAAAGCTTGGCTGGACTATTCGGCATTTAAGAAAGTAGAAATAAACAATCAGAAAAAAGCAGCGCTACCTGAGATGGATGCTGGAATAGCGGAAGAGATCGAGAAGTTCAGCGATTGGATGCGTAATAGACGGTACTCCGAATCCACCATTCGAAACTATATACATAGCTTGGGACTTTTTTTGAGATTTACGGGAAACAAGAATCCAGCAGAAATCAATAATACAGACTTGGAAAACTTCCATAAAGACTACATCCTTAAAAATAACTACTCAGCATCGTTTCAATCACTTGTAATCAACGCAGTGAAACTGTATTTTTCAAATAGATTAAAACGAAAGTTAGAACCGATAGAAATCGAACGACCAAAAAACCCGAGGCTATTACCACATGTATTATCCAAAGAAGACGTGAAAGCGATCCTACTCGCACATCAGAATATCAAACACCGAGCAATGCTAAGTCTGATTTATGCCTGTGGACTGAGACGCTCAGAGCTTTTGAACTTGAAGCCACAGGATATAGACTCAAGCCGAGGAATGCTTAGAGTGAATCAAGGCAAAGGAAAAAAAGACCGTTTGGTACCTATCAGCGAAAAAATTCTGGAATTACTTCGGGAGTATTACCGGTATGAGAAGCCGAGTGTGTATTTGTTTGAAGGTCAGACTTCAGGAAAACCATATTCGGGTAAAAGTCTTGAAAACGTAATGAACCAAGCGGTAGCTAAAGCCAAAGTCAAACAAAAACCAACGCTTCATTGGCTTCGACATAGCTATGCCACGCATCTATTGGAAAGTGGTACAGACATTCGTTATATTCAGGAACTATTAGGTCACAGCTCCAGTAAGACGACTGAAATATACACGCATGTGAGTCAAAAAAGCATTCAAAAGATTAGGAGCCCTTTTGATGACCTTTAGGCAAGGTCAAAAAAATAAAGTGGATTAAATGGCTACTATCGAAGCAAAAACAGAAAGTAACAGCCAAAAACTGGCGACAATAAAGGAGTTAGCACCAATACTACCAACCAAGACGTTTAGCGGTATTAGTGAAAATATCAACTGTTTGTTCTGACAATTTGAAACGGTCTTTATTAATATCAATTGATTTGTAAATATTACCGTCTGCGTGTCTTTCTCCTGCTGCTTTCCAATCAAAAAACATTTCTATCAAATCAAATAAATCAAATCCATTTACACCATTTTCAAAATGTTCTGGATGATGCGAATTGTTTTGATAATGATGGTCAAGTGCTACTTTTAATTCTTTTAAATACTCTCTGTATTCGTCTGAGTTATAAGTGCAACCTTTCAGTTTAGGTGTGAATTTGTCAAACAATTCCTTTTCAGGAGTTTCAAGTTTTGAATTGTCGTGAACATTTGCTCGTTTAATCAATTCACTTGATGCTTGTGTCATTAATTCTGCTACTCTTTTAATATGCAGTAGAGTATCCGCTTTGCTGTCATATTTCATTTTTATATTTTTTTAAATTGTTACTAATTAATAAAGTACTGGTGCT
>NZ_MSSV01000030.1 GCF_002150505.1 Algoriphagus ratkowskyi
GTTCATTGACATGTTGAGCAGAAATTGTAACAGACGTGATACGGAAGTATCACAGAAAAGTAGAAGTAAGTGAATAAGGGCGCACGGGGGATGCCTAGGCTCTCAGAGGCGAAGAAGGACGTGATAAGCTGCGAAAAGCTACGGGGACCTGCCAATAGGGTTTGATCCGTAGATGTCCGAATGGGGCAACCCAGTCTTTAAGACTATTCCGTAAGGAAAGCGAACGTGGGGAACTGAAACATCTAAGTACCCATAGGAGGAGAAAATAATAATGATTCCGTAAGTAGTGGCGAGCGAAAGCGGAACAGCCCAAACCTATTATGTTACGGCATAATAGGGGTTGTAGGACCTGTATAATTGATAACAACCCGACGAGAATAGCGTGGGAAAGCTAACCAGAGGAGGTGAGAGTCCTGTATTGGAAGGGTTGTTAGAGAGACGGGTATCCTGAGTAGGTCGGGACCGGAGAAATCCCGATTGAAACTGCCGGCACCATCCGGTAAGGCTAAATACTCCTGAGAGACCGATAGTGAACTAGTACCGTGAGGGAAAGGTGAAAAGTACCGTGAATAACGGGGTGAAATAGAACCTGAAACCGTGCGCTTACAAGCGGTCGGAGCTACTTTGTGTAGTGACGGCGTGCCTTTTGCATAATGAGCCTACGAGTTACTCCTCATCGGCAAGGGTAAGGTATTCAGTACCGTACCCGGAGCGAAAGCGAGTCTGAAAGGGCGATTGAGTCGGTGGGGGTAGACGCGAAACCTAGTGATCTACCCATGGCCAGGTTGAAGTTGTGGTAACACACAATGGAGGACCGAACCGATAAACGTTGAAAAGTTTCCGGATGAGCTGTGGGTAGGGGTGAAAGGCTAATCAAACTGGGAAATAGCTCGTACTCCCCGAAATGTTTTTAGGAACAGCGTCGTGAATTGTATGATGGAGGTAGAGCTACCGATAGGACTAGGGGGAGTCAAATCCTACCAAATCCTGACGAACTCCGAATGCCATCATATAGAAGCGGCAGTGAGGGCTTGGGTGCTAAGGTCCAAGTCCGAGAGGGAAAGAACCCAGACCTTCCGCTAAGGTCCCAAAATCTATGTTAAGTTGAACAAAGGTGGTCCAGTTGCAGAGACAGCCAGGAGGTTAGCTTGGAAGCAGCTATTCCTTTAAAGAGTGCGTAACAGCTCACTGGTCGAGCGACAGGGCGTCGATAATAATCGGGCATCAAACATAGTACCGAAGCGAAGGATTGTATCCTGATTTATCAGGAGCAGTGGTAGGGGAGCATTCCAACGACAGTGAAGGTGTGGCGTAAGCTGCGCTGGAGTTTTTGGAAAAGCAAATGTAGGCATGAGTAACGATAATGCGGGCGAGAAACCCGCACACCGTAAGACCCAGGTTTCCTGATCAACGCTAATCGGATCAGGGTTAGTCGGGACCTAACGCGAACCCGAAAGGGGTAGTGGATGGACAATGGATTAATATTTCCATACTAATTATACGAGTGATGGAGTGACGGAGTGATGAAAGATCCGCGCGGTGACGGAATACCGCGTTAAAGGTAGTAGGTATTGGTTCGATAGTTAAATGCGTTGAATTAGCCGAAGCTGATAGTACTGAGCGTTTACGGACAATCAGATAGTGATCCTAAGGGCTTCCAAGAAAAACTTCTAGCGTTAAGAGTATAATTACCCGTACCGCAAACCGACACAGGTGGTCGAGGAGAGTATCCTAAGGTGCTCGAGTGAATCATGGCTAAGGAACTCGGCAAAATAGCCCTGTAACTTCGGGAGAAGGGGCGCCTCTAGCAATAGAGGCCGCAGTGAAGAGGCCCAGGCGACTGTTTAACAAAAACACATGGCTTTGCAAAGTTTCAAGACTAAGTATAAGGCCTGACACCTGCCCGGTGCTGGAAGGTTAAGAGGGGATGTTATCGTAAGAGACGCATTGAATCGAAGCCCCAGTAAACGGCGGCCGTAACTATAACGGTCCTAAGGTAGCGAAATTCCTTGTCGGGTAAGTTCCGACCTGCACGAATGGTGTAACGATCTGGGCACTGTCTCAGCCATGAGCTCGGTGAAATTGTAGTCGCGGTGAAGATGCCGCGTACCCGCAACGGGACGGAAAGACCCCATGCACCTTTACTGCAACTTAGTATTGGTACTGGACAAATGATGTGTAGGATAGGTGGGAGACTTTGAAGCGGGTTCGCTAGGATTCGTGGAGTCACTGTTGAAATACCACCCTTTGTTTGTTTGGTATCTAACCCCTTATTAGGGGGACATTGCTTGGTGGGTAGTTTGACTGGGGTGGTCGCCTCCAAAAGGATAACGGAGGCTTCCAAAGGTTCCCTCAGTACGCTTGGTAACCGTACGAGGAGTGCAATAGCATAAGGGAGCTTGACTGTAAGGCCGACAAGCCGAGCAGGGTGGAAACACGGGTATAGTGATCCGGCGGTTTTGAATGGAAGAGCCGTCGCTCAAAGGATAAAAGGTACGCTGGGGATAACAGGCTGATCTCCCCCAAGAGCTCATATCGACGGGGAGGTTTGGCACCTCGATGTCGGCTCGTCACATCCTGGGGCTGAAGAAGGTCCCAAGGGTTGGGCTGTTCGCCCATTAAAGTGGCACGCGAGCTGGGTTCAGAACGTCGTGAGACAGTTCGGTCCCTATCTGTTGCGGGCGTGGGAAGTTTGCGAGGACCTGACCTTAGTACGAGAGGACCGGGTTGGACTGACCGCTGGTGTACCGGTTGTGATGCCAATTGCATTGCCGGGTAGCTACGTCGGGAAGAGATAAGCGCTGAAAGCATCTAAGTGCGAAACTCCCCTCAAGATGAGACTTCCAAATAGGGCCGTCAGAGACGATGACGTTGATAGGCTATAGGTGTAAAGGCAGTAATGTCATAGCCGAGTAGTACTAATTGCCCAAAAACTTACGCTACGTTTGTTACAGTTTCTGCAAAAACATGTTATT
>NZ_MSSV01000031.1 GCF_002150505.1 Algoriphagus ratkowskyi
AAAAAGTCCGAAGTCAGAAGACCGAAGACCGAAGAACTTAAAATATTAGACGCAGCATGCGAGTCAAGGACTGGTTGAGATACGAAAGAGATCTTGCTACTTGCTACTAGCTACTGAAGTCTTCCAATTTAGGCGGCCTAGCGCAGGGGTCCCACCTCTTCCCATCCCGAACAGAGAAGTTAAGCCCTGCAGCGCCGATGGTACTGGGGTTACACCCGGGAGAGTAGGTCGCCGCCTCATTTATTCAAAAGCCTTTCAGGAAACTGAAAGGCTTTTTGGTTTTATATACTTTTTCGAAAATTGCCTAGAGTATTGAGAGTTGTAAAAGACAGAGAAAGCTTATCAACGTAGGTGTTTTGAAGTCTTTTCAGAAACTGAGAGTCTTTCTGTTTTTAGATCACCTATTTATTCAATTTTCTTGCTCTCTATAAGTATTTATTAGTGCATTATTACCAGACTCCGAACTGCTTGAAATGGTGGGCCACATGCTTTGGGTGAAAACGCTCCCACTCTGCATAATCTAGCATTCCAAACCTCGGATGGACAGTAGTAGCATTTGTGTCGGACTCAAAGAACTCATTATAGGCAGTTATGCTCTCTATGAGTTGCTGCTTAGCTTCATCTAAGTTCGAGCTTCGTAAAGGCATCAAATCTCCAGCATTGGTGCCTGGAGCGAGTACTCCGCGCGGGAAATCCATGTCTGAATCCAGAAGTGCTCTTTTCTGGAATTTTTGCTTTTCACTTGGTTCAAATTCCGGAATTTTGATTCTGTTGTATGCTATTTTAACTGTGATGGTCAGGTGCTCCACCATGTGTTGAGGCGTCATTATTCCAAATTGTGCAGGAGTATTAGCTTTCAGATTTTTCAACTTTTTCTCAATCATCTTACTTTCCATAGTTGGGTTCTTTAGGTTTTAAGGTACACAAAAAAAGCGCTTGATTTCTCAAACGCTCTTTATTGATCATTTTACTTGTACGCTTAACTTCCGCACATTTCACATCCATCTGGATCATCTAATGAACATGCTATTGCATCTTGTTTCTGTGATTTTACTTCTACTATTTCCTGCTGAGCTTTTTCCACTTTTGGCTCAAACCCTGTCTTGTCCAAAGTGAATTTAATTGCCGCTACAGCAGCTTGTGATCTCAAGTAATACATGCCTGTCTTAAGTCCTTTTTTCCAAGCGTAGAAATGCATGGATGTCAACTTACCAAAGTTAGGATCCTGCATGAATACGTTCATACTTTGAGACTGGCATATGTAAGCTCCTCTATCTGCAGACATATCAATGATGATCTTCTGTGAGATCTCCCAAACAGTTTTGTAGAGGTCTTTAATATGCTGTGGGATTCCTGGCACATCTTGTACAGAACCATTGGTTGAGATCAATCTATTTCTCATCGTGTCATCCCATAATCCAAGCGCAATCAAGTCCTTCATCAAATGTTTATTGACAATGATGAACTCTCCAGAAAGCGTTCTTCTCGTGTAGATATTTGAGGTGTATGGCTCAAAGCACTCATTGTTACCTAAGATCTGTGAAGTCGAAGCTGTGGGCATTGGAGCCATCAACAGGGAGTTTCTCATGCCATACTTCTTAATCTTTTCTTTTACTTCTGACCAGTTCCATCTTCCCGACCTTGGTTTTACTCCCCAAAGATCAAATTGCAATTCACCTTTAGATGCTGGAGATCCTTCATAAGTTTCATAGGTGCCTTGAATTTTAGCCAATTCCATGGAAGTTTCCACGGCTGCAAAATACATCGTTTCAAAGATATCCTCATTCAAACCTTTAGCTTCTGGAGAATCAAAAGGCATACGAAGCAATATAAAGGCATCCGCAAGACCCTGAATTCCCAAACCAATTGGACGATGACGGAAATTTGATCTTCGCGCTTCTTCAACTGGATAGTAGTTTACATCAATTACCTTGTTTAGGTTTTTGGTTGCAACTTTGGTGATTTCATATAATTTTTGATGGTCAAAGAATAATTTCCCATCTGGTCCAGCTATTACAAATTTTGGAAGAGCAATAGAGGCCAAATTACAAACAGCTACTTCATCGGGCGCTGTGTACTCGATGATCTCTGTACACAGATTGGACGATTTAATCGTTCCCAAATTCTTCTGGTTTGATTTACTATTTGCAGCATCTTTATAAAGCATATAAGGTGTACCCGTCTCGATTTGAGATTCTAGTACTTCAAACCAAAGCTCCTGTGCTTTGATCGTCTCACGCGCCTTACCTTCTCTCTCGTATTTCTCATAGAGTCTTTCAAATTCCTCTCCGTGGCAATCAGAAAGTCCTGGTGCTTCGTGTGGACAAAATAATGACCATTCCAAATTTTGTTCAACACGCTTCATGAAGAGGTCTGGAATCCAAAGTGCATAGAATAGATCTCTAGCTCTCATTTCTTCCTTTCCATGATTCCTCTTCAGTTCCAAAAAGTCTTTGATATCAGCATGCCAAGGTTCAAGATAAATAGCAAAGCTTCCTTTTCGTTTTCCTCCGCCTTGATCCACATAACGAGCTGTCATGTCGAAATTCCGCAGCATTGGCACAATGCCATTGGAAACTCCATTAGTGCCTTTAATGTAGGATCCTTTAGCTCGTACATGATGAATGGAGAGTCCAATCCCTCCAGCTGACTGGGAGATCTTAGCGCATTGCTTTAGCGTATCATAAATCCCATCTATGCTGTCATCTTTCATGGTAAGCAAAAAGCAAGAAGAGAGCTGGGGCTTTGGAGTACCTGCATTGAAAAGGGTAGGAGTAGCGTGCGTAAACCACTTTTCAGAAAGTAGGTTATACGTTTCAATCACAGACGCCATGTCCTCTTTGTGAATTCCTACCGCCACTCGCATCAGCATATGCTGAGGGCGTTCTACAACTTTGCCATTTAACCTGATCAAGTAACTTCTCTCCAAAGTCTTGAATCCAAAATAATCGTACCCAAAATCCCTATTGTAATCAATCGCAGCATCAAGTTTCACTGCGTTGTTTTTAATTATGCCATAAACCTCAGGATCCAACAATGCTGCATTTTCATTGGTAATAGGGTTCACATGTGTATAAAGCCTTTTCATAGTATTTGAAAAGGATTGGCTAGTAGTTTTATGAAGATTGGAGATAGCGATTCTGGCTGCCAAGATCGCATAATCAGGATGCTTCACAGTTAATGATGCACATACTTCCGCAGCTAGGTTATCCAACTCAGTAGTGGATACGCCATCAAACAATCCATCAATCACCTTTTTGGCTACATCAATAGGTTGAATGAAACGAGAATCCAATTCATAGCAGAGGTTCTCAATTCTTGTTGTGATTTTGTCGAATCGTACTGATTCACGCCTTCCGTCTCTTTTTATTACTAGCATTTCTTTGGGATTTTTTGAGGAAATAATTTTGGGTTAGTTAGAAGTCTTCACCAATGGAGAATCTTGGAGAATCATCTGTTCCTTCGGTAGATTTCATTACTCCAGCTTTTTGGTAATCACCAACTCTTTTTTCGAAGAAATTAGTTTTTCCCTGAAGAGAAATCATATCCATAAAGTCAAATGGATTTGTGCTGTTCCATATTTTTTCACAGTCTAATTCAACTAACAATCTATCTGCTACAAACTCAATGTACTGACACATCAGATCTGAATTCATTCCTATAAGTCTCACAGGAAGTGCATCAGTTACAAATTCTTTTTCAATTTCTACCGCATCTCTTATAATCCCTCTTACCGTTTCTTTTGGAAGTTGATTGTTCAAATGTTTAGTGTATAGATGACAGGCAAAGTCACAGTGCAATCCTTCATCACGAGAGATTAACTCATTAGAAAAGGTAAGTCCAGGCATTAGTCCTCTTTTCTTCAACCAAAATATAGAGCAAAAAGAACCTGAGAAAAAGATACCTTCTACCGCAGCAAAAGCGATCAAACGCTCTTGGAAATTCCCGTTGTCAATCCATCTCAATGCCCAATCAGCTTTTTTCTTAACACAATCAATATGTTCTATAGCATGGAGTAATTTATCACGCTCCACCGCATCTTTAATGTATGTATCAATAAGAAGGCTGTACGTCTCAGAGTGGATGTTTTCCATAGCAATCTGGAAGCCATAGAAAAATTTAGCTTCTGTATATTGAACTTCAGAAATGAAATGCTCAGCCAAATTTTCATTCACGATTCCATCACTGGCAGCGAAAAATGCCAACACATGAGAAATAAAATGACGTTCGCCATCATTTAATGCTTTCCAGTCGACCATATCCTGACCTAAGTCAATTTCTTCGGCGGTCCAAAAGCTTGCCTCTGCTTTCTTATAGTATTGCCAAATGTCATTGTGCTGGATGGGGAATAAAACAAAGCGATTGTTATTCTCTACTAAAATTGGTTCGTTCTGCATTGCTACTTAGTTTTTGTAATCGTAATTGATATGCCCTTGATTAAATAAATGTTTCCTAGGTCTGGGGGAAAGAATGATTGCTTTTTTAAAGCAGCCTTAGAGCAAATATGTGAATGATAAATGGTAAAAAAAACCTCGGGAGTATGGCACATATGCCTTTTTTGAACGAAAGTCATAAATCGTATATCCTTCTATTTATTAGTAATTTATAGTTCTGTTGATGTAGCTTTAAATAAATTAAATGGACTGATTCCATGCGATTGAAATATTTCGAAATAATAGTAAAAAAAAAATTCAACCAGAATTCAAGCGCGTTACTGAATCACGTTCAAGTGTTTAATCAAGATTATTTTACATTTTATTGTTATGGAAATCAGGCAATTGAGTGAAAGTCCTTATGAATCACTTGCAAATTCCTGAAATAAAATAGGCTTTAAATAGGGAATTATTAAGGTGATTTTGATTCGCATTGCGTGATCTCTAGGAGTTGATTAAGTGCTCTGAAAATATTTCGGAAGCCAGTTTTTTTGTTTCAATCAACTTTCCTATATTTGCACTCCGATTTCAAAAGAATCTAGAATTATGTACGCAATTGTAAACATCGCAGGTAAGCAGTTCAAAGTAACACAAGATCAGTTCGTCTATGCTCCAAAGCTAGACCTTGAAACTGGCGCTTCCGTGGAATTCGACCAGGTACTATTAGCAGAAGCTGATGGAACTGTGTCTGTAGGAGCTCCCCTTCTAAAAGGAGCATTGGTATCTGGGAAAGTCCTAGATCATGTAAAAGGTGATAAAGTCATCGTCTTCAAAAAGAAGCGCCGTAAGGGCTACAAGAAGAAGAACGGTCACAGACAAGACTTCACTAAAGTATTGATACAAACTATTTCACTCTAAGTTTTCTTTTTCGAAAACTATAAAAGAAAATAACCATGGCACATAAGAAAGGCGTCGGTAGTTCCAGAAACGGTAGAGATTCACAATCCAAGAGACTTGGTGTGAAGAAATTTGGTGGCGAAGTAGTAATCGCTGGTAATATTATCGTAAGACAGAGAGGTACTAAGCATCACCCAGGTGAGAACGTAGGACTTGGAAAAGATCATACCTTGTTCGCAACATCTAATGGTGTTGTTACCTTCAGAAAGAAATTCGATGGCAGATCATACGTTAGCGTATTGCCTGCTGAAGCTTAATATTAAGCAAACAATCAATTAGATAGCTCCTTCATTTGAAGGAGCTATTTTTTTGTCCTGATTTTTTATAAAACTTATACCGCCAAGGTCACAGAGGTTTATACAGAGCGCACAGTTTACATATAAAATATATGAAAATTCGTGATATATGGCTTGTTCTATTATTGGCTGGGTTACTCTTAGTCAAGCTTTAGCGTATTGAAGAATTCGCTTTGAGGCCTTAAATTAGACATAATTAATCATTCATAATCAAGACTTTGTAAACGTTAAAAAAATTGCTTGATAGGTTGAATGGCTAGCCTCGAAAATGAACAGAAACATATTAAGGAACTTACGCCAATGGGGGGAAGAGAGATGTTTAGTTGTGCTCTCTATATTACTTGCCGTGTTCTTCGTGGTTAGAAATGGGTATTTAGCAAAAAAAAAGCCCGACTAATAAAATATCAGACGGGCAATTTGTGATGTTAGGTATTTTTAAAAAGGTCTATAGCTCATCACTTGATCTACGAATGTGGTTGCACTTTCCGGTGAGATAATAAGAATGAATACAATTCCGAAAATAGCTCCATAAAGGTGTGCATCATGGTTGATTGCATCATCTTGATTTTTTCCTTTGAAATAAGAATAAAGAAGAAATAGTACGCCTAATATAAATCCTGGTAAGCATAGTATTCCAAATAAACAGATGTCTGAAAGGGGTAGGATGATAATGCTGGCAAAAACTGTTGCTGCAGTTCCTCCTGAAGCTCCCAATGCTCTATAATAGCTATTGTCTTGATTTTTTAAATAGGTTGGGATATCGGAAATTACTATTCCCAAGATATAGAATAGCACATAGACTATTCCACCCAAAATTACTCCGAACTTGTAAGCAAGTACCTGCTCTACTATTCCTCCAAAGAAGTAGAAGGTGAACATATTGAAGAAAAGGTGGATGTAATCTTTGTGAATAAATCCAGAAGTTACGAATCGATCCCACTGACCATTTCTCTTGATTTTATACGGCGTGAACATGCAGCGTTCCATATATGCTGCATTATTGATTCCATAATAACTGCTGATCGCTGTGATAATAATCAGGACAACTGTGATTGATAAAGTCATTTTTTATTTTTCTCTGTGAATTAGGTCCTGTGTTATTTTCTTTAATTCGAGGAAATAGTCCTCATTTTTGAATAGTATAGCATCGTATTGAGCAAATCCAGCTTCGAAATATGAATTCATTTTTGACTCTGTAAGCTCCTTAATTCCAAGGTTTTCATAAATCTTGCACACTGCAAGTACTTTTTCCTCTTTGTCGAATTCAGTTTGAGATAACCAATAGTTCAATGAGTCAGCATCTTCATCTTTTGCTAATTCAAGCGCTTTTATAAGTAAGAATGTCTTTTTATTAGAAATGATATCACCGCCCACCTGCTTGCCAAATTTGGCTTGATCTGCATAAACATCTAGTAAATCATCTTTCAGTTGAAAACCTACTCCGACGTTCACTCCGAAATCATATAGTTTTTGAGCTTCCTCTTCCTCTGCTCCTGCGAGCAAAGCACCCATTTGCAATGCAAATCCCAAAAGTACAGCAGTCTTCAAGCGAATCATATTGATATATTGCTCTTCTTGGACAGCTTCCATGGATTCAAAATTCATGTCGAACTGTTGGCCCTCGCATACTTCTGAAGCCATTTTGTTAAACAATCGAATTGTCTTTCCCAGTCTTTCAGCATGAGTAGTCAACAGTAAATCATAGGCTTTCACAAGCATTACGTCTCCAGAAAGAATTGCGACGTTTTCATTCCATTTTATATGTACAGCATCTTTCCCCCTTCTGAGAGGAGCATCATCCATGATATCGTCATGCATCAACGTGAAATTGTGAAATACTTCCACTGCAGCTGCCTGACTTAGGATATCCTCGGGATTGTGCTTATAAATCCCGTAGGCCAATAAACTGAGCAATGGTCGTATTCTTTTCCCATCCAGACTTAGGATATAGGTAATGGGGTCATAAAGTTCTCGGGGTTCTTTCCCTAATTCCAGTGTACTAGGGAGGTTCTGGATGAATAGCTCCAGCTTACCTAATAACTCGTGCGCGTGTTTTCTTTTTGTCATTATCAGCAAATTCCAAATCTATCGTTCTACGGTCAATGTCAGTGTTAACTACTCTGACCTTCACTTTGTCGCCCAAAGTGATCATTTTTTTTGTTTTCGAACCAACTAAGCGCATGTTTTTCTGGTCAAACTCGTAGAAGTCGTCATCCATATCCTGAACACGAATCATACCTTCGCATTTCGTCTCCGTGATCTCTACAAAAACTCCCCATTCAGTTATTCCAGCTACAATTCCATCGTAATCTTTGTCTTCAGCAAGAGACATAAATTCCACTTGCTTATATTTGATCGAGGCTCTCTCGGCATCTGCTGCACGTTTTTCCCGTTCTGATGAATGCACACTTTTCTGCTCCCAAGCTTCGGCATCTGGAGATTTGCCATTGTCTAGATAAAGCTCAAGTAATCGATGAACCATCATGTCTGGATATCGACGGATAGGAGAAGTGAAGTGAGAATAATGAGCGAAGGCAAGTCCAAAGTGTCCTTTTGGCTCGGTAGTATATTTGGCTTTAGCCATACTTCGAATTGCAAGCTGCTCCAAGACATTTTGCTCAGGTTTACCCTGTATATCTTCCATCAGTTTGTTTAGCGCTATAGAGATAGCATTCGCATTTTCAATATCGAATTCGTGTCCAAATCGCTTTGCAAATCCGGAAAACGTGTCCAATCGCTCCATGTCTGGAGAGTCGTGTGTACGGTAAATAAAGGTGTCTTTTCCTTTATTTTTATTGAATATAAACTCAGCCACATATTTATTGGCGAGAAGCATGAACTCCTCAATAAGCTTATGGATATCTTTTCGTTCTTTTATTACCAAGCCAAGCGGCGTCCCTTTTTCGTCCAGTTTGAATTTAACTTCTACTGTTTCGAAATTAACCGCACCATGCTTGAATCTGCGTTGACGGACTTTCTTAGCCATCACATTAAGTAAGGTCAGCACTTCAAAATAATCTCCAGACTGATTGTCAATATTTTCTTGTGCATCTTCGTAAGCATATCTTCGGTCAGAATGTATCACAGTTTTGCCAATCCAATGCTTTTTCACATTCGCTTCATCATCTACTTCGAATACGCAGGCAAAAGTTAATTTGTCCTCATTAGGACGAAGTGAGCAAAGCCCATTACTCAATCGCTCAGGAAGCATTGGGATCGTACGATCCACCAGATAAACAGAGGTCGCTCTGTTATAAGCTTCTTTCTCTAATGCTGTTTTAGGCTGTACATAGTGGGTTACATCAGCGATGTGGACACCGATTTCATGATTGCCGTTTTCTAATTTCTTATAGGAAATAGCATCATCAAAGTCCTTTGCATCCGCTGGGTCAATGGTGAATGTTAAGGTATCCCTAAAATCCTTTCGCTTCTTAATTTCTTTCTCCGTGATTTTCTCAGAAATAGCTTCTGCTTCCTTCTCAGGTTCCTCTGGATATTCGAATGGTAATCCGAACTCTGCCATGATGGAGTGAATCTCTACCTCATGCTCACCCGCTTTGCCGAGTACACGGATGACTTCTCCTGTTGGATTCTTGTCACCATCTCTCCACTCAGTAAGTTTTACAATTACTTTTTCACCATGAACAGCGCCATTTAAGGCTCCTCTATGAACAAAGATGTCCTTGTGCATTTTCTTGAAATCTGGAACGATGAATGCAAAACGAGGGGATATTTCCACTCGGCCTACAAACTCGTCTCTACTTCGTTCTACCACTTCTAGCACCTTGCCTTCTACACGTCCAGTTTTCCCTTTCAATGGATAAGTCATCACTCTGACTTTATCTCCGTCGAGAGCTTGCTTGAGGTCGGCTTCTTTGATCAATATATCTCCATCTACTTTCTCAGGATCGAGGGGTACGATGAAAGCAAAGCGTGGATTTACAAAGTCTACGATTCCCTCGATAAATTCAGGGTCTTGTGTAGATGAGTAATAATTTCGTGGATTTCTAGAAACTGAGCCTGCTTCTACGAGTTTGCTAAGTACTGGCTCTACGCCTCCTTTAGTGAGTGCGTCTCGAATTTCGAGCTTCTTAATAATTTGCTTGGAGTTGAATTCTTCTCCGAAATTAGCGTCTAAAAATTGAAGGATACGACGAGCCAAACTGGCTGCATCTGTTTGTTGTCCTCCTTGATTTTTACTTGTGTTTTTTTTGTTTGAGTTTCTTCCCATGATTTGGGTTGTTGATTATGGTTAAGGTAAAAAGATTTATGTCCCTGCGCCCATTAATCTTTGTGTTCATTATTTGAATCTTCTAAATGGATGATTTCTATTTCTATATCGTCCATTTGCGGATTCATCGCCATATATACGCGAGCTGTGACTTCCACATCCCTTAGGCAATATTTTTTAATTTTTTCTATGTCTTTTTCCAGATGAAAAGTAGTGTTGACCTGACTTCCGTCAAGATCATCTTTCGAAGATGGAATCCCAAAAACTGAAGCTAAAAGCTCCAAGCGGGTGTAATGTTTATAGTCTCCAAACTTCCAAAGTTCCATCGTATCAAGATGGCGCACTTCCCAAGGTTTTTTCCCTGAGATCTGTAATGGTTCTGGCAATGCTACTCCATTGATAAGCATTCTGCGGCAGAGATATGGGAAATCAAATTCTTTCCCGTTGTGCGCGCAAAGAACCCATTTTTTCTTCTCTAACAAAGCTTTAAACTCCAAAAGAAGTTCCTTTTCTTCATCATTTGCATAGCATTTAGATCTGAAGTCCAGTTTTTTATCTTTCTTTTTCCATTGGAAATAGCCTACACCGATACAAACTACCTGTCCAAACTCGGCATGAATTCCTGCTCGATCAAAATATAAGGAGCCCGGTTCGTGATTATTCTCTATAGTTTGAATGTTTCGCTCTTTCCTAAGCCATTCTTCTTGAATTCGCTCAGGCAATTCTTCAAATCTCTCAGTCAATGAGGCAGTCTCTATATCTAGAAACAGGATATCATTCAGTTGATCAAAAAAATCTGCCATAAGCGATAGTTATGAGTGAAGAACTCCTTCTAGGCCAATTTCCGGAATTAACTTTATAAAACCGGAATCAAAACTGCCTGGAGTAAAGATAAACTTTTTATCAAAAATTTGATCCAAAATATAGTAGCTCACCCAAAACTCATTGCTCAAAACGAAAAATGAAGGATCTATCGATTCAACTTTAGCTACAGCTTGTTCACCTAAATTTTCTATCACGTGTCGCAAGACTGATGTTTTTTTGACTTCACCGTCTATTTCTCCATAGCCTTTGGAGGTGATCATTACATTCGTAAGCTCTATCAGATTCAAGTTGATAATATAAACCGCCCATTCTGTACCTGTCGCAGTTTCTTCTTTTGCAATCGCCAGTTTTACCCCTGTCACAGGGTGAAAATCAATGTCCTTTTTCATAATTCTTATAATTCCTCCATTTCAAATAAGTCTATCAAATGCCGTTTCACCTTTTCCTTAACAGCTAACATGTCTACAGGCTTGCCTAATTCTAAGTGAAGCGAAGTCACTGCTTTGTCGTTTATTCCGCAGGGGATGATGTGGCCAAAGTAACTGATGTCTGTATTGATGTTGAAGGCAAAACCGTGCATGGTAACCCAGCGGCTGGATTTTACCCCCATAGCACAGATTTTCCTGGGATTCTTCTGTTCCAAGTGATCGATCCATACGCCTGTTAATCCATCTATTCTACCTGCCGCTATTCCATAATCAGCGAGTGTCAAGATAATTGCTTCTTCTAGGAAGCGTAGGTACTTGTGGATATCTGTAAAAAAATTATCAAGATCCAAAATCGGGTAACCAACCAATTGGCCAGGGCCATGATAGGTGATGTCTCCACCTCGGTTGATTTTGTAATATTGGGCCTGATGAGTTTTAAGTCCATTTTCATCTAAAAGCAGGTTCTCTTCTTTACCACTTTTCCCTAATGTGTAGACGTGAGGATGCTCTACAAATAAAATGTAATTTTTACTAGAAGCTTGATCTGCTGGCGCCAAAGTGCGATTGCTGATTTTGAGTGCAACAGTCTCTGCAAATAATTGCTCCTGATAATCCCAGGTCTGCTGATAATCAAGCTGTCCAAGATCTCGGAATTCTACTTTTTTATTAATAATTTCATTCATCGGATAGTCCCGAGGGATTTACTTTTCAGAGGAGTCAACTACAGGCTCATTCATTGATTTTTCAAAATTAAACAAATATCCAAGATGGCTGAGCACAATGATTCTGGAAAACTTGCCGAGCAACAAGCTGCTGACTGGCTGGTGAGTAAAGGCTACGAATTTATAGAGAAAAATTATAGGCACAGTCACGCGGAGATAGATCTGATCATGAAGCATCGTGGATTGTTAATTTTTGTTGAAGTTAAGTTCAGATCGGGAACTGGCTTCGGATTTGCAGAAGAGTTTGTCGATTCGGTCAAACGTAAGCTGATTATCAAAGCCGCTGACCAGTTTATCTATCAACATGACTGGCATAAAGATATTCGCTTTGATATAATTGGAGTGTACAGGGATCGGACCGGAAAAGTCAATTTTAGGCATTTTGAAGATGCTTTCTATTAAACAATTATCACAGTTCTTATTTTAATAATGATGAAATCGAGTATGATGAAGACTCTCTCAAAGAGTGATGTTATCAATCATGCTAGGTTACATATGACCATTGAAAATAAATTATAACTATATGAAAAAAGTAACAGTTACCTTCTTTTTTGTTTTGTTGGCAATGGCAAGTTTCGCCCAAAGTGAAAAGAAAGATCAGCAAATTATCGAAGATTCTGCAGACGCAAAAGCTGCTTTTCTGGAAGACGATCCAAGTATGCAAGAGTTGTTTGACTCTGCTTACGGTTATATTATTTTACCAAATGTTGGGAAAGGTGGATTTGGAATCGGAGGCGCTGCTGGCAATGGAGTAGCGTATCAAGGAGGAAATAATGTTGGATTTGCAAAAATGACTCAGGTCACTATCGGATTTCAAGCTGGTGGACAGGTATATTCTGAAGTTGTGTTTTTAGAAAATGAAGCGGCTTTCGAGCGTTTTCAAAATAGTAAAGTAGAAATGTCTGCACAAGTATCTGCTGTAGCTGCAGCTTCAGGAGCTTCGTTAAATGCTAAATATATTGATGGAGTTGCTGTATTTACACGAACCAAAGGCGGTCTGATGTACGAAGCCTCAGTAGGAGGTCAGCAGTTTAAATTCAGAGATAACTAAAGGTTAATTATCCTTTTTATAGACGAGATTTCCGTCCTTATCCCACTCTGCACGGATATAAGGGCGGAAATTTTTCGTGTAAGCAGCTTCCTGATACTGAATCTCTCGCTTTCTCACGGCTTTGGTGTTGTTGTTATCCCAATATTCTGTCCACAGGCCAACTTTTTCACCGTATTGATATTCCCCCGTCACGGCGACTTGCTTGTCCTCATAGAAGTAAAAATAATTCCCTTCCTCTAGTCCATATTGTACTGGTATGATTTCTTGAATTGTCTTGGTGGTTTGGTTGAAGTACTTGGTTCTAGACTCTCTAGGCCAGCCTGCCTCAAAATGATTTTTGTCTTGCAGGATGTTATTTGAATCAAATAGCATCCAAGTTTTGTGTTTGGTTCCGTAGTAGAACATACCACTTTCGACTATTTCCTCATTGATCACACGCTCATAAGGACCGTGTAAGAGGTAGCCTTTTCCAGTCACGTATTGCTTTGTATTAATGCTTTTCTCCTGAGCGTCAAACCAATAGATGTCTCGAATATATGGGTCTGGATTACGTGTGGCTTCTGTATAATTGAAGTGCTCGAAGATTTGTTGACCACGAATCTCCTGGCGGGTATAGCCTTTTCTGGTTTTTATTCCGAACCATTCGTTTTTCCTAGCCTTCTTCTTTTTCTCCTTCTTTTCTTCTTTTTCTTTCGTATCATCAAAAAGCAACAAAGGCATAGTTGTGGGTAGCAATCGAGAATTCACCAAGCCTGTGGAATCAGGATCTGATTTGGATTTTGCATCTTCTTTTTGGGCAAAAGAAAATCTACTAAAAAGTAGGAGGAAAATAAAACTGATATAATATCTACTCATCGATAAGAAAAACGCAATATACTTCGGTGTATTTTATCCAAAAATAACATTTCGAGATCAAAAGCCACCGATTGTTTAGATTTTATAATCTTCTCTCTATTTTTGAGGAATTTGTAATAAAAACGCTCAAACAATGAATTCTATTTTATCAGACCGGATAATCAATATGGAGGAATCAGCCACTCTTGCCATGGCAAAAAAAGCAAGAGAGCTGAAATCACAAGGAGTTGACATCATCAGCCTTAGTTTAGGTGAGCCTGACTTCAAGACTCCCAAGCATATTCAAGAGGCTGCAAAAGATGCAATCGACGAAGGAAAGTACTTTTCATATCCTCCTGTAGCGGGATATCAGGATTTGAGAGAAGCTATCGCAAAGAAGCTTCGCGAAGAGAATGAGATCGCTGAAGCTAAAGCTGAAAACATCGTTGTTTCTACTGGAGCCAAGCATTCTATCGCCAATGTATTCATGTGCATGGTGAATGAAGGCGATGAGGTAATCATATTCTCTCCTTACTGGGTGAGTTATGCTGAAATCATAAAGTTAGCTGGTGGCGTCCCTGTATTGATCGAAGGAACCTTGGAGAATAACTTCAAAGCAACTGCCGCTCAATTGGAAGCTGCAATCACTCCAAAGACTAAAGCCGTAATTTATTCCTCCCCATGTAATCCTACAGGTTCAGTATTTAGCAAGCAAGAGCTAGAAGCTATCGCAGATGTGGTGAAAAAGCATGAGAATATCATGGTGATCGCAGATGAGATCTATGAGAAAATAAACTTCGCAGGAAGAAACTACAGCATCGGATCATTTCCTGGAATGTTTGACAGAACGATCACAGTAAATGGTTTCTCTAAAGGATATGCAATGACTGGCTGGAGAGTTGGATACATCTGCGCACCTTTATTTATTGCCAAAGCAGTGGAAAAGATGCAAGGTCAATTTACTTCAGGAGGAACCGGTATTGCGCAGAGAGCAGCATTGGCTGGTATCTCTGGAGATCAAACACCAACTACTGAAATGGCGAATGCTTACTTGAGAAGAAGAGGTCTGGTTTTGGATTTACTTCAAGACATTCCAGGTATCAAAACTCATGTGCCTGAGGGAGCATTCTATTTCTTCCCAGACGTGACTGCATTCTTCGGCAAGTCTGCCAAAGGTCATGATGTAAAAGATGCTGATGATCTTTGCTTATATCTCTTAGCAGAAGCCTACGTGTCTTTAGTGACTGGGGCGGCTTTTGGAGCACCAGAGTGTATTAGGCTTTCTTATGCAGCCTCTGACGAGGATTTGGTAGAGGCACTTAGTAGAATGAAAAAAGCACTTGCTGAGCTAGCTTGATATAGTATTTCTTAACCCCGGCAAATGCTGGGGTTATTTTTTGCCTGAAAAGAAAGGCCTATTTTTGAGGAAAATTACCCTATGGCTGAAGTAATCGTAATCACACCCGTCAAAAATTCTCTTGACACAACCTTGGATACTGCAAGAGCAATCGCTGATTCTTCAGTAGGAGTGAGGCATATAATTTTTAATGATTTCAGTACAGAGGAGACTAAAATAGGTTTATCCCAAAATAAGTCAGCGATTGGATTTGAGTTAATCAATCTAGAAGATATTACGGATCATCCTTCTCCAAATTATAAGCTTGTACTTCAAATAGCTCAAAAAATAGCTAACGAAGCTAAACTGCCACTTTTGGTGATCGAGTCTGATGTGGTTGTGAAGCCGCAAACTATTGCTGAATTGCTGAGTTTTCAGAAGACAAACCCTAAATCTGGTTTAGTAGGCTCTGTTACGATTGATGAAAAAGGAAAAGTGAATTTCCCTTATCTGAAATTTAAAGGTGTGAAAGAATCTGTGATTGACACGAACAGAAGTTTGAGCTTTTGCTGTACACTTTTCTCGACTGACTTTTTGAAAAAATATGACTTCATGGGCTTAGACGAAGCTAAAGATTGGTACGATACCTTTATCTCTAAGAAATCAATCGAGCTGGGATTCAAAAATCACGTGCTGATGAATGCACCTGTGTGGCATAGGCCACATGCTAGCCGTCCTTGGAAGCAATTGAAATATAGTAATCCCCTGAAATACTACTTTCTGAAATTTTGGAAAGGTATGGATAAGATTTAATTAGAGTCTGCCCAGAAATTTCAGCAATGAGTTGTACGGTTTGGACCAAGTCCGCTGGAAACGTAGTGGGCCATTGAGTTCTTTTTGAAAGAAATCCATGTGTTTGGAATTCAAATACGCTATTCGCTCTCGTTTCTTTTGGTTAGTTCCGGTCTTTTTACGTTTGCTTCCTGAATGAATTCTATAGAAAAAACCCAAGAATGGTAATTTGACTACTTCTCCACCATTTTTGAGGATCTTAATCCAAAATTCCCAATCTTCTCTTCCCATCTTCATGTCCTCTGAGAAGCCATCAACAACCTCCCAGTCCGTTTTTCGGAATAGTGAGCAAGCAAAAATCATATTATCTCGCGCTAATAAGTTCCTGCTGAATGGCTTGAGCTTCCAGTGTTTTCTTCCAAACTCGCCAAATTTTTCCGCCTCAGAATAAACGACTTTAACTTCTTGCTGTGAATCTAAAATATTCGCAGCTTCAGATAAGTAATCTTCTGAAATTAAGTCATCAGCTCCCAGTGGGAATAGATAAATGCCTATGGCTGCTTTACAGCCAGTATTTAGAGCGGCTGAAACCCCTGCGTTTTTTTGAGAAATAAGTTTTACATGACTATTCTCTTTTGAAAATCTAGTGACAATGGCGACTGAACCGTCAGTAGATCCATCATTTACGATTATGATCTCAAGTGGTTTATGAGTAGAGGCAAGGGCAGATTGAATAGTCTCTTCTAGATATTTTTCGCCGTTATAAACCGGGATTATGACTGAAACTAGTGAGTCTGACATAAGTGTAATGTGAATTAAATATACTTTGGGTAAAAAAAAACAGAATTTGCCTGAATTACCATAGAGCTTCCGAAAGTCATGTTTTGTTGGATTTCAAAGATGGGAAGACAGAATGCTTCGATCTCAACTTAAATGCATTGTGGAAAATGTAGAACCAACAGCCTAGCACATGATTATATTATGCCTACTGGTTCAAATCAAGTTAAGAAGATTACTACTCATCTTTGCAAAAGAGTAAAAGACCGAACAGTCTTTAAAATTTTTCTCTACGAAATAAAGGATAATTTCTTAATGCAGGTAAGCGTATTTGCATCTATTTTATGAATACTCTCCAATTCCCAAGTTTAAATTCTTAAAGGAAAAGCTGTTTTAAATTGAATGGGGACGGTTTCGGGCAACTGCCTCCAAAAGTCATAATTCAGATATGTGCAGTAGGAAGATTTTGGTTTTATGAAAATATCAAAGTATATGTGTTGTATTAAGGTTTAAAGTTGTTTTAAAATTTGTTTAATAGGTTCTAATTCATTACTTTAAACTGGTGATTAAACAACTTTTCGTAAATATTTGATTTTTTTACACTCGAGTTAGTAAAGTAATTTATTTTTCCAACTCAATTTGTTTCAGAAAGACCCGGATAACAATCCGGGTTTTTTTTTGAGGAATTTATAGTGAACTTTTAGACTTTAAAATCTATCAGATGATTTATGGTCTACGCCAAGAAGGTTTACTTAATTATTTTGGGAATCGTTTTTCTCTTTTCAAATGTAAATGCGCAGGATGGCGATTCAAATCTTGACACATCATATATAGAGCTTACAGATCATTTATTTGCTGCAAGGCTTTTTTTGACACACAAATTCACAGATTTAGCTGTGCGAGTTCCAAATGAAAACCGGACCTATTTATTCGAGCCGAACTCTGGTTTGAATCTCGGGCTCGGATTCAGCTACCAAACTTTTACGTTGAATATCGCAGTTCCTTTTGGTTTTATGAATCAAGATCGTCAGGACAATTGGCCTGCTTATCTTGATCTACAAGTCCATGCATATCCTCAAAAGTGGATTTTTGATTTGTATGGTCAGTTTTACAGAGGATACACCATTGATTCTAAATACCTCGAAAACTCCGGAGAAAAGTATTTGAGGGAGGATATTAAAATGAATTCTGTAGGGCTAAATGCGAATTATTTATTTTGGGGTGACAAGCTTTCCCTTGCAGCCGCTTTTAGCCAAACAAGGATACAGAAAAAATCTGCTATTTCGCCTTTTATAGGCTTTGAAGGGTACGTTGGAAACGCGAAAGCAGACTCTCTGTTTTTGCCAACAACCGAAAATGTGGCCAACTTTAATTTTGATAGTTCTCGATATCTTCAGTTTGGACCTAATGCAGGTTTGGCAGGGACGCTTGTTTTTTGGAATGGATTTTTCCTTACAGGTGTTGCCTCTGTTAATTATAGCGTAGGCTTCTCCGAATGGAGTAGAGACACTGTGTCCTTCAAAAAGTGGGGTGGAGTACCTACATATCTCCTTAGAGGCTTTTTTGGCTACAATGACCGTCGCTTCTCAGTGAATGTCAATTACGTATACAAAAACCTAAATCTGATGGTGAACCAGCCTTTCGACCAATCTGTCAATACAGGTAACTATCGCTTAAATTTCATCTATAAGTTTGAGGTGAGTAAGAGTTTTTCGCGAAAATTTTATAAAATAAATCCTATGAGAATTCTTTCTAAAAATATAGATTATTAACAAACAAGAGCACCATCTCTTAGCAACACTATTTATTAAAAGTTTAAAAACCTACGCATAATGTCAAATTCAGATCAATTCGGTATTCAAGAATCGTTAAAAAGACTAGGTATTCAGTCTGAAAACTCCGGAGTGTCCACAGGATCTCGATGGATAGATTCTAACGAATCCTTAATTTCTTCATTTTCTCCAGTCGATGGCAAAGAAATCGCGAAAGTACAATTAGCATCTAGTGAGACCTTAGAGCAGGTTATGATTCAAGCTCAACAAGCATTTTTGCATTGGCGAACCATACCAGCTCCTCAAAGGGGTGAAGTGGTTCGGGAAATTGGAAATGCACTAAGAGAAGCGAAGGAAGATCTAGGTAAATTAGTTTCTTTCGAGATGGGTAAATCTTATCAGGAGGGACTAGGTGAGGTTCAAGAGATGATTGATATCTGTGATTTTGCAGTGGGACTTTCTAGGCAATTGTACGGTTTAACCATGCATTCTGAGCGACCTGGTCATCGCATGTATGAGCAATGGCACGCTATAGGAGTTGTGGGAATTATTTCAGCCTTTAATTTTCCAGTTGCGGTTTGGGCATGGAATGCAGCTTTGGCTTGGGTTTGTGGAGATGTTTGCATTTGGAAGCCTTCGGAAAAAGCTCCATTATCTGGAATTGCTTGTCAAAAAATAGCAGCTAAAGTTTTTGAAAAACATGGCATGCCTGAAGGTATTTCTTCACTGGTAATAGGAGATTATAAAATAGGCGAATTGATGTCTAATGACTCCAGAATTCCTTTGATATCTGCTACTGGATCTACTCGGATGGGTAAATTGGTAAGCGAAGCAGTTGGACGAAGATTGGGGAGATCCTTATTGGAATTAGGTGGGAATAATGCCATCATCATTACAGAAAATGCTGATATGGATATGGCTATTCGTGGGGCGCTCTTTGGTGCTGTAGGTACAGCTGGCCAGCGATGCACAAGCACCCGTCGATTGATCATTCATCAAAATGTATATGAGGAAGTGAAAACAAGATTGGCTTCTGCTTACAGCAAGTTGGTGATTGGGAATCCGCTTGATGAAAAGAATCATGTAGGTCCAGTAATCGATCAAGATGCTGTGAAAATGTATGAAGAAGCAATTAAGAGGGTTATTGAAGAAGGAGGGAAGACAGTTGTCGAAGGCGGTATGCTTTCGGGCCAAGGTTATGAGTCAGGTTGCTACGTGAAGCCTGCGATCTATGAAGCGGAGAATAGCTTTGCGATCGTACAACATGAGACTTTTGCCCCGATTCTGTATTTGTTGAAATATAGTACGCTTGAAGAAGCTGTTGCGATGCAAAATGGCGTACCTCAAGGGCTTTCTTCAGCTATAATGACTACGAATATGAGGGAAGCTGAAGCATTTCTATCCGTGACAGGTTCTGACTGTGGAATTGCTAATGTGAATATCGGAACTTCAGGTGCAGAGATAGGTGGAGCTTTTGGGGGAGAAAAGGAAACTGGTGGAGGAAGAGAGTCCGGCTCTGATGCTTGGAAAGCTTATATGCGTCGTCAGACAAACACGATCAATTACTCATCCACTTTGCCGTTGGCGCAGGGGATTAAGTTTGATATTTAGAGTTTATAATTATTCTTTCTGAAAATATTTTGTAAATATTCTTTCTCATTTTCAATACATTAGACATGTTGTTTCAAAATGTATTTGCTTAAGAGGAAATAGAAATTACCTTTGCATTCCCTTAAGTACGGAAAGGGCTACAAAGATGGGAGTTTAGCTCAGTTGGTTCAGAGCATCTGCCTTACAAGCAGAGGGTCGGGGGTTCGAATCCCTCAACTCCCACATTTTAAATCATTTTCCGCACGAGGGAAATAAATACCTTTTCTTGGGAGTTTAGCTCATCCCGATAGCTATCGGGAGGTTCAGAGCTTCAATAGAAAATTTCTTGGGAGTTTAGCTCAGTTGGTTCAGAGCATCTGCCTTACAAGCAGAGGGTCGGGGGTTCGAATCCCTCAACTCCCACATTCAATCCCGAAATTTTCGGGATTTTTTTTTGATCAAAAAAATAGACTGCTTCCATTCTGAAGCAGTCTATTTTTAGTTTAAAGTTCCTTGTTTTTACTCCAAATTCAACATGAATCCAGCACGAAACCAACGGCCTGGCATTTGAACAGTACCCGATTCGATATAATCTGTGTTAGTAATATTGGATGCTTCGGCAAAGAATCCGATTTTTCCGGTTCGGTTATAATCCACTCGTATGTCAAGTAGGAAATAAGGGTCCTGATTCATGCGCTCCACATTTCTCATTTTAGTGTTCCACTCCAGCTTTTTGCCAATCCCAACTAGAACACCGCCTATTACCTGATTTTTAAGAGCCGTCAAAGAATAGCGAGTTTCTATTCCTGGTTGATTGATCAGGTCTGCATCTATGTAGTTATAAGAAAACATAAATTCCTTGATCTGCACTCTTCTACCAGTTGGACTTACTCGGTAATTGAAAGAAGCTTCAATACCGTTGAATATGACTTCACTGAAATTCTGCGGCTGCCAAGGTGTGTCTGCGTCAGATCTTGTCCACTCGATAAGATTGTCAGTACTTCTGTTGAAATATACTAGTTCAGCGAATAATCCGGATTTAGACCACTTTGCTCCGATTTCAAAGTTTTGTGCCTGTTCCGGCTCAAGTTGATCATTTCCAATATTGGTCGGGCCCTTATAGTACAGATCGTTGTAGGTAGGGATTCTATAGCTTATACCGTAGCCTGAGTAAAGCCTCAGGTCAGATGTAGCCTGAAAACCAATTTCTGCTCCTGGGAAATGCTTCCATCCATATTCAGAATAATAGTTAGAATATACTCCAGCCCGTAAATCTACTTTTGAACCGAAGTTGACCATCTGTTCTAAAAATATCCCTGTCAGCACTCGATCACGGCTACCAAGATTAGTGCTTTCGATGGCTTCTTTTCTTGTCTCTAGCCCAAAGCCAGTTTTGCCAAATTTGGATTCAAAATTTCCGTTGGCCTCCAAAGCAAAAACGTCTGTAGTATGATTGTTTTGGTAGAATTCTGGCTCATTTTTCTTGAGCACATATTCGTCAGCATTTCTGCGGAAATAACCTCGGGTATTTAGGTAAAAGTTCTCTAGTGTTAAAGAGTGACTTAGTGAAGCCAAGGTTGTTTGTACGCTTTCCCACTGATCTGGAAATGCACTGGAGTAAAATCCATTGGCACCAAAGCTACGGTCAGTATAGGCTATCATGCCCTTCAATTCATTTTTCTCATTGAGATCAACACCCCCTTCGTAGAAGATATTACTGACTTGGTAATCCGAATTGTACCAATGTCCATTCGAGTCATCGTAAGAGATCGCCAAGTTTTGATTGTAATTCCCCACTGGAAGTGAACCGGCAAAGTTTATTCCCTTCATTCCAAAGTCACCCGCATAGCCTTGCACTCTAGCGTATCTTTTATCACTCAACTCAGTAATCACATTGATCGCTCCTGCGTAGGCATTTTGCCCGAATACTCTTGATGCTGGACCTTTCAACACTTCCACTCTGTCAATATTGACCAAGGGAACTGGGATATTCATCATATGATGCCCAGTCTGAGGATCACTTAGCTTAATGCCATTGAGAAGCATAAGCGTCTGCTCAAAGGATCCACCACGTATACTTACATCTGATTGTACTCCGGTAACCCCTCTTTGACGAATATCAACTCCCGGTACAAATGATAGAATTTCAGCTAAACTTCTGGCAGGGGTAGTTTCTATCTGGAGTTTACTGATGAGAGAGATATTCCTGTTTTGCTTAGAGAATGGGAGTTGAATCCGGTTCTCCTGGATTAAAACTTCACCTAAATCTTGAGTAGTAGTGTCAGATTGCGCATATAGCCCTGAAGAAAAAGCCAATGCAGATACTAGTAGTACTAATTTTTTCATTTGATGATTGTAAATAGTAACCCAAAAGTGGGCTGAAAATATGCTTTTTGCAATAAGGATATATTTCTAAAAATTCGTTAAAGAGCATGCTTCTATGTAAAATCTACTGGAGCTTAAGCACGCAATTCTTACTTTTGCGGCTAAATCAAAATATAGTATGCGCAGGAAAATTATAGTTAAGCTGCTTTTTGCCGGAGCTATGCTCGCAGGAATCAGCAATTCTTTTGCTCAAGAAGTAAAGGAAAATAACCAAGAACAATTTGGTGAATTTATTAACCGTAAGGGTACTTTCACGAGATCTGCTTCAGGCAAACCAAATGTAGGGTACTGGCAGAACAAAGCTGATTATCAGATTGCAGTTACGCTAGATGATCAGGCTCACACCCTTTCAGGTAATATTACCCTTACCTACACCAATAATAGTCCTGAGTCTCTGGATTTCATCTGGATGCAAATGGAGCAAAATAGATTTAAGGAGGATTCTCGCGGTACATTAACTACGCCCGTTCAAGGTAATCGCTACAATGGCGATACTGATGGGGGTTTTGATGTAACTAATCTTAAGGCAAAAGTTGGTTCTAAAGGATCAGTATCTTCTAAGTATATTGATTCTGACACGAGAATGCAGGTATGGTTCAATGAACCAATCCCAGCGAAAGGTGGAGTAGCAACGGTTTCAATGGACTTCTCCTTCAAAGTTCCAGTAGAAGGAATGGATAGAATGGGAAGACTTGAAGTAGAAGATGGCTGGATCTACGCTTTTGCGCAGTGGTATCCAAAAGTTGCTGTATTCGACGATATAGAAGGATGGAATGTGGAGCCTTATTTAGGTGCAGGAGAATTCTATCTAGAGTACGGCAATTTCGATTATAAAGTGACTGTTCCTTATGATCACATCGTGGTTGGTTCTGGTGAGCTCTTGAATCCTAAAGAGGTATTGAGTAAGGAACTTCAGAATCGTTATGCTGCTGCACAAAAAAGTGATTCTACGATTATGTTAATCACTGCGGATGAGATTGGTAATACTGAATTAACGAGACCTAAGCAGGACGGAACTGTCACTTGGCACTTCGCGATCAAGAATAGCCGTGATATCGCATTTGGCTCTTCCAGAGCATTTATCTGGGATGCTGCGAAAATCAATTTGCCTAGTGGAAAGTCAGTTTTGGCTCAGTCTGCCTATCCAAAAGAATCAGATGGACAAGAAGCTTGGGCAAGATCAACGGAATATAGCAAAGCTTCTATCGAGCATTATTCATCTATGTGGTTCGAATTTCCTTACGCTACTGCGACTAACGTAGCAGCAGATATAGGAGGGATGGAATATCCAGGATTGAACTTCTGTAGCTATAATTCAAAAGGTGCAGGACTTTGGGGAGTAACTGACCATGAATTTGGTCACAACTGGTTTCCAATGATCGTGGGCACAAATGAGCGTCGCTACGCATGGATGGATGAAGGCTTCAATAGCTTTATCAATCACTACAGCACTTTAGCTTTCAATGACGGCGAATATCCATCTGCATTGAATGAAACGCGTAGATATTTAAACTTCTTTACCAGCGAAACTAGGGAAGGAATCGATACTTATCCGGATGTAGTGAATGTTAGTAACCTTGGTATGCTTGCCTACAGGAAGCCCGCAATGGGTCTTTTGATGTTGAGAGAGTATATCTTGGGTCATGAGCGTTTTGATAACGCATTTAAGTCTTATATTAAGGAGTGGGCTTACAAACATCCACAACCTACAGATTTCTTTAATCTCATGGAGAATGTAGCTGGAGAGAATCTGTCTTGGTTCTGGCAGGGGTGGTTCTACGGAACAGGAAATATAGACCTAGGAGTGGTTTCAGTAATTCCATATGCAGGAAACTATGTAGTCGTCTTAGAGAATAAAGGTGACATGCCGATGCCGGTACAAATGGAAATTACTTTCGAAGACGGTTCAACTGAGTTGAAAATGCTTCCTGTAGAAATCTGGCAAAGAGGAGATACTTGGAATTACTTGTTGAAAACCGACAAGAAAGTGAAGTCTGTTGTAGTGGATCCAAATAAGATCCTTCCAGATATCAATCTGGGTAATGACAGCTGGCCACAAGATATTTACGAGAAATAAAATTCAAAAGCCCGGATGGAAGTCCGGGTTTTTTTATGCCTAATAATGAAAAGGATGAGCGCTTAAGGCATGTTTAACAATTGACTTTGACTGATCAGTAGAAAAAAAAAGTGGACTTTCACTCGTGTCGAGGAAAGTCCACTTTTATAAAAACGGAGTGTTTGTTACTTAATCCACCAGGTCATTTGATGAATGTTGTCATTTCCAGCCCCGAATTGCTTGGTAATAGCAGAGGTTACATTGTCAGCATTGTAATTGTATTCTGACTGTGGGTAAATCCATCTATAAGGAATCTCTACGCCTATAGGTCTTCTGAAAGTAGGGAATCCAGTTCGGTGATGATCATAGAAAGAGGTCCACTGCATTTGAAAGAAGGACTGTAGATACTTTTGCATTACGATAAGCTCGATTTTTTCGGTATCACTCATGGCTTTTGAAAAGTCATTTATCGGCTCACTTAGGTACATCATCGCAGCCTCAGCATCTACATAACTGCTGTATTCTTCAGAATACATTTCGTAAAATTTGAAAGAAGCTTTTACCCCATCTTTGTAAAGCATCTCTGCATCTGCGCTGATCCAGCCTCGAACTGCTGCCTCAGCCAATATCAGTTGCTGCTCAGAGTATCCCAAAAGCTTATAAGGCTCGTTAACTGGATCTCTATGGTATCGGTCGTTTACTTTAGATACGTTGCCCTGAGTAGCTTTCTGATTGACTTCTGCATAAGGTGCTGCCGGGTCACCACCTTCGTAAGAAGAGAAATCATCGATTGCCTTTCCTGCTTCTTTGGCAGATTTGGTCTGTGTGCAGTAGATAAATAGTCTTGGGTCTTTTCTTACCTGAAGTCTCTGGATAAAGGTAGAGTCTATATACATCCCAGAACTGAACCCGCTACTATTGAAATCTGGGTAGCGATTGTTTTGCTGATCTAGGAATACTAATTGACCACTTTCAGCTTCACTTTCCATCAATGGACTATTGGTGAAAATAGTGTTGAATTTACTGAAGTCTATTTCTCCTGATTCTGATTTTGGAGATAAAGTCATTAGGACTTTCAGGCGGAAAGCATTGATCAGTTTTCTCCAAGAAAGCACGTTTCCGCTATAGATGATGTCTCCAGCTATGATTGTGTTTTGACTTGCAAGGATTGTTTCTGCCTCTTCCAATTCAGCCAAAATGCCTTTGAATACTACTTCCTGCTCATCGTATACAGGCGCATATTCTTCTTCTATTTCACCTTTTAGCGCAGCTGTATAAGGAACATCGCCAAAATTTAAAGTTAAATTATAGAAATAGTAACTTCTGAAGAATTTGCCCAAGGCGACGTAGGAAGGATCGTTGATTCGCTCAGCTTCTTGGATCATTTTGGTCACATTTCTCAAGACAGAATAGGGATCAAAACTACCTCTATCCCATTTGTAATACTGATTGGAGTTTTCTCCATCAGTCTGAACAAGCATTTTCTGCGCGTATAGCGCTGAAGTACCTCCGTAAGCTCTGAAAACTTCCCATTCCACATTGGTAAGCAGAAGTTGCGGGTGAGTTGCAGTTGGAAGATTTGGATTGATGTTCATTTCCTCTAAGTCGGTGCAGGAAATAAACACCATGGAAAGCAACAGGATAACTAATATGTTTCTCATTATATTCAATGTTTGTCTGACTGAAAATCAATTAAAATACGGCCTTCAAGGTCATGCCTACATAGCGTGAGGATGGATCCTGAAGGTTGTTGTCATTGCCAAAATCAGGATCTAGGTAAGGCAGTTTTTTCAGTACGAATAGGTTGTAACCGTAAAGAGTCAAATCAAGATTTTTGATTTTTTTGGACTGCATGATGTTCATCAGGTCATACGTCACGGATAGTCTTCTCAACTTCAGGTAGGAGCGGTCGTACACATTCGCAAAAGTCTTGTTCTCATCTTCGGTCACTTGTGCTCTATAAGGATAGGTTTGCGACCAAGTCTGCCAGGTCACTGCAGTTGTGTTTGGAGTATATTCTCTAGTGTCAGAGAGTACGTTTCCATCTACATCTCTTACCAGCTCACCACCGGTCACTACGACGCCTTCTGGTACGTATACAGGTTTGCCAGTTGCATATTCTTCATCTCTGTATTGAGTTGAGTTAGGATGCTTTCCGCCCCACCACATTTTCTCAATAGTCAATGATCTGATCAGTCCGCCCCAAGCGCCATCTACGTCCATTGCTATTCTGAACTTGTTGAAGTTGAACTGGTTTTGGATACCAAATCTCCATGATGGGTCCAAATGACCAATTTTTGTTAGGAAAGGATCTCTAGTAGGAAGACCAGTGTTGGCATCTAGAATCACTTGTCTATCAGCATTTTTCTGCCAAACAGTGGCATAGTAGCTATCTGCTCTATCACCCACTCTTAGGTTTCCAAAATTGTCTTCATCACCATAAATACCAGTGATTTTTCGTTCAAATTTCGTCCAGTTTGCGCCGATGTTCCAAGAGAATTTGTCCTTCTGAATCGCAGCATAATTCATCATCAATTCAAATCCATTGGTGGTGTATTCATTGCCGTTTACTTTTCTGGAAGAATATCCTGAAGCTTCAGAAATGCTTAGATCAATTATCTGATTTTCGTCCAGAATTCTATAGTAAGTACCTTCTAAGGTCAGTCGTTTCTTAGCAAATGAAGTAGATAAACCTGCTTCAAAAGTCGTGGACTTCTGAGGCATTATCTCCGAATTCACCAAGCTAGATGGGTAACTAACTGAAGGAGTCGATCCGTAAGTCACCTCTTTGTTGTAAGCAGAGTAGATACTGTATGGGCTCAAATCACTTGATACCTCAGACCATGAACCATATACTTTGATGAAGTCTATCGCTTTTGGCAAGTTCATAAACTCAGAAACAATCGCACTGATAGATGCTGAAGGGTAGAAATAGGAATTGTTTGCTTTAGGCAAAGTCGAAGACCAGTCATTTCTTGCAGTTACATTAAGGAAAATGGATTGCCAAAGATCAACGCCCATGGAACCATATACACTTCGAATTTCTTTTTCCTCCAGGTAATTGGAAGCTTGTACCGGTCCTTGAGTATTGTTTAAGCTATAGACATAAGGCACGATCAATCCATCTGAGGAAGAATAGGCTTGCTTGTAGCTTCTGTAAAAACTGGAAGCACCTGCATTGACCGTCAATCCGATTTTTTCATTGAAGTCTTTGTTGTAGGCCGCCAAGAAGTCAGTATCGAGATTTAGCTGATCGTCATTCCAAAACTTGTAATCCCCATTTCTAGAGTCTCCGTAGTTCATGTATGACTTAGGACTTTGCATGTCTTCAAATAATGTCCTTTGTCTAGCAGAGATTCTGCCCTGTACGTACAGGTTAGGCATGATTTGATATTTCAGTTTCAGCTTACCGTCCATTACATTCCTGTTATGCACCTGGTTAAGCTCATTTGCTGCGAAATAGACATTGTTGTACCATGCATAGTTATAGTTTGCTTGTCTATAACCTTCGAGTCCCGGTACATACATATGGTCTCTCAAATCCTGTCCATTTACATCATCGCCCATCCAGATAAGGATCGTGTACATGTGATTTTTTGGACCGTATCCATAGCGTGGATAGTTAGGAGAGTATACTTTATTGTAACCTAAGGTTGCATCCAACTGAAGTTTTTCGCTGAGTTTAAAAGAGGAGTTGAAGTTGAATCCACCGGTATTTACAGAGGTGTTAGGTACTTGACCTTGCTGGTAGGCGTAGTTAGCCGAGAACATCAACTGAGCTTTTTCACCCTGATATGCGATAGAAATATCGTTTTTAGTGACTACTCCAGTCCTCATGAAATCATTCAAATTATCATGACGTTTCCATTCGGTCGGCACTCGCTCATAGGTAGACTTGTCGTCATAGACTGTTCCTGTGACACTTCCGTACCATTCTACTACCTCTCCCGTGTTTTTATTTCTGATTGGGCTATTCCACTGAGGAACTAGCACGCCTGGTTCAAACTTTGGTCCCCAGATCATATCTCCATCCGAAATACCGCCATCGGCACCATCCCAGAATTCATATTTTCCATTCGAGCCATTACCATATGCTGTCTGCGTTTCAGGAAAGACTGTAAATCCTGCCGTCACCATATTATTGGTCGTGGCAGTCACGGTTAAGCCCTCATTTTTGGCATTTTTTCTCGTGATCAAAATCGCACCGTTTTTCCCTCTTGCACCATAAAGCGCAGATGCAGAACCTCCTTTGAGGACGTTGATGCTCTCAATATTTTCTGGAGAAATGTCAAAAAAGTCAGTTTCCACAGGAACCCCATCCAAGACAATAAGGGGAGTTTTGCCTCGCAAGCTAAAAGAGGGTGACTGAAACATTCCAGTTGGATTGTTGACTGTCAATCCGGCAATTTGACCGGAAAGTGCATTTCCAAGATTCAAGGTCGATGCTTCTGCTATTACATCCATTGGCACTTCTTGGGTTGCATAGCCCAATTTCTTTTTTTGCTGCTTGATCCCGATCGCGGTCACGACCACTTCGTCCAAAGCCTTGCTATCATCTGCCAATGTAATGTTGATAATACTTCTTCCGCTGATAGCCTCTTCTTGAGCTTCAAATCCTATGAAACTGTACACCAGTATGGAGCTTTCTTCTGCCATGATGTTATAGTTGCCTTCAAAATCGGCAATGGTTCCTTTATTGGTTCCTTTCACCAATACTGTCACGCCTGGGAGTCCTTCTCCCGTCGGGTCTGATACTTTTCCTGTGACTTGTACCTGCGCCCACAATACTGTAGGGAGGAGTAGCATCAGCCAAGCAAAAACTGTAAAAGTCTTCTTCATTTTTTGGTTTTAAAATTTGAGAATAATTTTAATTATTTGATAGTCAGTACATATGGCTGCGTGTTCAGGCTATGTTGACATCAAGGCACAAAAGTATCCAAGTCGAGAAAGGATGGCCGAGAAACGAGGTTTTCAATTTGTTATATTAAAAACCTGAAAAATAAAAATGCGGTAATATCAATTACAATCTCTAGCAGAGGTTGTGTTGCTGCTTAAATGAATCGGTGAGATAGCTGTGTTTTTTAAATTAATTTTAAGAGTTTTTTTGGCTTAGCCAACACTATTCTAGCAAAAAGTATGTGAAGTTTAAGTGTGAAATCCACTGCAGAATATTACGGTTTATTAATCAGCAAAATTTAGATTTTCAGCTTTTTCAAAAAGGATTCAAATTTGGCCCTTTTTGAAAGTCAGGTCTTCGAAAAAAAAAGCCTGGATTTGAGTCCAGGCTTTAAAATGTTTTTTTTTGTAAAAAATCAATAATCATCATTGATTTCTAGCCACATCCCATCTGGATCTTGGATATATATTTGACGGATTCCATCTACTCTGACCGTTATTTTTCCTTTTTCTCCTACCCAGCTTTCATAAGGGTAATCTGTGTTTTCGAGGGTTTTGATAAATGAATCCATGTCTTTCATGCTGAAGCAAAGGTGATTCACTTTTGAGATTTGTGTAGGAACATTTGCAGCTTCGATGATATGAAGTGCAGCTCCTCCTCCGATGTCATACCATGCATGAAGGTTGTCTTTAAATGGTTCTTCGATCTCCTCTAGTCCCACTATTTTCTGATAGAATTCCTTGCTGGAATTCAGGTTACTCACGTGGACAGCAATATGATTTACTTTGATTTGGGCAAAAGTGCTCATGGTAATTCCTACTAGTAATATGGTTAATAAGGTTTTCATGGGTTTAAGGTTTGTTTATTGGGCTTAATGTTAGCTCATTTGAGGGTAGATTGAAAGTAAATATGTATAAAAAAAAAGAAAGCATCCGTCGTGGCGGATGCTTTCAGATATTACTTCTGATAAGTAAAACTAATTTTATTCTTCTTCTTCGGCAGCTTTTCGCAGGTCAGTAGCAGAAGCTATTTTTTCAGCTTCACCAAATAGTTTTATGGCTTGCTGATAAACTTCATTGATGTCATTGACCACTTTATAGAAAGCACTATCGTCATAGATTTGTCTTGCCAGGTGAGCCTTCACCAATATTTTGAGGTACTCTTTAGCTTTGTTAAAGTCCTTTGCATTAAACTCTACCTTATTTTTTTTGCCAAATTCTACTAGTTCGTCTAGCATCGCATCACTTATTGTATAATCAGCATAGTATTGATCTATGGTCATATTATTGAATTTGGACTTGTTTTCAGACACAAATTCAAGTAAGTATTCCCTTGGTGTGTCAGAGTTGAAAAGTCTGTTCACATAAGCTGAAGACATCGTAGTATCCCATGGCACAAAGTAGTCTGGCATAATTCCTCCACCACCATAAACTGTGCGGCCTTTAACAGTTTCGTATTTTAAGCTGTCATTGAACGTAATACTATCCGCAGAGAAAAACTCTCCATGCTTAAAGCGATTCATATAGTCGTTTTCATAAGCTTCAAATTCTGCTCCATAAGGTTTCTGTATAGATCTGCCGGAAGGAGTGTAGTATCTCGCTATTGTCAATCTTAACTCAGCACCATCAGACAAGTCTATTGGCATTTGAACGAGGCCTTTTCCGAAGGATCTTCTTCCTACGATCAGACCGCGATCATTGTCCTGAATAGCCCCTGCTAAAATTTCAGATGCTGATGCAGATCCTTCATTTACAAGGATGATTACAGGTCCAGTTTCAAACATACCAGGCCTGAAAGCAGTGACTACTTGATTGTATTGTTCTACTTTTCCTTCTTGAGATACTATGATTGCCTTTTGACCCAAAAGCTCATCAGCCATGTAGATGGCTGCGCCCATATATCCACCAGGATTTCCTTGAAGGTCAATGACCAATTTCTTCATGCCTTTGCTTTGAAGATCAGCGATTGACTCTTTAAATTCTTCATAAGTAGTCGCAGCAAATCTGGTCACTTTAATGTAACCGATTTCGTTGTCCACCATATAAGACGCGTTGATGCTGTATTGCGGGATCTTATCACGAGTGATCTTAAATTCAATCAGGTCCTTTTGGTTTTTTCGCTTCATATCCACTACGACTACAGATCCTTTTGGACCTCGCAGTTTTTCGAATACGTCTCGATTGGTTACGCCCACGCCAGCCATGGTTTCACCATCTACACGGATGATTTGATCTCCGGATTGGATCCCAAGTGCTTCTGAAGGGCCACCAGTAAGTGGTGCCACGACATAAATAGTGTCTCGAATGATACCGAATTCCACTCCAATGCCATCAAATTCTCCATCAAGTTGAGATTGTACTATGGATGCATCCCTAGCAGGAATATAACTCGTGTGTGGATCAAGATGCTCAAGCATTTTTGTAATGCCATATTCTATTAATTCTCCAGAATTCACACTGTCCACATAGTCTCTATCGACATAGGTCATGATCTCCTGCAGCCTGTAAAGTGCAGCTCTAAGGTCATTTTGATTTCCCTTGGGTTCTGCAAAAGTTGCCCCAATCCAGATACCTGCGGAAATAGCCAATGCCAAAATAATAGGCAGACGAATTTGGGATTTTGTATTTTTTGTCTCGCTCACGACTTTCTCTTTCAGTTGGTTATATGTTCTTAATGTTGTTCTAACTTACCCAAAAATGCCCTCTTTTAGACTAGTCTTTTGATAAAGCTAACAAATGTTTATACGAGGGGAAGGTATAATGGCTCAATTTATTCCCCTTTTTTCTGTTAAAAAAAATTATTTTTGCAACATGCGAACTGCGGATGATTTTGAAAAGGCTCTAGTGGGGGACTTAGTTTCTGAAAACTATGTCTTTGCATCGGTGCTTCATTATTTCGGAATCAGCTTTTATCAATACCCCACACAATCACTTGTGGAGGTTTGTAAAAAGCATAAAGTGAATGCTAGCCAGCTTATTACCGAATTGGAATCATGGGCGCATAGGAAGGAGCCATCCAATGAGGAGTTGTACCTGAACCCCATTGAAGTTTTGGTGGCGTATTTGAAAAAGAAACATTACTATTTTGTGCGGCAGGAATTGCCTTTTCTCTCCAATATCATCTCAGGGATAGATCCAGAGCCTAAGTTCGCGTCCCTGATGGCAGATCTTCGGATTATGTTCCCATTATTTGTGGAGGATTTTATCCATCATATTCACGAGGAAGAAAGCAGACTATTTAAGAGAATCGAATTGCTTCAGGATATTGAGGAAAATAGATTTTCTCTTATTGATGCAATTACTATTTTAGAAAGAGACCCCATCCATAAGTTGGCAGATCAACATGAGATACACGACGATGAAATGGAAGGAATCAGAAATTTGACGGCTGATTACTCGTTAGATGCAGAAGCGCCGCTCACCATGAAAGTTCTTTATCACGAACTGCAAAACTTCGAACAAGAGCTCCGAATCCATGCAAAAATCGAAGATGAACTTCTTTTTCCCAAAGCTGTTGAGCTGGAGAGAGAGGCTTTGCGCCAATTTCATAAGATATCTAGAAAGAACTGATGCCAAGAATACTAGCGATTGATTTGGGAACCAAAAGAACTGGCCTGGCCGTTACCGATACTTTGAAAATGTTGGCTAATCCATTGGAGACCATAGAAACTTCCACCTTGCTCGATTACCTGAAGAAGTATTGTGACAAAGAGGAAGTAGATACGTTAGTCCTTGGATATCCGACTCGTTTGAATGGTCAGGATAATGAGATGACGCCCAAAGTGATTACCATGAAGGACAGACTTTCAAAAGCTTTTCCAGATAAAAAAATAGAACTCGTCGATGAACGGTTCACCTCGAAGATGGCCATGCAGAGTATGATCACCATGGGAAGTAAAAAGAAAGACAGAAAAGAAAAGGCCGGTAATCTGGATAAGGTAAGCGCGGCGATTATATTACAATCCTATTTAGAGAAACAATGATTTACCCAATAGTTGCTTACGGTAGCCCTATTTTGAAGAAAGTAGCCGAGGAAATTACCGAAGGAACCGAGCTCGATGAGCTTATTAAGAGCATGTATGCCACGATGGACAATGCCAAGGGCGTAGGTCTAGCGGCTCCTCAAATCAACCAAGGAATAAGCCTTTTTGTGATCGACAGCACCTTGATGCTGGATGAAGATGACACGGAAGTTGGTATTCGAAGAGCGTTTATTAATCCGATTATTTTGGAGGAATATGGAGATGATTACAGCTTTGAGGAAGGATGCTTGAGTATTCCTGATATTCATGCAGATATCACGCGTCCAGATACCTTGACTATCGAGTATTACGATGAAAACTGGAATCTGAAAGAGGAAGAGTTCTCTGGAATGACCGCTCGTGTGATTCAGCATGAATTCGATCACTTAGAAGGGATTCTATTTATAGATTACTTAAAAGGCCTGAAAAAACGTCTTGTAAAATCCAAGCTGATCGATGTCAGCAAGGGTAAAGTTTCTACTGATTACCGAATGATCTACCCGCTGAAATGATTAAATCTCCCCAACTCACCATCGCACTCGTACAGACGCAACTTTATTGGAAAGATAAAGTGGCAAATTTGGCGATGTTGGAGGAGAAGCTGTGGGAGATAGAAAAAGGTGTGGATTTGATCATTTTGCCAGAGATGTTTCCGACAGGATTTAGCATGGATGCAGCTGAACTTGCGGAGCCGATGAATCTGACTATCTGTAAATGGATGAAGCAGATGGCAGCACAAAAACAGGCTACGATCACCGGGAGTGCGATCATCAAAGTGGATGGAAAATATTACAATCGCTTGCTTTGGGTGAGCCCAGATGGATCTATCCAACATTATGACAAGAGACATCTTTTCCGAATGGCGGATGAGGATCAATCATTTTCCGCAGGAGATAGATTGCCGATTTTTGAGCTCAATGGTTGGAAGATTTGCCCACAAGTGTGTTATGATCTCCGCTTTCCTATCTGGTCTAGAAATAGATTGGTGGATGGACAACTGGCTTACGATCTGATTTTTTATGTGGCTTCATGGCCTGCTGCGAGAGTTTCGGCTTGGGATGCACTTTTGCCAGCTCGTGCAATTGAGAATTTGGCGTATTCCATAGGAGTGAATCGGATAGAAGAGGACGGGAATGGTGTAAAGTATAATGGACATTCGGCCGCATACGATTTTAAAGGAACTCAGCTCGAGTTTTTGGGTGAAAGCGATAAGATCTCTTCATTGACTTTGGATGCGGAAGCGCTTGATTCTTATCGCGAGAAATTCCCAGCTTGGATGGATTCAGATGACTTTATTGTCAAATAAGACGGTTCTACTTTGACTTTAGTGTAGAAGCAAAAAGAGTATTATATTAAAACTCTATAAGTATAGACAGGTATATTCCTATTTTACTTAATCGAAGTTTCAACTTTCCGAGCGCATATAGCCAATTTCTACAAGTTTATCTTTGTCACTTTTTGGCGGCCAAAAAGTAACCCCGCACACAGGCGGGCAGGCAAAAAAAACCGAGCCGCGGTCTTTTCTTTCATGTGTTTGTAATTTGTTTTTCAATTGCCATATGGAATCTCGCATGTTTAGTAATCATCACAGCGTGTGACGTTCTGGTCATGCTCGATTTCCGCAGGCAGCTTTTGTTTTAAGTTGAAATGATGTGACAGCGGAATTTTGTGCTGCCTTGCGCACCTAAAAGTGACTCCCTCCCACAGCCTGGCCTAAGTCAAAAAATGCCTATGGGTATTTTCTTTACGACTTGTCCTCTCGTACCTCGGGAGCTAAGTCATTTTCTTGACGGTTTGCAAACCAGCCCAAAACCGAAAATCCCGAACGGCTCAGCCATCCGGATACTAACCTCCGGTAACGGTTATCCTAAAACAAACAAGTGTCAACACCATTAAATTCGTGATATAACCAATAATATCTAGGTTCTTTTTCTCAACCGGAAAAAAGAAAACATCTTAAATATTGCATACACTTACTTAGATGCCACTTCGGTCTTCGGTCTCCCGTCTTCGGTCTGCAAAATCGGGAATAGTAATCAATTTGTAAATGCGGGTATTTCCAGGTAAAACAATCCTTTTTTCAGAGACTCAGCACTTTACGCGAGTGGAATTTGAAACAAGGATATTTTCCGTATTTTAGCCCCGATATTTTAAGACCCTGAACCTCTTTTTCCAATTCATTTAGTAAAGGAAATGGATATGACCTAAGAACGGTCAACTGAAGATTCGGGGTATAACTAGCCTTTTTGAAAACTTATAACCATGAGTAACCAAACTCCAAAAATCCTTTATACGCTGACCGATGAAGCACCAGCTTTGGCAACGTATTCCCTTTTGCCAATTGTAGAAGCATTCACTAAATCCGCCGGAGTGTCCGTGGAAACGCGTGATATCTCGCTTTCTGGTAGAATTATTTCAAACTTCTCTGAGTATTTAACTCCCGAGCAGCAGTTGCCAGATACTTTGGCAGAGCTTGGGAATATCGCTAAAACTCCAGAAGCCAACATTGTTAAACTTCCAAATATCTCTGCATCTGTTCCGCAACTTAAAGCTGCGATCAAGGAGCTTCAATCGCAGGGATATGCGCTTCCTGATTATCCAGAGGAGCCAAAAACTGACGAAGAAAAAACTGTAAAAGGTAAATACGATAAAATCAAAGGTTCTGCGGTGAACCCTGTACTTCGTGAAGGTAACTCTGACCGTAGAGCGCCACTTGCGGTGAAAGAGTATGCCAGAAAGCATCCACACTCTATGGGCAAATGGTCTGCTGAGTCTAAAACTCACGTGGACAGCATGACTGAAGGTGATTTTTACGGAAGCGAAAAGTCACATACGATGGCTCATGAGACGGTAGTCTCTATAGAGCTACATGGAGCTGATGGACAGAAAGAGATTCTAAAGTCTGGCTTGAAGATTCTTGCGGGTGAAGTAATCGATGCTTCTACGTTGAGCATTTCTGCTTTGACTGCATTTTTGAGAAAAGCGAAAGCTGAAGCCAAAATGCAAGGCGTGCTATTTTCTATTCACATGAAAGCGACCATGATGAAGGTGTCTGATCCTATCATTTTTGGCCATGCTGTGAAAGTGTTTTTCGAGCCAGTATTTGCGAAGCATATTGCTACGTTCAATGAAGTAGGAATTGATGTAAACAACGGATTTGGAGATCTAATCGCCAACTTAGATAAGCTGTCCATTCCACAGAGAACTGAAGTAGAAGCGGATATAGCTGCTTGTCTTGCCGATAGCCCAGACTTGGCTATGGTGAATTCAGATAAGGGAATCACCAATCTACACGTGCCAAGTGATGTGATCATCGATGCATCTATGCCAGCGATGATCAGAACTTCCGGTCAGATGTGGAACAAGGCCGGCAAACTGCAGGATACTAAAGCGATTATTCCAGATAGATCTTATGCTGGCGTTTATGAAGCTACAATCAACTTCTGTAAGGCACATGGCGCATTCAATCCTTCAACCATGGGATCTGTTCCGAATGTAGGCTTGATGGCGCAAAAAGCTGAGGAGTATGGCTCTCACGATAAAACATTCGAAGTTCCTTATGCTGGAGCTGTGAAAGTACTAGATATAAATGGAGTGGAGATCTTCTCACACGCTGTAGAAGCTGGAGATATCTGGAGAATGTGCCAGACAAAAGATGCACCGATTCAGGATTGGGTGAAGCTAGCGGTGACAAGAGCTAGACTTTCTGGAACACCTGCTATTTTCTGGTTAGATCCACAGCGTGCTCATGATAGAGAATTGATCAAAAAAGTAAATACCTATTTGCTTGATCACGATCAGACTGGATTGGAAATTTCTATCCTTTCTCCAATTGAAGCTACTAATCTTTCTTTGGCACGAATAAAAGAAGGTATGGATACCATCTCTGTCACAGGAAATGTGCTTAGAGATTACCTTACAGATTTATTTCCGATTTTAGAATTGGGTACTTCTGCTAAAATGCTTTCTATTGTTCCATTGATGAATGGTGGAGGATTGTTTGAGACCGGAGCTGGTGGATCTGCACCTAAGCACGTTGAGCAGTTTGTAGAAGAAGGTCACTTACGTTGGGATTCCTTAGGCGAGTTTCTTGCCTTGGCAGTTTCCTTGGAGCATTTGGGACAAACTTTCCATAATGACAAAGCATTACTACTTGCAGAAACGCTTGATCAGGCCACTGGCAAATGGCTAGAGAACGATAAGTCTCCAGCACGAGTTGTCGGAAAGTTGGACAACAGAGGAAGCCATTTCTACATCGCATTATATTGGGCAGAAGCTCTTGCTGCGCAAAATAAGGATGCAGAATTGAAGGCTAAATTCTCAACACTGGCAACTGCTTTAGAAGCTAACGAACAAGTAATTGTCCATGAATTGAATACTTCACAAGGAGTAGCGCTAAATATAGGAGGTTATTTCAGACCAGATGGAGCTTTGGCTTCTCAGGCGATGCGACCAAGTGGTACGTTAAATGATGTGTTGATGACCTTGGTGTAATACTGTTTTAAAACTATAGAAGCCATCCTGAGTAAATGGGATGGCTTTTTTTTGATCAGTTACGCGAGGTACATATCAACATTTGAAATTTTGAGAAATAGAATTACTCCCGATGGCGGATTACACCGAGTGTCCATCATCCGGGCAATTCATAAGTAAATTTCAAAAAGTCATTTTTATATTTTTTTAAATAATAGATTTACTTTGTTGTTTTTTCATGTTGATGTATTAAGATAAATTTTAATTATAAGTTCCTTCCTCCCCCTAATTCCAAAAATTCAGTGCCATGAAAGAAAAATCTTTGGTTAATTTTTATCTGATTATTGTTTTCGTCTTTATTTTTGGTTGTGAGCAGGACATCAATGAGCCATCATCTTTACCAAGAGGAAGTGCTATAGAGGTCAAAGAAATTGGAAAGCTTACAGCAGCACAGATAGTAGAAAGGGTAGAGGACTTTGATGCTAAAGATATTGCTCTTCATAATGTGACTTATTATGCTGTCAGTTATGTGACCGAATATATGGGTGAACCGGTCGATGCATTTGGCTTGATGATACTGCCAGATGATATTGCTGAGCCTCCCCTAATAAATTATACTCATGGCACCCTTTTCCCACTAGATGTTTCTGTAGTAAACAATAACATTCCATCCAATTATAGAGGAGGAAGCAATGATTTTGTTGAGGTTAGGAATATAGGTCTCGCCCTCGCTTCCAATGGCTATGCATTGTTTATGCCTGATTATATCGGATATGGGAAAAGTCGTGAATATGAGCATCCTTATGTTTATTATCCGGAGTTGTTTCATTCTATAATAGATGGAATAAGGGCGGCAAGAAATGTTTTGGAAGAAAAAGGCTATCAACCGGAAAAAAGGGTCTTTTTGGCAGGTTGGTCTCAGGGTGCTGGAGCAAGTTTATCTGCTCATAAGAATTTGGAAAGAGAATTTAGCGATGAATTCGAAGTGGTGGCAAGTTCAAATCTCTCAGGACCTTATAATTTTTATGAATTCGTCAATTTTGTTTTTGTAAACAGGGAAAAGCAAGCAGAATATATTGGACTTTACACCTGGACAGTTTACGTTGTCAATAAATTTTCAGTTCTACTTAATAGACCGACAGATCAACTCTTCAGCTATCCGGTTTTTGGCCAGATCGCAGCTGTTTTGGCACCATCTAAAATACCCGAAAAAGTATTTAATCCTTTCTTTATGGATCGAATTACCAGCGGAAAAGATATTGAGATGGTTAACGTTTTAAAAGACAACTCAACTCATGACAATTGGCTGCCATTGGGAAAAGTTTTTTTACACCATGGAGACGCCGACAGGATAGTCCCGTATTTTAATTCTGTGGATGCATTTAATGGTTTGAGAGAAAGAGGAGGAGATATCAAATTATATAGCTATCCAGGAGGCGACCACGACACTGAAGTGGGCAATTTTGTTTTGAATACAATCATTGATTTTAACGCTTTAAAATGAAAAAAATCCTACTCTTATTTTTGATTTGCCTCGCCTTTCGAGCGCAGGGTCAAGGTGATTTCAGGCCTAGCATATATTTTGGAAATTTGAATTTTTATAATCCAGCTTTAGGTTGGGAAAGTAATGAGGAGAGTCAAGAAATTTCTCTTTACTTTCAGAAAAAATGGGTGGATAATATTGTCTATGATAAGCCAATCAATGTTTTTGCTAATTATTTAGGAAGTATTTCTGCCAACAATCATATTAGTATTGGGTATGTGTATGATTCCTATTCTTTCTATACCCGAAATTTAATTTATACTGGATATGCTAAAACAAAAGAGTTTTCTTCAAACAGCAGGATTACATTTGGAGCAAGGGCGGCTTTTTATATTGACAATATCAATGAAGAAAATATAAGTCAGGATGTTGAATCCAGCATCGGAGGTAGTTATTTTTCCCCGGATCTCGATCTCGGGATCCAATATCAATGGAAAGGTTTGATTTTAGCTGTTTCCGGAAAAAACCTGTTTAAAAATTCAGTAAATATTGAAGGTGAGCCAATCATCCAAAACCAAAGGGAATTCAATACTTTGCTTTCCTTTCAGTTTTACCTTGGAGAGAAATTCGGAATTGCTCCTTTAGTTTTTCTATCCCAAGAAAGATCCCTGATAACAGATGTTGGTTTAAACTTAAATTTCTCCAAAAAAATAGACATTTCGTATTTGCTGAGAATCGAAGAATTGCGGAGTATCATCACTTTGGGAACTCAAGTTGGAGAAACATTACATTTTGGAATTGCTGTTGATAATTCATCTCTTTTGGGTGATATCAATACTGATTTGTTTATAAGAGGACGATTTTAAACAATCTGATTATCCGCATAATGATGCCAGTGACCTCTTTTTCTTTGCCTTACTGGCTGGAAGACCGATGACGGGTGACCGAAGTACCAGCGATGCTAGTGTTTACCTTTCATTAAGTCGCTTTTGACTTTTTACTGGTGCAATTGCGGATATACATATTAAACAAAATTGACTTGTCATGATGAGAAATAAATAATCAACTATGAAAAAGCAGCTCATTTTCTTTTCCATTCTTCTATTTTTTTACTCATGTAAAAGCCCTAAAGAGGAATCAATAGAAACTAAAGAGGATCTTAAATCCCAAGCTTTAGCATCTTGTTATAAAATGGAAGGAAATGCTGGCATTATCGCTTTCCAAATAGAACATGCAGCAAATCCAATTACAGGCAAATTAATTTATTCCCTTTCTGGAAAAGATAGAAACCAAGGTTCTTTTTCTGGTTTATTGATAGGGGACAAATTGACTGGGACTTATACTTTTCATTCAGAAGGAATAGAAAGCACCCGCGAAAGTATTTTTTTACTAAAAGATGGGATGCTAATTGAAGGATTTGGAGAAATTGAAACCAAAGGTAATGCTGCCAAATTCAAGGTCCCGGAATCCCTAACTTTTGATGGCTCAATAACACTTACTACAACTGACTGCGAATTGTTAGCTGCTTCCTGTATTGTTGATTTTGGCAGAATAAAGTCCAGTTTAACCGGAGATTGCATCGAGCCATCCAAACTTGAAATCAAGTTGAATCCACTTAAAGACGGTGCAACTACTCAAGGATCTCCTGTTTATATCCTATTTAACGAGGACAAATCACAAGCGGAGATTTTCTTTGTTTCGACCATGACAACTGAGGTTATCAAAAAAACCAATGAGGGAAATTGGGCAGGAAGTGACTATAAATTGATCAGCTGGAAAGGCTATGTGCTTCAGCGAAATGGAATTGCAGTTTTTGGGGGATAAAATTTAAAATTTATGAAATCGAGCATGTCACTAGCGACACACACTGGGATGATTATCAATAATGCGAAATTCCATGTGGCCATAAAAGACAAATTATAAACACATGAAATATCTATTTTATTTATTTTTATTATTCTCGGCCATCCAGACAGAGGCGCAGGAAATTATCACTCCCCAAAAAAAAATCATTTCTCAGACACTTTCCCAAAGATGGGAATTGGATTCGGCAGACAAGAAGGGGACTTTCAGGCTCAACTACTATAAACCATTTTATATTACTGCAGGTCGCTGGTCCAATAATCCCAACTTTCAGCCTCAAAGTGAAAACCCTGATTTTTCTGTTCCGGTGGCCAGTCCCTACAACAATTATGAGGCAAAGTTTCAGTTGAGTTTCAAAAGCAAAGTATTACAGTCTCTGTTTTGGGGACATGGAGACCTGTGGATTGCTTATACACAAGTGGCGCATTGGCAGATATTCAATACTGAACTCTCGCGTACATTTCGTGAACTCAATTATGAGCCTGAACTGATGCTGAATTTTGGCCTAAATGCCAATGTGTTAGGCTTCAAATGGCGGACAGTCGGTGTATCCTTAAATCATCAATCCAATGGACGAGACCTGCCCAGATCCAGAAGCTGGAACAGGGTAATTTTCCATATGGGCTTGGAAAGAGATAGGTGGATGGTTGTACTGAGACCTTGGATCAGATTGCCTGATGAAGAGGATGAAAATCCTTTGGCCACAGATTTTATCGGAAGAGGGGAGGCCACTGTAGTCTATACTGTCAAAAATCACAGTTTGTATGTGACTGCTAGAAACAACCTAAGTTTCAATCCCAACAGAGGTTCGGCACAGTTCAACTACGTATTTCCGATCAAAAACAACCTCAGGGGTCACTTACAGATTTTTGATGGATACGGTGAGACTTTGATTGATTATAATCATAGGCAAACAACAATAGGATTGGGGATTTCATTTATAGATTGGTAGTTTAAAGAAAGATCATTCTTGTGGAGTGTCAGATTCGAACATTTTTTTTCTGGATTTCATGTTCAACTTCATAGTCTTCCTCTTTTAAGTTGGAGTTATTGGTTCAATGTTTTGAGATAACTTATGTGACCATGGCCTTATAATCTTTATAGAACTTTCACTCCATCAATCTTCTTAATTACCCTATCCGCCTCGGTCAATGCCTTCATAATCTTTTGATAATGCAAAGTATCTTCAAAATTTAAGATTCTTCCCTTCGGTCTTTAAGCCATTTTTGGGCGGGTTGGTAGCCGCCGATGTAGAAGTTCCATGCGACTTCGGGGATGGTAATGAACAGTGAAGTTAAGATGATCACCAGTCAAGATTGGGTTTAAAAAAGACGGCAAAGCCGTCTAACCTTTAAATAGCCCTCGGGGCAACCGTGGGTTAAGGATACAGGAGATGGGAAAGGCAACTCTGAAGAGGTTGGACCAAAAAGGAAGGAAAGAGTGGAATTGAAGCCAGCAATATAATAGCTTTCGCAAGTCAAAAGTAACGTCAATTAAGTCGTCAGTTTTATATAGATATTGAAAGTCCTCTTCATAAAAATGTGAGTAATAATGTCGATATTTTGCAATTTTGAATGGATCAATTTTTAAACGCTTAATATCTCTCAAAAAATTAAATTCAGAAAGTATAGAATCAATTCGGTCCATTAATTCCATTTTTTTACTTTTCCTAAACCTTCTTGGAGATAATTTGTACCTCGCGGATATAGCCCGTAGTTATGAGAATTGCATTTTCGAAAATAAAAAAAATGATTGAGCCAGCACTCTAAATAGATAAAATCAACGTGAAATGAGTTATTTCAGAATTTTTAAGAAACTATTTTTCCTCGGAATCGATTGAATGCGTGTGGCTCAACAGATATTTTGGGCTAGCCAAATAATTGTAATAACTTAGCCATCCCTCAGAGTTTTTAGGTCAGTATAGACCCTGATGAGGGAGTTTTTAGAATCAAACCTATACAATAAAATCAAAAATAATCATGAGCAAAATTAAAGTAGGAATAAACGGATTCGGTAGAATTGGACGTTTGGCGTTCAGAGTTGCACAAGAAAGAGAAGATATCCAAGTAGTGGCGATCAATGACTTGATCGATGTGGACTATATGGCATATATGCTTAAGTACGACTCTACTCACGGTAACTTCAAAGGTACTGTAGAGGTAAAAGACGGTGCATTGGTAGTGAATGGAAATAGCATTCGTGTTACTTCTGAGAAAAGCCCAGCTAACCTTAAGTGGGGTGAAGTAGGAGCTGAGTATGTAATCGAATCTACTGGTATTTTCTTGACTAAGGAAACTGCACAGGGTCACATCGATGCTGGCGCAAAGAAAGTAGTAATGTCTGCACCATCTAAGGATGATACGCCGATGTTCGTAATGGGCGTTAACGAGGATACTTATACTTCTGACATGGTTTTCGTCTCTAATGCTTCTTGTACTACAAACTGTTTGGCACCTATCGCCAAAGTATTGAATGACAACTGGGGAATTGAAGAAGGCTTGATGACTACAGTTCACGCGACTACTGCAACTCAAAAAACTGTTGATGGGCCTTCTGCGAAGGACTGGAGAGGTGGACGTGGCGCAGGTCAGAACATTATCCCTTCCTCTACTGGAGCTGCTAAAGCGGTAGGTAAAGTGATTCCTGAGCTTAATGGTAAATTGACTGGTATGGCATTCAGAGTTCCAACTCCAAATGTTTCAGTTGTCGATTTAACTGTTAGATTGAAAAACCCAGCTACCTACGCTGAAGTTTGTGCTAAAATGAAGGAAGTTTCTGAGACGTCAATGAAAGGTATTCTTGGATATACTGAAGATGATGTTGTTTCTACAGATTTCTTAGGCGATTCTAGAACTTCTATCTTCGATGCAGGTGCTGGTATCTCACTTTCTGATACCTTCTTGAAAGTAGTTTCTTGGTATGACAACGAGTGGGGTTATTCTAACAAAGTAATTGACCTTGTAAGCTTCATCGCTAGCAAATAATATGATTCAGGTTTGTGGTGAAACACAAACTGAACTATTTCAAAATAATAAAAAAGTCGTCTGCGAAAGCGGACGACTTTTTTTGTTTTTCACTTCAGAAGGCTCAGCGTTATATTCGAAGCACGCAGTCTATTTTTAAAGAATTTAGCAACTTGTAAAAACGAATTAATGACCAACCGTATTATTGTACTTAAGCTGCTAATGACTTTATGAAAAAGCTCGAATTTTGGCTACAC
>NZ_MSSV01000032.1 GCF_002150505.1 Algoriphagus ratkowskyi
CCAAATTCAATCAGTCTCTCGCAACGGCGCAACGGCGCAACGTAATTGATAAAACAATATACTTGAAGGAATTTTGTGTTCTCTGCGTGACCTCTGCGACCTCAGCGGTGAAAAAATATTCAATGATCAATTTCCAAAATCAATTGACAAGGAAGAAAATAAAGTACCTGTTGCGTTCTCTGCGTGGCCTCTGAGACCTCAGCGGTAAACAAAAACTTAATTAAGATCAACATTCGAAGACTCCATAAACTCACTTTTATTAAGTTTAATCTTAGATTTTTGGTGAATCTTCATTGGTCTGACTTCTAAAATTCTAGGCTGAAGAGCAACTTTTTTCTTTAGGTAGCGAACTGTAACTGCATCTAATCTATAGCCTAAAAATATGGACAAGGAGATGATTATCGGTAAGACTAAGTTATCTGAGAAATCTTTCATCAAATACACCAATCCAATAAAACCAAGTTGCAAAAAGCCTAAAAGCAAGGCAACTTGATCATGCTTTAAACCAATCCTCATCAAAAAGTGATGAACATGCGATTTGTCTGGACTCATTGGCTTTTTACCTTGAGAAATCCTTCTGATGAATACTCTTCCCATATCATATAATGGAAACATCATCAAGGCTACACCTGCAGCAAAGGTTGACTCAAATTTCAGGAATGCACCATCAGGTAAACCTTCATTAATGCCCATAAAAGCAATGATCAGTGTCCCCAAGGTAAAGCCAAGTGTCAAAGAACCTGTGTCACCCATGAAAATTTTGGCAGGATGCCAATTGAAAGCCAAAAATGCCAATACTCCTCCTAGGAAAACGAAAGAAATCAAGGCGTAGCTTTCTATTCCCTGCACTATAAACCATCCTCCTAGACAACTAAAAGATATCACGGCAATCGTTCCTCCTAGACCATCTAATCCATCAATAAGGTTAAATCCATTGGTCAATGCGAATAAGACAAATCCAGAGAAAATATAGCTAACTACATCATTCAACTCACCTAAGCCTAGGAATCCATGAAAATCACGAATTCTCACATCCGCTACTACAACTACGAGAAGAACAGCTACTAATTGGCCCATAAGTTTTCTTGAGGCTTTCAATTCAACTAAATCATCACGCAAGCCAACAATAAACATCAACAAGATGGCTCCTAATAGATATCGAATATCTGGTATAGGAAATTGCCAGCCCCAGATTGCCATAGCAACAGTACTAGCAACAACAAATGAGATTCCTCCCATTGAAGGGATAAAAGAAGAGTGAATTTTCCTACCTCCAGGTTGATCTCCAATATTCAACCTATGCAAAAATTTAATTAGTATTGGTGTTATCAAAATGCCTACCGAAAAGGCAGTTAGGGCGGCGTATAAAAAAAACATACTTAGCTGGTTTGAGAGTTGCAAATTTAAAAAAATTTAATGCAATAGACCTACCATAAAGGATTTATTAATAATATAGTAATCATGTTAAAAAATTGATTTCTTGAAAATCGATGGTAAATGAATCTAATAGAGACATGAATAGCAAAAAAGTTAAGTCGAAAAATAAAGTGATTAATTAATGATTGAATTGAATTAATCTATTTTCCGAGCAAAAACTTATGATTTTGCCCCCTAATTGTGGCACAACTACACAGATGTGTTCAAACCTAATTTGTTATCTACAATAGTTTTAGGAATTGTAAACCAGCAAAAGTGAAAAATTCCTTATAAGTGATTCGACAATAAAAATGATCAACGGCGGCTTGTCTAAATATAGGACAAAAAAAGACCTTCCAGATTTCAAAAATCTGGAAGGTCTCGTTTATCGAATATTAAGTTTAAATATCTTTTTTCCTGGTGTCACGATAGCTAACGGGACTCTGCGTTAACCTCTTTGTTACTCCACGGTTATAATCCTCACTTATTCCAAAAATAAATCAAGCTCGTCTGAGCTAAAAACGAAGTCATATTCTCCCCTTTCGAAAAATCCGGCGTACTATCCGGATCCAGTTGCCACTGGTAATTTTTGGCGTGGATAAACTGAAGCTTAGAACTAAGCAGGAGATTGTCAAATTTCTTGTCAAAGAGAAAACCAATGGAATAATCTATCCAAGGTTTTCTTTCAGTATCCTGAAGCTGAGCCTTGTAGTAAAAGTCCTGATTATTTGCCAAGCGTTCTAACTGAATCCCCATTTTATCTAATCCCTCAACTAAAGAAAACTCCAACGTCTGTATATTTGATCCTACTCCTATTCCAACTCCCAAAGGTTGCCCTTGTTGTACGAAGCCTCTGGCTATTCCATGTGTATGCCAAGTTGAACCTCCTCCTAATCCTCCATATCTAATATACCTGTTGACGGATTCCTGTTGCTGGGTCATCTCACCACGGATTTGAAGCATTTCTTTACTAGCTGCTAAATCTAACAACTGTACAAAACCCAAAATATAAGCTCTAGCATGCTCAGGATTTAAGGTGAATTCTCGCCAATTCTTGGCATGATCTCTACGACCAAATTCAAAATAGAGTTCAGACTTAGATTGGGGTAAGACAAATCTCCCAAAAACAGAAATCTGCTGATCCTGTCCATTAGCATCCTTATCAAAACCATAGGCATCTTTGGTGACTCCCGAGAAAACAGGGAAATAATCCAAAAACCCATTTCCCATGGATTCTGAATACTGCTGAAACGTTCTGGTAAAGCCTACAAATAAACCCGGAATCCATTTTGGTTTGTAGGAAAACATTAAAGCATTTAAATACCTCCAGTCACCTGAAAACGGTCTAAAATATTCAGAATTCAGCTCAGGGTATTGTGAAGGATCCAGACCAGAGTTTTGGAGCTTCCCGATGATAAGCTGTGTTTCAAAATTCCCAATATAGGTTTTTGCCGGCTTAGTCGTATTCAGTGTCAGATGCGGAAATCCCTGGGCATTGTTTGAAAATGTAAGCGCATTGAATTGACCTGGTCCCCACCAGATATTTTCTGTAGCTACTCCTATTTCAAAAGCGCCATAATTGAAAGCTAGCTTTGATTGTCCCCACCAGGGATTAGCAACCCAACCCTTACCAAACCTTTCAGGAAAGTCTCCTTGATTCCAATAGATAAATTTACTCTTCAATTCTGCGGGAGAAAATTGATCTAAATTTGTTGCAAAACCCTTGTTTTGAGCAAATACGAGCTCTGGTCTAAAAGTTAGGTTGATAAACTTATACTTTATCTCTACCCCGCCAGAAAAATAGGTCTGAAAACCTGGATTGGGAATCATCCCATTATCTCCCCATCCATAGGGTCTTTTGGAGCTGATTCGCATGGTGTTTATAATTGGACTTAGCCGAATTGAAATGTCGGTATTCACCAGCTTATTTGAAAATTTATAAAGGTTGGAATTTGCTAAAAATGGTCTGAGCAAAAATGAGTTAGGCTGATGAAGGGAATCCAATAATTGGCTTCGCCTTGCATTTTCCTCCAAAACAGGAAAATTAGCGGGTAAGGATTGAGCAAATGCTACCTCAGAAACAAAAAATGCCACTAAAAAAGTTAAAAGTCTATATTTCATTTAATTACCAATTATAAAATAGATCTTTCTCAAATCTATAATCATCATTCTTCGCCTCATCTAGTTTTAAGTTTGAGAAAATCATTAATGATGAATTGATTGATTTTGCCTGAAGTCCGTTAGCATATCCGCCCGGAACCAACAGAACGGTAGGTAAGCTTGCATCCAACACAAATTCAAATGTTTCTCCTTTTAGTCCTGTATCGAAATCAGTAATTCCTACCAATACAATTTTCGTTATTCCTGAAATTGGAATTATAGCCTTGGTTTCCACCTTATGCGCTTGCCAAGCCCTGACTTGATCTTTTTCGCCAAATTCAATTGAATAGAATCTCCTTGCCGTTAGTAGATCATACTCGTTACATTAACGCAACTCACCTCTTTCATCTGTATAGATCGATATGGGAATAAGAGTTGGTTCAGTCAATTGTATTTTCAGATAATTTCATTAAAATTATAATCACTATCTAACGATAAGAACAATAAGGTATTATATGTCATACCTATCACCTCCTGTTGCAACATGGCTACTGTGATAATTGCTATAGATCTATATACTATTATATTATATGTGTCAAAATCAATTATTTTTGGTCACAAAATCTTCCAATAGAAAATCATAAAGATCTTTAAGTTCTATTCTATCATGCTTAATTCTGTTATCAGTGTCTATCAAATAACCAATCCCTTCATGCTCCCCATTTTTTATAGCAACAAAGGAAACTTGGTTTTTGAAGTTTTCAATTTTTGTATTACCTACGATACTAAAATTATCAACTATATCATTTGGATACGTAAGTTCCACAAAAAGGCTTTTTCCTCGATTATCGACGGTAAAAACCTTTATATTATCTTTTTCAGCAGTATAAGAATTCAATAACTTTTGAGATAAAGCAGCTTCTTTTTCGGAAGAAAAGTCAATTAAAAAATCCCTTGACATTCTCGGCGTAACTCTTGTAAAGTTATCAATACCTATTAACCTCAAAAATTGCTGATGTTCTTTAAGTCTCCAATAAAAGGTCGTGTGCTTATGAGGCTTTTGATGCAAACCAGTAGCCACGACCAATCTTACAGGTTTTAGCATTAGTTCTCCAATTACTTGGTCATAAACTTTTAGTATTTCAAATAAAGGGTCTTGGCCTTTGGCACAATACCAGGCAGGATTGGAAAGTTCACCTTTATACGCACTCGAATTAAACATATAGTGATGTTGAAAATGTGCTCCAGTATTTAAAAATAAATTAGAAAAATCTGGCTTTTTGTTGTCCCATTCCACGATAAAAGTGTCTGCCAGTAATTTATCCAGAATTATAGCTTTCACACCCACCTGGGATTTAATTTTCAACAATTTCTGAAAGTAAAAAGAATAATCTTTAAAGGAGGTATATGTCAATATTCCTTTGAGCAATGCAATAATAGATTCTTTTGTCAATTTACCATGGGCGTTGTCATTTACTGCTTGGGAAACAGCATTGCTTAAACCTACAAAGATAGATGAACCAACTGCTTTGGTTTGGGTCCAGGGATCTGGGGCAAAGAAACTTGGGGATTTTAATCGATTATCAACATTAAACGGACTTACAGCTCCTACAGTGAACCCTTTATCTTCTATTGTTTCAAAAATTTGTTTCAAATCATTCCTCCCAACTATATCACCTAATCTAAACACCTTATGTTCCTCATAAGTTTTTCCAGTAGTTATGGAAACCCATTGGATCCATGGCTCCAATAATTGATATTTGTCTTCAGATGTTGTTTCTATTATTCTATTATCTGAGAATAATTTCTTAAAATTTGGCAACCATCCTTTTGATATATAATATTTTATATACTCAAAATTAAGTTCATTTAATCCAACTAATATTGTCTTCATAATGGTAGTTTATTTAATTATATTTATGACCTGCAAATATGCTTCAATAACAATTTGAACGTCAAACTTTTTTATTGCCACGTATTTAGCAGTCGAACCCATTTTAATTCTATACGTTTCATCCATTAAAACGATAGTTCTCATTTTATCTAATAAATCCTCGCTACTTTTAACCTGAACCAATAATCCATTTTCACCATCAGTCACAACATCAGAACAGCCAGGAACATTAGTAGTAATAATAGGTAGACTCATTGCGGATGCTTCAATTAAACTTTTGGAAAGTCCTTCCCTATAGGACGGAAGAACCATGATATCTACTAATTCATAATATTCTCGAATATTATGAACTTTACCCATAAAATGGAAATTAGCATTATTAACTTTCCATTGTTCTACTTCGGAAGTAGGAATGGCGGAAACATTTTTATAACCCACTTCCCCCACAAAATAAAATATCAAATCATGAAATTCTTGTGTAAGCTCATGAGCAGCTTTTACAAGCTCTCTAATCCCCTTTTCACCAATTATTCTACCTACAAAAAGAAACTTTTTTCCTGGGTTTTTCAATCTTTCATGCTTAAATAATTCTAAATTAACTCCTGAGCCAGGAATAACAGAATAATTTTCATTTAAAAAGTTCTTTGTTTTAAAGAATGCTAAATCATGTTTATTTTGAAAAAAGATCCAATAAGAAAAACTAAATACTACCTTATATATTATCAGTACAATTTTAGTGATAATACTTTTATTAATAAAAACAGAGCCTAATCCGCTAATATTATTAATAACTTTAAGACCAAACAATTTGCCAACAAGTGTTACATACAAATTAGGTTTGATAGTATATGTCAAAACAACATCAGGCTTTGAATATTTCATAAAAAACATTAAAATGCGCAAGCAAAGAAACAAATCTGAAACAGGATTAATTGCGTTTACCTTAAAACCGATAGGGATGCATGTAACACCTAATTTCTCTAATTCTTCTTGAAAAATTGGCGATCTAGGAGCAACTGCAATTAATTCATGCTTATTTTGAATTAATGATTTCACCAAATCTCCTCGAAAATTGAGTATATTCCAATAAGCGTTGTCAAAAATTATAATTCTCAAACCTTAAATTAATTTTAAAAATTTCTCAAAATCTTTTGTGAAATTCTCATATGAAAACACATGACTATTAAAGCAATGGTTTTTCATTTCAAGAATATCATTTTTGCTAATCGTTAAAATCCTTTCTAGTAAATCTCTAAAATCACTAATACTATCAGGACTTACTCCAAAACCTAACTTATTTACTGAAATATACTTTTCCAAATCACTAGTAAATGTGGTGATCATTGGAGTACCACAAGAAACGCTTTCAACAAACTTAGTTGGAAAACCAGCATTTGACAATCTACTATTTTCTCTAAATAAAATCGAAAAATCAGAATTTGAAATAAAGTTTAATATTAATGAATTCTCAACTTTTCCATGAAAAATCACATTATCTTCCAAATCTTTCAAAATCTCATGGTGATCATTGATCACTTGTAAATATTCTTTTTTTGTAATTCCATAAATGTTAAATATAAATCTTCTGTTCTTCAAATTAAATAGAGATTCAATTACAATATCTAATCTATCCTTGTATGCAGATTTAGAAACTGAACGACCATTATTGTTTGGAAACGGCTGACCAACATAAATCAATGTTAGTAACTTTGGATTTAATTCAAATTTTAAATTCACGAATTTATTCTTATTTATCAAAGGAGGAATTACGATTGAGTTTAACCCTTTTAAATTATAGTAATTCTTGAGATAAGAACTTACTGTGATAACTCCATCTGATCTTGTGTTTAAATATTTCATACGAAATGAAATGTCTAAATATTTCACTATTCTAATTAAATATGATCCGGAATTAGCTGAGTGCCAATCAGCTATATCTATAATCAATTTAATGTTGTTCCGTTTACAATAGCCAATTAAAATTAATTGAATAATTGATACAACGGGATTTCCATACATTATTAGTATGTTAATCTTCTCTTTCTCTATAATTCTTTTTATTTCATTTAAATATTTAAAAAAAAATATTCTATCAACAATCCTTGGAGAAGCAAAACTATAACAATTGAAATTATCATAAACTTTAGGGATTGAAGCATTTGCTTTAACATTTTCATCAAAATCGACAAATGTCACCTTGTTACCTAAATCCCGTAATGAATAGGCATTTCCTAAAACTCTTGAACCTGCTGCATTTCCATGAGGAAACTTAAAATTACCAAAGTATAAAATTCTATTATCCATCAATCTGATTTTCGTGCCAAACATTTCTTTTTATATAATCCACATAAGAAATAATAATTCTCACAACCTTTGCTGACACATTAGTCATGCTATAATCAGCTACTTGGTTAAAGTTTCTAGACTCACCAATTTCCTGCTGAGAAAGTTGACTGATTGCCTGCAAAATACGATCAGAATTCATTCCGACCATCATCACAGATGCTTCCTCCATTGCCTCAGGTCTCTCATGAGCGTCTCGTATATTTAAGGCACGAAAATTCAGTATAGAACTTTCCTCAGATATAGTACCGCTATCAGATAATACAGCGTAGGAATACAATTGCAAGGCATTATAATCTATAAAGCCTAAAGGTTTCATGAATTTTATTAGAGGATGAGTTTCAACTGACTTGGACTCAATCATCTTCATAGTGCGAGGATGAGTACTGACTATAATAGGAAATTGAAATTTTTCAGCAAGAATATTCAAGCTCGTAATTAACCCAATGAAATTCCGAGGGCTGTTTATGTTTTCCTCTCTATGTGCTGATACAACAAAAAATTCTCTCCTTTTTAAATTCAACCTAGAAAGAACATCTGAGGAAATAATTCTCTCATTATGATGAGCTAATACTTCATACATAGGAGAACCAGTTTTTATTATCCTATCAGCAGGCAAACCTTCTCTTAACAAATATTCTCTTGCTATATCGCTATAGGTAAGGTTTACATCAGAAATATGATCTACAATCTTTCTGTTAGTTTCTTCAGGTACACGTTGATCAAAACATCTATTTCCAGCTTCCATATGGAAAATTGGGATATGTCTCTTTTTAGCTGGAATTGCACAAAGGCAGCTATTGGTATCGCCTAGGACAAGAAATGCATCGGGCTGTTCAGATTCTAATAAAGGGTCTATTTTGATTAGTATTTGACCTATAGTTTCTGTTGCTGTTTTGCCTGCTGCATCTAAAAAGAAATCAGGTTTTCTAATTTGCAAATCATCAAAAAATATTTGATTTAACTCATAATCATAATTTTGACCAGTGTGAACTAAGATGTGATCTATAGCTTCTGAGGCATCTAAGGCATCTAATACGCGTGACAAACGTATTATCTCCGGTCTAGTACCCACCACAGTCATCACTTTTAATTTCTTCATTATATGCTATTTAAATCTTTACTAAACTTCTACAAAAAAAGTATCCGGATCTTTTGGATCATAGTGCTCATTAATCCAGAAAATAGTTAACAATTCTTCCTCCCCTATGTTTTTGATATTATGGGTATACCAAATAGGCATATCCACATAGGCTGGCTCATTTCCATTTAATTCAAAATTCAAGACTTCTTGGGTACCTATTCTGCGTAACTGAATCAAAGCTCTACCTTTTATTACTGCAAATCTCTCAATTTTTCGTGTATGAAAATGATTGCCTCGGGTAATCTCAGGAACAGTGGTGGAAAATGAAACTTGACCTCCTGTTTTTAACCGAATTACTTCTACAAACGCTCCTCTTGGATCAATGTGTTGAGTAAATTTTCTGGGAAAGTAATTTTCTATATCCATATAACACCTGTAGGTATTAAATAAATCTAATTCAAACTTAGAAGCGAAAGATGGGATTTCACCCATATCCTGGTATTTCTCTTTAAATTTATTTAGAATAGATAGAATGCTTGAAACCTTCGATTGACTAGTGAAAGGAACTAATAGTTCTTCTTTGGAAATATTGTCTCTTATGATTCCTAGTATGGTATTTACTAACTCATTTATATAAATTAATTCTACCTCGGCATCTATATGTATAGAAGGCTTTTCATTTCTGGCAATTTTATGACAGAATGTAGCTATGAATGAATTATAATTTGGATGTCCAAAAGGTCCAAATACATTAGGAATTATCATTCCAGTAAAAGAAGCCCCTACTCTATCTGCCCATGCGGCTAATTCCTCTCTGGCATGCTTTTTTGAATCTCCATATATGTTTCCAAGTGATTCCTGAGTTGAGGAAGATAAAATTACATGCGGAGTGCTTTTTGTTCTCTCTAACGATTCAATAAGTTTGGAGGAAAGACCAGTATTCCTAGAGTAAATTTCATTAGGATCATCATGCCTATTCAAAGCTGCCAAGTGAACAATAACATCACAACTAGATATGAAAAGGTCTAATTCTTTCGAGCTATCAAACCAAGACCTTTCAAAAATAATCAACTGAAACTCTTCAGGATATAGTCCAAGTGAATTGAAAAGATGTGATCCTACAAAACCATTTTGACCCGTAATTCCTACTTTAAACATACGACTAGTTATTTCGATTTAATTCTGCCTGAATTATAGGCAATTTTAATAATAGTTGCTTTACTCCTTCAACAGATAAACGTTCCGTATTATGAGAGTTATAATCTTCAATTTGATCAATGGATGATTCCCCTTCGGAAAAATATTTGGCATAATTAAGATCTCGATTATCAGCCGGTATTCTAAAGAAATCACCCATATCCTCCGCTTTTATCATTTCCTCTCGGGTACAAAGGGTCTCATACAATTTTTCACCATGCCTAGTACCTATAATCTTTGTTTCAGTATTAGCATTGCATAATTCCTTAATAGCTTGAGCTAAGTCTCCAATGGTAGAGGAAGGAGCTTTATTTACAAACAGGTCTCCGGCATTACCATTTTCAAAGGCAAAAAGCACTAACTCAACAGCCTCATCCAATGACATCAGAAATCGAGTCATATTTGGGTCCGTTAAGGTTAAAGAAGATCCCTCTCTTATCTGCTGCAGAAACAGCGGAATAACAGAGCCTCTAGAAGCCATAACATTACCATAGCGAGTGAGGCAAACAGTTGTATTCTTCAAATTTCTTGAAGCAGCCACTGCAACCTTTTCCATCAGAGCTTTGGAAATTCCCATAGCATTGATAGGATAAGCCGCCTTATCTGTGCTCAAACAAATTACCTTCTCAACATTGTTTGCATCAGCAGCGTCAATTACATTTTGGGTACCAAATACATTGGTGCGGGTGGCTTCTATAGGAAAAAACTCACAAGAAGGGACTTGCTTTAAAGCAGCAGCATGAAACACATAGTCTACCCCACGCATAGCACGCTCTACACTGTCGTAATTACGCACATCACCAATATAGAATTTCAACTTATCATTTTTCAAAGCTGTACGCATATCATCCTGCTTTTTTTCGTCACGAGAAAAAATGCGTATCTCATTAAATTGATCCGTATGAAGAAACCTTTTCAACACAGCATTACCAAAAGATCCTGTACCACCTGTAATTAATAAAACCATAAAATTTATTTAATAATATTTATTATAAAACACAACAAACCTAAAAGGTATAAACTTAATTAAAAACATTTTCATGATATTAGCAGGTTTTTTTGCATTATCAAGTGGGAAATCAAACCATGGAGAGATTGACTTGTAATATAAATATTCTTTTCTTAATGGATGAGAACAATTTAAATTCCAAGGCCTATTATACCAACCAGAAAGGTAATGAATTCCAACTACATTATTCTTTGCATCTTCAATTACATCCTTTGAGTAATAAAATTTTTGGCAAGAAATATCAAGCAATTTACGAGGAGAATACATAAAAAAAGATGACATTAAATTAAATTTTGGGTGGAGTGGAAGAATTCTACCTTTGCAACAAACATTTATTACCCCTTCACTTAAAACAGGTGGATTTCCATCACACTTATCTATAAAATTTAAAAAGATTTTCAATAAATTATCTTTCCTAATTAAATCTACATTTACTACAGCCATTCCATCATTAAAAAAATCCTCTTTTACAGATAATCCTAATTTATTTGAATAACTCTTAGTTACAGTTTTCACACATGCGAAATAATTTCTTTTTAGATCAATTTCCCATAGCTCTTGAAGAGAATTCTTAATTATGATATCACTATCCAAATAAATAACTTTATCTAAAGCTGAAATCCTTTCAAAAAATAATTTAGAATATACCGTAGGCACATGTCTTCCCAAATTATTAACCACAAGATCAAATGAAATATCATTAAAGTCGATATAATAAAACTTTGCATTATAGGATAACACGAGCTGACTTAATAAAGCTATAGAATCCAAAGATACATCAATACCTAAAAGATATATTGAAATATTATCAGTCCTATTTTGGTTTTCCAAAAGAGAGACTATACTAATACCAGTATGTACTATATACTTTTCATTACAAGAATATGCAATATTCATATATCCTAATTTTTATTATTATTAAAATCCCACAAAACCTCTCTTTTTGTATCCTCTTCTTTATTAAAAATAGAATAATAGGGATACCATTTAGAGTACCACCTTATTTCATTCATCCCAGTATATTGAATTACAAAATATTTACTTGTATTTAATCCCACAACAAAAATCAGAAAGCAAACACTAACTACTCTATAATAAGAACGAAAAGATGAAATCCGAAAAAAGGAATGAGCAATATTAGTTATATAGATGAAAATTAAAGGAAATAAATAATTTGTAAATCTAAAAAAAATAAAAAATACTGTAGATAATACACCTAATAGTAAATATAATCTGATATATGAATTATTTAACTTATGATAACTGTTATATCGATTATTTAAGTACTCGACACAATATGGATATACAAAATATAAAATTACTAATGAGATCAAACCATTAAAAGTATACTTATAATCGGAATAACTAATTAATGTATCTACAAGGCCATTATTAAAAGATAGAGATGTAATTATAGAATAAAAAATAGAATTAAAAAAAACTCCAAATAATAAAACAAAAACAATCAAAATATAGGAGAGTTTATTCTTTAGTAAATATGGGAAAAAAAATAATATTATTGCAGAGTAATGAAACATAAGTGCAATAATACAATAAATAAAATAAATTCTAAGCTTGTTATTTTGCAGATATTCTATTGACAATAAAAATATTGAAATAGCCAATGCTTCACGCATAATTTCAAAATTAAAATAACCATAGAAGCAAACAAAATAAAGAAATAAATAAGTATGTTTAAACTTAGTATAAGATTTGGCAAAATTGAAAATTGCATAATTAACTATTGAAGCCTGTAACAACTGAAGAATAAAAAATTCATTACTTACAGTTTTGGAAATTGCAACAACTAAAATCCAAAAGGGCTGTAACTTCACATAAGGAACATTTGTGGAAAACATTTCATACAAGTTAGGCAATTCATCATAAACCATCATATAATTTATAGTATCACCACCAACCCTATATCTAAAACCAGCCAATAATACAAATATTATAAACGATAACCGGTATATAACACTATTCCCTTTAGTGAAATTTGTATAATCATACAAAAATGCAAAAAACAATAAATACAGAATTATTAATAGGTATATCACAACTTAAAAAATATAAATATTTGTAGAAATTGTTTTCTAAAAAAAACTAAATTCAATAATAAAACAATGCAAATAAAAACTAAAAATTTTATTAAGAAATAGTAATTTGTATAATATAGTTCATAAAAAGTATAGAAAAATAAAATAAAGTAAAGTAATTCCTTAGAAAATTCTTTAAAATTAAACTTTATTAAACTAAGCGGTAATAGAAGCCATATACCTATAGAAATTGAGAATGATATCGCAATTGAATTTAAGGATTCAAAAATCAGAAAAGAAACCACTGATAATGAAATTGCAATAATAAGGTAAACTATACTATCGAATAAAAATTTTGGTTCAATTTTCTTTATTTTATATAAGTTAACATATATTGATTTAATTACAACAACACCGGGTATTGTTGTAATTAATATGGCAGTAATTGGCAGAGAATCTACATAATTTGGTAGATAAAGAAGAACAATGAAATCTAATATAAAATAGAATGGAATAGAAAATGCACTTACCAATAAAAGAATTACTCTAATCTGACTTATAGAATTTGAATCTTGATTCTTGAACAAATAAGGATAAAAAATTTTATTTACAGAACTAACAAATATTAATACAAAACCAACTAATGAAACACTAAGAGAATAAATTGCAAAATCTATATTACTTAAAAACAATTTAGTTGTCCATTTGCCAACGTCAAAATACATAGTAAAAAGAATATTTCCAAATAAAATAAAAATTCCCGAAATTATAATATCACGATACTTTAAAATATTCTTAAATATGGAAATATTTATAATTCTTTCTTTAAAAATCGAATTATTTAATTCAAGAAAAACGAAAGACAAAATAGTTCCAAGTAAGTTTCCTAAAACATACCAATAATAATCAGTAATATTTAGTAATAAGAGACTACAAGTGAAACATATATTAATTATTGGAGTAATTATTGTACACTTGAAATAGATAGAAAATTCTCCTATAGCTTGATAAAATGAAAGAAAAAATGACTGCATGTTTAATGGAAAAATGGATAATGCCAGGAGGATAAACATCATATCCCCAAAATAAACACTACACGTTATTGCAATAACTGAAATTAATATAGTAGATAAAATAAAAAAATCATGCTGCTCTTTAAAAATTGATGGATTAACATCCTTTGCCGTTAATCCTCCATATATAACATTGATACCATCTACGAAACCAAAATGTAGTAACCCAACAAAACTTAAAAACAATGTATAAGTCTTTAAATCTGAAAATTCTTCATATGATAAATATGAAGGTAATATCAATCCATTAATTAGACTTGCGGAAAAAACCAAAAAGTTTGATCCTCCTACATATACAAAATCTTTTTTTAAACCCAACTTTAATTATTATTTTTATTAAAAAAGTACCATTTTACAGTTGCCTTAATACCTTCATCTAAAGAATGAGAGGGGAGATAAAAAAGCATTTCATTTGCTTTCTCTACTGATGCCAACGAATGTGGAATATCTCCTTTACGGTTAAAGCCATGAGTAATCGCTATCTCAGAAATAGTTTTATCGTAAGTAGCGAGATGTTTTTTAATTACCTCACACAATTGAATTAGAGTAGTTCTATCTCCAACTGCCGTATTATAAATCTGATTTAAGGCAAAATCGTTTTCTGTGGTGAGACAAAGAAGATTCATTTGCACTACATTATCTATGTAAGTGAAATCGCGTGAAAAGGTACCGTCACCATTAATTACCGGACTCTCATGCTTCATGAATTGCTTTACAAAAAGCGGAATGACAGCTGCATAGGCACCGTTAGGATCTTGTCTTCTTCCAAATACATTGAAATATCTTAATCCAATGGTGTTTAAGCCATAAGTTTTGAAGAAGTTCTCTGCATATAATTCGTTCACATACTTCGTTATGGCATAAGGAGATAGCGGTTTACCTATTACATCTTCCACCTTGGGTAAAGCTTCTGAGTCACCATAAGTAGAGCTACTTGCAGCATAGATGAATCGGTTCACATTAGCATCTCGAGCGGCTACCAGCATATTCAAAAAACCACCCACATTTACATCATTGGTAGTAATTGGGTCATTGATAGATCTGGGAACTGATCCCAGAGCCGCTTGGTGCAAAACAAAGTCTTGGCCATCACAGGCTCTATGACAAATAGCCAAATCTCGAATATCTCCTTCAATCAATTTGAAGTTTTCATTTTCAAAAAATGGCTCAATATTGTGTTTATGTCCTGTAGCGAAGTTATCAAGACAAGTAACTATGGCTCCCAAACTCAAAAGTACTTCACATAAGTTGGAGCCTATAAAACCGGCTCCTCCTGTTACTAATATCTTCTTACCTACTAATTTCTCCTTGAATTTTTTAAACATCTTTGTTATTACAATCTAGCATCCACTAATTCCTTACTTAATACCGACTTCACATCAAATACTACCTGTGAATCAGATTTTTTGATATCCCAGGTTTTAAATTCTTTATGACCTACTGCCAGGATTATTGCTGAGTAGTCTGCTAATACAGGCTTAGCTCCTCCATTGATGATATCAATTCCATACTCATGCTTTACCTCCGCTGCATCTGCCCATGGGTCATACACACAAACATCCATATCGAAAGATTTGAGTTCGTTATAGATATCGATTACTCGTGTATTTCTTACGTCTGGACAGTCTTCCTTAAAGGTGAACCCAAGAATCAAGACCTTAGAATCTATTACCTTCAAATCTTTACGCATCATGTGCTTAATAGTCTCTGTTGCCACATGCTTACCCATGGAATCGTTGAGTCTTCTGCCTGCTAAGATAATTTCTGGATGATAACCAAGTTCCTGTGCCTTCTGTGCTAAGTAATAAGGATCTACAGAGATGCAATGACCTCCCACAAGTCCTGGTTTAAAAGGGAGGAAATTCCACTTGGTTCCTGCGGCTTCCAACACCTCTTGAGTATCTATCCCCAAAAGACTAAAAATCTTGGACAATTCATTCACAAAGGCAATATTGATATCCCGTTGGGAGTTCTCGATTACCTTGGCAGCTTCTGCCACCTTTATGCAGGATGCTTTGTGCGTACCAGCAACGATGACTGACTTATATAACTGATCCACATATTCTGCAACTTCTGAAGTAGATCCAGAAGTTATTTTCAGAATTTTAGTAACCGTATGCTCCTTGTCTCCTGGATTAATCCGCTCTGGAGAGTAGCCCGCAAAGAAATCTTCGTTATACTTCAAACCAGAGATACTCTCTAAAACCGGCACACATTCATCTTCAGTCACACCAGGGTAAACGGTAGATTCATAGATCACCACATCTCCCTTTTTCAAGACCTTAGCAATCATCTCTGATGCCTTGATCATAGGAGTAAGCACTGGCCTATTATGCCTATCAGTAGGCGTAGGGACAGTAACTATATAAATATTAGCAGTGGATACAGGCATTATTGCATCCGTAATCAGTAATCCCTTTCCTTTCTCATCTAATTCCTGACCCGTACCTACCAAAACTTTCTTCAGCTCCTCATCTGCTACTTCCAATGTTCTATCATGTGCCTTCTGTAGTTGATCTACTCGAGTTGCATTGATATCGTAGCCTACGGTTTTGTATTTTTCAGCAAATGCAGCAGCAAGTGGAAGACCTACGTAACCAAGTCCTATGATTGCGATTTTGCTTTTTTCTAAGTTTACTAGCATTTATAAATCGATTCTATTTTAGTACTTACTATATATTACTCTGACTGTCTATAAACCTCATGTCCTCCTTTAACCAAGTGCATGTCTTTTTGCATCAATTTGACATCAGACACCATCATATCTTCTACCAGTCCTGCTAGATCAAATTCTGGCTCCCAGCCTAATTGTGTTTTGGATTTGGTAGGGTCGCCTAGAAGTAAATCAACTTCTGTAGGGCGGAAGTATTGTGGATCTACTTTTACAAGTACTGAGTTTAAGAGATTTGAGTCTTCGTTCAGACTGATACCTGTAACAGATCTATATTTCTGTTCATCAATTGAATCTAAAATACCTACTTCATCTACTCCTTCTCCTTCCCAACGAATGGTAAATCCAACATGGTGAAAAGCCATGTGTACAAAATCACGAACTTTGGTCGTAACTCCTGTTGCAATTATAAAATCTTCTGGCTTATCCTGCTGCAAGATCAACCACATGGCGCGTACATAATCCTTGGCATGTCCCCAGTCTCTTAGCGCTTCTAAGTTTCCTAGATACAAGCAATCCTGCATTCCCATCGCAATTGCCGCTGTAGCCATGGTGATTTTTCGCGTCACGAATGTTTCTCCTCTTCGCGGAGATTCATGGTTAAAAAGTATTCCATTACAGGCAAACATTCCGTATGCTTCACGATAGTTCTTAGTGATCCAGAAACCATAAATTTTAGCAGCTCCGTATGGCGATCGTGGATAGAAAGGGGAGCTTTCATCGTAAAATCCCTTATCGTTCTTATTCTCTGGCATTCCACCATAGAGCTCAGAAGTTGAAGCTTGATAAATTCTAGTCTTCTTCTCCAGACCTAGAATTCTTACTGCTTCAAGGATTCTTAAAGTTCCAAGACCATCCACATTAGCCACATATTCTGGAGAGTCAAATGAGACTTTCACGTGACTCATTGCGCCTAGATTGTAGATTTCATCTGGTTGAATTTCCTGAATAATTCGAATGATATTCATAGAATCAGTCAAATCCCCATAATGCATCTTAAAGCGAACCGAACTCTCATGCTGGTCCTGATACAGGTGATCAACTCTTTGGGTATTGAAGGAGGAAGCTCTTCGCTTGATCCCGTGAACCATATAACCCTGTTCTAATAAAAGTTCTGCCAAATAAGAACCATCCTGACCGGTTACACCGGTGATTAATGCAGTTTTCATAGTTTATTACACGGAGTTCCTCGGAGTTTCCTCAGAGTCTCACAGTTTAATTAATGTATATATCTTTTTATTCCTTCTTTTAGACTCGTTGTATTGAAATTCAGATCCAGTCCAACTCTACATCCAGAAAATTTCAAATACGTTAAAATCTGTGCTGTATGAACTGGAGTTAATTTCTCAACTACCTTAAGTTCGTTACAACTTGGTTTTCAACGAGCAAATCAATTCTATATCCACATTCAATTTTAATCTCCATCATAAATTAATGAAACAGGAACTTGACAGGCTACCAATAAACCTTCCTTTTCTAATTCATATTTTAAACAAGCTTGAGATGCCGATTCCAAAAGTCCAGGTCCAAGTTTGGAATGCACTTTGAAGGCACAACATAATATAAGCTCTGTTAATTTTTCTTTTTCAAGCATGTTTATGAAAAAACTCCACTTGACTCTGTGGTTTCTCCGTGAGACTCTGTGTCACAATTATTACAATTTCACTTGCTTGAATGTTTCTTGATTCTTTAAGTACCACTGATAGGTAAGCTGAATTCCTTCCTTCAATCCCACTTTAGCCTTCCAACCTTCCTGTTCCATTTTAGATACATCCATTAATTTCCTTGGAGTACCATCGGGCTTACTTGAATCCCAAAGAATTTCCCCAGTATGACCTACAGCGTTTTGAATTAGTTCAGCCAGTTCTTTTATGGTCAGGTCTGTTCCTGTGCCTACATTGTACAGGTTCTCCTGAAACTTATTTTCCAATGCAAATATTACTGCGTCGGCCAAGTCATCCACAAATAAAAATTCTCTCATCGGAGTACCACTTCCCCATAGTTCAACCGGAGTATTTCCGTTTTCCTTGGCCTCGTGAAACTTGCGCATCATAGCAGGCAGCACATGGGAAGTGTTAAGATCAAAATTATCATAAGTACCATACAAATTGGTAGGCATAAGGGAAATGTAATCCTTACCAAATTGCTTGCGAATTGCCTCGCAGGATTTAACTCCGGCAATTTTCGCCAGCGCATACCACTCATTAGTTGGCTCTAAAGGTCCAGTCAGTAGATACTCTTCTTTAAGAGGCTGTGGTGCTAATTTTGGATAAATGCAGGATGATCCCAAAAAAATGAATTTCTGAACATCAGCTTTAAGGGAAAAATCAATAAGATTATTCTGAATCTGCATATTCTCCATCAAAAATTGATAGGGATAGTTATTGTTTGCCAATATACCTCCTACTCTAGCTGCAGCATCAATGATCACTTCAGGTTTTTCTGTTTCAAAAAAAATGGCTACTTGAGTTTGAGATCTCAAGTCCAATTCAGTTGAAGTTTTACCAATAAGATTGGTATATCCTTTTCCTGTCAATGTTCTCCAAATTGCTGAACCTACCATTCCTCGGTGGCCAGCGATATAAATTCTAGTGTCCTTATTCAATTCCTGCTGATTTTGAGAATTTAAAATTTTAAATTAATTCCGATTTTTCCCTCTCCAATCGCTCAAACACCTTCTTTACATCTTGAGCATTGTCTTTCTTAAGAATTAGAATAGCATCAGGCGTATGAATAAACATTGTATTTTTTAGCCCCAGAAATTCGGTGTGAACCTTGGTTCCAATGACCATATTACCTTTGCTATCTACCTTATGTCCTTGGCTTTTGAAATGATCATAAATAGATTCAAAAGAACCCATGTCAGACCAGGAAAAAGAAGACTTAACTACTTTGATTTTTTTAGTGTTTTCCATCACTGCGTAATCCACAGAAATGGAAGGTATTTTCATCGATAGATCGAAATCGAGTTTACCTGAAATGGCTGATTCAAAAACAGTTTTGGAAGTGTTGTATACTTCCGGTTCGAATGCTTTCAATTCGTCAAGATACACTCCTGCCTGAAAACAGAACATTCCAGAGTTCCAGTAGAAGTTGCCATTTTTCAAAAATGCCTCAGCAGTTTCTACATTGGGCTTTTCTCTAAATCCCTTAACCTCCTCACCTTCTGCTTCTATATAACCGAAACCAGTTTCAGGCTTGTTTGGCTTAAGTCCAAAAGTGACAATAAAACCCTCAGCAGCAAGCTGCACAGCTCTAACTACTGCCAATTGATAGTCAGATCCTGCTTCTATCAAATGATCCGACGGGGTTACAAATAAAATATCATCCGGTTGAGCGGAAAATGCTGCAAAAGCTATTGCTGCTGCAGTATTCCTTGGACAAGCCTCGATTATTTCTGTGTAATTTGGAATCCCAGCATTCTGCAAATCCTTCCTTGACAGTTCAAAGTTTTCTACGTTACCCACTACCATCACTTGATCGCAAAACGATACGTTTCTCTTGATGGTTTTTTGAAATAATGTTTCTGCGTCAAAAATTGGCAGATATTGCTTGGGTTGGGATTTACGGGAAAGTGGCCAAAGCCTTGATCCCACACCTCCTGAAAGGACTACATTAATTACAGACATCTAGGATTACTGATTTTATGTGAGGATTGAAAATAAAAATTTAATTATAGCACTGTGAGATATCTAGATGATTTTCATCTACTACTGCTACAGGATAAAATTATAAATTTTACCATTTTAAATTCTAAACTCAAGATACAGCTTCGCTCTTTCAGTCCCATAATCGAATGAATAAAAACAGACACTTAGTCTGAAATTACCATCAATCTAGGATCTTAGCGAATTAGTTATCTGCGATTACTTTTTGCAGAATTTAAAATAAAAGGGCTTAAAAAATGTCAAAAATAAAATTTATCCACCTTTTCACCCTTTTGAAGTTGCAAAGATAGGGAAGTGAGTAGTTTTTGTACTCATTTTAAAACACTATTTTTCATTGGGACTTTCATATACTATTATGTGTATTTGGCATTCAATATACTTTTCGAACCTCCATACTTTAACAAAAAAGCAACCAGTTTATAATGCTTTGGTTTGCTGTGTTTTTGGAAGTAACACCTGTAGAGCGTAGCCCCATTTTGTAGTGAAAAGGTTGAATGATCTCACAGATCATAACATCCACTTCGAGCGAATAATTATTTGCCGCTACCGGGCAGAATCATCAAAGAATCGTTGACATTTAATAGGTATGGGGGAAAACCTTCGAGGGGCTAAAAGGACGCTCATCTATAAAAAGTTTGGAAGGGATTAATCCACGATTTTGTGTTTCCGTGCCCTATGCGAGACCTTTGCGCACTCCGTGGTAAAAAAAATATCAACTCCACAGGAGAATCTCTCGAAGATCTCCTTCCAACTTTCCTTTGTTACTTTTGAAGGCCAAAAGTAACCAAAAGCCTCTTCCCGAGTCTATGCTTCAAATCGGTCTTATGTTTGGATTAACTTCAAAAGTTAGATAACCGATTTGATTTTTGTGATTTGTCTTCACCTAAAAATGACTGGATCTCCCTCGCCCACTCGGGAGCTAAGTCATTTTTTACGGCTACGACTGCATCCCAAAAACCACATATCCTCAAGGGTGTTTCCTTCCACGCTGACTCATTAGTCGTCTCTGTGCACTCTGCGAGACCTTTGCGCACTCCGTGGTTAAAAAAATATCAACTGCACTGGACTGGATCTCCCTCGCCCACTCGGGAGCTAAGTGATTTTTTACGGCTACGACTGCATCACAAAAACCACATATTCTCAAGGGATTTTCCCTCCACGCTAACTCATTAGTAGTTTCTGTGCCCTCTGCGAGTCCTTTGAGCACTCCGCGGTTAAAAAAGGATCAACTCCACAGCAGAATCTCCTGAAGACCTCCTTCCACTTTTCCTTTGTTACTTTTGAAGGCCAAAAGTAACCAAAAGCCTCTTCCCGAGTCTATGCTTCAAATCGGTCTTAGATTTGGATTAACTGCAAAGTTTTGATAACCGATTTGATTTTTGTGATTTGTCTTCACCTAAAAATGACTGGATCACCCTCGCCCACTCGAGAGCTAAGTCATTTTTTACGGCTACGACTGCATCCCAAAAACCACATATTCTCAAGGGAGTTTCCCTCCATGCTGACTGATTAGTTTTTTCTGTGCCCTCTGCGAATCCTTTGCGCACTCCGTGGTTACAGAAGTTTCATACTCGAATGAAAGAATCACAAAGAAACATCCTGAAAGGATAATGCCTTGAATAGACATGGGTTTTAACCCATGTTTTGTGAGCAAAAAATGTCATGTACCTCGGAGCAACCTGTTCTTTTGGAAAAAGGGGTTAATTCCGAGGAATGGAAATGAAGATAAAATAGTAATATCAATCATTAATTTTTTCTTTGCCCTCTGCGAGTCCTTTGCGCACTTCGCGGTTAAAAAAGGATCAACTCCACAGCAGAATCTCCCGAAGACCTCCTTCCACTATTCCTTTGTTACTTTTGAAGGCCAAAAGTAACCAAAAGCCTCTTCCCGAGTCTATGCTTCAAATCGGTTTTAGGTTTGGATTAACTGCAAAGTTTTGATAACCGATTTGATTTTTGTGATTTGTCTTCACCTAAAAATGACTGGATCTCCCTCGCCCACTCGGGATCTAAGTCATTTTTTACGGCTCCGACTGCATCCCAAAAACCACATATTCTCAAGGGTATTTCCTCCACGCTGACTCATTATTTGTCTCTGTGCCCTTTGCGAAAACTTGGCGCACTCCGCGGTTAAAAAATATCAACTGCACAGGACTGGATCTCCCTCGCCCACTCAGGAGCTAAGTCATTTTATACGCCTCCGACTGCATCACAAAAACCACATATTCTCAAGGGAGTTTCCTTCCACGCTGACTCATTAGTTTATTCTGTGTCCTCTGCGAAAACTTTGCGCACTCCGTGGTTTAAAAATATCAACTGCACTGGACTGGATCTCCCTCGCCCACTCTGGAGCTAAGTCATTTTTTACGGCTACGACCGCATCCCAAAAACCGCATATTCTCAAGGGAGTTTCCTTCCACGCTGACTTACCTGGATCAAAGAATAGCTCGAAAAAAACAGTAAATCACAGTATGTAGAATCTTTAATCCATTGTGTACTCCTTGGTTAAAAAAAAGCCGGAAAGGATATCCTCTCCGGCTTCAATTACATCTATATTTTTTTTAATGGTTAACAAAATTTCGTCACCACAAAATTATTTTTACACTCTCAATGCCCGCTTCCACCAAGGCTGTTGCTCTTCATCGTGATAGCCATAAGAGTTATTTCCGTAGCCATAACCATATCCATAACCATAGCCATAGCCGTAACCATTGTCTATATGTACATCATTCAGAATGCCATAGATTTTTGACACCCCTCCCTTTTCAACCAAATTATTTAAAATCTGAGAGTTACTCTTAATTGAATACCCTTGACGGAATACGAAGAAACTAATGTCAGCATACCCAAAAAGCTCTTTAGTCTCAGACACTAATCCTACTGGAGGACAGTCAAAAATCACTACATCATAGACTTGCTTGATCTCTTTGATAATTTGACCAAACTTTTCCTGCAAGAGTAATTCAGCTGGATTTGGAGGAATAGGTCCTGAAAGAATCACATCCATATCCTGGTGGCCAGTAGCTTTCACCACATCTTGCCAAGGTGTATTTGTACTCAGACAGGTGCTCATACCTTTGTCATTCTCCAAACCAAAATCCTCAGCAATCTTTGGCTTTCTAAGATCAAGGCCAATTAAAATCACCTTCTTACCCATGAGGGCATATACAGAGGCAACATTAATAGAGACAAAAGTTTTTCCCTCACCAGATATTGAGGAGGTGAAGAGTATGGTTAAGTTATCCTTTGCCGGACTTAAATAGGACATATCAGCACGAAGAGACCTGAAGGACTCAGTAACTGATGACCTAGGATTGTTCAATACAGGGATACCATCGTTAGAATTGTTTCTGCCGATCACTCCGATCAGAGGAACCTTGATTTGATTCTCTAACTCTTTAGGATCTGTAATCTTGGTATTTAAGAAATCCTTAATTGTTATAAATCCAATAGGTAGAATCAATCCTAGGATTAAGCCTATAAGAAGATTTAAGGATCTCTTTGGTGCTACAGGAGATTGTCCAGCTTTGGCATAATCCAACACCGAATTCTTTGGCATATTAGCAGCCTTCGTGATCTCCGCTTCTGCTTTTTTCTGCAAAAGATAAATGTAAATATTCTCGTTAATACTAAACTGCCGCTGTATGCCGATCAAATTACGCTCAGTTTCGGGCAAGGAATTTACATCGATCTCCAACATCCGGATCTGCCCCTTGAGGTCCGCAATTAAATTACCAGTATTACTTAGCGCTGAATTTACATTTTCCTGCAACTGTCTTTTCGTATTCAGAATACGGGTAGAATTCTCCCTTACAGAAGGATTCAAATCAGTAAAATTGGCAGATAATCTTACTTGCTCTGCTTGAAGTTCGCTATAAGCCTGCACTAGGGAATTTAGCAAAGGGTCTGTCACCCCAACTAAAGATGGAGCCATCATATCTCCGCCTTTATCAGAAACCAAATAATCTCTCAGTGTTTGATAATACTTCTGATTAATTTCTGCCTGTCCTTTCTGCTTCTCCAACTCCTGCATTCTTTCAAAGATTACAGATCCTTCTTCAGAAAGGTTAAAGACCTTATTTTCTGTGCGGTACTTCTGGAGCTTATTCTCTGAAAATCTCAAGGAATCTGAGATGCCCGAAAGTTGCTCGTTTATAAATCTAACAGTATTTTCAGAGGCCCTATTCTTTTCTTCCAGTTCACGAGCCAGATAGACTTCCATGATCTTATCGATGTAATCTTCACCTAATCTTCTCACGGGTGTCTCAAGACTCAAAGACAGAATAGATGCCTGCTTATTGATCGGAGAAACTGCCAGTTCTCCTCGGTACTTTAGAGCAAGTGAAGGCGTATCTATTAGATTAAATAGAATGATATCTCCTGGTAGTGAGGCTATCTGATTGATAGTAAATGAAAAATTCTCCCCTTTGACTTCCTTACCAAAAGTATAAACCGATTTTGCTAATGAAAGAGAGCTTTCATGTAAAGTCTTATAATATGGATCATTAGGATTGAAAATTTTAAACTCATAATTTTCTACACTAAGCTTAAAAGAATCCTCATCAATTACTTCTACTCTAAACTTCCCACCTACCAGCTGAGGCTGCTTCCAGTTAACGGCCACCATAATTGGAAGCTTTTCATAAATCTGAGAGGTGGATACAAAACCCTCCTTATAATATTGAACATTTAGATTCAACTCCGTAATAGCCTCTTCAGCCAATGAAAATGATTTTAAAATACCAATTTCATTTTCAATGTTGCTTTTCCCCTGAAGCATTCCAAGTCCTGAAGATTCGAATAAGTCAGTTCCCAAACTTGGCTTATCATCAACAACAAGAATAGAGGATTCTACTTTGTAAATATTCGTAGCATATCGATTAAAGATAAATGCGGCAAGTACCCCAACGAACATAAAAGCAAGGATAAGCAGCCAGTATTGTAGGTAATTGAATAAAAGTACTTTGAGATCAATCTCATCCTCCTTCTGAACCATAAAAGGATTCTGCCCAGAATTGGAAGGATTTGGAGTATTCGGGTACATAAATTCTTATTTGAGTAAATTCAAAATTAAGGCCAACGCAGTAATGCCGGAAAAAACCAAAGCCAGAGTTTGTGCGGTATTTTCACCAGTACCAGTTTCTCTTACTTTCATAGGCTCAATATATAACTGATCATTTGGCTGAATAAAATAGAATGGCGAGGCAACGATCTGTCTATCCAACAAATTAATTCTGTGCAATCTTGTGCCTTCTGGATACTGTCTGATTAATAAAACTTCATCCCTCTTGGCAACTGTAGTCAAATCTCCTGCATTGGCTATAGCTTCAAAAATGGTCATTCTATCCTGTAACACAGTGAATTTGCCGGGACGTCTGAACTCACCAAGAGCAGAATACCGAACACCTCCCAGTTTAACTTTTACATAAAGTTCGCTTTTCACGAATTTCCTCATGCTCTCTTCAACAGAAATTCTTACTTCTTCTAAGGTTTTATCTTTTACATACACATCCCCTACCACAGGCAAGCGAATATTTCCATGTTGATCTACCGAGAATCCTGTCATGTAATAAATGTCTCCACCACTCTGAGCAGAGACATTGCCCATGGAAGAATTGGTTTGAGTAGGCTTACTGTTGAATCCAGATGCTATCAAATCATCTATTGTCTGTACATTCACATCAATAATATCATTGTATTGAAGCTTATATTCAGGGATTTCGTAGGTGATAAGCGCGCCATCTTCTATCGGAGAATTGCCTTCTAGATTTTGCAAGTAGACGATCTTCTCATTTGATATACAGCCAAAGGCTATTAAAAAAACCAGGAACAACGAGAGCCCCTTTAACAACTTCCTCATATGTAATTTTTAATGTTTTGCCCCAAAATCTGCGCAAACTTAGACATTTAATCTTAATTAGATCAGCTTTTTAACACTTCGCCACCTAAGGCGCATCTTCTCCAAATTTTTTAACCAGTTATCTAAAGTTGCTTAAAATACAATCTAGCCTTCTCCAAATCCTCCTCTGTATCGATGGCAATTGCTTGATGAAGTGTCTCCACCATCCTTATTCTGTAACCATTCTCCAATAACCTTAGTTGCTCTAACATTTCTATGGCTTCTAATTGACTCTTCGGAAGACCTGTGTAATCATTTAGAACATTATTACGATAGGCGTACACACCGATATGCTTCCAATAAGGTACTGAAGGATCCAATTCTCGATTGTAAGGTATTTTAGATCTGGAAAAATAAAGCGCATCTCCCCATAGATCTGTAACCACCTTCACTGCATTAGGATTCTCTGCCTCTTCAGCAGATATTCTAGTTTTAAGTGAGGCCACATCTACTCTAGGATCCAAAAAGACTGCGACTAAATCTCTGAGTGATTTCTCATCCTGAAATGGTTCATCTCCTTGTACATTTACAATTAGGTCGGCATTTACGGAGCTCATCGCTTCTGCTATCCGATCAGATCCACTCGTATGCTCCTTTTGGCTTACAAACACTTTGCCACCAATAGCTTCTATTTGTTGTTTGATCTCCGGATGATCAGTCACTACCCATACCTCGTCAAAAACTCCTGTTTTCACAGTACTCAAGTAAGTTCGTTGAATGACAGATTTTCCTCCCAAATCTTGCACAAGTTTGGATGGCAATCTAGTGGAAGCATAGCGGGCTGGAATTAATGCTGCAATCGAAAGCATATTTGGATTAAAATCGTTTGAGTTGTCTTGTGTTTGCATGATATGTCGCCCTATCTTCCCACTTCTGTATTCCATTTCTTATTTAACTCTATTTCACCTTAAAGAGCTTTTTCAGTTTCAGCCAAATTGTTCCTTGGGTTTTCTTTAACTTCTTTTTCTTGCTTTCTAGGTCGTCACCGTAATAATTATACATGTACTTGTTGTTCTGAGAATACAGATAAGTATTTCCATAACCGTAATTGTAGCCTTCGTAATGGTAGCCTGAATTGACAATCCCATTGAAAACCCCATATACATTTTTCACTTGCTTGTTATTAAAAAGATCATTAATCATCACCAAGTGATCTTTAACTGTGTAATCCTGCCTCACTACGTAGAGATTGATGTCAAAAAGCCGCATTAAATCAATAGTCTCTGATACCAGGCCCATTGGAGGTGTATCAAATACCACCACATCAAATCGGGATTCTAAATAGCTTAAGAATTCTGTAAGTCTTGGCGTCTGTAATAATTCTGCCGGATTTGGAGGAATTACTCCAGAAGGCACAAACCAAAGATTCTCATAAGTAGAAGGCATTACTATATCCTCGGCTTCCACTTTACCGATTAAATAAGTGGACAAGCCTATACGGTCTGACTCTCCAAAGTAGGATGCTAGTTTTGGACGTCTCAAGTCTCCCCCTACCACCACCGTTTTTTTAGAACTTAGTGCCATCGCCGAAGCAAGATTTAAAGAAGTAAAAGTCTTGCCTTCACCGGAAACAGATGAAGTAACCAATATCATCTTCGTCTTCTTTCCACTCGCCAAATAAGTAATTGCCGAGCGAAGTGATCTGAAAGATTCTGCGACGGCAGATTTAGGAAAATCAAGCACTACCTTATTCGTATCCTTGAGACTATATCCTACAATCCCTAATTGTGGAATCATGAAATGCTTTTTCAAATCACGCTGATCCTTGATCGTGTCATCAAAAATATCACGCACTACAACAAATCCAAAAGGCAACAAAAAGCCTAAAACTATAGCCAATCCATAATTCTGTTGCTTCTTCGGAAAGATTAACGTGCCACGTCTAGCCGCATCAAGTATCGTATTGTCCGACACATTAGAAGCCATTGCTATTCCTGCTTCTGCACGCTTTTCTAGCAAGTAGGTATATAGGGATTCCCTCAATTTGAATTCTCTAAAAATCCCAGAATATTCAGACTCAGATTCGGGAAGTGTGGCGAATTCAGCATCGTAAAAACGAATATCCCGCTGAATGCTGCTTTTTTTCTGCTTCGTATTCTCAATCAGATTAACAATGTTTTCAAACAGTGCATCCTGCACTTTATCCATCTGTACATCAATTTTCAATACTTCAGGATGATTCTCATTTACAGTGGCAAGTAGTTTTCTTCTGTCTTGTGAAAGAGTAACTAACGTTTGAATCAACCCATTTAGAAGTTGATCAGGAATACCAATGACTGACGGAGCTATCACATCAGAAAAGTCCTTGCTTTTCTGATCCATATAAGTACGAATCTGCTCGAAATACTCTAGCTGATAATCTATCTCGGCGTTCATTTCATCGAGATTATTCATTTTCCCCAGAATATTAGAAAACTCTGCAGAGACATCAAGAAGCTTGTTCCTGACCTTAAAATCCTGCAATTCCCGCTCCTTTTGCTGAAGAGAATCCTCTAGTAAACCTAGTTGTTCTTCAATAAATGCCAAGGTGTTTTCTTGAGTCTTGTTTTTCTCATTCAAATCAAAGCCTATGTAAGATTCCATCAAGGCATTGATATAATCTCTTCCCTTCTCTACCACCTTGGTCGTGGTACTCAATCGAAGGACCGAACTATATTCATTCTGCAAATTAACTTGCACAGATCTAGCATAGGTATCTTCAAGCGAGCTAGGATTTCTAAATCTAAAAACAAGCTCTTCATTAGTCCTCCCTGGATTTACCAAGTGTACAATAAACTTCGATCTGGTAGTAACAATCTCTTCACCAAAAGTATAAGTCTTATCATATATGGAGGCATCTCCTGCTGCAACAGCAGAATTGAAATCAAAAAAACCAACATCTTCCTTGGATAGCTTAAAGGTGTTTTCCGAAAGTATTTCCATCTGAATAGGAATATCTTCCATCTGAAGATGGCTCCAGTCTACTTCAATGCGAATTGGGGAACGATCATAAAGTTCTATAGCTTTAATAGTAGTCTTGGCATAATACTCCACATCAAAATGAAGCTTTTTCAATGCTTCTCTAGCTAAGCCTTTAGACCTCAACCGGAGTATGTCATTTTCAAGATTAAGACCTGTAGAAAAAATATTTGATCTATCTAGAATACGTGCTTCGGGAGAAGTATTTGTCTTGATCATCATAGATCCAGAGACTTCGTACTCATCAACTGTGTAACGATGAAATAGGAAAGTACCGATCAGAAACAAGGTGATAAACAGTATATACCAAGGCCAATAGCGTATGTATTTGGCAATCACATACCTGATTTCCAGCGCTTTCTCCTCGTTGTCTAACTGACTTAAGTCTAACTTCTCCATTTCAACTAGTTCCCCGTCACCAAATTAATAATTAATAGCGTCGAAGCTAGCAAACCGGCAAAAAGTGCCAAGGATGCCGTTAAATTATCTGCATTACCAAATTGCCTGATATTCATAGGCTCTAGGTATAAAATATCGTTAGGCTGGATGAAGTAAAATGGACTTCCTAATAATGCCCTATCATTCAAGTTGATCTGATGAATTTTTGTCCCACCATCGTATTGCCGGATGATAAATAGCTTGTTTTTCTTTCCTAAAATTGTGGTTTCACCAGAATTGGCCAAAGCGTCAAAAATAGTAGCTCTATTTTTATAGATTACACTGACTCCTACGGAGTTGAATTCTCCAAGTGTGGTATATCTAATTCCTGAAATCCTTAATTTGACATAGATTTCTTCTTTGAAAAATTCATTAATTTTTACCTGAACTTTATCTTTTGCTTCCTCCTCGGTCATTCCCGCTATCTGGATTTTACCAAGCTTAGGCACCTCGACATAACCCTTTTGATCGATGGAATATCCTCTGAAATATAAGGGATCTGAACCAGCACCGCCACCGCCACTTCCTCCCATTCCACCTGTATTTTGTGAGTATTGAAAGGAAAATGCTTCGATCAGTTCTGGATCAGATGTAGCAAAATCAATCTCAACAATATCAAAAGGCTGTAAAACATATTCGTAATCTACATCAGCAAATGGTATGAATTCTTCCAGTTCAATGGGGGTATTTTCAGGGAGATTTTGTAAATAAGTAATTCGCTTATTGCTGATACAACTCGTCGCAATAATCGCAATACTGACAATAAACAGGATTTTCTTCATTCTGGAAGCATAAAGTTAGCTTGGCTCAAATATATAAAATAGTTAGCGACAAGGTGCACGTTTCAAATTTGAACTTTAAAATAGCCAAAATGAAAGGGCTATTCTCAAATTCTAGGATCAAAATCATGAACTATGCATCCATTGTAGTATTAGCACTACATTTTTATTAAATTTTTCCCTCCATAGAGCATCTACTTAAGGACAAGAATTTCAGCTACGAAATCGCACATCTTTCCATGCGCACTCCCCCAAAACCTCTGTCTGTTTTCTGGTTTAATCCGATTTCAAAATTCTTTATATCTTTAAACCATGCAAACCAGAAAGGCAAACTCCGAGGATTTACCCGCAATTATCAGCTTATTAAAAGTCTCCTTGGGAGAGAGTTTGATCCCCAAATCTGAGGAACTTTGGAAATGGAAACATATTTCAAATCCATTTGGCGCATCACCGATGCTAGTGGCTGACGACAATGGTTTAATATGCGGTGTACGGGTGTTTTTACGGTGGGAGTTCCGTCAAGGCAAAAAACTTATTAAAGCCTGCAGAGCTGTGGACACGGCAATTCATCCTGATTACCAAGGGAAAGGATTGTTTAAAAACCTTACGCTCTCGCTTGTAGAAGAGCTCAAGGAAGAAGGTGTAGACCTGATTTACAATACCCCTAACTCGCAGAGTACTCCAGGGTATTTGAAGATGGACTGGGAAAAATGGGGGAAATTGCCACTGAAAATGCATTTCAATTTAAGCCTAAGAAAAAGCAAAAACCAGACGTTTTCAGATGATTGGTCAAGTATTACACCACTGTTTGACAAAATAGAAAACGGCACCTATACCCCCGAAGAGATCCGTACCAACCTAGTCTCTGGCTATCTCCACTGGCGCTATGTAAGCTGCCCCTTATTTCCTTACCATCTGATCAGCGATGGAGCTACTTACCTATTGATTTACAGAATCAAGGAGGGGAAAATCGGCAGAGAACTCAGAATAGTAGATTTCTTTGAGCTACCTGGTTTTGGCGAGAACGAAAAAAAACAGCTTAACTCACGTCTAAAAACTGTTCAGAAAAATAACGGTGTACGATTCACTTCCTTCTCAGGATTACAGTATAAGAAAGAATTACCCATCGAATTAGGACACATGCCTGTCATGTCCATTGGGCCCGAAGTGACGCTTCGCAAAGTGGCTAATTTAGAAGATGTGCTTAATATGCCTTGGGCCTGGAGTTTGGGAGATTTGGAGGTTTTCTAACTTTATCATTCATCATTCATCATTCAAAAATCAACGATGCTCACCTTTACATTTATGCTTTGCAAATTGAGAGCATAGTTAAATTTAGAGAATTTATGGCGTGTTCGCGGTAGACTACAAAATGGCTTAAAAGGCCAAAATAAATTGTTGTGGGTATATAATCGCTATTATAAAAGCCTAAAATTCAAGCATTGAAATGATAAGGCGCTAGTGAATATCTGCCTTGCGACTAATAAAGAAGTAGGCGCAGCAGAGAAATTAGGTAAGAAAAGTGGCGGGAGGAAGTTTAATTTTAAATCCTGAGTGATGAATTTTGAATAAGGAATTCACTCGCTAAAAGGATAAATAAGAAATAAGTAATACCAATGAACGGAAAACAAATCATCCAAACTGCTGCAATTTTCGGAGCAGTAGCAGTAGGAATCGGAGCTTTTGGAGCACATGGATTGAAAGACATCTTAGCTGACACAGGAAAAGCTGAAACTTTCGAAACCGCTGTAAAATACCATTTCTATCATTCCTTAGCCCTTTTTTTAATTGGAATCTTGGCCTTGATAAAGCCAACATGGAACAAACTAAGTACCGCCGCTATACTGATGGTGGTAGGAATTTTGATTTTCTCTGGCTCTCTTTATTTTCTTTCGCTTACAGGAATCACCTGGCTTGGAGCGATCACCCCTCTTGGTGGTGTAGCATTTATTGCAGGCTGGATTTTGGTATTTTTAGCCGCCTCAACTAAGAGCGACCTATGAGAAAAACTAGCATTGTTGCTTTTCTAAGCCTCCTTCTTTATACCTCTTCTTTTGCTCAGCTTTCCCGAGATCAATTTTCCAAACTGGAGTCAGCACTCGGAGAAACCAGTTTTTTTAATGGCCACCTCGCTGGTTTCATGCTGTATGACCTAGATTCTCAACTCGTACTTTATGAGAAAAATTCGCATCAGAGATTTATCCCAGCTTCCACTACTAAGCTGTTTACACTGTTTTCGTCGCTAGTTGTTTTGGGAGATAGTACTCAATCGATTCGCTATGTTAGAGATGGTAAAACAATACGAATTTGGGGGGCTGGGGATCCTAGTTGGAAGTACAAAAAGTTTGCACAGCCTGCAATTTTAAAGCTTTTAGAACCTTACGATCAAGTTATTTTCTCTGATGCCAATATGATGTCCCCAGCCTTTGGATATGGCTGGCAGTGGGACGATTACTATTATAATTATTCCGCAGAACGCACTTCGCTCCCGATCTATGGCAATCTAGTTCAGGTGAAAAAAGTCGGAAATGCCCCAGTTGTTTTTCCTGCTAGTTTTCAGCCTAATGTATTCCCCACACAACGCACTATCCGAGAATTGGAGCGGGATTTTCACAGTAATAAATTCTATTACAACCCAAATAACTTCAGAGCTAGGGAAGAATTTATCCCATTTATTTCATCACCTGAACTTTTCATGCAGCTCGCTTCAGAAGCTACTGGCAAAAAATGGATCTATCAACCCGACAGTTTACCTTCTAATCACGAGCTTTTATACGGAACACCACTTTTTCCAATCTTGCAGGAAATGATGCTGGAAAGTGATAATTTCCTGGCGGAGCAGTTAATGCTGATGGTTTCTGACCGCCTTTTTCAACGCTTGGATACCGAGCGAGCGATTGAGTACATTCTCAAAACTTATCTCTATGATCTTCCTGATGCACCTCAATGGGTTGACGGCTCGGGCTTGAGCCGCCACGACCTTTTTACGCCACGCACGATGGTGGCACTTTTTGAAAAAATCTATAGAATGATGCCAGATCAGCAGCTCTTTGAACTCCTTCCAACAGGAGGAAAAACAGGGACTTTAGAGAACAGCTACAAAGCGGAACAACCTTACATCTTCGCCAAGACTGGTACGATGAGTAACAACCACAGCTTAGTTGGCCTGATAAAAGGTAAAAGCGGTAAACTCTATTGCTTTGCTTTTATGAATAGTAACTATCCTTACAAAGCTTCTGAAGTTAGACGTGAAATGGAAAAAGTGATGGTCATGCTGAGAGACATGATTTGATTTCAGGTTTTAATCGGTAACCTATAAACAGTAGTCTTATCATTCAAATATCACAGTAATAGGCAAATCGCAAATCTGAGCACTCTTTACCAAATCGCCAAAAAGCACGTGTATATCTACACAGTTATCTTGCTCCTTGCACTGAATATTTCCTACAATATTTTGCTAGAACCTTTGGAATTGCTCACGAGAATAGACATTCACCTCGCTTTAACCCTTCGTATTGCCGGTTTCATACGCTAGCAAATGCGTGAAAAAGTAAAGAAATACGATCAGAACCTGAAATCTATGATCAAACAGATGAAATCCATACTATTGAATAAATTAGATAAATGGTCCTTTTAACCAAGCTATTAATTCCGTAAAATCTGGAATTTCGTTCCACGAAAAGGGGAACACACTCTCACCTAAAAAAAGCTACAAAGCCCTAATAGTGCTTAGGAGGCAATTAGTTGACATGGCACGGATATGGGAAATCTATAATCAAATAACATATTCACAAACCATAACCAACTAATATCATGCATCATTCAAATTATTCCCAATTCAGTTGTTCTACAGCTATCTCAAGAAAAGTAAAAACAGCTAGAGATGAATCTGTTGGATCAATCAAAGACATCATGGTCAATACCCATTCTGGTGAAATTGATTATGTAGTACTCAAAATAGACGAAGGTTTTCTAAATATGGGTTCAAAGCTTTTGGCTTTACCTTTTGAGTCTTTCGAATTCAATCCTCATCAAGATGATATTGTAATCGTAAAAGAACTTAAAGAGACCCTTGAAAATGCTCCTGGATTTGACAATGATAATTGGCCAACCGGTCCTCAGGCAGAATTCCTGCATACCATGCGTTCATATTACAGCCAAGAAGAGCGTAGTCTTTATGGACGATATGATCACGAAAATAAAGCGTATTACAATGACGAGGATAGATTTGACATAGGATCAGATCGAATTCGCGACACGAAATTTGGCGATGGCTTCTTGGAGCCAGATCATCGTGGACAAAGACAATCCGATATCCGTAGAGGTGGCGAGCCACTTCTATAATGTAAGAGTTGATTTAATCACTACATCTAAAGGCTAATCCAATAATTGGGTTAGCCTTTATTTTTTAAAAGTTTCTGACAATTCATAAAAACCCATACGACGAATTAGTCAAGCTCAAGCAACGATATAAATGATATCCTCAACGTTTATCTTCGCGTCCTTTAAGGTTTAGATTATTACGGAAATAAAAATCCCTTATTTTCACGTTTCAGAAAAACCATAGTCTTCCCATGCAAAAACGCGCTTTCCTCAAATCCCTTGGACTTCTTGCCGGATCACTTCCGATGCTCTCCTTTGATTCAGCCAACCCAGCATTTGACCCAAAAACACTTTTGCCGAAGGCCATAAAAAAAGGAGACACCGTAGGCCTGGTATCTCCATCTTCTGCCACGGCAGACAGAATGCAATTCACATACGCCAAGGAAGCATTAGAAGCATTGGGTTTTAAAGTGAAATTGGGGAAAAGTCTAATGAACCGAAGAGGACATTTGGCTGGAACCGATGCCGAACGAGCGGGAGATATAAATGAGATGTTTGCTGACAAAGAGGTAAAAGCTATAGTAAGCATACGTGGCGGATCGGGTGCTGCCAGAATATTGCCTTTGATTGATTACAAGGCAATTTTCAAAAACCCAAAACCTCTACTTGGTTATTCTGATATCACGGCCCTGCATTGTGCGATTCAGGCGCAAACTGGCTTGATTACTTTCCATGGCCCGATGGGTTCGGGAAGTTGGAACAGCTTTAATGTGGAACAATTTGAGAAGATTTTTTTTAAGCAGGAAAAAGTGACTTTTGAAAATATCCATGCCGAAAGTGATGATTTGGTCATCAAATCAAATCGAATTCAAACCCTGAAAAGCGGTAAAGTAGAAGGGAAAATTCTTGGAGGCAATCTAACTGTATTGACCGCGATCTCAGGTTCTCCATACTATCCTGATTTCAAAGACGCAATTCTATTTATCGAAGATATAGGAGAAGATCCATACAAGATGGATCGAATGATGAGTACTCTGAAACTCAATGGAACCCTGGATCAGATCAAGGGCTTTATCTTCGGTCAATGCTCCGAATGTGAGCCCGGGGGAGGATATGGTTCACTCACGCTGGATCAAGTGCTAGATGATTACATTTTACCTCTGAAAATCCCTGCCTACTCTGGCGCGATGATCGGTCATATCTCCAAGCAATTTATCATACCTGTAGGGGCGAAAGTTGCTATGGATGCGGACAAGGGAACCATTTCACTACTTGAGTCCGTATTTCAACAGTAAAACCATACTATGAAAATTTTCTTTCTACCGCTGCTTCTTCTTGGGATAATCTCTTGCAATAGCTCTAAGAATATGCTTCCAACTGATTCTGACTCATCTATGTCTAATAACCCTACTGATAACTCCGAACAACTTACTTATCTCGCACTTGGTGACAGCTACACCATCGGTGAAGGAGTCAATGATGCGGGTCGGTATCCCAGCCAGTTGGTTGCAAAACTGAATTCTGAAACTGATAGATCATGGAGTAGTCCAAAAGTAATCGCACGAACAGGATGGACTGTGGATGAATTGGAACAAGGAATCATTAGAGAGGAAATTACAGGTAAAACGTTCGATTTGGTAACCTTACTTATTGGAGTCAATAATCAGTATAGAGGCCGCTCGGTGAAGGATTTCGAAAAGGAATTTGAAGCAATGCTTTCGCGTGCAATAAGCTTTGCAGGAGAAAACAGAAATCATGTTGTGGTGATCTCCATTCCGGATTGGGGAATTACGCCTTTTGCGCAAGCAAAAGACTTAGACCAAGCTAAAGTGGCAAGGGAAATCAATGCGTATAATTTGGTCTGCAAAACGATAAGTGAAAAGTATGAAGTCGCTTACGTAGATATTACCAAAGAATATCGCGAGGGAGGTGATCAGTTAGAGATGCTTGTGGCTGACGGATTACACCCAAGTGCAAGGATGTATGAGGTCTGGACTAAAAAGCTTTATGAGCAAGTGAAGAAGTTTAACTTTTAAGTATGGAATTTGCTTATTCGGTATACCTTCAACTGAGAAACACTTCACTTCTGGAAACAGGTTGCGAAACCATCTGTTAACTAGCTACTTATGAAAACCATCTTATTCCTTTTAATCAGTACAATCCTTGGCGCAGTTGCTTGTGATAGAGAATCCGATAAAAACACAGAGATTTGGTGGGTCAATTCTGCCAAAGTAGCATGTACTGGAGTTAGTCCAATGTCTTGTCTTCAAATTCAAAAAGGAGCCCAAATCGACCCAACAGCTTGGGAGTTTTTCTACAATGACATTAAGGGCTTTGAGTATAACCCAGGAAATATTTATCAAATCAAAGTAAACATCACAGAGCAGGAGGCACCGATTCCAGCTGATGCTTCTTCCAATAATTATGAACTGATTGAGGTTTTAAGTAAGAAAACAGATCCCGCGTTGAGAATTACAAACATCTGGAAGGTGAAAAGCGTGGGAAATATTGCTAACCCAACAGGTTCCAAAAGCGGAGAAGCATTGATCTTTGAGATCAATGCTTCTGCCAAAACCTACGTAGGTAATATGGGGTGTAATTCTGTGCAGGGAGCTATCAAAGAAAATAACGGAGAAAAGTTGATTCTTGAGCCAGGAGCTGCTACTATGATGGCCTGTCCAGATATGGCTACGGAGTATGCTGTATCTAAAGCTCTCATCAGCACCCGAGCTTTTAAACTCGAAAACAATCAACTTTATCTTCTAAATAGCGCTGGAGAGACATTAATGACTTTGCTAGCTGTAGATTAATAAACAGGTATGAAGATTATTTGCATAGGCCGGAATTACGCGGCTCATATTGAGGAATTGAAAAACGAGACTCCGGGAAATCCGGTAGTTTTTCTAAAACCAGATACAGCGCTTCTGAAAGACGGAGCGCCGTTTTTTTATCCTGATTTCTCCAAAAACATTCACCACGAAGCGGAATTGGTTTTGAAGATTTCGAAGCAGGGAAAATGCATAGAGAAGAAATTTGCACATCGATACTTTGACGAAATCGGTATGGGAATAGACTTTACAGCGCGTGATCTTCAGGATCAGTGCAAAGCAAAAGGCTTGCCTTGGGAAATCGCCAAAGGTTTCAATGGCGCATCACCGATTGGAGGCTTCAAAGCTGTTGATGACTTTGAAGATCTGAAAAACATTGATTTTCATTTGACCATCAATGGGGAAACTCGGCAGAAAGGAAACACATCATTGATGCTTTTTGATTTTGGTACAATCATAGAGTATGTATCACGCTTTTTTATGCTAAAAAAAGGAGATCTCATCTATACTGGCACTCCTGCTGGTGTTGGTCCAGTGCAGATAGGAGATCAATTGAAAGGATTTATAGGTACAGAAAAGTTGTTAGATTTTGAAGTTAAGTAAGCTAAGCTCCACCCTCTTATTTCTTGGACTAATTTTCACTCTTGAGCTTAACGCTCAGCAGGTTGACAAAAATTATTTCAAGAATCCCATTAATCCTGGGACAAGAAATTATCTATCAGGAAATTTCTCAGAATTAAGACCTAATCACTTTCACACCGGCTTAGATTTCAAGACTGGTGGACAGGAAGGAGTTCCAATTTTGGCTGCTGCCGACGGCTGGGTTTACCGGATCAAGATTACCTCTTTCGGTTATGGAAATGTCATCTACCTGAAGCATCCAAACGGGATGATTACGCTGTATGGTCACTTGCGCAATTTCAACAAAGAACTGAGCGATTACATGCGTAAGAAAATGTATGAGGCAAAAGCCATTGACTTGGAAGTATTTCCTAACCCAGGAGAATTACCGGTAAAACAAGGACAAAGAATTGCCGATAGCGGTAACACAGGTGGATCTGGTGGACCACATTTGCATTTTGAAATTCGAGACAGTTTGGAACGGGCCATGGATCCGCTCCTATTTGGCTTTTCTGAAATCCTTGATACTACTGCTCCAGTTCCTCAAAGCATAGCAATCGTTCCACTAGAAATAGATTCCCGAGTAAATGGGAAATTCGATAGACTGGAAGTAACTCCAGTTGCCAGCGGATCAAATTATCGATTGCCAAATGACATTAAAATCACTGGAAAAGTCGGCATAGAAATCCGCAGCTACGATCAATTGGATGGCGCTAGCAACCAAAATGGATTCCCAACTTTTGAACTAGCGGACGAAAAAGGCACTTTTTTCAACCAGACTGTTGATAAGGTGGATTTCAATTATACTAGGCAATTTCTTCAGTACACGCATCAAAACCGCTATACCAAACTTTATTCTCAGAAGAACTTAAAGTTTGACTTTATCACACCTAAGTCGGAAACTGCTGGGCATTTGGAACTAGAAACAGGAGAAAAGAAAAACTATCAGCTGAAGCTTCGTGACACTTATGGAAACGAGCGACAGATTAGTTTTACGCTGCAAGGGCAGGATCTGGAAACGAATGTAAATGACGGCGGAGCACCAATTAGGGCATCAATGGCTTATATAAATAATATCTTAAAAATTAAGGCACCTATCTCCCCAAAAGGTGGCTTGGCTAAGTTTAAAGTGGGTGCTCATGCGTTCGAAATGCTTCCAGCTTATCAGGATGCTAGCAGTCGTACCTATCTCTGGGATATGGAATTTGGGATTCCTGAAGAAATTGACATTTGCACCGAGGTGTTAATTCCGGGCATTAATGCACTGATTCCTGCTGGTAAAGAGATCTCTTATTCTGATAAAAATGTGCGGATGAATTTCGGTAAGGAGACTGTTCTTGATGATTTGTATTTAAGGATTTCAAAGTCAGGGTCTACCTCAGCACCCAAGTTAATTTTGAACAGCAGCCGCGAATACCTGTGGAATGCGGTCAATATACTATGGAGTGTGCCTGGCTATTCTGGAAACAAAAATCGCTCACATGCTTACAATACTTCTGGAGGCGGCAAATCCTTTTTGGGCGGCACTTGGAATGGTGACACATTGAATTTCGGCTCGAGATATTTGGGAGAAATCTCAATTTTGCAGGACAATACTAAACCTACAATCCAGGTAATCAAAGTCAATTCCTCAGATATGCGCTTTGTGATTAAGGATGATTTATCAGGAATCGACACTTATGAAGCTTTTGTAAATGGCAAATGGGTTTTGATGCGATATGAGTACAAACAGGCGGTGATTTGGTCCGAAAAATTAACGAATGAACCGTTCAAAGGAGAAGTTTTGCTAAAAGTTACCGATAAAGCTGGCAATACTGCTGAATGGAAAGGAACGATTGGTTAAATTAGGCGGCTTAACCAAAAAATTGTGAAATCGAGCTTGTTGCAGAATACAGTCTCAAGGAAGATGAGTAATTAAGCAAGATTCCTCCCTATAGTTATAGAGAGGATCATGAAAACCAAAATATAAGGACATGAAATTAGAAGAAGGCCAGATGGCCCCAGATTTTGAAGCGAAAATTGAAACCGGAGAAACGATCAAGCTTTCTGACTATCGAGGGAAAAAGGTTGTCCTCTATTTTTACCCTAAAGATGCTACCCCAGGATGTACTGCCCAAGCATGTAACCTGAGGGACAATTACGATATGTTACAAAAAGCAGGTTATGTAGTCTTTGGGATCAGTTCAGATGCAGAGAAATCGCATGTGAAATTCAAAGAAAAGCAGGCCCTCCCATTTTCACTTATCGCTGACACTGACCTGAAAGTTCACGAAGCTTTCGGCACCTGGCAGGAAAAGAATACGTTTGGCAAAACCTATATGGGAACTGTCAGAACAACTTTTGTCATCGAGGAAGAAGGCAAAATCACTGAAATAATAGAAAAAGTAAATACAAAAGAGCATACCTCTCAAATCCTTAAATAGACCTATCCGAAATGGAAAAAAAATCAATCGAACAACTCGAAAGCGTTGCATCACAGGTTCGTAGGGACATTCTTAGAATGGTCCATGCGGTACAATCAGGACATCCTGGCGCATCATTAGGTTGTACAGAATTCTTTGTAGCGCTGTACTTTGACCAATTAAATCACGACTCTAACTTCAAAATGGAAGGAAAAGGTGAAGACCTATTTTTCCTTTCCAATGGCCATATTTCACCCGTTTGGTACTCTGTACTATCTAGATCAGGTTATTTCTCTCCTGAGGAAATGGACACATTCAGAAAACTGAATTCTAGACTTCAGGGTCACCCAGCTACAGAAGAAGGACTTCCAGGAATCAGAATCGCTTCTGGATCATTAGGACAAGGAATGTCTGTTGCAATCGGAGCTGCACAAGCTAAAAAAATCGATGGCGACGGAAGTACTGTTTATGTACTTATGGGCGATGGCGAGCAAGAGGAAGGGCAAGTTTGGGAAGCAGCTATGTATGCAGCTCACTGGAAAGTTGACAATTTGATCGCTACTATTGACTTGAACAGACAGCAGATCGATGGACCTACCGCGGAGATCATGGACTTGATCGACTTGAGAGCAAAATATGAGTCTTTCGGATGGGAAGTTATAGATACCCTACAAGGTAATGACATGAAGTCTGTAGTAGAAGGACTGGAAAAAGCTAAGAGTCTTAGCGGCAAAGGAAAGCCAGTGATGAATTTACTTCATACTGAAATGGGCTTTGGCGTTGACTTTATGGTTGGTACACACAAGTGGCATGGTATCGCTCCAAGTGACGAGCAACTAGCAAACGCTTTGGGACAATTACCAGAAACCATTGGTGATTTTTAATCAAAGCTATTTTTAGACCATTTACTCAAAAGAAAACATGGAAAAGACATTGGATTTAAAATTCAACTATACAGAAAAAAAAGATACACGTTCAGGATTCGGTGATGGCTTATTGGAAGCTGGCCGTAAGAATCCTAATGTAGTAGGACTTTGTGCCGATTTAATTGGTTCATTGAAAATGGGAGCATTCCAGAAGGAGTTCCCAGAGCGATTCTTTCAAACAGGAATCGCAGAAGCGAACATGATGGGTATCGCAGCAGGTATGACTATCAATGGCAAGATTCCTTTTACAGGTACTTTCGCCAACTTCTCTACCGGTCGTGTCTATGATCAGATTCGTCAGTCCATCGCATACTCTGGTAAGAATGTGAAAATCTGTGCATCTCACGCAGGCTTGACTCTTGGAGAAGACGGTGCTACTCACCAGATCCTGGAAGATGTGGGCATGATGAAAATGTTGCCGCACATGACTGTGATCAATCCTTGCGATTATAACCAAACGAAAGCGGCAACTATAGCGATTGCTGAATACGAAGGTCCTGTTTACCTAAGATTCGGTCGTCCATCTTGGCCTATTTTCACTGATCCTGCTCAGAAGTTTGAGATTGGTAAAGCTTGGAAAATGATAGAAGGAACTGACGTTACTATTTTCGCGACTGGCCATTTGGTATGGGAAGCAGTCGTTGCTGAAGCAATCTTGAGAAGCGAAGGCATCTCTGCAGAAGTGATCAATATTCATACAATCAAGCCACTGGACGAGGAAGCAATTCTTGATTCTGTAGCTAAAACTGGTTGTGCTGTCACAGCAGAAGAACACCAATACAATGGTGGCCTAGGCGATAGCGTAGCACAAACCTTGGCAAGACATAATCCTGCTCCTGTGGAGTATGTGGGTGTAAACGACAGCTTTGGCGAGTCTGGAACTCCTACTGAGTTACTTGAGAAATACGGCTTGAACGCTGCAAATATTGTTGCTGCAGCTAAGAAGGTATTGGCTAGAAAGTAAATTGTCTAGCACAGCTGCTTCTGGAGAAGCAGCTTAACGATTTATGAAACCACAGTCATCTGACTGTGGTTTTTTATTGTTTTCTATCTTAGGAAAAGTTTTTAATTCTCATGATTAGCATAGATAAGAACCTTACACTTTACCCTATCAAACTTGAAGATCAACCCACACTATTTAAGTTGATGGATGAGGTTTACAACAGCGCTTATCCGGATTTCTGGACTGATGGAGGTGACTGGTATTTAGAGTTATGTTATAGCTGTGAAAACCTTAAAAAAGAGCTCTCTACTGATATTAGCCATTATTTTTTCGTAGAATATCAAGGTAATAGAGTTGGGATTCTAAAGTATGACTTCCCCTTTTCTCCTACAAAAACTGAAATTCCACATGCGATAAAACTTCACCGACTCTATTTAGCTCAGTCTGTCCATGGGAATGGAATTGCTAAGCTATTAATTCAGCATGTTGAGAAAATCGCGAAAGATAATAAGTTAGATTTTATTTGGCTGGAAGCAATGATAGAGAAACCTCAAGCCAAAAGATTCTATGAGAAAATGGGATTTGAATGGGTTCTTACATATCAATTGGAATTTGAACGTCTACTTCCTGAAGTCCGGGGCATACAGATTATGAAGAAAAAGATATGAAAAAAACCTCTCCTATTTTACTAGGAGAGGCTTTCGCATTTAAGTATTAGAACTTTTACTTTTTAATTAATCGCTTGTTCATTACGATTTGACCAGTTTTCACCTGAACAGTGTATAGTCCTGGGCTCAAGTGATCAATAGCTATTTGATACTTAGAGCTTCCACTCTGCATACCTTCCTGCTCATGAACCAATCTTCCTACTGCATCATAGATTCTGATTCCAACCGTAGTAGTTTGGTATATTTCGATCTCAAGATTTACATCAGATTGTGCTGGGTTAGGGAACATATTGAAGTCTCCAAATCTAGGCTCACGAATTAACTCAAGTACTCTTTCGATCGTCTGACCTGCTCTATCAGTACTTAATACCGTAATTCTTGCAGTACTTGGTATTGCGGTTCCTTTCCAGACAAGTGACTTACCTACAAGTTCAAAATCAGAATGCTCTGCAATAGAATAGATATGCTGGTCATCCGCTGGATCGATAGTAATTAGATCACCAATTAGATTACCGCCTTGGACATTTCTATACAGAATAGAATTGCTCAATTTGATATCTGTAGGCAGAGGCTTATCAGATACAAGTACAGTTACGCTAATCGGCTCATCTAGATCAATCCATTCGTTCGCTTGCACATTAACTTTCATTTCATAGAAACCTGCTGCAAGAGGATTGTAGGATTCAGCATTGATATTCAGCTTAATTCCTTTCCCTTCGAACCAGTCAGAACCCATAGCAGTAATCTTCTTCTCTATTTCAGCAGTTGGAGTATTCCAAGGGACTGTTACCAGATCCGTAACTACTCTTTTGTTGCCTTTAGCAACTACTTTATGAATAACAATTGATCCACCGCCAATAACTGTAGCGTCGTCTGAACTTTCCGAAGTGCCGCGCTTATTATCATAAAGCAGCGTGCTAGAAGAATTATTATCCCAGATCATGATCCTGAACTTGTCAAATCCACCGCCTCCAGCGACATCACCATCTATGGCAATAACTCTGAATTTGTGAGTTCCAACACCATTTACGGTTCCTGTTCCGGTATATGTGGCCTTTGCTCCGGAAATCACCAGCTGCATATTATCATGCGTGGCACTTGAGAAGTGTATGTCTCCTGCTTTAAACTGGAAGTTTGTATTTCCATCTACCTCAGTAGTATTGTTCTTTCCAGTATTGTATTTGGCATTGAAACCAAAATTCGCTTTTCCTACAATAGTTGCTTTCGCACCTATCATAGCACCAGCTGGAGAATCAATCCAACCACCACCGGTTACAAATCCACCTGCTGGGTCGTAGACTGGAAGGAACACAACTTCAGACTCGGAGCATCCGCTTCCTATGATTGCTTTTACTTCATAAACATCAGCGGCTAAGCCAGAGACAACTAGTGTAGCCTTACCTGTTCCATCTGTTAAGCTAGTACCCTTAGATACTCCATCAACATAGAAAGTAATTGAAACTCCAGACACTGCTGGGCTAACTGTAGCTCTTAGCGTTGCAATAGTTCCTATTGCTACAGGAGTACTACTTGCCGATGCGTCTAGTGTGACCGCTGTGACAGTAAGCGTACCTTTTACAAATCCTATATTATAGTTCGAAGAAGTCAAGCCAGTTGGAGTGACATCATAAGAACCTGCACAAGAATTGATTGAAGCATCTGTAGCATAACTCACGGTTCCACCCAAGATTGCTTGAGTTTCACCATTTACAAAGCCACTGTAAGAGACCGTGAAGGCAGGGTTAACTTGACCTACATATTTGGATTTGTTGTCGGCGGTGATGGTTAATACTTTCTTACCGATAGTGAAATTCTTGCTGTCTGAGGATGCAAAGTAGTTCGCACTTTCTGCATAGGTATAACTTGCCGTTGCAGTTCCTGCATTTACATTATTCGCATAGTCCACTGCCGGAGTCAGATTCAATCCACCTGCACCTGTCACACTTACTGAAGCTGGTGTTTGTGCAGAACCGGTATAAGTATAAGGTCCCGCTGGTACCGTTACAACTGTAACGGAAGCTGCTTTGCCAATTGTAAAGTCTTTGCTGTCTGAGGATGCAAAGTGGTTCGCACTTTCTGCATAGGTGAAGCTGGCCGTTGCAGTACCTGCATTGGTGTTGTTTACATAAAGCGGAGCTGGAGTCAAACTCAATCCACCTGCACCTGTAACACTTACTGTAGCTGGAGTGATCGCTGCTCCGGTATAAGTGAACGGAGCACCTGTGATTGTTACCGTAGTAACTGAAGCTGCTTTGCCAATGGTAAAGTCTTCGCTGTCTGAGGATGCAAAGTGGTTCGCACTCTCAGCGTAAATATAACTAGCAGTAGCTGTTCCTGCATTGGTGTTGTTTACATAAACCGGAGCTGGAGTCAAACTCAATCCACCTGCTCCTGTCACGCTTACTGTAGCTGGAGTGATCGCTGATCCGGTATAAGTGAACGGAGCACCTGTGATTGTTACCGTAGTAACTGAAGCTGCTTTGCCAATGGTAAAGTCTTCGCTGTCTGAGGATGCAAAGTGGTTCGCACTTTCTGCATAGGTGAAGCTGGCCGTTGCAGTACCTGCATTCATATTGTTTGCATAATTAGCCGTTGGAGTCAAACTCAATCCACCTGCTCCTGTCACGCTTACTGTAGCT
>NZ_MSSV01000033.1 GCF_002150505.1 Algoriphagus ratkowskyi
GCTATTGTGAGTTAAGGTTTAGCCACGGTGGACAAGTGTTGGTTTAGGGGTTTTAAACCTTATAATTAAGGGAATTTAAAATTGAGAATTATCGATGGTTGGTGGTTATTGGTTGTGGGTTGTTAACCGATGTCCGATGCCTGGTGCTATTGTGAGGTAAGGTTTAGCCACGGTGTACAAGTGTTGGTTGTTGGTTCAGATAACTATTCTTATTAAAGCAAAAAGCCCTAATCTTAGGGCTTTTTGCTTTAATAGTGCGTCAAATCTCTCCTTATATCGCGGGGAATTTTTTAGGATCTACTTCATGCATGATGGCATATACTTTCTCCACCACATCTTCTACGCTTGGTTTGGAGAAATAATCTCCATCCGAGGAATACGCTGGTCTATGCGCTTTTGCTGTGATCGTTTGTGGCTCAGAATCCAAGTACTTATATACTTCTTGACGTTCTATCACTTGCTGCATCATAAAAGCAGATCCAGCTCCGGGCACATCCTCATCAGCAAATATCACACGATTTGTCTTCTTAATAGAATCTCCGATAATTCCATAAAGGTCGAAAGGCAACAAGGTTTGCACATCGATTACCTCTACCTCAATTCCTATTTCCGCTAGTTCGGCAGCTGCTTCCATCACGATTCTACACATAGAACCATAGGTCACTATTGAAACCTCAGAACCTTCTCTCAATATTTCAGGCTTGCCTAGTGCAACAGTATATTCACCTAAATTGAGAGGCATCACCTCTTTCAGTCTATAGCCATTCAGGCATTCTATGACAATTGCTGGTTCGTCAGACTTCAATAAGGCATTATACATCCCTGCAGCCTGGGTCATATCTCTAGGCACACATACTACCATTCCACGCAGAGTGGAAAGTATCATTCCCATAGGAGACCCTGAGTGCCAAACTCCCTCTAATCTATGTCCACGTGTGCGAACAATCAATGGAGCTTTTTGACCTCCTTTAGTACGGTAATTAAGACAGGCCACATCATCTGATAGCATTTGAAGGCCATATAGTAAATAATCAAGGTATTGGATTTCTGCCAAAGGACGTAGTCCTCTTAAAGCTGTTCCTATTCCCTGCCCTATAATCGTACATTCTCTAATACCGGTATCTGAAACTCTCAGCTCTCCATGCTTAGCTTGTAAGCCTGCAAAAGCTTGATTTACATCTCCAATTTTTCCTACGTCCTCACCAAAAGTGAAGAAACGAGGGTCTTTTTCTAAGGTTAGGTCAAAATATGACTGAAGAATCTCTCTTCCATCCACCACCGGAGACTTGTCATTAAATTCGGCAGGGACTTCTTTAATAGATGCGACGCTCCATTCTGAAGTACTATATAAATGACTATTATATCTATCGAAATTCAACTCTGTCTGCTTCTCATACCAGGCTTTCAAATCAGCTTTGGCAGCAGGAGCATCCAATCTTAAAGTCAATAGGGCCTTCCTAACCGCCACAATAACATCCTTTCGAATGGGATTGATTGTCTTGGAGAGTTCATCAGCCAATTGATTGATGAGAACTTTTCGTGTACTATGCTGGGCAGCAGCTTTAAGAAGAGCTACCGCTTCATGTAGTTCCTTTTTGATTTCGTTTGCAAAGGTGGACCAAGCAGCTTCTTTTTCTTGCTTTACTTGTGCTTTGGCTTCAGCTTCGATTTTATCCAATGCATCAGCATTTGCGATCTTATTGCTGAGGATATATTCGCGGAACTTAGAAATACAATCCCAGTCTTTTTCCCACTGCAGACGCTTCGCATCCTTATATCGCTCATGAGAACCAGAAGTAGAATGTCCCTGAGGTTGTGTCATTTCTACCACATGGATAAGTACGGGAATGTGTGAAGTTCTTGCTAATTCTCCTGCTGTTGCAAAAGCATTCAGTAAAGCTTCATAATCCCAACCTTTCACACGGATTATTTCTATTCCTTTTTGTGAATCTGTTCTTTCAAAACCAGCTAACACTTCAGATATACTGCCTTTTGTCGTATGATATTCATTTGGAACAGATATGCCGTAGCCATCATCCCAAACCGAAACAACCATAGGAACCTGTAATACTCCAGCAGCATTGATGGATTCATAAAACATCCCTTCTGAGGTGGACGCATTGCCGATAGTACCCCAAGCAACTTCATTTCCATTGATTGAAAAAGTTGTCATGTCCTTCAAGCCTTTGTTTTCTCTAAATAGCTTTGAAGCATACGCCAAACCAAGGAGTTTAGGCATTTGAGCTGCTGTAGGAGAAATATCTGCAGCAGAATTATATTTTTTGGTTAAGTCTTTCCAGCTACCATCTTCATTGAGAGATCTAGTAGCGAAGTGACCATTCATAAGGCGACCTGCACTTGCTGGTTCAGCAGCTACATTCGTATAGGCGTAAAGTTGGGAGAAATATTGTTGTACGGTAAGCTCACCGATGGCGAACATAAAGGTCTGGTCTCTGTAGTAGCCTGAGCGAAAATCACCAAGTTGAAAAGCCCTTGCCATTGCTATTTGAGCGATTTCCTTGCCGTCTCCAAAAATCCCAAACTTGGCTTTTCCCATGAACACCTCTTTTCGGCCTACCAAAGATGCATGCCTACTTACCATGGCTACCCTGAAGTCTTCAAGGATAGCTTCTTTTGAAAGGTTCGGAGAATTCAAGTGTTTCGGAACTGATTGAACTTCTGACATATCGATTAATTTACTAAAGTTATTTGGGTTTTACTTGGCTGATTATTTAAATCATCCAAAAATAGCCAAATCCAATTTCTATACAAATTTCGACAATAGTTTTTGTCAATCAAAAATTCTGAAAGGCATGTAAATTAATACATCAAACAAAATTTAATTTTGAAATTGAATTAATAGCCAACATTAGGAGTACGGGTATGCTAAACACTGAGCACTATAAACCAAGCATTTACCTCTAAAATAAAATCAAAATAATCAATGCTTAAAAAGCATTTTTTAAAATATTCTAAAAGCCTACTATTATAGTCAATATATAATTTCGAAATCTTTCTTTTTTCCAAAGCATACCAAATACTATTCTTTACAGTATCTATTGATTGCCTAGCGCGTATTATATTTGCGTCCGAGTAAATTTAAATCCAAATATTAAAGCCATGATAATAGGTATTCCTAAGGAAATCAAAAACAACGAAAACAGGGTGGCACTCACACCTGCTGGAGCTCAAGAACTAATAAAAAGAGGTCATGAAGTTTATGTTCAGCATACTGCTGGAGAAGGCTCAGGATTTCTTGATGAGATGTATGAGGAGGCGGGTGTAAAAATTTTACCTACTATTCAGGATGTCTATGAGATCGCTGAGATGATCATGAAGGTAAAGGAGCCAATTGAGGAGGAATATGAGCTGATCAAAGAAGGTCAACTTCTTTTTACTTATTTCCACTTTGCTTCTTACGAGCCGCTTACTAAAGCAATGGTTAAAAGTAAGTCAATCTGTCTTGCCTATGAAACTGTAGAAAGAGCGGATAAAAGTCTTCCTTTATTGATTCCTATGTCTGAAGTAGCTGGAAGAATGGCTGTTCAGAAAGGCGCGAATTATTTGGAGAAACCACTTGGAGGAAGAGGAATACTTCTAGGAGGAGTACCAGGAGTGCTTCCTGCGAAAGTTTTAATACTTGGAGCAGGCATCGTGGGTACACAAGCTGCTTGGATGGCTGCAGGACTTGGAGCAGATGTAACTATCATGGATGTGAACTTACAGCGTTTGAGATACTTAGCTGATGTAATGCCAGCAAACGTGAACACTATGATGTCGAATGAATTCAACATTAGAAAATTGATTCAAAATCACGATTTGATTATTGGTTCTATCCTGATTCCAGGCGCTAAGGCAACGAAACTAATCACTAGAGATATGCTTAAAACCATGCTTCCAGGTACAGTAGTTGTTGATGTGGCTGTAGATCAAGGAGGTTGTATTGAGACTAGTAGACCAACAACTCATCAGGATCCTACTTTTGTAATTGATGACGTAGTTCACTACTGTGTGGCCAACATGCCAGGAGCTGTTCCTTACACTTCTACTCTAGCATTGACCAATGCTACTCTACCTTATGCAATTCAAATCGCTAATAAGGGATGGAAAAAAGCTGCTCAAGAAAATGCTGAGTTAGTTCCTGGCTTGAATATCATCAGTGGAGACATTGTATATCAGGCAGTGGCGGAGTCTTTCAACATGGAATACACGCCAGTTTCAAAATATCTTGCTGACTAAGATTTTTGTTAAAAAGGCGGGATGACCGAAGACGGGTGACCGAAGTAGCCTTAATGCTATTGTTTACCATAAAATAAGACGCTTTAAGTCTTTTACGGGTGCAAAAGCCGATATACACAAATTGTAAATACAAATCCCTCTGGCTTTAATGCTGGAGGGATTTTTTGTTGGTGGATGGTGGTTGGTTGTTGGTTGTTGGTTTGACTATGCCTGATTTTGGTTGTCACTATTCCGTCTAGTGTCAGGTTAAAGTTTGTGTTTTGGTTTCGTTTTTCTTTCTTGGTTGTTCTGGTGTTCGTGGTTTTGGTTATTGGTTATTGGTTGGTGGTTCCGCTTAGTGGAATCGTTACCATAAAACCTGTCGGGCCTAAACTAAAGTTATTCACAATTTTTGGGAGTTCCTTAGCATGCACATGATGAAAGGAATACATCACCGCGTCGAAGGTCAGAAGAAATGCTCCTTGAAGAATAATTGACTTACCAAATCCAATAAACTGATCCTTATTGACCCTCAATCCCCGCTCTTTCAAATACAATCCACCAGCGATGTAAGCAATATCTAACGCGGCGTTAAAAAGTAGAATTTTTTCAATACTCTGTTGAGCATCCATAGTAGCCCAGAAATCAGTTCCGGGAGACTCTTTCATTGCCTGCCAATACCCAAATCCGGCAATAAGCAAATTCACGGAATTCCAATACATGTTCATCTGATGGAAAGCTTTGGTCTGCCCACTAGTCTGACTTGCCGCTATCCCTCCCCAAACCATATTTCCAACTGCCCAGCCCCCCAAAATCAACATTCCCTTCTCGTTGTAAGAAAGTCTGATCTGATTGAAATCTTTAAGTTCAGGAATATTCTGTGAGAAAACTCCCAGTGGTAGAAAAGCAAAAAACACCATTCCAAGAAGGAAGTAAATCGTAGTGTATTTGGTCTTACTATGCATAGGGCTGTATAAAGAGTTTTAGAAATTTAACCAAACTGTAAGATAGGATGTTTTGGATCTTCGCTACCTTTTGGATTTCCATTTCCAACACGTGCTAGAAAAGATTAATTAATTAGCTAAAAAGAACTACTTAAAGAGTACATGTTGGCACTAATAAATCTGAGAGAAGGCATAAAAACTAAAGGTGTTTTTTGTCCTTTTCCGTAAAAGCATCCAAACTTTTCCAGAAATCAAGTTCCATCACAGGTGCATCTAGTTTGGTATGAATTTTCACCATTCGTGGTGTATTTTCTGAGGGAGTCAAAAACTCTGATTTAGTGCTCCAATCTGGATTAATTAAACTCTCCACGATAGCTACATCCCACATAATCCACTTTTCCTTCTCAGGATCTTTATCCGTCCAAAATCTATCAAAAGTTTCCCAGCGATCGACTAGATAATCGCCAATTGCTGAGCTGCCTTTCAGATGAGCATCAACCGTTTTTTTCTCAAAAACCAACTCCTGACTCGCCGTAGCACTCATGATGATTAAGTCTAGACCTGGTGTGTTAAATAATACCTCTACTGCCAGCGTATCGTTTCCAGAATTGAATTCTTTTTTATTGTATTGATTAGTGGCCGCATCGTGCCAGATCCCAAGGTAGTGCACCTGAATACTTGGAATGATCGAAGGATCCTGCAAAATTGCGGAGGCTACATTAGTACAAGACCCTAAAATAACAAGTCGAAGAGGATTGTCCGGACTTTGCTTTTTAGCCTGCTCCACAATAAAAGTAGAAGCCGGAGAAATCGCTGGTTTGGTGGAAGACTCAATAGGTAAATTAGCTCCCAGAGGCAAGGGAATATCCCCTCTATCCATCAAACGAATAATATCTTCATTGATCTCCTGACTCTCACGGACAGTGCTATCTGTCGCCAAAGGAGAAATATGCCATTGTGCGGAAGTGATTCCACGTAGATCAAAGCTTGGTTCCAAAATCGCTCGAACCAATGCATATAAATCATCCACCTCATTAGCAGTATCCGAATCGATCACTAAAGGGATTTTCCTTCCCTCTGTTTGCGCAGAGATAAGTTGTGGGAATAGAACTAAGTGAAATAGAATTAGGATGATTTGGCTTAAGCTGAATTTTGGCATAAAGAATTAGATTCAGGGTAAAAATGGGTGGTACGTTATTGGATTTCAAAATTTTGTAATTCCCCTTGCCAACATGAATTTAGCTTAGCTAAGTTTCATTCCTTTTTTAAAAGATGCATTTTGGTACTAAAAAAAACAAAACCTCTCTTTCACGCTTTCAGAGCTTTGGAAAAAGTAATTCGATTTACCCTGTCTGGAATAGACTAAGTTGTGTTAGCATTTCAGCACTTTTTATAAGTTCCAAATACGTCTTTGAGAATCATTGAAACTATGTATCCCTGCAAAACACATTACCCCATAGCAAACCAAATCAATCGGAGGCCAAAACCTATCATCACTACCCCAACGCCTTTATTTAGCCAAAACATAAACTTGGGGGTCACAAATTTTGATAATTTCTTGGCTATATAGGCTTTGACTAAATCGATGGTAAAAACCGTCAACAGAATTCCTACATAGTAAAGCCAAACATCTACTGTATTAAAAGAAGTCTTGAGCTGTACCAAACTGGCAATTGAAATCCAAAAAAGCATCACAAAAGGATTGATTCCATTTATGCTGAAACCTTTCAGGTAAGCACTTCGCTTCTTAACTTTTGGCGCAACCACCAAAGCTGGATCTGGTGCCAACCCCTGCTTTTTGACCAAATAGCTGATACCAAAACCAATCAAAATTGCTCCACCCACATAGCCCAAAACCTGTTCGAAAGACCCCGTATTTGCCAGAAATTTAATCCCAAAGAATGTAAGCAGCACGTATAAGGTATCACTGCAAACTATCCCCAGCGCAACCATAGCAGCGTAACGGAAACCGTGTTCCAAACTGCTTTGGATCAAAGTGAAAAATACAGGACCTATCATGGCTGATAACAAAAGCCCCATGCTGATGCCTTCTAGCAACGCTTGGCTCATAACTTTATCTCATTTTGAACCAGAAACGCCAGCCAACTTGCCGCTTTTTCTCCCTTCAGCACACGAGGAAATTTGTATGAACCACCCTCTTTGCCTTGGGCCTTTAGCCAGTCAATAAATAAAGATGGAGGCAGCAAAGTGACTTTCACTTGCTTCAAGGCATGATTCCGCTCCACGGCATAATCATCATTCAAGACTTTGAGATGCTGATCAATCGTGTTTTTCAGTAAGGAGGTATCCACCTGGTCATTGGAACCTATAAACCAGTGATGCGCAAAAAGACTTCCATGCGGCACTCCCAGCACCGTAAACTCACGGATATTCATGTCATGCTCTTCGGAGGTGAGTTCAATGGCTTTGTTCATGTTATCCACCGAAAGATGCTCTCCACATAGGCTCAAAAAATGCTTTGTTCTCCCTGAAATAACAATTTCTGATTCTTCTTTAGATACAAAACGAACGATATCTCCAATCAGGTAACGCCAAGCTCCTGAGCAAGTGCTGATCAGAAGTGCGTAATCCTTACCCTCCTCAATCTCATCAATTTTCAAGGTTGTTGCATCGGGAAGAATATTTCCCTCTTCATCAAAATTCTCTCCATTGAAAAGTACAAACTCATGGAAAATCCCATTGTTGAGCACCAAACGCATGGACTTTCGGCCAGGCAATGCCTGAAAAGCAATAAATCCTTCAGAAGCCAAATAGGTTTCTAGGTATAATAATGGCTTGCCCAGTAGCTTTTCGAAGCCTTTTTTATAAGGTTCGAAAGAAACACCACCATGCACGAAAATTTGGAGATTTGGCCAAATCTCATGGATATGATTAAGCTGGTAGCGTTCTATGATTTTTTCTAACAAAATCTGAAGCCAAGCGGGTACACCTACGATAATTCCTATGTCCCAAGACTCGGCTTTCTCCACAATCTGATCGAGTTTATCTCCCCAGTTTTTGCTACGTGAGATCTTTTTTCCTGGCTTATAAAAACGCTGAAACCAAATAGGTAAACGTCCAGTGGTGATCCCACTAAGATCCCCGGAAAAATAGGTGCCATTAAATTCCAAGTCGGTACTTCCTCCTAGCATTAAAATCCCTTTGGTGAGTAGAGATGCCGGTAAGTCATACTTGGAAAGGGAAAGGATCTGACGAACCCCCGTTCTACGAATGGCTTTCACCATATCCGTGGTGATCGGAATGTATTTGGATGTGGCTCCAGAAGTTCCACTGCTTAGGGCAAAATATTTCACCGGACCTGGCCAAGTAACGTTTGGTTTGCCTTCTAGCAATTTATACCACCACTCGTCGTGGATGCGATCGTAATCGTAAATCGGCACCTGCGCTTTGTAACGCTCATAAAACTCACCTTCACGATAGCGGAAACCAGCTAGTATTTTAGGGAAATCGTAAGTTTTCCCGATTTCTGTGTCAGAAGCTTGAATCAGCAATTTCTTCAATTCCTGACGTTGGAGTTCCAGTGGGTGAGAGTATTCTTGTTCCAAACTCTCTCTCAGGCGAATGCCTTTTTTTAGCAAAGTACTAATGATCGCCATATCTTTGTTTTAGGCATATTGGAAAAAAGTATCCCCTAAAAATAGAAAATGGACATCAAAGCAAACCTCGAATCGGTAAAAAAAACATTCCTAAATCAAGATTGCCTGCTTGTAGCAGTGAGTAAAACCAAACCTCTATCTGATCTCAAGGAAGCTTATGAAGCTGGGGTTCGTGACTTTGGGGAAAATAAAGTGCAGGAGTTACAAGCCAAGCAACCGGAGATGCCCGCTGATGTACGCTGGCACATGATCGGTCATTTGCAAAGCAACAAAGTCAAATTTATTGCTCCTTTCGTGCATTTGATTCATGGGGTGGATTCTTTTAAGCTCCTTCGCGAAATCAATAAGCAAGGCAAAAAGATCGATAGAATCATCCCGGTATTAATCCAAATTCATATAGCGGAAGAAGAAACCAAGTTCGGTTTTGATAAAGCTGAACTGAATGAAATGCTTACAAGTCCAGACTTTGTAGGCCTTAGCCATGTAAAGATCCAAGGTCTGATGGGTATGGCTACTTTCACAGAGAACAAGGATCAGGTAAGAAAGGAGTTTAAGAGTTTAAACACACTTTTTGAAGAATTGAAAAGCCGGGAGTTACCAGCTTTCGTGAGCCTTGAAGATCTATCTATGGGAATGAGTGGAGATTACCTACTTGCACAGGAAGAAGGAAGTACGATGGTACGGATTGGCTCAGCGATTTTTGGAGGAAGATGACAATCAATTGGTAAAGGGGAGTCAGTGTTGGGGATTAGTTGGTTGTTGGTTGTTGGTTGTTGGGTGTTGGGTGTTGGTTATTTTTAATTGGTTGTTGGTTGTTAATTATTAATTATTAGTTGTTGGTTATTGGTTATTGGTTATTGGGTTTGGGTTATGGGTTATGGGTTCTGTCACTGCGGTCAAATGCTGGTAATTCTATCTTAAAGCTGGCTAAACAGCAATAGGATTGACCAGTGGTTTTAGGAAGCCTGCCAAAGGTAGGCCCAGTAATAGCCCCGAGTTCAACTCGGGGTTAGAAAGGATAATAAGATTTTTCTCTCGGCGCAGAGGTATTTTTAGAATTGAAAGTTTGTGCCGAGGATGGAAAGGTGGATGCTATTCCGTCACGATGGACAGGTTTTGGTTGTTGGTTGTCCCGATAGCTATCGGGAGTTGTTGGTTCTGCCACTGCGGTCAAATGCTTGTAGTTCCATCTTAAAACTGGCTAAACAGCTATATAATTGACCAGTAGATTTAGTAAGCCTGCCAAAGGTAGGCCCAGTAATAGCCCCGAGTTCAACTCGGGGGTTAAAAAGGATAACAAGATATTTACCTCGGCGCATGGATATTTTTAGAATTGAAAGTTTGTGCCGAGGATGGAAAGGAGATGTTGCTCCATCACCGTGGACAGTTTTTGGTTATTGGGTGTTGGTTATTGGTTATTGGTTATTGGGTTTGGGTTTGGGTTGTTGGTTCTGTCACTGCGGTCATATGCTGGTAGTTCCATCTTAAAACTAGCAAATCTGCTATATCATTGACCTGCTATTTTAAGAAGCCTGCCAAAGGTAGGCCCATTAATAGCCCCGAGTTCAACTCGGGGGTTAATAAGGATAACAAGATATTTACCTCGGCGCAGAGATATTTTTAGAATTGAAAGTTTGTGCCGAGGATGGAAAGGAGATGTTGCTCCATCACCGTGGACAGTTTTTGGTTATTGGGTGTTGATTATTGGTTATTGGTTATTGGGTTTGGGTTATGGGTTCTGTCACTGCGGTCAAATGCTGATAATTCTATCTTAAAGCTGGCAAATCTGCTATATCATTGACCAGTGATTTTAGGAAGCCTTTCAAAGGTAGGCTCTGTAATAGCTCCGAATTCAACGCGGGGTTAGAAAGGATAATAAGATCCTTACTTCGGCGCAAGGATATTTTTAGAATTGAAAGTTTGTGCCGAGGATGGAAAGGAGATGTTGCTCCATCACCGTGGACAGTTTTTGGTTGTTGGTTTTTGGTTGTCCCGATAGCTATCGGGAGTTGTTGGTTCTGTCACTGCGGTCAAATGCTGGTAATTCCATTTTAAAACTAGCAAATCTGTTATATCATTGACCACCGATTTTAGAAAGCCTGCCATAGGTAGGCCCAGTAATAGCCCCGATTGCAACTCGTGGGTAAAAAGGATAATAAGATTCTTCCCTCTGCGCATGGATATTTTTAGAATTGAAAGTTTGTGCCGAGGATGGAAAGGTGGATGTTATTCCGTCACGGTGGACAGTTTTTGGTTTTTGGTTGTTGGTTGTCCCGATAGCTATCGGGAGTTGTTGGTTCTGTCACTGAGATCATATGCTGGTAATTCTATCTTAAAACTGGCTAAACAGCTATATAATTGACCACCGATTTTAGAAAGCCTGCCAAAGGTAGGCCCAGTAATAGCCCCGAGTTCAACTCGGGGTTAAAAAGGATAACATGATATTTACCTCGGCGCATGGATATTTTTAGAATTGAAAGTTTGTGCCGAGGATGGAAAGGAGATGTTGCTCCATCACCGTGGACAGTTTTTGGTTATTGGGTGTCCCGATAGCTATCGGGAGTTGTTGGTTCTGTCACTGCGGTCATATGCTGGTAGTTCCATCTTAAAACTAGCAAATCTGCTATATCATTGACCTGCTATTTTAAGAAGCCTGCCAAAGGTAGGCATATTAATAGCCCCGAGTTCAACTCGGGGGTTAATAAGGATAACAAGATATTTACCTCGGCGCAGAGATATTTTTAGAATTGAAAGTTTGTGCCGAGGATGGAAAGGAGATGTTGCTCCGTCACGGTGGAAAGGTTTTGGTTATTGTGTGTCCCGATAGCTATCGGGAGTTGTTGGTTGTTGGTTAACAAATTTAAAATGTGCCAATTAAAAATTTAAAATTAATGTGCTGGGCTTGGCTGTGACACCCTACCCCTAAAGGGGAGCGAGTGTTGAGAATTAGTTTTTGGTTGTTGATTCTGTCACTGCGTTCAAATGCTGGAAATTCTATCTTAAAACTGGCTAAAAAGCTATATAATTGACTTTCGATTTTAGAAAACCTGCCATAGGTAGGCCCAGTAATTGCCCCGATTGCAACCCAGAGCTGATTTGGCCTTGTTACCACCAGATTTTCTACCAGGTTTTGATGTTTCCTCAGCCAATGGTGACTTTGGTAGTAAAGAACTTACGCTATCTTTTACTCACCAGAAGGCAATTTGATCGAAGTAACTCAAACATTTTATCTCTTCCCATTTTTATCCCCAGGAGAGCCATATCCTCCTTTAGTAGCGGATAAAGTTTCCTTACTCCCCAACGAGAAGTTTTCGATTTTCTCCTGATTTTTGAAACAAGACCCATCACCAATTCTTCCCTGAAAGCTTCTTGGATATCATAATTTAAAGCTATGCATTAGGCTTGCCTTCTTTTGCCAAACAATCCACAAAGTTGTTCAAAACCTATTTTAGGGTCTTCTTCTTTGAGTCTTGTGGCTGTTTGACACCAGACTTTTTTTCGAGAGCAAGTCCAATGTCTACCTTGGCAATATCTACTATAATCTGATAGGCCTTACCCTTTAAACGACTCAGTTTCAGTTCTACTTCCAGCTGTTTTCATAATCAGCATTTCTGATCACTGCTTTTTCTTTTAATTCTAAGTTGGTATCGGATAAAATAGCACTAGTTTATTAGACAATAAGCGCTAATCCAGGTGGCAGGTCCAGATGGAAGACAACAGTTGGTTGGTTATTTCCTATGCTAAAAGCGTAATACTAGAAAGAAAAAAATGATGATTCTCACCCCTATTATATGGTAAAGCTGCCAAAATTGAACTTTAGTATATTTACCCCAACAATTCAATTCAACACTAACATTTTATTTTCCCATAGTAAACTAACTCAAGCTACCCACCATGTCTTGCCAATCGACTTCTGAATCACATAACCCATGATTTCATATAGATACCAGGTATTCCTTGCAGTAGCAAAGCATCTAAGTTTTTCGAAGGCTTCAGAAAATCTCTACATCTCGCAGCCTGCGGTAAGTAAGCAGGTCAAACTCCTGGAGGCAGAATTGGGATTTGCACTTTTCCAGCGTAGAGGAAATTCCGTTTCTCTGACAGCAGTAGGTGATATTTTGCTGGTTAAACTAAAGCAAGCAAAAGCCATACAGACAGAATTTCAGTCCTATTTGGATACCATGAGGCATAATCTTGAAATCAAAGGGGAAGCTAAGATTGGTGCAAGTACTACTGTGTCTCTGTATGTGATGCCAAAGATTTTGGCTGCACTACATCAGGATGTACCTGCCGCAGAATTCCTGTTGATCAATAGAAACAATGAAAATATCCTAAAAGCCTTGGACTCCGAGGAAATTGATCTAGCCTGTATAGAATCATTTCCCCAGATGGCATCTTACCATACAGAACCATTCCTTAAAGACGAAATCATTCCTGTATCCTCACCAAAATCTACTCTTCAAAGTCAATTTACAATTGAAGAGCTCCTCAAACTTCCTATGGCATTTAGAGAAAGAGGTTCTGGTACACTCGCAGTAGTTCTAAAATCTTTTGAAGCTCTTGGTGTACAACCAGGAGACTTTCAGGTAATAGCTAGATTAGGCGGTACTGAGGCATTAAAAAATTATCTCATAGAAGGAAAAGCTGTGGGATTTTTATCCCGATTGGCTGTGAAGAAAGAACTTATAAGCGGGGAATTGGTAGAACTACAAGTCAATGGACTTACTATGAACAGGGAATTCAATTTTGTAATGCGTAAAGGAGAGGAAAGAATAGGTTTAATCAAACTCCTGATCAAAAAAGCTAAGAATCTGTATAACTATAAGTAATACCCTATAGCTAATCTGTATTATCAAGTTATACCCTGCCTGCCTAATTTAAGGGTATGGAAACTCAACTAAAAAGCCAATCAAAATTAGATTCTCTCGTTTGCTCACAATGTAAGTCGAGTTATTCTGCCGCCCAAGTCAGTACTTACTCTCTTTGTTGTCACAAACCACTTATTCCAACCTACCATAAGGCCGATCTACCCAAATCCATCTTATTAGGTAGAGAGCAATCCATGTGGAGATATGCTGAAATGCTCCCCTTGTTGGATTACAATAATAGAGTGACGCTGGGAGAAGGCATGACTCCAATCCTAAAGTGGCCTGTGTTATCAGATCGATTCGGTCTAACAAATTTACTGATTAAAGATGAGGGCGTTAATCCTACGGGATCATTTAAAGCTAGGGGAATAGCGATGGCAGTAAGCAAAGCAATAGAATTAGGTATGGATTCATTTGTAATTCCTACTGCAGGAAATGCCGGTGTGGCACTGAGTGCTTACGCCGCTGCATCCGGAAGGAAAGCAACTGTAATTATGCCAAGAAAAACTCCGGATTACTTCAAGGAGCAGTGCGAGCACTACGGGGCAGAATTGATCCTGGTGGAAGGGCTTATTGATTCCTGTGGGAAATTAGCAGCTCAGATGGCTGAAAACAGAGGCAGCTTCAATCTTTCAACCATGAAGGAGCCCTATAGATTAGAAGGTAAGAAAACCATGGGATATGAACTTGCCGAGCAGCTTGACTGGCAAGTTCCTGATATGATCCTATACCCAACAGGTGGTGGGACTGGTCTAATAGGTATTTGGAAAGCATTTAAGGAAATGATAACCCTTGGATGGATTAATGGGAAGTTGCCTAAAATGATAGCTGTACAGTCAGCTCTGTGCAGCCCAATTATGGATCGTTTCACTGGAAGGCAACCAAACGCTGCGTACCAAATGTCAATTGCTAATGGGCTATCCGTGCCATCAGCCTTTGGCGAGGATATGATTATGCAGGTACTCCGTGAATCTGAGGGTAGTGTGATGACCGTAACAGAACAGGAAATATTTTCATCGATGAATGAAATAGGAGAACACGAGAGCATGCTGATATCCGCAGAAGGAGCGGCGGTATGGGCAGCAACAAAACGATTGGCAGAGTCCAAACAAGTTGACAAAAACACCAAAATCCTTATTCTAAATACAGGTAGTAGATGTGTCTAGCAAGGTGGAGGATCCTTTCCCTCTGTGCTTTAGCTTTTTGATGTGTGGAGGAATGAAAATGATTGCATATTGGCAAATGGTGTGTGAGTACGCAGACTACAAAAAAGGATAGTTATTGGTAATTGGTTTGTGAAAATTTAAAATGTGAGAATTGAAAATTTAAAATTGGGGACTTGGGAAGTTAAAATTAGGGGAGGTGGTAAGTTGGAGGTTGTTGGTTGTTGGCTGTGGGTTTGTGAGAATTTAAATGAAGGTCCTGATAGCTATCGGGATAAAATAAGAAGTTGCCGAGAAGGAAGCATGCCGTAGGTAGGCTCTATGAGTAGCTCAGGGTTTTAACCCTGGGTAAATAATGAAATAGGCCATCTCCCTCCTGCGCAGAGTCATCTTCTGGAGACTAAAATTAATGCAGGAGGATGGAAACGAATCCATATGGGCAAATCATTGGTGATGACATGAACGACGGCGAAGAAAATGGTCTGTGAGACACAGACCACGGTGGAGAAATGAATTCATTTGGAATAATGGTCGATGAGGACAGAGACCACGGTGGAGGGAAGTTGTTGGTTGTAGGTTGTTAGGGAAAATTTAAAATGTAAGAATTGAAAATTTAAAATTGGGGACTTGGGAAGTTAAAATTAGGGGAGGTTATTGGTTGTTGGTTTGTGAGAATTTAAAATGAAGGTCCTGCTATCTATATAAAATGAGAAGTTGGCAATTAGGAAGCCTGCCGTAGGTAGGCTTTATGGAAACTAGAATCAATGCAGGAGGATAGAAACGAATCTATATGGGCAAATCATTCGTGATGACACGAACGACGGCGGGGAAAATGGTCTGTGAGACACAGACCACGGTGTTGGGGATTAGTTAGTTGTGGGTTATTAGTTGTGAGTTGTTAGTTGTGAGTTGTTAGTTAATGTCAGATGTTGGTAGTTGCATCTTTAAAATGGCTAATCTGCTATATTATTAATCTACTATGTTTAAGAAGCCTGCCAAAGGTAGGCTCAGTAATAGCCCCGAGTACAACTCGGGGTTAAAAATGAATTCATGCCATTTCCCTCGGCGCAGAGATCCAGTGAGAATTGATGGTTCCTGCCGAGGAATGGAAAAGAAGATAATGATGAATGTTGAATGATGAACGTTGAATGATGAAGTAACCCAAGTAGTCATCAACCATGAGGAAGATTACCGTTCGTGAAGACACGAACGGTAGCGACGGAAAAGTCCCATTAGGAACGACCAATCAGTAGCCCAAGTGACTTCTTCTAAGTACCTACTATGGTAAGAAGCCTGCCAAAGGTAGGCTCAGTAATAGCCCCGAGTGCAACTCGGGGTAATAAATGAATCCATTCCATTTCCCTCGGCGCAGAGATCCAATGAGAATTGAATGTTGGTGCCGAGGAATGATATGGTGAAAATGATGATGAGAAATAGTCTTACTAGCCAGCATTATCAGCATCCTTGTTCCTCCACCATTTTGGCTTTTTATAATGACCTATTCAGGTCTGAAAATAAAAAAAACCGGAGAGGAACCCCCTCCGGTTTAACATTACAAATTGATTCAAGTTAATTCATCAACAGCTTCTCGAAAGCTCCGTCATCGACGGTCAATTGAGAAATTGTTACTAAGACAGTTCCAGCTGTCACGGCATAACCCGCATAGGCTAGCAGTACTGCAGGCACCAACCCTGGTGCAGTCAATATTGCGGTGCCAATGGCTGCGATGATTAATCCTGCCTTTTTCACTTTCTTGAAAAACGGCGGTGTGGGGGCTAATGCCCGCTCTTTCACTTCTGTTAGTATGTTCATTTTTTAGTTGTTTGGTGTTAGTTGTTAGTTGTTTGTTGTCCGGTTTCGGATGACAGATGTCAGATGACCGATGCCGGGTGTTGGAAGTAGATCCGCTTCAAATGCTTCCATCCTTTCGGGAGACGAACCGACTGGGCGGACTACGTGTCCGTTGTAGTAGCGTCTTCATCAACTTTTGCTCGGCTTCCAACCTGATAAAGAGTTCTTTCAGTTTGGATAGCTCGGTATTCATCTGCCTGGAATCCTGAATCAAGAGTTTCAGAAAATAGGCGATGACAGAAAGGAGGAGCATAATCATTCCTCCCGCCAGACTTAGCAATAGCTCTGTTCCAGACATGATTTCAGGAGATAAGGAACTGGTTCTGACACAATCTGCAATTCCACGATCTCTCCCCGCTCCCATTCCCGCTCCAGCCTTTCCATCAGCTTGAGAAATGCGAGTTTAGTGAAGAGTGGAGTGCCATCCGCACGGTAGCTAGTCACAGGATAAATTCTGTTAGACTCCAGAGGCTGATTCCAAGGATAGGAAGCAAACTTCCCTATGTCCGCAATTCCAATTTCCCAGCCTCTTTCTTCAGAATGAATAGGATCCAACTTATACACTCCTTCCTTTATCCCAAATTTCGGTCTTTGGGGAGGCTGACCGAGACTGTCGTCCAACTCATAGACACCTTCATCCAGACATGCTATATGTTTTCCAAAGCATGCCTTGGGAGGCTCCTGAGTGAAGCATACTTGCTTCTTTCCGAGAAGTAATCTCCCAAGGGTTACTGTTGCTTTGTACTTTCTGTGAAGTACCAATCTCATCTTAGATTTGTTCTACTCCAGTGATCTTTGCAGCATTGTGCGCTCCATTATTAATGGAGTACTCCCCGCCATTGACCATCTGAACAAATTCAACACTCAGCACAAAGGCTCGGTGAGTACCAGGTAGCAATGCCTTATCTATAGACAGACTGATCGCCACTGCCGAATCTATCACTGAAAGCAAGCTAGATATACTGGTTTGCACAGTTCTAGCACCAGTGCTGAAGTCCAGTCCAACCCCTGTTGCTGTGATTCTCAGGTGTGTTGCTCCTTTTGGTACCGCCACAAAATCCTGTGGCACAAATGCCGGGATATTCACATTCCACGAAGTTGGAGAATCGATGTAGGCTATCTCCAGGAAAAGCGTACTTCCCAGAGAACATGCGGCATTTAGCTCCAGATCACCGAGCAGATTCCAATCTCCTGCCCGCACCATGCGTTCACCACGGTTGTTGACCAGGTCAGACTGAAGTACTTTCATCATTACCCGAGTTATTCTCTGGCTCAGTCTAGTGTCGCCGATCTTGGCAATCACAGGCCGCAGCGCATCCCTGAAGAGTTTGGCCGAAGTTGCATTGTCTGCAAATTCCTTCAGATTTTCACGGGTACGTGCAAAACGCGGATCATTCATAATCCTGCTTTTGCTTACCCCTCCTTTTTCACGGGCCAGATACCCGTCCTTGGTCTTGTAGAAAGACAGTGTTCCTACCTTACCGTTTAGTGTAATTACTCCTGCTTGTTTTGCCATATGTATATGGGTTTTAAGTGTAACATGCAAGAATATTAACTAGTATCACATTGGCTATCAATGAAATGTGCGGTCTTTTCGCGAGCTTCGCAATAGGTAACTTTATTCCTTATATATCATTTAAAAAAGTCTCTAAATAAAGTGTTTTCTTATCGCTAGAAACTTAAGAAAATGGGATATTAGAGACAAGAACTGCGGCGAAAGATACGGACGACGGCAGAGGGGATTATGTATTAATCCTGTAGGGACGATCTATTGGTAGCTGCGCAACGGCGGACAGGCCAGGGTTTCAACCCTAGGTTTAATAGAATTGAAAAAATATTCCCTCCTGCCCGTAATTATCATCTGGAAACAAGAGATAATGCAGGAGGATGGAAACGAAAAATAATTATTAGGATCGTAATTTATGACACGAGCGAGGGATGGAAAAAAGGAATAAGTGAGTCAAGCCACCTCCTTCCTTTTATAAGAATTGTGAATAGATAATTTATTTTATATGATACTTTTGGGATCAAAAGTATCCAAAAATCTTCGCCCGAGCCTATGCTTCAAATTGGAGAAAGCTGGTAGTATCTGAAAGACGTATTTACCAATTTGATTTTTGGGATTTGTCTCCGCCTAAAAATTGGCGGATCTCGTTCGTGCCTCACGAGCTAGCCAATTTTCTTAACGGCTGCGACTGCTTCCCAAAAACTGCATATCCTCCAGGGCATTACCTAATTAAGTGGCTTAGTGCTTACATATAATCCTTAGGGATTGGCCTCTAAGAAGTTGTTTCTAGTGAAAGAGTAAGTTCCGAGCAATGGAAATGAGGATATACATAGACAAGCGTGCTAGTTGATAAATGCTTCTTGAATCTAGATACTTATGTCCTGATACTAACATCTTGATACTTCCTACTAAATTCTCCCCAGGCATACAGAATCCGAAAACTCTATTTTTCCAGATCGTTCTGAATAAAAAGAGAAATAAACATATACAGCTGCATTCTCATTTATTGAACTCCATGGCACTTGCACCTCCTGATATCCGTCTTTTCTATAACTTCCCCCCTGAATACTGAAGACTCGTAGATCCATGGTGTCATACACGACCACAAAAGTTTTGTCTTCATCACGTGCTGAGCCATCCCAACTGTTTATTGTCCACTCTATCCTAAATTGGTCAGGCCTACTCGCCGAAAATACTGCCCCACTCGCGCCTGTGAGATCACCTGAAGATACCTGTGCTTTTGTCGGATGCATAACTGGGATGCCTTCACTTGGATAAATGGCATTTTTCAGCAATAGGCTTTTCGCTCGGTCAATCCCCCTTTTTGTGCCAATTTTGAATGCTACAAATCCTATGGCCAATTCCATTTTTAATGGAGATAAAAATTCCTGAGCTAAGGCAAATGCCTGCTGATGGTAGCTCTGAAGTGAAGAAGTGGAACTCCTTCCCCCAGCTGGTTTGGTCCTGACTAACGTCTGACCATTAACCTGATAAAAAACCAGATTTCCGATCTTTCCAGAAATTCCCCCAAGCAAACCGTCTGTTACTCTTGCCATAGCTCTAAAAGGATATATGTTTAAAAATTCTCCTGTTCTAAAAGGTTATTTAGCTACTTTTCCAATTGGCACAAGACCTTTGGTTTAGATCATCTTCCTTCAAACCATCTACTGGGCATTTACGATAAAACATCGAAGAAGCATCGAAGAAACATTGTATGAGCATCGTCGAATCATCGCTTCAATACTTATCATAAGTTTATTAAATAGCTTATATGAGATTATGTATTGAGGTGCCTTCATTACTGAATATTTACTATAAATATCCGCTATTCTATTAGTGAGGAGATTAAAGCAATTTTAAATAAGCTTAACTCTATAGTTTATTTCAGTTTGGTCACCTGTCGTAGGTCTTCTCGACGGATATGCAAAGAATTTTTGGTTACTGGCAAGATTGCGGATAATCATATCACTATATCATGTATTTGCGTATCATCTCTTCCGGAATGCCGGAAAAGCTGGCGAAGTCTGTAATGGTCACAAACTGGTGACGCTCCTTGTTGACGTAAACGCGAACCTTGTGCAAAAGTATCTGTGCATAACGCTCACTCCTACCGGTCAGGTAAACCACATCTTTGGGATAAATAACAACACGTGTTTTGAACATTGTATACCTCCTCTCATTTATTTTCTCCCCAAATCTCCATTGATATGCGCCTGATATCTAAAGGTCTTAGCCGTCCAAGCTTCACAGCCTCCTGCCAGCAGTAAGAGCCTTCGAAGCCATACGTCACAGGTGCCAAAATTGGTACACAGTTGCTCTGTCAAACGTAAAATGCTTTTTCGCAGCTCTTTGACTTCCGATTGTGTCCATGATACGGCAGTATTTCCCATTGATTCCATCAGGATCAGTATTTCATTATGGGTATCTCCTATAGCCAGCTCTTTTCTGTAGGATGCCAGGTCATTGGAGAGGCATATATACCTGGCGATGGAGCATTCTAGCAACTCAGAAATGCAGCTATGCATGTCTTTGCCCTGCCGGATTAGCAGGATAGCCAAATAAACCCCAGAAGTTTTTGGCCTGTATAATCTGTACTTTTCCAGTGTTGGTGGTGAGTTGTCTATTTTAGTCTGAATTTCCCACTGAAGGGCTGCAAGATATTCAAGCCAGGCCTTGTTCCATTGCTCTGATCCACCAAGAAAATCATATTCCTTCTGAATATCCTGATGTTGCAGCAGAAGGTTTCTTCCTAAACTCTGTAACCTAATATTGTTATAGCTAGGGTTGCCGGTTTTGAGACCTTCCAGAAAAACAACCATGGTTTTATCAATGAGTATATCCAGCAGATCATCCAACAAAAACAAGCAAAGGAAGAATTTAGTAATTAGTTCCAGATTTGCTTGATCCTGTTCAGGAAAAAGATATGATGCAAACCAGTTAATTTTCTGAAGTCTGCATCGCTCCAGTTCGGCAGGACTTTCAAATAGCCCTGCTTCCCAAGCCCATTTGAGAACCTTTTTATCGATCGTTTTACAATGCAGGTTTATTGCAACAGGAAATTCACAGCTTGTTTGCATGATTGTTCATTATGGAGTATTTACGTCGTTCTACTGTACTGATGCTGCAATTGAAAAAATCTGCCAAATCCTGATTCTTGAGGTATTGACCTATCCCGGGAAATTTCTTGAGCAGGAGCGGAAAACCAGCCTTAAATTTTATAGCTTTAATCGCTTGCTGTTCTACATGCCGCTTATTGATAAGATGGGCTACTTCCAGCGCAAGGGAATAAAATTCAGGTTTTTTGGAGAGTAAATCATTTTCAGCCTCCAAAGAGAATTCCAGAAATACTGTTTCTGACAAAGCCCGTAAAAGGGTCTTAGAAGAAGAATTACTCCGGAAAGACTGTTCATCAAATGCTACGTCTGATGGACCAAATATCCTGAACAGTTTAAAGCCATTGTGACCTTCATGAAACAGCCCTACATAACCTTCACATATATAGCGGCTCTTATCATCCACCATATCTACCTTCTTGAGTACCTGTCCTCTGGATACCCTCCACAAAGTCAGTTTCTGATAAACGGTCTCGTAAGACTCATCAGAAAACCTTTTGATACTATTAAAATCAGCAATAAGCTGATCCATATATATTCGCTTTTCCATTTTTAGATAGTAAAAGTGTACTAAATCAAAATAGGTGGGTGAAAAGCTTTATTACTCGCTCAAGAAAAAAATCAACTAATCTTACATGTTAATTTATCATTAAGCACAGTTCCTTCCAAATAATCTTGGAATTATTACTAGTTCTTTAATTAAAAAACCCTCAAAAAAAGGTTTTTTCTATCAAAATCAGTGACTCCCTTTATTTGAGGTAGCATCTTGGTAATCAGCTTTTTAATTTTCTCCCAGTGATTCATACCTCACCCCATCCCTTTCCACATGGAGAGGGAGTAGTATCGTCTCCGAATGACAATTTGGAAGATTGGATTATAAAGAGATTGGGAGATTGGAGATTGGAAATTAAAAGATTCCGAGGGGATAAACTGATACGATTTGAAGGAAGCAGAAAGGCATTTCTACCTCACCCCAACCCTCTCCTTAATGAGAGGGAGTTAGCCAGTGCTAAACACAACTCTACTATTATGAACAGAATCTTCAGTACCATACTCATTTTACTCTGGACCTATACAGGTCTGGACAAACTGATTCGATTTGAATCAAGCAGAAAGGCTTTTCATAATCAAACGTTTCCGGCCGAGTTGGCGGAGGTTCTGGCCTATGCTGTTCCTATAACCGAGTTGCTGCTTGCCCTGCTCCTGCTCTTTGCAGTATCTCGATGGTGGGGATATCTAGGAAGCATTTTGCTGCTGACGGTATTTATCACTTATGTGGGACTGATCTGGGTGGGAGCTTTTCCTAGAGTGCCGTGTAATTGTGCTGGGATATTAGAATCATTGGGTTGGGCGGAGCACTTCTGGATGAATTTGGGGTTCATTGGAGTGGCGGTTGCCAGTATACGATTGGAAGAATGGAAGTTAGATGTCCGTTGAGCGGTGTGCGGTGTTGGTTGTTGGTTGTTGGGTGTTGGTTGTTGGTTGTTGGTTGTTGGTTGTTGGGTGTTGGTTTGTGAGAATTTTAAATGAAGATCCTGATAGCTACGATATAAGATGAGAAGTTGGCGATTAGATAGCCTGCCGTAGGTAGGCACTATGGAAACTAGAATTAATGCAGGAGGATGGAAGAAATAACTGTTGAATGTTGAATATCGAATGATGAATGATGAATGATGAAGTTGGAGGCAGTCAGGAGACTGCACTAGCAGAAGCACAAGTCATGAGACTTGCGCTAGATAAGTAGCCACGGGTCTGTGTGACACAGACCACTGTGGAGGGAAGTTGTTGGTTTGTGAGAATTTTAAATGAAGATCCTGATAGGTATCGATATAAAATGAGAAGTTGGCGATTAGGAAGCCTGCCGTAGGTAGGCACTATGGGTAGCCCAGGGTTTTAACCCTGGGTAAATAAAGAAAATTGGACATTGCCCTCGGCGCAGGATCATATTTGGAAGAAGTAGGTTTGTGCCGAGGAATGGAAATGAATTCATTTGGAATAATGGTCTGTAAGGACAGAGACCACGGTTGAGGGAAGTTATTGGTTGTTGGTTGTTGGTTTGTGAGAATTTAAAATGAAGGTCCAGATAATTATCGATATAAAATGAGAAGTTGGCGATTAGGAAGCTTGCCGTAGGTAGGCACTATGGAAACTAGAATTAATGCAGGAGAATGGAAACGAATCCATATGGGCAAATCATTGGTGATGACATGAACGGCGGCGGAGAAAATGGTCTGTGTGACACAGACCACGGTGGAGAAATGAATTCATTTGGAATAATGGACTTTAAGGACAGAGACCACGGTGGAGGGAAGTTGTTGGTTGTTGGTTTTTTGTTTGTGAAAATTTAAAATGAAGGTCCTGATAGCTACCGATACAAAATGAGAAGTTGGACACTATTAAGCCTGCCGTAGGTTGGCACTATGGAAACTAGAATTAATGCAGGAGGATGGAAAGAAATAACTGTTGAATATCGAAGGATGAATACCGAATGATGAATGATGAATGATGAAGTTGGAGGCAGTCAGGAGACTGCACTATCATAAGCACAAGTCATGAGACTTGCGCTAGAGGAGAATTGGTTTGTGGTTATTGGTTGTTGGTTGTTGGTTTGTGAAAATTTAAAATGAATGTCCAGATAACTATCGATATAAAATGAGAAGTTGGCGATTAGGAAGCCTGCCGTAGGTAGGCACTATGGGTAGCCCAGGGTTTTAACCC
>NZ_MSSV01000034.1 GCF_002150505.1 Algoriphagus ratkowskyi
GTGGTCAATAAAGAAATAGGCCATTTCCCTCCTGCGCAGGGTCATCTTCTGGAGACTAGAATTAATGCAGGAGGATGGAAAGAAATAAATGTTGAATATCGAAGGATGAATACCGAATGATGAATGATGAAGTTGGAGGCAGTCAGGAGACTGCACTAGCAGAAGCACAAGTCTGGAGACTTGCGCTAGATAAGACTTGCGCTAGATAAGTACCTGATAGATAAAAATTTCGAGGTTTATAAAATTGCAAAGGCTAAAAAAAAGGGCGGTGGATGCCCCACCGCCCAACAGCCCGAAATTTTGCGAGTATAGGCTGCAAAAAATATCAACTAAGATTCATCCCTCGACACTTCAAAAAGCTCAGTTACTGTGCTAAATAAAATGACGATAATAAAAGAGACTCATTTCTCTTAATAGCCTGGGGTAAGAGACAGACTATACCCAATGAGCCTCCCACAGGGAGTTGCCGAAAACCCTTATCAGAGTAGGCTCTTTACTCATGCTCCTATTCGGGGCAACTAAACGGTTTCCCTGTTTTTGATCTGTTAAAAAACAGGACATAACGATGAATACTCTAATAAAAAGATTACCGCTGTTCGCATTTGTGCTGGCAGCGTTTGCAGCTTTTGCATTTTCAAGTCCAGATCTAGAAGAACCTAGGTATGCAACCATGGATGATGGGGAAACTTGGATTCAAGTGAATGATCAAACTAATCCAGTGAATTACAACTGTAATTTAGGGACTGAGATCTGTTTGTATTCTCAGCCAGACCTAGCTCATCCAGTAGGATCTCCAAATAAGGAGTTTGTCTTAATTCCTTAAGTTAAATTGAGGGCAAGGTCAGTTGCCTTGCCCTCTTTTATCAATTAAAGCTTAATTCACGCGGTGGAACAGGTATCAAATAGTTTTCAGAATTAGGAGCTAATTTGAATGAAACATTCTCATAAGATCTTTCCAAAGTTGTTTTGAAGCGATCATCTTTATTTAAGCGTCTTAAATCTTGCCATCTCAAACCTCGAAAGAGCAGTTCTTTTCTTCTTTCCTTCAGAACCACTTCCAAAGCTGCTGTTTCATTATCAAACTGTAAAGGCTCAAAACCTTCAGCGTACCGTGTCACCAAAAGTGAATTCAAAACATCAGCAGCACGAGATAAATCGCCAGCCCTAATCAGACATTCTGCATAGATTAAATAAACCTCATCCGCTGCCAGCCCCGCAAAGAGGGTAATACCTCCGTCGTAACTCCCTCTGAAATTCACATAACCTGACGGCCTTTTTATAAATAGAAGTGATTTCCTCAAATCTTCTTCCTCATATAGAGCTAATAATTCCGGATTAACCTGAAAGGCACTTTGGGAAAACATAAATGAATAACCTCCTATTCTACTATGCCATAGGACTTCGGAATTGAATAAATCAAAAGGATAAGACACCTTGGGATTTAACTTCTTGTAGTCCATTAATGCAAGTCCTGATTGAATCAATTCCCCAGCTGCCTTTTGCGCATTAGCATATTCTTCCCAAGCCAAGTAGACCCGAGCTTTAAATGCTTTTGCGGCTTTGACACTTGGTCTAAACGGATAAAGAACCACTTCAGGTAATAAGGTTACAGACTCCTCCATATCCTCACGAATCAGCTTTTTGATTTCTTCTTTGCCAGTATACTCAGCCTTCAGTAGAATCTTTGATGACCTTCTTATTGGGATTTGGGGTGTTAATCCACTTTGTTCCAAATTATGGCCATCAAGAAAGAGATTGTACAGATTGAAATAAGCTTGAGCTCTAAAAAATAAGGCAGCTCCTTTGATTTCATTCCACTGAGGAGTGATTGTGTTAATTTCCTCTAGTGCCTCCAATATAATATTGGCAGTCTGAATTTGGTTGTATGCATCACGCCAATCAAAAATAAGATCATCTATCTGAAAAGGCTTATCTTTCCACAGATAAAGATTCTGCTGCCAGGGAGGTAAAGAAAGTATTCCAGCATCATTAGAGAAATACTCATCTCCCAACATCAGGGGTATGGCAGGATATACATTCATAGACGATGAATTATCCAATAAAGCCTGAAGTGAGTCAAGCGTACCTGGAGTATCAATGTCTTTGCTTGGCTTTTCGTCAAGAAAACTATCACAGGCTCCAAGCATAATTCCTGTATATATAATATAGATATATTTTTTCATGTCATTAAATAATTAGTAGTTAAAGATCGATTCTAAGTCCCAAAGAGGCACTCTGTAGAGGTTTCATTGTTCTAAAGTCAGGATCCAAATCCCTGTCAGTAGCTTTCCAAATAATCCCGAGGTTATTCATGTAAACAAATGCTTCAATTTTTCTAAAAGGAAGACGCGGAGAATTTGCACTATCCCAGACATACCCCAGTCTCACATCCTGAAAACGTATATGATCTCCCTTCTCTACCAGAACAGCCGATCTGCTATAGAAATCATGACGTTGTGTGTTGAGGTTTGTGGGTTGGGAAGGGATCTGAGTGAAGATCTCATCGCCAGGCTGCTGCCATCTATCGCTATAGTCACTGTGCGATATATCCCCTCTTGAAAGAGCAGTATAATCAACAGACGTTCTTCTGAAATAATATCCTAAGCGGTAAGAAATATTGAATGAAAGATTCCAGCCTTTCCAGTCCACAGTATTCCTGATAGACCCAAATACGGTAGGTCTGGCCGAACCATGGAAAGTCAAGGTTTCGGGTGTCATAGAAGAAATGATTTTAGTGTAATCATCTGAAAGTTCTCCATTCAGGTATCCCAATGGATTTCCATTTGCTGGGTCCAACCCTCCCCAAGGAAGGGAGTAAATTCCAAACAGTGGTTGACCCACCACTGGAATCAGATTGGCAGAGTTACTGCCCAAAATCTGCGTGACAGATCTACTGCCATTAAACTCTACTATTTCATCTTTCCATCCGCTTAGGAGTAACTGCGTACTCCACTTTACTTCTTTGTTTAGGTTAATTGTATTTAGGGTAAGGTCAAACCCTCTTGTTTTGGTAGTGGAAAAATTACCTCTAAACTGATAAATCCCATTGGAATCCGGGACTTCGGTTTCCCCGATTAGATCCTCTCCCCTTTTAGCATAAAATTCCAGACTCCCAGCTATTCCTCCTGACTTTGACTCAAAGTCAAGCGCAAGGTTTGTGATCCTGATTTTCTCCCATCTGAGTTCTCTGTTAGGAGGATTTGAAATATAGGCATAGCGAAGACCTGGAATATAGTCATGGTAATTGTCGTATCTGATAGTTGTAAATGCTGTAGTGTTTTTGTCTACGTTTCCATTGTAGCCATAGCTAAACCTCATTTTCAAGAAAGGCATCCATTCCAAGCCATAAAAACCCTCTTTTGAAATAATCCATCCTGCACCCATACTCCATAGCGGTACAGCTTTCTGGTTGGTGGCCACCCCAAAAAGATTGGACATATCCTTTCTGGCACTTGCAGTAAAGAGATATTTGTCCTTATAGGTATATCCCAGGTTTCCAAAATATGAGAGATATCGGTCAATCATGCCACTGTGATCTGCAGGGTAAGGAATGGTAAGCTTCAGTCCCGGATTATGGTATTGGGGAAAACGTGTGAGGTAATCCACCGGTGAACTCAGACCAGTTGCATCATCGTAACCATAATAAGTCATACGGTCTGATAAACTGCTTAGATCCCTTAACTCCCAACCTGCGAGGGTGGTCAATTGATGTGGTCCTTTGCTGAGGGAGTAGTTAAGATTGGCTCTTAAATTGTGGCTATGGGAAGAAGAATTGGAATTGGTGAAACTTTCTCCACGCGGAAAAGCATAAGATAAACTCTGATCTTGAAGTACTTGGGTAAAACTATTGATCTGATTTCTTATGGTGTACAATTCCTCCGTCTCAATACTGCGGAAAGCTGTGGTATTAGTCCAATACTGGTATTGAAGCTGCGCATCTAGCCCTTTCAGAATGCTGTACTTTAATCCCAAATTCACTCGTATATCTGTGGATAGATTACGGGTATTTCTTTTGCCCAGCTCATTCAATGGAAATGATCTCCAATCAAGTAAGTTTGAGCCAAGTGTACTCTCTACAAAACGAGTATTTAGTCCTGCTACAATGGGAAGTGCATTGTCCTGAGCATCGGCCAAAGCTTCGTAAGGTCTGGGATTTGGAATTGCTGTATCTGAAAAATTCTCAGCTCTGCTTAAGTAAAGGCCTGTGGAAACCATCAATTTATCATTGATCAGCTTCCAGTTTTGCTTGGCATTTAAGGTGATTCTATCATCTTTGGTGCCTACCTGGGAACTGAGGTTGTGATCGTATCCCCCGGAGAAATTATATAAATAGGAATCCCCGCCCCCATTTACCTGAAATGCATATTGCTGTTTGACCGCTGGTCTGTAATAGTATTGAGCAAGATCCTTACGTATATCCTGAGAACCATATTGAGCCAAAAGAGCATCGGCCTCAGCTTGAGTAATTCTCTTTTCCTTTAAGGCAAGCAAGGCTTCCACTACCGGTGAGAGCGGTGTCTTTGCAGAAGAGTTGATTCGGGAGTTGTAGTAACCAGATTCGAAGAGTCTTTTTTCCTGCGCTACAAAATCACTGATCTCCATTTGCGGAGCATAAAAGAGATCAGGCTTTTCTATAACTGTCAAGTTTGACTGTATGGAAACCCGAAGAGGCTGTTTATATTTCCCTGATTTGGTGGTGATCACAATGACCCCATTGCCAGCCTGAGCTCCCCATATAGAAGCTGCGGCAGCATCCTTTAATACGGTAATTGTGGCTACATCATTGGGATTAATAGTTTCAATACTTCCTTCATAAGAAAGATTATCCACTACGATTAAAGGCTGGGTATTACCAAACAAGGTACCTCTACCTCTTATACTGAGTGGTTCCGAAGATGAGGTATTTCTATTGAATAGCACACCAGAAGTGACATCTTCCATACGATCAAGAATCGAGCTGCTGACCCTGCGGTCAATCAGTGTTTGATCCAGCTGCACAAAGGAACCTGTAGCGCGTTCTTTAGGGATTTCCTGGTATCCCGTGGAAAGTACTTCCACCTCAGCCAGTGTCATTTGCTCTTCCATCAGGTAAAAGAACAATTGCTCAAGTTGTGGGACTGCTACGGAGGTAGTGATTTTCTTAAATCCTATAAAGCTGATCGTTAATTCATATTGACCCTTGGGTAGAGAAAAACTAAAGTCCCCCCTTTCATCCGCTACAGCGGAAAAGCCTAAGTCCTTAATCAAGACCACGGCTCCAGTCAAGGGCAATTGCGTTTCCAGCTCCAGCACGGAACCGGTTAGCTGAAAATCTTCTGATTGACGAGCTATAGCATTGGATTGAATCGTTAATCCAAATATCATCAGGAGTACTAAAAACACTCCTTTCATTGGTAAGTAAAATTTCTTTTTCATTTCAGTTGAATGTTTAATCTTTTAGAATTGAGTAAGTCACAGGTTGAGCTTCCTGATTTTGGGCCAGAGGATGTTCTTCCAAATAGGAATTGATCAGGCTAATCCAGGAATCCAACTCTTTAGGAAAACCCCCGGTCTTCAGGATATTTCCGTCAGGATCCAAGAGTACCTGTGCGGGAAATGAGCGAATGTGATTCTGCTTTAGTGTGGGATGTTCTGCACCTCCTGAGAAGAGGTTCATGCTCTGATCCGTAGTATATCTGCCTGAATCAAGGCTTTTAATCCATTGATCCCCTTCTTTGCCCCCTGAGACAGTCACGAATTGAAGGAATTCATTATTCTTAAACTCTTCCATCAGGGGAATAAATACCGTATTTGCAAAGCTGAGACAGGCACCACATCCACTAAGCCAGAAGTCAATAAGCACTAGCTTCCCTTTCCAATGGGAGGGCGTAACAACCTTACCTGTAGGCCCGGCAAATGGAAAGTCAGAAAATGGCCTTCCTATTAAATTGGATTGGTATAGCGCATCAAGCCTTTGGGCAATCCAAGGGGTTTGGCTATTGACGATGGAGTAATTAATGAGAGAATCTGCATCCACCAGCTCCTTATACTGCCTTATCAGGTAAAGTCCCATTACCTGATCCTTCAAGCCTATTGGAAGCACCTCAGCTAAGTAGGGAAAGGATACGGGAAGCAAGGACTCCAGGAGCATGTTCTCTAGGTAAATGGATTCAGCCACTTCATAGGGATACTCATTGATCACAGGATGTACTAATGCAGGATCTTCTGTGTAGGAGAGGATTAGATTGGCCCATTTATCATCGGTAGGCCTACAAGCTCTTACAAATTCCAGAGCCTCCTTTTGCAACTTTCCTTTCCAATAACTTCTCAGCCAGGCATAGCTCATTTGATCAAGGGTATGCTGTTTAGCGTCTAGGGTAGCAAACAGCTCACTGCTCTCCACTCTCTCAAATAATTCCGTAGCTCTTTCCATCCTTAGCTCTTCCGTAGTGAGCCATTCAATCCTATTGCTCCAGCCGGATAAATAGGCTTGGGATGCTTCTTGATATGCTTCTAATTTGGCAGGCGTGTTTATCATCACCTGTTCATCCGAGAGTATCATTACAGGATTTGAAAGTAATTTCTCCCTCGAAGCTATTTCCTTGAGCTCGTTCTGAAGGCTAAGCCAAGGTGCTGCAGGTCCTGAGAAATAGAAGGTGTTTTTTCTTTGGTCCCAATTTACCAGCAAGGAATCACCCGGCTGTACCCAGATGCTTTCCATGAGTGGGGTATCTCGATCGAAGAGACTGAAGCGGGAATATTTCTGAGTAAGAGGAATTCGGATCTCAAACACCTGTTTCCCCGAGGTTCCGGCATAAAAGCTCCCTTCAGAAAGAGCTATACTGTCTTCACTAACCTCTGCTATCTGGTAATAAGGATCCAATTCCCTAGTGGAAATCGTATAGCGAAGTGCTTGTGTGTTAGAGGCCGCAGGTTTTATTATGCTCTTGAGTGTGAAGAATCCCAAGATTTCCAAGCGAGCAGAAGAGCTTGCGCCCTCCTGCCCTGGGAATCCTACCTTCAGATCGCTTACAGAAAAATCTGCAATTCGATTTCCGGCAGGCAGGCCAGGCTGATAAACCAAATCTGTACCTGGGGGTGACTCCGCAACTTTACTTTGTGCTTTTAGGGTGCTTATGGGAAGACATAGCAGTCCCATTAAGCAGATGAGTATGTGTTTTTTCATGTGCTTTTGATGTTTGTTGCTGGGTGACGGGTGACCGGTGAAAAGAGATCGAAGACGGGAGACGGAAGACGGAAGTGAGATGTCGGGTGTCCGATGACCGATGTTGGAAGACCGAAGTGTGTCAGGCTGACACTTCGACTTCGCTCAGTGTGACTGAAGTCGAAGCCCTCTTTACGCTATTAACTATGCCCAATGTCCTCTGAGGCACCGTCATTGCGAGGACGAAGCAATCTTACACTTATAAACCTCATCTACATCTATAAAACCTTCATTTTAATAATGAATGAAGAATGATGAATTCCGAATGATGAAGTCTCGCTACAGCTCTTGACTTTAATCCCTAATCTCTTATTCTCTAATCTCTTATTCTCTCGTCTCTAAACAAGACACAAGTCTCCTACCCCATCGATTTCCGATAGTCCAGCAATAAATAAATACTAAGAAATGGTGTCAGCGCTACCAGCTACTGTGAGCTTGCTGACGTGAGTGTATGGTGACCGATTTGCTCAGGGCTGTGCACCTCCCCTTTCACGGTCTTAAAAATGAACCCTTTAAATCGGATTTTTGGGCTTCAGAGGGTACAGGCGATCTACCGCGGCGATGCCAAATACTGTTCTAGTTAAATCTATTAGGTCCTTATACAGCAAACATATTTCTTCTCTTCCTTCGATAAGGACTCTCCTAGCTACTGAAGAAAAATATGCGTGGTTCATGACTTATTCTTTATCTGAAAAATACTCCAACAGCTTATAGATATTCTTGATATCAGTTTGCTGTACCTTACTGCAATTCTCAAGCTTCAAATTCCCTAAAATCCTTACGATGGATTCTTTGAAATGGCTTGCTTCATTTTTTGGAATCAGGACTGATTTTTCTAAATCCTGAGTGTCTCCTTTGTTTATTGGGACCATACCATAAGTATTTCTGTAAATATGTAAAGAATTTCTTAATACTAATAATTATTTATTAAGAATTTCTTTATTTTTTTAAAGATTATATACCTTAGGATAAAGAAATACAAAAGATGACGAGACTAGGAGAAGTTTTTAGTAGAAAATCAATCAATAAATCAGAGGTCGCAAGGAAAACTGGACTGAGCTCACCTAGAATAAGTGAATTGACAATTAACCCTAAAACCAAACTAACTGCAGCTGAACTCTATCTTATAGCCAAAGCCATAGATGAGGATCCATGTAAACTGTTGGATTATGTGTGCCAGGATTTGAAGTGAGCGAAGAAGTCTATTATACGGTTTTAGGCTGGTTGATTTTATTTGCTGGCTTTCTTCTTCTCCTTCATAAGATTTTGAATCCAAAAAAAGAAGATGAAGGTCATTTTGGAAAAGCTGCATATTATCAAATGACCATTTTGGCCATAGGTTTAGTAATTGCTGGATTAATAATGATTTTAAAAAATTAATGTGAATCTGTTTTAATTCAAATATCACGCACTCATACAAATTTGTGAATCTAAATAATCATTATGTGCTTCAGTCCGTAAAAGCACCAATGATATTGAAAAGTCGCAGCGAAGGTCGAAAAAGAATAAATCAGTATTGGGCTGTGAAACATAAAATTCTAAACAGCAAATCAAGCTAATAAAAGAGTTTTAAGAAATAAGAACACTTTTCATTTAATGATCTTTTAATAGGTTATTGCGGCTACAACATAAGCCAACGAACTTATGTAAAGCTCTTCAAATGGGCTATAATACCTATACTGATAAATTGAGAAATCCAGAGCGCTTTTCTTTAGAGGATATTATCAAGCTCGCTATAGTAATTGGAACTGACTATAGGAAGATTCTTGATGTCATTCAGAAAGAGATCAAAGAAAAATTCAAAGTTTAGTAATTAAGTCAATTTTGGTTTCCCAACTAGATATGATTAAATGTGAAAATTGAAATACTCTATAGAGTAGGTTTGTGATTAATGAGGAGTGGAAGAGAGTGGTTTGAAAAATCTTTTCGAAAATATGAAATCTGAACCAGTTTTTGCTATTTTGTATTACAGATAAAAAGGAGGCTACTATGAGCGATAAGGATTTTGCGAAATTGATGGAGATTGCCAAAGAAAGTATTGAGGCAGCAAAGACCATGACAAAAACAGAGGCTATTGCATCCTTGTACCGCTCGGGAATCGTGACCAAAAAAGGAGAATTCAACAGACATTACAAAAAACTTAAAGACTTTTCAAAAGAAAAGAAAAACAGTACGATTAACTAATTTTTTTTAGATGTATGATGTAAGGCCAAATTTTATAATCGGTTTCCACGGCTGCGAAGAGTCAGTCAGAGACAAATTGATTAATCATCCAAATAAAATCATCAATTCCAACAAGCCTTACGACTGGCTAGGAAATGGCATGTATTTCTGGGAAAACAATTACACCAGAGCTCAACTATGGGCAGAAGAAAAAGAAATTAGTGGAAAAATCACTAAGCCAGCTGTTCTTGGGGCGGTTATTCATTTAGGCTATTGCTGTGATTTTCTGGATTCCAAGTACATTCAATTAATTCAAAATTATTATACCGCCTTTAAGGATCTTTCTGAAATTCTAGGCGATGACCTTCCAAAAAACAAGGATGTTCCCAGTGATTACAATGGAGATATGCTTTTGAGAAATCTTGATTGCGCTGTAATTGAACATATGCATCAAAGGATTCTCGAAAACTGGAAAAAGGAAATTGAAAAGAATGGGAATAGTAGCATCCGAAACTTCGACACTACCAGAGGTGTTTTTACTGAAGGTGGCCCTGCATTTGAAGGAGCAGGACTTTTTGAAAAAAGCCATATTCAGGTTTGTGTTCGTAATGCGAATTGCATTAAAGGATTTTTTATTCCGAGGGAGGAAATTGAATTCCCTACTATTGAAAAGTAAAAAATAGGGTTTGTTGCTTAAAATCAACTCATTTAAATATACCACAGCCTTTCCCTTCCCGATTCGCTATGCTTCCCGAATCACTTCGATCTCGGGATAAAAACGTCGGGACAGGAAGGCGCAGAGAAGTTTTAGGGAATTGGTGGTTTGTGCCGAGGATGGAAATGAAATGTTGCTCCGTGACGGCAGATAGGAGTTGTGTGAAGAATTTAAAATGTTAGAATTTAAAATTTAAAATTTCTGTTCTGAACTGGAGTTTAGCTGTGACCACTGACCCCGAAAGGGGAACGGTGTTGGTTGTTGGTTGTTGGTTGTGGGTTGTTGGTTGTTGGTTATACCATTATAAAATTGGCTGATCTGCTATATGAGTGCCCAGCGATTTTTGGAAGCCTGCCAAAGGTAGCTCATTGGGACATTCGTGATAACAAGAACGACGGCGGGGAAAGTGGTCTGTGAGACACAGACCACGGTGTTAGTTGTGAGTTGTTGTCAGATGTTGGTAGTTCAATCTTAGAAATGACTAATCTGCTATATTAATAACCTACAATGTTAAGAAGCCTGCCAAAGGTAGGCTCAGTAATAGCCCCGAGTACAACTCGGGGTTAAAAATGAATTCATG
>NZ_MSSV01000035.1 GCF_002150505.1 Algoriphagus ratkowskyi
TTTGACTCGTCCTAAAAATAGTTTACAGGTTTGTAATTAGATCCTGATTTAGATTGACAGTTTTTGTTAGTCCGTTTATTGGTTTACAAGTGTACGGTTTTTGGGATAATAGTTTTTCCACAGTCGATCTGTTTTTTGATTGGTTTGATGTATTTCTTCAGGAGTTTTGTTTCCTATACTCATGTGAGGCCGCTCTTGGTTGTAGAGGTGGACAACTTGGGAAAGCAACTCCTTGGCCTCTTGAATGGAATTCACTTTATAGCAATCCAGGTATTCTCCTTTAACAATTCCATTGATTCGTTCAGCAAATGCATTTTCTAACGGATCTCCGTTTTCGGTCATGCTGATCGCTACACTATGGTCCTGTAATAACTTGACATACTCTTTACAGCAATATTGAATTCCTCGGTCTGAATGATGGATCAGGCCTTCTACTGGTTGTCTTAACAGATCCAAAGCCATTTGAAGGGCATGGATTGATGATTCAGCTTCCAGAGATTCACTCAGATGATAACCTACGATCTTATGTGAGAACACATCGGTTACAAAACTAATGTAAAGAAACTTATCCTTAAACCTCCAATAAGTAATGTCGCTAACCCATAACTGATTGATTCCCTCAGCAATAAACTCTCGGATCAGATTGGGATATTTCCGAAGCCAATGACTTGAATAGGTCGTAGTTACCCGTCTGTTTCGGCGGCGAATCAATAACTGATTTGCTGCCAACAGATCAAACAGCGCATCTCTACCCATCTTGATCTGGTGATCGAACATGAAGGCTTCCAGCTTCACCATAAGCTTGCGGCAACCCATTTTTTTATGGGTTTCTCTGATTCGTAACACTTCCTTGATCACAAGCTCCTGTTCAAAGCTCGTTTCTTCCTTCTGCCAATAATGCTGATAATAGGCCTGTCTGGTCATACCAAATAATAAACATAAACGACTCAGAGCCTGTCGCTGATGCCTTTCCTTTAAGGTGGTGATTACTTGGTGTCGAACTTTTTTCTGATCGGAATTTTCAGTTCCTTTTCTGCAATTTCGATCATTAGTTCATAGCCTTCGGCTTTCAGCTGGGCATTCTCAAGCTCACGCTCTAGCTCTTTGATGCGCTTTTGAAGATCTCTTGGATCTTGCGGGTTGTCTTTGGTCGCCAAAACAGGTTGTTCTTGTCTTTTAAAACCTGAAGATAAAT
>NZ_MSSV01000036.1 GCF_002150505.1 Algoriphagus ratkowskyi
TTTTTCCAAATCTCAATTTTAGAGTAATTCCCCGAAAGATATTCTTTGATCATTTCTTCCCGCTCAGCCCAACTCAGAGATCCTATGCCCCTTGTTCTTTTTTCTTTTTGTCGTTTCATTGTAGTTTACTTTGTGTAAACTTAATTCAGGACAAGTCACTGGGGTACAAAATACATCATCAACCAAGATCCAATCAGTCCCAAAAGCATGACAATTTTTATTTAGGGTTTTAATTAGTCCCAAAGGGACGACCAATTTATAGCCCAGGGTTTTAACCCTGGGTTAATAGAATCCATCGCCTTCAATCTCTGGCGCAGAGCCATAGTGAGAATTCATAGTCTTCGCCAGAGGTGGAAATGAGATTCCCGATTGAAAAATATCGATGAAAGAACACCTATGTATTCGGCGTATTCATTAATCAAGATTCAATCGGTCCCATAACAACTACAATTCTGAATCTAGCAGAGCCTAAACTCCCCCTTTGAATTCGTATTCAAATTTGGAAATGAATGTTTGAAAAAGGGGGCAAGGGGGATTTTTATTCTGGGGTAAAAAACACATCATCAACCAAGATCCAATCTGACCCAACGCATGACTATTTTGTAGCCTAGGGTTTCAATCACTCCCAAAGGGACGACCAATTAATAGCCCAGGGTTTTAACCCTGGGTAAAATAATATCCGAAATCTTCAGTCTCTGGCGCAGAGCCATAGTGAAAATTCATAGTCTTCGCCAGAGGTGGAAATGAGATTCCCGATTGAAAAATATCGATGAAATAACACCTATGTATTCGGCGTATTCATTAATCAAGATTCAATCGGTCCCATAACAACTACAATTCTGAATCTAGCAGAACCTAAACTCCCCCTTTGAATTCGTATTCAAATTTGGAATTGAATGTTTGAAAAAGGGGGCAAGGGGGATTTTTATTCTGAGCTAAAATATGCACCATCTACCAAGATCCAATCAGTCCCAAAGGACGACCAATTAATAGCCCAGGGTTTTAACCCTGCAATCAAAAGTAAAAGGGATTAAAAAATTTTATAAAAAGTCCCTTTAATATTTTCTTAAGAAAAGTAGTGCTTGAAAAGTTGCTTAATCACCCTGACATAAAGGTATATAGTGGATCTCAGAAATATATACCCTATACAGGGTATTTTTCATTGTAAAAGACATAAAGTTCTCCACATAATTGTGTTTTTAAAAGGTTTGTTATGGATATTCTACCTTTATCTAACAGAATTAAACTAATAATTCTCAAAATTCTCGGTACCTTTTTACCTTTCTATCACAAAATTCCAACAAGCATTTGCCAAAGACTTCGATCACAATAGTTAGCTGGACGAAGTAACCAACAACCAACATCTACTTCCGACGTATTGATCAAAATTCTAACAGGATTTACATTTTTATCACTTCTCCTCATTCTTTTTGGGATGAATCGAGGCTTTGACTTTTCGGATGAAGGACTTTATGTACTGCTGGCAGATCCTAATCAGCAGAATCTTGGCGGTATTTTCAATTATGATTTTTTCTTTAAGTTGATTCACCTAGCAACAGGCCTGGAATTTGGAATTGTAGGTTTACGCGCACTTCGCTTGCTGGGCTACTTTTTAGCTGCTTTTGGCTTAGTTGTTTTTTGGAAAAACATCTATCCAACCCAAAAACTTACAATCCCTGTTTTTATACTCTCGCTTGCAGGTTTATTTGCGGGCTACGGGTTTCTGCCGCCAAGCTTATCCTACAACTCGATATCAGTAGTTGCCGCATGCTTATGGCTAGCGATAGTTTCCAAGAAAGAGATTAAATCATTCGATTGGGTTCTTTTAAGCTTGGTATTCCTATCCTTGTTTTACTCCAAGATCACCGTATGCCTTACTTTGGGTCTGTTGACTTTTACGTATTTCTTTCTGAAAAAATCCTACACTATACTAAAGGCTCTGCTCTTTATATCGCCATTCTTAATATTCGAGTGGCTATTTTATATTCTCTTTCAAGAAAATGCCTTGACCAGAATGATCGGGGAATATGGGTTTCTCCAACAGCGAGAGGACTACGGCCTAGCACTTCTACTTAAATACACAGCGGTAGGAGGATTCTGGACACTCTTAGCAGGAATTCTTTTTTTTGTAGCAGCCAAAGTCAAAAAGCTTGATTACAAATTCTATAGCTACGTCCTGATCTTAGCCTTGATCTCAGTGATCTTGGTGTTTTACTTCACCTTTATCACTTCTGGATGGAGCCATATTGTTCTTTTGATCACATTCGCTGGGATTTGTTGGCAACTCGGGCAATCGAATAGGAAGGACTTCAATACGCAAGAGTTATTTTTCATAGCAGTTTTACTGTTGATTCCTTTTCTACTTCATTTTGGAAGTAATGTGTACTGGATGAGATTAGGGATTCATTACTGGGTTTTCTGGCTTCTGGCCTTTGCAATGTTGATTCACAAAAAGCCCCACCTTTACCAAAATTCCTCTTATACTTTTGCCTCCTTTACCTCCCTAGTTTTGGTTACCTTCGGTATATGGATAACGCCCTATGAAGGATCGTATCTTTGGGATGCTACTGAAAAATGGGAATACAAGCCTGGAAAATTTGTTTACTTATCTCTACCTCAGAATGAATTTCTCAGCATGCTTGATTCTGAAATACAGAAATCAAATCCCTCCAAAATCATCTCGGTATACCGTAATCCAGGTTTGCTCTATATGTTGGGTGATAATCCCCTGTATTCCCCAGGTTATTGGAAACCTTCACAGGCAAAAATGTTTTTGAAAACAGGATCAGAATTGGATATGATACTTTTTAATGAATTGGAAGATTTCCCCTTTGAGCCTTCGGACTGGGCTGTTCAAAAGCAGTTGATTCAACCCAAGGGAGAAAAATTACTAATTCTATGGAGAAAGTAAGCGCTACCCAATTTGTTCGGATTTGGGCAACTCTGGGGCTGCTGGCCTTAATCCTAATTTGGTTTCTCCCTTGGCGATTCCAAACCAATGACGATGAAATCATGATGTGGCTGGTCTCCGGAGCCTACACCGGTACCCCAGAATCTTTTGCTGTCTTTATTCACCCAATCCTTAGCTGGGTTTTCGCCAAGCTCTATACACTCTTTCCCGAAATTCCCTGGTATCCGCTTACCTGGTTCGGAGCAATGTATATGAGCTATATTATTTCGCTTGAATTGATATGGAAAAGAAAGTCTGATCAGATCCAACGCCATTGTTGGTCTCTGTTTCTATTTGCTTTTTTAATCCATTTCACATTTTTTCTCCAATTTTCAATTGTTGCAGCCTTTTTAGCATCAGCAGGTTTACTCGCAAGAATTTTAAAAACCCAAGGTTTGAAATTCCAAGTGAAACTTTACTGGACTGACTTGCTAATCGTTCTTGGTTTCTTAATTCGCTATGAGGTTCCTTTTCTGATTTTAGCGGGTTTGCTAAGTTTAAATTTTATCCTCCGACAGAAAAGAGTTTTCACTGCGGCATTAATTCCTATTTTGTTTCTATGTATATCTGTGGGTTTCACTCAGCTGTGGATTCATCAACAGGGATTGGGTGAATTTCAAAAGTTGAATACCCTAAGGTCTCAAGTGTTTGACCATCCAGTGCTACAATTGATGAAGGATGGTTTCAAAAATGAAGACCCAAACCTATATTTCTTTGCGAATGGATTAATAGACTTCCAGAGAGACGAGCTTAGTGTTGAGAAAATGGAGACATGGAAAGTTAGTTTAGATCAAGCTAGGTTTCCCTTATATCAACCAACATGGATAATTCAGTCTTTTCGGACTTTTCTCGAACACGAACGGTTTTTCATTGCCTTGATTTCATTCTTCCTCATTTTCGGCACTTTTATTTTTCGAACAAAAGTGATTTACTTAGCACTGACGCTATTCTTTATCGCTTTAGTTCTTTCCCCTTTTTACCTGCTTAAAGTTCAGATCTATGCGATTCTATTTCTTACACTTATTTCTGCCTGCTTTTTACTCCCCGAAAAATCATTTCTTTCAAATACGAAAATTATTTATCCAATTTCAATCATCTTGATACTATTACTAGGTGTTCATTTCACGTCCTTTTTTAAGAGTAAGGCAAATCTTGTATCCTCCCGTTCTCTAGACGAGAATTTACTTAACCTAAGGAATGATGGCTATGAGAGAATCTATTTGATAGGTGCGGGATCAATCCTTAGAGAGTATAGATTTGCAAAGAATATCCCATTCAAATTATTAGGATGGCCTACTTTTCTAGAAGGAAGTCAATTTACTGATTCTAATAAAACCGCATATTTAATAGATAATAATACTTATTCTACTTTTTCTGCCTATTTCAAAAAGCATGAAGAGCAACAGATCTTAATGGACGACTATATTCTTTTGGATTTAAAATGAAAGAATTTTTCATATTTAGACAGCGTTCGATATTTAACCTAATCATAGTTTCCATTTTCGGAATCACGAATTATTTTTTGATTAGATATATTCCTTCTATTGATATTAAAGATCATAATTTATTTCTAATCGATTATTTGGAAGCTGGGCTTTTCCCAATTCCACCTGGCTATTACTTTTTAGTTTATATCCTTGATTTTATTTTTCATTTCAAATACCCCTTTGTCGTTAGTTCATTTCTAGTTCTAACATTTTTCCTTTGGTGGAAATACCATCTGGTTTATAATTGGTTGGAAAAAGACTTAGCCTTTAACTCGATTACTCTATTTTTCCTAGCAGCAAGCTTCCTATTTCTCAGCCCAGTATTTATCCCGGTAATTGATGGTGATTTCTGGTATTTGGGAAAGTTCGCGCAGACCATCTGGCATAATTCCACTCTTATTGCCTCCTTTCCCTTTTGTATCCTTCTCTTCAAAAGAAGCTTTAACTGGTTTGAATCACGAAGCAATAAAGATTATTTCCAACTTTTCGTATATGGTTTAGCAATTCTCCTGATCAAGCCTAGCTTCTTGTTTTGTTATGTCCCTGCATTGCCTGTTTATGTTTTTTTGAGGGAAAAAGGAATTTCAGCTCTTGTTTGGAAATCTCTGGGACTGAGTGTCTTACTTTTCTTTTTGATACTTGTGGAGAAATTTCTAATCTTTTCCTGGGATCCTATGATCCAAGAACTGTATTCCGCAGGTGAGGTGTCTGAGGTGGTGATTAATCCTTTTTTAGTGTGGCTTCACTTTTCAGATCAACCTGTTTTCGACTTTGTTTCAAGCATTCCCATGATTATGATGTTCTTGATTCTTTGGGGCAAACGGGCATTTGATTCATCTTACTTCTATTTCTCACTTATTTCCCTCTTTTTTGCGCTAATGATTTATGCGGTTTTTGCAGAGTCTGGATTTCGGGAACTGCATGGGAATTTCTACTGGCAAATACCTATAGCACTATTTTTAACGCATTTGAGTATCCTGATTACTTTAGCTAAAGAATATGTGAATAAGGATAGGAGAGCATCAAGTCGAGTAATTGTTATGATCCTCATTTATCTTGTCCAAGTAAGCTTTGGTATTGCTTATTGGCTAAGAATCTTTACTGGACTTACCTTAAGTTGACCATCCTCTTCTAGTAGATGATGAGTAGGTAGTAGCATTTTAATTTCATAATAAGGCAAAATATATCGAATAGGACGGTTTTCTGAATTTCTTATGGGAAGTTGATCTAATGCATAATCTTTCAGAATCTGCCTGTCTATTAGGATCAATGCTTGGTCTAGTTCAAGCAATTTTTCTTGAGTTGAATTACTTATGGCTATCATCTCAGAATTGACACGGTAATTAATGATTTTCTCACATAAGGGGAGAATCAGGATAAAGGAAATGACTCCAATCACCACTAGACTTTTTGAAATTACCTTCTGATAGCCAGTGGCCAGCATGCTGAGGTTTATAAATAAAACCATGGGGCTGTACATCCTGAACTCCACCCAGTCATAATTTTTGTATAAAACCATCGTAAACAAAAAGATAACTCCGAAAATCACCAACCCAACTTGAGTCACTCTATCTTTTCTGAATACAATCAATGCAAGAAGAACAGAAAGAAGCATCCAGATCTTCTGGACTGTGTAAAATTTCCCTTCCGTATAAGTCATAGCGAAGTAAATATTTCTCTTCACGTTGAAAAAAAGCGAATTCATCACCTCAGTATATTTTTGAGCTTGAATCAGCTCACCAACTCCCGAGAAGGTGTTTGGCACCTGCTCATGAACAGAGATTTGTACTCCATAGGAGATTCCTAGTGCAAGCAGTATTAGTCCAAATCCTAGTTTCCAGTTGATTTTTTCGGGAAAAACCATCAAACCCACCAGTCCAAAAAACCAAGTACTTCGAATCAAACCTAATACAAAGATCAAAGAAATCAACAGCAAAAAATCCTGCCTATTTTGGCTCTTATGATATCTTTTAAATTGAAGGAAAAGCAAAATACCCCCTGCAATTTGAATCAACTCGGGTAAAAAGCTAAAAGAGTAAAATAACGTAATAGGAGATCCTAAGATTAAAACGACTTGTAAGAATTTAACCCGCAAACTTGTTTCTTTTTGTAAGACTAAAAGAACTATTGCACCTATTACAAAGGAGAAATTGACCAGGGGAATCAGTGGGCCATACCATCCTGTCAGCTTGGCGATAAAACCATAAAGCAACGGGTATCCAGGCCCATGTGCATCCACGCCCCAAAGTCTCGAACCAAAGCCACTATAGGTAAACGGAGCCTTAAAACTTAGGGATTTTGCAAAACTTTCAGCGTTCTTAAAATAGAAAAATTCATCTCCGTAGTAAGGCGAATAGCTAAAGTCTATAAAGGAGAAAAAATAAAGGTAAATCCCGCAAACCCCCAGAATCAACAATAATAGAAAATGGGAAGCTTGGATCTTGCGTGGTTTCATTCTATACAGTTAGCGAAATCAGCCGAAATGCACTTCTCTCTGCCTAATACCTAAAGATTGAGAATTTAAAATCATTCTCCAATCCAAAAGTTCTGTCGAGATGTATTAAAGAAGCTTCTAAGAATTTATTTGCTTTTATCCTTAGTGGGATTAAATTTGTCTAACTGAGTCAAAAAATTACTCGGTCAGCTAGTTCCCAAAAGTGGGAGTGACCGAGCAGCGCTGTTAAAAGTTATTGGTTCTTAGTTGTTCTTCAACAGTCTTTCCCTTAAAGTTCGAAAAGAGTTGTTGGTTTTATGATTTCCAATTGGCTCTGACATACTCAGTGAAATTGTGAATTTTGCCGCCGAGTAGATCATAGTCTTTCGCTAATTCTTCAGCTTCTAAAGATAGTTGCGGATACAACGCTACTATTTTCTCCAAATGGCTTATCGTTTCTAATCCACTGGCCTCAGAATAAACTAGAAATTTGATTAAATCATTCTTGTAGGTTCTTCTTCCATATCCCTCTACAACATTAGTGTTAACAGAATTTGAGGACCTTCTTAGTTGACTGCCCAATTCGAATAATTCATAATTAGGGAGTTTCATGGAAAAACGATGGGTGTTGATAAACAGGTTGAAGCTGATTTTATATATGTCCAAGTCTCTGTAGCTGCTCATAGCGAATATGGTTAAGGTTATGAATTTAATTTTTAATTATTCAGACTATTAAGTTAATAACTCCCTAGCCAACAACCAACAACCCAGAACCAACAACCCAGAACCAACAACCCACAACCAACAACCCACAACCCACAGTTGCTCGAATCCCTAGTCACTTCCAAAACCCGCATCAAACTTCTCCTGAAGTTCTTTTCCCATGCCAATTCAGGTTACCTGCGTGCACTGGCCAAGGAGTTTGATGAGTCCACCAATTCCGTCAGAGTCGAACTGAATCGCCTGACAGAAGCTGGCTTGCTCGTCTCCGAAGAAGATGGGAAAACAAAGCTTTATAAGGCCAACCAGGACCATCCTTTTTTTACCGAAATCACAAACATGGTTTCCAAATTCCTTGGTCTAGATGACCTTATGGAGCGAATAGTAAAGAGAATGGGAGACGTAGATAAAGCATACATCATAGGAGATTATGCCAAAGGCATAGACTCAGGTACCGTTCATATGATTCTCATCGGTAAAGAGCTAGATACCAAGTACCTAGATTTCATAAGAGAAAAAACCTACGAAAAAGTCCATCGCAAAGTAGAAGTATCCATCCTTGCCACCGACCCAGGAGATATTCATGGAATTCTGGTTTACGGAAAGTAGATTAGAGATCCCGATAGCTATCGGGAGAAACCAGAGACTAGAGACTAGAGACTAGAGACTAGAGACAACCAACAACCAACAACCCACAACCCACCCAATTGCTCTCCATAATCTCCCCAGTTTACCGAGCTGAACTAGTTCTCCCCGAACTGATCTCCAGAATCAAATCAGTCCTAGCTGAGTTGACCACAGATTTTGAAATAATCCTAGTGGACGACTATAGCCCTGATAATTCCTGGAATGAAATCGAAAGACTAGCCAGCATGCACCCGGAGATCAGAGGCATCAAGCTAAGCCGGAACTTCGGGCAACACTACGCCATCACAGCAGGGCTGGATGCAGCAGTAGGAGACTGGATAGTGGTGATGGACTGTGACTTGCAGGATAGACCAGAGGAGATTCCAAATTTGCTTGCCAAGGCCCAAGAAGGTTTTGATGTGGTGCTAGCTAGAAGAGTAAATAGGCAAGATGGATTGCTAAAAAGACTCTCCTCAAAAATCTTCTACCGTACCCTCGCTTGGCTTACAGGTTCCAAACAAGACGAGAGCATTGCCAACTTTGGGATTTATCACCGCAAAGTGATTCAGGAAATCGTAGGCATGAGAGAAAGCATCCGCTATTTCCCCACCATGGTCAAATGGGTAGGCTTCAGACAAACTACCCTCGATGTAGTGCATGCTGAAAGAGAAAAAGGGAGTAGCACTTATAATTTCAAGAAACTCTTCAATCTAGCGCTGGATATTATGCTGGCTTATTCCGATAAACCAATTCGATTAACCGTCAAACTTGGACTTCTCATAGCGCTAACCGGCTTTGTGTTTGCGCTTTTCACACTTTACAAGTACCTGGATGGAGATATTATAGTTGCAGGCTACGCCAGCGTAATTATCTCGCTCTGGATGCTCACGGGCTTTCTACTTGTCACCCTCGGCATGGTGGGGCTATACATCGGCAAAACCTTCGAAGGAGTCAAGCAGCGTCCGATTTATATTGTGGAGAAAAAAGTAGGGTAAGAGATTAGAGATTAGAGATTAGAGATTAGAGATTAGAGAATAGAGATTAGAGAATAGAGATTAGAGAATAGAGACATCGAACAACCAACAACCAACAACCAACACCCCACACCCGACATCGGACATCGGACAACCCACAACCAACACCCCACAACCAACAACCAACAACCAACACCTAAAACCTTGATCACTCCTCTTCCCTTCGACACCCATCTTTTCAACTACCCTGTAGGTAAAATATCAATCAACACGAGTTGGAACGAAGAGGACTTTTTAATTGCAGCAAAGGAATTTCAACTGATTTATCTCTTTTCAGAATCTCCGGTAGCATTTAATAATTCTTCTTTCCAATTGGTCGATATCAAAATGATCTATGAGAAGCATATTAATGCCCCGGCAGAGATACCCGAAATAAAGCATTTTAAGAGTCCTTTAAGTAAGGAATTGCAGGACTTGGCTTTTGAAAGCGGAGTCTATTCCCGATACAAACTTGATACACGCTTGAATCAGGAGGAATTCGAAAAACTATATAGAATTTGGATACAGAAAGCCTGGGAATCCAACTCAGTTCTAGAAGCCCCAGATCTACAAGGAATGGTAACCTACAGCGTAGCTGATAAAGCAGCTAAAGTAGGACTGATAGCAGTTTCTAAGGAGAGTCAGGGAAAAGGATGGGGGAAGAAGCTGATGAAATTCGCAGAAGCAAAAGCATTCGCCCTGGGAGCAGAAACTATAGAAGTCAGCACCCAAGAAGCAAACATCCCAGCCTGCAGACTTTACGAATCCCTAGGTTATAAATTGGCTGAAAAGACGTTTGTTTATCATTGGTATAGCGATAAATAGTTCTCGAACACTAATCAAAAAAATACTCGGTTGTTAGTTGTGTGTTGTTAGTTTCATCCAAACAAACTCCTGCCCACAGTAGCGAAACCAACACCTGACATCGGACATCGGACACCCAACACCCAACACCCAACAACCAACAACTAACAACCCAGAACCAACAACCCAGAACCAACAACCCAGAACCAACAACCAACACCCAACAACCACCAATCCTTGACCCCTAACAAAGACAACATCAAAATTATCCAACCCACCTCAGGCTGGCAGCTGATTGACTTCAAAGAACTCTGGCGCTACAAGGATCTCCTATATTTCCTGACGCTGCGAGGGATCAAAGCGCGCTATGCTCAATCCGTTTTGGGAGTAGCCTGGGCGATTATTCAACCACTTTTCACCACCCTAGTATTTACTGTAGTATTTGGAAACTTAGCTAATGTTGATTCCGATGGAATTCCCTATGCCTTATTTTCCTACCTCGCACTTTGGCCTTGGAATTACTTCTCAGGAACGCTCACTGAGTCAGCGAACTCCCTAATCCAAAATGCCAATATGATCACCAAGGTCTATTTTCCAAGAATGGTCTTGCCGCTTTCATCGATTCTTTCCAAACTCCTAGATTTTCTAATTGCCTTTGTGGTGGTGGTAGGAATGATGTTTTACTATCAGATCTTGCCTGGATGGGGACTGCTTGTACTTCCATTACTGATCATCCAACTCCTCATGTGTAGCCTAGGCGTGGGAATGATGCTTTCAGCCATGGCGGTGAAATACAGAGATGTCAAACATGCCTTGAGCTTCGTGGTTCAGCTATTACTTTATGCCGCACCAGTAGTATATAGTACCACAGCTGTACCAGAGCAATACCAAAAGTTCTACGTGCTCAACCCAATGGTAGGCGTAATCGAAGGTTTCCGAGCAGCTTTTCTTGATCGTCCCATGCCATGGGAATGGATCTGGCCCGGCACCATCGTCGCTCTAGTCCTTTTCGTCTTCGGCATGATGTACTTCCGGAGGATGGAGAGGATCTTTGCCGACGTTGCTTAACCTCACCCCCGTCCCCTCTCCTAAAGAGAGAGGGGAGCGAGTCACGAAAAAAGGTCGATAAATTGAAATGTTTCTTATTCGCTATTAAAAAACTGTAGTTTCGATAGTGCCAGTTATCACTTTAGAGGTCGAAGTAAAGGCTCCTTGCACAGCACCAATTATTGAGGTAATCTATGCATCATAACGCCTCACCAGAAATATTTAGAAGAGCTAAGGAGCTTCGAAATCGTTTGACTCCCTCAGAGAGTGTGCTATGGGAAAGAATAAGGTCGAATAGACTGAATAATCTTCATTTCAGAAGACAACATCCGGTTTTCAAATATATTCTCGATTTTTATTGTCATCAATATCGCTTTGGTATTGAACTGGACGGAGAAATACACGATCAACTTGATCAAAAAGTAAAGGATTTAGCTAGAGAAGAAGATTTGAAAGCTTTAGGAATACATATAGTAAGATTTAAAAACCGATTCGTAATCCAAGAAACAGACGAAGTACTTAAACAGATTTTGATGGAAATTGAAAATATTAAGAATTCACATAATCTTTGAAATTATCAATCAGTTAACCCGTAAATCTAGAGCTCAAATGTCTGAAAAATCATTTCACCATTTAAGACTTGTAGGAGCAAATTTTAGTAGTGCGCCAGATCTCCCCTTTAGGGGTTAGGGGGTAGAACGGATCTTTGCCGACGTTGCATAGCGCTTTGAGTCTAATTTAAAATATAAAATTTTTGAATTTAAAATTGCTTTCCCATCCATTTCTATTTTACATTCCTGACATGGCTCTAATTTTAAATTCTCAATTCTTTCCATTTTAAATTCCCTATTCTTTCCATTTTAAATTCTCAATTCCTTTCATTTTAAATTTTGGATTTGCTTTCTAATTTCAACCGAGTAAATTTATTACTCAGTCTTCCCCCAGCCTCTAAAGGGGAGTAAGTCGGTTAATAACTCATTATAAACTGTGAGCGAAGGGGCGAAGCTGTGACAGCAAAGTTTGTAAGTGGTAAAAGGTAAGTGGTAAGAAGTAGGAGGTAAGTGGTAAACAGTAAGTGGTAAGAAGTGAAAAGTAGGAGTCCGAAAACCAACAACCAATAATTAAGAACTCCCGATAGCTATCGGGACAACCTGCACTCTACACCAACTCCATACCGCGATAGCTATCGGGAAGAGTTCGGAGGCAGCACGAGACTCCGATCATTTTAAATTTTAAATTCTTCCATTTTAAATTCCATACCGCCACCACTCCTGACCCTCCATTTTAAATTTTAAATTGCCTTAATTTTAAATTTGTTATTTAACTCCTTCACCTTTCTTCTCTTCCTACCTATAGTATTCCTACTCTATTGGTTTGTATTTAAGAAAAGTCTGAAGCTTCAAAATGCCTTTCTACTCCTTGCCAGTTATGTGTTCTACGGCTGGTGGGACTGGAGATTCCTAGGCCTCATCATTGCTAGTTCCGCAGTGGATTACTTTTGTGGACTGAAAATGGGTGACCTTTCGATTTCATCCAACACCGGGCATCGGGCATCGGACAACACCATCAACCAAGAACCAACAACCAACAACCAACTCTCCTGGCTCAATGGTCGTAATCTATACCTCACCATCTCTCTACTCTTCAACCTAGGCCTCCTCGCTTTCTTCAAGTACTTTAACTTCTTTATAGAATCCGCAGCAGACTTGATAGCAACGATTGGATTCCAACCTCATCTTAGCACACTAAACATAATCCTTCCGGTAGGAATCAGCTTCTACACCTTCCAAACCCTGAGCTACTCCATAGATGTCTATCGTGGCAACTTAAAGCCTACCAAAGATCCAATCGCCTTCTTCACCTTCGTGGCATTCTTCCCACAACTGGTAGCTGGCCCCATCGAACGGGCATCCAACCTGCTTCCCCAGTTTTTCACAAAACGAAAATTCGAATACCAACAAGGCTCAGACGGGATGAAACTCATTCTCTGGGGACTCTTCAAAAAGATGGTGATTGCGGACAACTGCGCCTTGGTCGTTAACCCAATCTTCGAGAACTACCAAACTGCTTCTGGACTAGAATTGATCATGGGAGCAATTCTCTTCGCTTTCCAGATTTATGGAGACTTCTCAGGATATTCTGATATCGCGATAGGAGTAGCCAAACTCTTCGGCTTTGATCTGATGACCAACTTCCGAACTCCCTATTTCAGTCGGGATATCGCTGAGTTCTGGCGTAGATGGCATATTTCACTTTCTACCTGGTTTCGGGATTATGTATATATCCCTCTGGGAGGCAGCCGAGTGAGCAAAGTCAAAGCCATCCGAAATATCTTTATAGTATTTCTAGTCTCAGGCTTCTGGCATGGAGCCAACTGGACTTTTATCGCTTGGGGCGGGATTCATGCTGCTTTGTTTATCCCTATTTTCTTGGTGGGAAAGAATAGGGCTCATTTGCACGAGGGTGATCATCTTCTACCTTCGGTAAAAGAGCTCTTTCAAATGCTGTTAACATTCGCTTTGGTTTGTATCGCTTGGGTGTTTTTCAGGGCTGATACAGTAGGGGATGCTTGGGGTTATTTGAGTAGGGTATTTGTAAATCCTTTACTTCCAAAGAATTTTGTTTGGTTAGGTTATGATATACGAATAGCCCTAATATTATTTCTTGGATTGGAATGGGTAGGTAGATACCAGTTTAACTGGCTAGCACGGCTAGAAGGAAAATGGTTTCGATACCCAGCTTACATTACCACAGGATTTCTGATTGTTTTCTGGGGAGTGTTTACTGAGGTAAAAGAGTTTATATACTTTCAGTTTTGATGAATAGATTTTTATTTAAGCTATTTGTCCTATCGAGTTTGTTTGCATGTATCTGCTTTGGCATTGATCAGCTCATTGAAAATGGAATTAAAACTTCTTCTTATCGTGAAATAAGTAAGTGGAATGAAGTAATTGAAGGTGGAATTAATGCAGATAGATTGATTGTAGGTTCTTCTAGGGCATTAGTTCAATTTGACCCAAAGATTATCGAAGAGAAAACTGGTCAATCTTGCTACAATCTAGGTATAGACGGAAGCACGTATCCTGCACAAAGAAAGATCGTAGAGCTTTATCTTGAAAAAAATAAAAAACCCAAGATTATAGAATGGTCTATCGATTTTACAACATTTGAAAACGTAGAAGGCATCTATCGATTTGAACAGTTTATTCCTTTTTTGCATGAACCTAAGATCAAAGAGATTCTTGCAATGAATCAGAATATGGATCTAAGTTATCTGAATATTCCAATTGCCAGATTCGATAACAATAGGACAATTAAATACAAAGGATTATTAAGTAAGACTCGATTCAAACATACTTATCCATTGTTATATAAGGGATATAGAGAGTCAGAGAAATCGTGGAATGTTCCTGAAAATCAAATTGAGAAATTAATAGGAGAGACCTCTTTTGAAATTGATATGAAAATGTTTGATGACTTTATTGACTTTGTCACATCATTGCAAACTCAAGGTATAGAGATTAGGTGGGTCATTTCTCCATATTTTAGTTCAACAGAATTACTATTTACGAATAAAAAAAGTATTCGAAATATGCTTAATAAACACGCAGATCAATTAAATATTGAATTTTTGGATTATTCATTTGATAAAATTTCTGATCAACAGAATTTGTTTTACAATGGAACTCATATGAATAAGAAGGGTGTAAGCGTCTTTATGATTCAATTATATTCATTCGAGAATAAGATGTTGGACTGAGTCTTTTTAATTAATATTTCAATTTTTGATTATGATAGAATATGGGTATAGTTAATTTTTCAATTCCAAAAGACTTAGTTTTAAAAATTCTCGATTTTAAGGAAATTGATAATTTCATCGAAACAGGCACATACAAAGGTGCAACCTCATTTTGGGCTGCGCAGCATTTTAAGAAAGTTTACACTATTGAAATTAACGAAGAGATATCTAAGGAGACTGCGTCAAAGGTTGATTGTCCGAAAAACATAGAATTCCTAATTGGAAACAGCAAAGATGTATTACCAGAGCTAGTTGACAACAAATTATCAGGAACCTGTTTCTTTTGGTTGGATGGACATTGGTGTATGGGGGCTGGAGGAAAAGAAGAGGAATGCCCTCTAATAGATGAACTTGAGGCTATAAAATTAATTCAAAACGCAATCATCTTTATTGATGATGCAAGATGCTTTTTAGGCCCTCTTCCTCCTCCACACGATTCTAGTCATTGGCCAAGAATTGACCAGATATTTATTAAAATTTCTCAATTGTTTCCTGACCACAGATTTACTATTCAAGATGATGTGATTATGGTTATACCCTTAGAATATATGGCTGTATTAGATGAAGATTGGAAAAGTAAATTTCAGGTTCGATTTTCTACTAAAAAGAAGTTGAGTTTTTTGGGGAGAATAACTAAGAAAATTAAATCCTTATGAAGGGACTTATAATTAGTGCTCTTAAGAAATTTGGGTATAGATTAGCCAAAGCACCGATTATGCTTAATGGATTGAAAGTTGAGCATGACTTTATCTCCAAGCATAATTGGATTCTTAAATATAATTTTAAGACCATTATAGACATAGGTGCCAACAGAGGTCAATTTGCATCAAGATTTCGGGTGTTATTTCCAGAGTCTTGGATTTATTCATTTGAGCCTATTCCTGAAGTTTATGAGCAATTATGTAAACGGTTTGAATTAGACACTAAATTCAAAGCATTCAACCTAGGCTTAGGCAAGCAATCTGGAACAATAGAATTTTATCAAAATGAATTTACGGACTCATCAAGTGCACTGCCTATGAAAAGTTTGCACAAGGTGAATTTTCCAAAAACATATATTGAAAAACAAATTCAAATAAAGATTGATAGGCTTGATGAAATTATGAAGTCCATAACAACCTCAAATCCACTTTTGGTTAAAATTGACGTACAGGGATTTGAAGAGATGGTGATTTTAGGAGGGAAAGATACTCTTATCAGAGCCTCGATTGTAATTGTTGAAGTTTCATTTTATGAACTCTATGAAAATCAAGTCTATTTTAAGACTATTTATGACCATATGGATCGGTTGGGTTTTACTTATCGTGGAAATTACGATCAATTGATTTCACCAATCGATGGGTGTGTACTACAGTCAGATGCAATTTTTATAAGGGAAAATGCATAAAGGAATTAATCTTTCTATTATTATCCCAAATTTTAATTCTGGGAGTCTGCTTGATCATACATTAGCCAGTATTTTTTTTAAAGAGATCATCTTTACATTTGAGGTTTTGATAATAGATAATCTTTCTATCGACAACCCTAGGCAGTATATTGATAATTATCCGGAAGGCTCTATTGTGTATATATCAGAACAGGATATTGGTATTTATGATGCAATGAATAAGGGTGTGAAATTAGCGTCTGGTAGATGGCTATTTTTTTTGGGAGCAGGTGATGAATTAATAATTGATGCAGTTAATCAGATTAAATTCAATCAATATAAAAATAGCACACTTATCTATGCTAATACCCAACTACTTAAAAATGGAAAAGTATATGATGGTGAATTTGATTTATTAAAATTGATGAAGCGAAATATATCCCATCAAGCTATTTTTTATAATCTTTCAGTTTTTAATGAAATTGGTTATTTCGATACTAACTTTAAAATTACGGCTGATTATATTTTTAATCTAAAAATTTTTATGAGGACTACTGTTGAGATCCATTATCTTCCAATAGTAGTTTCCCGTTTTTTGGGAGGAGGGCTTTCTGATGATTTACGTGATGATTTCTTTCAGAACAATAAATTAAAGATTATTAATAAGTTAGTTTTAAGTAATTTTATTTGGGAAAACCTATGTGCTTTAGTTAGTTACGATTTTTATTATTTGAAAAATTACTTGAAATTAAAAATTGGACAATAAGGAAATAGATATTTCTGTCGTTTTGCTTACATATAACCAAGAGTATTATGTAAGACAGGCTCTCGATTCTATCCTAAATCAAAATTTCACGGGAAGATGGGAAATTATTGTAGGTGATGATTGTTCCCTTGATAATACCGCTAATGTAATTGAAATAGGAAAAGGTAATTTTGATTTTATAAAAGTTTTTACAAATTCTAAAAACTTAGGACTTTCTAAAAATTATGAAAAAGCAATTCTTTTATCAAAAGGTAAATACATAGCTTATATAGAAGGAGATGATTATTGGACTGATGAATTTAAACTTCAAAAACAATTCGATTTCCTAGAACTTAATCCTAAATATGTCCTAGCATTTCATGACTTTGTTTTGATTGATAATGTTGGGAACATTATATCAGAATCGAATTTGGAAAAACCAAATCTTAAAAAAAATAGATCGAAAAAGGAGATGGTGGCAGGTTGTTTGATTCATCAGAATACAATGATGTTTCGGAATGTAATCTCGAAGTTCCCATTGGGTTTTTTCAAATCCAGAAATCATGACACATTTTTAATCGCATATTTATCTAATTGGGGATTGGCAGGTTATGTATATTGTAAACCACTTCATTATAGATACCTTAATACTTCTTTATGGTCAAGTTTAGACAATAAAAAGAAGCATTTGAATGGAATCATAACTTATTGGTGGATATTCACTATAGCACCAGTTGAAACTTTGTGGCCACTTTTTTTAAGGCTTCTTTCCAAAATTAGATCTTTCATATTATCTCATTCAACTTAAATATTCTTATTAAAGTTGATAACCTCTCAAAGTGATATCATGTACGCTTGAAAGAAATATATGCTGATGCCTTAGCTGACCAGATTGGAAATATCAGTAAGTTTATGGTTTCTCTTGGTAAGATAAGTTTGTTCACATGTGGTCTAATTCCATTCTTCAGCTATTAATGTTTAAATTTATACGACAGCTTATTTAGAGCTATAAATTTTGTTTATTATTTACGATCATTATCGCTCGTATAAATATTATTAATTATGATAAAAGGCTTCATATTATATCGTTATTACAAGTATTTTTCTATAATATTATTTTTAACCTCTACATTTTATTTAATGTTTTTTAGATTTAAAAATGTCTATTTAATTTCTTCCCCCATTGATGATGAAATTAAAATACTTTCAGATTTTCACTCTTTTAAAGCTAATACATATTATGACTCTGTATCGAAAGGGAGTTCTCCTATATTTAATGTTTTTGGTTTGATGGTAAATGCTTTTGTTTCCAATGGATTGATGGCAATAAAAACCTTGAATTTACTTTCACTTTTTGGAATTTTTGTAACTTGGGCATACTTTCAAATAAAATTTAAGGTCTACAATAAAAATTTAATTTATCTATATTTACCTGTTTTGTTTTATATATGCGTATACCAGCGACATTTTTATACTGCTTATACTGATGGGTTATTTACTTTTTTTATTTCTTTTAGTTTATTTCTCATTCTTTGTTCAGTCCTCTCAAATAGATATAAAAAATTGCTCTTTTTGTCATCATTTGTGTTTTTAGCTTTTGCTTTAGGTGTCAGAGAAATATTAGCATTATATAGTATTGGATTTTTAACAATTTATTTTTATTTAATTTGGAAAAATGAATTCAGTGGTATGTATTTTTTATATGGGGTATGTTTGTTCATTATTATTTCAATATTTATTCACTATCCATCATTAATTGATAAAGGCACTTTATCTTTTCATACTAAAGCTGCTTTTGAAGATATGAGTTGGACTCAACGAAATTTTCTTCAGATTTTGAATAAATCTCATATTATGCCGTCGTGGGAAAAAGTTAGAGCTTATTTAAACATAAATGGAGTATCTTCTCTTCCATATTCTGATTTAGAGGCGTTAACTAACTATCCTGATATTATTTTAATTAATTGGTTTAGGCAGACTTTTTTAAGTATACTTCCTTTTTTTAGACAATTAGGATTGATGTTTCCTTTAGCAGTTTTTGTAATATTTTTTAATTCTAATAATGCTAAAAAATACTCTTTTGTTCCAAGTATTTTTTTACTGTTTTTCCTAATATTTTCTTTTCAATTCGCATTTCTACCACTATATAGGATTGAATTTCGTTGGTTCAGTCTTTTTCCTATTCTATTTGTTGTTTCTTTATTTTACTCTCTAGATATGACGTTTTTTAAAAATAAATATTATGGATATTTGTTTTTTACAAATTTAATTGTACTCTCTATATTTAACTTTCTATTGTATGGATTATGGTAATGGATTGATATGTCAGTTGTAATTAAAATTTCAAACCTCTCTAAGCGCTATCGCATTGGGGTTAAAGAAAATCAAGCCTTGACCTTAGCAGGTCAACTAGGAAATATTATTAAATCACCATGGAGTAATCTCAAGAGATTAAGGGAAATGAGTAAGTTTGGCGTTGAAGATGAATCTGTTTTCTGGGCTTTGAAAGATATCAACTTTGAAGTTAATGAAGGTGAGGTGCTTGGGATTATAGGGAAAAACGGAGCTGGTAAATCAACTCTTCTCAAGATTCTTTCTCAGATTACAGAGCCAACTACTGGTAAAATTGAAATTAAGGGACGTGTTGCCTCTCTTTTGGAAGTAGGGACTGGTTTTCACCCAGAGCTCTCAGGTAGAGAAAATATCTACATGAACGGGACTATATTAGGGATGACAAGACGTGAAATCAATTCTAAGCTGGATGAGATCATTGATTTCTCTGGAGTAGAAAAGTTTATCGATACACCTGTCAAATTCTATTCTTCAGGGATGAAAGTGCGTTTGGGCTTTTCGGTTGCGGCTCATTTGGAACCAGAAATCTTGATTATTGATGAGGTGCTAGCAGTAGGAGATTTCGAGTTTCAAAGGAAGTGCCTTGGGAAAATGGAAGATGTTGCAGGTCAAGGCAGAACTGTTCTTTTTGTTAGTCATAATATGGAAGCCGTGTCCAATTTGTGTCATCAAACAATAAATCTAATTAGTGGAGAAATTGATTTTATTGGAAATACAAGAGAGGGGATTACAAAATATCTATGCAATTCAATCTTAGCAAAGAAGGAATATATTGATACTACAGAAGATCGAATTAACAAATTAACTGAAATTAAAATTGAGACTTCTTTGCCGAATCAAATTCAAAGATTTGGTGAAAAGCTTGTAATAAAAATTAAACTGACCGCTTTCAATTCATTAGAAAAAGCCAATGTTGCTTTTCAGATTTTTGAGCGAGGAACAGAGAAAAGTGTAATGTACGGATGGTTACATGATAATGAATTTCATATTGGGAATAGTAAGGGGATTTATTTCTTAGAATGTGTAATTCCAAAATTAAGGTTATATAAGGGAAATTACGATTTCACTTTTCATTTTTCGGAATTAAGTGGAAGGAAGAATCCTCAGAAAATCGAAAATGTTTGTCCCTTTGAAGTTTCAATGGTAGGTATCCCTCATCAATTTGAGTGGTCAGATAAAAATTGTGTATATATAGATGATTTCGAATGGAAAGTTATTTAGGAAAAGTAATCGGTTCTTGGGATTCTGAAAAAATTAATGATTTTTGGGATTTTGCGTCTAAAGAGCCGAAAAAATATTTCACACATAATCATGGAAATGAGATTGTCCAATTCTTTGAGCCAGACTTATCCAACAACAGTAAAATTTTAGATTATGGTGCTGGACTTGGATTTCTTTCAGAAATTTTACTTAAAAAAGGTTATCAAGTAAAATGTATGGATTCATCTTCAGATTCCTTGAATGTGCTTGATGATAAGTTGAGAGGTTACCCAAACTATCTTGGGGCTCAAAACCTAAAAGATCTTCAAAACACAGACGTGAAATTTGATGTAATTTTTGTGATAGAAGTTATTGAACATCTAAACGATGTTTTTTTAGAAGAACTTATGAAAAATGTGAGTGCACTTTTATCCAATAGGGGACAAGTTATTTTTACTACTCCGAATAATGAGGATCTTACTCAATCATATATTTATTGCCCATTCAGTGACTTGATTTTTCACAGGTGGCAGCATGTTAGATCTTGGAACAAAAAGAGTCTTTCTAAAACTTTGATTTCAATGGGCTTCAATTCTATTGAAACTAGAGAAACTCACTTTTTACCTAAACCTAAATGGAAAGGATTTAATCGAAAGACGATAGGTTTGTTTTTAGAATATTTAAAGCATAAAGTTGAAAAGAAAAAACCTCATTTGGTTGCAATAGCATCTATAACTTGAGAAACATTGCGTTTGTAACTTCTGAATTTATTCAGCCGAACGAATCAAAAACGGGGGGATTAGGAACCTATATCTGGAATATTTCTAATCTCTTGGATAAGCATGGAATTACCGTTTTTATTTTTATTCCAGGTGGAGAAAATAATTCTTTCAGAATCCCAAATACGAATATCACAGTTAAAGAATTTTTTATTTCTCAAAATACTCCCTCTTCCTTCGATAAAGCGAAACATTTTTTTTTGAAAAGGTTTTCGAATTATTCTTACGTCTATTATTTGGAACTAAGAAGCAGGGCTATTCAAATCCATGATTTTTTGCGTGTTGAGAATGATAATTTTCAGTTTGATTTGATACAATACTCTAATTTGAATGGGATAGGATATTTCCCTTTGCAGGACGTTTGCAGTGTGGTGAGGATAAGTAGTCTTACGCATCTCTATTTGAAATATGGGGAAGGATATTATGGTATAGATCCCTTTAAGGTCCAAGCTCAAATAAGATTTGAAAACAAATCGTATAAGAAGTTTAAGTTCATAGTAGGACCATCTTCCTATATGTTAAACCATATGAAATTTATAAAGGATGTTTTTAAAACTAGAATCCTGAGCCCTTATGAAAATCGCACTTCATTTTCTGTCTCAGAATATACTTATACCCCAAATATCAAGATTGGATATTTTGGCAGTGTTGATTATAGGAAAGGCATTGATTTACTTTTAGATGCCATAAGTTCTTTATCAGAGGAAAAATTGTCGCTCACAGTCGTTGGGAAATTATATGAGGATTCACCGGAAAACCGAACTATCAAGCAAAGAATTTTAAATCAATCCAATATTATTTATTTCCAGAGTCAATCAAAATTCAATTTGATAAGGATTTTACAAGACGTAGATATTATTGTTTTACCCTCTCGTGTTGATAACTTACCTAATACCTTATTGGAGTCCTTGGGTATGGGTAAAATTGTAGTAGGTCCTAATGCTTGGGGATTTGAAGAAGTGATTGAAGATGGCGTAAATGGTTTTCTATTTGAAGTAGGTTCACAGTCTTCATTAACAGAAACGCTAAAAGTTATCCTGAGCCTAAGCAACGAAGAAAGGGGTACGGTTTGTATGAAGGCAAAAGAATTCATTTCAAATTACTCTTCTGATTATGTTTTTAGTAATTGCATGGAGGTATATAATCAATGCATTAAAATTTCTAATAATATATGTGTGGAATAGTTGGTCTAATCCAATCAAACAAAACTGAGTTGTCTTTTATACTTCAGAAGATGCTCTCTAAAGTACAGCATAGGGGTCCTGATGGTAGTGGCATTTTCGAGTATGCTGGTGTTGGCATAGGTCAGAGTAGATTGTCGATTATTGATGTGGAAGGAGGACAACAGCCTATGTCAGATTCAACAAATTCCTATTGGATTACCTACAATGGAGAGTTGTATAATTACCAGGAATTAAGAGTGCAGCTTCGGTTAAAGGGCTTTGCCTTTAAAACAAATTCTGACACTGAAGTTGTACTTCAAGCTTATGCCTGTTGGGGCAAAGAGTGTGTCAGTTTCTTTCGCGGTATGTTTGCTTTCTGTATTCTCGATACCATACGGAAGGAATTATTTTTGGCAAGGGATCAATTTGGTATTAAGCCATTGGTATATGCGACTGGTCCGGATTTATTTGCTTTTGCTTCTGAGATTCAAGCTTTAAGACCAGTTTCAGGTATGGACTGGGAGATTAATTTGACTGGAATCGATCAATTTCTGTCTTACCAATATATTCCTGCTCCATATTCCATTTTCAACGGAGTTAAGAAATTACTTCCCGGTCATTTTATGCGAGTGGATTTTGCTGGAAGTATACTGGAAGTAACCCAATATTGGGATATTGATTTTGCATCAGATTCCACCAAATCACAAGCATATTGGTTAGAATCTATAGAACAGGCAATTTCAGATTCGGTGCAGGCTCATTTAGTTTCTGATGTGCCATTTGGAGCATTTTTATCTGGAGGAGTAGATTCTTCGTTGGTAGTGTCACAGATGGCAAAAAAGATGAAGTCTCCTTTGAAAACATTTTGTATTGGCTTTGAAGAAAAGGATTTTTCAGAGATTGAATTTGCTAGGAAAGTGGCTGTGAAATATGGGACTGATCATCATGAGGAAATAGTAAAACCTCGAGCATTGGAGATTTTGCCTGATTTGGTAAAGCATTATGGAGAGCCTTTCGGCGACTCTTCAGCTATTCCTACCTACTATGTTTCTAAATTGGCTAGAAAGGAAGTTACCATGGTGCTTTCTGGTGATGGAGGAGATGAATTATTTGGTGGTTATGAGAACTATACCACTCGATGGATTAAGCATTTTAGCCCGATTCCAGAACATCTTCCCATCTATAAGAAAGCCGTCTATTTTGGCATGAATAAAATCATTCCTGAAAAATATCCATTGAGAACTGCCTCACTGACAGATTGGAAACGATACATTGAATATTTCAATCAACAGCATAGAAGTCACCTATGGAAAAAGGAATTTCAAGAGCAGTTTGCAGGCTCTGATGATTTTATAAAAGATGTTTGGTTACAAGCAAAACAGTATTCCCATTTTCATAAAACTCAATATACCGACTTCAAAACCTATTTGCCTTATGCTGTTTTGACAAAGGTGGATATTGCAAGCATGATGCATAGTTTGGAGGTAAGAACTCCTTTATTAGATGTGGAAGTAATTAAACTTGCATCTCAGATTCCAGAGAAATTCAATACACATAAAATTAATGGTGATTGGGTTGGCAAGGATATCTTAAAAAGGATATTGACTAAGGAGATGGGAGAGAACTTTGCTTATCGTAAGAAAATGGGATTTGGAGTTCCTTTAAATCATTGGTTTGGAGATTCAAACAAAGTTCAAGGAGAGATTCAAGAGCGAATTCTTTCAAGAGGGAATCTGTTGGAGAATTATTTTCAACGTACTGAACTTGAAAAAATAGCCTTTGGCTCACAATCTGGGAAACAATGGTTGTTGATTTTTCTTCAAGAGTGGCTTACTCAAAATACCTAGACAAAGCAAAGCTAAGTGAGAAAGAAAATATTAATAGCACTGCATAGATTCGTGGTAGGGGGAGCTGAAACGCAGGCCTTGTATCTCGCCAAAGAATTAAGAAATAATGGATTTGAAGTAATTATTGGAGCTTTCGGGACAGAGGTAGGAGAAGGACTGGATAGATTTAAGCATGAGGATTTTACTTGTGTTCGTTGGGGATTTCAAGAAAAATTGATTTTATATCCTGCGAAGACGATTTCAGGTTTTATTCGAAAATGGCGATATACTTGGTTGTTAATTAACAAGGTAAGATCACTTGGAATTGATATAGTGATACCTTATACCTATCCTGCAAATTTTGTTTTTTGCCGCTGGTTTAAAAGAATGAATGTGAAAAGAGCCTTTTGGAATCAACGCGATGAGGGAAGGCAGTTTCTTGGGTCATCTTTCGAAAAAAGGGTTTTAAGAAATGCTAGCCATATCATAACAAATTCACTGGAAGGATATCAATTTTTGAATCAGTTTACTAGCGAACCTATCCACCTTATTCCTAATGGAATTGATGTCAATAAATTTACTTCTAGTGATCACCACCAAAGCTCAAAGAATGTTGTCATGATTGGTAATATTCATGGATACAAAGATCATATTACGTTGATTCATGCTTGGCAAATTGTTGCCCAACAATTTCCTGAATATAAATTATTACTGGCAGGAAGAGCAGGAGACACCTTCGAGGTTTGTGAGAAATTTGTTATTGATCTTAAACTTCAGGAATCAATCAGGTTTTTAGGTGTAGTCAGTGACATCTCTTCTTTGTTGTCAAATTGCAGCATTGCGGTTTTCAGTTCAAATAACGAAGGTGTACCGAATGGGATATTAGAACCTATGGCAGCTAGCTTACCTGTTGTATCCACAAATATTCAAGGTGCAAAAGAAGCTTTAGGTGAAAAATATCCATTTTTAGTAGAAAGTGGAAACTCAAATCAATTCGCTGGTTTTATTATTCGTTTGTTAAGTGATCCAGACTTGAGGAAGGAAATTGGATCAAATAACCGTATACGCTTACAGCAAAATTTCTCCATAGCGAAAATGACTAAAGGTTATATTCATCTGCTAAATGTCTGAAGTGATTTTTTCCATAATAATTCCCTGTTACAACCAAGCCCATTTTCTACCCGATGCCTTAAACTCTTTAATAAATCAATCCTTTGGAGACTGGGAAGCAATAGTTATAAATGACGGAAGTACAGACAATACCAAGGAAGTATCTGAGTCTTATATGTTGAAGGAAACGAGAGTTCGCTTGGTGAATCAATCTAATCAAGGACTTTCCGCTGCCCGGAATACTGGTATTGCTCAATCAAACGGAAAGTATATTACATTCTTAGATGCAGATGATTGGTTATACCTTGACTTTTTAGAAATAGTTCGATCATATTTTATAAGCGATGCGGATATTGTCATTACTGGCTATGACCATTGGAAGAATAATATTGCTGTACAGCAGGTATCTAAGCATTACTCAAGTATTGGGATAGATTATTTTATCTATAAAAACTTTTCTCCATGCATGACATTTTGTATTAAAAAAATAAGAATTGATCAAATAGGTGTCTTCGATCAATCGCTTAAAAGCGCTGAAGATTGGGATTTTTGGATTAGAGCAGCTAAATGTGAGCTAAAAATTGTATCTATTCCAGATGTGCTTGCGGCCTATCGCTACTCTGATCATAGTATGAGTAGAGATGGGAGCCGGATGTATGAGGCGTTAAAAGAAGTTTTTTTAAGAATTTCACAACACGATTCAAGGATCAATGTACAGAATCAAATTATTCCCCAAGGCGTTGACATTTCACGTGGGATTCTTGCTGCTCTTATGCCTTGTTTAGGAGTAATGATTGTACAAGGGAATGTAGAAGCTGCGCTGGAGCTGTATCGAACAGAACGTATAGCATTTAATTTGAAACCTTCAAAAAAGGATTTTTGCAAATTAAATTCCTACTTGACGTTTCGCTACTGGAATTCACTTAAGGAACTGGAGCTTGTGCTGGAAGAATTTGAACCGCGGATACGTTTTTTTTTAGAGGTAATTATACCATCTAAATTGGTAGCAAATAGAATCAGCAGGGAGATATTTAGGTCTTCCAAAATGAAATTGAACCATTTGAGGTACGGATCAGTGGCGGGTGGTATTCTGAATAGGCTCATTAGATGAATTCAGGGATTTCTATAATTATCTGTTCTTACAACGGAACTAATCGACTATCAAAAACTTTGGATTCCATATTGATACAAGACACTAGAAGTCCATTTGAGTTAATTGTTGTGGATAATAATTCTACTGATGAGACCTCAGTATTTGCAAAAACATTCCTTAGCAGAAAAACAATTGATTGGCGACTTATCCATGAAGCGAAAGCAGGATTGAGCCATGCACGCTGGCGAGGAATAGCTGAAGCAAAGTATGAATTGATACTTTTCTGCGACGATGACAACCATTTAGAAAGCAATTACCTGGAAATAGGAAACGACTTTTTTAAAAGAAATCCAAATGTTGGAATTCTTGGTGGACTTGGAAGGGCTGTTTTTGAAAGTGAAAAGCCGATTTGGTTTGATCATTTTGCCCACAGTTATGCAGTTGGTACGCTTGGTAAGCAAGCTGGTGTTCAAGCTAAGGGTAGCTATCATTATGGAGCGTCATGTTTTATTCGACGACTTCCGTTAATGAAATTAAGAGAAAAGGGTTTTCAGTCCGTTTTGTCAGATAGAAAGGGGAGCGGATTAAGTTCCGGTGGTGATGTAGAGTTGTGCTATGCAGTCCAGTTATTGGGATATGATTTGGCATTTGAGCCAGCACTTAGATTTGATCATTATATCGAAAACCATCGATTAAAGTGGAGCTACTATCTAAATCTTAAAAGAGGGATTGCATCTTCCTTTCCTTTGCTAGATACCTACGAAATTGACCAAATGGATTCCAGTAGGAATTTCCAGCATTATTTATGGAGGCGGCTTTGGATGGTTGTCAAAGGAATTATAAAAACCTTTCCTACGAGAAATAGTTCACTGCAAAATCAGGTGACTTTTGCAATACTTAGATCGAAACTTAAGGCATTTAGGATTAATTATATGAATGCACTTTTGGCATTTGAACGTAATAAGCGAATCTTTGGTGAATAGATTTTCTATTGTAATTCCAGCCTTTAATGTGGAAAATAGCATTCAAAGGGCATTTAATTCTGTAATTAGGCAAGACTATTTGGATTTTGAATTGATAGTTGTTAATGATGGTAGTACGGATGGCACGCATGCCATACTTTCAGAATTAGAGAAAGCTAATTCATTCATATTAATTAATCAGCAAAATCAGGGAGTCAGTGCAGCAAGAAATTCGGGAGCGACTCAGGCTAAGTCCGACTGGTTGATTTTCTTAGATTCGGATGATGAATTAATTCCATCTGCATTAGCACAATTTAATAAAGCGATTGAATCCGATTCCAAAAGAGATTTTTGGCAAGCGGGAATTCGTCGAATATCAGGCCAGAATTTACAAGAATTAATACCTATACAAGATGAATATCACAGTAAAATTCCGGGTACATTTTGCATTAGCAAAGGTTTGTTTGAGCAAGTTGGAGGCTATGATGAACAAATGAAGTTTTCCGAGAACACAGAACTATTTCATCGCGTTGGTTTGAAAGGAGTGATAGGAGGAGTAATTTCAGAGATTACCTTAATCTATTATGATTCATCTACCGGAGGATCCAAAAATCTTCAGAATATGATTGATTCCCTATTGATCATTTTAGATAAGCATGAAACCACACTTTCAGACCATGTCAAGTATCTTTACCATCAGATTATTGGAGTAAATTACATGCGGTTTCGTAATTATTCTTTAGCAAGAAAGCATCTGTTGAAAGCGATTTCCTATAAACCCTTAAAAGCAAAAACGCTAATTCGTCTATTCATCTCAATGGTGCCACCTTTGGCAAAAAAACTATATCCGCAAGAGGTTAAATTATGATTAGTCTGGGAGGATTTATAATTACCTATAATAGGCCGGAAATTCTAAAGGACACGATTGCTAAAGTTTTTGAGCAAACGCATCCTCCAGAAATTCTCTGGATTATTGATAATTCTGAAAATCTAAGAACAGATCATATGATCGCTTCATTATTAGATTCACGGATTAAGTACCATCGCATGGGGTATAATGCTGGTCCTGCGGGAGCAGCTGCTGTTGGTTTGGAACTCTGTACCGAAGATGGAGCCGACTGGATCTACTGGGGCGATGATAATGACCCGCCATTTAGATTAGATTGTTTCCAAAGGCTTCTCGCAATTCGTGATGTTAATCCTTATTGTGGAGTATTAGGAGCAGTGGGACATTTCTTTGATCGCAAGAAAGGAGTAATCAAAAGAATCCAAACTCGGTTATTGGAAAAAAAAGAATGGATACCAGTAGATACAATAGCAGGAGGTATGTGCATGATCGTATCCAAAGATGTTGTAAAAGCTAAAATATTCCCGGATAAAGACCTGTTTTTTGGTTTTGAAGAATTAGATTTCTGCTTGAAAGCAAGTAGAAAAGGTTTTGCTTTAGTAGTGGATTGTGGACTTTTTTTGGAATCTCGAAAGGAATCAGGGAGACTTATCTTTGCCAGACCAGCATACCAAAAGAAATCAAACCTAAATCGAGAGTATTATAGTCTAAGAAATCTTCTCTTCATTTCAGATTCTTTGACCTTAAATACTATGAAACGGAAGTTAATTGGGAAGTGGATCCTTAAGGCATTTTATGGTTATAGATACGGTTTGGGCTATGGTTGGAAAAATATGCGTTTGATATTTTTAGCATTGTTGCACTATTACGGAGGCGTCAAAGGAAAAACTATTGATCTTGCCTAAATTGACCATTCTCTACCTCCTAGACACCCTTCAAACAGGAGGAGCTGAAAAGAGTTTATTGGCGATTACTTCTAGGTTTACACAATTCACACCAGTTTTTGTAACGCTATTTGCGGGTAGACATGATTTGCTTTCGGATTATGAGAAGGCAGGTATTAAAGTAATAAGCCTAGATCTGCTAGTCTCAAATCGCTTTAAGGAAATTGCAAGGAAAGTGGATGTCATAGTCCAAGAAGAACAAGCTGTCATCGTTCACTCTAGCATATTTAGATCAGATATGGTTGCTCGTCACCTTCAAAGCAAGGTCAAAATCGTCAATAGCTTGGTGAACAACAGTTACAGAAAGCGGCGCTATGATGGGCTGAAGTTTAGAGGAAAACTTTCTCTTCTTGGTGTACAGATACTAGACCGTATGACCGTAGGCAAGATCGATTTGATGATAGCTAATTCGCAGGTTTTAATTGATTCCCATCGTAAGACAATTGGTCTTGATCCGAAGAAGGCGGTCGTGGTACATAGGGGTAGGGAGTTGCCAGTGCCCTTCGACTTCGCTCAGGGTGACAGGCGGCAGTTTTTAGTGTCAAGAACCAAAATTCAAGATTCAAGAGCGGAGATTCAAGAATTTGGTATGGAGGATTGGAGTTCTATGAATCTCGTAAATCGTAAATCAAAAATCTCAAATCGCATATGGTTATGCGTGGCTAGATTAATCGAGCGAAAAGGGCATAAGGATTTACTTCCTGCTTTTGCGAAGCTTCTAAAAGAAAGACCAAATGACCGATTGATTCTTGCAGGTGATGGACCATATCGAGAAGAAATTGAAAAGGAAATTGAGAGATTAGAAATTGGTGAATCCGTGGATTTGTTGGGTACTGTAAGTAACGTTGATGAATTACTTGCACAAGCTGATTTCTTTGTTTTTCCGACGTACTTCGAAGGCTTGCCAGGTTCTTTGATAGAAGCGATGATGGCGAAGGTTCCAATAATTTGCTCCGATATTCCTGAGAATAAAGAATGTATCAAAGAGGGGATGGGCTTATTTCACCGAGTGGGAGATCAAGGAGATTTGTTATTGCAAATGCAGGAAGCGGTTGCTTTGGATGATTGGGATACTCGCACGCAGAACGCTTTTAATTATGCTGCCGAGCATTTCGAAATAGGTAAGATTGTAAGGCAATATGAGGAGACTTATTTAAAGCTTTTAGGGATTTGAAGATCCTCCAACTCATCCAAAAACCTCAACTCAGAGGTGCAGAAGTTTTTGCAGCTCAGCTATCCGATCAGTTAATACAAAGGGGACATGAGCTAATGCTGGTAAGTTTATTTGATGGAACAGCAACTTTACCATTTGCAGGAAAGCAATTTTGTATAGCTGCTAATTCTGCTAAAAGATTTTGGGATTTCACGGCATGGAAAAAGCTAGCAACTCTTATTGAAGAATTTCAACCAGATATAATTCAAGCAAATGCAGGAGATACGCTAAAGTATGCCGTTAGCTCAAAGCTAGCATTTGGATGGAAAGCTAAGTTAGTATTTAGAAATGCGAACTTGATTTCTGCTTTTCATAAATCTATCTTTCAAAAGCGCTACAATAGATTTCTAATGCGTCAAGTCGATGGCGTTGCATCGGTTTCGGAACTTTGTAAGGCTGACTTTTTGATAACATTTGACTTCCCAAAAACTAAAATAGCTACACTTCCCATTGGCGTAAACTCACCAGAAGTGAAACCCACACTTCCTGAAGATATAGCGCAAGTGCTGGAAGGAAGTCTCTTTCTTATTCATATTGGGAGTTTTGTTCCAGAAAAGAATCATGAGGGATTGATTAGAATTTTCAAGCACATCCAACTTGTTTATCCTGATGTGAAATTACTTTTAGTAGGAGAGGGTAAATTGAAAAAGCAGCTTGAGGAAGTACATAGCACTGATCCAAGTATCGTATTTGCAGGTATAAGGACAGACGTTCCAGCAATTTTACCTTTTGCAAAAGCCTTACTTTTACCTTCCCTAATTGAAGGGCTTCCGGGAGTAATTCTGGAAGCTATGATCAATGGAGTTCCGGTCGTAGCCTATGACGTAGGTGGTATTTCGGAGGTAATTATTTCTGGAGAAACGGGATATCTAATTTCAGTCAAGAAGGAGGAAATGTTTATAAGAGCTGTTGAGGAAATTCTGGAAGGGAAAACTTTAGAGTTGAACGGCATGATAGATTCAGCGAAAAAGCAAATACTTGAAACCTATTCTCTACCAACAATCACTTCCAAGTTTGAAGCATTTTATCAGCAGTTACTTGAGCTAAAATAGTGAGAATTTTATTTCTAGATACAGAACCAATTCTAAGAGGAGCTCAGGTATTTATTTCTGAGCTTTCTTATTTTATTGCCAAGCTAGGGCATGAAGTAAAAGTCGTTTACCTATATCAAGATTCTTTGAAAGAGTCCTCAGTTCATATGCCAGCCATGAATTGTGACAATTTAGATGGAATTAAAAATAGCTTCTCAGAACGTGCCTTAGGACTTGATTCAAGATTGATCATCAACTTGGTTGATGTGGTAAATCGTTTTAACCCAGAAATAGTCCTTTGCAATGGATCTAGCACGTTGAAGTATGCAGTAGCGGCAAAACACTTTGTTAAAAGTAAACCTTGCTGGATTGCTCGTTGGATAGATGATGCGGTATTCTGGAATCCAGGATTAGTTTCAAAATTGATTTATAAGAACTTGATTATGTCTCAATTTGATGCTTGCATAGGAGTATCTAAAGCATCTCTAGAATCAATGATTCAACATTATGATTTCAAAAAACCAAGCCGGGTGATTCATCGGGTTTTTGATCCTATGAAGTTTCAGCATGCACTGAGTAGAGAGGAGGCAAGGCGATCTTTAGGTTTTGAAGAAAAAGATGAGATACTACTTTTTCTTGGAAATCTTACTCCTCAAAAACGTCCAGATCGCTTTATCGAAATTGTCCAGAAACTTGCCAAAACCCGCCCCAATATAAAAGCCATCATAGTCGGAGATGGTACCTTGGGCGTTTCCATAAAATCTCAAATCTCAAATCTCAAATCTAAAATCTTTTTTTATGGCTACCAACAAGACGTCTCTCCCTATCTTTCTGCAGCGGATATTCTTGTGCTTACTTCAGATACAGAGGGCTTGCCAGGAGTTGTCTTAGAGGCTGCCTACTTTGCAGTCCCTACCGTTGCTACTGAAGTAGGAGGGATTGCAGAATGCCTGATTGATGGAGAAACAGGTCTTTTAGTTCCAGACCGCTCTGTAGATGCTTTTTGTCATAAAATAGAAACACTTTTAGCTGATCCCATATTCAGGACGCACTTAGGCACAAACGCCAAAAAATTCACCTCCCAACATTTTCGAATGGATCAAGTTGCCCAGCAATACCTGGGCTTTTTACAACAAATCATCAACCAGCCCTAACCCCAATCTTTAATCTCCTAACTCCCAATCTTGTCTCTCAATCTCTCTATTTCCAGTCTCTCACTCTCCTAATCCCCAATCCCAAACACCTGTCCCCCGTAGAGAAGCAAACCTCCACCAACAATGTCATCCTGAGCGAGGTCGAAGTACAACAACTCACGATAGCTATCGGGACAACAAACAACCAATAACCAACAACCAACAACCAACAACCAATAACCAATAACCAATAACCAATATATAACAACCAACAACTAACCAATCACCTCCAAATAAACCCTTTCCAACTCAGCCACCATTCTTTTCATACTAAAATTGTTTATGACCCGCTCTCTGGCGGCAAGCCTCATTTGATTATGTTTCTCTGGGTTTTGAATCAACTGGCAGCAGTAATCACTTAAGTTTTCCCAAGCCTCAATTTCTGTAAGATAACCCTGTACACCTTGTTGGAT
>NZ_MSSV01000037.1 GCF_002150505.1 Algoriphagus ratkowskyi
CCTATTTTGTCCAAATTTGCTAGATCCATCAGTTCTAGCTGTCAAATCAACAAAAAGCTTGTCCTTATAGCCATAATTAACTCTTCCCATGTAGGAATCTAGACGCTCACTTTGTCTGCTACTCGAGGCTGTAATATTTTGAGCAACTTGAAGTGCTTCATTTAAGGTCGCATCATTTGGAAAACCAGAAGCATTGATCTGATTAACTCTATATTGATCTGATTGTGTTGAGAACACACCGGTAAATTTCAGGGAGTGAATATCACCAAATCTCTTACTATAAGAAATTATGCTTTCATGTAGTAGCGTGTTCAAATCTCTATTAATCTTTCTACCTGTTCCTGAGTTAGAATTGATATCGCCTTTACCTATTATGTATAGCGGAGAATAATAATCATTTAAATCATTCTGAAGAACTGCATTAAATGTAGCCTTATACGTTAGCCCCTTCGCAATTTCAAATTCAGCAAATAAATTAGCTAAAATCCGTTGAGTGGAAGTTGTATTAGTGATTGCAGAAAGTCCCAACGGGTTGACAACTTCTCTATAACCTCCTTCAACTTGGTCTGCGAATGGCCAAAAATTACCATTTTCATCAAAAGGTTGTAAAGTTGGAGGAGCTCCAAGAGCCGCACCTACCATACTTGAGGTGATTGCTGCACCATCCAAACTTGTTGAACCAGTTGGAATGGAATTATTGATATTCTGGCTTCCAAGAATACTTGTTCCAACCTTTACTCTGTCATTAATTTTATGGTCTAAATTAATTCTTAGAGAATATCTCTTAAAATCAGAATTGAGCAATATTCCCTCTTGATCGAAGAAATTTCCTGATAAGGCAAATTGCGTTTTCTGATTCCCTCCCATTACAGAAAGTTGATGGCTTTGAATAGGCGCATCTCTAAAAATCACATCTTGCCAGTTAGTGCCTACACCTTCTGCGCTAGGATTATCAAAAATAACTCGCTTGTAAACTTCATTCTCTAATTCAGCAAATTGAGATGCATCCAGCATATCTAGTTGTTTACCCGTTTGTTGAACTCCATAATAACCATCATAAGTCACCACAGTTCGACCTGAAGTACCACGCTTAGTAGTTACTATTACTACCCCATTAGCACCTCTGGCACCATAAATAGCAGTTGAAGAAGCATCTTTAAGTACTTCTACTGATGCAATATCATTTGGATTGATAGTAGACAGCGGGGATAAATCATTTATTCCACCACCATTAGAAACCTGTACTCCATCAATTATATAAAGAGGTTCTGAACTACCTCTTATTGAGTTAGTTCCTCTTACACGCACACTTACACTTCCTCCTGGTGCGGAAGAGTTCTGAACAACCTGAACACCCGCTATTCTTCCTTGTAATCCCTGAGCAACATTCGCGATAGGAGTCTGAACCAGCTCATCTGCTTTGATAGATGCTATTGCTCCAGTAGTCTCAATTTTACGCTGGGTACCATAACCAACTACAATAACTTCATCTAAGTCACTCAAGTCAGGCTCAAGCCTTACCGTAAAAGAAGTTTGAGAACCAATTACTATTTCCTTTGATAGGTATCCTAAATAGGAGAAAACTATAACGGACTCATTAGCAGGAGCGTTAATAGTAAAATTCCCATCCATATCGGTAACCGTACCCACTGTCGTACCTTTTATTAATACGTTCGCCCCTGGAAGTGGCAGTTCAGATTCATCTAATACTTTCCCACGAACTGTCGTTTGCTGTGAAAAAGCTGGTAGAATCTGAAAACAGAATATGCTAAAAAAAAGCATAAATAACTTTGTTTTCATAAATCAGGTTATTTTAGTTTACTATTATTTTGGATTATTAGTTATTTGAATTTTATAGACACTATATATCTACCCCATCAAACATTTCTCTAATATACGGCGCTAAAATAGATTGATGAAAACAAATTTAAGATAGTAGGAATTTTTACAGTGAAAACGTTATCGGAAGGGTTATCATTTGCCAAAATGACAAAATAATAAGAGATTTTTTAGCAATAAAATAATAGGAAAATTCAATATATTAGGGCTTTTCAGCATTATCCAATTTAATTCAATTCATTCAATGAAAATGGAAAGATACAACGACTTGTAAACCACCTATTTTTTACTAGTGACGGACAAAATAATAAAGAGAGAATTCTAAAAAAGGATTTAAATAAAGACTTAATATCTATAAAATATTAAAAAATAAATGCTTTCTAATACTTATCTTAGACGCTCAATTTCGTTAGTTAATTTAGCAATTAATTCTTGGTTATCACCAGCAAATCCCGAATCCATATACCTAACGATTCCCGATTTATCTATTACTATTTTAACAGGCAAACCAGTTACACTAAAAGCCTTTGAAACAACATCATTAGTGTCTTTGTAAAAATTAATATCCAGACCTCTTTTTTGAAGAAAATCAAAGACATTATCGGTTGTTTTACCTTTAACTTCTAAAGAATTTACATAAAGGAAAATCACATCATTATCAGAGAAAAAACTCTTCTCTACGGCAATCATAGCAGGAAATGCTTTAATACACGGAGCACACCAGGTTGCCCAAAAATCTAAAATAATGACTTTTCCCTTCGCATCTTCAAGACTAAACCCCTCTCCACTGTATGAAAGCAGCTCAAACTGAGGAGCAGCTTTGTCAAGCAATTTCAAATTTTGAGCTGTACTATTACAATAAGAACTAACTAAAATAGAAAAGATGAAAAAGCATTTCATAGGGTTAATCCTCATAATTATTCTTTATAAAATCTTCTAACAAATATCCGTATGCAAATTTCGTGTTATTATAAGCTGTTTTCAAATTAGAAATGAGCAAATCTCCCTTAAACAAACCTCCTTCTATAAGAGTCAAAAATACGTTGGTCTGATTTTTATTCATCAAATAAATATTCTTTGACAATTCCTCTATTGCCGATTCATAAACAAACTGAGCATCTTGAAATTTATTTAATAAAACAGTTCGTGAATTCACATCCAGTGATGAAAACAAGGCTGCTAATTCAAGTTGTATAGATTCTTTATCTAATAATAGATTAGGAATATTATTTAATATTTTTTTCTTTGCTAATGGAATATCACTAATCAAAAAACCAGTCCACAAATCTGTATCAGATATATAATCCTGATCTGTCAATCTTTGAATCACAAAATACTTATAACCAGTCCTTCCTGAAGCAATAAATATATTCTTTAATGAGGAGTCATACAGCTTTTCAGTATGTTCATTAATCATATTTTTAATCTTACCACTATGTGACAAATGCCAAAGCGTGTAAGATGAATAAAGTGCGCCTTCTACTACTTCGTCCTTTATCTCTAATGCCGTCGCACCTGTAGTTCCATCTACGACATCGGAAGCTTTGATTTTCTCCTTGTCTATTAACTCACTCTTTTGCTTAAATTTTAGAATTGAGCCGTCATTGTTCAGCAATTCATGAAGTTTACTATAATCGTTTTCAGTAAAAGGCTCGTGATCAAATTTTGTCAAAGGATGCGTCGCTACAGTATCATACCCCACATAGTCACCGACCAGGTCCCAATACAGTTTAATGTACATTATCTCACAAATCTCATCGTCACAAACCGTAGTCCTAATTGTTGATTCATAGAATAATGGTCTTTCAGAATCTCTATTCAACGCTATGGAAATTGGCTCAATAAAGCCCTCCTCCATCAATTCCGCCATTTCAATTCTCTCAAATGAATCCTCTATTTGCAGAGGCAATTCGAAAAACAGAGGATTCTGATTATGCTCCTTCCCTACCAATCCCAGCCAAAGTAGCGCTAAGCCTACAAGTTTGAAAGACTTCACTTTTTTGGAGCTATCGTATTGTAAGTCTTTTGTGCTTCGATCAAGATCATGTATTCTTCCAAGTGATCCGTATAAACTTCACGTGGGTCTATCCCATATTTTTCACAAATGACCGCAGCGATTCCTACTGCAGCTCCCATTTGACCTGTGGTTCGCATTACTCTTGGTCCACCTAATCCTATATGTGAACAGCTAAAATTTCTCCCTGCCATAAATAGGTTGTCAATATTCTTAGAATAAAGAGATCTATAAGGAATGTAATACTGTGGAGTTTTGTAAAAAATCGCCTCAGAAAGGAAGTCAGGCTTGCTTTCATCCGTTAGATTTTGCTGATAATGTACATCTATTTCTCGAATTTCCATCACGACAGAGTCTTCAAATTTACGTAAATCGGTCACGTCATTAAAGGTGAAAATATAATCACCTACCAATCTTCTGGATTCACGCTTTCCTATCAAATAGGATATCCACTCAAATTTAAGGTCTTTTGAAGCTTCTGTCTTTTTAGCATTGGCAAAGGAACCATAGATTGCTTTCAACATGTGGTCTCTTATTTCTTCTGCATCATCGATCTGATGAAGATCCAACCTTGAAAGTTCCCATTTCCAGGTTCCTTCGGTTGCTTCATGCGATTGAGCTACTTCTTCTGCCCAGGGAACTTCCGGAAAATCCGTATAAGCATCAGCTTTCACAGTTCTCCATAATACTGAAGAACCCATCACAAAGTCATCAGCTTCTTCTGGAGACCAGAGTTCTCCCCATTCCTCATAAGCTTCACCATAGGTGTCGACAGATTCTCTACCATACATGAAATCAGCTCCTGCCCAAAACCCAATCCAACCGTCTCCGGTAGAATCAACAAATCTCGGTGCTACAAAGCGAATTCTTTTACCCTCAGAAGTATGTCTAGCATCTACTGATTCTATCCTATTTCCATTCGTATTGGCATCGTAGGCCCTCCAATTGGTGAAAAGATGGATGTTTTCATATTTTTCTACATTTTTATGCCTCTTAATTTCATCCTGATATGCTTCTGGAGAACCATTAGGATAATGCTCGGTATCCAGCATTCTGAGAATCCTTTCGAAATGACCGTAAATCCCTAACGTGTGCACTCTGATCTCACTACTAGCATTCCCACCCAAAACCGGACGATCATGAATCAACGCAACTTTCAATCCTTGTTCAGCCGCAGCAATAGCAGAAGCACATCCTGCAATGCCACCACCTACAACTACTAAGTCAAACTCCAAGACCTCCTCTGGACTTGAAGCTTCATTTGACTCCTTCATCCTCCATGTAGCCAATTCTGCATTACCACGTGGTGGAGTAGATTCGTCAGTACTAAAAAATATAGCATCACATCTACCATTAAATCCTGTTAGATCGATCAAATCAATTTCGGTAGCACCAGCTTTAAGACTTACTTTACCTGCATATTCCCAAGACCATCCAGGAGTTGTGCCTAATGTTTCAGGCAAAGTTTGTCCGTTGATTGCTACTTGAAACCTCCCTGGCGCCTCCCAATCACCAGGTGCCCAATTCTTGGAACGAACCCAGATATGATATTCTCCTGCCTCGTCAAGTTTAAACTTAGTATGTGCGTTTGCAACTGGTGTTCCCATGCCATGCGCCATTAGATAGGGAGATCCCATCTGCTCAACGAATTGTGGGTCGACAACCCATCCTCCTGGATCATCAAAACTTTCTGCTTCAATTAATACACGTTGAGCATAAGATAACTGAAAAGAGAAAAATGAGACTAACAGGAAAGTAACTATTCTATAAATCATGGGCATATCATCAATTGATCACCAATTTACAAAGTGAAAACGAAATAAAATATCTATCAATGACATAAGTGCAAAACTTTATACTGTAAACGTTTCCGGTAACGTTATCAATTGTCTTCTTTATAAGATAAAAGCTGATTTATTGAGAATTCAATAAATCTATAAATCTTAAAATGCTGTAAATCCAAAGCTAGGAGAGCACAGATAACATTGATGAACAGAGTAGTTTACTTAACTTGGAATGAAAAATAGTACAGGAAGGCAATTTATGAGTAAGAAAGTAACCACAATTAAAGATATAGCTGAAAGGCTAAGCATTTCAATTGCTACAGTATCAAGAGCTCTTCGGGGATCTTCTGATATCAAGCGGGAGACAAAACTTGCTGTCATGGAGATGGCTAAAGAAATGGACTATCATCCCAATCTCCTCGCTAGTAGTTTGAGTAGTAAAAAATCAAAAATCTTAGGTGTAGTCGTTCCTACAATCAACAGGCAGTTTTGGTCCAATTCTATATCAGGTATTGAGAATGTGGCTTATGATAAAGGGTATAAAGTGATGATTTTTCAATCAGCCGAGTCATTTCAAAAGGAAGTTGAAATTGTAGAAACACTGGCAAATAGTCGCGTGGACGGGATTTTGTTAGCTCTTTCAAAAGAGACAAATACTTACAATCACATTCAAAGTATCATGGACAGGGGTATTCCTGTATTACTTTTTGAAAGAGTGTGTTCAGAAATAAACTCTTCGAAGGTGATTACTGATGATTTTAACGGTTCCAAAGAAGTGGTTCAGCACCTAATAGATAGGGGGAAACGAAAAATCGCGTATCTAAGCGGCCCCATCTCACTCGGAGTATGCGAAGACCGTCTAAATGGGTTTAAAGAAGCCCATAAAGACAACGACCTTCATTTTGACCAAAATCTCATACTGGAAATAAGTGATTTTACTTTTGAGGCTGCTGAAAATGCCTTAATTAAGCTTTGGGAAATGGAAGATAAACCTGATGCACTGTTTTGCTTCGCAGATATATTAGCTATTGGAGCATTAGAAGCAAGCAGAAAACTAGGAATAAGCGTGCCTGAGGATTTGGCAATAGCTGGATTTGGCAATGATGATATATGCAGATTCGTCACTCCTTCTCTGACGACCATGTCTCAACCTTCTTTTGAAATGGGGCAACTTGCTGCAAATCTAATTTTAGAAGAAATTAACTCAGAGGATGATGAACATCAACCACATCATCGGACAATCAAACCTATTCTGGTAATCAGGGAAAGCACTTAAAAGTTAACTTCCTCCATCCCTATTTTAGTCATTGCATCTACTTTTCAAATAGCTGTACCAATCCAACCTGATCAAATCTTCAAGGAACATTAAGAATAACCTAAATCAATAAACGTCTAGATCGTTTTTATTGGTCATTCATTTTTTCTTAGTAAAGGAATAAAAATGAACGTAGAGTTCTAATAATGGCACCTTTAAATTTTTTGTTCCTAACTGCTTAATTAACTGGACTGGTTTTGCTTCCTAACCTAGGATTTAATGGATCGAAGAACAAATTAAAAAACTCCTTAAAACGAGTACTACAGTTAAGATCTGCCAGATACAGGCATCATGAAAATTATCAAAAAAAGTTTAGCGCGATGAGCTTATCCGCTGAGAATAATCCAATTCGGCTAAGGTAAAAAAAAACACTTCTAACAAATACGTGGTCATAATCTAAGCCACAACAATTTATATGTTTTTTTTAAAAATGCAGTTGAAAAATTTCGAATTCTCTGAATAAACTAAGTGCCTTTTAGGTAGAAATATTCAACCTAAAAGGCACAACTTGGAATGAGCTAAGTCATCTTTGAAACTGTAAGGTACTTCTGGAGTCTGTAACCCAATTTTTCTAAATATTTTCGACCATTTTATGAACTTTCACACTTTAAGGGAGCAAGTATGTTTTTCCAAAGTGGACCGAATCTAATTCAGACTAACTAAAATAGGAGATCAATCTCATTAATTAATAAGCATTTTTGTTCTTAAAAATTAAACTATAGAATGTCAACATGATGATTTTAATATCAAAAAAGAAACTCCAATTTTTGATGTAGAAAAGGTCCAATCTCAATCTGGCATTCATATCAAAAGCATCCTTAATTTCACCTCGATACCCTTTTGCTTGTGCTAATCCAGTAATACCTGGTTTAACCATGTGCCTGCACATGAAATTCTCAATCTTTTCAGCAAACTCTCTATTCATAGGAACTGCATGAGGTCTCGGTCCTACTATAGCCATCTCGCCACTTAGAACATTTAATAGCTGAGGTAACTCATCCAAACTACTGCTTCTTAAAAAAGCACCAACTCTAGTTACCCGCAAATCACCCTTGGTGGCTTGTTTGAAATCTCCCTGCGGTTCAAATTTCATGCTTCTAAATTTCAAGCAAAGAAATGGAACGTTATTCTGACCATGCCTCAATTGCTTGTAAAAAACAGGTCCTTTAGATTCCATCTTAATAATCAAAGCGATTATTGGAAACAGCCAGCTTGCAATTAAAATGAGAAAAATACTCACCGAAATAATTTCAAATAACCTTTTGGTTATCGTCTGAGTGGTATCAAAAAGATTGACAGAATACCTGTTTAAAATGAAATCAGAACTACTCGAAAAGCTGTCAATGTTGCCAAGTTTTGAAATAGTAGTAGCCATAATGTGAAATATAATATTGATTTGAAAATGACCAGAGAGACGTTTGAAAACCTCTTACATTTATTGATGTAAAACTAGGGGAAAAAATCTCGATATTCAAGATGAATTACATTTTTTTTTGTTTGAAATACATTTTATTAAGTTTCATGTAGGGATTACTAAAAGTGATTTTATTTAACTATAATATTATTTCAACCCTGATTATGGCACGTAAGCAACTGGATTAATGTATTTTAAGTACTAATAAACGGATTTCATTTTTGCTACTATCTGAGCTTTACGACCTTGAGAATTAATAAAAAATTATTTGGAGGAAAATTTAAACTTGACCTTTACAACCATTATTCGTCCAAAATTTGGCAGTAAAAAGGAGGTAGAGTTAAGGTCTACACTAACAGACTTTGAAAAATCAAATCATTACAGGCCGTTTTTATACCCCAAAAACGGTCAGAATTAAAGTACTCGAACATCTCCCAGAATAAAATTTCGAGCTGTATCCTGAAGTCAAGGGAGAAATGCATTGGCAAAGAATTCTTCTCAGAGCTTAACTATATATCTGGCAGCTACATGATCCGCCAATACATCCTAAAAAAAAATTATCCAAAATATAGGAAGGCTAGTTTCCCTTTTTTCCTTCACGTCTGAATATAAAAGCAGTTTAGAGTATGACTTGTTCGCCTCCATCTTAACTAACAAATGTTTAAATCATCTACTACTCGACCCCGAGATGCACTTCTTCAATCAAGAAACATTTTTATAGTGGCTTCCACACTGGACGGCTGGTTAAGAAAGAGAATGAAACGTTAGAGATCCAATATGTCTCGCTGGTGAAGGACATCTGCACCAAAGGATATCTTTAAAGGCTCATTTCGCAGAACGGGTAAGCTTCTTTTGAATACTATGCAAATCATCCGGGAGTTATACAACTGAAATACTGGGCATATGCAGCTCGGAAATTTTATAAAGCCCTAGAAAACCATAAAGCAAGAGCATAGCTGGAACATGTATTTATAGGAAATCTTTTTTGAAATGGGGACACACTGCCAGGAAAACAAATCAGTACGAAAGAAAATAATAATTATCGTCTCAATCTTTCCTGGCCAGTGATGGAAGCCTTATTTACCTGACTAAAGGGAAAAAATTCTCAAGCGTTTCTTAAAAGAATCTTCAGTAAAATTGCATCCAGTACCATACCCCTATAAAAATAAGCGTAAATATCATCAAGTCGGTAGAGCTGGGAAGTAAAAATTACTTGTTTGCAAAATCACACAGAGCCACACATCGCAAAGCAATGAGCACTCCTTTATGCATGTGGAAAATGTAGGATTCAAACCACAGCAATAGCTTTAGCCTGTCCTCGTTCTCGTCATGGAAACAATTATTTAGAAATTGAAGAACTTATACCTTAAACTATTAACTATCACTAAATAAAAATTCGGTGGGTTGGGCGGATGCACTATAAGTGTAATTGAGCAATACAAAGCAAAAAATCAATAACTTTGAAAAAATAAAATTGAAAAAATAGTCCGCAAACAAGTGAAATCTCATTTGAATCATTGAGGAGATTCTATTCAAGAAACACATCCTTAATGTATCAAAAGTATTTTTAAAGAAATATGATGGCATTTATAACCTATGTAAATAAAATTTACAAAATTTTTAAATACAGACATTTGCTTTTCAAATATCAAATAACGAATTTTGGCACGAATTAAATATTTGAAAGTCACTTTTGAGTGGCTTTCTTAAAAAAAATTAATTGAATTAAAAAATGACGAAAATTGCTTTGATCGGAGCAGGAAAAATGGGTCTATCCCATCTTTCAATCTTAGGAGCGCATCCGAATGTAGAAATAGTAGGAGTTTGTGATACCACAAAAATGGTGGTTGATGTTCTTGAAAGGTATAGTGGATATAAGTGTTTTTCTGATTACCTGAAAATGGTAGAAATCACTAAACCTGATGCAGTATTCGTTGCAGTTCCAACAAAGCATCACTTTATAATGGTTAAGGAACTTTTATTGAGGGGTATACATGTATTTGCTGAAAAGCCATTCTGTCTTAACCCAATGGAAAGCAATGAATTGACTATTCTAGCTAAAAAAACTGGGCTTGTAAATCAAGTAGGATACCACAACAAATTTGTTGGAACCTTTAGAGAAGTCAAAAGTCTAATCGAAAATAATTCCATCGGAGAAATAACTCATTTTCTAGGCGAAGCTTACGGTCCGGTTGTAATTAAGAAAAAGAGTGAAAACTGGAGATCAGATCCATCTGAAGGAGGAGGATGTCTTATGGACTATGCTTCTCATGTTATTGATCTGATTAACGATCTTATCTCACCAATAAATTCGTGCAAAGGTTCTATCCTTAAATCAATATACTCGAAAAACGTTGATGATTCTGTCTATGCTTTAGTTGGAACAGAATTAGGAGTCTCGGGAGTGATTTCTGTGAATTGGAGTGACGAAACCTACAGAAAAATGTCCACATCAATTACTATCATTGGTACAGAAGGGAAAATTGAATCTGATGCAAATGAATTAAAGGTTTACTACAAAGGCGATAAATTTCCCAAAGGATATTCTAAAGGGTGGAATGTTAAATATGTAACGGATCTCACTGAAGAAGTAGACTTTTATTTGAGAGGTGAAGAATATTCAGCTCAGATAGACTATTTCATAAAATCAGTTGCCGGTGAGACAAAAAACAATATCAATTCATTTGAAAGTGCTTGGAAAACTGATAAATCCATTTCATTAATCAAAAATCAATCTAGCTTATAATACCATGGAAAGAATAATTTTTGGAGATAATCAGTTTTTTGCTGTAAATCATATTTCAGACGAAAAATCTCGAGCTCAATCAATTAAATTTAAGGATGATTCTGCAATTATTAAAACATTAGATATTGCGATTGCTTCAGGCATAAATACATTCATGTGTACAACTCATGATAGAATCGCGAATATTTGTGACATTATCCGAAAAGATCCTAAAAAATATCAGGACTTTAAAATATATCCCTGCATGCCATATGCGCATAAATATGCCAATGCAGTTACTGATCTTGGTATAGCAGGAACATTAAAACAATATGTACCAGGAAACTTTGTTTCTTCTCTTCTAAAAGGAGGAATGGCTTATATTTCTAAAGACTTCATTTCAATCATGGAGTTAATGATTGATGCAGAAATGAAAATGTTTAAAGGAATAAACACTCCTGTGATTTTTCTACAAAACGTTATAACAGATCTTCTATTAGGGTTGGGGATGACCGAATTTCTCATAGGTTTCGCAAAACATGTTAAGGAAAAATATAATGCTGAACCTGGATTTATAACTATGAATCTACCTAAGCTCTTAGATGTTTTAGAAAAAGGAGGAATTAAAAATCCAATTATTTGTGCCTCCATAAACAAAGTTAATTTTAGAATGTCTGGAGGAAAAGAGGCGTACGAAAAAATATTAAGTGAAGGAAGATGCCGTGTAATTGCCATGCAAGTACTAGGTGGAGGCGCTATTCCAGCTGGTGAGGCATTAGAATATGTGAGTAATCTCCCAAATGTCGAGTCTATATTGTTCGGTGCTTCTTCCAAACAAAATATTGAAAATACGGTTGAAACTATAAATTATCATGATCAACAACAAAAAAGAGTCGTCTTATAATAGCCTAGTGATTAATAGGAGTGTGCTCCTATTAATCACAAATTTCTTTAAGTAAATTTCTACTACTGTGATTGATTAAATGTGCGCATTTTAACTAATCTTAGGCTTCTTCCATAATTACAGTCGTCCATCTTAAACTAATAAAGTTAGAAATTAACATATTGCCAATAGAATGAATAGTTTAATTATTACCAATATATATAGATTGAAGATAAATTTTTAATTGAATTGAATAAAAATTAATGCACAAGTAATTTACTATTGATATAGGAAATTAATTATAAATATGAAAATAGTTTTTTTACATAATGATTTCAAAGCTTACTGGAGAGGCAGATTATACTTTTTGCAAAATTTTTTCTTAAAAAGAAATATTCAGATACATGTAGTTGAAATTTTCGGCCAAGAATCAGCTTATTCCTTCGATAGTTCTGAAAATTTAGAAGAATGGTGGGATTGTTTATTTAAAACAGAAAAATTTAGCGAATTATCAACAAAGATCGTCAGTAAGAAAATAATGATGCATCTTGATCATTTGAACCCTGATATTTTAATATGCGGACCTACGGCTTTTACATCGGGGGCCATTGGAATGAGATGGGCTTATAAAAGGAATAAAAAAGTTATAGTATTTGATGACTCAAAACATTCACTATACAAAAGAAATTTCTTAGTGAATCACATAAAATTAAGCTTAACCAATTTAGCAGAAGCAATCATAGTACCGTCTACGGATTATGATTTAGAATATGCAAAATGGAAAATAAAGAAGGAAAAATTGTATTATGGATTAAACTGTATAGATAATAATTATTTCCAAACAAAAAGAGAAATCCAATTTCATGATACAAAACAGTTAATCTGCATTGCACGATTGGTTCCTATTAAAAACCTTGAAACATTATTAAATTGTTGGAAAAATGTAGAGATGGCAAATCCTGATTACTCATTAGTAATTGTAGGTGATGGACCAGAACATGATAATCTAGTAAATATTACAAAAAATCAAAAATTAAGAAAAGTCAGATTTACAGGAAATCAGTCTACAAGTCAAATTGCAGAATTGCTTGCAGAGTCAGATGCATTTATTTTACCTAGCTATATGGAAGGATGGGCAATGGTTGTCAATGAGGCTATGGCAGCAGGTTTACCAGTCATCCTTAGTGATAGGATTAATGCCGGACACACACTCCTGAAAAATTCCATTAATGGTTTTTCATTCGATCCTTATAACAAAGAACAAATTACTGAGGCAATTTTGAAGTATATAAATTTAAGCATTGCTGAAAAAACAAGTATGTCTGAACATGCGAATCTGGAAATTAAAAAATACAACTACGATTTTCTAGCTAATCAAATTCTTCTAGCCGTAAATACTATTCAAGGACAAAAAAGAAAATCTATATCTCTTCCTGATTTAATCTTTACCAAATTATGGAGCGGGAAATTTAAAACTTCCAATTGGGATACTATATAAATAAAAAATTAGAAAATTTTAATATGAAAAATATATTGATAACAGGTGGAGCCGGATTTATAGGTTCTACTTTAGGGTTAAAGTTAACTAAACAGGGGTATCATGTTACGGTATTGGATAATTTATCTAAGCAAATACATGGGGCAAATCCTGAAAAAGATTCTTCTACATACCAATCCATCCTAAATTCTGGAATAAAATTTATAAAAGGAACAGTAACAAGTAAAAGTGATTGGGTAGAAGCAATTAAAGATCAGGATGCAATAGTACATTTGGCTGCAGAAACTGGAACTGGTCAATCAATGTACGAAATTCAAAAATATGTTGATGTTAATATTAGTGGAACCTCATTAATGTTAGATCTGCTAACAAATTCAAACCATACTGTTAAGAAAATAGTGGTTGCTTCTTCTAGAGCAATTTATGGTGAAGGCAAATATCTATGCAATGAACATAAATTCGTCTATCCTGTTACGAGAAACGATGAAGATATGATAAAGGGAGATTTTGAATGCAAATGCCCTATTTGTAATAGTAAATTAGAATTAGTACCTACAGATGAAAACTCCAAAATTCATCCAACATCTATTTATGGTATAACAAAACAAGTGCAAGAACAGATGGTTCTAACGATGGGGAAATCGTTAGGAATTCCAGCAGTAGCTTTTCGATATCAAAACGTATATGGACCAGGACAATCCCTGTCTAATCCATATACAGGCATTTTATCAATTTTTAGCACTCAAATTAAAAATAATAACAATCTAAATATTTTTGAAGATGGGAAAGAAAGTAGAGATTTTGTTTATATTGAAGATGTAGTAAACGCCACTTTATTAGGATTATTAAAAAAAGAAGCTGATTACGAAGTGTTTAATGTAGGTGCTGATAAGCCTATAGATGTTCTGACCGTAGCTAGACTATTAAAGGAAAACTATAATTCTGACATTAAAATTAACATAACAGGAAATTATAGAAAAGGTGATATACGACATAATTATGGAGATTTAGAAAAAATCAAAAATATCTTAGGTTTCACTCCTCAATTTTCTTTTTCAGAAGGAATTAAAATATTTTGTAATTGGGTCGAAAATCAAGAAGTACAAGAAGACAACTATCAGAATTCGATTAATGAAATGAAAAATAAAGGTCTATATAAATAAATTATCGATATCTAAAATATTTAGTACTTCTACACAAAATGGAAAATAAAATAACTCAAAAAAAATGTTTACTCATTTCCCCTCAATCTTTTTATTTCTATTCTGAATACTTAAGTAAAACCTTGGCATCATATAACTATGATGTAGTCGTTAGCAACGATGAATATCCAGATAATACATTTGGAAAAATTATGGGTAAACTTAAAATTCCTTTATTAAGAAGTATAACCGAAAAGAAAATTTTAAAAGATTTTGTAGAGGGTAATACCTACGATTTAGTACTGATAATAAAAGGAAGAGGAATAAGTCCATCATTACTAAAAGCTCTTAAACAAGTATCTACACAGGTAATTGGCTATAGTTTTGATTCATTTAAATACTTTGACGCTCCATTGAAATGGTTGAAGGATGTTGATAAATTTTATACATTCGATTATAGAGATGGTGATAAGCATAATATTCCAATCATAGAATTATTTTCTTCAATGCCTGAAAATAATGATGAAAAGGTTTCAACTTACAAAATCTCGGCTATTGTAAGAAACCATTCAGATCGTTTAAAGTATATTAATGATGTCTTGTCGAATTTAGATGAAAAAAATATTTTTGTATTTATATATGAACAAAATATAATTACATTTCTTCAAAATTTTATAAATAATCCATTGTTATACATTAAATTTTGGAAACACATATCTTTTAAACCACTTCCTTACAAAGAATATATAAGGGTATTAAATGAATCTGACTTCACAATAGATTTTGCACATCCTGCACAATCGGGTATCACAATTAGATGTTTTGAAGCTTTAAGTTCACAGACAAAAATAATAACAAACAATCCTTTTGTGAAAAGAAATAAATATTTCACTGAAAATAATGTGATCATTTTTGAAAATAATTCTGACTCGACCATTTTAAAAAAGAAATTCAGAGATATTGAATCAAAAATTCCTGTGAAAAATAATAGATCTATTAACAATTTTATTGAAGATCTCATTAAATAAAAATCAGTTCTAAAAATATTTGAATTGAAATTGTATTTTATAAAATAATATAATTGACTAAGGGTGTTACGCAAACTGATTATTATTATCCTTCTCCTAATGACTAGTGCTACAGGTAAATCTGGCACTTATTACTTTTCATCCTCCAACGGAGATGATAATCGCTCTTTAAAAGACGCTCAAAATCCTGAAACACCCTGGAAAACTATTCAAAAATTAAATTCTCTTTTAAACATCATCAGACCTGGAGATAGTATTTTGTTTAAAAATGGTGACCAATTTCATGGAACCATTTTATTAATTAAATCAGGAACGGTTAAATCCCCTATTTACTTCGGGAGCTTCGGCATTGGTGATAATCCAAAACTAACTGGATTACGTAATGTTACTAAGTGGAAATCAATTGGACAAAATTTATTTGAAGCACAAATTCCAGAATTAGATTCTTCTTTAAATACAGTATTATTTAATGATAAAATTCATCCACTTGGTAGATATCCAAATTTAAATGAGTACGATGGTGGTTACCTTACCATAAATGCTTACAAAGATGGGCATATTGAAAGCTCTAATTTTAAACCATCTCAGAACTTTACTGGAGGGGAAATAGTCATTCGAAAGAATAATTGGATTATCGATAGGCACAAAATAAGAGCAACAAAAACTAATAGTATTGATTACATTGATTATGATAAAGAAATAGCTCCAATGATTGGATATGGGTTCTTCATTCAAAACCATCCTTCCACATTAGATAAGCATGGAGAATGGTATTTTGACAGAAATAGCAAAAAATTATTAATATATCATTCTGGAAACCCTACAGATGATAATATTAAGGTTTCAACATTATCTGAAGTTCTAATTTTACAAAATACGGCAAACTATATAATATTTGAAAACATTAATATTGAGGGTTCAAATAAAAATTTAATCACTTTAAACGGAACATCAAATATAACATTCAATAATTGTAATTTGGCATATATTGGGCAAAATGCAATAAATACAGTTTCTACAAAAAATATAGAATTTTCCAATTCTTCAATTAAATATTCATTAAACGGAGGTTTATTTCTAGGATATAATGATAGCGGCATAAAAATCAAAAACAGCTCATTTGAAAATATCTTTAATTTTGCTGGAATGGGTAAAAATGGAGAAATGCAAAGTCAAGTTATTTATATGAGTGAGAAAACTTCAAATGTTTTAATTATAGAGAATGAATTTATAAATTCAGGTTATAATGCAATAAATTTTAGTGGAGACAATATAACTATAAAAAACAACTTAATAGATACATTTTGTTTTGTGAAAGACGATGGAGCGGGAATATATACATACACTGGACCATTAAAAACACCATTTGTAAATAGAGAAATAATTGGGAATATAATTATCAATGGAATAGGGGCAGTCTCTGGAACAAAACCGTATGGCGTTACTGACCTCCCTTACGTTGAAGGAATATATCTTGATACTTTTGTTACTGAAGTTGATATAGAAAATAATACGATAGCAAATATAAAAGGAAAAGGAATTTTTTTAAATAATGCAAATGAGATAAAAATTTTCAATAATATAATAATAAATACAGGCTATTCTATTTACTTAAGAAGTGATGATTTGGAGGATTACAGTAAAAATATAGTAATGAAAAAAAATCAATTTATAGCTACTTCTGAATCTCAGATTCACTACTATATAAGAACAAATTTTAAAGAATTATCCAAATTAGGGGAATTTGATGAAAACGCATTATTTAAACCACTAAGCAACCCTAAAACTATATTTTTGGAAATTAATAAGAATAGAGATCAAATTAATTTACTAACTTGGAATACTACTTTCGGATTAGATAAAAAATCTGCGCTAACTCAAACAGATAACTCACATAGTAGTAATTTGAAATCACCTATATTATTTGAATATAATCCCTCTATAACCCCTAAATCCATTTCACTTTTAGGTACGTTTATTGATATAATGGGAAATAAGTTCTCGGAAAAAATTGAAATTCAACCCTATTCTTCAATTGTTTTACTTAAAGAAAAGAATAACTGATACTTTAACTACGCCGACTGAATAAAATTTTCATGTTTTTGCGATTAAAAGAGTACTCACCCCTGAAAGGAATAGTCACAAGCTATTCTATTAAAAAATTAAATGATGTCGGATTTAGTTACCAAAAATCATAAGAAACACCTTGTTTGGATACTTACTGTAAGAGGATTCGGGTCAGAAATAAATAATTTGATCTACGCAATCAATTATGCTAAGCAAAATAATTTATCAATCGGCGTCATCTCAACTTATTGGAATTTTAGATATAATGAGGGGTTAAATGACTACTTCAAAATTGAAGAATATAAAGATCCTAAAATTTCTAAGCTTTTATTTCTTTATAAAGGATTTATCAACCCACTCACTTATGCATTCAGAAAAAATAGATTTTCTGAATTGACCAAACAAGCATTAGAACTTTTTATTGGTAAAAGCAAAGAGAAAAATATCTTTAAAGAAAACTTATTGAGCTATTCATTTAAACGTATGAAAAAGCTCCTAGGAGTTGAAAGTGAGTTAATGTTTGAGGTATTCGATGATATAAGGCTATTCAACTTTCATCAAAGAAATTTAGATAGAGAAGCATTTATTCTTCAAATGAATGAAATCTTATTGGATTTCTGGAAATTTAATACAGAAACCTCTCAAGCAATTGAAGATAAAAAGCAAAAACTTAATCTTGAGAGTTTAGTAAACTATGCTGTGTTTCATATCAGGAGAGGAGATAAGGTTGCTGCAGCTACAATGGAAGATAGGCCTTATGAAGTGGAAGAATACGTTGAAAAACTGAGTGTTTTAAATCCGTCTATAAAGACGATTTTTCTAATGACAGATGACTATAAAGTGTTTTTAGAATTAAAAGAAAAATTTCCAAATTACCAAATTCATACCTTAAGCGACCCAATTTCTACCGGTCATGATCAAGATACCTTTAATAAAAGTTCTCCTGAGTCAAAACGTAAGCATGGAATAGATTTATTGACTGAACTTGAAATTGCTAGGAATGGTGAGATTTTTATTGGAAGTAGAGGATCCAATATTTTTAGATTGGTAGAATATTTCAAAATCACTGGTTGCCATGACTTAAGCGACAATTCTAATGAACTGTAAATAAGAAAAATCACTGCAACTTTCTCTTTTAGAAAGATATGTAACCTAATACGATAACATTATTTAAACTATATCGAAAAGTGTGTTAATGAATTTTTAACTTGTTTAAAAATTCATTTCATATTACGCCACCCACGGTCTGCTCGAAAATTCATTTGATATTTTCGGGTCTTATTGTTAATTAGGATTTGTGTTTTGTTGCTTGCCCTAATTGTTCAGAGTTGATGTAGTTGAGATTGGAATGTTTCTTTATTGGTTGTACCATAACTCTATTAGCGTAAATTATTCTGTTCTGGCATATACTTGGTTTTCATAGGTACAAAGATTAATCAATTCAGATACGACAATTTTTGATGAATCTTTCAACCACTTCATGATTCCAGCAGTTTGCAATTATTCTCTAATTGTGGTTTAATTTAAAAGTTTTTCACTGAGTTTAAATTCCTTACATGCGTATCGAATCCCCCATTAGATTGATAATACAGTTATAATAGAATTTTTGGCCTCATTTTGTCTGCTATTTTGGAAGCAGCATTTTGCATGCAAAAGGCTCGCAAATTCTCACTCATCGCGCAACCGATAATTTTTCTATCCCAAATCTATGATGATGGTTAGGTATAGCCAACGTTGAAGTGTCTTTACATAGGTAAAGTCGAAAACCAACTTTTCGCCAGGTTTTGAATCTTTGAAATCCCTGTCACGGAGATTTTAAGATTACTTGTGCGCATGGTTGGTATCTGTAATCATAATTCTGATACTTATTGCAGATAATTCTGTGGAGTCCCTAATATTACATCAATTTAGTAATCCGAGGCCCTGATTATTGAAATCCACAATCTCAAAGCTCAATTGTGAGTTTGGCACTACCCGGGTATTCCATTAATCACCTGATGCAATTATTTAATTTCCACATTAAGAAATTCGCATTCACAAGCTAAATTAGTGAGTTTACGGGTGAGATAGTTGTAATATGTATTCTGTATACTTTGAAGTCCTATCACGTTTTCTCAACATCAGACTAGCTCTGATGATCTTTCATGAACCTGAATATGTGTTGTCACTCATGAAAAAAACAAACTAAGGTTTTTAGGATATCTCGTTCAATCTGAGCGATTTTCAAAGCTCTTTATATCACTAAATTCATATGATAAGCACTTAAAACACATATCCCTTACTAAAAAATTTAGGATCTTCAGAAGAATAATATCCTCTGCCCTCAAATATCTCCGATGAAATATTTAAAGTATAGGTGATTTTCCGAGATGAAATTCCGCTTTGGTGTAGTTCTACCGCGATCAAATTGAATTCTTCGAAAAAAAAAAGAATTACTCTCTTATTTATTCTATCTAAGTTAATTCGCTTAACTCTTAATCCGATAAAAGTAGCAGAAATACTACCACAAAAGATTTAATAAGCTTTGCCCTCCCCTACCATTTGTCACTCAACGGACTAAAATAAATATTTCATTTAATAGTGCTCAAAGTATTATCTCTTTAATCACATTGATATTTTATAACTTTTCAAGTCCTTAGGAAAATCACCATGTTTTAATTTCTTCATTTAACTGAAAATACTTTTCTTTGTAAATATAGAAATAATACAAAATTCGAATTCTATTTATCATGAAATAATCATAACTACTCGATTTAAGTTTTTTCTCAAAAATACATCATTGCACTAGATTTCGAAGATTTACCCGTATTTCTAACATTTGCAATTAGACAAACTTTACGAGTCAAATAAACAACTAAATAAATGATTCAAAATGCATTTTTAAAGTTACTTATTGGGTATTCCCTACTCAAAATGGTTCTAAAAAGGTCAGTTTGTACAATATAAAACTAAAGCTCCATTAGATTTTTTATTTCTATATGCATTTTTTATTATGTGAATTACACTTTTTTGTCATTTAAAGCTCATCAAAATGAATTTTAAATTTGGCATGGTCATAGAAAAGAAGTTGGATCAATCCAATTGAAATTTCGCTATAACTCAATGATAATCACCTATAATTAATCCTATTTTAAATTTAGAGAATTAGAATAATACAATTAATCCTTATCTTTCATCATATATCCTTATCAAATCCAGCGTTTTATTCAATTTATAGGTATTAATACTCCAATTTTGAAAAGACTTCTATAGTGGAATAGTTTATTTTAAAGAGATAAAATTCTTATGTAAACAAAATTTCATTTTGACTTTGCCAGACCAAAATATTCAATAGGGATTTAACAATTCTTTAACTACAAAACATACCAAGAATGCTTAACAATCTATTTGCAATTGAAGGTGTTATATATAATAACCTCAATGTCTTATTATAGTCAATCAGATTTAATAATATTTAATACTACTGCCTTAATAAAACCTTCTAATTAAGTACATAAGAGCTGAATTGAGTATAATATTTCTTCATTCTATGAAGCACATAATTTATCTCTCTTAAATAGTACTATAAAATCAGAATTAAAATTAATAACAACCATAATTCTCGCTTCGTCATTCTATTTCTTGATCCTTTAAACCATGAATAAACTTCTTACTAACCTAATAAAAGCTTCACTCTTCTCATTTTTTTTCATCTTTTGTTATGACGCTTTCCCCTCCACCTACTATTTCTCTTCCTCTTTTGGCGATGATTCTCATAGCAACATTCAAGCCCAGAATCAAAATACACCCTGGAGAAGTATTCAAAAACTAAACTCAGTTTTCAGTACCCTCCAACCTGGAGACAATATCATGTTCCGAAATGGTGACACTTTTCACGGAACACTGATTATCAATAAATCCGGTTCTTCAGGTGCACCCATATCTTTTGGAAGCTATGGCTCAGGTGAAAATCCAGTTTTAACAGGATTCCGCGAAATTAAAGACTGGGTTTCACTCGGAGGTAATGTTTACGAAACTTATATCCCTGAAGTTTCATCTTCTGTCTCTACAGTGATGATGAATGATGTCCTACAAGCTATGGGAAGGTATCCCAATGACAATGCCAGCAAAAGTGGATATCTAACCATTAACTCATCTAGTTGGGGTTCTTTAGGTAGTAGCGATCTGCAGGCTCCAGCTAGTATGACTGGAGGAGAAATAGTAATTCGAAAAAATAATTGGATTATCGACAGACATGAGATAAACTGGCACGGGGGAAATAGTGTGAGCTACAATACCGCAGGTAGTTCCTATAGTCCAGCAATAGGCTACGGGTTCTTTATCCAAAACCATCCTGCTACACTTGATAAGCATGGAGAATGGTATTTTAATAAAGCGACCAAGAAGTTGATGATTTATTTTCAAGGCAATCCCTCTGGAGCAAACATCAAAGTTTCCACAGTGGATCGGGTCATCAATACACAAAACAGTGCCAGTCATATTGTACTTAAAAATCTCGCAATTCAGGGTTCTAATGAAAACCTGATTAATCTTGAGAAATCATCTTCCTTTATCATAGAAAACTGCCAGCTCGAATATGTGGGTAAATTTGCAATAAATTCAGTGATGACTAGGAATCTGAATGTATCTAATTCCCAAATTACAAATGCCTTCAACGGAGGAATAAACTTGGGATGGGACAATAGAGCAACTGTCGTAAGAAACAATACATTCCGTCAAATCTTCTCAAAGCCAGGAATGGGTCAAAACTCGGATAGCCAAGGGAACGGAATTTTTATGAGCGAAAACAGCTCGGATGTTATAGTTGAATTTAATGAGTTTTTGGAGTGTGGTTCTAATGCAATTTACTTTAACGGAAATAATATCAACGTCAAAAATAACTTCATTGATACCTTTAACTTCGTTAAGGATGACGGCGGCGGGATCTATACTTTTACAGGAACTGCCAACACAACATTTTCTAATAGAAAAATCACCAACAACATTATCGTAAACGGAATCGGTGCAGTTGACGGTACAAAACGCTTTAGTGCGACTGACTTACCCTATGTTGAGGGAATTTATCTTGATCTTTTTTCTAATGGGATTGAGATTGATCAAAATACTATTGGTAACGTGAAGAGCAAAGGGATTTTTTTAAACAATGCAAGAAATGTGTCCATCACCAACAACAAAATATTCAATGCTGGATATTCTATTTTTATAGCCCGCGATCACACAAATAATTTAACCCGAAATATTACCATGAAGAATAATGAGTTTTTGAATAAAGACTCAAATCAACTTCATATTTATGTCAGATCCAAAGATAACACTTTAGGTCAAATAGGTACTTTTGAAAATAATGTCTACTCACGGCCTGTCAACGAAAATAATACCATCCGACTTGAAACTCCAGGTAAAAATGGGTTGATAAACTTACAATCTTGGAAGGATACTTACTGGCTAGATAGAAGCTCTTCCAATAGTCCTGCTACTTATGACTCCGATAAAATGGAGATAGATGAATTTATTCGGTTTGAGTACAATAATTCCAACTCTTCCAAGTCAGTCTCGCTGTCTGGAACCTATGTGGATTTAAAAGGAAAGATTCTTTCTGGTAGTGTTGAGTTACCAGCTTATTCTTCTGTACTCCTATTGAAAACAGAAGCGTCAACTACCCCAGAAAATGCTGCGCCAGCCGTAAGCATCACCTCTCCTAGCACAAACTCCCAGTTCATTCAGGCTAACAACATCTCCATTACATCAGATGCAACTGACACCGATGGAACAATTGCCAAAGTCGATTTCTACAATGGAACTACTTTACTGGGAACTGACACTTCTGCCCCATACAGCTACGACTGGAATAATCTTCCTATTGGAAACTTTTCCATTACCGCTAAAGCAACAGACAATAAAGGAACCGCTACTGTTTCAGAACCGGTAGTGATCAATGTAATTGAAAAAGCTAACGAGGCTCCGAAAGTGACTATTACTGCTCCTAGCACAAACTCCCAGTTCATTCGGGCTAACAACATCTCCATTACATCAGATGCAACTGACACCGATGGAACAATTACCAAAGTCGATTTTTACAATGGAACTTCTTTACTCGGAACTGACACTTCTGCGCCATACAGCTTCGACTGGAATAATCTTCCTATTGGAAACTTCTCCATCACCGTAAAAGCTACAGACAATAAAGGAGCATCAACTGTGTCAGCACCGGTAGTGATCAATGTAATTGAAAAAGCTAACGAGGCTCCAAAAGTGAATATTACTGCTCCTAGCACAAACTCCCAGTTCATTCAGGCTAACAACATCTCCATTACATCAGATGCAACTGACACCGATGGAACAATTGTCAAAGTCGATTTCTACAATGGAACTTCTTTACTCGGAACTGACACTTCTGCGCCATACAGCTTCGACTGGAATAATCTTCCTATTGGAAACTTCTCCATCACCGCTAAAGCTACAGACAATAAAGGAACCGCTACTGTTTCAGAACCGGTAGTAATCAATGTAATTGAAAAAGCAAATGAGGCTCCAAAAGTGACTATCACCGCTCCTAGCACAAACTCCCAGTTCATTCAGGCTAACAACATCTCCATTACATCAGATGCAACTGACAACGATGGAACAATTGCCAAAGTCGATTTCTACAATGGAACTTCTTTACTGGGAACTGACACTACTGCCCCATACAGCTTTGACTGGAATAATCTTCCTATTGGAAACTTCTCCATCACCGCTAAAGCAACAGACAATAAAGGAACCGCTACTGTGTCAGCACCGGTAGTGATTAATGTAACTGAAAAAGCTAACGAGGCTCCAAAAGTGACTATCACTGCTCCAAGCACAAACTCCCAGTTCATTCAGGGTGAAAAGATCTCCATTACATCAGCTGCAACCGACAACGATGGAACAATTGTCAAGGTCGATTTCTACAATGGCACTTCTTTACTGGGAACTGATACTACTGCCCCATACAGCTTTGACTGGAATAATCTTCCTATTGGAAACTTCTCCATTACCGCTAAAGCAACAGACAATAAAGGAACCGCTACTGTGTCAGCAGCAGTAGTGATTAATGTAACTGAAAAAGCTAACGAGGCTCCAAAAGTGACTATCACTGCTCCTAGCACAAACTCACAGTTCATTCAGGGTGAAAAGATCTCCATTACATCAGCTGCAACTGACACCGATGGAACAATTGCCAAAGTCGATTTCTACAATGGCACATCTTTACTGGGAACTGACACGACTGCCCCATACAGCTTTGACTGGACTAATCTTCCTATTGGAAACTTCTCCATCACCGCTAAAGCGACCGACAACAAAGGAGCTGCAACTGTATCAGAGGTTGTCAATATTAAAATCGGTGAAAAAGAATCCCGCTCTCCTTTTGGAGGAAAGGCAGCGACAATTCCTGGAACAGTTGAAGCCGAAAATTATGACCTAGGCGGCCAAGGTGTAGGCTATTTTGATACCGACGCAGGGAATATTGGCAGAATGTATCGTACTGATGATGTTGATATCGAAGTTGCTGTCGAAGGCGGTTATAGCGTTAGTTGGATAAACC
>NZ_MSSV01000038.1 GCF_002150505.1 Algoriphagus ratkowskyi
GGGGGTACTTTCCACATAGAATGCAACGGTATCGATGTCACAGGTCCTATTATCATTCCAGCTACCGGTGGATGGGATTCGTGGGTCTCCGTGAAAAAAGCGGGAATCAATCTTCCAGCAGGAACACATACACTAAAATATGTTGTAGATAACTACGGTGAGAATGGATACTTAGGTAATCTCAATTCCATGCACTTTAGCATACCAAACGAAGCTCCGAAAGTGACTATCACTTTTCCTAGCACAAACTCACAGTTTACACAGGGAGACAATATTTCCATTACATCAGATGCTATTATCTCCGAGGAAACATTTGCCAAGGTCGATTTCTACAATGGAACTTCTTTACTGGGAACTGACTCTATAGCCCCATATAGCTTTGATTGGATTAATCTTCCTATTGGAAACATCTCCATCACCGCTAAAGGAACAGATAATAAAGGAAACGCTACTGTGTCAGCACCTGTAGTGATCAATGTTAGTGAAAAAGTTAATTTTGCTCCAGAAACAGGCACAGGATTTTTACAAGGATTAGTTGCTTTTTATGAAATGAACACAAATTTATCCGGAGTACTTATTGATTCTCACGGTCAAAACCACGGTAGCAGTCAATTGATCAACAACGTCAACGGATTTATAGCAAATGGAAATAAGTATGACGGTAAATCTTCTATATCAGTTGTACCCCATAGCAATAGCCTTAACCTTACTTCTGAATTTACATTGATGGCCGATGTATTCCGCGAGGGAAATGGGCAAAACAGTGGAAGTATAATTATTGGAAAAACATTATCAGAAGATTGGTCAGAAAATCAGACATACTCAATTGCTATTACTAAGGAAAATAAAATAAGAATCCGGACAAATACTCCATATGTAAAGGATTGGGTTTCTTCCCAAACAGTACCTTTAGGAAAGTGGGTCAGGATAATCGCAACGTATAAATCGGGAGAAGGGTACAGCTTGTATTTAGACAATATAAATCCCGAAAAATCACCTAAATTCTCAGGAGATATCGTAAAATCTGAATTAGAATTAAAAATTGGTTCAGGATCTTATCTGAAAGATGCAGCTCACCTAAGAAGGTTTGAAGGAATTCTTGATAATGTAGGAATGTGGAACAGACAGCTTACTTTAAAAGAAATTACAGAACTTGTTACTACCAAAATTAGCTATCCTGATTTTGGAGTAGCAAAAGAAACTTCATCAATACGTATAGTTTCCCCAACCACAAATTCTCAATTTGATGAATTAAGCGATGTGCATATTGAAATTGAATCGGAAATCACTGAGGGAGAAATTGAAAAAATAGAGCTTCACAATGCTGACACATTAATTACCACTCTTTATGGCAATACTTCATCATATACATGGAAAAGTGTTTCTGAAGGACAATATTCACTTAAAGCCAAGGCATTCAATGTAAATGGATCAAACATTAATTCTGACTCTATAATTTTCAAGGTGGAAAAAACACTGGTAGCAGCTTCAAATAAAGATTTACTATCAGGATTGGTTGCCTTTTATGAGATGAACACCAATATATCAGGAGTTCTACAGGACTCTCATGGCCAAAACCACGGCACCAGCCAACTCATCGACCAAGTAGGTGGCTTTATTGAAAATGGAAACAAGTATGATGGTAAATCTTCACTATCTAGTGTACCACATAATCAGAGCCTCAATCTTACTACCGAATTCACCTTGATGGCCGATATTTTCCGTGTAGGTAATGGTCAACAAATGGCCAGCATAATAGTAGGTAAAACATTTTCCAATGAATGGTCAGAAAACCAAACTTACTCCATGGCGATTACGGATGATAATAGAATAAGAATTAGAACAAACATCCCATACGTTACAGATTGGGTGTCTTCCAAAACAATTCCCCTAGGAAAATGGGTACGAGTAATCGCATCCTACAAATCCGGAGAAGGGTACAGTATATATTTAGATTCAATCGATCCCGAAACATCTCCTCAATATTCAGGAAGTATTACTAAATCAGATATGGAATTGACAATTGGGTCAGCTTCATTACTAAAAAATGCATCCAACCTCAGAAGGTTCGAAGGAATTCTTGACAATGTTGGAATCTGGGATAGAAAACTCTCACAAAGTGAAATTGAAAGGCTAATAACCACTAAAATCACATATCCTGAATTTAATGGTATGATGTATCATAGAATTGCAGTATCCTCTAATTTGGATGAACTACAAGGCAAAGTAAATGCTAAGACTGATTTAGTAGAAGCGAAAGCAGGTGAGAAATTGGTTTTCATGGTCGAAACAGAAGAAGCACAAGGAGTAGTATTTGATCATTGGAGCATTGATGGACTTAAGATTAATAACCAAACTCTATTTGAACTTGAAATGCCTGAAAAGGATATTACACTTACTAAAAATTTTAGAAGCTTCACAGCTCCAGAAATCAGAATTGAAATACCTAGTGAAAAATCGGAATTTGAAGCATTAAGCAATGTTCATATTGAACTTGAAATCACTAAGAATGATGCCCAAATTGAAAAAGTCGAACTCTTTAGTGGCAATAACTTAGTAGGTAAACTTTCTAAAGATTCAACAGGTTTGAACTGGGAAAACATCCCAGAAGGAAATCACAAACTTGTAGCGAAGATCACCGATGTTGAAGGCAAATCTTATTTCTCAGAACAAGTCCTGCTAATGGCAGTTTCCCAAAAAGCAAAGGATATTCCAAATGCTAGGTTGGATTACATAATTGGGCCAAATCCTACCACAAACTACCTCAATGTAATTTTCACAAATTTAGATGGAAATTATGATTTTGAATTAAGGGTTGTATCCATGAATGGCACCGTTCATAGCACATACAAGACCAAAACAGAAGAATCTACATTGACTATTGATGTTTCTAATTTGATAAACGGAGTGTATATTCTACAATTAACCGCTAACGGAAATGAGATTTCAAGTAAAAAATTCATAAAAGAATAAAGAAAGATTCAGGTTAAAATATGCCTCCTAAAAGTCAAACACTTTATGGAGGCATTTTTTTGTGCCTAATTTTTTAAATAACTGAAACTAATTTTTTACTTACAAATAGTAACAAAATAATCTAAAAACTAATCAAAAATTCCACAGTCATCGATAAAACCATTTACATTTTACAAATCAATGAACATATGGCTAGAAGGATGTTTTAGTGCTATTTTTGGGCAAAAACGAATCCGAAGCCTTCTGGCTATGTGGATTGCCAGATTTAGGATTCAGAGGTGAACAGGAAGTCTTAATCACCAACATGGACAATCAGTAAGGCTTAGGGATTCCATCAGATAGATTTTCCCCGAATCCACCTAGCAATTCTGCATCGTCCATCAAAACTTGCTTGACTTTATGTGGTCAAAAAGGATAATATGCCTTTGCAGCTTACATGAAGAAAATCGATTGCTACTAACAATGAATCAGCTGAATTCGCTCTGAACTAGTCAAAGCTGTGTGGAGTCAAAAATAAGGCTATGCTATCAAATGCTAGAAAAACTAGAGTGAAAAGCTGACTACATGGATGGCTTTACTTATGGAAATAAGTAAAATCATCTACACCAATACTATCATTGAAAACCTGAATTGGAAAGTCATAAAATATACCAAAAACAAGTTTTTCTATATTTGAGATGATGTGGTGACGAAGTCCGTATACTTAGCTATCAACGAATTCACTAAAAATGCATTATGCCAATCCGGATATCAAGGAACATCTTAGACCAATTTATGATTATGTTTGAAAGCCATCTTAAATTTTAACCATTTTTAATATGCATTTCCGCACTTTTCAGGATAGTATCATAATTTTTAAAATTCTAAGAAAGAGCCTCACTACTAAGGGATTCTTTCTTACCTGCTAAATTTAATCATTTAAATAAATTCCATAAAAAACATTTAACGCAAGTCGTAAAACAAATTTGATCCTATTTGAAATATGTTAATAATTAACAAATATTTATGATATATAATTTTATATGTATTTCAAAATCTTATAATAGTATTTTAATCCAGCTGAGATTAATTTTTATGAATTTGTCAATTCAAATATTATGCTATATGATATTTTGAGTGAAAATGACGAATTTATCATCCACTATAATCTTCAATTGGTTTTGATTTATTTTGTAATGAGTAGATCACGACCTAAATAGATTTTCTCGAATGAGATCTCAATTGTTCTCAAATAAATACTAGCTATTTTTCGAACTTAGATCATTAAATTAAATATTCAAACATAAGTATATTTTTTATAGGAATACTTCTATCAAACCTTACTTCCAGCCCTACCTACATCAAAATTCTATAAATTATCTTCAATAGTAAGGTATAAGAATAGATACTTATGAGATAAAGCTGATTCCAATACTTTTACACATTTGGCTGAAAAATAGGCCTTTAAAGCTTAAATTCATGACCTCTAAGGGTGAATCACTAATAACTTACATTATTCCTTTTAACTTTTCTTAGTGAAAATTCTGCTAATCTATACTTCAAGAATTAAATGAAAATCTGTCACTTCCCTTTAATTCCGTATCTGAATACAACCTTTAACAAACCTAACTTTTGTAACAGACTATTCAATATTTATACTTTTTCTTAAAAAAAGTATAAAACCATAAATACGATTAAATTGGTTAATAAAACGAATCACGATATCAATTTCTATAAACTTATCACATATTCAAATTAATCAATTATTAGCCTGATTAGGATACAAATATTTTTTTCCAGTAAGTGTGTTATACTTTAGTTATAAAATTGTAAAAAAATATTATAAATATTAAAAAAAATAATTATCGCTTAATTTACATTTTTCAACTTTTAAAAATCAATTTCCCCAATTCGAAAAGGAAAAATTAAAACTAATAATTTAGATATATCTCTTATTTATTACAAGTCAGGATTAGTATATTTTTTTTATTTAAAAACATTGTTAAATATTGGGGCAACCCTAATGTTTTATATACAATACAATTAATGCAGCACGTATTCCATAAAACATAATATTAAAACACATAATACAGTTAATCACCCACGAAAGACTGTTTATAGATTATCAAATCCATGAAAAAATTAGTTACCTATTTAGGTAGGATGATATCCTATGCCTTTTTATTTCTAGTATGCACATATTCAAATGCAGCTACTTACTATTTCTCTTCTACTTATGGCGATGATGCTCGAAGCAGTGCACAAGCCCAGAATCAAAATAGCCCCTGGAAAAGTATTCAAAAATTGAACTCAGTTTTCAATTCCCTCCAACCTGGAGACAATATCATGTTCCGAAATGGTGACACCTTTCACGGCACACTGATTATTAATAAATCCGGTACTTCAGGTGCACCGATATCTTTTGGAAACTATGGCTCTGGTGAAAATCCAGTTTTAACAGGATTCCGAGAAATTAAAGACTGGGTTTCACTCGGAGGTAATGTTTACGAAACTTATATCCCTGAAGTTTCCTCTTCAGTGTCTACTGTGGTAATGAATGATGTCCTTCAAGCTATGGGCAGGTATCCAAATGACAATGCTTCAAACAGTGGTTATCTAACAATCAACTCTTACAGCGGGGGTTCCATCGGTAGTAGCGGACTGCAAGCTCCATCTAGTATGACTGGAGGAGAAATAGTGATTCGGAAAAACAACTGGATTATCGACAGACATGTGATCAACTGGCACAGCGGAAGTAGCGTAAACTATAATACTGCTGGTAGCGCTTATAGCCCCACGATAGGCTACGGCTTCTTTATCCAAAACCACCCCGCTACATTAGATAAGCATGGGGAATGGTATTTCAATAAAGCGACTAAGAAGTTGATGATTTATTTTCAAGGCAATCCATCTGGAGCTAACATCAAAGTTTCCACGATAGATCGGATCATTAATACACAAAATAGTGCTAGCCATATAAAACTCAACAACCTTACTATTCAGGGTAGTAATGAAAATTTAATCAATATTGATAAATCAACATTCTTCACAGTAGAAAACTGCCTGCTAGAGTATGTAGGAAAAAATGCAATCAATACAATCATGTCTAGAAACCTGACTGTATCTAATTCTTACATATCAAATGCACTCAATGGAGGAATAAACTTGGGATGGGATGACAGGGCTACGGTCGTGCGATCTAGCACATTCAGCAAAATCCATGCGATCGCAGGAATGGGTCAAAGCGCAGACAGCCAAGGGAATGGAATTTTCATGAGTGAAACCACCTCGGATGTTCTAATTGAATATAATGAGTTTTTGGAAAATGGTTCCAATGCAATTTACTTCAACGGAAATAACATAAACATCAAAAATAATCTCATCGATACTTTTTGTTTCGTTAAGGATGACGGTGGGGGGATCTACACTTTTACAGGGCCTGCCAACACGACTTTTACCAACAGAAAAATCACTAATAACATTATTGTAAACGGAATCGGTGCAGTGGACGGTACAAAACCATACGGTGCGACTGACTTTCCTTACGTGGAGGGAATATATCTTGACCTTTTCGCTAATGGGATCGACATAGATCAAAATACCATTGGTAATGTGATGAGCAAAGGGATCTTTGTAAACAATGCAAGAAATGTATCCATCACCAACAACAAAATATTCAATGCCGGATATTCTATTTTTATCACTAGTGACTACACCAATAACCTAACCCGAAATATCACCTTAACTAACAATGAATTTTTGAATAAAGATTCAAATCAACTTCATGTCTTTGTAAGATCTAAAGTAAACACATTGGGTCAAATGGGGACTTTTGACAAAAATATATACTCTCGGCCTATCAATGAAAGTAATTCCTTCAGTCTCCAAGTTCCTGAAAAAAATGGATTGATTGACCTACAATCTTGGAAGAGTAGCTATGGTCTCGATGCTAATTCAACCAAAAGCCCTGCTTCTTATGAATCTAAAAAAATGGGAATTGATGAATTTATTATGTTTGAGTTCAATAATTCTAAAAGTTCTAAGACGATTCCGTTGTCTGGAACCTATGTAGATTTAAAAGGAAAGATTCTTTCTGGAAGTGTTGTGGTACCAGCTTATTCTTCGATACTCCTACTGAAAACGGAAGCGTCAACTACCCCGGAAAATACTGCTCCTACCGTCAGCATCACTGCTCCTAGCACAGACTCCCAGTTTGTACAGGGTGACAATATCTCCATTACATCAGTTGCAACTGACACTGACGGTACCATCTCTAAAGTGGAATTCTACAATGGAACTACTTTATTGGGAACTGACACTTCTGCACCATACAGCTTTGACTGGACAAATCTTCCTATAGGAAACTTCTCCATCACTGCTAAAGCAACTGATAATAAAGGAATGGCTACGATTTCAGATCTTGTCAAGATTAATGTCCATGAAAAAGCCAATGTTGCTCCACTCGTCAGCATCACCGCTCCTAGCACTAACTCCCAATTTATACAGGGAGATAATTTAACTATCACTTCTAATGCTAGTAATGCAGACGGTACACTAACCAAAGTTGAATTCTATCATGAAAATACACTTTTAGGAACAGACATTTCTGCCCCATACAGTTTTGACTGGATT
>NZ_MSSV01000039.1 GCF_002150505.1 Algoriphagus ratkowskyi
TTAATTATTAATGATTAACTCATGCTTGAGTGCTCATTTTAAACATGAGTTTCTAAATTAGAACATCATTTACCTGCGAATAATCAAAACGAGATAGTAGCTATTTTGTTTGTGGTGAAGGTATGTCATTTCTATATTTTGAAGGCCTAGTACAGGATTACTATGACATGGAATGTCAGACTTTTAGAAATCTATAAAGCACAAATTTATTTAGAAGAGTGCGGATAAGGAGAACCGCTTTTTCTTCTGTATGGGTTTTTCAACACATTGGACAACCACGATTTTTTATACTCCGTCCATTGCGCCAGAAAAATTTGAAGCTATCATCACAATAGGCGGACAACATCACTATTCTGATCCGGTTAGAGATTGGATTAAGAGTAAAATCTGGGAAGTTTTTTTTGATCAAGAAGAACTCGATTCATTGCACGGGAGAAAGAAAAGCGAACTATTGAAACAACAATTTTACAATTTTTGGAAATTGAATGATGATCCATCGTTAGCGAATGAGCAATTGCAAAAGATTACTGCGCGCACTCTGGTAGTTCATGGCGACAATGACTTTATCTCTGTGACGCAAGCTTGGGAAATCTATAACAACATTCCCTATGCTCGTATTAGGATTTCGCCAAATACAGGGCATATGCCACACTATGGGCCAGGAAATGATACGGACTTCATAAGGAGATCATTAGGTTTTTACAAGGAGAGGGTTGGTAAAATTGTAAATCTTATGCTGGAACACCTATACACTTCAGCCAGATCGAAACAGCCAGCTATAACCTAGTCAGATCAACTGCCTGGAAATCAATAATCATGATTAATCTGTGTTATTGAAATATCAGAAGTACATCACTTAGTTGGTAAGCAAATTTATGGCGAAAGGTGCGTTAGGTAGCATCAAAAAAAGCCTCTCGATTTCTCAAGAGGCTTTACTTATAATTTTTACTTTCTGACTACATGGTCTTAGGCAGCACGTTTGAAATCAAAGATACTTTTTCGATAGGCTCAGCAGCGTTGGAATATATCCTCACGACAGAATTTTGCTTACCCATTTTGCCGGATGAATTAAATGTCACTTTGATCTCTGAAGTTTTACCTGGAGCAATTGGCTCTTTTGGCCAATTAGGAACAGTACACCCACAGGTTGCAGCTACGTTAGATATAATTAAAGGTGTAGAACCAGTGTTTGTCAGTTGAAAGATGTGCTCTACCTTGTCTCCCTGAGTGATGTCACCGAAATCAATTGATTTCTCTTTAAAGGTGATGGCAGCGCCACCTTGTTCTTGAGCATTGGCATTAAATGCAAATACCAGAGCAAAGACGGTAAATAAGAATCCTAATTTTTTCATATGGTTTTAATTTATTTTTTAATGGTATTCCCTATAGCAATCGGGAGGAATCTCGCAGGGGTAATATTCAAATCAAAGGGTGAAAATCTCCCCCAAGCTCGATTTTACGGCTTATTTTATTTGGTCTTCTTACTATTCAATTTTTTGTGTCAACTTCAAAATAACGGAATTTAAAGGTTTAAGATGCCTGTTTTCCCAGTTATATTGAAAATACCTTGCCAAAAGCGATTTTCAAGTACTGATTTTTTAACGCTAACCACAGAGTACGCAGAGATTTACACAGAGGCACAGTTATACTGTTATCATTTTTCGAGCTCCCATATTCAGCATACCCAGAATACTTTTACTTACCACTATTAATGCTTTTCTTAACACTAATCCTTTCAACATCTCACTTATTACATTTTACCACTTACAACTCACAACATTTACGACTCACTTCCCTCCTACAACTTCTCACCTTTTACCTCCAACCTCCCACTCATTCAAAACTCCGAATCCTCGATTTCCTTGGGTTTCACGAAAAAACTAGGATCAAAATTCACTAGATACAATTCCTCTGTGGCCCTTGTGATTGCGGTATAGAGCCATCGTGTAAAATCCTTGTTCACCTGATCTTCGGGTAAGTAACCTTGATCGACAAACACGGCTTTCCACTGCCCACCTTGTGCTTTATGACAAGTCAAGGCATAAGCAAACTTAATTTGCAGAGCATTTAAGAAAGGATCTTTCTTAATTAATTCTCTCCGCTCTACTTTACTTGCCACATCTGCATAATCTTCCGACACTTGCTGATACAAACTTCTGTATTGATCTCGCGTCAGCGAAGGACTAGGGGAATAAAGGGTATCTAAAATCACTTTCGCCTCAAAATGTGGTTCCTCTGGATAATCCAGGAGTCTCAATTCAAGTGTCGCAAACCGAAGCCCATAAAATTCTTCAAAAGACCGGATTTTCATCACTTCAGCCATGTCTCCATTGGCCAAGAAATTTACCTTATCGGATTCAGCCATGTAAGTATAGTTGTTCTTCACGATCATGAGCAGATCCCCAGAGCTGATTTCATCCTCAAAGAAGTGAATCGACCGCCGGATATATAGATTATACTGCACCGCCGCCTTATTTGATCGGGTGATGATCGTCGTATTCTCCGTTTCATATTTATCGTAAGCATACCTCAAGCCATCCTCCAGACGTTCACCGGTCATTTTAAAAGTATCTTTAAACTGCATGGTACTGATTTGGATGACTTGCTTTTCTTGCAATAATTGATGCCTGAGATTTGTTGCATTATATAGTATCCCGGATTCCAGTCGCTGCCGCATCACTTCGGTCAATTCAATAAAGTCTGCCTCAAGGCGAAAATGTCTAAGAAGGTAATCAGCTTCCAGCGCAGGACTAAATTCAGACCCTACAGGCGGAAGCTGGGCCGTATCTCCTACAAGAATGAGACGATTATTTTGTCCATGAAAAACAAAGCTGATCAAATCGCCGAGTAGATTACCAGACATACCACCATCATCAGCAAGCATTGAAGACTCATCGATGATAAATACGGTGTCTTTGTAATAATTTTTTTGGAGAATAAATCCCCCACCCAAACTACCATCTTCAGCCTTGGGTTTATAGATAATTTTGTGAATCGTATATGCGGCCCTCCCACTGTAGTTACTCATCACTTTGGCCGCACGGCCTGTAGGAGCTAATAATAGAGAGCGCATCGATAGTTTGGGCAAAGCCTGAACTACAGCAGAGATCACAGAAGTCTTTCCAGTACCTGCATAGCCACGGAGCACGAACGTTGGCTTTTTCTCTGGATTCATGCGCAGGAAATCATCCATCTTAGAAAAAAAGGCAGCTTGACCTGAAGTAGGCTCAAAAGGAAAATATTTACTCAGCAATGCTGATGGCCTTTGCATGGGCTCATTATCTTTACTCATCAAACGAATGTAAATGTCAAAAGACAGAATCAGCAAGGAAATCGAATCAAAGTTTGGAAATCATCTCCGATCACGTGTTAATGGTATTCTCATCGAGGATGGAAAAATCCTGATGATCAAACATTTGATGGGAAACGGCAAGATGTTATGGTCAGTTCCAGGTGGCGGGATGCATTTTGGTCAGAGTGCATCTGAAAATTTAAAACGAGAGTTTTCAGAGGAAACTGGCCTAGATATAGAAGTAAAAGCTTATCTTTTCATCCACGAATACCTTGCAGTACCACTTCATGCTATGGAACATTTCTTTAGTGTGGAAAAAATTGGTGGAAAATTGACTTTAGGTACGGATCCTGAATTATATCCAGATTCTCAAATTATCGAAGAAATCAGCTGGATGGACATAAACGAAATCCGATCATTGCCTAATGAAGCCCTTCATCAAATCTTTTGGGGAATTAATTCCCTCGAGGACTTAGTATTGTTGCGAGGATATTTTAATTTTGAAAATAATTCTTTAAAATAGCACGATTTATAACCTTCAACCTTACCCAGATTCTTAAAAATTTTAGCAAATGAATTTATCTAAAGTACTATCCTTGGTTTTCCTCCTAGTGGCAATTGGGCTAGGCTACTATCTTTACAAAGGTGTTGAAGATGTAGTGGAGGACGAGAAAAAAATTGCATTAACTGAAGCAGCAATTATCGAAAAATTGCAAATGCTTAGAGATGCAGAGTTGGCTTACCAAGCATCAAACGGCAAATATGCTGGCAGTTGGGATTCTCTTAAATCATTTATCAAGACAGGTAAAATTTGGCTTGTTCAAAGAACTGAGACAACAAAACTTCTTGAATATGGAAAAGAAGAGACTACCGTGACATTCGACACACTTGGCTCTGTACCGGTTATCGATTCCTTATTCAACGAAAGGAAATTCCCTAACTTCAATCTAGATGCTCTTGCTGTAGTTCCAGGTTCTGGAGGTAAGCAGTTTGAATTCTTTGCAAACAAAGTGGAGAGAAACTCATACGAAATTTCTGTTTTCGAGATTAGAGATCCTTCACCGATCAATCCAGCTAGAAGAATGAACAATAACGAAAAAGCCTTGAAAGTAGGTTCAAGAACAGATGCCTCTACTGAAGGTAACTGGCAATAAAACCTCCTATTTTGGAAAGTAACCTTAAAGTATTTAAAAGTGATAGGTTTGATGTGGAAGACACAGCAAGCCTATCACTTTTTTTGTATTCTGATTCTCTTTTTATTTTCGCGAAGGATAAGAACCAATCAAACATTTGTATTCACGAATACATGAACTTTGATTGGGATTCTCTAGAACAATTAGTGATTTCAGATCATTTATTGAAAAGAGATATTCCTGCAAAGGTTTATTTGCATCATTCAGATTTCAGTCTAGTACCCGGTGTCTTATATCAACCTGGTAAGGAAGCTTCTTATTTAGCCTTTGCTGGAGAGCCGAAAGTGAATGCTAGCTATTTTAACACCCCGCTAGACAGTAATAATCTACAAGTGCTATCCTGTGTGGAAGGAAAGCTTAAAAAAGCCCTAGAGGCCAGATTTTCGGACTTGACTTTTCATCATGGATCGGTCAGTTTCCTCTCTTATTTGTTCAAAGAGCGATTCAACCTGATCGGACAAGAAATCTTAGTAAGCATCTTTGGCAATCACATCTATGCTGCAGCATTTTCAAATCAAGAACTCGCTGCCTTCAACCTCTTTACCATCGATACTAAGGATGACATTCTAAAATATGTGATGATTTTTATTGAGCAATTGAAATTTGATAGAAATCATGTGCGAATCAGTCTTTTTGGGGCCACAGATAAAAGTGGGATATCAGAAAATTGGGGCAAAGAATACTTTCATAACTTCCGCCTATTATCGTCGCATGCCAATCAAAATTTTACGCATGGCTTCAAGCATTTGAAGTCTGTCAATCTATTTGAGACTAATTGGCAATTTGATTAAGAAATGAAATCCTAATGAAAAAAGTCGCCATTTTCCCCGGATCATTTGACCCATATACCCTTGGTCATCATGATATTGTGATGAGAAGTCTCAATTTATTTGATGAAGTTATTATCGGTATTGGCTACAACTCCACTAAGAAAACCAGGTATTTTGAGATCGATGATATGGTCAAAAAAGTAGAGAGCGTTTACGAAAATATTCCAGGAGTAAAAGTTATAGTGTATAACGAACTGACTTCTACCCTTGCCAAAAAACTGGATGCGCAATTCCTTATCAGAGGGTTAAGAAATACCACCGATTTCGAGTACGAAAACACGATAAGTCAGATGAACCGTTACTTAAATGCCGACTTGGAAACCGTATTCCTGATTACTTCACCTAGGTATGCAGCCATCAGTTCTACTATCATTCGAGAGGTACATAGGTTTGGCAGTGATGTGACAGAATTTCTCCCCTATAACGTCTGAGCTTTCAGATGAGTCTTAATGTATTGCTTGAAGAGGTAGCGCATCGAGGGATATGAATTGATCAGGGCGATCTTAGCATCACCCTCGTAGAACCATCGTATATCTTCTATTCCTTCTTCCTGTTGAGGCGCCATCTGAGCATCATTCACACAATCCATTTCAAACCAATACGTCTTTTTCAAAATACTTTTTCTGTCCTGAGTATAGGTATGCCAGGTATTACAGATTTGTCGGCCAGCTTTGACCTTTACAGCGCATTCCTCTTCTACTTCCCGCACCGCGCACTGCTTCGGTGTTTCTCCTTTCTCAAATTTCCCCTTCGGGAAATCCCACTTGCCAAGCCTAAAGATTAGCAGCATTTTATCCTTTTTAGACACAATCCCTCCAGCTGCTTTAATAATTGAAAAACGGCTTTTAACAAATTTCTTCAAAGCAGCTTTATCTTTCGTCACTAAGGTAATCGAATCCAAATCCTTCAGCTTTTGAGTACGGAGCTTATAGAGCATACGAATGATTAGGTCATGAGAAGGCTCATGAAAAAGTATATCATCCTTCCACAGTATGTGTGAAGATAATTCTTCAAGCTGATGATAAACTGACTCATAAGCCTTCTTCGGATTAAGTTCCTCGTAGCTTATCAAGTCAAATGGCTTGTCATTCACAAAAATTCTCATGGGGAATCATAGGTTTGGGGTGGTTTGAATAAGTCAAAAATGCATATTTTTTTCACTTGCTACAACCTTAGCCTGAGTTTATCTCTTATTTTTGAGCTATGGAAATTTTAGACGCGAACGTAGCTGCTGAAGTAGCTGATAAATTACTGGAGATTCAAGCAATTAGACTGCAACCTGAAAAGCCTTTTACCTGGGCTTCGGGTTGGAAATCTCCGATCTACTGTGACAACAGACTTTCACTTTCTTTCCCGAAAGTTCGCTCTATGATTAAGGAGCAATTAGTAAAAAGCATTCAGCATTATTTCCCAAACGTGGAAGCAATTGCTGGAGTAGCTACTGCGGGGATTCCACAAGGTGCTTTACTAGCAAATGATCTAGACCTGCCATTCATCTATGTCCGATCCAAAGCTAAAGGCCACGGAATGGAAAACATGATCGAAGGGAAGATAGTACCCGGTCAAAAGGTAGTTGTGGTAGAAGACTTAATCTCTACGGGAGGCAGTTCTCTCAAGGCTACTCAAGACTTGCTAGACGCGGGATTTGAAGTACTGGGAATGGTTGCCATTTTCAGTTATGGATTTGATGTAGCAGCGCAAAACTTCGAAAAAGCGGGTGTGAAACTTATCTGCCTTAGTCATTACGAAGCAATGCTTCCTATGGCCGTCCAGAGAAAGTATATTACAGATGATACCCTAGAATCTCTCTCGGAATGGAGAAAAGACCCAGCAATCTGGAAACAATAATAACTTGTAGAAATAACAAAGGCAGCGAGAAATCACTGCCTTTGTTATTTCTCTAAAAGAAGAAAACTACTTCTCAAAAAGTCCAATAGAACCTCCTACCCAATCCTTGTCTTTATTAAATTTCACACCGATCATCTCTCCTCGGCTTAACCTTGCCAGATTACCTACTAAGGTTGGATTCTCATCTCCTTCTGGCCAAAGTACCAAAACCCGAACTTCTACCTTTACTTTACCATCTGGAGATTGGATGACAGGTGCATACGCCACCTTCTTCTGTAGAATATAAAGATCTTTATCTCTAACATTATCTATGTCAGATTTTTTGACGTTGAAAACCACTCCTGACCCAGAGAACGAAAACAAGGGTTTTAAAACATAATTCTCCAAATCCTTCGGTACTTCTTTCAGTTCGCTGAGAAGTGAAGTTTCAATAAAGTATTTGCCTTGTAAATACGGAAGAATAAACTTAGAAATCCGTGTGTACCAATTTGGATGCCCTGCCCACTCCACGTCCAACTTTTCTTCAAAACTGAACTGCAAGCTCAAATCTTTCCGTGTATCAAGCTCATCAAAAATCACGCGATTATATATCCGCTTGATTCTCTTTTTCTCACCAGATTTATTGATATAAAATAGTTGAGTTCCTTCCTTGATTACTTCTGTCACACAGATAATGGGAATTCCCAAATCCCTCTGGCAGTAGTAAAAATCAATCTTTGTATTTTGCTTCTCAGGTTCGATTTCTAACAAAATAACTTCAGAAGCATCATGCCCATTCATTACCACTTTTCTCAATAATTCCAAATAAGCATCTTCATCCAACTCAGACATATAAGGAGTCAATTCCGAAAGGAATGGATAACGCTGTTGAATCTTTCGATATAAGTTGAACTGGAAATTGAATATGGAAGGAAAGCCCTGAACTTCAATAAGCTTGGGTATTAAGGTTCCATTTTCCTCACAGATCCCGAAATCAATTGCCATAAACTGCGTGTGAGCATCTTCATTGGGTACGGAAGTATTAAGATCTATGGCGCGTTGGGTAAGCTTTTTGAAATCCGATCTTTTTATAAAATCTATCACTTCACCGCAAGCTTCTTCCAGCTGACTTTTTATTTCGTTAGGTATGAAAAATGGCGTTTCGGCTAACCTGAACGTAGGTGCATAATTGAAATCCTTGGCTAGATCATCAAGAAAAGCCTGGTATTTCTCAGAAGAAAACTCAGCATTGAATTGAGCTCTGCGGGATTCAATCATTATGGTTTAAATTAAGGTGAGCGTTTGAGAAGCCTTTACTTTTTGGATGGACTGTGATAAGAAATTTGGAATCAAGGTTTCATTTGTCTTATAGATTTTATCCTCATCTATCATGTGCTCCAGCATTTTTCTGAACCTGGTTTTGCCAATTGTAGCAATAATTTTCTCCTTCACTTCAGTTTTTTTCAAATGCGCTAAGAAGCCCACGGGATCTGCTTCAGGATGGAATTGTGTTCCTACCATTTCTTTAGAAAACCGAATAGCCATTATGGCCCGCTCAAAGTGAACATGATCTCGAATTTTTTCCAGTGCGATGATTTTAGCCCCCAGTACTTTGAATTTCTTTAAATCTGGCTGCACTACCTGATAATCCCTAGAATCTACTGCCCAAAAAGGGTTCTGTAGATTTTCCAATAATGAATCCTTTTGTCCATCAGCAGTCTTGTGTACGGACATCACTCCAAACGAAGTTGAATGCCGCTTAGTAAGTGTCCCAAGTCCAAAATGCCTGCATGCCATTTGGAAGGAATGACAAATAAAGAGTATGTGCTTCTTATGGTTGAAATTCTGATTCCAGATCCAAATTTGATCTAGAAAATCAAAGTATTTCAGATCCCAATTACCATCTCCATCCATGGGGTTCCCTGGCCCTCCAGTGGATATATACAAGTCGAAATCTCGAATCTCAGGGATCTCAGCCTTGCCTCTTACATCGAATACTTTGTAGCTGATCTGACTGTCAAATCTCGAAACGATATCCTTGATACAACGCATCCCCTGATTTGGCTCGCCATCATACATATCTAAGATCGCCAAGTTCAATTTTTTCTTTCCCACGTTGCCATTTGTTATTTTTTCGCTCGCAAAGGTAATAAAAGCCCCTAAATCCCCTCTGTAAACTTTGAGGTGATCATATCCACTACTTTTTTGAGATCCTGAGTTTGATCAAATACTGCCAATTGCTGATCAGCACCAGTACCGTTTTTAAAGATTTGATGTACATAGTTAATATCCTCTCTGCTGCCTAATTCATCTACTACATCATCCACAAATTCGAGCAACTCAGCAATTAGCTCGGGAGTAGGTACTTCTACTTTCCTTCCAAAATCAATGAGTTTGCCTTCAATTCCATTTCTAGCTGCGCGAAATTTATTCTCACGAATCAACGCAATTCTATAGATGTTAAAACTGGTGTTACTGAGTAGAAGTTTGTACAATTTGGCAACTACAGCTTGTATCAATGCTACGATACAAATGGTCTCATCCACTGTAAGACACATATCACATATCCTGAATTCTATCGTGCTGAAAAATGGGTGAATCCGAAGATCCCACCATATTTTCTTAGGATTATCTATGCAATTGGTTTTGATTAGAGTCTCTAGATAGTTATCGTAGGACTGTACCGAGTCAAAATACTCTGGCAAGCCAGTTCTTGGAAATTTGGCAAAAACTTTAGCTCTAAATGCTTTAAATCCTGTATTTCTTCCTTCCCAAAATGGTGAATTAGTAGTCAGTGCATAGATATGAGGCAGAAAATAGCAGGCTTGATTCATCAGCTGCAATGCAACCTCCCGATTATCTATCCCCACATGCACATGGAGGCCAAAAATCAAATTGGATCTGGCGATGTCTTTTAACTCATCTACAATCGTATGATAGCGTGGATCGTCCGTGATCTCCTGGTCCTGCCATCTGGCAAATGGATGTGTGCTGGCCGCTCCCACTACCAAATCTTGATTTGCTGCCAATTCTGCAATCTTATTTCGAAGTGAAGAAACTTCCATTCGAGCATGAGCCACATTCTCACAGACATTAGTTCCCACCTCTACTACTGACTGGTGCATCTCAGCTTTCACCTGTTCTTTGAGAGTAATCCTGCCACCCTCCACTATTTTTGACATGTGTGATCGCAGATCCCTGGTTTCAGGATCGATGATTTGGTATTCTTCTTCTACTCCCAGGGTGAACTTGGGGAGCTTTTTTAGGAATGAAGCCATGATTAGTTGTTAAGCTGAAATTCTAAAATCTTTTGTTACTGCTTACGGCATCTTTCATAAAGGTGCCCCAAGTCAAATTCATCTTGCCTGGCTGTTGTGCTTTGGCATAAGCGATTGCCATTTTCGCAGCTTCTTCTACTACCCAATCGAAGTTCTCCTGTCCTACAGAATTAATATCTGCATCTGGAGCAGGATTCCCAAAATCAATAGCATAAGGAATACCATCCTTCACAGCAAATTCTACCGTATTGAAATCATAACCAAGTCCATGACAGAGTCGTAGCGTATAATCTTTGACAGTAGCCAATAATTTTTTAGGCGCTGGTGGCCCATCGACCACGTAACGCAAATGATGCGGATTTCTTGGTTCGTAAGGCATGATTTTTACAGCTTTCCCACCTAGACAATACACCCTGAAGTATTCCTCAAATACAATTTCCTCCTGAAGCATCATCACAAGCTGACCTGTCTCAGGGTGTGTTCTGAAAAACTCATCTTTATCTTCGAGACGATAAACATTCTTCCAACCTCCACCTGCATAAGGCTTCATATAAGCTGGAAAACCCACATAGTCAAATATTCCTTCCCAATCCAGAGGAGCTTTTAGGTTTCTAAATGACTTAGAAGTTGTGTCATCCGGATGTTGTGCAGAAGGCAAAATGACGGTTTTTGGTAGTGGCACCCCCAATTGGTCTGCAAGTGCATTGTTAAAGAATTTATCGTCAGCACTCCACCAAAATGGGTTGTTGATTACGGCTGTCCCCGTCAAGGCAGCATTTTTCAAATAGGCTCTGTAAAAAGGCACATCTTGAGAGATTCGATCAATAATAACCGCATAATCACAGAGTTTATTCTGAATTACTTTATCTATTTGAACGGCCTCTGCCATAATTCCTTTTTCAGCTTTTTGATTTACTCTGTCTATAAAAGCCTGAGGAAAAGTGTCCTCCATTCCGAAAAGAATTCCTATTTTTTTCATATATAATTAATGAGTAGTTGACTTAGTTAAAGTTGATTCTGCTGAGGTAATGTGGGAACATTTCCTTCCAAATATCCCAATCATGTTGACGATTTTGACGCACGTCTAACCAGTGGTTTATATTTTTTGTTTTGAGCGTTTCGTGCAGCTTCAGATTAGCGTCAAAGCAGATGTCCCAATTTGACGTTCCCAATACAATATCCATCTCCCATAATTCTTGATCGTGAAGTCCAGGTAAGTATTCAAGCGGATTATTATAATAAATGTCGTCATGTTGATATCCATCCATAAAGTTGCGAATATCAAATGCACCGGACATGCTGAATAGGTGACTTACATAGCTAGGATGTCTAAAGGCAAAATTTGCTGCATGATATCCTCCGAAACTGCAGCCCGCCATAACCACCTTGGCCATCGGTGTGTTGAGACGGATTCGAGCTACTATCTCATTACAAATCATATTGTCATAAGCAACATAATTCTGAATCCGCTGATGTGGGTGAATATTCTTATTGTAAAAACTGTCGGCATCATTGCTCACAGGACAATATATCCTAATCAACCCTTGTTCTATGTACCATTGGGCAGATTTAATCAAACCCATATCCCTATTTTCGTGGAACGAGCCTTTGGAGGTTGGAAATACAACAACTGGATAGCCTGCATGCCCAAACACCAACATTTCCACATCCCGCTGTAGGTTGGGAGAAAACCATTTCAAATATTCTTCTTTCATATGTTCTAAATTGATTTTAATTGGCCATTACCTGCACCGATAAGTCATAACTAAATCTCAGATATATAACCATTCACCCTCACGTAACTAACGGGTAAGAAATGTTTCTTTCCAATGATAATATTTGAATTAATAGTAAAAAGGCATAAGTTCTCTCTTACTTTCAAATACTAGTCAAAATTTCCTAGAAAGAAAAGAAAGTGATTGGTGCTTAGTAATAAAAATTTTAAGCTTTTTTACCTTCAAATTTAGATCTGGTTGATTTTTAAGGAGATATACCTTTACTAAAAATAAAAGACACTAAACACTGAAAATGCAAACTACGAGCCATTTGTAAGTGGTGAAAAAAGCAGCGATAAATCCTTAAACCTGACTTTCTTATGGAAAGCTTAACAAAAATCTGAGACAATTCTATTTTAAAAAAAAATCAATCGTAACAACTAAAAGGGCAACTCTAAGACAAAAGGATACTTATCAACAACTTACCTGACAGCCCGCTAAAAAGCAACAAATAGATCAACACATAGTCAGTGTCCAAACACCAAATCACAAAAGAAGAATTTCTTCTTAGTTGTGCACCCATATCCTCAAGTAAATCATACGCATAATTTGCCGAATGAGCAAAGTGTATGTCCAGATCTAAATATCTGGTTATAAAATCGTTGAGAAAAAAACAAAATAAATTGTAATAACAATATCACCCAACTATAACCTTCCCTTTAGCCATTTAAAAAATTATTTATTTAAAAAAGAAGCTGTGAAAATATGATACTATTGAAGAGAAATTTACTATCTAAAAAACATACTATCAAGCACATATTTTAACCGAAATTATCTGATCAGCTTTTAAACCAACTCGCGTACATAGGATAATTTTTGGCAGTTCTTGATATTACTTCATTCATATCTGCGCCTGTTTCTTTTACTTTTTTGGCTGGCATTCCAGCATAAATTGTGTTTGCCTCCACAATTGTATTCGCCAAAACTACCGCTCCAGCAGCTATAACCGCCCCTGAATGCACCACTGCTCCATCCATCACGATAGCTCCCATTCCTATCAATACACGGTCATGGATAGTGCAGCCATGCACTACCGCATTATGAGCAATAGAAACTTGATTTCCAATGTAAGTCCCTGCCTTCTGGTATGTACAATGGATCACTGCACCATCCTGAATATTTGTATCATTACCAATTCTTATCTCGTTTACATCTCCGCGAATCACAGCATTGAACCACACAGTGCAACGATCTCCCATCACTACATCCCCAACAACTGTGCAATTTGGAGCCAACCAACAGTCATCACCAAACGCAGGGTTTTTCCCATTAACTTCTAATAACAATGCCATTTTCTTAATTACTTGTTGCTTGAAATAGTATTAATTGTTAAACAAAGTTTCACTTTTTCTTTTGAGTAATGAACCTTTTTAGAAAAATAGGGTTTATGTGTCTATACATCTAAATTTGAGATTTAAATTTCTACAATGAAAACTATCAAACAAACAGGTCTAGTTCTCGCGGCCGCTCTAATGACATTCGCATGTAGTAAACCTTCCGATACGGTAGAAGCTACAGAAGCACAAGAAGTAACACAGTCAGAAGGCACTACACTAACAATGAATCCATCAGATTCCAAAATAACTTGGATGGGTTACAAACCTACAGGTCAACATATAGGTGTAATCCCTGCTACTACCGGAACTGTAACTGTAAATGGTACAGAAGTAACTGGTGGAACATTCACATTTGATATTACTGCACTTGAAATCCATGATTTGGAAGCGGGTAGTGAAGATCATGGCAAACTACATGGCCATCTTCAATCCGATGACTTTTTTGATGCTGCTAACCATCCAACTGCTACTTTCGAAATCACTTCTGTAGAGCCATTTTCTGCTGATGACGAAGTAACAAACGAAGAAGAATTTGCTTCTGAGAACACTCCAAAATCAAACAGTGAACTAGCTCCTGCTACGCCTAACTATTGGGTAAGCGGTAACTTGACGATGAGAGGAACTACTAAGAATATTAAATTCCCTGCGGCAATTAATGTAGCTAACGGTGTAGTAACGACCAAAGCTGGTTTCAACATCGACAGAACTGATTGGGGACTTGCTTACGGCGACGAAGCGACTGTTGCTGACAAGGCAAAAGACAAATTTGTTTACAATAATGTTGGTTTAGTATTGGACGTGAAAGCCAATTAATCCTAACAAACTCATAGAAAAGGGGAATTCTTCACAGGATTCCCCTTTTTTTGTGTTAGCAATTAATTCTTGCCTGCCAGAGACAAGCTGGCTAGGAGTAAACGTACGAGAATCGGAAAGTTAAAACACAAGAGGATTCTCCCGAAACACTCCTTACCGTGTCAGAGAAGTACGGAACAAACTAATATAAACTAAATCTAAACTATTGAAAAGCACCTCCTTCATCTATCCCATCCCAGAATCTAACTGGATTGAGAGACTTTGCCGATGGGCAGACATGAAGTATGACTTTTTTGCCTTTACCAATGGAAATGGCTACGACTATCCAGAAGCGCCATTCTCCACACGATTTTTTGCAGGAAATACCCAATTATCGCCCTCAGAAATCTGGAGCGAAACTAACAACTTTAAAAAGGTTGGAATCATTGGATATGATTTCAAAAATCGCCTCGAAAATCTCAAAAGTGAGAATAATCCTTTCTTTGAACTACCTGAACTTTGCTTTTTTAAACCCTCTTTTTCTATAGAGTTTGACAGAGAAAACATCTATTCAGCGATTAAATTACCAGAGGATTTTTTTGAAGAAATAGAGAGGATACCCCTTCCAAACTCAGCTAACACAAGTTGTATTGTCAGCCCGCAGCTATCGAAGGAAGAATACCTAGAAACGGTGAAAACCATTCAGAATCATATTGTTGAGGGAAACACGTATGAGACCAACTTTTGCCAAGCATATTCAGGCTCATTTAAGCTTTGGGATCCAATCTCTTCCTATTTTAAATTGAACGAGCTCTCTCCTATGCCTTTTTCAACACTTTTTAAGGCAAAATCACAGTGGTTAGTCTCAGCCTCTCCGGAGCGATACTTGAAGAGGACTGGTTCTATAATTATCGCACAGCCGATTAAAGGAACCATCAAAAGAGGAAAATCCACTGCCGAAGATGCGATCAATAAAGAAACTTTAGCAAATAGCGAAAAGGAACAAGCCGAAAATCTGATGATCACCGATCTGATGCGAAATGATCTTTCTAAAATATCAAAAACGGGCTCTGTAGAAGTCAGAGAACTATTCGGCATCTATCCCTTGCCAAGAGTATTTCAGATGATCAGTACAATTGTATCCGAACTGAAGGCAGGAATAAACTTCTCCGACGTCATCCAAGCGACATTTCCAATGGGTAGCATGACAGGTGCTCCAAAAATCCGGACTATGGAAACCATAGAAGCATTGGAAAGTTTTAAGAGAGGTTGGTTTTCAGGAGCTTTTGGAGTGATCGAGGAAAATGGAGATTTTGATTTCTCTGTGATCATTCGCAGCATTATTGCTGATCTGGAGGCAAAAAAGCTATTTTTCGGTGTGGGAAGCGCAATCACTTACGATGCTGATGCAGCTCAGGAATATGAAGAATGCAATCTCAAAGCTCAAGCAATACTAGAAGTGCTCAGTGGAAAATGATCAAGAAATAACATCTCCGCCGATCAGGAAAATCATACATGTGGACATGGACGCGTTCTATGCATCCGTAGAGCAGCTGGATCATCCACAATGGCGTGGAAAACCCTTGGTCGTAGGTGGAAATGCTGCACGAGGAGTTGTAGCTGCTGCAAGTTATGAAGCGAGAAAATTCGGAGTGTATTCTGCTATGCCTTCAGTATTAGCCGCTCGAAAATGCCCACAACTTATTTTTGCGCCAGCGAGATTTGATCGCTATAAGGAAATCTCCAGCCAGATCCGTGAAGTTTTTTACGAATACACAGATTTGGTAGAGCCACTATCGATGGATGAGGCATTCATGGATGTGACGGAAAATAAAATGGGTCTCAAGTCTGCCATCCTGATCGCCAAGCAAGTCCGCCAAAAAATCAAAGAACGCACTGGATTGAACGCTTCTGCTGGGGTTTCTTACAACAAATTTTTGGCTAAAATTGCTTCGGATCTGAACAAACCAAATGGCCAAGCGGTGATTCTTCCAGAGGAGGCAGAAGCTTTTTTGGAAAAACTGCCTATTAAAAAATTCTTCGGAATCGGCAAAGTGACGGCGGAAAAAATGAGTGGATTAGGAATTCACACCGGTAATGATCTCAAACAATTTTCCCTTCAATACCTCACACGAAAATTTGGGAAATCAGGAATCCATTATTTTAATATTGTTCGAGGAATTCATCTATCGGAAGTGCAACCACATAGAATTCGCAAATCCCTGAGCGCTGAAAACACTTTTGAAAAAGATATTTTGGCGACGGAGGAGTTACTTGCGGCACTGAAGCCCATCTGCGATGAACTGATCAAGCGAATCAAGAAATCTGGAATTAAGGGACGCACCGTCACATTGAAGATCAAATTTTCAGACTTCACGCAGCAAACGCGTAGTAAAACTCAAGAACAATATCCTGATGAAGAATCGATCTGGTCTATTGCTCAAGAACTTTTAATTCAAGAATCCTTTAGCAAATCAATTCGACTACTTGGCTTAGGTATTTCCAATCTCAATATCATCGAAGAACATCAGCATTTTGGAGAGCAGCTGAAGATTCCTTATGAAGCACAATAACAGACACTAGCTATCCTGTCAAGGCACCTTTTCTGCACTATTAAAATAGCCGATCAAGCTCATTTATTCCTCCTCTACCGTAAAACTTCTTAAAAGAATAAAATAAAGAATCCGACATCCTGCCATTCTGTCCGCATTTTCTTAATTTCGCCAACCGATAGAAGGAAAGATGAAGTACATGAAATCGAGCTTGACTAAAAAGTCACAAAATGGAATAATATTATTTACGGCGAGATTTTCCCGAAGAAAAATCGGGACAGGCTATATGGCCTTTAATAGACGAATCATATTCATATGAATAATTTAATTGCAGACATTGATATCATCTCAGGAGGCGAAGCTCAGGCAACTGACTTCAAAACTTCCGAAGATGAAAATACAGGAAAAACCAGAAAACTCTATATTGAGAGCTACGGTTGTGCTATGAATTTCGCGGATTCAGAAGTTGTCGCATCCATTATGAAAGACGGAGGCTTTGATACAACCTCAGATTTTTATCAGGCAGATGTCATTTTCCTGAACACTTGCTCTATTAGAGAAAAAGCTGAGTTAACGGTCAGAAAGCGTCTCACAGATTTTCAGAGAGCCAAAAGAGCTAAGCCTGGAATGACCATAGGCGTGTTAGGCTGCATGGCTGAGCGACTGAAGGAGAAATTTCTGGAGGAAGAAAAATTGGTGGATATTGTGGTAGGTCCTGACGCATATCGTGACCTTCCAAATCTTATCGCCAGTGCAGAAGATGGACAGAAAGGAGTAAACACTTTTCTCTCACGTGAAGAGACTTACGCAGACATCTCTCCTGTTCGGTTAAATTCTAATGGTGTGACGGCATTCGTCTCCATCATGCGCGGCTGCGACAATATGTGTTCTTTCTGCGTCGTTCCGTTCACTCGTGGGAGAGAAAGAAGCCGTGATCCTTATTCCATTGTCGAGGAGGCTAAAGATCTTTTCTCAAAGGGTTTTAAAGAAGTAACGCTACTCGGACAAAATGTAGATAGCTATAAATGGTCTCCTGAGGAGAACAATAAAGCTAGACTTAACAAAAAAGAAGAGGAAGTTAGCACTGTTATCAACTTTGCCAACTTATTGGAAATGGTAGCCTTAGTAGATCCATTGCTAAGAGTACGATTCTCCACTTCACATCCTAAAGACATCACTGACGACGTGCTTTACACAATAAAGAAGTACGATAACATTTGTAATTACATTCATTTACCGGCGCAAAGTGGTAATTCCCGTGTGTTAGAAATGATGAATAGGACCTACAGTAGAGAATGGTACCTAGAGCGAATTTCCAAAATCAGGGAGATTATAGGCGATGAATGTGGTATCTCCTCTGATTTTATCACTGGATTCTGTAGCGAAACTGAGGAAGAGCATCTCGACACGCTTTCCTTAATGGACATCGTGAAATTTGATTTTTCCTACATGTTCTATTATTCAGAGAGACCTGGGACGTTAGCTGCCAAGAAATATCCTGACGACATTTCACTTGAAGTGAAAAAGCGAAGGCTTGCAGATGTGATCAAAAAGCAAAGTGAGACTTCTATGTTGAAGAATCAGCTCGACCTCGGAAAAGAGCAAATTATACTTATTGAAAGCGTTTCCAAAAAATCGACGGATGATTATAAAGGACGAAACTCTGCAAACAAAGTGGTAATAGTTCCTGCTGGAAACTTTGTAAAAGGTGATTATCTAAAAGTTAAAATTGTTGATTGCACTACAGCAACTCTTTTTGGTGAGGTGATTGAAATAAACCCGAAACATTAATGATTACAAATCCCGAAATACAAAGCGTCAAACAGCGCTTCGGAATCATAGGCAATAGTCCACTCTTGAATCATGCCATTCAAGTAGCGATGCAGGCGGCTCCCACCGATATGACGGTTCTTATTACTGGAGAAAGTGGAAGTGGTAAGGAGAGTTTTTCGAAGATCATTCATTCGCTCAGCCTTCGTAAGCATGGCAAATTCATCGCGATCAACTGCGGAGCTATTCCCGAAGGAACGATAGATTCAGAACTATTTGGGCACGAAAAAGGATCTTTCACAGGAGCTCATGAAGCAAGAAAAGGCTATTTCGAAGTCACTGACGGTGGTTCCATCTTCTTGGACGAAATAGGTGAATTACCTCTGGGAACTCAATCTCGACTACTTCGTGTGTTGGAAAATGGGGAATTCATCAAAGTGGGTTCATCCAAAGTGCTTAAAACAAATGTCCGTGTGATCACGGCTACGAACGTAAAGCTTCTCAAGGCAGTAGAAAAGGGGAAATTCAGAGAGGATCTTTATTATAGACTTAACACAGTACCGATCTTTGTACCACCACTTCGCGAACGCGGGGAAGATATGGTTTTACTTTTCAGGAAATTCACTTCAGACTTTTCGGAGAAATACCATGTGAAACCTATCACTTTAGATCCTGAAGCACAAGCTGTATTGATGCGATATTCCTTTCCAGGAAATATTCGTCAGCTAAAAAATATCGCGGAGCAAATCTCACTTTTAGAGCAAGAACGTGATGTGGATCCCCAGACTCTCGCAAAGTACATCCCTGCAGACAATTCCCGTCTTCCGATGACTCTGCCTAGCATGTCTAAAAACAGTGACTCATCAGATTTCTCCGAAAGAGATTTGTTGTATAAAGTGCTTTTTGACATGAAAAAAGACATGAATGATTTGAAAAAACTTGTGCTCGAAACCTATCAAAATGGTGGACTAAGCCAAAACATCATTCAAAAGCATCAGAGTCTTTTTGAAGACTTAGACGGGGGATTTAGTAGCAAAGAAAGTACGGAATCCGGGTCTAGTTACGTTCCTTTAGTACTTGATTCTCAAAAATCGAATTCATCAACTAACGATGAGTATGAAGATGATGTGATTGAAGATATTATTCATGAAGAGGATGATAATTCACTTTCCTTAGAAAAGAAAGAAAAAGAGATGATTCTCAGAGCTTTGCGCAAGCATAACAATAAGAGAAAATATGCAGCCAATGACTTGGGGATATCCGAGCGCACACTTTACAGAAAGATAAAGCAATATGAGATCGATCAATAAGCTCACCATCTTTGGACTAGGCTTAATCTTTATTCTGTTTCAAAGCTGTTCTGTTAAATACAGCTTTACGGGTACGAATATCGATTACAATTTGGTGAAGACTTTTACCGTTGAAAATTTCTTCAACGATTCTGGAGGAGGGCCAGCAAATATGGCACAGACGTTCACTGAATCACTCAAAGAATATTACCAAAGAAACACCCAGTTAGAATTAGTCCGAACTAACGGAAATTTACAGTTCATGGGGGCTATTACCCAGTACAGCGTCACACCTCAGGCCGCTGTATCAAGTGGCGACCCGAACCTACCCGATCGAGCAGGAACGATGCGTCTGACGATAAGAGTAGAAGTAGAGTACCTGAACACCACAAATGAAGAGGAAAATCTGAAGCAAAGCTTCTCTTTTTTCCAAGACTATGATCCGAGAACATCTACCTTATTGGATGTGGAAAATGAGCTGGTAGAAGAGATTTTCAAAAATATCATTCAGGATATCTTTACTGCAACAGTCGCAAACTGGTAATTTGCTTATATTCAAGCCAAAAAAACTATTCACGTGAACGCAAGCCAATTTTTAGAAATAATCCAAAAAACATATCCTTTAGATCATAATGAGCTACAGCAATTGCAAAAGGTCCAGGAGAATTTCCCTTACTTTCAGATTCCACACGTCCTCTCTGCTCGCTATGAATTTTTAAATGAAGGCGGCCAAAACCCTTCTTCTCTTGGCTATGCAGCTATTACGAGTCCTAATAGAATCTGGCTTAAAACATTGATAGAAAAGAAGGATGAAGATGTCATCTTGGTGAAAAACCCCACTTCAAAAGTTGAGGTTATCACGGAAGCACAAGCTGAAATCATTACAGCTCCTCTTCCCACAGAAGTTATTGCAGAAGTTATTGCAGAAGTGGTAAAACCCAAACCAAAGAGAAGAACACCACCTAAAGATGATCTTATAGAAACGATCAGGCGGAAAGTAAAAAAGGAAATTCTTGACGAAAAAAAGAAGGAGCAAATTGACTTGATTAAAGCTTTCAGCAAGAAATCAATCAAGCTCGCTACGATCAAGGAAATCGAAGCTAACCAAAACACAGAGAATCTTGCCGCGGCAAGCACAAAGATTAATGATAATTTGATCTCAGAATCCTATGCTGCGATTCTTGCCAACCAAGGTAAAAAGCAATTAGCGAAAGAAATTTATGAGAAATTGGTATTGAAGTTTCCGGATAAAAGGACTTACTTTGCGGACTTGATTGAAAAACTGAAAGATTAACACCCATATTATATGTTTACTTTATTGATTACAATTATTCTAATATTAGCCGTATTACTAATCTTAGTAATCCTGGGCCAGAATTCTAAAGGTGGAGTTGGTGCAGCATTCGGTGGCGGCGCTACTCAAATCATGGGTGTTACCCGTACCGGAAATGTACTTGAAAAAGCTACTTGGGTCTTGGCACTCTCTATTTTGGTACTTTCGTTAGCATCATCTGCTTTCTACACTAGCTCACCAGCCAACCAATTCTCATCTCCAAACATAGACAGCGCTAAGCAACAAGTGGTAGCGCCTACTTTTGGTGGCACGGAAAACTTGCTTCCTGCAGCTACTGAAGAAACTCCAGCTCAGCCGGACTCTACTTTAGGTAATTAAGAAGTAATTCTCAACATATTTATAGTCTGCTCCGTAAGGTGCAGACTTTTTTTATGCCTAGATTTTTGAATGCTCGTTTCCAAAGTTCTAAGCTTTGGAAACGCTGAAAATTTAGAGTTCATTAGGGTTAAACTGTAACAGACTTCAACAAAAGTCTTTTGCTGATCGGAATCAAAGTTTCTTCAATAGGAAATTCTTGCTGACTGTGAATTCTCCAAGTTGCAGGATTTGGTAATTCTTTAATCTCACGAATCAAATCCATTTTTATTTTTTCAAGTGTATTCACTATACTTCGCTGGAAAACCCCAATCAACCACATACTAATGCTTCGGAAATTTTCACCTGCGAAATGAAGTAAACTTGATTTGTAACGATAGGCATGAACTTCGTTCTTTTTCTCCCTAGACATTAAAATATAACCTTCCTGATTATAGATAGGTATGATTCCCACTGGCTCAAACTCGAGTTGTTTCTCCACAAAATCATAAATCATCCTTCCCTCTTCTATTTGTGCAACCAGTTTTGGCAAAGCAAATTCAGTTATCAGGGACAGCTCCTTCATGACTCCATCATCACTTAGCTTAGCTTGATAATTGAGTTGCCCCCTTTGAAAATCAATTGAATCCAAACGCTTTGGGAAAAGCTCAGTTAGCTCCATCTTCCCTGATTCTAATTCTTTGAGATCATGATGACGATCGATCAAATCGCTGAGAACGGGATAAAGCTTCAATTGATTAAAGTGCTTGTTAGTTTCCTGTAGATAGGCCATCAACTGATACTTTTTATACTCAAAATCAATGAGGCCTTCGGTAATCCAGTTTCTCGGTAGAGTTGTCATAGCTTACAGTTTTGCTATTAAATTACATATTTCTGACAAGATTGAAGTTCCCCTTACAAAAATGGCAGTCACTTCTGACAAAAAAATCACCTTTTATTCGTGAGTTCCCCCACAATGACAGCCGATTTGTCAGCCTTTATCTCCTTTGCTTGCTTGGCACAGGAAGTGCTAATAGGCAAGTACATTTTAATCTAACCTTAAACGAATTTATATTATGTCAAAAGTAAACATCAAACCTCTTGCAGACAGAGTTTTGGTACAACCTGCTGCAGCTGAAGAGAAAACAGCTTCTGGACTTTATATCCCTGATACCGCTAAAGAAAAACCACAAAAAGGAACTGTAGTGGCAGTAGGAAATGGCAAAAAAGATGAGCCAATGACCGTAAAAGTTGGAGATACAGTATTATACGGAAAGTATTCTGGAACTGAACTTACTGTAGATGGAAGCGACTACCTTATCATGAGAGAGGCAGACATCTTCGCTATCCTTTAATCAATCATCCCTAACCGTTAACTCAAAATATTTAACAATATGGCTAAGCAATTATTTTTCAATACAAGTGCAAGAGATCAGCTGAAAAAAGGCGTAGATGCTCTAGCAGACGCAGTAAAAGTGACTTTAGGACCAAAAGGTCGTAATGTAATTATAGACAAGAAATTCGGCGCTCCTACGATCACTAAAGATGGTGTATCTGTTGCTAAAGAGATCGAATTATCTGAGCCAATCGAAAACATGGGCGCTCAGTTAGTGAAAGAAGTAGCTTCTAAAACTGCAGATGATGCAGGTGATGGTACTACTACTGCAACTGTACTTGCTCAATCTATCTTCGGTGTAGGTATCAAAAATGTAGCTGCCGGAGCTAACCCAATGGATCTTAAAAGAGGCATTGATAAAGCGGTATCTGCAGTTGTTAAGCAACTTCAAGCTGATTCAAAGCCAATCTCTACTTCAAAGGAAATCGCTCAAGTAGCGACTGTATCTGCAAACAATGACGAGGAAATCGGTAACATGATTTCTAGCGCAATGGACAAAGTAGGTAAAGACGGTGTGATCACTGTAGAAGAAGCAAAAGGTACTGAAACTGAGGTTAAAACTGTAGAAGGTATGCAGTTTGACAGAGGTTACCTTTCTCCTTACTTCGTGACTAACACGGAGAAAATGGAAGTAGAATTAGAGCAGCCTTACATCTTGATCTACGATAAGAAGATCTCTTCGATGAAAGAATTGCTTCCAGTTCTTGAGCCAGTTGCTCAATCAGGCAAAGGTTTAGTAATCATCTCTGAAGATGTAGATGGCGAAGCACTTGCTACTTTGGTAGTGAACAAAATCAGAGGTGCCTTGAAAGTGGCGGCTGTGAAAGCTCCAGGTTTCGGTGACAGAAGAAAAGCTATGTTGGAAGACATCGCTATCCTTACTGGCGGAACAGTAATCTCTGAAGAAAGAGGTTTCAAGCTAGAAAATGCAACTATCGACATGCTTGGTAGAGCTGAGAAAATCAACATTGACAAAGACAATACAACTCTTGTAAATGGTGCTGGTGATAAAGCTGCTATCAAAGGCAGAATCGCTGAGATTAAAGCTCAAATAGACAAAACTACTTCTGACTACGACAGAGAGAAGCTTCAGGAAAGACTTGCTAAGCTTTCTGGTGGTGTAGCTATCCTTTACATTGGAGCTGCTACAGAAGTAGAAATGAAAGAAAAGAAAGATCGTGTAGACGATGCACTTCACGCAACTAGAGCTGCTGTACAAGAAGGTGTAGTAGTAGGTGGTGGTGTTGCATTAGTTAGAGCTTCTTCCGCATTAGACAACTTGAAAGGTCTTAATGATGATGAAGATACTGGTATCAATATCATCAGACAGGCGATTGAGTCTCCATTGAGAACTATCGTTTCCAATGCAGGTGGTGAGCCATCTGTAGTGATCAATAATATCAGAGCACACAAAGGTAACTATGGCTACAATGCTAGAACTGATGTGTATGAAGATTTATTCAAAGCTGGTGTAATCGACCCTACTAAAGTAACTCGTTTAGCTCTTGAGAACGCAGCATCTATTGCAGCGCTTCTGTTGACTACTGAGTGTGTAGTAGCTGACATGAAAGAAGAAGCTTCCTCTATGCCTCCAATGGGTGGCGGAGGAATGGGTGGTATGATGTAATCAGTTCCCATCACAACTTTGAAAGGAGGTTCTTCGGAACCTCCTTTTTTTATTGCCTGATTATATGAGGATTAAATCGAATTAAAATAAAAAAGATAGTTAAACTTTTTTCTTGGATCAGTATTAATCGTACTTTGGCCTTAACAAACGGCTCTTTTTCTATTTCTATTCTCTTAATGATCCATTTTGACACCATTTTTCTAGTGGATGATGATCCCATCAATAATCTTATCAATAAGCGACTGCTAGGCAAAGTCGAGATTTCTAAGAATATTGTTGAATTTCAAGAAGGTGAAGAAGCTTTAATCAAATTAATAGGCGTAGATCCCAATCTATCCATTCTAATATTTTTAGATATAAATATGCCTGTTATTAATGGCTGGGAATTTCTGGAAAAATACCAAGAGATGCACGCCACTAGATCCGATAAAATAGTGATCCTTTCCAGCTCAATTGATTACCAGGACAGATTAAAAGCGCAAGGATATAAAGCAGTATCTGGATTTCTAGAGAAACCATTGACTCTAGAGAAAATAAAAATACAAATGGACAAATATGAGTACGAATAGGCCCTATTAATTTTTTCGCTGGCTTTAGTCTTTCCCATACATCTTTGATCAAAAGTAAAGGAAGGGGAGAACTATCTGCCTCTCCCCCATTCTTACTATTACTAAACCATGGGTAGAAATCATCAGGATAATCTGTCCTTTTCACCTACAGCCTGATACATATCAGCATCCACGATTTCCTACATAATGAGGCCCTGCCCTCCCCCAGATACTCTTAAGTTCCATCAGAAGTATATTTCAAATTCTTATTGAAGGAATTTTTATACAACATACTGTCACAGTATTTCCTGCCAGAAGCCCATTCCAATACGATTTTTCATCCATCCCATCAGTAACTTACGCGCTCAGTATTTATCTATCAGTATTTTTCCATCCTTTAAATAAAAGGATACTCTACTATTCTGGCTACATAACAATTCCAAAAATTCAACAATTTTCACTCAGCCCCAGTCTAGCTTTACCCAAATGAAAGTCTCAATAGGTAGTAAATAAACGGTAGAATACTTGAGTTCGGCTTTTTGGCTTAAGCACAGTCAAAAGCAAAAAACCCCTTAAGTAAAAACCTCCACCGATTGAAAGAATTCTGCCATAAAGGCTGATTTAAGTATGTTATTTTCTAAGTGTGTCTTGTATGAATTTTTTAATATCTTCTCTGAATAGCTTTGCTGAAGGCAAATCAGTATACATCATATGACCAGCCTCATAATAAGTCATTATGATTCGATCTGAAGCTGATTTGGGGATACCCAAATGAGCGATGGAATGCTCTACCCCATAAAAAACTGTCGCTAAGTCATAATAGCCATTCATGATCAATACTTTCATATTAGGATCCTTGCTGAGAGCATCTGCCATATCTGGCAATGTAGTCACAGCACCATCTGTACCCCAATACTGATTTCCTCTATGAGACCAATCCCATTTGAATCCCTCCTTGCTATAAGCTGAGGTGGAATAATTCAAATCCGTACTTACGCCTAAATCTCCATGGAAATAATCTAAAAATCCCATCGTATAGGCCGGAGATATAGCATCACTTTGTGGGTCAGTGAAAGCACTCATAGACATCGGATCTAGATTTACCCCCTTGTATCTTGAATCCAAGCGACCTACTGTCATTTCCTCATCCCGAAGCAATTCTTGAAAAAACTCGCCTGACTCCAATTTAAGATCAGCCCTTTTCCAGATATTCGCAGCTATACCGGTATAATCCTGAAGTTTCTTTGCGATTTCAGTTTCTGCACTTTCAGAAAGCTGATTTCCTTTAAATAATGCTGGGGCATATTCATTTTCGGTGAAATCCCTGACTTCCTGTACAAATGCAGGTAAATCACTCCCTTTGTTCGCTACTTTATTATGATACCAGGCTGTAGCCGCCATGGTAGGCAAATAGGCTAAGTATGATATATCTTCTGTTGGCACAAAAAATAAGGTTCTAAGATCAAAAACCGATGAAACCATAATCACTCCATTCAATGCATACCCCCGATCAAGAAGGTAGCTCATTACACCTGCATTTCTAAACGTGCCATAGCTTTCCCCTAAAATATACTTCGGTGAATTCAATCGCCCATTCGCCTTTAAAAACTGCATTATAAACAAACTTACACTTCTGATATCCTGATCCACTCCCCAAAAGTCCTTACCTGTAGCCTCTCCAATAGGCACACTTAGACCTGTCCCAACAGGATCCATCATAACTACATCAGCAACATCCAAAATTGAAAATTCATTGTTCACTAATTCATAAGGTGCACTCTGATTATAATTAGGATCATCCACCACGATACGCTTCGGTCCCATAATTCCCATATGTAGCCAGTAGGAAGAACTTCCTGGGCCTCCATTATAAGAAAATATTATCGGTCGGTTTTTTTCAGGGTTTTCTTTGAAATAGGCTGTGAACCCAAAAAGTGCGATCGGTTTATTGTTTTCATCTTTCAATTCAAAGGTTCCTGCCTTGGCTTTCAAAAGAATGGTTTTCCCATCAATTACTACCGATTGCTTTGATTCAAAAACCTGAGCTTTTGGATCTTCTTTTTTAGCGCCTTCAGTATTTTCTTGAGCGTGTATAAGGAATGGTATAAAAAACAGAAGAAGCAGAAATCTAGTTTTCATGGTTTTTAACGTTTTGATTATTCAATTTTTAAAAAAAAATGGCCTGAATTCAGGCCATTTCTACGAGTTATTTCTTTATCACTTTGCCTTCTTTCATGACAAAGACTACATTCTTCATCACGCTGATATCTTGTTCTGGATTTCCATCCACTGCTATAATATCGGCTAGCTTCCCTGATTCTATTGAGCCTAACTTATCTTCTATTCCCATAAAAATAGCATTCGTAATTGTCGCCGATTTAATAGCCTCTAGATTTGGCATTCCTACCTCAGTCATATAGATAAATTCTCTATAATTATCTCCATGCGCAAATACTCCTGCATCGGTACCAAAAGCTATTTTCACACCTCTTTCGTAAGCTCTTTTAAAAGTCGCTTGAATCTGAGAACCAATTCTTCGTGCTTTCTCAGCCACTACTTCAGGATAATAACCGGGGATTTCCCCAAAAGCTGCGGCAGACATTCCTGCTGTGATGGTTGGAACAAGCCATGCTCCTTTCTCTTTCATCAGATCCATAGTTTCATCAGACATCATAGTGCCATGCTCGATAGATTTCACTCCAGCTTTAATTGCTCGTTGCATACCTTCATCACCGTGCGCATGGGCTGCTACCATGATTCCAAAATCTGTAGCTGTCTGAACTACCGCATCTAACTCATCTTGGGCAAACTGAGGAGCGGAACCATCCCTAGCTACGGAGAGCACTCCACCTGTGGCTGTAACCTTGATCAAATCCGCACCAAATTTTACTTGCTGACGTACAGCTTTTCGTGCCTCATAAGGCCCGTTGATAACTCCTTCATCTGGACCTGGATCTCTCATCAAATCTCTTCGAACTCCATTAGTAGGATCGGCATGTCCACCTGTTGGGGCTAAGGATTTTCCGGCTGTATAGATCCTAGGACCTGTTACCTTACCTGAGTTGATGGCATTTCTAAGTGCTAAGTTTACTCCAGATCCGCCCAAGTCACGCACAGTAGTAAAGCCTGCCATGATTGTTTTTTCTGCAAAGTGAATGGATTGAAAAGCAATATCTGCTTCGTTATTTCGAAATCCATCTACATATCGAGTCGGGCTGGTTTCTCCTTCGATGTGAACATGCATATCCATCAGCCCTGGCATCACCGTTTTGTCTTTCAGATCAATCATGGAATCTTCAACTCCACCACTCTGATATCCTTTATTTACAGCTATGATTTTGTCAGCTTCTATCACTATAGTCTGCTCGCTAAGAATCTTTCCATTCTTTACATCCACCATTTTGCCTGCGTGGATATATGTTTTTTGCGCAAAGAGCCCATAAGACATCATTAGCGCTAAGCCTGTTAGTATGATTTTTCTCATAATTGATCTGGTTGGTTTTTGGATAAGCAGTTTAATCAAAAAACATCGTAATTATTCATTCACTTTTAATAGAAAACTAAAGCAAATGAAATCCGAATTTCCAATCAGGATATTCTGATTACCTCCTTAGCACCAACTTCTTTTTTAATTCATTTGAAAAGGCTATTTTGAAAGATTATTAAATAGCAATGACAGGAGGAGCAGGTTTCAGCAGGCAAGGCGCAAAAGCACTTGAAGAAAATCGGAAGCTAAGACAAATACGCCCAAAATCTTCAAGCCCTGATGGGATAAGTCGAGAAAAAAACATGAATAAAGCGGATCTTAAAAGTAGTGACGACAGCATCAAATTTAGAATGAGTCGTTATTCATCCGTTTCCAAAAGTGGTTATTTCTTCGCCATTATGGTCATCCTAACCTTAGCATGGATTATATGGACTGCCTTTTTCTAAGTTTTTAAACCACAAAGTACGCTGAGGGAAACACAGAGCGTACAATTTCTTTCCTACCTGCATCTATGTGAGCTGGAGGTGATTTTTAATCCTATACATGTTTGTGAACACGCAATTCAAAATATTCTATCGGCACGCACTAGCTAAGCACATCCCGCAGCTCTTCATTTTTCTGAAACATTACCTCAGCGTAAGAACACTCAGGAACGACACTGATTTTTTGATCCCTCGCAAAGTCTACCAATTCATACAATAACTTTAGCCCCAGTCCCTGATCTCTCATACTTTCTTCGACTTCAGTATGCTCGATGATCATCTTCTTTGGCTCAGCCATCACATAGATCATTTCAGCGATGCGTTTTGCTCCCTCCTCTATGAAAAAAGCTCCGCGCTTGCCATCGGTTTCCTGTTGGATATTGATTTTGCTCATATCTTATTTAGTTGTCTTTCCCTTAGTCATCTCATTATAAACTTCATCTACGGCCTCCCAAAGCTCAATGCTGTGTCCATCAGGATCGAGAATATGTACGAATTTCCCATATTCAGTATCCTCGATTTCATCCAAGATCGTCACTCCCTCAGCCTTCAACTCCTGCACCAATTCCACCAAGTTTTCTACTCTGTAATTAATCATGAATTCCTTCTCAGAAGGCTTAAAATAAGTTGTGTCATCCTTCATCGGAGACCATTGAGTAAACCCCTTTTTATTTGAATTCTCATATTGTCTCCACTGAAAAGTAGCGCCAAAGGCATCGGTATTGAGGCCAAGATGAGTTTGGTACCAATCCTTAGTCTTGCTAGGATCCTTTACTTTGAAAAATATTCCTCCTATTCCGGTGACGCGCTTTTTCATTTGAGTTGATGTGGGCTGGTGAGGTATTAAGGTAAGGAATTCAGTATTTAATAATAATAACTATTTAAGTTTTTTAAACTTGGATAGCATAGGTAAAGGTTTGAAGTTCCAATTCGGCAACTCCCCCTTTGTAAAGGGGGTAAGGGGGATTTAACTCCATATTTTTTTAAATTAACTGTATGTATTTTTTGCCATACAACAAATCATTACGTGAATTCTCCAGAGAACTTAGATCCCATAGCACTCTTTCTGAAATACTGCTTTGGCAAAAGTTAAGAGCAAGTCAATTCCGAGGTTATGGATTCAATAGACAAAAGCCTCTAGGCAATTACATCGTTGATCTATACAGCAATAAATTAAACCTAGTTATTGAAATAGATGGTGACTCACACTTTAATGAACAAGCTATACTAGAAGACGAGGTTCGTCAGCAAATCCTGGAAAAGAATGGTTTAAACTTCCTTAGATTTCTGGACATCGATGTGAAGAAAAATATGGAGTTTGTCCTTGAAGAATTGAACTTTTACATTGATGAATGGGAAGATAAAAATGGAATTGTCAGAAGTTATTTTAAG
>NZ_MSSV01000004.1 GCF_002150505.1 Algoriphagus ratkowskyi
AATATTTTTTTTAAGAACTTAGTAATCAGCATTTATACGCATTTTAACTGCAGAGTTGAGAGGATAAAACTGTCGATGAAAGAGATGCGAATGAAAGGGTCTTATGGGATTTGGTTTTTATGGAATAATTCGGAATTGAATTCCGAATTATTCCATTTTACTTCTCAGAACTAAAAGACGAAACCTTCCAGGTTTCAAAAACCTGGGAGGTTTGGTTTACAAGTTGCCAATACGGTTGAAAAGTGACTCATAATTCAAGATTTCAAACGTCTCAACTCCGTCGGCTTTAAAAAGAAGAATCTGATCTTGAAGATCAACAATACCTTCCTGTACCAATTTTTTTTCCTCATCCAAGTAAACAGGGACAGGGGATTGCTCAAACAAAGGATTCAATCGCATGATTTTATTGTTTTTTGCCACGATAACTATTGCTCCTCTGGTCGTCTTAAATTCACTCAATTCCTGATAGAGTTGATCCAGACATGTTTTACAGCCTTCTGGATGAATGACTAAAATCCAATCTGTTGGTTGAGAAATTTCCAAAATCTCAGCAACTCTATTTTTATTGTCACCAGTACATCCCAATGTTAATAAGAAGGCAGAAAAAAAGAAAATTCCTTTAATCCTCATATTCTAATCCTTCAAATCTAATGATGTCATAGCGTAAAAAATTCTCATCAAAGTCATCCCGGTTGGGATTGTTGGTTGAGACATAGAGCCCTTTTTTACCAACGAAGTAATTCCAGTTTTCTACAGAATGATCATCGAACACATGCTCGCCTATAATGTCTAGATCATGGTCTAGAACAAGGACTCCAACTTTTGGTCGATTTGCATAGAGTTCTCTCGGGCTTTTTCCGTATGATTCCCAATCAATTCCAATGTAAAAAAACCGATAAAAAATATCACGATAAGAATCGTGTAATAGAAGATCATATTGACCTGTCACAAGAGTTTCAATTATTCCTTGATCTCCAACAGGGTATCCTTTAATAATTCTAAACTCCTTAACATGACTAGAAATTGCTTCCTTATATTTTAATAGTTCACCAGTTTTTTTAGAAATAATCCAAAGGCGATGGTCGGTATGAGGTGAGACTATTATACTGTCTCCACGATCAGTCCAAGTGAAGTCTAGACTTTTCTTTCCATCCTTCCAAACATCTTTTGGGCGAAATACAGGAAGCCATTCAGAGGTGTCTGTTGAATTATTTTCAAGATTGATTTTATAAATTACCTTCGTTCTGGTTACCTCTGGCTCAGTAGTTTGATAGATATTCTTGAAAAATGGTTGAGCCCCAAAAAGTGTTGAGCCATTAAATAAAAAGGGAGTTTCATTTGTGGAAGAAAGATAATTGACGACATTTTCAGGGTTATTAATTGATGTTCTTTTTTTTACGTTTCCTTGAAAATCTAATATAAGGACAGATGGAGGGATTGATGCCAAAAGAATGCTATCCTTCGCAGCAATGAAAAACCCATTGTCCACGCCGACTCTGTTAGGGCCATCTTTAAATATCGGAATACGCGCTTTAGATAATTTATCACTTAAGCTGATTATTTCGATTGCAGGCCCTATTTTATTAAGGATAGCAAGATATTCACCCGAGTCAGATTCGAAATATTGAATTCTGGTTCTGTCTTGGGAGAAATTTTCATCTACAGAAATTTTTAATTGAGCATATTTTTGAGCAGAAAGAATAGTTGATTTTTCTGATTTTTTAGGGGAACAACCTATTGCAAAAAGCAATGTCATTATGTTGATAAATAGTTTCATCAAAATTAGTTTAAAGAGAGAAAGGCCGTTATCTAAAATGAATAAGCATAGTTAGAAACGGCCTTACAGATATTTTAATCAATCAACTTGAGGGTCTTCACATCCGCAAGGGGCTTTATCAATAGGTTTTTTACAATAGCTCCCATCCCAATCACAATTCATCATCTGTTGAGCATCTGCATCAGATGATCCAACATAGGAAATTCCTAACCCAACTATTCCAGATAGGAATAGTCCACAAACTATTAATTTTAACTTTGTCATATTAAATAATTTGCATTAAAAAATCCCTTTGAGTAGGCGGATTCGTTTTCCTAATCACTTGGCCAAAAGATCACTAGCAATATAGGTGGGGGGGGTGATAAAATCCAACTAAAATCTAATATTTTTTTTAAAAATTTAGTATTCAGCATTTTTATAAGCTTTAACCGCAGTATAAAGTTTATAAAACTGACTATGAAAGGGCATACAAATAATTAAGTCTTAAGGTGTTTAATATCAATGCAATAATTCGGAATCCAATTCTGAATTTTCCTGATTTATAATAATGAACCTTTTCAAAGCAGCATAAGCACGAGTAGCACAACGTTAATGACAATTCTGATCACGAAAGCAGTTATGTTTTTACGCAAGTTTTCAATTTCTTCTTTGTGCTTTATCGTCTGAAAAAGGTAAAAAGCTGAACCAATAATCGTCAAGGAAACAAGGATGATCAATGGAATGAGGAGAAATTCCAGGGACTTCATTCTACTCACGAATACATTTAGGATAAAAGAAATCACCGTCACCACAGATCCAATGGACTGGGCTTTTTGGATTTGAGATAAAATATGGATGTCTGGATTTTTCAAAATAGGAGGAGTGATTTTTAACAAAAAGGAGAAAAAGCGTTTTACAATAAGTTTCATTCTAGGATTTACGCTACTCCTGTCTCCCGTCTTCCGTCTTCGGTCTCTCTAAAAACACCTCCTCAAACTCAAATCGCTGTCCATTAAACAAGCCCTTATCACTCAACTTCAGATCAGGAATCACTAGCAAAGCCATAAAGCTTAGTGTCATAAAAGGAGAGTTCAGCGAGGCTCCCATTTCTTTGGCTAGTTTATCGATGCTTGTGTAGGCAGCTGCGACTTCGTAGCCATCTGAAGCTGACATGATTCCTCCGACGGGAAGCGGAAGGATTTCTTCGTTCTCTCCTGAAACTGCCGAAACGCCGCCTTTAGCAGCGATGATCAGATTGACAGCACGGCAAATGGATTCATCATCGATTCCTACCGCTATAATATTATGTGAGTCATGTCCGACAGAGGAAGCAATCGCTCCAGTTTTCAACCCGAAGTTCTTAATGAAGGCCACTGCTGGCGGAGCATCTTCGTAGCGATTGACAACCGTGATTTTGAGTATGTCTTCATCTGGGTTTGATTCCGCAAAACCGTTTTTGATCAGAATCTCACCTGAGATTTCTGGAGTAATCAATTGTCCATCCAAAGCTTCGATGACTCTGACCTTTGAGCCATTTGCTTTGATTTGGAAGTCTTCTGGCTGTTTTGGGGAGCAATTGAAGTTGTTGATAATGTTGTTTTTAATCGGCTGAATCAGCGTCTTTCCATTCTCAGCTACTTTCTCTCCATCTATATAAGTGCTGATGACTTGAAAATCCTTCAAGTCTTTCACCAGAATAAAATCAGCTGGATCATCCACTTTGAGTTGCCCCACATTTAAAGAATAATGAGCGATCGGGTTCAAACAAGCTGCCTGAAGCACATGAAATATATCTTTTCCTTTTGCGACAGCTCGGGCAGCAAGGTCGTTGATATGAGAAACGGCCAGATTGTCGGGATGCTTATCATCCGAGCAAAACATAATCATTTCAGGATAGTCATCAATCAGGTCGATGAGTGCCTCGAAGTTTTTGGCAGCGGATCCCTCGCGGATAGCGATTTTCATCCCGAGTTTTAATTTCCCTAAGGCTTCCTCAGCCGTGAAACACTCATGATCTGTACTTGGGCCAGCAGAAACGTATTTCTCTGCCAATTCTCCCTTCAGTCCCGGCGCATGTCCGTCGATGGGTTTGCCATATTTCTTTGAGATTCGGATTTTCTCCATCACAAAGTCGTCCCGATTCACCGTTCCCGGCCAGTTCATCATTTCTGCCAGGTAATGGATCTCCGGGCGAGACATGAGATCTTCAATATCTGCCGCATTGATTTCCCCACCGGCAGTTTCGAAAGGCGTGGCTGGAACGCACGATGGTGCGCCGAAGTAGAACTTGAAAGGAACCTGCTTTCCATTTTCGATCATGTATTCCACACCTTCCATTCCGCAGACATTGGCGATCTCATGCGGATCGGAGACTGTCGCCACCGTGCCATGAACTACTGCTAGTCTTGCGAATTCTGAAGGAACAAGCATAGAAGATTCCACATGCACGTGCGCATCGATAAAGCCAGGCACAAAATATGGCAAGGTGGTATTCGTTTCGATTTTCTCAAGCTTAGATATTTTACCATCTAGAAATGTGAGTGATACGGAATAAATTTTACGGTTTGGAATATCGACGAATTGACCTTGGATCAGCATGAAAATGAGGGAAAAATTAATTGGAGAGAATCTGTATTAGCGATTCGATTCCATGAGTTGGAGATAGGTTTAGATTAAAACTACTATATTTGCGCAGTAATAAAAAAACGAATTAAGCGGGTTTTTTGAATGAATAAAATCGTCATCGCCATCGATGGATATTCTGGATGTGGGAAGAGCTCCACTGCCAAAGCAGTTGCAAAGGATCTGGGATATACCTATATCGATTCCGGAGCCATGTACAGAGCGGCGACTTTATATTTTTTGGACAATTTCCTTTCTCCTACCAATCCACACGACGTAGAAAAAGCTTTAGGGTCATTTGAGGTTTCTTTTCACACCAATCCAGATTCTGGCCAACAAGAAACTTGTCTGAATGGGCTAAATGTGGAGAAAAAAATCCGGTCGATGCGTGTCACAGAGAAAGTAAGTGAGATCGCTACGATAGCTGCTATTCGTAAAGCCTTGGTTGCGCAGCAACAAAAGCTTGGTAAGAAAAAAGGCGTCGTCATGGATGGGAGAGATATTGGTTCGGTAGTATTCCCAGATGCAGAATTAAAAGTTTTCATGACAGCCAATTTGGATACACGTACTGAGAGAAGACAGCAAGAGCTGTTGGAAAAGAAAGAAATGGTCAAGTTTGAGGTTATAAGAAACAACTTGGCAGAACGAGATAGAATAGATTCTTCACGGTCTGAAAGTCCCTTGAAAAAGATGGACGATGCGATCGAAATCGATACAAGTGAAATTTCATTTGAGGAGCAAGTGGCAGAGATAGTCCAGGTAGCAAGACAAATCATTGATAAATAAGAGAGCTATGGAGGTAACCATTGATAAAAACTCTGGGTATTGCTTCGGAGTTGAGTTTGCCATCAAGATGGCAGAGGATGAGATGGAGCAAAGCGACCAGCTGTATTGCCTAGGTGATATCGTCCACAATGATATGGAGGTTTCTCGCTTGAGTGCAAAAGGCTTGGTGGTGATTGACCGTGAGCAGTTGTCTAATTTACGCGACTGCAAAGTGTTGATCCGTGCGCACGGTGAGCCGCCTGAAACCTATAGAACGGCCATAGAAAACAACATTGAGTTGATCGATGCTTCTTGCCCTGTGGTGCTGAAACTTCAGCATAGAGTGAAGACGGCTTTTGATAAGATGGAGCGTGAAGAAGGGCAAATTGTCATTTACGGCAAAAAAGGCCACGCTGAAGTAATAGGTTTGACTGGCCAGACGCTGGAAAAAGCTATTGTGGTGATGGAGGATGCCGATTTGGAAAAGATCGATTTTACCAGACCAGTGACACTCTTCAGTCAGACTACTAAGAGCACGAAAGGCTTTTATGAGATTTCTCAGAAAATAGAAGAGCGAATCCAAGCGGCGAAGCAGGAAGTTAATAGAGAGACATTCAATCCAAATGATTCGATTTGTCGTCAGGTCTCTAATCGGGAGCCGCAGTTGCATCGCTTTTCTCAGGAGAATGATGTGATTTTATTTGTCTCTGGGAAAAAAAGCTCCAATGGTAAGGCATTGTATCAAGTTTGTCTAGCGCAAAACGATAGGAGTTATTTCATAGAGAACGAGACCGAGATAGATCCAGATTGGATACAAAAAGATGAAAAAGTAGGAATTTGTGGAGCGACTTCTACCCCAATGTGGCTGATGGAGCAAGTCAAGAATTATGTGGAATCACTCGAAGAAGGAGTGATTTCAGTCTAAAATGCAAGAATTTAGAAACTCAGGGAGCCATTCTTCCAAAAGTTCAAACATTAAAGTTCATATACCCTCAAATTAAAAAGGTTATTTATTAGATTTGGGGCGTTTTTCAAAAGCTCATAGTTCAAAAACAGATATGTCTAAAATAGTGAAGCTTAAGAAAGGTTTTGACATCAACATGGTGGGAAAAGCTAAGCAAGAGCTGGCTGATTTCGCCTCGGCGCAAACCTTCGCAATTAAGCCGACAGACTTTATCGGGCTCCAACGCCCTAAAGTACTTGTCAATGAAGGAGATACCGTAAAGGCAGGTACTCCAATCTTGATCGACAAAGCATTGGATCAAATAATTTATGCGTCTCCTGTTTCCGGCAAAATTGTCGAGATAAAGAGAGGAGATCGTCGTAAGTTGCTTGAAGTCAAGATTTTGGCAGATTCTACCGTCTTATACGAGCAGTTTGGTCAAGTTGATATCGCTTCTCTGGATAGAGATGCTTTAGCAGCTAAACTGGCAGCTAGTGGTGTTTGGCCAAATATCATCCAAAGACCTTTCGGTATAGTGGCAAATCCAGCAGATACTCCAAAGAGTATTTTCATTTCTGGTTTTGATACACATCCTTTGGCTCCTGATTACGCATTTTCATTGCAAGGTCAAGAGAGATTTCTTCAAGCAGGGATCGATGCATTGGCGAAATTGACCAGTGGCAAGGTTCATTTGAATGTAGATGGTTCTAAGGCTGTTCCAGCGGTTTTTTCAAATTTGAAAGGCGCACAAGTGAACAAGTTTTCAGGTCCACACCCTGCAGGTAACGTAGGAGTTCAGATTCACCACCTTGATCCTATCAACAAAGGCGAAATAGCTTGGACTGTGTCTCCTACCGGAGTAGTTCAGATCGGTAAATTCATTTTGGAAGGTATTTACGATGCTTCTAAAGTTATCGCAGTTACCGGATCTGAATTGACCAAAGCCGCTTATGTAAAGACTTACAGTGGAGCTTCTGTTTCTACTTTTGTGAAAGGCAATCTAAATTCAGGTCATGTAAGAGTGGTCTCTGGAAACGTGCTTACAGGTGAGAAAATAGCTTTGGAAGGTTTCCTTGGTTTTTATCACAACCAGATCACAGTTATTCCAGAAGGTGATTACTATGAGTTTATGGGTTGGGCAAAGCCTACTACAAGGTTGAGCTATCATAGAGCGTTAGGCTTGTTATCCTTCCTTACACCAAATAAAGAATTCGTTTTGGATTCGAATGGTAGAGGTGAAGAGAGAGCTTTCGTTCAGACTGGTGTTTTTGAGTCAGTTACTCCAATGGATATTTTTCCAGTTTATCTTTTGAAAGCCATCATGGCAGAGGACTTTGACGAAATCGAAGAATTGGGGATCTATGAGATCGTGGAAGAAGATTTAGCTCTTTGTGAGTTTGTGGATGTGTCAAAGCATCCTGTGCAGGAGTTGGTGAGAAAAGGAATTGAATTAATCCAATACAGTTAATCCATATGAAGTTTCTAAGAGATTTATTGGACAAGCAGAAGCCACTTTTCGAAAAAGGTGGAAAGCTTGAAAAATTATATTACGCATTTGAAGCGGGCGAAACCTTTATGTTTAGCCCTAATCATACAACAGGTATCAAAGGAGCACAAGTAAAAGATGCTATTGATCTAAAGCGAATGATGATCACGGTGGTTATCGCTATGATCCCATGTTTATTATTTGGTATATATAATACAGGTCACCAGCATTTTCTAGCTACTGGTGGTACTGCAGGGCTTTGGGAAGACTTTGGAGACAAAGCCTGGATAGGTGTTATGCTTGTTCTTCCTATCGTACTGGTAGCTTATACGGCTGGTGGTATTGTTGAAGCAATTTTCGCAGTAGTTCGAAAGCACCCAATCAACGAAGGCTTCCTGGTGACAGGCATGCTAATTCCGTTGATCGTGCCAGCTACTACGCCCCTTTGGCAAGTAGCCTTGGCAACAGTGTTTGCAGTGGTGATCGCAAAAGAGGTGTTTGGTGGAACAGGTATGAACGTCCTTAACGTCGCAATGACGGCTAGAGCTTTCTTATACTTCGCCTATCCAGCTCAGATTTCAGGTGATCAGGTTTGGACTTATTTAGGTGATAAAATGCCAGTAGATGGCTTCTCAGGAGCTACCGCACTTTCAGTTGTTTACAATGCAGGAGTGGAAGGTACACAATCAGCCGTCGAGGCTTTGGCAGGACATAATACTGTTCTGGGCTCAGGTTTGTATGAATTTGCAAACTTGTTTATTGGATGGATTCCAGGTTCTATTGGTGAGACATCTACGTTGATGGCTTTGATTGGAGCTTTGATATTAATAGGTACTGGAGTTGCAAGCTGGAAAATTATAGTTTCTGGATTTGCAGGAGCTTATCTTATGGGACTTGTGATGAATCTTCTTGCTGTAAATGAATACATGGCTGTGCCTCCTCAGTATCACTGGGTAATGGGTGGTTTGGCGTTCGGTATTGTCTTTATGGCAACTGATCCAGTGTCTGCAGCTCAAACAGAAACAGGAAAATGGATTTACGGTCTTTTGATTGGAGTTCTTACAGTTATCATTCGAGTGACAAACCCAGCATATCCTGAGGGAATCATGCTTGCGGTTCTTTTCATGAACGTGTTCGCTCCATTGATCGATTATTATGTAGTTAAGGCAAACAAAACAAGGAGGATACAACGTGCAACAGTCTAACACTTATATTATTACGTTCTCCGTCATTTTGACGGTAGTTCTAGGGTTACTACTTTCAGGTACTTCTCAGATTTTAGGGCCCTTGCAGAAAGAGGCAATCGCTTTGGATAACAAAAAGCAGATTTTGGGGGCAGTCATCCCTGGTGAAGAAATCGCTGCGATGACTCCAGAGCAAGTAAATACGTACTACGCCAACAGAATAGCATCAGTAGTCGTGGATATCAATGGAAAAGAAGTGACTGAGCAAAATGGTGTTGCAGTAACTGCTGAGACGGTAGATATTGCGAAGAACTATAAAAAGCCAGCTGAAGAGAGATTGTATCCTGTTTATGTATTTCATAGCGAAGGGAATCCTGATGATGTAGCTAACTATGTGTTGCCACTTTACGGCGCAGGTCTTTGGGATGCTATTTGGGGCTATATTTCTTTGGATACAGATATGAATACTGTAGGTGGTATTACCTTAGCTCACGCAGGTGAAACACCAGGTCTTGGAGCAAGAATCACCGAGCCAGGTGTTCAGGCTAGGTATGAAGGTAAAACTATCTTTGACGAATCTGGGGAACTAGTAGCGGTAGAGATGCAAAAAGGTGAGGGTTATAACTACTCTGATAATCCACATGAAGTGGATGGATTGTCTGGTGCTACTATTACTGCTAAAGGCGTTAATAATATGCTTAGAAATTATCTTGGTTATTACAAAGCGTACATTGAAACTAAAAAGTCATCTACTGCGGTAGCTGCACTTTAATCGAACTATCAACTCAAGAATATTATAAACATGAGTGCTGAAACTGTAGAAAACGCGATTGCGAAAAAGCCTGCTGAGGCCTTGTTCTCAAAACGCCGGAAAAAATTAGTATCTGATCCGTTAGTGGATGATAATCCAATTACCATACAGGTACTTGGTATTTGTTCGGCATTGGCGGTTACGACCCAGATGAAGCCTACCTTGGTAATGGCTATCTCGGTAATCTTCGTTATTGTAATGTCCAACTTGGTGATCTCTTTAATGAGAAATACTATCCCTAGTCGGGTTAGAATTATTGTGCAGCTTGCTGTAGTTGCTACTTTGGTGACGTTGGTAAGTGAAGTGTTGAAGGCTTTTGCCTATGACATGTACAAGGAACTTTCGGTATTCGTCGGATTGATTATTACAAACTGTATTGTAATGGGGCGTCTGGAAGCTTTTGCTTTGGGAAATAAACCTTACGATTCAGTATTAGATGGTTTCGGGTCTGCATTGGGTTATTCTTGGATTATACTTGCCGTAGCATTCTTCAGAGAGTTATGGGGTTCAGGAGCTGTATTCGGGATTCCTGTATTTGAATATGCGTCTAGCATTTTTGGTCCTGATTTCAAATTGGCTACCAACGGATTAATGGTTTCTCCAGTAGGTGCTTTTATCATCCTGGGGTTAATAATTTGGGTACAGCGTACCAAAACAGGATATGTTGAACACTAAAACAAGCTGAAGAAATGGAATTATTTAATTTAGGTATTCGGTCGATCTTTATCGACAATATGGTTTTCGCTTACTTCCTTGGAATGTGTTCTTTTTTGGCTGTTTCCAAAAAGGTAAGTACGGCTATCGGACTAGGTGCTGCAGTAATCTTTGTATTGACTGTGACTGTGCCAGTTAACTGGATGTTGAATGAGTTTGTGTTAAAAGAAGGTGCGTTGACATGGGTCAATGCAGGCTTAGCAGATATTGATCTTTCATTCCTTAGATTCATCATGTTTATTGCGATTATCGCAGCGATGGTTCAATTGGTGGAAATGGTTGTAGAGAAATTTGCTCCTGCTCTCTATGGAGCGTTGGGTATCTTCCTTCCTCTTATCGCAGTAAACTGTGCAATCTTGGGTGGCTCACTTTTCATGGCGCAGAGAGATTATACCTTAGCAGAATCAGCCGTATATGGTTTTGGTTCAGGTTCAGGTTTCTTTTTAGCTATTGTAGCTTTGGCTGCAATCCGTGAAAAATTGAAATATTCGCATGTCCCAAACGGTCTGAAAGGTTTGGGAATTACCATGCTTTTGACTGGCTTGATGGGAATGGCGTTTATGTCCTTTATGGGTATTGACTTGTAATCAAAGTTGTTTTGAAAAATATTTGAAAGCTCTGGGATCGTATCTCAGAGCTTTTGTTTTTAATGGTAATTGATATTTATCTTTTACATAGTTACTTTGGTGCTGTAATCTAATTATACGGTAACCCCCTTTCCTATGAAAAACCTAGTAGCGTTATGTTGCTTCTTAGCACTTACATTCTCCGTCTCTGCTCAGTCAGGTGACTGGATTGAGCTCTTCAACGGCAAAAATCTTGAAGGCTGGAAGATCTCTGAAAAGTCTCAATCCTTTCAAGTGGAAGAAGGGGTGATCAAAGTAGCAGGCCCTCGTGGTCATGCATTTTATGCGGGTGATGTCGCCAATCATGACTTCAATAATTTCGAACTAATCGTTGAAGTGAAGACTATGCCTGGAGCAAATTCTGGTATTTTTATCCATACTCAATATCAAGAAGATGGCTGGCCAAATGTAGGATATGAAATCCAAGTGAATCAAAGCCATAGTGACTGGAGAAAAACCGGGAGTGTATATTCCTTCCAAGATGTAAAAGAAGTTTATGTGCAAGATGGAGAATGGTACACAGAGCACATTATCGTACAAGGTGATGTAGTCACTGTGAAAATCAATGGGGAAACAATCAATGTATATGACCAGTCTAAGGATGAAAATCGTAAGGATGGCTTAGGGACTAAAAAACTCGATCGCGGAACTATTGCACTACAGGCTCACGATCCAAAATCAGTGATCTATTACAAAAGCGTAAAAGTGAAAATACTCCCAGATTAATCGAAGAGAAATTTCTTTATAAAGTATCATCACCTACAAATCCTGATTATTATTGAGAAATAATCAGGATTTTTATTTTCAAGCCATGTCATTTACTTACAAGCGAATTATCTCCTATTTTCTTAGAGGACTATTATTTGTCACTCCAGTAGTAGTAACCCTTTATATCATCTATCAAACGATCCAGTTTTTGGATAATTTGATTCCTGTGCCTTTGCCGGGAATCGGTATATTGATGGTTTTGGCTCTAATCACATTTGTGGGATATCTAGCAAGCCAATTTTTTGCTCAGCCTATTTTTGAATGGTTTGAGCGAGGTCTTATCAAGATTCCTTTGGTTAATCTAATCTATACAAGTATCAAAGATTTGATGGGAGCATTCGTTGGAGACAAAAAGAAGTTTTCTGCACCTGTTAAAGTTCAGCTTAGTGATACTTTTATTCGCTTGGGCTTTGTCACTCAGGAAGACATGTCCATCGTCGGAGAGCCTGACATGGTAGCCGTTTATTTCCCGCATAGCTATAACGTATCTGGGAATGTATTTCTGGTACCAAAGGATAAAGTGACGCCACTGGTAGGCGTAAAAAGCTCTGATGTGATGAAGTTTATGGTGTCAGGTGGTGTTTCACCTCTCGTTTGATCTATGGCTTATGATACTTCACAAAAGCCAACCATTTCCCATCCGGTGACCAGCTATGTACATTGATCGTGCCTTGACCGCCATAGAAAACTTCAGTGAGATCTTTGATCTCTTTGGTTTCAACATCTAGCAATCTAAGCTTGACATCTTTACCATAGGGGTGAGATCCTTTTTGATCTTCTAAGTAGGAAATAATTACTGCTGATTTATTGTCTGGAGATGGATGTGGAAACCAGTTGTCTAAAGCATCATCGGTGAGTTGCTCGGCACCAGTCCCATTTGGATTCATTCTATACGCTTGCATTCTCCCTGTACGATTTGAGTTGAAATATATCCACTTTCCATCATAGGAGTATTCCGGTCCATCATCTAGCCCTTCAGCATCTGTGAGTCTTTTCTCAGCTCCTCCAATCGTTGGTATGGAATATATATCCCAAAGTCCATTTCGCTCTGCACAGTAAACTAGCGTTTTGCCGTCAGGACTGATGCCATGCCAGTAGCTTGGATGGTTGGGAGTGATTAATTTTGGCTCACCTCCAGCTAGTGACATAGTATAAATGCGGGAACTTGTACCCTCATCACTTTTACTAATTACAAGCAATTTCCCGTCAAAACTTATCCCATGATCATTGTTAGCGCGCGAGATCTTATCAGGTAGAATTTGCCCAAGTTTATTGCCATCCAAATCAACTTTCTCAAGGAATCCTCCCGAGTTAATAAGTAGGAATTTTCCATCTCTAGACCAATTGGGTGCTTCGAAATGACGAGCCTCCTTCAAGATAGTTTTTTGTTCTCCAGAGATTACATTGATAATAATTAGCTCACTCGACGTTCCATCTGGGACCTGAGCAATAAGTGAAAAAGAAGTAATCAGGAGAATTAAGAAAATTGAGTATTTAAGCATTGTCTTTTAGATTTATATGTTTATCCGCTTTTCTAACAACATGAAGTCAATTGTTTTCATAGGTATGGTATACCGATTGATTGTGGCCAATTGGGTGTCCCGATTTCGAGACGTGTTCTAGCCGGGTACTCAAAGAAACTAAGGTGATTGGAAAATAAGGTTTACCCTATAGATTTTGATCAATTTACTGAAATTTATAACTCATAGAAAAACATTGTCTCTTTCCGTGGACTTATATGCGTTTGCATGAAAAGCGGCATAGCTGTTATTATTGTTCTTCTGTTTCTAAAGTTTGATCCTGTGTATACTTTCTAAGTCATGTGAGTCCATCAAGTTCCATGTTCGGGTCTTCCTAAGCGATCAGTTCTAAGGAATACCTCTAGGCCATAGAATAGTTAAATTAGGGCCGTACTCAACAGATGGAGTTTGGAATGATTCTGTGGGATTGTTTTAGAATACATCCCTCTAAGAGGGTCTTATACAACTCCTGAGGTTTTAATAAGCGGGATTAATCAATTGTTTTTTCCAGAGGATCTCAATTACTAGAATGAAGTAATAGTAGAGAAGCGATAGATAATTCCAGTCGAGGTTGAAGTGTAGTATTCAAACCACAAGTGAGCAGATTTAAAAATATTTTTTCAATAGAATTGCTAAGGTTAACACAGAAGCTTCATTCACGAAATAGCGTGGTTTTTCATTTAAAATGACAGATGACTTTCAAAGTTCTAAGCTTAGAGTTTTGATTATCAGCTTTTTGAAAGAGGCAAATAACTAGTCTTGATCAATAGCTAAGAATTATAGAGATTAGCTGTCGTTTTTTTACTTAAGATTTATCATAGAAAATTGCTCGTAATCATCAAATTGACACAATTTTCATGTAAACCCTAGGTCTATTATTTTTGGAAATCCAACACCTAGATGTATTTTAGGGAACTAATTCTAAAATTATTCGTCCCAATACTATTAATAAATTTTACCAAGCTATGAGCAAGGAAGAAAAGTCAGCATACTCTCAAGAAGAATTGAAAGAATTCGAAGGCATAATCTTGAAGAAACTTGTCAGTGCCAAAGAGGAGTTGCTTTCGCTCAAAGAATCATTGAGTAAAAAGAACGATAGTGGTACAGATTTCACTGCATCTACTTCCAAATTACTAGAGGATGGTGCTGATACGCTTGAGCGTGAAAGCCAAAATCAATTGGCGGCTAGGCAGCAGAAGTTTATCTTCAACTTAGAGAATGCGCTTATCAGGATTAAGAATGGCACCTATGGTGTATGCGTAGATACAGGCAAGCTTATTTCAAAAGAAAGATTGATGGCCGTACCTCATACCATGCATTCTATTGAAGCAAAGTTGGCTAAAAAATAGATTTTGGATTTTCTCCACCGGCATATTGAAGCATTGATTTTTTGTGCACTCACACCTTTGTCTAAGGTGGAGATTGTCAAATGTCTTAGTGAAATGTTTGAAGCGGAGATTCCTGACCAACACGTGGAGGGGGCAATAAATCATTTGAGCGAAAAGTATCAATCCGAAGATTATTCTTTCCAGTTAGAGTACTCGGGTGGAGGATATCAATTTTTGACCAAGCCAGCCTATCAAACTTCAATTGGTATTCTGTTGCGGCAGCAATCCCAGAAAAGGCTTTCTACGTCACAGTTGGAAACCTTGTCAATTATCGCTTATAAGCAACCTGTAACAAAAGGTGATATCGAGCAAATCAGAGGAGTAAACAGCGATTACTCGGTTCAGAAACTGTTGGAAAAGGAGTTAGTTGATATCAAAGGAAAATCCGAAGGGTTGGGTCGGCCTATTCTGTATGGAACTTCCTCTAAGTTTATGGAGTATTTTGGCATCAATGCACTTTCAGAGTTGCCACAGCCAAAAGATTTTTCACAGCCAGAAAACCAGATAGGAGAGGAGCGAGATTAGGTTATCAACTTTACCTTCGCTAGTTGAGCGATTAAATACTTTCTTCCAGATTTTACTTCTTTACACAAAACCCGCGTTCTTCTGGTTTCTCCCTTTTCAAATTCTCTTCCGGAAAGTAGAAAACGAAACCCAGGCGTTAAGTCGGAAAGAAACACATATTCTTGTTGAATGCTCTTGTCATCATATTTGCTCATTTCTTTCATAAGAAAAAGATCAGTCGATGAGCTAGCTTTCGGGTTTCTCATATGCTGGCGCAACGGGATAAGTAAATCAATAGGTAAGAAAGCAGTAGAAAGTAATGGGAACATCAATTCCTGAAAGGTTGATTTCCATTCAGCACCATGAGGCGCTATCTCGAATCCAAATCTCACAAATGCATGGAGATGCGCTACTTCATGTATGTAAGTGAGTAGGAACTGGTAAGGATTCAGGTCCGCATTTATAGTAATCGTTTGGACTTGTCTGTCTCTTCGGTATCTGAAATCTCCAAGTTTCGATTTTCGAGTAGCTGTAATTTTAAAAGAAAAAGGCTCTCTCTGCCACAGTGTCATCGCATAGTCGACCGTAGAGACGGGAAGCTTTTGATTAAAAATAAGCTTCATGTTTTCTGAACTACTCATGGCGAAAAGTACAAAAAAAAAGTCCCGATTTCTCGGGACTCAATTCTTTTGGAGAAGTAAGAATTATTGAGCTGGCTCAACTACTTCGATAACCTCTTCTACTACAGTAGTGTCAGCCTCTTCGATGATGATTTCTTGCTCAATAACAGGCTCTTCAACTACCTCGATAGTCTCAGTCTCTTCTGTTACTTCTTTGTTACCGCATGAAGCTACAGCGAACATGCTAGCGATTGCGAAAATTGCAAATACTTTTTTCATTTTTTGTGGTTTTCTTAATTACGGTGCAAATGTATTACACTTTTGATTATAAAAGCTATAACCGTTCAAATATATTTATTTGTTTTTATAAATAATTTTCACTGGTACGCCTTCGAAATCAAAATGTTCACGAAGACGATTCTCTAAATACCTCGTGTATGGTGATTTAATGTACTGTGGAAGGTTGCAGAAGAAGGCAAACACAGGATTTTTGGTTGGCAGTTGAGTAGTGTATTTGATCTTGATATATTTTCCTTTCCATGCTGGAGGAGGGTATCTTTCAATTTCGGCGAGCATTAAATCATTCAATTTAGAAGTAGAGATGCGACGAGTTTTGTTTTCGTACACCTTCACTGCCAACTCAATTGCTTGTAAGATTCTCTGTTTTTCTATTACTGAAGTAAAGATGATCGGGATCCACTTATTTTCACCCAGTTTTTCCATCATATCCTCCTTGATTTTACCCATGGTTTTATGATCTTTTTCTATCAAATCCCATTTGTTTACCATGATCATGACTCCCTTGTTGTTTTTGATAGCAAGGGAAATTAAGTTCATGTCCTGAGACTCAAGACCTCTGGTAGCATCTACCATTACTATTACTACGTCTGATTCCTCAAGCGTCCTTAGAGAGCGCATTACAGAATAGAATTCTACATCTTCTGTTACCTTGGATTTTTTTCTAATTCCTGCAGTATCTGTGATGATGAAATCTTGGCCAAACAGCTGGTACCTCGTGTGAATAGAATCTCGCGTAGTTCCTGCTTCATCTGTTACGATAGAGCGATCTTTTCCGATCAAAGCATTCAGGAAGGAAGATTTCCCCACATTTGGTCTTCCAAGAATCGAGATCTTTGGAGTATTTGCATCTGGGTCTTCGTCTCCCTCTTCTTCGAAATGTGTGATCACAGCATCCAAGAGTTCTCCAGTACCACTACCACTAGCAGAAGCGATAGGGTAAACTTCAAAGTCTGTTACTCCCAACGCGTAAAACTCATGAGCTGCAAAGCTTTTTTCCTGATTGTCGGCTTTATTAGCTACAACATAGATTGGTTTTTTGCTGCTGCGAAGTTCTTTGGCGAATTCGCTATCTAAATCGGTCATTCCAGTGTGGCAATCCACAATGAAAAGGATCACATCAGCTTCTTCGATCGCAAGCTTAACCTGCTTTCTGATTTCCGCCTCATACATATCTGTGGAGCCAGTCACATAACCTCCAGTATCAATCACGGAGAAGAATTTGCCAGCCCACTGCGCATGACCATAATGGCGATCACGTGTCACTCCGCTCATATTATCTTCAATGGCCTTTCTTTCTTCTACCAGACGGTTAAAAAGAGTGGATTTGCCCACATTAGGCCGTCCTACTATCGCTACTATATTTGCCATGTTTAGGTTGGGTCGTACCCAAATTTTTTCAGTTTCAATTTATTTTTTCTCCAGTCTTGCTCCACCTTTACGAAGGTTTCTAGAAAGACTTTCTTGCCGAAGAACTTTTCCAATTCTTCACGGGCTTGTATTCCCACTTTTTTGAGTGCAGCGCCTTTGTCACCAATAATGATTCCTTTTTGGCTATCGCGTTCCACATAAATGATCGCACGGACACTGATAATATTTTTCTTCACTTTGAAATCTTCTATTGATACTTCAGAGCTGTAGGGAATCTCCTTTTTATAATTCTCAAAGATCTTCTCACGGATGATCTCAGAGGCAAAGAACCGCTCTGAACGATCAGAAAGTTCCGCTTTATCGTAAAATGCAGGATGTTCTGGAAGCCTATCTAAAATCTCCTGCATGATTTTTTCAGTATTGAATTTTTCTCCTGCAGATATCGGAATAACGAGTTCGCAGTTAAGTCTAGAGGTCCAATAGGTGGTTATCTCTTCTAATTGGCCAGGTTTTGCCAAATCAATTTTGTTAACAATCAATAATACAGGTGCCCCTGATGCATTAATTTTCTCTATGACATGCTCAATGTCTGCATCTGTTTCGAATAGATCTGTTACGAAAAGAATTATGTCAGCATCTTCCAGAGAGATATTGACGAAGCTCATCATATTCTTCTGAAGCTCATATTGAGGCTTTAGCATTCCAGGTGTATCTGAAAAAACTATTTGGTAGTTATCGGCATTTGTCAAGCCAATAATTCTATGCCTAGTAGTTTGAGATTTGGAAGTAATAATCGAAAGCCGCTCTCCCACAAGGATATTCATCAATGTAGACTTGCCCACATTTGGTTTTCCTATGATGTTGACGAAGCCTGCTTGATGTTTTAATGTATCCATTATAGAAATTTTTTACAAAGGTACTTGATTTTTAGACACTCCAGACGTTTTAAGTGATTTGGCGGAATAAAATTTGGCTTTATTAGGGCTCGAGTTAACCTGTTGATAGACAAATGCCTGCTCAATTAGAGGGGGAAGTCTTTGTTGTAAAACATAGCTGTACAGTGGTTATTTTTCTGATATATTAATTTTATTTTTGTTCTCAGATTTGCATTGTAAAATTAAACGACTACTTTTGTATCACAATTAGCCACAAGGGCAGATTTAGAAAAGAAAAAACGAAGCTTTTATGCTTCAAAGATATATCGCGGGATGGAGCAGTTGGTAGCTCGTCGGGCTCATAACCCGAAGGTCACTGGTTCGAGTCCAGTTCCCGCTACAAAGCCGATCAGAAATGATCGGTTTTTTTTTGGCCAAATTTTTCTAAGGATAATGTTAAATGTGTTAGAATTTTTTTAACCAAAAGTGAACTTGAGAATTAATGAAACGTCGATCTAGTGTGTTCTATTTCTTAAGGCAAGCTAAATACGCAAATCGATCTCTCATGCGTATTTTATTTTCTATATTTAATCAGCATGAATCGCTTAGTTTTTCCAGATTTGCTTAGAACTTCTTACTACTTCAACAATCTCCCTCGATACACCGTAAAATCCTCCTGTTCTTCTTCTCCGGTGTGTTTTTTCATCCACCAGATATCTTCGCCGATTACTGCGAAATCATAGGAGTTCATTTCTGGCAATATTAAAGGGATAATATCCCCTGCCTGTGTAAGTACAACCGTTCGTTTTTTTACTTCTTCAGATAGTTTTGCTTTTAGTTCTTTTGATGCTTCTCCCGCCGCTACGAGGGCTATATCGCTCTTGTCCGCTGGAGTTGGCTTGAATGTAATTAACAAGTCTTTTTCATGCTTTTCTATATTTAAAATTTGTGAAGGGTAGGGGTTGATTTTATAGTCTGCAATTTTCGCAAAATCCACAGCTCCTTTTTCATATCCTATCCCTGTTAAAAATCCATCAAGATTCAAGGCTGTTCTCTCTTTCAAAACAGGTTCAGTTCCAGACCAATCATAGGTATAAAGGATTGGCTCATTCTGAAAAGCCAGATAGAGAACCTGTGATTTTTCGTCATACGAGAAGACTGGTCTAAAATCACTGAAGTAATACACATTTCCATTTAGGAATTGGGAGCCTTCTGGGAAGGGTAAAAATGTCTGAGTCTCCTCAGTTTCGAGGTTAGTAAGAAGTAAGTTCTTTCTTGTTTGTAGAAATTCAGAGCTATAATCACCTCTTGGCTCTTCGATTACATCAAGAGAATAAAGTAGGTATTCCTTGCCATCTTTTTGGATGACTTCGTAGGTTTTGAAAAGTGAAAATGCTCCTCCTAGACTATATTGGTTCTGATAAATCCCAAAATTCTTGACTATGTCTCCGTTTTTCTTCAAGACCTTCAGGCCATTCATGATGTCCAAAATCACCAAATTCCCGGCTTTGTCTCGGGCGAAATTCCCCGCAGACATGGAGAAAGCTCCCGGTACGTCACCAGTCTTGTCCCATTTATCAATAAGATTTCCATCTCTGTCGAAAAGGTAAACATCAGAGCTAGCCCCATCCCTGAAGATGACGTGATCCTTGTCTGCTGTTTGGAACATAAAAACTCTGGCAAGTATATTCTGAACCGTTAAAGAATCTACTATTTCAAGTTTATAGCTGGACAATTCATTCGTGCTGTTTTCGGCTTGATTATTCTTCGTCTGGCATGAGACTATAAAAATGAGTAGAAAAAGTGAGAGGACTTGGATCTTCATAGTGGTAGTTTAAAGACTACTAGTATAAAGAAAAAATATATCAGTTTACCTCAAATCAATTACTTCAATACCAGGATACTGCTTAGCATCAAATACAAAGTAGATAGCAGGCAGATTTGCATCAAGTTTAAGGTTTTTGAAAGTATAGGAAAATACGCCTCCTTGACCATCAAACATTTCCCAGCCCAGAAGATTAGAGCTGCTTTTGTCAATTATAAGTTTAACCTGCTCGAATGGCGCATTATTTTTCTCTGCAAATAATTCAATAACCTGAGCAGTTTTGCCTTGGAATTGCTTTTCTCCCAACAGCTTGTAGCTATAGCCTGACTCATATAGTCGATATATGTTGGAAGGAGTCAGCTCGCCTTCCATTTGGCTCGCATCGTTGACAGTCACTTCTTTGTAATTGTCAGATTGGATAAATGTCCAAACAGTCTTACCATCGTTATAGATCTCTTGATCTGGAAGTTTCAGACGGTACTGTTCTCCTTTAACTGCTATTTCGCCAGTTTGTCTGTCTCCAGAGCCTTTAGCATCTTGAAAAGTAAAATCGAAGTTTGCCGTAAAACCATTCATTGCCTGAAATTTTTGGCTCATGGCATCTAAAACAGTTTTTGCTTTTGGGTCTTTTTGCGCGGTAGCGTCAAATGAGAAGAAAAGAGCAAGAAATAATGTATAAACTAAGGTGAATTTTTTCATGTAATTAGGCTGTTTGAACGAATTTCACAGCTTTTACAAACTATTCAATAACCGTTCCAAACTGGCTTCGTCCTGAACGAGCACCTCTCGTGCTTTAGATCCTTCGAATGCTCCTACAATTCCTGCAGCTTCTAACTGATCAATGATTCTTCCTGCACGATTGTATCCTAGTTTTAGCTTTCTCTGAATTAAGGAAGTACTTCCTTGCTGATGCATTACAAGTAATCTTGCAGCGTCATTGAAAAGCGGGTCCAGATCAGAAAAATCAACACTTCCAATCGAATTGTCAGTATCTTCTCCTTCAAATTCAGGAAGTAAATAAGCATCAGAATAACCTTTTTGCTCTCCAACCCAATCACAGATAGCATCTACTTCAGGCGTGTCCAAGAATGCGCATTGGATTCGGGTTATTTCAGATCCGTGGGATAAGAGCATATCTCCCATTCCTATCAATTGATCGGCTCCACCAGTATCAAGTATGGTCCTGCTGTCAATTTTAGAAGTTACACGGAAAGATAATCGCGCAGGGAAATTAGCTTTAATAATACCAGTAATTACGTTTACCGAAGGTCTTTGTGTAGCTACTACCAAGTGAATACCAATGGCTCTAGCAAGCTGCGCTAATCGTGCAATTGGCCCTTCTATTTCCTTACCAGCAGTCATCATCAAATCAGCCAACTCATCAATCACCAAGACAATGTATGGCATAAAGCGGTGGCCATTTTCTGGATTGAGCTTGCGTGCAACAAATTTTGCGTTGTATTCCTTTAGATTTCTAGTCCCAGCATCCTTTAGTAGATTGTAACGATTATCCATTTCGATACAAAGTGAATTTAGCGTGTAAATTACTTTTTTGGTATCGGTAATAATAGCTTCTTCAGCTCCAGGGAGTTTAGCTAGAAAGTGTCTTTCGATCTTATTGAAAAGCGTTAATTCTACCTTCTTTGGATCTATCAGAACAAACTTCAATTGAGATGGGTGTTTCTTATAGATCAAAGAAGCCAAAATCATGTTCAAGCCGACAGATTTACCTTGGCCGGTGGCTCCAGCCATGAGTAAGTGAGGCATTTTTGCCAAATCAACTACAAATATCTCGTTTGTAATTGTCTTGCCCAAAGCTATAGGAAGGTCCTTGTCCGAGCGCATGAATTTCTCTGTGCCCAAAACAGCACGTGCTGGGACGAGCTCTCTATTTTTATTTGGAACTTCTATACCAATTGTGCCTTTTCCAGGAATAGGAGCTATAATTCTAATTCCTAAAGCTGCTAAACTCAAGGCAATATCATCTTCTAAATTCTTGATTTTAGAGATCTTTACTCCGGGCTCCGGAACGATTTCATACAAGGTGACCGTCGGTCCAATCGTAGCTTTGATCTCTTGAATTCCAATCTTAAAGTTTATTAACGTCTCTACAATCTTGTTTTTATTATCTTCTAATTCCTGTCTGCTTACCGTAACTTTTTGGACGTCGTATTCATTTAGCAGATCAAGCGTAGGGTATTTATAATGTGGGAGATCCAGTGTTGGGTCATAAGCATCTAGATTTTCGACTTCCTCAGCGGTTTTCTCTTCTCCAGCAGTTTTAACAACGGAGAAGTTTTTTTCCTCATATTTCTTTTCTTCCTCACGCTCTACTATTGGGTCTAAAATATTTAACTGAGGTACATCAAATGCGATCTCATCTCTCTTCGGCTTTGACTCCGGCTTGAGCGCTATAGGTTCATCTACGCTATCTTCTTTGATAGTCCATGAGCTTCCATCGTCATCTAGTTCTTCTTCTTCCTCCTCCTCAATTTCGTCCTTAGCTACAAAAGGATTTTCTACAGGTGAAGTTGCATCATTTTCCAAATCATCATCTGCCAAATCTGAATCGGAAGTTTTGCTGCTAAACCAGTCTAATTTGTCAATATCAAAGAAGAAAATCACGAAAATAAGCATCGATCCACCTAGCAAAATAAAGGTGCCCCAGCTTAAAAAATCCGCAGAAAGCTTAGCCAATTCATAGCCAAACCCACCGGAAAGGAAGCTCCAGTAAGAATAGCCTTGTACTAAAATCACAATGTATCCAGTGAGTAAACCAAGCCAGAATGTGAAGAAAAGAGCAAATGTGCTGTAGCGGGTAAGTGAAACCAATGAGATCTTGAATGCCCATTTGAACCCTAATAAAAATAATAATGGAGGAAATAGAAAAGCTGCAATCCCAAACCAACGGTAGATTAACCAGTTGCCAGCCTGTGCTCCAAGATATCCAAGCCAATTGGTAGATTCACGAGCAGTATCGCGAATTGCCTCATCGGGGTTGTTCATGACCAAGCTCTGATCCGCAGGGCCATTTAATAGGTAACTAACAAATGCTATAAAAAGGAAAACAGCGATAGACATAAGCAAAATACCGAGCGTCAAGACTAGCTTGGTGTAATTAAACTTCCCAAAAGAAAAACTCGGAGCTTTCAAGCCTGCGCCTTTCTTTTTGGTTGGTTCTGCTTTTTTTCTAAAAGTATTGGTCCTAGGTGAATTGGCCATGTATTCGATTCAAATCCGATTTAAGGTAAGCGTAATGAATTTTGATTGACAAATTACTGCGAAAAATAAGCCAATAATCCTTTTTTGATCTTTTTGATCAAGCTAGGCCCCTCATAAATCATGCCCGAGTACACTTGAATCAGGCTGGCTCCAGCTTCCAATTTTTCTATTGCATCCTCTGCAGAAAAGATTCCGCCCACACCAATGATTGGAAATGAATGATTTGACTTCTCCGAAAGATATCTGATTACTTCAGTACTTCTTTTGCGCAGAACTTTTCCACTTACACCTCCAGCTCCTATTGCTTCTACTTCTCCTTGTGGTGTGCTCAATTGTGAACGATCTATGGTAGTATTGGTCGCTATTACGCCATCAATTTTCGTTTCCTGTACGATTTCGATGATGTCATCTAATTGTCCGTCTGTCAAATCAGGAGCAATTTTTAGAAGAATAGGTTTCGAATTTGGCTTAAGGTCATTTGCAGCTTTGACAGCCTGTAATAATGCTTTCAAGGGTTCTTTTTCTTGTAAATCACGAAGGTTCGGCGTATTCGGGGAACTTACATTCACCACGAAATAATCTACGTGTTCATGAAGCGCTTCCAGGCAAATTAAGTAATCGTCAACTGCATTTTCGTTCGGAGTCAACTTGTTTTTGCCAATATTTCCACCGACTAATACATTAGACTTACGTTTTTTAAGTCGTTCGACAGCTTCATCTACACCGCCATTATTAAACCCCATGCGATTGATTAAAGATTCGTCTTGGGGAAGTCTGAAAAGCCTTGGTTGTGGATTGCCTTCTTGAGGTTTTGGCGTTAATGTGCCTATTTCGATAAACCCAAATCCGAGCATCGCCATTTCATCGATAAGCTTGGCATCTTTATCAAAACCAGCAGCTAAGCCAACAGGATTTTTAAATTTCAACCCAAAAACTTCCCTTTCCAATTTCTTGTCTTCCAAAGCAAAAGTTGATTCTACTATCGAACCAATAATTGGGAGATTAAAAGTCAACTTAGTTAAGTCCACCGTAAAATGGTGAGCATCTTCAGGTTTTTTTAGAAAAAATATTGGCTTTAGAAGTGACTTGTACACGGAGATCTGGATTGCGTTCGATTGGCAAAGATATCGTTTTATAAAAACTGACGACTGCAAAAGTGTAATCAATTTATTTTTAAGTCCATTGAAGTCCACATAGCTGTCAAATCTCGGACTCCACTGCAGTTACATACCATGTGCACAAAAAATCTCTTAATTTGATTTAAGTCTCCTGACTTAGATCATTAATTATGCATCCTTCAAACTGCCTAGAAATTGAGGCTGAAAAGCATGGTATGAGTTAATATTGAGATTAATTTTTACCAAAAGCGCAATTGTCAACCTTAAAACCATGTTTTTTAGTGGTGCAAGATTGAAAGACTATAAAAGCTGAGATAGCTCGATCAGGTTAGGTAATTACTGCAATGATTCATCGCAAAGCTCTGAAAGAACGACATGTATTTTCATTTTTTGTGCCACTTACCTTAACCAAAAAAGGCTACTGGATTTCTCCAGTAGCCTTCGTAATTTATTTTGAAGAGAAAATTTATCTCTCTGGTCTGTTGTTTGTTCCGTCAACTCTAGGCTTGTTTTCTCTGTTGGCGATATCCCAAATTGTATAAAATATCAGCTTAGATCTTTTCTCCATAAGTGGGAATTCGATTTTATCAACCGTATCAGTTACCTGGTGATAATCATCGTGTACGCCATTGAAGAAGAATGCAACTGGAATGTTGTGCTTTGCAAAGTTGTAATGATCAGACCTGTAGTAGAACCTGTTTGGGTCATCTTCAGCATCATATCTGTAGTCCAAGATCAAGTCAGAATAGGTGATGTTATTGTATTCTAGGATTTTTTTCAAATCTGTTGATAGCATTTCAGATCCGATAACATAGATGAAATCCTTATTTTCTTCTTTATCATATTCATAGTCAATTCTACCAACCATGTCTATGTTGAAGTTCACTACGGTGTTTTCCAATGGGAAGATTGGGTGGTCAGAGTAATACTCAGATCCCAAAAGACCTTTTTCTTCACCAGTTACATTAAGGAAAAGGATAGATCTTCTTGGTTTGATGCCGTCTTTTACTGCTGCAGCAAATGCCTCAGCAATCTCAGTAACTGCCACAGTTCCAGATCCATCGTCATCTGCGCCATTGAATACTTCGCCAGTGCTGCTCACACCTACGTGGTCGTAATGTGATGAAATAACGATTAATTCGTCCTTCTTGTCAGTTCCTTCTAGGTAGCCCATTACGTTAGAGCTTTCTACTTTCTCTACCTTCTTTTGGATTTGATAAGTAGCTTTTTGAGATTTGATAGACTCAGGATTTGCTTTTGCAGCTTCTTTCAATTGCTCAACTGGCGTATTGAATAACTCAGCCATTTTATCAGAGCTTACCATAAATAATGGTTTCTGCTCAATAGGCTTATCAAAACCAACGCGTCCTTTTCCAGCTAAACTTTGGTAACGGCCAGCTATACGGTCAAAGTTTGCCTGACCTTCCATGCTTACAATTACAATTCCAGCAGCTCCAGCGTCCATCACTTTTTTCACGAGGTCGTTTGATCTTAGGCCTACTGCCCAGATCCCGACTAGCTTCTCTTTTACGTCAACTTTAGCCAAGTTTTCGTCAGTCACCAAGCCTAGGAACACAAGATCAGCTTTTGTAGCTTTCTTCATGTTGCCGTCTCCAGTGAAAACAAAATCTTTATTATTTACCAATTTGGTTTTCCCTATTTTCAAAGAAATATCTCCAAAAGAAGTACTTACAAGCTCTACAGCCTGATGATAGCTTCCTGCTACTGGAGCTGCCAAGCCAATTTTTTTATAAAAGTCTGCCAAATAATTTGCAGCTATTTTTGCCTCCTCAGAACCAGTATCCCTACCTTTCATTTCGTCAGACGCAAGATAAGTAAGACGCTCTTTCAGGTCTCCAGCGGTGATAGTGTTGGCATATTTCACCTGTGCAGGTTGCTGTGCCAACGACGGTAACGCTAGGCCAAGAGCCATTGCGCCCGTCAATAACAGACTTTTATTCATCAGTTTATAGTTAGGTTTTTTAATTGAGAATGGGACTGATCTTTGATTCACTTACTTATTTAGCTTATGAACTATTGATCAATTTCAATCTTTTTATTATTCTGGCGCTAAACTAGAGAATTTTTCTCCCCTTCAATAAACCGCTTATATATTATGATGTAATTATGAGGAAAAAATGAGTTTCTTGAAAGCATTATCTTTCAATATATTGTACCTTTGCGCCTTGAAAAAATAGCCATTTCATACCCAAATAGTTCATCGTCTTTAACGTTCTTATATGAAGATCAATCTTTCTAACGCTGTCAAATTTGAGAGCAGACACAATGGCCCGACAGATGCAGAGATATCAGCAATGCTGGAGAAAATCGGAGCCTCATCTTTAGAGGAATTAATCAACCAAACTGTTCCGCAATCCATCCAATTGGAGCGTCCAATGGATCTTCCGGCGGCGAAGTTGGAATCGGAGTTTTTGAAGGATTTCAAAAAATTAGCTTCTAAAAACAAAGTATTCAAGTCATTTATCGGCTTAGGTTATTATGATACGTTGGTACCGGGAGTGATTTTGAGAAATGTTCTTGAAAATCCAGGATGGTATACTGCATACACTCCTTACCAGGCAGAAATCGCCCAAGGACGTCTTGAAGCTTTGATCAATTTCCAGACAGTTATTATGGAGTTGACTGGAATGGAGCTTGCAAATGCATCTCTTCTAGACGAGGGAACTGCCGCTGCTGAAGCGATGAATATGCTTTTCGCGATCAAGCCAAGAGAGAAAAAGAACGCTACGAAGTTTTTTGTTGACGAGAAAGTATTCCCTCAGACCAAAGCTGTTCTAGAAACTAGAGCTGAGCCTGTAGGGATTGAGTTGGTTTTCGGGTCAATTGATTCCTTGGATTTGACAGATGAGAATTTATACGGGGTGTTGTTCCAATATCCTGATGCTGATGGTGAAGCCCGTGATTACTCAGCGATCGTGGCTGCAGCCAAAGAAAACAACGTAACCACTGCTTTTGCAGCAGATCTTCTGGCTTTGACGCTCTTAACCTCTCCAGGAGAAATGGGAGCTGATGTGGTGGTTGGTTCTTCTCAGCGCTTTGGAGTGCCAATGGGATACGGCGGACCACATGCTGGTTTCTTCGCTACTAAGGAAGCATACAAACGTCAGATTCCAGGTAGAATCATTGGTGTTTCTCAGGATCGTGAAGGTAACAAAGCATACAGAATGGCTTTGCAAACACGTGAGCAACATATTAAAAGAGAAAAAGCAACTTCAAATATTTGTACTGCACAAGTGCTCTTGGCTGTAATGGCTGGTTTTTATGCTGTTTACCATGGGCCAAAAGGATTGAAGAATATTGCGCTTAGAACGCACGGACTAGCAAAACTTACAGCAAGATCTCTTGAGCAGTTAGGCTACGAAGTATCTTCAAAGAATTATTTTGATACCATTAAGGTGACTATCGAAGCCAAGGCAATTCATGCTGTTCAATCGCTAGCTCTTTCTTCGGAGATGAATTTCCGATACGATTACGATACTGTGTTTTTGTCTTTTGACGAGGCAAAGACACTGGAAGATGTGGCTACGGTAGTTGCTGTTTTTGCAAAAGCAAAAGGAATGGAAGTTCCTGACCTTTCAGCTTTGGCTTCTGAGATAGATTTTGATTTGCCAGTAGGTTTGGTAAGAACTTCTGAGTATTTGACGCATCCAGTTTTCAATGATTTCCAAAGTGAGCATGAGATGCTTCGTTATATCAAGCGCTTAGAGAATAAGGATTTGTCCTTAGTTCACTCAATGATTTCTTTGGGTTCTTGTACGATGAAGCTTAATGCTACCGCAGAAATGATTCCAGTGACATGGCCTGAGTTTGGACAAATGCACCCATTTGCGCCTACCGATCAGACTGCTGGATATCAAGAGCTTTTTGCAAACTTGAGACATTGGTTGAATGAAATTACTGGCTTTGCAGACACTTCTCTTCAGCCAAACTCTGGTGCACAAGGGGAATATGCTGGTCTTATGGTAATCCGTGCCTATCACCAAAGCAGAGGAGATCATCATAGAAATGTAGCATTGATTCCAACATCTGCTCACGGTACTAATCCTGCTTCCGCTGTCATGGCAGGCATGAAGGTCGTGTTAGTGAAATGTGATGAGAAAGGAAACATTGATCTGGAAGATCTAAGAGGGAAAGCAACAGCTCATTCCAAGGATCTTTCATCACTGATGGTAACTTATCCTTCTACTCACGGAGTATTTGAAGTAGCGATTCAGGAAATCTGCCAAATCATCCACGACAATGGTGGACAGGTTTACATGGATGGGGCTAACATGAATGCACAAGTAGGATTAACTAGTCCAGGAAGAATCGGAGCAGATGTTTGTCACCTGAACCTTCATAAGACTTTCTGTATTCCTCATGGTGGAGGTGGACCAGGTATGGGGCCGATTTGCGTAGCGAGTCATTTGGCACCTTTCCTTCCAGGCAATCCACTAGTGAAAGCTGGCGGAGAGCAAGCAGTATCATCGATTTCTTCAGCACCTTATGGTAGTGCGAGTATCTTGCCAATATCATATGCATATATCGCAATGATGGGAGCAGATGGCTTGACCAATGCTACGAAGATGGCCATCCTGAATGCTAATTACATTAAGGAAAGATTGAAAGATCATTTCCCTATTTTATATACAGGAACTCAAGGACGAGCGGCGCACGAGATGATCGTAGATTGCAGAGCTTTCAAGGAAGTAGGAGTGGAAGTAGAAGATATCGCAAAGCGATTGATGGATTATGGATACCATGCGCCAACAGTTTCATTCCCAGTAGCAGGTACTTTGATGATCGAGCCAACTGAATCTGAGACCAAAGCTGAACTTGATAAATTCTGTGATGCATTGCTTTCTATTCGTGCTGAGATCCAGGAGATCGAAGATGGAACTGCAGACAAAGTAGAGAACGTATTGAAAAATGCGCCACACACAGCGATGATGGTTCTTACGGATACTTGGGATTTACCTTACTCCAGAGAAAAAGCAGTTTATCCGCTTGCCTTTGTGAAAGGAAATAAATTCTGGCCAAGTGTACGAAGAATTGATTCTGCTTTCGGAGATAGAAATTTGATCTGTAGCTGTATTCCAGTGGAAGATTACGCTAGCGAAGAAGCTTAATTAGCTTTTATAATATTTGAGAAAGGGCTGCCGATTTGGTAGCCCTTTTCTTTTTATCCGCGGATGTCACAAAGTACATGCGGATGTCACCAAAGTTTGGAAAGCTCATTAACTAATGGCATCACGTTTCACCCTGTGTGTTCAAGTTTAAATAAATAAGAAAATCCTCACATTAACGGAATCTCATCCTCTTTCGAAAGCTGAATTTCCAATCCACCGACTTTCGAGGCTACGAAATTGTAAACTACGGATCCCAAAGCTCCTATGATAAAGCCAAAGATTCCATACATTATAGGGAACACGATTACCATTATTAGTCCTATTCCACCTGCGCCAGCGATAGGGAAATCATCTATAAGACCAGAGAATGCAGATAGGAATAATGCATAGAATATACCGATCACAAAGCCAAGAATGCCAAGTGTCAAACCATAAATTTTGGAAGCAGAGGCTACTCCGATTTTTTCAATTTTTACCATTTGGTTAAAAGTTTAGTGAATATTATAAATAGCTTTAAAATATTAAATAATTAGGCATAAAAAAAGCACACCCGAAAGTGTGCTTGTTATTTTTTGTATAAATTTTATACGTTTACGTGACGTTCTGCGTGATACGAAGATCTCACTAATGGTCCTGATTCTACGTATTTTAACCCTCTTGCCAGTCCTTCTTCTCTGTATTCTGCAAAAAGATCGGGATGTATAAATTCTGCAACTTCGATGTGCATCTTGGTCGGCTGCAGGTATTGTCCAAGAGTCAGGATATCACAGCCATGCTCAGCTAGATCGTCCATCGCTTTTAAAACTTCTTCTTTTTTCTCTCCCAAACCTAACATCATGCCTGTTTTGGTTCTTTTACCAAACTCTTTCGTCAATTTGGTTTGCTCCAAGGAACGGGCATATTTTGCCTGAGGGCGAACTCTTCTATATAGGCTTTCCACAGTTTCCATATTATGAGAAACGACTTCTTGACCAGCACTAATCATTCTGTAAAGTGCATCCCAGTTTGCTTTCACATCTGGTATTAAAGTTTCTATAGTAGTCTCCGGAGAAAGCTCTTTAGTCTGAACGACGGTTTGATACCAGATTTCAGCACCTTTATCCTTCAGCTCATCTCTGTTCACAGAAGTCAATACAGCATGCTTTACGCCCATCAGTTTGATTGCCTCAGCTACTCTTCTAGGTTCGTCTGTATCATACTCAGGTGGTCGGCCAGTAGCAACTGCACAAAATGAGCAGGAGCGTGTACACACATTTCCCAAAATCATAAAAGTAGCTGTGCCAGCACCCCAACATTCTCCCATATTTGGGCAGTTGCCACTTTCACATATAGTATGAAGCTTGTGCTCATCTACCAGTTTTCGGACTTTGGCGTATTCTTTTCCAACAGGGAGTTTCACTCTAAGCCAATCTGGCTTTTTTCTTCGAGTAGCTTCTTGGGAAATTACAGGTAATTCGATCATTGATTTCTGATTTGATGCAAAGGTAAGTTAGCAAAGGGCAAAACCCAAGTTGACTTACTGTCTGAACCCATAGAAAAACGTGAAATAAACTGATTGGAACAGCTGTCTATTTTCTGTAGTAGGGATCAGCGGTATTTTTTTGGTAAACCCTTCGAGCATGTATCCAAGTTCCAATCCAGTTGCATTTGAGCGGAAAACGCCAAATTCAAAGTTTAAAGCTGCTTTTAAATTTCCTCCAATAGCAAATTCAGACTGCCCCAATCCTTCGAATAGATGTCCTGTACCTATTATATAACTTGGAACTTGATGAGTTTCGGAATTATACTGCTCATTTACCGTTTCTACTCGATTTATAGCATATTCAATATAATAAGGAGCGATAAGTCCAAAAGACGGTCCGACCGCAGCTAGAGCTGATACTTGCACGCCTTGATTGGGAGCTTTTTTGAAAAGAATGATCTCTCTACCATATTGTGGTCTAATTGAATAGAGGTAATTAGACTTTCCGAAAATATAGCTATTGCCAAGTGCTGTAGTGTAACGAGTTTCTTTAGGGTTTTTGACATTGGAGAATTCCAGTGCCCAAAAGCTAAACTGAGTGTCGTCAATTCGTGTTCCTGCTTTAAACACAAAACCACCAATAAGTCCTCCATTAGTGTTTTTGTTGACGCCAAACATGTATTCCTTGTCATATTCATAGTTACCTACATCTTCTCTTTGTGCAAAAGATTCTATAGAAAAGGAAAGTATTAGAAGCGGTAAAATGAATTTCAGCTTGTTCATTCGAATTGGTCGAGAATATAGCCCTATTTTTGGGTGTAAGTAGTTTAACTGATTTTAAATCTAAGAGTTTATGCCCACTATAAAAAGTTCGTATTTAGGGAATTTGAGAACTGAATCTGTACACCTGCAATCTGGAGTAAAAATACTTTCGGATGCTCCTGTAGATAACAATGGAAAAGGTGAAGCCTTTTCTCCGACTGACTTGGTAGCGAGTGCCTTAGGAAGTTGCATGATTACGATTATGGGAATTGTTGCAAATCGTGATTCTATTTCATTGGAAGGCCTAACTTGGGAAGTAACCAAAATAATGCAAGCGACTCCAAGAAAAATAAGTGAAATTGTAATTGATTTTCATTGGGAGAAGCCAATAAATGATGCTGCAACGATCCAAAAATTAAAGAACGCAGCCAAGACTTGTCCAGTTGCGTTGAGTTTGGATCCTGCCATTAAGCAGACATTGAATTTTGACTTTTGAGAGAAATAGTCTAGGACGAAACTATGCTAGGAATTTGAAAACTCCAAGGTTGCGGTGACTTTGGTCACCCGTCTCCCAATAGCTATTAGGAGGTCATCCTGCCTTTCAATCCATTAAAATATGCTAATTGGCATTATTGCGGATAAGCAAATTAAAAGTATATAAACCCACATAGTATGAGCTATTTATTTGAATCCTTCAAGGGCTGGAAAAGCTACTGCGAAGAGAACGATCTTTCCCTACCAGAATCTGTGATCGAATATGAAGTAGATCAAAAGAATGGAGAAGGAGAGAAAATTAAAGCGGGTCTTCTTCAGGCATATGGTGTGATGAAAGATGCTGTTAAAACAGGTTTGGAAGAGGAAATGACCTCTCGTTCTGGAATGATCAATAACGGAGCGAAAAAAGTGTACAATCATCCGCTGACTGTACTTTCTCCAGAATTCCAAAAATTAATCTCTCGTGCTTTAGCCGCCAAAGAAGTTAATTCATGCATGGGAAGAGTGGTTGCTGCACCGACTGCCGGGGCAAGTGGGATTCTCCCTGGTACGCTGGTTACGCTACAAGAAATCCATGGATTGAGTGATGATCAAATCGTAGATGGGCTCCTAGTAGGAGCGGGTATTGCTTTGATCATTGAAGATAAAGCGAGTTTGGCTGGAGCTGTGGGGGGATGTCAGGCAGAAACTGGCTCTGCCGCTGCAATGGCTTCAGGTGCGATTGTGTACAGCCTAGGAGGAGATACAGATCAGATTTTTAATGCAGTGGCGATCACTATTCAATGTATGCTTGGATTAGTTTGTGATCCTGTGGCGGGACTCGTAGAAGTACCATGTGTGGTTCGAAATGCTAGTGCTGCAGCGATTGCATTCAGTTCTGCGCAGATTGCCTTGGCTAATGTGAGTGCCGTGATACCCGTAGATGAATGTATTGATGCGATGGGAGAGGTAGGGGCTTCAATGGAAAGTCGCTATAAAGAAACTGCTATGGGAGGTCTTGCTGCTACCTTGACTGGACAAGCAATAGCTGAGCGGGTTCTGATAAAAGATATAGAGATTCTTCCTGATGAAGAATTAGAGGAATAAGTTTTGGATAAAAGGGGTAGCCAGAATTTGGTCAATCGTCAAACTGAAAACTACTGCCCAAAGGCAGGCACTCCACATCATATGTAGATAGATGTTACGTTTTTTCATACCAAATGAAACCATGAGTAACGTCCCGCCTATAGGTGTAAATAGCAAAGGAGTAAAAAATGCAATACCAATTGCACCATATCTTCTCCAAACCTGAACTATCCTTCTGTTTTTCTTAGAGAATATAAGTTTAGGTTTGGCGGTGAAATAACTCTCATATAATTTTTTAAATTTTCTTCCGACGAGTGTGGAAATCATCACACTTGTCATCATGCCGGCAACAGTCACCAAAACAGTTTTTAACACGCTATAACCAGCTGCAGAACCTAAAACTGGGCCTGCTATAAACTTAAACCAACACAGAAAATAAATTCCCAACAAGGTTAGAATGTGTTCTGTCATAGCAGGAAATACAAGTAGGCAAAGTAGCTAAAAAGAAGAAGAGAGCCTTCCACTCTAGAAACTCGCATCTTCGAACGCATTAGGATGAATAGGAAAACTGTAATCCCAATCATCCAGAGGAAATCAGAATCGATAAATTCCTGAGATACCCCTATCGGCATAATGATCGCTGTGAGGCCGATTATGGATAGGATATTCATAATGTTGCTGCCAAGGATATTTCCTAGTGCCAAATCAGTTCGCTTAGATAATGCTGCTATAATAGAGGTGATTAGCTCTGGTAAGCTGGTGCCAATAGCAATAATTGTCACGCCTATTATCCGTTCTGAAATGCCGAATTCTCTAGAGATCTTCACAGCATTGGTTACCAATAATTCTGATCCCAGATACAAGCCTGCAACTCCACCTAGAAATAATCCGATAGATGCTACCCATGAGTAATCTTTTACCTGCTCTATTTCCTCTTCTACTTCTGTGTTGTCCACTAAGTCCGCGCCAGGGCTTTTGAAAAGGTACACGTTGAAAGCAATGAATGTTGCGAACAGCAGAATGCCTTCCCAAAATCCTATGAGCCCATTGTATGCTAGGCCATAGAATAGAATAGTGACCAATAGGGTAACCACATAATCAAACCTGATATGGCTCTTACGGATTAGAATTGGATAAAAGAGGCCTGTTATGCCTAGTACTAATGCAATATTTGCTATGTTGGAACCAATAACATTTCCAATTGAAATGTCGCTATTCCCTTTCAAAGCAGCATTTACACTTACTAATAGCTCTGGGGCAGAGGTGCCAAATGCCACGACAGTCATCCCAATTAAACCAGCACTCATGCCTAGTTTTACCGCCATTGCAGAAGCGCCATCTACTAATATTTTTCCCCCATAAAGGAGAATAACCAAACCAAGAAATAAAAGAAAATAAGGAAGCATGTAGTAATTAAAGTTTTGGGCCAAAAGCAAGATCTCCAGCATCACCTAGTCCCGGGACGATGTAGGATTGGTGATTTAATTTCTCATCAATCGCACCTATCCACAGGGAATAAGAGCAAGAGATGTTTTCTTTGAGGTATTGTATGCCCTCTGGAGCTGCAATGATTGCTGCGATGTGAATATGCTTGGGTGTGCCATGGGAAAGTATGGTCTGGATCGATTCAACCAATGATTTTCCAGTAGCCAACATAGGGTCTGCCAGAATAAGAATTCTGCCTTCCACGCTTGGACTAGCATGGTAGCCCAGTTTTACTGTGATCTCACCGGGATTACTTTCATCTCGAAAGGCTCCAATAAAACCACTATCAGCCTGATCGAAGTAATTCAAAATCCCATTGTAAAATGGTAAAGAGGCCCTCATCACTGAGATGACTACCGGCTGATCTGTTGGGACTAGTGCAATAGTTGAGGTAAGTGGAGTTTCTATTTCTTCTGAAGCGTATTCAAATGATTTGGAAATCTCATAGGCCATTAATTCACCCATTCTTTCCAAGTTTCTACGAAAGCGCATTCTGTCATTTTGAATACGGATATCTCTCATTTCGCGGAGAAAATGATTTGCTAATGAGGGTGTTTCAGATAGAATAAACATCCTGCGAAGTTAAAATAAAAACCTGGCTCTTCGGAACCGGGTTTTTTTCTTTAGGAAGAAATATGAGTTATTTCACTTCAAAACTGGCTTTTCTAGCCCACTGCCTAGCATTAGACGAAGACTTGTTTCCACTGGAATATTCACCATATCCCTTTTAGAGATTACCTAGATGATTTTACTCCAGAGGCAACTAGTATGACATAAACAACTTAAGCTCTCTTTTCTGAAAGCTTTATATTATAATCTTCTTGACCTCGTTCATCTGCATATCCTTTGATTTCAACCCGTGTGATTGTATTTCTTTTCAAGAAGTTAAAGGATGATGAACTCTGGATGTGCCAAACCCATGCTCCTTTTGCGGTTTAAGGAGTATATAAATAGCTCGAAACTTCTTGGCTATTCTAACTTTAGATTTTCCCTTTTTTTCGAAGTAGCGTTATTTTCTCCTGAGCAATTGTGCGAGGGTTCTCCCGATCCAATCCAATTTTTCGATAGGACCTATCAGTGACCCATGCATCATATCCATCAAAGGCATTCCCAACGCTTTTGGTTGATTTGGATAGATTAGAATGAAACTGTGATTTTTCAGCCAGATGTTGATTAATTGAGGAACCTGTTCCAATTTTGGATGGTAGGATTCTTCACCTCGGCGACTGAGCACCATGATCAGATTATCATCTGGTTTAAGCAAAATATTCAGATTTCCCAACTCTTCCCACGTAGGGAAAGGTCGGAAATCCACCCGAATCGGATATTTTCTAAGAATCTCCACAAGGTATTCTTTGGTTTCATCTTCAGTATAAAATATCATTCTAGTACCTGTATTTCGAGCGATATTCCAGACTTTAACTAGCCAAAATGGAAAGCCTAATTCTTTTTCTGCTCTTGGGGGAATGAAGACCAAATGCCGCTTGTGTGTATCAAAGGGCTGATATGGTTTATAGATGAATGTTGTTGTATTGCACTTGCTAAGCAGTCCTTCGGTTAGATTCCCAAGAAAACTATCCTCCATGCCTTGCTTCTCGTGAAGCCCAAGAACAAGAGTGGTTACCTTATTTTCGCGAATCACACTTGAGATTCCATGCTCTACATTCGTATCGTATCGTAGAAGTTCATGAAGAAATTGATCAGTGGATGCCGCCACTTTACTGGCTTGGTTCAAGGTTTTTTGTGCCTTCATTTCAGCACCTTCATCCTCCAAGTTTGGATTAATGATACTCAACGCATAAAGCCGATTTTGTTTCTGTGGTGACTTCAGCATCATGCTAAGATGAATTAGGGCCTCTGAAGTTTCCTGATTTCTCACTGGGATTAAAATACGTTCTGCACTTTCTTCATCTACATCTTCTGCGAGTGGGGATTCAGACATAGCAATTCGTTTCGCAGCTTTTTGTGCTTCCAAAGATGCAATTGTGCAAGTCACCAGAATCATGATAATGGTGCCGTTCAGCACATATTCGGAGAGTAGGCGGATAGGTTCTCCACTTTCATCAGTCCCGATAATGGTATTGTAACCCACTAGCACAGCAGCCAAAGTTGCAGCGGCTTGAGCATTGCTTAAGCCGAAAATCATTTTTCGTTCGTCCTTTGAAAAACCCAAGGTCTTTTGAGTAGCAAAGGCAGCGAGATACTTTGCAGTGGTTGCCACAATGGTCATTACTAATGCAACTGTGATCGTTTCCCATCCCTGAATAAATGCTCGGAAATCGACCAACATCCCTACTCCTATTAAGAAAAAGGGGATAAAAATCGCATTACCAACAAACTCGATTCTGTTCATCAGAGGAGAAGCTTGGGAGATTAAAGGGTTCAGTGCCAATCCTACTAAGAATGCACCAATGATTGCTTCTACTCCAGCCCATTCTGCCAATGCAGCTCCTGAGAACAACAATACCAACACGAAAATGTATTGAGATACATTGTCTTCATATTTTTTAAAAAACCAACGGCCGATAGGGAGTAAAACAAACCAGACGATGAGGACAAAAAGAGAAAGTGAAACGCCGAGTTTTATCCAGAATACTGCATTGACTTCTCCATTAGCCATGCCTACTACAATAGCTAAAACTAATAAGGCAAGTGTGTCAGTAATCAGGGTGCCACCCACGGCAACATTTACCGCACGGTTTTTTGAAACCCCCATTTTCGAAATCATGGGATAGGCGATCAAGGTGTGGGAGGCAAACATACTGGCTAGTAATATTGATGTGGCCCAACCGAAACCTAATAGATATAAGCCCGAAAAAATCCCTAATCCCATAGGAATCAAGAAAGTGTACATTCCGAAAATGAGACTTTTCTTACTGTTTTTCTTAAAGTCAAGGAAATCAATTTCCAAGCCTGCCAAAAACATAATGTAAAGCAATCCTGCTGTCCCCGAAAGTATAATACTGCTGTCTCGCTCTATCAGCCCCAATCCATTTGGCCCCGCTATAGCACCTGCTATAATAAGTCCGAGAAGGGGTGGGATTTTCACCTTATTGAGCAACAATGGAGCTAAAAGAATGATCAGTAAGATCAATAGGAATTTGAGCACCGGATTGGTTATGGGCAAATCGGTAGAAAATATCAATTCCAAAATCATATAAGTAGGAGTTTAAGGGCTATACTTCTAAACTGACCAAGTAGGTAGTATAACCCAAATAAGTAATCAAAAGTAATGCGGCTTCCCATCGATCAAGAGTTTTCTTTTTACCAGTGAACATGGCAAGAAGTAAGAATATTGTGCCCCCAATCAGAATATAAATATCTGTAGTAAAAGATAAATTGAATGGTAAGGGATTGATCATCGAACTAACTCCAAGAATTAAGAAAATATTGAAAATATTAGAACCTATGATGTTTCCGATGGCTATGTCATTATTCTTTTTCATGGAAGCAACCACGGAAGTAGCAAGTTCTGGCAATGATGTGCCAGCAGCTACTATGGTTAAACCTATAATTTTTTCGCTTACTCCCAAGGACTGAGCCATCGCTACCGCATTATCAACTACGAGTTTGCCGCCGATCACTAAACCTGCCAATCCAATTAAAATTAATCCCCAGATTTTCAAGTTCGAATAATCTTTCTGCTCGGCTACCTCAGTGCTTGGTTCGGATTTGAGTTGGGTAAAAACGTAGTATAGAAAGGCAGCAAATAGCACAAGTAAAATAATCCCATCTATAAAGGAAAGTCCTGGTTCTGCCGAGCTAAAATAATTGTTAACAAGAAAGAGAAGGATAATTGCAGCTAGTAGTGAGAAGGGGATTTCCTTCCAAACTGAACTGGATTGTACAGCGAGTGGCGTGATAATTCCTGCAATCCCAAGTATGATAAACAAATTGAAGTTATTGGAGCCGATCACATTGCCAAAGACTATATCTGGATAGCCGCCCATAGAAGCCACTGAATTCACCACAAGCTCAGGAGCAGAGGTGCCAAAAGCGACAATAGTAAGACCGATAGCAAGGTCGGAAATTTTATGCTTTTTGGCTAAAACAGAGGCACCATCTACTAGCCAATCAGCCCCTTTCACTAATAGAAGTAGCCCAGCGATCAAAATGATAATCTGAAGAATCATATAAGATTTGATTTTTGTGATAAATGCCGCAGCGCACAAAAATCAATCAAAAGTAGATTGAAAGTTGTGCTGCTGATATCGCTTGAGCAACAATTATTTTCTGGCGTAATTTCAGACCTCTATCATTCATCTTTTTACGAGAATAAACGATCAATAATTTTTACATTTCCATATAATTCTTTAACCCAAAATATTATGAAACGCTTTTTCTATTCTCTGGCTGTGATGCTTTTATTTAATCTTTCTTTTACGTTTGCGCAGGATGGTATGCCTCCTCATATCAAAGATCATATCACTTATCCGGTGTTGGATTTTCATCCATGGGTAGGAGTGATGCCTACGGAAAATGCTGCTTTGCCTTTTGATCCTACCTTAGACTATAAAATTGTCCTTGATCTGTATGGCAAAATGAATGACTCCACAGAGATTCATCCAGTTTTTCTTGAAGTCGCCCGTACATATAATCTGAATATTGCAAATGGGGTTCCTGCTGAAAAAATACAGATTGCAGCTGTCATTCATGGAGGAATAGTGAAAGCAATTCTCTCAGAGGAAAATTATCAAACAAAATATCAGGCAACCAATCCTAACCTAGTGGCGATAAAAGCTCTAGAAGAAGTAGGTGTAAAGTTCTACGTATGCAATCAAAGCATGCGGTTTAATAATATTGCAGCCGATAAAATTACCCCTTTTGTGAAAGTGGCAGTTTCAGCCAAAACCGCTTTTGTCACGCTAGATCAAATGGGTTATTCTTATCTCAATGTGAGTGAAGATTAATTGAAAAAGGTGAAATGAAAATAGGCTATCATCACATTTGACAGCCTATTTTTATGTAATTCCTCCTCAGCTTTTGGCCCCTCTTTCTTTTTGGGAGGTTCGTATAGAGCTTCACCATTTATATAAGAAGGGGGATTTTGATTAACCCAAACGAATAATTATTTAATCTTCATTTTGAACAGTCTTTACGAGTTTGCTTAGATCAAATCCTTTATCCTCTGCTCTTTCAATAATATATGAATATAGTTTGGCGTCCATCTCAGGTGTTCTGGACAAAATCCATAAGTATTTTCGATTTGGATGTCCGACTACCGCATAGGAGTAATCTTTCGCCAAGTCGATGATCCAATACTTCCCTTTGAATGGCCAAAAGAACTGAACTTTCAACTTTGCATTTCCTGAACCATCTTCCACCCAAGCTTTGGCAGTTGAAGTTTTGGTGCTTCCTTTCTCAGGAAGATAGCAGCTGTTTACCACTTTAATTGTTCCATCCTCATTCGCTGAATAGGTTGCTTTGGTATAAGTGCACCCTTTTTGAAATGATTGAGGAAATGAAGCAATCTCATACCAATCTCCAGCATATTTATCAAGATCTACATATGGTACCGTTTCTAGGTCTTGAGCTTTTGCTCTAGTAGAGGATAAAAGCATTATGCCTGCTGCGGCTATTATAGGCATGGCGAGTGCAAATTTTTCTGATCGTTTTAAAGTTCTCATGGTTAGTTGGTTTATTAAAGTTTAAATGGCGCGGTTTCTCTGTTTTTATAGCCATGGTAACTGATGGCTACGAATAAAACTATGGCTCCTATTAATGCTGTCCATTGCAGTTCTGGGATAGCATTCCAATGTCTCACGGAGATTGCGACTAATGCCCAAACACCTACACAAGCTGACTCTCGAAGATTTCGGGCAGCGATAAGGAAAAGATAAAGAATTACCGCTACGATGATCATGACCACGGTCCAGCTTATTTCAGATGCTCCGCCAGTCCATCCAGTTTTAGCCAAATTGGCAGAGATATTTGCGATAGTTGCCACGGCAATCCATCCGATATAAATTGCTATTGGCCACCAAAGCCAAAAGATTATCGTTCGCGGCGCATCCCACCTTTCCATATTCGTGTTCAGAATTACGATAACAAGTGAGCATAATATGCCAAGCATTACAATAACACTTAATCCTGTATATTCCATTAGCCACATATAAAGCCATAGACCATTTCCGATATTTGCCATGATTAGATATGGGCCGATTTGAGAAAGAAAATCTGAATCTTTGACTGGATTAAATGCCCTAGAGATAAAGAATATAGCTTGTGCAAAAAGAGCTAAATAGATCAGTCCCCAGATTGAAAATGCGTAACCAGCAGGAGTAAATAAATTCTCATATTCAGAGCTCAATGAACTTACAGTGTTTCCATTGATTCCATCAACATTAACCCAGTAATTCCAAAAGATGATAAAGGCCAAAACTATCATATTTAGGATAGCATATATTTTATGTGACTTTTTCATAGAATTAGTTGTCAACCGGTTTGAGTTGCTGGAGTAGAGTAGGGATTAGTTCCGTGACGGTAGGGTGGGTCTGCACAGAGTTCATCAGGGTTTTATAACTCATTTTACCATACATGGCAGTCAGAAAAACCCCTATTATTTCGTCTCCTCCAGTTCCGAGAACTGCCGCACCAATTATTTGTTCACAGTCGGCATCCACGATCACTTCCATTTTTCCCTGAGTTTCTCCCTTTTCCTTAGCTCTAGAAATTTTGCTCATTGGCATCTGAGCAAATAGCAACTTTCTACCAGAAGCTTTTGCTTGGACAAGTGTCATACCAGCTCTTCCGAGCGGAGGATCGGTATATAGCCCATAATTGCTTATTCGGTCGCCCAATGTTCGTTTTTTGTCTCCGAAAAGTTGATTCTCCATTATCTCAAAGTCATTGTAAGCAGTGTGGGTGAAAGCTCCTTTTCCATTGCAATCTCCCAAGGCATATATTCCAGAGACGTTCGTTTCCAGTTTTTCATTTACTTCGAAATACCCGTGCTCGTTAATTTCCAAACCAGCATTCTCGGCCATGAGCAAATCCGAATTTGGGATTCTTCCTGTAGCTAGCAATACATGTGTGCCACTGACTTGCTTGTCTTTATCTTTTTGTTGAAAGTTTACGGTGACTCCACCAAGTTTTTTGGGATTGCCTTTTAGGTTTTTCGTGCCACAGATAACTTTTATGCCTTCCGCTTCTAGAATTTGTTGAACCAGCGCAGAAGTATCTTGATCCTCCTTAGAAATCAAATATTCGCCCATCTCTAAAACGGTAACTTTTGAGCCAAATCGCTTAAAGATTTGGGCGAATTCCAAACCAATGTAACTTCCCCCCACAACGATTAAATGTTCAGGTACTTTTTCAAGCTGAAGAATCGATATGTTGGTGAGATATTCTAGGTCTTCAAATCCATCAGGGATTCTTGCTCTCGCACCTACATTCAAGAAGATCTTCTTGGAACGCAGCGTTTGAGAGCCCACTCGAATGGTCGACTGATCTGCAAAAGTTGCTGTGCCTCGGATCGTAGTGATCTGCGGAGAATCAGAAAGGGATTTTTTAATGCTATTTCTAGAATCATTGACCAATTTGTCCTTTCTCTTTTTTACGGCTTTCAAGTTAACTACGGCCGATTTGGGTACTTCTATTCCCAAGTTATGAGCGTTTGCTATAACCCACGCTGCTCTAGCACTTGCGACATAGGCTTTGGTCGGCGTACAACCTGTATTTACACATGTTCCACCCCACGCCTCTTTTTCTACTAGGGCTACCTTCCAATTTTCCTTAGCTAGCGCAAACGCAAGAGGATTTCCGGCTTGCCCAGAACCAATAATTATGGCATCAAAAGTCTCTGTTTTAGAGTCATTCATGAGCTTTAAAAATATATTTATTTTAAATTATTTCTATAGAAGATACAAACAGAAAGCCAAAGACAAAAAAAAGGAGCCTGATAACCAGACTCCTTTTTTACTCATTCAGTAATTTAAGCACTCAAATTTTTGAGACTATCAAATCCCGGACATTACCATGAAATTCATTGATCGCTTTTGTATGAAAATAAGGATAGATGAATTTATCTCTAAAGATGGAGCCACTCTTATAGTAAGTTTTATGTTCGACTTCAGTGCTTCCGTTAGGCAGCGTTTTAAATAAAATATATTGTGAACCTTCGGACTTGGAATTTTCCAGATAGCAGATTTTAATCATTTTTTTATCCTTATTAATCTCTACTATTTCATGGCCAACCTGGAGTTTGATGAGGCCAGCAAACACATGGAGATTGAGGATAATTACTTGTCCTTGATCCAAGCCAGCAGTATAAGATTGTCCAGGAAACACCTCTTCACCAGATTGTCTACAATACTGTCTATGAAAATGAAGCATTTTCCCACTCCATGCTTTTTCTGGAGATATAAAGTAATAAGCGTCCCAGACTGTGTCAAAATTTTCTTCATAAATATAGGTTTCTAGATGCTCATGATATGACGAGTCATTAGATTTATAGCACAGTGACTTTAGCTGTGAGAAATCAAATTCGGAAGTCGGGCTGGACTCTTTGGTCTGGATTTGCATGGATGATTTTTGTCGCTTTTGCAGATTGGGTATTTAAATAAAGTGAATGTGAATCGAATCACCTATCATTTACCGATAATTTGCAAGATTGCGTTAGTGCACCAGATTTTGTTTGCATGCTAAATAAACCAAAAAAAAGAGGAGCCTTTTCCAGCTCCTCTCACTATTAAAATGCTCTTTTCTCAAGATGTTCCTCAAGATCAATTTTGTCAATTCCTTTTGACATCCAATCTGGGGCATCAGTACCTTTCAGATGATGGTCAAAGAATTCCATCATTCTCACAGAGTAATCTTTTCGGTTTTCGAGCTTGCCCAGTCCGTGATTTTCTCCTTTATACTGAACCATTATCACAGGTTTCTTCAACCTTCTCAAGGCTGAATAAAACTCAATCCCTTGCGTGAAATCCACTGCACCATCTTTGTCATTGTGAAGCAAAAGAAGTGGTGTATTCACATTTTTCACATGATAAACTGGGCTGTTTCTTTCGTAAGATTCCCAGTTCTCCCAAGGAGCACCAGTGAATCTACCCTGTGAAGCTTCAAAAATTGACATATTTCCTCCACCAGAATTCCAATAGATTAAATCATACATGGAGATCATGTTAGTTAAGGGTGCTCCAGCAGCTGATGCTTTGAACATATCTGTTTGAGTGATCAAAAACGCTGTCTGATAGCCACCCCATGAGTGCCCGTGGATTCCTATGTTTTCCTCGTCAATTACACCTGTAGCAATGGCTGCATTTACTCCAGGAATGACACACCAAACGGCTGACATTCCTGGATCATCCATCGTATAGACGATGTCTGGAATAAACACAGCAAAACCGTTGCTGGTATATACGCTAGGATTCCAGCCTGTTCCACTATATCCTGGATTTGACCAGTTGTGAAGAGTTTGTGATAGCTTTTCGTAATAATAAACTACTGTAGGGTATTTTTCTCCCTCTACGTAATTGGCTGGAAGGAAAAGTGCGCCTTGAAGTTTGACTCCTTTGTCTGATACATAATCAACTAAGCGTGTCCCTGAAGACCAAGCATATTTTTCTGCTTCAGGGGCATTTTGAGTTACTTTTACTGGAGACGTAAGAGCTGCACTTGCTGCATATATTTGATCCGGCTCGTTGAAGGTTTGCTTACTAAAGAAATACACATCAGCTTTCTCAGCTTTTCGCAAAGATCCTATGCTGGCATCTTCCCAAACCAATGCTTTCGCCCCTGTTTCTAATCCTTTTTTAGATGCATTAATGATAGATACGCCACTTTTCTTGGTCCACTCGCCGTATGTCCTGAGGTATAGTGGTTTGCTTAGATTAATGCCTTTTTCCTCTGGATCAAGTTTGAAACGATACTGATATCTGATTTGATCTGTTCTTCCATTTTGAGTCAAATTCACAGCTTTGGCTTTGCCAGTCACCGGGACCTGCCAGATGTCCCAGCCATCATTTAAAAGTACATATTGACTGTCGCTGCTCCAGCCTAATGCTCCTTGCAATGGTTTTTTCACATTGTGATCATCCTCTTCATCCACAAAAGTCACTGGCAAACTAGCGGTTAGATTCATTTCCTCACCTGACGCGATATCATAGCTATAGAAATCTCCATCGTATCCATAAATCAACTTGGTCCCATCAGTAGATCCGCGAGGATAGGAAGAATAACCTGGCATATAAAAGTTGGTGAAAAGTGGCTTTTTCTCACCGGTCATAAGATCTACGATGAAAAAATCCTGGTAATTCTGGCCATCAAGATTGCTCTGAAGTTCGTAGGCTTGATTGTCGGAGCCTACAGCATATTTTTCTTTATCAAGGATATTTAGGCTAAGCATTGTGCTGTCCTGAAGTTGAATATGCTTTTTGGTAGCCACATTGTACATGGCATAAAAGCTGAAATTTTTATCCTGATTTTCCAGCACTTGCTGACGGGATTGCAGGCGACAGTCGTTCCAGTGCCAGATAGTCATGTCAGGCTTATCTGCATCGTTATTTTTAGGGCTTACTTTTCCAGAGTCTAATTTCGTAAGTGCTTTCTTTAGATCAGCAATCGAGTTCATAGAAGTGTCAGCCATGATTCTTTTCATCGCCTCAGACTCCGCTAATTTTACAGAGTCCTTGTCAAGCTCTTTCTTTTCCTCTTCTTTTTTGGCTATAACCAAGGGATGAATTCCGTAGAAAAGTCTGGTCAAATCTTCTGACCACATTGGGCGGCGATTTGGGCTGATTGTATATTCTTTGGAAAAACCGATAGAATCTTTTAATGGATCATAAACAATCACCTGAGGACTAGTTAGGTTTTTCACGCCAACTAATTTCCCTTGATCTTGCTTGTATTTTTTGTCCTTGACCATTTTCAAAGCTGCAAATGCTTCGCCTTTTTCTGTCCAGTTGATGGACTTGTAGGATGCATCATCTGAGTCTAGCACGCTTGTGCTGTTCGTGGTCATATTTAATAAGTAAATGCCATTTCCAGATTGATTGGCCGCATCTACAGTATAGGCTAAGTAATTACCGCTTTTGTTGAAAGAGAATTCTGCCACATTACCAAGGTTCTGTGCTTTTTTGGTGTTGAGGTGATAAATCAACAAGTCCGAACCTTTGGCGTCTCCGCCTCCGTCCTTGGTTAGATTAATAGCAAGGTGAGAAGCAGCATCTCCGTTGAAAGAGAAATTGCTCACGTTTTCGAAGGTTTTTTTGTCCTCCTTATCAGTTGAACCAAGTTTCATTAGCGTGACCTTGTCGTGAAGCGGCTTGCCTTTAGACTTGTCATTGGCTTCTTTTTCCTTAAAAGTCGGATATTCTTTGAAGGCAATCCACTTGCTGTCCTCGCTGAATTCGATAGAAGGGTAGGAAGTAAATCCGATTTTGAAAGTCTGTGTAGAATCCGGATCGCTTACGTATTGAAGGATCACTTCGCCATCAGCTTCCAAAGCTACCATGCCGTAGGCTACCCATTTGCCATCTGGAGAGATTTTGAAAGTGCCAGAGTTCATGTATTTCCAAGATGGAATATCTTTCCATGCCATGGGTTTGGGAGCATCGTCTTGGGCAATTGCAAGATTGCAGATCAGGCAAAAAAGCCAGAAAAATGTGTAGAGTTTTTTCATCTGTTTATAATTTAATTTTAAAAGATCAGATGAAATCTCGCATTGTTAATAGTCATGATAGATGTCGGAACTACTACTTGCTTGATTTCATATTACGTGTTTTTCAGATTTGAAATTAGGGAAAATTAATCATATCGGTTTGGTCCAGGCCAGATGGTAAAAATGTTGATTTGGGATAAAAATAAAAAGTCCCAAATCTTCCGATCTGAGACTTTTTTAAAATCATAAACTGTTAATTACTAATTTAGTTAACCAACAACCAACACCCAACAACCAATAACTAATAACCAATAACTATTTCTTATACACCACTTTACCACCAACTACTGTCATTGCCACTTTGGTTTCCAATATTTCATCCTCTGGAACTTCCATAATGTTCTTATCGAATACAGTGAAATCAGCTACTTTTCCTACCTCGATAGAACCTTTATAATTCTCTTCAAACTCGGCAAATGCTCCGTCCAATGTATAAGATTTTAGCGCCTCTGCACGCGTCATTTTTTGATCTCCTTCGTAGCCTCCATCAGGCAATCCCTGCAAAGTCTTACGCGTCACAGATGCATAAAATGACGGTAGAGGATCTACAGGCTCTACCGGAGCATCTGTTCCGTTGGTAACTACGGCGCCTGACTTCATTAGTTTCTGCCAAACATAAGCACCATCAATGATTCTTTTTTCGCCCAATCTGTCAATAGCCCATGGTCGATCTGAACTTAGGTGAATTGCCTGCATGGCGGCGATTACGCCCATTTCACCAAATCGTGGAATGTCATCAGGATGAATGTGCTGTGCATGCTCAATACGGAATCGAAGCTGTTTTGAATCTGCATGGTTAGCAAAAGCTGCTTCATATCGATCAAGAATTTCCTGATTAGCACGATCACCAATTGCGTGAGCACAAACTTGAAATCCTGCAGGAATAGCTTTCTCCGAAACTTCGGATACTACCGACATAGGCAAAGTCTCATGACCACGATGTCCTGCCCTATCTGTATAATCTTCCAATAGCCATGCACCGCGAGAACCTAAAGCTCCATCACAATTCAATTTAATCGAGCGAACTGTCAGCATGTGATCTGCGGAGTCGATCATAGGACCTCGCTTATACCATTCCTCTAAAAGTGCAGGCTGAGTGCCTGTGAGCATCACGTATTGGCGAACTGTGAGCTTTCCTTCGTTTTTGAATTTCTGAATTAAATCTATAGTATTTTGTCCGCTTCCAGCATCATGAAAACTCGTGATTCCCTTTTCATTTAATTCTTTTAGTGCTAATGTCAAGGCCTCTTCAGCTCTTTCAGGAGTATCAGCAGGGATCAATCTTGCTACTAAACCGGCAGCCTTTTCTGCAAGAATTCCCGTTGGATTTCCCAACTCATCTCTTATGATTTCTCCACCTTCAACTTCCCCCGGTCTCTCACCTTTCAAGTTGTTTATGCCAGCTAGTTCAAGTGCTTTCCCGTTGGCAAAGGCTGCATGTCCGCTAGCATGAGAAAGATAAACGGGATTATCTGGAGAAATTTCGTTCAGCTGATCGTTGGTTTGGAAACCTTTCACCATTTTTTCCGGCATTTCTATCCACTTGTCCTGATGCCATCCGCGACCGGTGATCCAGTCACCAGGTTCTGCTTTGGCAACAGCCTCTGCTACTTTCTCGACTAGTTCATCGTAAGATTTGACATACATGAGATCGAGTTCCAGTTTGTTGTAGCCAATCCCCATCAAGTGAGCGTGGGACTCGATTAAGCCTGGAGTCATAGTTTCTCCTTGGAGATCAATTACTTCGGTGTTATCTCCTTTATGCTTCTCAATTTCTTCGACGGACCCTACTGCGAGGATTATTCCGTCTTTGACAGCGACAGCTTCTGCTGTAGGTTGGGCTTCATTTACTGTGTAAATAATTCCGTTGGTAAATATCAGATCAGCTGGTTCTGCCTTTTCTGAGGAGCAAGAAATGAGGAATATCCCCAAGATTGCGAGTAAGAAGATGTTTTTCATGGATTTATAATTCTCCTCGAAAGTACCTTTTTTCAAACAATCCAAAAAGCCAATCCTGTAATTACCGAATCCAGATTTTACGGCTTTCCCTAAATTTTCCTTCTGATTCGAGGATGAGAATATACAAAGCAGGAGCTAGGAAACTTGCTTGGATTTCTACCTCTGTGTTAGCTGGGATTTGGATCTTGCTCAACAATTCCTGACCAAGTGAATTTATCAAAGTGCCTGTGGAGGCTTTGTTGGAAAACACTTTTATCGGGCCATCGCTTGGATTGGGATAGATTTTAACTTTGTAGTCTCCTGTGTCAGGATTTGGGTCTTCAGTTGAGCTCAGATAAATCAATCCGCCGCCTCTAGTACCTAGAATCAAATCAATCGCACTGTCAAATGCTGGACTGATTGGGGCAATCCATGTGTTTCTACCCAATCGTGTAGGAAGATTTTGATTGCCGATTTGAACCAAAACTTCCGTGCGAGTTGATGACTTCATAAAGTCATTGATCTTGCTAAGAATGCCGTTTTGGTCTATTGTATAAAGGTCGGGATTTGACTTTTGAAGTACCGCGATGCTCAGGTTTCTATTAGCGGGATTGTCGATAAATTCTAAAAAATCAGCTTTTACAAGTGATGCTGTGAAATTTGAGAAATCAACGGTGTATAAATCTAAACTTCCATTTTGCGAAGCTACTAGCATCATGTCTTTACTTTCATAGTTAAAAAACTGAAAGTAATCTCCGCGCATCGGTGTATAGCCTGTAAAAGAAACCGGAGAAAATACTGTACCAGCAAGCTGAAAAAGAATTTGTGAAGGAAAATTATTCGTGTATTTAATTCCAGAAATCAATTCATGAGCTCGGCCAGACTTATCTCGGTAACGGATATATTGCGCATCAACCAATTCAAGCGCAGAAAGATCGATTTGAACGTTATTTTTCTTGGTTAATTTCCCGTCCAGTAATTCAAATTTGGTTAGAATGGATTTTACTTGCCCTCCTTCCATTAGCGTATTGGATGTGACGCTCAGCTCTCCCTGACTTTTATTTCCAGAGAAAAATGGACGTGAATTTTCTCCTAAATCAATCATCTGATTCTGTAGAAATTCATAGTCTGTATTTCCTTGGGCATCGATTCTCACGATTGAATTGGCGAAATCAATCTTGTAATTAAATGAAGTTTCGTTGCTGTTGAGGCTGATAATAAGGCTTTCGTCTATTAGCTGTCCGATATGGAAAATTGGGAAAGTCGGTAAATCCCCATAAGCCGGAAGGGTATTGCTGAAGCTATCGAACACTGGTTCAGCTGAAGTTCCAGAATTTGGGAGAAAGTATAAAATACTACATTCATCACGACCCAAAAGCAAGTCTTCTATTCCGTCTCCATCAAAATCTTGATACAAGATAGAGTGGCCTCCTGAGTGCTGTAGTTTCATATTTTCTGCTTCTACTTCTAATTTCGCAAGCGGAGTGCCTGTACATGTCTTTCCAAAGGCAATATCTCCACAGCCACAAAACTCAAAATTTCCCCAGTGATTTTTTGCAAAAGCAAAACCATCTATATCGGCAGATCCTTTCCGCTCCACGCTGGTGTTTTTGTAAAACTCCATGTAGTCACCTCCTGCAAAATTGAAAATAACCAAGTCAAGATCACCATCCCCATCCAAATCTTGGAGTAAGGGTGTATCAAGATTGTTGGTTTGGATATTTCCAGAACCATCAATTTTGAGAAAGTTTTGAGCTATTTGCCATGAAATCTGGTTTCCGCTCGACGTGTTTTTATAAGCCTTTATTCCTAAAGCAGTCGAAGTGAATAAATCTTTCTTCCCATCTCCGTCAAAATCTACCAACACAAGAAATCCGCTGATGTCAGCTGGAAATGAGTAGCTTAATTCGGGTAAATGAATGAACTTTTCTCCGTCTTTTTTGAGAACCAAAAGCTGTCGCGAATTGATGTCCCAAGTGACCCATTCTTCGATTCCATCTCCAGTGAGGTCAATGGTTCCTATTTGTGCCGCATTGATGCCTCCTGTAAAAGGAGCTGATAAAAAAGCTTTATTAATCTCAACTTGTGGCTGCTGATCAATTCGAAAAATTTCTTGTGCGCTTAGCTGAAAACTACTGATAAGAAAAATGAAAATCCAGAATTTGCGCATGAATGGTAATAGGTAAGACAAATTAATACGGTAGTCTCGGTTCAAAGATGTGAATGATTCCTTTATTTTGGGAATTAATTCCTTCGAAAACGATGAATATTTCAATTTTATATACCCTCTTCAAAAATAGCACAGGAGTCAGCACGGATACCAGAAAGATTGAAAAAGGCAATATCTTTTTTGCTCTCAAAGGTCCTAACTTCGATGCAAATGCTTTTGCGCCCAAAGCCTTGGAAATGGGAGCCGCGGTAGTGGTGATCGATGACGTTGCTCATTTTGTGGAGGATGATCAGCGTTATTTTTTGGCTGAGGATGGTTTGAAAATGCTTCAGAATTTAGCCAATCATCATCGTAGGCAACTAACAATTCCAGTCATCGGCATGACAGGCTCAAATGGTAAAACGACCTCTAAGGAGCTGATGAAAACAGTTTTAAACAAGAAGTTTAAAACTGCAGCGACGGTCGGAAACCTCAATAATCACATAGGAGTGCCGCTGACTTTGCTGGCTATCAATGAAACGCATGAAATCGCTATCGTGGAAATGGGAGCCAACAAACAAGGCGATATTGAAGAGCTTTGTCTGATCGCCGAGCCAACCCATGGACTGATCACCAACATCGGCAGAGCACATCTGGAAGGTATGGGCGGGCCTGAAGGTGTGCTGAAAACCAAGACCGAATTGTTCCAGTTTTTGAAAGCAAATGATGGAACAGTATTCATAAATTCTCAGGATCCGATTTTGTCGAATCTGGCTAAGCGATTTGAGATGCCAGTACTTTATCCTTCTGAAGGAGACTTTTGTGAGGTGACTTTCGAGGATGCGAATCCATTTGTGAAATTCTCAGTGGAAGGAAAGGATGAATTGTATTTAAGCCACTTGATTGGAGCGTATAATTTTGGAAATATCGCCACAGCACTGACGATAGGTAAATTTTTTGGAGTAGAAATGGATAAAGCTGTGGAAGCGCTTGTTGAATATCAGCCTTCGAATATGCGATCTCAATTGGTAGAGAAACGTAGTAATCTGATCATTCTCGATGCTTACAATGCAAATCCTTCAAGTATGGAAGTAGCAATTCGGACTTTTGGAGAGATGACTGGAAAACAACAAAAGATGCTGATCATCGGAGATATGTTTGAGTTAGGGGATCATGCGGAAGCTGAGCATGCACGATTAGGAGAGATTATTAGCGAATACGAAATCGACAAAGTGTGTTTCACCGGGCAGTTAATCGTATCTGCCTTAGCTAAATACCCAAAGGCATTGTATTTCCCTGATCCTTTTTCGTTCCGCGTTTGGCTTCAGGATAGCAAGTTAGAAGATTACCTTATTCTGATCAAAGGGAGTCGTGGGATGAAGCTGGAAGGTTTGGTTGATTTTATTTAAAGAGGGCGAGGAATTCTTGTGGAGTAAACACTGGAAGTGTGGATAATTTATAATCTTTTTTATTTCGGGTAATAATAGCTTCAATACTCGAGTTTTAATTGGCTGTTTCAAATTGATTAGCGTCTTCAAAATCCGTGAACCCATTTCGGAAGGCGTTTCTAATTTCCGCATCTCCAACAGGAAGGATTTGGCAATACTCTAAAATCTGTTTTATGGACTTTATCGTTATCTCTTTCCCAATTTCTTTTCTAGCCACGTAAAAGGAATTGGAAATCATGAGGCTTGAAAGAAAAATTGAAACTTCTCCTTTTGCAGCCAAGAGAAATATAGTGTTTGATTTTTCTGCAAATGGATCTCGCGTTAATAAAGTATCCAAGAAAACATCCGAATCAACAAATATATTAGGAGCCATATTTTTTCCATAATTCCTCTGTAAGAGTCTTTATGTCTTCTGACAATTCGGAATACTCTAATTCAGGATTAACTTTTGCCTTACGTGAAAAAAAAGCCTCCAAATTCTTTGGGATCGGCTCAGTCCCAACTAATATCCTCTTCACAAGTTCAGGGTTCTTGGGCGTTATTTTCTCTAAAACTTTTTCCTTAGGTTCAGTCACATCCGATAAAAGTGTTTCTACCAAAGCAGATAAACTTTGTCCTTGCTCTTCGGCATACATTTTTGCTTTTTCGGCAAGTCTTTCGTTGATGTCTAATGTTACCTTCGTTGTCATGACTTCTGGATTATTCGATATAATTTAAGAAGATTTCTTTCTTTATTGAAATCAATTTTGCTTCAATAAAGTTTACTCCCATGTCAGAGCATTGACGATTTTAAGATTTCATTCGTTTCAAAAAAACAAAAATAATGCGTCCATACTTACCTTTTCTAGCTGCCCTTGCCGAACATAACTCCAAAGAATGGATGGATGCTAACAAGAAATGGTACTTGGAAACGAAAGCCGAATTTCTGGAAGATGTGGCTGTTTTGCTGAAAGGAATTGGAGAATGGGAGCCCGAACTTTTGGTGTTCAAACCCAAAGATTGTGTCTTTAGACAGAATCGGGATGTTCGTTTTTCGGCTAATAAAATGCCTTACAAGAATAACTTTGGAGCTTATTTTTCTCCAAAAGGAAAGAAGTCAGAAGGCCCAGGATATTATCTTCAAATTCAACCGGGAAATTCATTTATGGCAGGTGGAATCTGGATGCCTCAAGCTGAGACGCTGAAAAAAATAAGAAAGGAAATTGACTATTCTGGAGCAGAACTTACGAAAATTGAAGGTAACTCAGAATTCAAATCTTTATTTGGTCAAATCGAGGGAGAAAAACTTAAGACCAGTCCCCGAGATTACGAGGCTGATCATGAGTTTATTGAATATTTGAGATTGAAGAGCTATACTGTTTCTTCCAAAATCTCTGATCGTGACATTGAATCTGGTGCATTTCTGAATATTGCTTTGGACGGTTTTCAGAGAATGAGGCCACTTCAGGAGTTTTTGACTCAGGCGATCGAAGATGTAGAAGGCGGATCAGGAATATTGTAGCGTCAAGAGTTTGGGTTCAAGAATAAAGAGTTTAGACTCCTGAGTTGATCTCGAATTTCAAATCTCGAATTTTCTCCATCGTAGCAGCCACACCGTCTTCCTTGTTGTGATGGGTGATTTCTTTTGCAACAGCCTTGACTTCCATTCGCGCATTGTCCACAGCCACTCCCCAGCCTACGGATTGTAGCAGGTCGATGTCGTTGTAATTGTCTCCAAAGGCGACCACGGATTCCATTCCAAAATCGTAGGCATGTTTTAAGATCTTCTTTAAACCTGTGGCTTTGGAAATAGCTTTCGGAGCAATTTCCAGATAGGTTTCACTTGATCTATATAGGTGCAAGTCAAGCGAATGTTCTGAGTGTAATTCTCCAAAAAGCCAAGCCATCTCATTAGATTCTCCCATGCACATTACTTTATGAGCGCCGGAATTACCTTTTGACCAAAGGTCTAACACGTCCTGGCCCGGAAGCCAAGTACACGCTACTTTCGTGTTTTTCACTTCACGCTGAGACCAGTAATCATCTTTTTCCTCGTACCAATTTTCTCCCTGATACAAGCTCACATGGATGTCTGTTTTATGTGTGAGTTGAAGAATTTTGGCAACCAAATTCACAGAAATACTCACGTCTTCAAGCACTTCTCCCTCAGCACTGAGCACATAGCCCCCATTGTAGCTGATCAAAGGTTGAGGATAGCGATTCATGTCATGAAGCAAATGCCGCATCGCATCGGGCATGCGAGAACTGGCAAGAATCACAGGAAAATTTACGGGTAAATCTGCAACCACTGCTTTGAGGCGAGGAGATAGATCACGCACCGAATTAAGGAGCGTGCCGTCAATGTCAGAGCAAAAAGCTTTTATTTCCATTAGTCGAAGTCGGACCAGTTTACATCCTCAGCAAAGTTGACGAAGACGCCAAATCCAATAACAGCTATAAAAATTATTACTGCAGCGAAGATGATAAGTTTTACTATCAATTCAGCCTTGGCCCAAGTTGCTTTTTCTGGATCGGTGTTTTTATCCGTCGCCCAGATGATGAGCATGATCAGACCGATCAATGGAATACGCTTGATAAGAACTGCAATTATCCATTCCCCTAAGGAGGTTGGTGGTTTTTTGTATTCATTTGATAATTCCATGGATTAAATAGGTTTAGTTAAAATCTGCCGTGTCAAACAGGTATTCCTGCATAGCAACATTCTCAGGATTAGAAGGATCTGTTTGGATAAATTGTACGGTAATTTGTTGATAATCTTCAGCATTTTCAAAATCTCTTAGATATAGTTCCGCACATTTACGCGCTAGAATTTCAGGCTGATTCCCTAAAATAAGCGGATCGCCATTTTCCAGTTTTAAATAAATCGTAGAAGTTGTACTATCATTTGATGTTGATTTGCTGAGGTTGACATTCATTCCCTGGAAATTCCCCAGCATTCGGATTTCTTCAGAAGGCATAAATCCTTTACCCATCATAGCTTCCATTCCTTTGAAAGCAAACTTTGCAATGTTCTCTGGATTACATGAGCAAGAACTGATTGTTGCAAGAAAAAATAGAAGGATAAAAATTCGATTTCGCATGTTGATTTCCAATTAGAAATAAAGTCATGCGAATTTAAACAATCTTAAGTAGATGTCTTCGAGATGATTAAAATTGCACATTTGTCTTCAGGTTTGTGAGGATTGTTAATGTCTGGATAAGGAGTCGCATCTATCAATTTCACAGTATAATCTGAGTAGAAAACAAATCAGCAATCCCACTTGCATTTTTATTTGAGGAAGGAAGTGCTACTCGTTAAGTTCGTATTAAAAAACAAAAAGCCTCACATTTCTGTGAAGCTTTTGAAAAGTGGAGAATAACGGACTTGAACCTATAGATTATTTTTGATTATTATTTTTAGTGATTATGTACTTTAAATTAATTAAATGCGCTTTTTTGTCGTAAATTGCCAAAGATTACAAAATCTGAATATCAATTAAATTGCACCACAGGTTGCACCATTGATAAAGGATATTGCACCACAGGTTGCACCACAAAAAGGCTATGGCACATACTTTAAGATTTGAATTGAGGAAAGAGGTTTTAAGCAGTGAAGGCAAAAGTCCTATATCTGCCATTGTTTCAGTTAAAGGGAAAAGAAAAAGGCTATCAACGGATCAGGTTGTTTATCCTTGGAATTGGGACAATGAAGCAAAACCTAGAAAAGCTATCTACCTAAATGATCGAGAACTCAAAAAGCTAGGAATAGAAAGAAAGGCGTTCCCTCCCCTTATGGAGTCAGAGGTAAAGTCTATAAATACCGAGCTTGATAAAATCGAATTAAAATTAACCGAATTAGATGATCAATTCAGAGGAAATAAGATTACTTTCTCAGTGGAAATGCTGGTTGAATCCTATTTGAAAAGTAAGACTGAAGTAACCAAAAAAGAAGAGCCTAAAGGGGTAGTGTTTGATTTTATCGAGCGGTATATCGAAGATCATAAAAATACCAGGGTACAAGGAAGTTTGGGTGTTTATAAATCACTTCGAAAACATTTGAAAAATTATGAATCAGCTAAACGGGAAAATAAAGTAAGGTTTGAGAAAATAGATTACCAGTTTATGCAAGGCTTCAGAAGCTTTTTAGTGGATTGGCAGGAAGTGACAAAAAAAGGAACAGTTCGCACGTTAAATAATATTACGATTGCCAAACAAATAAGCACCTTAAAAACCTTTCTTGGATATGCTCAAAAGCATGGTATAGAAGTTAATCAGAACTATAAGGGGTTCAACTTAAAGAAAGATGATCTTGAGGTTATCGCATTGACAGAAAGAGAATTTCAAAGTTTACTTGATTTAGATTTATCAGATAATAAAAGACTGGATCAGGTTCGTGATGTATTTTGTTTCTCTTGTGCCTCCGGACTCAGATATTCAGATCTTAAAAATCTTCGCTGGGAAAACGTTAAAGGCATGGAGCTTAATATAAGGGTACAGAAAACTACTAAACTTCTAACCGTTCCGCTAACACCCCAGGCCTATGATATACTTGTTAAATACAAGGATATGTTAATTCCATTGCCAGTGATAAGTAATCAGAAGATGAATGATTATTTAAAGGAATTGGCTAAGCTAGCAGAGATTAACGAGCCTACGGAAATAATAAGGTTTAGGGGAAATAATAAGATTGTCAAGATTTTTCAAAAATGGGAGCTAATTAGTGTACACGCTGGAAGAAAGAGTTTTGCCACATTAAGTTTAGAAAAGGGAGTACCAGCGGAAACTGTCATGTCTACAACTGGACATACTTCTTATGCTTCATTCCAGCGATATGTAAAAGTAACAGAGGAAAGGAAACGAAATGAAATGGCTAAAGCATGGGGTAAACCAGTTCTAAAGGTTGCTGTAAATGAATAGTTAAAAAAAAACAAAGAAGTTTTTTAACTTTATAAATCTTTCTTTACTTTAGTGTCACTCCCGAACAAAGGGGTTTTAAAAAAAATCTACTACGTTGTGTAATGCATAACACAACGGATTTTAAAACCTCTAAGTTATGGAAGCAAAAAACACACCCGCCGTATTGCCTCAAGGTGAATACATTCAAGGCCTAGCAGAACTAGGCAAATATACAGGGACCTCAATCCCAACTTCAAAAAAACTTCTTACTGACGGAAAAATCCCCTATTATCAAATAGGAAGAAAATACTTTTTTGAAAAATCTGAAATACAGAAAGCTTTTAAGAAGGGGGGTAAGGTTGGATAAGCCCATAGTTGTAATCACACCGGATCAGATAGCACTGTTAATTTCTGAATCAGTCACGAAGGCTATAAGTATTGCATTTGCTGGAATTTCTCAGTCAAGAGCAGGAAAACAAGCCGAAATAATTGACACAAATGAGATTTGCCAAAGGCTCAATTTGTCAGAACCTACGATAGTTCGGTGGAGGGATAAAGGCAAAATTCCATGCCTTAGAATAGGAACTAACATCCGTTACGATTGGGGCAAAGTCCTTGAAGCTATCGAAAAGAAAGGGAGCTAAAGCATGGGACTTTCAAAAAAAGAAAGCCTAAGCCCCCAGGAGGGCAAAGGCTTGGAGTGTAGCAACTCTTATAATCAATCCAAAGATAGCAGATTCCTAATTCAAACAAAGGCAGTTTTTAGAGGCTTTTGGACTACTCCAAAGTCAATGCTTCAGGTAGCCTTAGAAACGGGAATAATGCGAAGTAACATTACTTGGTATGTCAATGATTGGCTAAAATCTAAATCCATACAGCGTGTTAAGACGGGAATTGACCCATTGACAAGGCGTAAGGTTGGGTTTTATTCAACAAATCCTATCTACTGGAAAGGGGTTGAAAATGGATGTTAGAAGGTCAATCAATACAGCCATGTGGACAGATGTTTGGTTTGATGAGTTGGAGCCAGTTGAAAAACTTCTTTTCATTTATCTGATCACAAATCAGAAAACAAACCTATTAGGCATTTACGATCACACACCAAGACGAATTTCTATAGATACTCGAATACCTGAAAAGGAGGTGAAAGAGATGCTTTTAAAATTTGAGGAAAACGGCAAAATCTATTTTACTGATGGATGGATTTGGATTGTCAATTGGATTAAGAATCAAAAGTGGAATCCAAAAATGGTAAGATCAATAGAGATAAGATTTTCAGAATTAGAAGATCCTGTAAAACAGTTGCTTAGGACTAAAAATGAAAGTGGATTTATTCAATTACAAGACTCTATTAATAGCCTATTGATAGCCTATCCATTGACTACCTCTAAAGATGTAAAGAGTAAAGAGGTAAAGAATGAAACATTTAAAGAATTAAAAAAGGAAACATGTAAAATAGGGATTACACGTTTTCATGAGATTTTGAAAAATGAAAAATATCTACAGGAATTGGAATTGAAAGGATTTATTCAATATGAGGTAAAAAGAGATATTGATAGGTTTTGTCGCTTGAGTAGTGACAAAGAATTTGAAAGCGAAGATCATTTAAAAAATACCTTCTTGAATTTTATGAATATTAAAAATATGGTTGACTATAGAGTAGCCCCTAGGAAGTATGAAAGGATTTTACAAAAAGTCTATACATACGATGACTATTTAGAAAAACTCATAAATGAATACGGTGTAAGCCTTGAAAATTGGACTGTAAAATTTGCGGACAATTGGGAAGCATGGATGAAAGCCAACAATCCAAGGATTGAAAATGAAGGACATGCAATAAACATGCTCAGAGAATATTTAGAACTAAAATTTAAAAATTAAATCACACACCATGAAAATCACCAAAAATCAAAACGAATCATTTTCTGTACTACATGAGCACACACATGCATACAGTCAATATCAAGCAGGCCTAAAAGCAGCAGAAAAGGGAATGAATAAAGTAGCTCAAGCCTGGAATGCTTTGGAGGTGGGAAAGTTTGACCAAGAAAGCTTAGAGAAGATCTATGACATTGATTATTTCAAAAACAAGTATGCAGGAATAGTGCAGGTTAAGGTCGACAAAATTGATTTACCTAAGGCTTTAAAAGAAAGGATTTTTGCTGACTCAATTGAATCAGAAACCTATACAGATTTGATCTTGCAATTAGAGGCATTGTATAGAAACGGGAATAGTTGGTGTCGCATACCTTCAAGCGGTGGGACAAGATCCTTTGAAGTGAATGTTAGCTACTTCCAAGTAAAGGAAGGCATTGTTTCAATTGTGCCAAACATAGAGGGATTGACAAAACCACAATTCCAGATCCTAGGAGACAGCCCCGAAAAAATAGAAGCATTCGAAAAGTTAAATGAAGCTGCAAAGGCATTAACAGAGGCAACAAGGCTTTTAGAGGAAACGGGCGTATTTAGTGCCTATTCAAATCCTTTGATTGAACAGAGTCCCTTATTCGACTTTCAGGATAAAGGATATGTGTTAAACCTTGGAATACTACTGTAATGCAACTTATACAGCCAAATTCAGAAGAGGCAAGAGCATTGAAGGCCAAAGCGATCGTAGGCAGGGACTATCAACTATTGGAGCAATTGCAGGAGGTGGAGGGTAAGCAGTTCTTTTATTGTGAGACAGTTTTAGACCTCATACAGGTATCATCTATTGAAGGCAATGAGATTGTAGCGATAGAAGCAACTGAGTTAAGAGAAGGCTTTAAATCAGTTATTGAAGGAGGGGTTTAGTCCCTTCCTTCTTTTGAAAAGATCAAAATATACAAACCATGCCTAAAAAGGGACAAACCAACAATCCAGCCGGACGACCTAAGGGAATTTCGAACAAGGCGAACAGGCCATTAAAAGAAAATGTAACCGCTTTTCTTGAGAAAAATTGGGTAAAGATTGAAAGGGACATTAACAAGCTTGATCCATATGCACGTGTCCAGATCTATGAAAAGCTTTTATCCTTTGTACTTCCAAGGCTTAAGAGTGTAGATGGCAATATTTCAGTTACTCAGAAATTAGACGGCCTGACAGATAGCCAGCTAAATAATTTGATTGATTCAATCCTAAACGAAAAGCAAAATGTTTAATAATCTTGATTTTACCGACCCGCGCGAAACTACTGGACTTAACTTTTCAAATGAGTTACAAAACAGGGTATTAATGTTTCTAATCAGTCAAAAACCTTTTGGATCCATAATGTCTAAGAATGATGTTTATGACTATGCGAGAATGACTGATGGAATGGCAGCTAATGAATTAATATACGCTAGTCGCAACTATGATTTTTGGCTAAGGATTCAATGTCCTGAATTGAATTTAGGTGAAATTAAAGAATTTGTTCTAGTCGAGATCGAAACTAGTAAGCTTCCAATTGTTGACATAGACCTTTTAAAAGAAGAGGTGAAAAAGGAATATAGGGACTTAGTTGAAAAATATAAGGCTCTTACCCAGCAAACGGGAATGTATCCACCTTTAATTTATTACGAAGAAGAAAATATCATATTGGATGGAAACCACCGCGCCAAAGCTTTGCAGGAATTAGGGTATAAAATGATAACAGTTTTCAAAGCTATAAAACGCTAACTATGTTTAATTTATTCAAAAAAGCACCCGTTTTGACAGAAACTGAAATCCAATCACAACGGAAAAAAGATAATGTTTTCAATGAGGTCAAGACCTGGAAAGCAGGACGGGAAATGTCAAAGAATGACATGAAAGAGTACATACAAGCACTATGCAATTATCGGAGCTGGATAAAAGCCTCCTACATTGAAATGAGCCTAATACAATATGAAAGGTTTGTTTTGGTAGAAATTGAAACTAGTAAGCTCCCAATTTCAGATGATTTTTGGCCATTCAAAAAGGAGTTTCATGAAGCTGCAAAAGTCAAAATCAAAACGTACAAAGCTCTGTTTTTAAAATCGGGATGGTCACCTCCTATAATTTTTGATCAGTACAATAAGAAAATAATAGATGGAAATCACCGGGCAAAGGCTTTGAAGGAATTAGGCTGCAAAAAAATACTGGTTTTCATTGGAATACCATACCTAAGTTGGAATCCTGAAAAGTCAATGAAAGAGAATGTTTCAAGAAATGTGATTAGGTAATTTTTCGAGTGTAAGCATAGTATTTAGAGGTGTAAGTAACTTATTTACAGGTAGTTAAATAAATAAAGTTTTTCTTGCATGGTGTTTTTTTTGCCTTTATCATTGAGAAAACAAAGCGAAAATATCAATGAATAGCGAAGCAATTACAGAGCTTTTGAGCAACCTAGAAAGGACAAAGGGCAAACAAACAATAGTCGAATTACAGACCAATTCTGAAAAGCTTTTTACCCTCCTGGACAATCAAGAGCTTTTGCCAGATCCAATAAAAAAGCAGCTTTGGAAACTTTATCTATCATACTCAAAATATCAAGCATCACTTAAAAACTAACATCATGACAACACAGACACAGACTACAGGAAAGGCAATTGCATTTGATCAGATTCGCGAAGGAATCAGAGAGGCCAATTTACAGGCTGCAGAACCTACACAGCAAGCGGACTTGAAAGCCCAATTGCAAAACGGACTTTTAGAAATGAGATCCGGACTAGAAAAGATTAGGCTATCAGAGAGCCTTTTTAAAGATGATCAATTCTTGTTTGATTGGTTAAGTATTTTAAGCAGTAGAATTGACATCTTTGAAGAATCTATAGAATTGTAACAATTTCACATTTAAAGTATTGATATAATGGCATTACTAAATAATCCAGACTTGGAATTTCTTCGAGTCCAATTAAATAAAATCGTAGGTATAAACCATGCTATGGCTAGGCACCTACTGAAAAGATCTAAGCAAACAGGGGTTTTTTCTTCTTTGTCTGACACTATTATTAGTGTGCATTCTGGGGTAATCATTTCCTTATTATCTTACTTTATGCACGTGATAAAAAATGAAGACGAACCAATAGAATTTAAGCATCCATCAGGATCATACTCTTTTACGCCTGTACAGCTGGAACAAATGGCCAAGATTAATGAAGAGCTTGCAGATATTTTAAATGCAGCCAAACGATAATCGTTTCAATAAAAATGCCCTGTATAGGGTATGTATTCCAATGATAAATTACTGAGATTGTGGAAACTAACAATGATAACTATGGTAAAATGCCCTAATTGTTCATCCGATCAAGTAACAGCTCAAAAGAAAGGATTTAGCGGGGGCAAAGCTTTGGCAGGAGCCGTGTTAGCTGGTCCTTTAGGAGCTATAGCCGGAACCCATGGAAGCGGTAAGATCAAAGTTTTTTGTTTGTCATGTGGTCATACATGGGATCCTAAAGCGCAAGCAAGTAAAGAAAAGAGCCATGCTGACATAATTGAAATGATGTGGAAAAAGTCAGTCATTAAAGCGTACGATTCAGGAAATATTGAGGAAGCAAGAAAATTGTACCTAAATAATGTTCCAAATACACCAGATAATTTTGATTTGACGTTAAAAATGGAAAAACTGAGAAAAGAGGCCGATACTACGGGAGGCGTAATACTTTTAATTATTATGGGAATTCTTTTTTTAATTCTAATGATCTGGCTTCTTAATTAAAAAGCACCTCTACAATATCAGTTTTTAAAATCCTTAGCTGAAAAGGAAAGATTTGCACCACTAATTGCACCAAGCCAAAAAACAAAAACCCTAACTTTCAATATTTCAGATAGTTAGGGTTTAATTGTTGTGGAGAATAACGGATTCGAACCGTTGACCCCTTCACTGCCAGCGAAGTGCTCTAGCCAACTGAGCTAATCCCCCTTTTGGTTTGCAAATATAGACCTAGGTTTTTGCTGTGCAAAGGAAATTTTACTCGGTAGAGTAATTAATTCGAGTCATGATGCTTCTACCTAGGGTAACTTCGTCTGTGAATTCCAATTCACCTCCCACAGGTATTCCCCGGGCTATAGAACTGACCATAACGCCTTTTTCTTTCAGCTTTTTTGCCAGATAGAAAGATGTTGTATCTCCTTCCATGGTCGCGCTGAGCGCTAAAATCACTTCTTGAATAGGCTCAACTTGCACAGCGGCATCTACTCGAGAAAGCAATGATTCGATCTTCAGTTCCTCTGGGCCGATGCCTTGGATAGGCGAGATCACTCCCCCGAGCACGTGGTATTTACCTTGAAACTGATTGGTGTTTTCGATTGCTAAAACATCACGAATATCTTCGACCACGCAAATAATTGATCCATCACGGCGATGACTAATGCAGATACTGCATTCTTCTGAATCTGAAATATTATGGCAGTTTTTGCAATACTGGATCTCAGTTCGCATACGGGTGATCGCCAATGCCAGTGCTTCGGTGTTTGCCTCGTGCTGCTTGAGAAGATGAAGTGCTAGTCGAAGAGCGGTCTTCTTTCCTATCCCAGGAAGTCGGGATATTTCGATGACAGCATCTTCTATCAGTTTGGAAGGGAAATTCAATTGTGGGTGGATTTAAACGATTTCGGCTTGGATTCCGGCATCTAAGATAGCTTCACACATAGGTTTTAGCTCTGTGATACTACCTTTTTTTACCGCACATTTTCCTCTGTAATGAATGGTGATAGCACATTGTTCTGCTTGTTCATTCGTATGCTTGCAGACTTTCATGAGAATCTTGATCACATGGTCGAATGTGTTGAATTCGTCATTGTAAACAATCAGGTCGTTGGATTCAACATCTATCATGTCCTCCACCAAAACTTCGGATTCTTCGCTATACGGAAATGGGTCGTTTGAATGATTCATTTTGCAAAATTAAGAATATTGAACAACTTAGCGCACCCACTTCAATACGAATTATGAATTCCCAAGTAGTACTCATTGTAATCTGTTGTTATTTTTTACTGCTATTTCTAATTTCTTACTTCACTTCACGCAAGGTTTCGGCTGATACGTTCTTCACTGGAGACCGGCAGTCACCCTGGTTCTTGGTAGCATTTGGTATGATAGGAGCCTCACTTTCAGGAGTGACCTTCATATCCGTTCCTGGGGAAGTTGGTAATTCTAACTTCTTTTACTTCCAAGTTGTTTTGGGTTACACCTTGGGGTATTTCGTTATTGCAAAAGTCTTGCTGCCGCTTTATTACCGGTTGAATCTTGTTTCTATCTATTCATACCTAGATGATAGATTTGGCTTTTGGTCCTATAAGACTGGGGCTTTTTTCTTTATTCTTTCTAGAACTTTAGGCTCTTCCATACGGGTATTTCTAGTTGCAAGTGTACTTCAGCTTATTCTATTTGATTCCCTAGGTATTCCATTTTGGGTATCTGTGTTAATTACGGTCGGGTTAATTTGGCTTTATACCCATCGCGGAGGTATCAAAACGGTGGTTTGGACGGATACACTTCAGACATTTTTTATGCTAGCAGCTGTTGTGGTGTGTGTGATTACCGTCGGTAATGCATTGAATTTTGATGGAGTAAGCGATTATGTCAAGTCCGTGTCAGATGATCCCCGCTCCAAGATATTCGACTGGGATTGGAAATCTGGGACAAATTTCTTCAAGCAATTTATCTCTGGAGCTTTTATCACTATAGTCATGACAGGCTTGGATCAGGATATGATGCAAAAGAATTTGACTTGTAAAAATATCGGTGAAGCACAGAAAAATATGTTCTGGTTTACAACGATTTTGGTTTTTGTAAATTTGCTCTTCTTGGCTTTGGGCGTATTGCTTTATTTATATGCAGAAACTAATGGCGTTCCAATGCCAACTAAAACAGATGAGCTTTTTCCTCTTCTGGCTACAGAATATTTCACGCCTTTTGCAGGAATTGTATTTGTGTTAGGCATTACGGCAGCGGCGTATTCCAGTGCAGATTCCACGCTTACAGCTTTGACCACTTCATTCTGCATTGATTTTCTAGAGATAGAGAAAAGATATCCTGCGGAAAAGCGGGTTGCAGTAAGAAAGAAAGTCCACATCGCTTTCACATTTATTATGTTCTTGGTGATTATGGCTTTTTACTGGATCAATAATCAGAGCGTGATTAATTCAGTTTTTGTGATCGCGGGATATACATACGGACCTTTGCTTGGATTATATGCGTTTGGCTTATTCACCAAGTGGCAGGTCAAAGATAAATTCGTCCCTTACCTAGCTGTCTTTGCACCCTTGCTGACTTTTGCGATAGCATCCAATTCAGAAGAACTATTCTGGGGTTACAAGTTTGGTTTCGAAGCGCTGATTTTGAATGGGTTGATTATGTTTGTTGGCTTGTATTTGTTGAGGAGGAAGTGATTTGGATACTTGAGTCTAACTAAACCATATGGGTAAAAGGAATAAGTTTACTGAAAAATTATCAAATAAAACCACTCAAAAATTAGAGCAAATAATAGGAAGTGATGGCTATGTAGAGGAAGCTAAAATGGCAGCCAAATGGCTGCTTGATGAAAAAGGTGTAAAAGTGAATTACAATCCCAAAATCAAAAGTACCACAAAAAATCTACCTTGGGTTCTGGAAAGAAATATTAATCCAGCTCACAAAAGCAAATATGAACTTAGAATAATTGGGTTTGGAATAATATGTTTGATTTCTGCATTACTTCTTAATTTTCAGACTATGACAACTTTCAAGTCATCTCTTGAAAGATTAGATGGGACAATTTTTACATCTAAAGTATTTATTGAAAATGTCTCAACTAGAGGGAGATTTGGTCATGAAGATAAAAGCCGTCGGGCAACTTTATCCTTTAGTCTTGATGAATTTGCTAAGCAATTTATTTTGAGAGAAAATATCGGAGAAGAATATTCTAAGCAGGAGTATTATCGAATTTCAGATTTTCTTAAAAACTCAGAATCGGTTACTGTTTGGGTAAATAGAAATCAAATGGAAAATTTTGAGCCTAAGGTTTATCAAATTGATGTAAATGGACAAACGATTTTGGCTTTCGATGATGTAAAGACAGAGAATTCTGGAATATTTATGTTTTTGCTTATTCTAGGTTTAGTTTCAACTTGCTTTGGAATGTATAGTAGATATCCTGATAGAGTCAGAAGGGTTTTAAGAGTAAATTAATTGGATAGATTCTTCTCAATTTTTCATACCACCAACTCCACCTCTGGATTCCAAAATACCTTATCGAAATTCTGGACCTTGTCTTTCAAGACTTTTACTCCTTCTTTCTCCAGTAACTCCTGCATCTCAGTTGGTGTGGAAAAATGCCCTTTGCCTGTCAATAATCCCTGGCTGTTCACCACGCGATGTGCTGGTACATCGGCCATGGTATGCGCTGCATTCATCGCATAGCCAACCATTCTTGCTCCGCTTTTTATCCCTAAATAATGTGCAATCGCTCCATAATTAGTAACTCTTCCACTTGGGATCAGGCGAACTACCTGATAAACTAGATCAAAATAATTAGGCTTTTCGGGTTTCATTTGACCAGTTGATTAAGGCTTGGTTGATGGTTTTCTTGACATTTCTTTCGACGATTTTTTCTCCTGATTTAATAGGGAATTGATATCGAATGATGATACTTTCTGGCTTGTGATCTAGTATGTTTAATTGCGAACCTTCTATATATATGTAGTCAGAGAATTCTGATAGGGATGCGTTCAATACTTTTTCCAGGTCGCTTAACTGAATCGCTGAATAAAATGGAATCTCTGAGTCCATGATGACTTGATGAGAATTATTCTTAGAGTAATTCACCACTTCTGAGGTCAGCGCCAGTGTGTTTGGGATGATGATAATTTCTCCTGTCTCACTTTTTAGCTCCATATTAATCAGCGTGATATCCCGTATAAACCCCAAACTATTCCCAATTTTTATCTTGTCACCTATTTCCAACTGATCCGAAAACATCATTATTAAACCATTCACGATATTAGTGATGTAGTCCTTAGTGAGCAAAGCGATTGCTGCTGCCACTATGGTAATACTGGTGAGGAACTCCAATGGGCGAACACCAAATGCCAACATCAAGGTGATTAAAAACACGATGATATTGAACAAGGAGGAAAGTCTATCAATGCCAATTACAAAATTGGGTTGAACACGAATATCTTCTCTTTTCTTTAGATAAAATTGTAGCGTAATTATTCTGGCCAAGGAGATTATCAAATTCCCACTTAATAAAAATATGACTGCTCTAATAAGGTTAGAAGCGATCAAATACGTGTCGAAAAATGGGCTAAGTCGACTATTTGACTCAAAACTTATCACCAATATCACTAGTAGAATGAGCTTTAAAAAGAAGTTTCTCCTACGTTTGTTTTCCTGATCTTTGATTATGGATTTAAGTTGATTCATATCTGTTTTGAAAAATTAAGCCTATTTTTAACAAATATCAGAAAGAATCTTGGAGTAGTATGAGCAGAAATATAATAATCACAGGAGCAGCAGGGAATCTAGGGTCAGCAGTCGTAGAGAAGTTTAAGCGTGAGGGCTATCACGTCATTGCACTTTTACAGCCAGGCAAGGATGAAGAAGTTGAAGAGGCAGATGATTTCTATGAGGTAGATGTGACTAATGAAAATTCTGTTTCAGACTTTATCAAAGAATATTTTCTACAATATGGGGAGGTAGATGCACTTGCATTTCTCGTAGGGGGCTATACAAGTGGAGATATATCAAAAACTAACCAAGCAGACCTGGAGAAAATGTTTACCCTTAACTTCTTCTCCGCTTTTCATTTGGTAAAAGGCTTTTTACCCTTTATGAAGAAAGAAGAAAAAGGTACTTTCCTATTTGTAGGAGCTAGACCAGCCTTGCAAATGGAAGCTGCCGGAGAAACTTTGGCATATGCCTTGAGTAAAAAACTAGTCATATCATTAGCTGAAATAGTGGGCGAGGAGACCAAAAATACCCCAATCAGATCGCATGTTTTTGTACCAAGTATTATAGATACACCTCCAAATAGAGAATCAATGCCAGATGCAGATTTTAGTAAATGGGTAAGCGCAGACGAAATTGCAGAGGCTATGCATTATGCGGTCAACACACATGCTTTGCGCAATATGACATTCAAACTTTATGGGGAGGTATAATTCGTTATGATCAATAAATCAGCATTACTCTTAGTGTTTGCCTTTATGATAGCAGCTCCTGTTTGGGCGCAGTCAGAAGAGGCTGCCGTAAAAGCTGTGATCGAATCACTATTTGATGGCATGAGAGCTAAAAATTCAAGTCAAATTGAGGCTACTTTTTCAGAAAATGCAATTATGCAAACCATAGAGACAAGTGGAGATATTGGCATGGTAAAAGCTGGTTCGGTAGTTGATTTTATTAAAGGGATTGGAAGTCTTCCTGCTGAAATGAACCTTGACGAACGAATTACCGATTATAAGATCAATATAGATGGGCCCATGGCAACTGCGTGGACTCCATATGAATTTTATGCCAATAATAAATTCAGCCACTGTGGCGTGAATTCATTTCAATTAGTAAAAATGGCCGAAGGCTGGAAAATAGTTTACATCATCGATACTCGCCGAAAAGACGGCTGCAATTGATCATATATGAATACGTTTAAAGAAAAAGTTTATCAGACTGCGATCACGCAGGTGAAAGAGAAAATCAACCTATTGAAAGCCGAGCGAAAGGCAATCAATGATGGGATTTTGGAGGATACGAAAAGTAGTGCAGGAGATAAGTTTGAGACGGGCAGAGAAACTATGTCCCGTGATCTCATGACTGTCGAAAATCAGCTCAAGCAGGCGAATTTCGAATTCGATGAATTGTGCAGATTCCAGGCGATCAAGCAGCCATCTGCCACTATACAGGAAGGTAGTCTAGTTAAATTAGGAGCAGATACGTATTTAATTTCTATCAGCCTAGGTCAAATCACGGTCGATGGTGAAAAGCTCTTTATGTTAAGCAAAAACTCCCCACTTGGAGAGATCTTGGTTGGCAACAAAAAAAATGATCAAGTAGAGTTTCGTGGAAAATCCATCCTGATCACCGAGTTGCTTTAAATTTTAATTAGTCTTTTTAGGCACAAAACTCATCAGCTCGGTGCTTCCATCGAGTAGGATGAGTTTTTCTTTGCTTATTTTCAGATTCCCAACTTTGTTCAAAGCCGTAATGAAATCCTGCTCACCTAGGCCAGGGCACATTTTTTTGGTCATTGCTCCTGGATCAAGTTCTAGTCCAGTGCTTTCTAATAAAAAGCTTCCTGAGAAATTATTGCAGCCGGAAAATCCTGACAACTTTCCCTCAGTAAGAAATGCCAGGGAAGGGAAGCCGCCAGGGAATTGATTTATATCTAGCCCTCTACCCATGAGTGATGATAGTGTCCAGCTATTACTTGTCAGTAGTTTTAAGGGATGTATTGATTTGGAGCTCCCACAACATACTAAGAGAAAGAAAATTAGTCCATAGGATAGAGTTTTAAAAGCTTTCATTCTTTCACGTGTTTAGTGTATTCTAAAATACACAAATTGACACCAAATTCAATTTTGCGTTTTAAGCGTCTTGGCATTGATTATACTAGATTCTTAATTTTCTTTGAAATTGTTGCTGTATTTCTAATAGAATTTCTATTTTTTTCAAAAAACTACAATGGTTTGTTTGGCTAATAAAAATTTTGGCAGTAAGATTGTCCTGTCAATAGTCCAGTTATGGTATTTGCAGAAAAAATCTCTTCAGACTTAAATCTTCTTCCAGCTATGGAAGCTAGAACCTGCGCCACTTTTTCTTTGACGACATGGATGGGTACCACGATTACGGGTTGATCCCGTCACAATCATTAAATTACCCGCCCCCGTGGCCTTTTATATAGGCCTATTTTAATTTCCCAGTAATTAATTCAGAAGTAGTATTTATGAAGTCCAGCATGGCCGAAAGTTCACACAGAGGTACGATTATCAATTATGCGAGATTTCATCCCAAGATATCGGGTCAGGTACTGATCATTAAAAAATATTCATAACCTATGAAAATCATCAAGTTTGGTGGCTCATCCGTAGCGAACCCAGAAAATATACAGCGAGTTTTCTCTATTATCAAAGAGAAGCTTAAAGAGCACGAATTAGCGGTAGTTTTTTCTGCTTTTGGTGGTGTCACCGAGAGTTTGTTGAAAATCGCACAGCTAGCCAGAGAAGGGGATGAAGCTTATCGCGAAGTGCTTCAGACGCTTGAAGAAAAGCATCTGGCGATCGTGCGTCAACTTATTTCTGTACAAAGTCAATCTACTGTGATGACTTTTGTGAAGGTAAGATTCAAAGAGCTGGAAGATCTTTTTCATGGGATTTATCTGATCAAAGAGAACTCTCCTCGCACATTGGATTATGTGGCGAGTTTCGGAGAAAGACTTTCGGCATTTATTCTTGCAGAATCTATGCAGGGTCAGGGATTGAAAACACAGTTTCTTGATGCTAGGGATGTGATTCGTACCAATGATAGATTTGGACAGGCAAAAGTTGATTTTGAAGTAACCAATGAGGCAATCAAAAACTACTTTGCGAAGTATGACGGCATCAAAGTAATCACAGGTTTCATTTCATCCACTGCCAAAGGAGAAACCACTACACTCGGTAGGTCAGGCTCTGATTATACCGCAGCTATTTTTGCGGCAGCACTGGATGCTGAGAATCTCGAGATTTGGACTGATGTTTCTGGAGTGTTGACTTCGGACCCAAAATTAGTATATACCGCTTTCACTATTCCTCAGTTGAGTTACAATGAGGCAATGGAGCTTTCGCATTTCGGTGCCAAGGTTATTTTTCCAGCAACTATGCAGCCGGCGATGCGCAAAAGCATCCCTATTTATATCAAAAACACATTTGAGCCTGAAAATCCAGGGACACTTATAAATGGTGAGGTAAGCCCAGGGGCTTTGATCAAAGGAATTAGCTCTATTCCAAACGTTTCTATTGTGACCGTGCAAGGAGCAGGAATGCTAGATTCTACGGTTGGCACTAGTCGAGTTTTTAAAGCATTGGCAGAGGCGAAAGTCAATGTCTTATTGATCTCCCAAGCTTCTTCCGAGCATAGCATTTGTCTAGCTATCAAAACGCAAGAATCTTATCTGGCAAAAGAGGCAGTGGAAAAAGAGTTTTTCTACGAAATCAAATCCGGTGAAATGGATAAGGTGATCTTATTGCATGACTTAGCTACAGTGGCAGTAGTGGGTGAAAACATGAAGCATAATCCGGGTGCATCTGGAAGAATGTTCCGTGCCTTGGGAAGAAATAACATCAACGTAGGTGCAATCGCACAGGGAAGTTCAGAGCTGAATATCTCGGCTGTAATTCCTCAGCCAGATTTGCAGAAAGCACTGAATGCGCTGCATGAAGCATTCTTCCTTTCTGAAAATAAAGTCCTACACGTGTTTTTAGTAGGAGTTGGACTTATAGGTCAGGCATTGATCAAGATGATCGCAAATCAACAGCAAAAATTACGTGGTGACAATGAACTTGACATCCAGATTCATGGGATGGCAAATAGCCGATTCATGGCATTCCATGAGGATGGTTTTGACCTAAGCAATCCTTACGAATTGAGTGACTCGGACGAAAAAACCGACTTGAATAAGTTTATTAGAACAATGGAGGAGATGAACTTCTCCAATACTGTATTTGTGGATTGTACTGCAAGTCAGGATGTGGCAGAGCTTTATACTAAAATTCTAGAAGCGAAAGTTGCCATAGTGACTCCGAATAAGAAAGCCAATTCAGGCTCAATGGATCAATATAGAGCATTAAAGAAGTTGGCGAAAAAGCGTGGTGTGAAATTCTTATATGAAACCAATGTGGCAGCTGGACTTCCAGTGATCAATACTTTACAGGATTTGATGCTAAGTGGAGATCGGGTGATTCGTATCGAAGCAGTGCTTTCTGGCTCAATGAATTATATTTTCTCCGAATTGGAAAAGGGTGATCCTTTCTCCGAAGTGGTTAAAAAAGCAAAAGAATTAGGATTCACAGAGCCAGACCCAAGAGATGATTTAAGTGGAATGGATGTGGCGAGGAAGATTTTGATTTTGGGTCGTGAAGCAGAGCAAGATTTGGAATTTGATTCTATAGAAATTCAAAGCATGGTGCCAGAAGATTGTCAGAATCTCGGTTCTGTTCCTGAGTTTTTTGAAGTGCTGAGAACGCATGACATAGACTTTGCAGAAATGCTTAAAGTAGCTGAAGCAAAAGGAGAAAGACTTCGCTTCATGGCTACTTTGGAAAATGGAAAAGCTAAAGTGGGATTAAATTCTCTACCAATTGCGCACCCATTTAGTGGTTTGGGGGGATCTGATAACATGATTCTTTTGACTACAGATAGATATAAAGACAGACCGATGATCATCAGAGGGCCAGGAGCTGGAGCTGATGTGACTGCTGCGGGCGTGTTTGCAGATGTGATTCGAATCGGTAACTACACTAGAGAGTAATGCGCTCGGTCAAAGCATTTGCCCCTGCGACTGTCGCGAATGTTTCCTGTGGGTTTGACATCCTAGGATTCGCAATTGACGCTATGGGCGATACAGTTGAGCTAGTTCTGAAAGATGAACCAGGTTTGCAGGTCGTTTCTATTGAAGGAGATGAGGGGAAACTTCCGCTTGAAGCTGAGAAAAATACTTGTGCAGTTGCTATTCAAGCCATGTTGGATGAATTAGGTTCTAATGTAGGGATGAATATTTACCTGACTAAAGGGCTGCCTTTAGGATCTGGGATGGGTTCAAGTGCTGCAAGTGCTGTGGCTGCCTTGGCTGCTGCAAATAGACTTTTGGGAGATCCTTTTGAGAAAAAAGATCTGTTGCCTTTTGCGATAGCAGCAGAGAAAGTCGCTTGCGGAGCTGGGCATGCAGATAACGTAGCTCCAAGTTTATTAGGTGGATTTGCATTGATTCGAGATTATCACCCATTGGATGTGATTAAGTTGCCAGTACCTGAAGGGCTTTATTGCACACTTCTGCACCCTCATTTTGAGTTGAAAACGGCCGATTCCAGATCAGTCCTTAGAGATATGATCCCTATGAAGTATGCTACAATACAGTCAGGGAATGTGGCAGGACTGATTGCAGGTTTATATGAAAGTGATTTTGAATTGATCTCCAGATCGCTTCGTGATGTGATAGCCGAACCTTATCGGGCTGTATTGCTTCCAGGGTTTTACGAAGTAAGAGAAGCTCTGAAATCCGCTGGAGCTTTAGGGATGGGGATTTCAGGATCAGGACCTACACTTTTCGCTCTTTCTAAAGGAAAAGAAATTGCAGAAGCAGTGGGCGAGGCAGGCAAAGAAATATTTTCAAAAATAGGCTTAGAGGTTGATGTTTATTTCTCTGAAATTAACACTAGAGGAGCCTACATCATCGAAGAGAAATAAGCGTATGAAGTTTTATAGCACAAATAATTCAGCCCATCAAGTTGGCCTTGCTGAGGCAGTGATCAAAGGTTTGGCGCCAGACCAAGGGCTTTATATACCGATGGATATTCCTGTTCTATCGAATACTACTCTGGATAAATTTCCTGAAATGAGCTTTCAGGAAATAGGCTACGAAGTGATTGGAGCATTGTTCGCTTCCTCGTTGAGTCAGGAGCAAATCAAAGAGTTGGTAGATCACACGCTGACTTTTGATGCGCCGCTGGTGAAGGTGGAGGAAGATGTCTACAGCTTGGAGCTTTTTCATGGACCAACGCTTGCGTTTAAGGATTTTGGAGCACGCTTTTGTTCCAAACTGATGAGCATGCTGATGGAGAAATCTGATCGCACCGTGCGAGTGCTGGTAGCTACTTCTGGAGATACAGGATCTGCCGTCGCTAATGGATTTTTGGGTGTAGATGGAGTGGAAGTGATTATTCTTTTTCCAAAGGGGAAAGTTAGTGAGCTTCAAGAAAAACAGTTTACAACTTTGGGACAAAATATCACTGCACTGGAAGTGGATGGGGTTTTTGATGATTGTCAGAAGTTAGTGAAAGAAGCATTTTTGGATGCTGAACTGAATACAAAACTGTTACTGACTTCCGCGAATTCAATAAACGTGGCTCGCTGGATTCCGCAGTGTTTATATTATTTCTACGCTTATTCCAGACTACCAAAAAGCGAAAAGAAAGTAGCATTTGCGGTTCCCTCTGGGAATTTCGGGAATATTGCTGCAGGTATTCTTGCTCAGAGAATGGGTTTACCAATTGATCAATTTGTAGCAGCTACTAACGCTAATAAGGTTGTGCCTGACTACTTAAATGGAGCTGAGTTCAATGCGATATCTTCCGTTGCAACTATCAGTAATAGCATGGATGTAGGGAACCCGAGTAATTTTCCTAGACTTGTTGCGCTATACGGTGGAGATTCAAAAGTTCTTAAGGACAACGTTAGAGGGTATTCCTATTCTGATGAAGATACGGTAAAGGTAATGCAGGAAGTGAAAAAATCTGGTTACACAATGGATCCTCACGGAGCAGTGGGGTATTTGGGTTTGAAGGATTTTATGGCAGAAAACGCCGATTACCAAGGAGTATTCTTAGAAACTGCCCATCCAGGCAAGTTCCGAGAAACGGTAGAAAGAGCGCTGGATTTGAAGCTTGAACTTCCAGAAAGACTTGCTTCTTTTATGGATGGAGAGAAAAAAGTGGAGGCATTGGGAAATGACTTTGAGGAGTTTAAGGGGTATTTGGAGAGCCTAGAAAATTAGCGTTCCCATTGAAAGTAGGAGGCATTCGGGTTCAAATTTACTGGATGCTATTTATTAGAATTGTATCATCTTGAAGTGTATACGTTTACAATTTGGAGTAACATTATACATTCATCTAAATTCACAGGGAATTCAGGATATGTCTTTTTGTCTCCATTAAGAGACATACAGATAATAGTCATATCGTTGGTGTCATGTTCAGTTATTCTGTTCACTATTATTCCTTTCTTGTGAACAATCACATAATCCTTGAGTCTGTTGATGTGGAATCTGGAATTCCATAGATTCTTATTAATTTCCCTAGCGGTAACAATTGCGCCTGATATTATAGATTCAGAAGTCCCATTATTCATGCTTTCCCCAATAACTCGAAATGAATAATGTTTTGCTAAAGGAAACCTGTCCACAACTATAGAATGGTTTGGCATTTTCTCCAAAAATTCCTGATCGGTAAATCTTGAAATAAATCCTGCATGTGCATATTCTTCAACCAAAAACGTAATTAATAAACAATTTCCATTTTTCAAGGGGATGTAATCATTTATACCTTTCTCAATGATTATGCTAGGCTCTGATATAAAATGAGTATTTACAGTGTTTGAATTTTCATTTACGCTTTCCCAAATGTCTTCCTCCTCAACATTAAATTTGGAAATTATAGTTTTAACTGTCTTATGTTGAAGGTTAGTTGTATTGAAATAACTGTGAACTTGCTGCCTAGTTACTCCAAGCTGCTTCGCGACATCCGTTTTGCTTAACTTATTTTTTTCTATCCACTGCTTAAGCATAGGTCCTGAGTAAATTTTTATTGACATTTTGTATATTTTTTCAGTAAAACTATGTGTAGTGTAAACATACAGATTAAAATGTAAATATAAAATCAATGCATTAACATAATGTAAGAGGGGTGTTAATATAGAGAATATACATCCAAGTGGGGTTTTGAGCAAAAAAGGATGTTTACATTGATGTTCAGTGTAAATACAGCATAGGGATTCAATGAAAAAACTTTTGAAAATTTACTTTACAAAATACCTCATCTGATTTCCTTTTCCTTCAGCCAGAATAAAGCTTGATTCCACCGCTTTTTTCAAATCCCGACTTGCGGTAGCAGAGGAAATTGTCTTGAAGACATCCATGTAATCTTTTCGGCTAAACTTAATTTTCCCTAAAGAAATAAAGTGAGCGATACGCTGCTCTGAGGTTAAAGTTTGGCTGTTGACATTTAATAAGTTAGCAAGAGAAGCGTCGATAATTCTAAGCATATACTCGATAAAAATCGTTGAATTCCCAGATTTATCACTTGCTGACAAGGACTGATAATATTCATCTTGAGTTTGACTAATGAGCGTTTCAAAGGGTAGAAATTCGAATACAGCATATTTTTCCTTAAGAATTATAGTTTGCCAAAGCCTTCCCATTCTTCCGTTTCCATCCATAAAGGGATGGATGAACTCCATTTCGTAGTGAAAAACACAGCTTTTGATCAAAGCAAGCTCATTATCATTTTTTAGATACTGGAAAAGATCCTTCATGAGTCCAGGAACATTGGAGGCAGGCGGAGCCAAATGTGCAACTTGTGATCCTTTAACTACTCCAACCCCTCGCGTTCGATAACAGCCATATTGATCAATCAATTCTTCCATCAAAGTTGCGTGTGCGGATAAGAATGATTTCTCAGAGGAGGATTTGTAGGCATTTAGATTTTCATAAACTTCTATCGCATTCAAGACTTCAGTAATGTCTTTCTGTGGACCAATGATACGTTTGTTTTCAATCAAAGCCGTAATCTGATCTTCTGAGAGTGTATTTCCTTCAATCTGAAGAGAAGAATGGATGGTCTTAATCTTATTTTGCTTGCGAAGCTGAGGAGATTGCTTGTCTAAAAAAAGTGTATTTGCTTCACCGATTTTTTCTGAGATCGAGCTGACTAACTGCAGAATCTTCGGCGTAATATCATATGGTGGTCTCATTGATAGTATCATTTGATACTATCAAAGATATCATAATTGAGATTAGGAAGGGTATGTATGGAGGTTTGTACTTGTGAAAAAGTGATGGCTACAAAATGATTTTGAGGGCTAGTTGGAAGAACTTCTTTAGTGGAGCGAGCTGGAATCTGTAATTCTTTAAACCAAAAGTTCGACAGCTTCGCCGTCGTGGGGTTATTTTCTATTTAATTCCTACCCCGCATTTCATACGGGGCTATTCATGGTTTGACCACTTTGTGGTCGATCAAATAAAAATCTATTGGAATCGTATAACATTATTTATTTTGATCCTGAAAGGATCAAACCTTGAATAGCCATGGGTGCAACCCATGGGAAAAAGCAGTGACAATTAGCACAGCGACCCTGAAAGGTGTCGAACTTTATTGTTAATTGTTGGAGAGCAATTTATTTATCGCTGAACACAAGCATTGAAATTACATCGGTCTCCCGTCTTCCAGCCCCACCCCATATATCAACGAGATTTACTCGACTAATTTAAAGCATCTGCCCATCAAAGGACTCTACTTCTTCCTCTCAATCGTATAGCTCACCAATCCTTCCAGAGATGTTTTGTAGGCAGATTCCGGGAAGGTTTTTAGAATATCGAGTGCTTCCTCGTAATAGCTGTCCATGATAGTTTTAGCATATTCAAGCCCCCCACTTTTCTTTACAAAACTGATCACTTGATTGACAGCCTTCTTGTTTTCGCTGTGATTTCGGATCAAGTTAATGATCTTCTTTTTCTCCAACCATTCGGCTTTTTGCAAAGCAAAAATAAGAGGGAGTGTCATTTTCTTCTCTTTGATGTCAATACCAACAGGTTTGCCAATTTCATCTTCACCGTAGTCAAAAAGGTCATCTTTGATCTGAAATGCCATGCCGACTTTTTCTCCAAACTCGCGCATTTTTTCGATTGTTTCGAGGTTACTATCGGTACTTGAAGCACCTACGGCACAACATGAAGCTAGTAAACTGGCAGTTTTTTGTCGGATAATATCGTAATAAACTTCCTCTGTGATGTCGAGTTTTCTCGCTTTTGCGATTTGCAGTAATTCGCCTTCAGACATTTCCTTTACTGCATTTGATACTATTTTTAGCAAGCTGAAGTCCCCGTTTTCCACACTTAAAAGTAGGCCGCGTGATAGGAGGTAATCTCCAACCAGTACTGAGATTTTATTTTTCCAAAGTGCGTTGACCGAGAAAAATCCACGTCGGTAGTTGGCGTCATCCACTACATCGTCATGTACAAGCGTAGCTGTGTGCAGTAATTCTATCAGGGCGGCACCTCGATGTGTAGCATCATTGATTCCCCCACAAACTCCCGCCGTCAAGAATACAAACATTGGACGCATCTGTTTTCCTTTGCGCTTGACAATGTAATTGGTAATATGGTCGAGGAGTTTGACCTTAGATTTCATAGAGTCTCGAAATTTCAGTTCAAACTGAGCCATTTCGTTTTCTATGGGAACTTGTATTTGCTTAAGGTCTGGTTTCATTCGGTCTTTGATGCTGTAAAAATACTACCCTTTCTCTCATGGACAAGGGATTGAGGAGCTAGGTGATTCAATCTGTCGAAAATGCTGTCGATTTTATAGAATTATGTATTTTGTAGATATGATTATGAACAACAAAGCCAAGAACTTATGAAAAACATAAAGATTGAAATCAAGTGGGCATTGATCTTTGTGGGCATGATGATGGTATGGATGGTGTTTGAAAAAGCTATGGGATGGCATGATGATAAGATCGCTGATCATGCCACGATGACTAATTTGGTAGCGATTCCTTCTATTGCAATTTATGTTTTTGCGTTGCTCGACAAGCGAAAAAATTTCTATCATGGAGTGATCAGCTATTACCAAGGGTTCATGTCCGGCCTGGGTATAACGCTTATTGTTGCTATCCTAAGTCCACTTTCCCAATACATCATCAGCGAATTTATCACGCCGGACTATTTTACCAATATTATTAACTATGCTGTAGATCAGGGAGAAATGACACGCGAGGATGCAGAGTCATACTTTAATCTGAAAAGCTATATAATACAATCCGTGGCTGGAGCATTGATTATGGGGATTGCTACATCGGCTGTTGTGGCTGTTTTGGTTAAGAAAAAGGTTAAAGTTGATTGATTCTTCGTGGTGACTGGTTTCTTGAGAGAGGGGCTTTTTCACTATCTTTGAACTGACTTCTAATAAAAAACATCCACTTGGAGGAGAAATATATCAAACATAAGTACGAGCCAATTCATCCTAGCAAAGACGAATGGCCAGTAGTGAAGCTGGCAAGAGAGCGGAAGGAGTTTGTGAAAAAAGTCGCTGATCTTTCAGAAGACAGGATTCTCAAGCTCACTAGCAACAACCCTGATATTCTTAAAGAAGAATTAGAGACGACACTTTATAGGGAAAAACTCCGAATCAAGCAGAATCCCTGGGTTGTTGATCCAGATGATGATGAGTCCTTTTGGAGTGGTGTGAAATCATCCTTGGTTCAGATAAGTACTGAAGCTGGAAGAAATAAAATCAAGAAACTTCAGGAATACAAGTCAATTTTAAATAGTATCACAGCTCGATATGCAGAGGAGATCGCCAGTAATTTCAAGGCAACGCATTATAAATTCACAAGGTCTGTAGTCACTTACGGGTTTTCACGCTTGCTGAATGCTGCTCGAGTGAAAGGTTTCAAATCTATTTTTAGCAATCAGTACACGCTGCAGGATAAAATCCAAATCACTGGAGAAACGGATCATTTGCGTGATCTGGCTACCAAAGGCACAGTGGTGATGGTTCCTACACACTTCAGCAATCTTGATAGCATCTTGATCGGTTGGGTGATTTCCGTATTGGGTTTACCTCCGTTTATCTATGGCGCGGGATTAAATCTGTTCAATATTTCCATATTCGCTTACTTCATGAATTCCCTTGGGGCATATAAGGTGGATAGAAGAAAGAAGAACCTGATGTATCTCGAGACTCTGAAAACCTATTCCAAGGAAGCAATTCAGTTTGGATGCCATTCTTTGTTTTTTCCCGGAGGGACAAGATCTCGAAGCGGAATGATCGAATCGAGACTGAAGCTAGGACTACTCAGTACCGCAATAGAGGCTCAGCGTGCAAATTTTGAAAATGGATTAAATGATATTTCGGGGAAGATTTTTATTGTGCCGGTTACAATCAATTATCATTTTGTGCTAGAGGCACCAAGTTTGATCCGGGACCATTTGAGTATCACTGGCCAAGAGCGATATTATAAGGAAAATGATGAGTTTTCGAATTCGTATAAGATTTCAAAATTCCTTGTCAAATTTTTCACCAAGGGTTCAGACATCTCAGTATCTGTAGGAAAAGCGATGGATGTGCTTGGGAATTATGTCGATGTGGTTGGAAATAGTTTGGATAAGAAAGGTCGTTTGATCAATACGCGGGATTACTTTGTGTCTGGAGGAAAAGTGACCATAGATAATCAGCGGGAGGAGGAATACACGAATATGCTTGGCAAGCGTATCGTTGAGGAATTCCATATTATCAACCGTGTTTTTAATTCCCATTTGGTAGCATTTACTGCATTTGAAATCATCAAAAAACAAAATAGAAAACTTGATCTATTTGATTTGCTCAGGACTCCACAGGAAGATATCACTATTCCATACGAGGAATTTAAAGAGAATTGCCAGCTAGTTTTGGATAAAATCCATGAGCTAAAGTCTCAAGGTTTAATTAATACTGCGCCACATCTTTCGAAGGGAATGGATGAAATCATCAAGAATGGAATTGACAATGTGGGGATGTATCATTCAAAGCGACCAATTATTCAGGATAATAGTGGAGATATAGGCACGGACGACATGAGTTTACTTTATTTTTATCACAATAGATTAACAGGATATGGACTCGAAAAACTCTTCTAAACCCAAGTATATCGGAGTTGTCGGAGTAGGAAGTTTTGGTGCAGCAATAGCGAATATTCTTGCAGCCAAAAACCCTGTAATGGTATATGCTCGAAAGCAAGAAGTGGTGGATGAGATTAATTCTAATCATTCAGCTCAAGGGAAAGCATTGAGTGAAAATATAATCGCTTCAAATGATCCTGAACACCTTTGTAAAAGCTGTGACGTATTGTTTTTCATGATTCCTTCATCGGGTTTTCAACAAGTGGTTAAGATTTTTGCGCCTTTTCTCTTTCCATATCATTTGATTATACATGGCACAAAAGGACTTTGTCTTAATCTGGAATCTGGAGAAACGCTCGAAAACGTCAAGAAAATTAAGCGAAGTCAAATTCTGACCATGAGCGAAGTGATTCTGCAAGAAACTGTCGCTGTTAGAGTAGGTTGTTTAGCGGGGCCAAATATTTCTAAAGAACTAGCACAAGGTCAGCCAGCAGCTACCGTAATCGCCAGTAAGTACAATGAGGTGATTATGGAAGGACAAAGTTTACTGAGATCTGAGAAATTCCAAGTTTATGGAAATTCGGACATTATTGGGGTAGAAATCAGTGGTGTGCTCAAAAATATCATTGCCATTGCTTCAGGAGCGTTGGCAGGATTAGGCCTGGGCGAAAATGCAAAAGGGTTATTGATCAGCCGCGGAATGGTAGAGATGATTCACTTAGGTAATGCCCTTGGAGGAAGCATTAAATCTGTAATGGGGCTAGCGGGTATTGGTGATTTGGTTACTACGTGTAACTCGATTCACTCTAGGAATTTCACGGTGGGATATAGACTAGCCAAAGGAGAAACACTTACTGCAATTCTAGCAGACATGGACGAAGTGGCAGAGGGTATCAATACGGTGAGAATTATCAAAGCATTTCTGGAAACTGCCGATCTGCGAGCTCCAATCACAGAAAATCTGTATCGCGTGCTTTTCGAGGATTTAGAAATAGAAGATGCCCTGCAGTTTTTGATGAAATATCCCTTCAATGTGGATGTGGATTTTGTTTAGGTTTTTTTAACCGCAAAGCACGGGGAGTTTAACGCAGAAAATACAGAGTTATCCTGCTTCTCGCGAAGCAGGATTGGTAACATTACTTTATTCCAAATATTTATTTCTCAGATCTAGATGGAAGATTGCTAAGGTGTACAAAAAGTAAAAGCCACTTTTGAATGATCAAAAGTGGCTTTTACTTTATTTTACCCAGGTTTTATCTAATCGGAATCAATTTCACCATCAATCCTGTACCTTCTGTGATGGCATAGATATAACCATCAGGACTCTGTGAAACCTGACGCACACGTCCAATATCCTGAAGCATCACTTCTTGATTTCCAGCAACTGCACCATTCATATCTACGCGATTAATGTGCATCTTTTTCAAGGCGCCAATAAGGATATCGCCTTTCCAAGCTGGATACTTATCTGAAGTGACCATTGTCATTCCTGCAGTAGCAATAGAAGGAACGTAATAAGTCAACGGTTGCTCCATTCCTTCTTTTTCCTGAATGTCAGAAACCGGCTTATCGTCGTATCCAATACCCCAAGTGATCACTGGCCAACCGTAGTTTTTGCCTTTTTCTAGTAAGTTGAGCTCATCACCGCCTTGTGGACCATGTTCGCTTTCGTAAAGAAGGTTGTTTTCTTTGTCGAAATACAAGCCTTGAGGGTTTCTGTTACCATAAGTCCAAATCGAAGCAACAGCTCCTTCGGTGCCTACAAAAGGATTGTCTGACGGAATTTTTCCATCGTCGTGGATACGATGGATTTTGCCATGAGAGTTTGTCAAATCCTGTGCATTAGTAGGCTTATTTCCTCGCTCTCCGCTAGAATAGTATAGGTAGCCGTCATTATCAAATACAATTCGGCTACCGTAGTGTTGGTTACTTTTCCAGGCAGGAATTGATTGGATAATTTCTTCTTGATTGACAGCATTATTTCCGTCAAGTTTGAACCTCATCACAACAGTAGTAGAAGTACTGTCTGGCATTGGTTTTCCATAAGAAATATAAATCCAGCCATTTTCAGCATACTTAGGGTGAGCGATAATATCCAAAAGTCCAGATTGACCTTTAGTCCAGAACTCAGGAAGACCTTGGATTTTTTCACCCGTGAATTGATCGTCTTTGAAAATAAGGACTTCTCCTTTTTTCTCCGTAACAAGCATTTTACCGTCAGAAAGCCAAGTCATTCCCCAAGGGTTTTCAAATTCAGTGTATAACGTGTCCACATTGATCAGCATTGACTCCGTCTGAACAGCATACGTCTCATCGATAGGTTCGACAGCAACTTCTGTTTCTTTTGGAGTACAAGAGGCCCAAGCGGAAGCTCCAACTGCGAGAAGTAGGTAGCGATTGATATTTTTCATAGTTTGTTTAAAATCTGGGCACAAGATAAAGCACATCTGTCAATTCTTAAACTTTTTTACACGAGCTACATTAGGAATAGCTTTTTATACTGAGGCGGAGATCATAGATTCTGCTTCTTTCACCATATCAGCAGAGCCGATAAATAGTGGAGTTCTCTGGTGAAGGTCGGTAGGTAAGATTTCCAAAATCCGTTGAGTTCCATCTGTAGCAAGTGCGCCTGCTTGCTCAGCTATCAGTGCCAAAGCATTTGCCTCGTAAAGAAGTCGAAGTTTGCCAGACGGGTTCTTTTTGGTTGCTGGATATAGGTAGATTCCACCTTTCAGTAGGTTTCTGTGAAAATCAGCGACTAGGGATCCAATATATCGAGCAGAATATCCCCTGTCCTTGCATTGATCAACATATGCTAATATTCCTTGCTCCCATTCTCTTTGAGTTCCTTCATTTACCGAGTAGATTTCCCCATTTTTGGGTGCTTTGATGTCCGGATGTGATAGGAAAAACTCCCCTAGTGATGGCTCATATGTGAAGCCATTCACACCGCATCCAGTGGTGTAAACTAGCATAGTGGAGGAGCCGTAGAGCACATATCCGGCTGCTACTTGCTCCGTTCCAGCCTGCATGATGTCTTCTAGCTGAATTGGGCTACCAGCTGGGGTTATTCTTCGGTAGATCGAGAAAATTGTACCGATACTGATGTTTACATCGATATTCGAGCTTCCATCTAGCGGGTCTATAGCTACTACATATTTGCCAAAGCTATTTTGCAAATCAATGACAGAATCCTCTTCTTCCGAAACAATGGCACAGACTTCGCCTCCTTTGCTTAATGCTCGCATAAATCGAATGTTGGCAATGACGTCCAGCTTTTGCTGCTCTTCACCTTGGACATTGACTTGGCCAATAGCTCCTCCGATATTAGAAAGTCCAGCACGAGTGGTTTCACGATTTACTATCTTGGCAGCGAGAGCTATATCTCGGAGAAGTTGGGAGAGTTCACCAGAGGCAAAAGGAAAGTCGCTTTGTTTGAGCTTGATAAATCGGTCTAAGGTAGTGCCGACGGAGTAAGCCAGTCCTCTGTGATCTGGCTGATAAGGTAAGATTTTCATGTATTGGAATAGTTCAATTGATGGTTTAACACTTTTGAAAAATAGGTAAATATTTTCATGACAAAAACTCAGATTTACAAATTTGGGGGTGCATCAGTAAAAGATGCGCTTGCAATACAAAACCTAGCTGAAATTCTTCGTAATCGATTGCGAAATAATTTTGTAATAGTGGTTTCTGCGATGGGGAAAACTACAAATCAGCTGGAAACTTTACTTTCATTAAAATTAAATGGACAGGAATATTCTGAAAATAGTGCAATTTTAAAGGAGTTTCATTTGGAGATTTGCAGAGCACTTTTCCCGGATGAACATGTGATTTTCCCTAAAATAGAGAACTACTTCATCCTTCTCCATCATGAACTCAACAAGCCTATTTCCAAGCATAACTACGATGAGTATTACGATCGGATAATTGGTTTTGGGGAATTGCTCTCTTCGCGCATTGTGATGGAGTTTTTATGCTCTCAGGGCATGCTAATCTTATGGCAGGATGCCCGGGAGCTAATAAGTACCGATAGCGATTTTCGCTTCGCAAAAATTGATTGGGTGAGAACACGTCGGAATTGCCAATCTCAACTCAAGCCTAAGCTCGAGCAATTCCCTGTGTTGACTCAGGGATTTATTGGAGCAGATAGTACGGGTAGACCAACTACATTGGGAAGAGAAGGGTCGGATTTCACTGCTGCGATTTTGGCAGCTAGCCTCGATGCAGGCTCGGTAACCATCTGGAAAGATGTGCCAGGAGTTTTGAATGCTGATCCCAAGATTTTCAAGGATACCACTCTTTTTCAGGAGCTAGATTATGAGCAAGCTGCTCAAATGACATTTTATGGGGCCTCAGTGATTCACCCCAAGACTATCAAACCCTTAGCAAATGCTGGCATTCCTCTTTTTGTCAAGTCTTTTCTTAATCCAAATGAATCTGGAACGAAGATTCATTCCTTAGCAAAGACAGAATCCATCCCTACTTTCATTTTGAAGAAAGACCAGATTCTTGTGAGTTTGAAAGTGACAGACTTTACGTTTATAGAAGAAAAACATATTCACCTCGTCTATGAGCAGTTGCAAGGGTTGAAATTGCGAGTGAATATGCTTCAGACTTCTGCAATCACGATTTCTATAGTTATCGATTCCCAATTGTTCAAATTGGAGCAATTGCTGGAGCATCTAAAAGGAGATTTCGAAGTTCGATACAATGAAGGGCTCGAACTACTTACCGTTCTTCATCCAGATCATGATACTATTCCAGCTTTGCTGGATGGGTTTGAAGTTTTGATCGAGCAAAATACAAGAAATACCATACAGATAGTTCGCCGCGTAAAATAGCATGTTGACAGAAAGTTCTACCGGATCTAGTAATGACATTAAATAAAAAATGAATATTTTCAGGCATACAAGCTCTCAATACCTAATCCTTTCCTTATGAAGACCAGAAGAATATTTTTGCAAAAGGCCAGTCTTTCTGCTATAGCATTATCCGTTCCTGCTTTTAACCCACTTGCTGCTATGACCGATTCATTAACTTTATCCAAAGACACAAAAACGCTTCGAGTGGCCATCATGGGCTTGGGAAGCTATGGTACACGAGTTGCTGAAGCGATACAGAAGTGCGCTCGAACCAAACTAGTAGGAGTAATCAGTGGAACGCCTTCTAAAGTAGAAGATTGGAAATCGAAGTATAATATACCTGCCAAAAATTGCTACAACTACGAAAATTTTGATGCTATAAAAGATAACCCAGATATTGATGCCGTGTATGTGATCACGCCAAATGCGCAGCACAAAGATCAGGTGATTCGGGTGGCCAAAGCAGGGAAGCATGCGATCTGCGAGAAACCTATGGCTGTCAACGCGGCAGATGGACAGGCAATGGTAGATGCCTGCAAAGCTGCAGGCGTCCAGCTGCTGATAGGTTACCGAATGCACTTCGAACCAAATACACTGGAAGTGATAAGAATGAGGAAAGCCGGAGAATTTGGAGATATTCGATTTTTTCAGGGTTTGTGCGGATTTGTGATAGGTGACCCCACGCAGTGGAGATTAAACCCAGCGCTATCAGGAGGAGGAGCAATGATGGATATTGGTATATATGCGATCAATGGGGCAAGGTATATGATTGGGGAAGAGCCTATCTGGGTGACAGCGCAAGAGACAAAAAGCAATCCTGACAAATTCATAGAAGGTATTGACGAGACCATCACTTTCCAATTTGGTTTTGCAAGTGGAGCTACAGCTTCATGTCTATCGACGTATTACATGAATAACCTGGATAAGTTTTATCTGAATGGGAGCAAAGGTTGGGCAGAAATGCAGCCATCAACAGGTTACGGACCTATCAAAGGAGAAACCCATAAAGGGCCTCTTTCTGAGCCAATTGTTACTCATCAGACTGTTCAGATGGATGAGATGGCGGCGATTATTTTTGACGGGAAAAAACCGGAAGTGCCAGTAAATGGCGAAGAAGGAGTGAAAGATATGAAAATCATCGATGCGATATTTAAAGCAGTAAAAACTGGAGAGAAAGTATCGTTGAACCTCGGCTAATTATAGCTGGTAGCGGGCCTATTTTACTAATTGAAGATAAATATATTTCTTAGTGAAGTAGGCCTTGCCACAAAGCCTTAGATGAAAATCTCTTTTATTATAAGAATGAATGTCTTTGTTGTTGCTGTGGCTAGCTAAATAAAGTATTTGATTCACATTTTAAAAAAGTACCTGTTATGTGATGATTTGCAAATCAAACATAAATCTGGTGAGTGGATTTCACCTGCGTCAAGAAGCTTTCAAGTGCTTCATCTAAAATATGATAAATTTCTTCGAAGCCTTCTTCACCTCCGTAATAAGGGTCAGGAACTGGCATTCCCATTGTTTCAGCTATAAAATCCCGCATCAGGTGAATCTCTTTATCTGCAAAACCATAGCGAACTTTCAGGTTATTTAGGGTTCGCAGATTATTTTCATCCATCGCTATGATATAATCGAAATCTCTAAAATCTGTACGATTAACTTGCCTTGCACGATGCTTCAGTGGGAGACTGTATTTGGTAGCGCATTTTATAGTGCGGTCATCAGGCAATTCACCAATATGGAAGTCAGAAGTGCCAGCACTATCAGTCTTAAATCTAGTTTGCATATTAGCTGTTTTCACCTTTTGAGTAAAAATAGCTTCAGCTAAAGGCGAACGGCAAATATTGCCAAGACAAACAAATAAAACTCTAATCATATCACTTAAGCGCTTTACCAAACACACTACCTTAATAAAAAAACGATGGATTTGAAAGTACCAAAATTTGTATGGAAATACACAGCAGCGTTGGTGTTTTTTCCAAATATCCATAAAACCTGATTTTTTTCAAGTCTCCTCCAGCGGAATTAATTGCGAATAAAACAAATTCCAGTCAAATAGCTACTTTTGAGGAATGAAATGGATTTATAGAGTAGGGATATTTTTTGCAAGAATGCTTTTGCTCTTAGGGGCTCTTTTTATTCCCAAAATACGGCATTTCACTTCAAGCAGGAAAAATCTATTTCAGAGTTTAAAGGCGTTTAGAGTAAAATATCCTGGGAGTTTGGCGTGGTTTCACGTCGCATCTTTAGGAGAATATGAGCAAGCCAGACCAGTCATCGCGGAATTGAAGAGAGAGAACCCTGCCAAACTTATAGCTGTAAGTTTTTTCAGCCCATCAGGTTATGATCACGCTATTAAGAAGCCACAGGCTCAAGTAGATTTTATCACCTATTTACCTCTGGATAGTAAGCACCAGGCAGAGGAATTTGTCAGAACACTTAATCCTGATCTTGTTTTTTTTGTAAAATATGATCTTTGGTATCATCATATTATGGCTGTGAAAGCCAGAAATACGCTACTTTTTTTATTTTCAGCAGCATTTCGACCAGATCAGATTTACTTTAAAAGAGATGGTTTTTTCAGGCAGATCGTATTTCAATTCGATTATATTTTCACTCAAAATCAACCTACGGTCGACCTGCTAAAATCAATTAATTATCAGCAAACTTGTGTAGCAGGGGATACTCGATTTGATCGAGTAGCGGAGACAGCAAATAATTTCAAGGAATTTCCTGCCTTGGCAAAATGGGTAGGAGAAAAGCCAACCCTTGTAGCTGGATCGGTATGGCAGGAAGACATGGAATTGTTAATTCCGGTAATGAATGCCAACCCAGAATATCGATGGATCATCGCGCCGCATGATATCAGTCCTGAGCCGATGATGCGATGGTCTGATCTCTTGGAATTAAAATCTTCCAGGTATTCTCAGTGGGATTCTGATCTATCACCGGATGTGATTTTTATCGACAATATAGGAATGCTAAGTTCATTGTATCAATTTGCTAAGGTTGCCTATGTGGGTGGAGGTTTAGGCAAAGGACTGCATAATATTTTGGAGCCTTTGGGATTTGGAATTCCCGTGATCTTTGGTAAACTGGAAAAAACAGCGAAATTCCCTGAGGCAGCAGAAAGTCAAAAAAACGGTTGTGGATTTGAAGTGAGCGACGAAGCGAATTTGAAGTTAATATTCGAGAAATTAGAACATCCAGATTTTTACTACAAAAGTGCGGAAGCTGCAAAAACGTGGGTTAATATGAACATAGGAGCAGCTGAAAGAATTGTGAATAAAGTGGAGGAACTAGTGTCTAACTCAAGAAAATGGCCGAAGGCATGAGTAGAATTGATTTCAAGACATACGGGATTCCAGCCGATAGCTTCGGTAACTATCGAGGGGAAGATCTTCGGAAAAAATTAATAATATGAAAGGAAGAGTCATAAAATCTACCGGAAGTTGGTATTTGGTACAGACAGATGGAGAAGTTGTAGCTTCCCGTTTGAAAGGGAAATTTAAGCTGGATGACATGAAGTTGACTAATCCTATTGCCGTGGGGGATTGGGTTGAGTTGGAGAAAGAGTTGAATCAGGATACTGCGGTGATTTCAGATATACTTCCCCGAGAAAACTATGTGATTCGAAAGTCCACTCGAAAGCAGCATTTTTCCCATATTATCGCAAGTAATCTAGATCAAGCAATCTTAGTGATCACTATGAAAAGCCCGAGAACATCTCTGGGTTTCATTGATAGGTTTTTGGTAAGTACAGAGAGTTTTAGGATACCAGCCATTTTGGTAGTGAATAAAATGGATCAAATGTCGGGTGAAAAAGCAGACGATTGGCTTCTCGATATTCATGAAATATATGAGCCGCTCGGATACAAAGTGCTAGAAGTGTCTGCATTGAAAGAAGAGAATTTGAAGGATAAATTCGATTCAGTTCTAGCAGGGAAATCAACCTTGATTTCCGGGCATTCCGGAGTAGGAAAATCCACCTTGCTCAATGCGCTGGTTCCAGAAGCTGACCAACATACTAAAGAGGTTTCTGGATTTACATCCAAAGGAGTACATACCACCACATTTGCGGAGCTATTTGCTTTAGAAAATGGCGGAGACCTGATCGATACTCCCGGGATCAAGGAGTTTGGGATTTTGGAAATTGAGGATAATGAGCTTTCACATTATTTTCCAGAAATGAGAAAATACCTAGGTCAATGCAAATACAATAATTGCCAGCACTTGAATGAGCCAGGTTGTGTGGTTTTGGAGAAAGTGGAGGCGGGTTATATCCATCCCTATCGCTACGAAAGCTATATCAATATACTCAATGAGGAAGATGACTATAGATAAGGCTAGTCCTTGATTTTGAATCCAAGTAGAATTGGCCTAATTTTCATTTTTGAAATCGAGCATGACGGAATACTTCACAAATTTGGATGGTTATAAACCAAGCGAGATTCCATATGGCCTATAAAATCAAATTATAATCATATGAAAGACACCATGAGCGAAGTACTCAATCACCAACAGATAAAAAAGAAAATCACCCGAATGGCCTATGAGATTTATGAGAGAAATCTCAACTCAAAAGGTGTTGTACTTGCGGGGATTTCTGGGATGGGAAGAATTCTTTCCGACCTGCTAGCCGCCGAACTAAAAGCAATATCACCACTATCTATAGAGCAAACTGAAGTTATACTGGACAAAGTACATATAGCTTCGGAAGAGGTAAAGCTAACTCGAGATATAGACTTACAAGGAAAAACATTGATCTTAGTGGACGATGTACTCAACACTGGAAAAACATTGGTATATGCTATGAAGCCATTTTTGGATGAGGAGCTATACAAAATGGAAATCGCTGTGCTGGTGAATCGCAGTCATGGTCTATTTCCAGTTAGGCCTGATTACACAGGCTTCGAACTTTCTACTACACTTAATGAACACATCAAAGTAGATTTCTCAGGAGACAACTACTTCGTTCACCTACATTAAAAATATGTCTGTACACTCGTCTGCAAACGTCAAACGAATTACCACGCACATCCTTCAAGAGATGAAAGACCGTGGAGAGAAGATTTCCATGCTCACAGCTTACGATTATTCAATGGCCAAAATCGTAGATGCTGCTGGAATTGATATAATCCTGGTTGGTGATTCTGCTTCCAATGTCATGGCTGGTCATGAGACTACGTTACCTATCACATTAGATCAGATGATCTACCACGCCTCCTCTGTAGTGAGAGCGGTAAGCAGATCATTTGTGGTGGTGGATATTCCCTTTGGAAGCTATCAGGGCAATAGCTCTGAGGCGCTCCGCTCTACGATCAGAATCATGAAGGAATCTGGCGCTCATGCGGTGAAGGTAGAAGGAGGATCAGAGATCAAAGAATCTGTAGCCAGAATTCTTAGTGCGGGTGTTCCAGTCATGGGGCATTTGGGATTGACTCCTCAGTCGATTTATAAGTTTGGAACGTATACCGTTCGGGCCAAGGAGGAATCAGAGGCTTTGAAACTTCTGGAAGATGCAAAGCTTTTGGAGGAATTGGGATGCTTTGCGATAGTAGTAGAGAAAATTCCCGCTGATCTTGCGAAACAAGTAGCTGAGACTGTAGCAATTCCTGTGATTGGAATTGGTGCGGGTGGAGGCGTGGATGGTCAGGTCCTAGTGATGCATGATATGCTTGGGATAACTCAGGAATTTAAGCCGAGATTTTTAAGGCAATATGCCGACCTCGAAGGGATCATGATGGAGGCATTTGGGCAATACATCAAAGACGTGAAGAACAAAGACTTTCCAAATGAGAAGGAGAGTTATTGATTCAGTTAACAATTTAGAGCCTTAGTGGCTCTTTTTTTTTGCTGCGATATAAGGCATAAAGCGTTTGGTAGGAGTAAATACTAGGTCAATGTTTTATGTTAACATACTCTTAGTATGAAAAAAGCCTACTCAGTTTAAGCAAAAATTTAACGAGGTAATGAAATAAGTTTTGAAAGATTGACATTCTCCGAGTTTGGAATATTTTTCTGCAATTCTTCTAAAAAGCAAGTTCACAGATAGGTATTCTAAGTGAAAGAAGATTGACAATCTGAAATGAAAAAAGACCGAAGTCCCGGTCTTTTTTCATTTCAGATTTGATTACTAAAAAGGTAAATTACTTGGCAGTTGTAATTTCTTTTAACCTAAGTTTAAAGTCACTCAACACATTCATATAATTGATGAATGCATCGTACGGGGAATCGTATGGGCTGAAATATGAGTGTATATCTCCATCAGAGAAGAATTTTGTGCACATGTAATAAAAATGATCTGATGTCTGAAGATAAACCCAATCTCTTTTGATGTCAGAATCCTTACACTCTTTGACCAAAGATTCCAAAGCGTATAGTTTGTCAAATGCTTCATCTTGAAGATCATTACCAAGCCAAGCAGTCAGATCTCGCTCTTCATCTGCCCATGAAATAGGAATTGGAACATGAATTTTCCCAACAGCTTTGGCATTAGCAACTACTTCAGAAGGAGTGGAGAATCTAAAATTAGTCCTGCTAAGTACTGCATCCGGAAGATGTCTCATGAAATCGAAAATTCCTGTCTCGGCCCATTGATGTTCACCAAAAGTTTCATAATCCATGAAGAGATTGATCACTTCTTCTTCCTGTGGTACTGCAGATATCCATTTCACAAATTTATCAGTAGTAAGTGGATAATCTGCCCAAGTTTTATTTCCAAATCTAAAAGCGATATCATCACTTAATTGAAAGTTTTTCAACAGTACCTTTAGATTTGGATCAATGCTATTAGTGTACATATAATTGGGGCTTTTCCATCCCAATATATGTTTTGCGCCTTCTGTCAAGGTAGCGTCATAGCCAAGCTCTGCGATCATAGCACCAATCTCATCTGAGTAAATGAGCTCTGTATTTCTAAAAACCTTTGGAGTATAGCCGTTGAATAATTCTTGAATCTTTTTAGTGTGCTTAGCTACTGTCTCTTTAAAGGCTTCTTTACTTTTAAGTGCAACCAATGAGTGTCCATAGGTTTCATCTAGCAGTTCCACGTTGCCAGTCGCAACCAATTTCTGGAAGCTTTCCAGCACATCGGGAGCATAAGCTTGCATCTGATCAAGAAAGACTCCTGACATGGAAAAACTTACTTTGAATGCCCCGTTATACTTATGAATGAGCTCCAATAATAGGGCATTCATTGGCAGATAGCATTTCTGGGCTACTTTTCGCATGATACTTTTGTTAGAAAAGTCATCCCAGTAGTGATGATCATCGCCGATATCGAAAAATCTATATGGCTTCAAGCGAAACGGCTGATGTACCTGAAAGTAAAAACAAATGGTTCTCATGATTTTGTAGCTAATATATTTTGATAGACTGTGACAAGTTTGGCAGCCACATGCTCCCATTTTAATTTCTTCAATTCTTCTGTTCCCAACTCCTTAAACATTTTGGAAATCCCTTCATAGTGGAGTAAGGCAAAAGTGGCATCTGCCATTGCATCTATATCCCAAAAGTCTACTTTAATAGCATTATCAAGAACTTCTGCTACCCCTGATTGCTTAGAGATAATCACTGGTGTATTGTGTCGCACAGCTTCCAAAGGAGAAATACCGAAAGGCTCAGATACGGATGGCATCACGTACACATCTGAGATAGCGTACATGTGATCTACGTCATCTCCTTTGAGAAATCCAGTAAAGTGGAATTTATCAGCCATTCTGAGTTCAGCGACACGATCAATCATACGATTCAGTAAATCGCCGTTTCCAGCCATCACAAAGCGAACATTAGGATCTCTTTCCAACACTTTCTTGGCAGCTTCCACAAAGTATTCTGGGCCTTTCTGAAAAGTAATTCTTCCTAAGAAGGTTACTATCTTTTCAGGCACTCTTTTGTTATAGGTTGATTTGATTATTGAAGCATCTAATACTGCATTATGCAGTACGCTGATTTTATGTGCAGGTACTCCATATTTCTTTATTATCGTGTTTTTGGTGAGCTGACTAACTGCGCAGATGTGATCTGCAGCATGCATTCCTGCACGCTCTATATCGTACACTGGCTTATTGACAGAATCTCCCGATCTATCATATTCAGTGGCATGGACATGCGCAACCAATGGCTTGCCACTGATTTCTTTTGCTGCAATTCCGGCAGGAAAAGAAAGCCAATCATGGGCATGAATAATATCAAAATCACTTCGGTCTCTAGCTATTTGAGCACCTGTAATGGCATATCTGGAAACTTCCTCCATCAAATTTTTACCGTATTTCCCGCTAAATTCATACTTGCTGGAGAAAATACTTTCATCCACATCTGTACGATCATGAATTGCGTAGTCCGTAAACTTCTGATATTCTTCTGGGCCTAAATAAGGCACTAGAAAGCTACTAACTTCGAGGTAGGTGAGGTTTTTCCAAATGGATTTGAATTTTTTCTCCTTATAATCAATAGTGATATCGCTGGCATTTACAAAATCAGCCATCGGCTCCTCATCTCCCCATAGTTTAGGAACAACAAAGATTATTTCCTGATTGTGATGGACCATTCCTTTTACTAACCCATAACAGGCTGTGCCCAATCCTCCGGAAATATGTGGTGGAAATTCCCACCCAAACATTAATACCTTCATGATTCCTTAATTAATTTTTTTAACCAAATCCATCATTCTCAACAACTCTGCTACGCTCCATGCTTGGGATACCGCACCTTTAGATCTATGAGGAGGATCTCCGTCATATATTTCGGCTACTGTTCCAATGCCGTATTGGGTCATCACTTCATCAAATCCTTTTATTAGCTTATTGACCATATTAAGGCCTGATTTTCCGTGGATTTTCAAATATCCTTCTACAAAATGCCCCAAAGGCCACACCCAAACTGTACCGTTGTGATAGGCTTCATCTCGACTTATCTGATCTCCAAAATAATATCCTTTATAGCCAGGGTCATCTGGAGAAAGAGATCTTAGCCCTCTAGTGGTGAGTAGTTTTGACTTGACTGTTTCTAGGATGGCATCATTTTTTTCTTCATCCAGCATAGTGTAAGGAAGAGATGTGGCAAATACCATGTTGGATCTGATATCCCAGTTTTTTTCTTCTCCATTAATGTAATCAGCCAAATATCTATATTCATCAGACCAAAATTCTACTGCAAATGTTTCTTTGGTCTTAGCTGCCATAGCAGCTACCTCTTCATCTCCTGTCAGTTCGTGATAAAAGCACAAGGCGTTATACCAAAGCGCTTGAATCTCCACAGGACATCCAATTCGTGGTGTTACCGGGCCGTCGGGCGTGACGGCATCCATCCAAGTGAGTGCCTTGCCTTCTTCTCCACCATACACTAAGCCGTTATTTTGGACATGAATATTAAAATCGGTTCCATTTCTAAAACCATCAATGATACCTTTCATTTTCTCTAGATATCGAGTTTTGATAGTTTTAGTATCCTTGGTGTACAAGATGTACTGTTGCATCGCCCAGAAATACCAAAGAGGCGCATCAATCGAATTCATGTTGAAATTTACCCCACTTCCAACATTTGGAAATAGGGGGCCTTGCAAATCTTTGGACATAGTGTCCATGACTGCCAAAAATGTCTTGTAGTTTCCAGTAGATAAGGTAAGACCAGGTAAAGCGATAAATGTGTCCCTTCCCCACCATCCAAACCATGGATATCCAGCTATTACCCTTGTTTCCCCATCGCGTAATCTGATAAATTGTCCGGCAGAGTTTTTAAGACAGTTTTCAAAATTATTACGTGGAATTCTTCTCTTTATTTCTTTTTGAAAAGCTGATTGCCTGGTTGTAGGGTCAGCTTCTGTCAATCCGGCTGAGAAAATTACAGACTCACCTTTCTCAATTGAAAATTCAAAATATCCAGGTACAAAGAGGTCTTCTTGGTAATCGTAACCTCTTTCTCGCTCTAGTATATATTCTACATTGCGGAACCAGTCTGGATTGGATACAAATTCTGCTTCTTTCGACACTTGTAAAAAAAGTGGGTCATATACATCATAGAGTTGAAATGATACGCCGTTTGGTACTTTATTAAACTCCTTATTTATATCATCATTTTCTTTGCATAGTGAGTGATATCCTCTGAAAGCTAAAAATGGTGAGATTCTAAGTGTAGTAGGAGAGTGGGCTTCCAGCAAGGTATAGCGAATCATCACACGGTCTCTATTTGTGTCGAGGATCAATTCCTTTTGCAAAAGGACACCACCAACTCGGTAAGTTAGTTTCGGAATCGGTTCTGAGTCAAAATCCTTGAGGTATTTATGTCCTCTAGGAGAATAATTACCGGGGAACTTACTAATGCCCAGATTGAAACTTGCGCCATGTTGAATAACAGTCTCGTGAACAGTCGAGAGCATTACATGGTTTTCAGTGTTGATTTGAGGCTGAGGGGCAACTAGGAGACCATGGTATTTGCGCGTATTGCAACCAATAATACTGGTGCTGGTGTAAGTGCCCGACCGATTCGTTCGAATAGTCTCTCTATCCAAAGAGTAATTGAGATTGATAAGCTGTGCTTTATCGAAGTGTATATAACTCATGTCCAAAATTTCTATGTTGCTAAAAATAGAATTTTGGGCGGACAAGAAAAACGAATCACTAAAAAATAAAGGTTATGTTTTCATAACCTTCTGTTTTTAATCGAATTTTTAAGAATGAATCGCCTCTTTTTGGATTTCTTCGAAATTTCTTAGCGATTCTTCAAACTTCAACAAGTAACTTTTTGCCAATCTGATATTGATTGGCTTTACCTGAGGGAATTTTGGCGAAGTTTTGAACAAAGTAAACATCTGAAGTTGGTTTAGGTCTGGCAGAAATGGTCAAATGTTGTGCCAATAGACTCCCTTTTAAAAATAAAGCCCCTCATTATGAGGGGCTTTTATGGGTGAAAGACCGGGTTCGAACCGGCGACCTCTGGATCCACAAACCAGCGCTCTAACCAACTGAGCTACAATCACCATGTAATCCTTTTGGATAGGTTTCTTCCAAATGGTCTGCAAAAGTAATAATTATGCTGAATCAGTGCAAGACGATTCCTAAAATTTTCCTGAAAATTTAAGACGTTCTCCATTTCTTTCTTCATGGAACGTTCCATTTTCAAACGCCAAATGTCCAGAAACAACTGTATGTGTGACCTTTGACTGGAAAGTATGACCTTCAAATGGTGACCAACCACACTTAGATAATATATTTTCTTTTTCTACTTTCCATGGATTATTTAGATCCACGAGGACCAAATCAGCATAATAGCCTTCCCTTATGAATCCTCTTTCTTCCATTCTGAACAGGGTGGCAACGTTATGAGACATTTTCAACGCGATCTTTTCCAAGGTTATTTTGCCTTGATGATAAAAGTCAAGCATCGCAACTAAGCTGTGTTGATTGAGCGGCCCGCCTGACGGAGCTTTGGTGTAGGTCTGGGCTTTTTCTTCAATAGTGTGTGGAGCATGGTCTGTAGCTACTACATCTATCCTTCCGTCAAGTACAGCATTGAAAATAGCATCTCTATCCTTGGATGTTTTTATTGCAGGATTCCACTTGATCAGGTTTCCTTTGGCTTCATAATCTTCCTCAGCAAACCACATATGATGAATGCAGGCCTCTGCAGTGATTTTTTTCTCTGCCAGAGGTATAGTATTGGTGAATAGCTCTAATTCTTTCGCTGTACTAACGTGCAGAATGTGCAGTCGTGTGCCGTGCTTTTTAGCCATTGCCACAGCCCGGCTAGAAGCATCGTAGCAAGCCTCTTCGGATCTGATTTTCGGATGAAGTTTTACTGGGATTTCATCGCCGTAAATAGCTTTCATCTCTTCGAAATTAGCTTTGATGATGTCGTCGTTTTCAGAGTGAATTGCGATAAGCGCTTTACATTCTTTGAATATTCCTTCTAGAGATTCTATATTATCTACCACCATATTTCCGGTGGATGAGCCCTGGAAAATTTTTAAACCACAGACTTCTTTGAAATCTACCTTCATGATTTCATCCAAATTGCTATTGGTAGCTCCCATGAAAAAAGAGTAGTTCGCCAAGGAAACTTCTGCAGCTCTAGCATACTTTTGCTCAAGCAATTTCATGGTAGTCGCTTGTGGAATTGTATTCGGCATTTCCATATAGGAAGTAGTGCCTCCTGCTACTCCCGCTTTTGCCTCAGTATAGATTTCCGCCTTGTGTGTAAGTCCTGGTTCTCTGAAGTGTACCTGATCATCAATTAGTCCTGGAAACAAGTGTTTTCCCTTCGCGTCAATATGAATGTCAGCCTTCTCTCCATTGAGGTCTTCTCCCAATTTTGAAATTCTTCCATTTACTACTAACACATCGCCAAGACTTATCCGGCCTTCATTGACTATATTTGCACCGGTGATCAGAATACTTTTCATCATTTACTCCTTTTAAGGTTTTACTAATTCAACCAAAATTAACGAATCATGAGCAATGAGGCCTCAACTTTTGAAGCATTTAAGCTAAATCGACAGCTATTAAATGCCATAGCAGATGCTGGATATGTTCATCCTACACCAATACAAGAGAAAGCAATTCCGCTTGCCCTTGCCGGTCATGATGTATTGGGAATTGCTCAGACGGGTACTGGAAAGACAGCTGCCTATGTTTTGCCGCTGCTCATGAAAGTGAAATATGCCCAAGGAGATCACGCTAGAGCAGTGATTATGGCGCCTACACGTGAATTGGTGATGCAGATCGAAGAAGTAGTAGTTCAGCTGTCAGCAAACACTGACCTAAGAATGGTAGCACTTTATGGAGGATTGGGTCCAAAGACTCAGATTGAAATCCTGGAAAAGGGAGTTGATATCATAGTGACTACTCCAGGGAGATTTCTGGATATCTATAGAAAAGGAAAAATCCTGACGAAGGAAATTAAAACCTTGGTTTTGGATGAAGCTGACAAAATGATGGATATGGGCTTTATGCCTCAAATTCGATCGATTTTGGAAGTTATTCCAGTGAAGAGACAGAACTTACTGTTCTCAGCCACTTTCGGCGAAAGAATAGATCGTTTTGCTGCTGAATTTTTAGAGTTTCCGGAGCGCGTGGAAGTTACTCCTCAGGCAACTACTGCTGAAACTATTGGACAGGTTAAGTACCTAGTGCCAAATATTAAGACCAAACTCAGTCTACTTGCTCAGCTGTTTAAGAATGAGGAGATCAATAGAGCGATCATATTTACCCGATCTAGAAGAAATGCGGAAGAGGTTTTTGCCTTTCTTAGTCATCGCAGTTATGGTGAAGTTCGTGTGATCCATGCGAATAAAGGGCAGAATACGAGAATTAATTCTATTGAGGATTTCAAAGGAGGCGATGTGCGGATTCTTGTTGCTACGGATGTTGCCTCCAGAGGTTTGGATGTGACGATGGTGTCCCATGTGATCAATTTTGATGTGCCTTTGATCTATGAAGATTATGTACACCGAATCGGTCGAACAGGAAGAGCTGAAAAGGAGGGCAAAGCAATCAGTTTTGTGAATCCTGCTGAGACGTATCACTTCGAAAAGATAGAAGAGATAATTCGGATGACTGTGGAAGAAGCAGAAATCCCTGCTGAAGTTGAAATCACTCCAACACCTTATGAGGAGAAACAAGCCTATGCTCGTGAATTAGACCGCTTGATGCAGCGTGACAATCCTGATTACAAGGGAGCTTTCCATGAGAAAAAGGCGCTGCCTCATGCTCACCCACATAAAGAAAAAGAAGAGGAGAAGAAGCGTGGAAATAAAAATTCGAAAGCCAAGACCAATAGAAATCAGCTAAAAACTAAGAATCAGAAGAATAAGGGAAAATAGTATTCAGTTAATTTTCCGTAAATACAATTATTAATCAGTTGATGATTCAGCTGAAAAGGCAAAATTCAGGGCATGAGACTAGCTCTGAATTTTGTCTTTTTTATTTTTAAGATACATGCGGGGCAATTTTTGGTCCCTTACGACCATCATCTACCCGATTCAAGGAAAATCGAAATTCAAGTTGAGTTTTTAAATGAGTTTGATGCGGAGAAGGAAACTGTGTTTTTCTTAGAGGATGCGTTTGATGACATTTATTTGCCTTTTTATGAATTGCTGGATTTCTCTGAGTCCAGCAATTTTGTTTTGATCAAGGGGAGAAAGGATAATGAGGAGCTAAAAAGAGGCGTGATGCTTTCTGGAAGTCCAGATTATCAATTGGCGTACAAGCTTTACAATCAGGATCAAGTCGCACGCGATATCGAAGTGATCAGGCAGGAACTAATCGGGGACGAGCAGGTAATTTTGCTGGGATATTCTTCTTCAGCCATGGTGTTACAGCATTATTTGTCTCTATATCCGAATCATGTCAGTAGGATGATCAGCGTCAATCCTTTGGTTTTTGATATCCAGAAGAACTTGAGCTTTCCTTCCTCAGGATTGTCGTTCTCAGATTTACAACTCAGTGGTGAGCAGCAGGTTGATTTCAGTTATTATGCAAATTTCGATAGAGAAAATCAGAGTGGAAATTCCTTACCCAAAGAGCACATAATCGATTTTTTGACTTTTCAGAAAGTATTGACTGGACTAAGTACAAATCAGGATATAGCCAGCAATATTCCTTTAATGGTGAGGTTGTTTGAGCATGGAATCGCGCTTTCTGGTTTTCAAGATTCTGAGCAAAAGTCCAACTCAAGTCTAGAAGCAATGAAAAAAGGGAGTAGTCCAATCTGGGAGGCTTATCATACTAGTAACTTTGATTTCTATGGAACCAACTACGATCGATTATTGGAATTTGAGGGAAAAATGACCTTAATCGGAGCAGCTTTTGATCAATTAATTTATCCCAAATCTTACGATGTGCTTGCAGAGTATTATTCTAATTGCACGTTGTTGTTGCTCAGAGACGGTCATGGGCTGCAACAAGCTTTGGGTTTGCCCGGTTTCAAGGAATTGTTAAACGCATTCATTTCAAATGACACTGCGGGGAAGATTTCTGCCTACAAAATAATTTCTGATAAGAACTTCATCTTCGAAAAATATCATGAGGGAGCGTTTAAAGTTCCTCCCCTTTTTTGATTCAAAATTGAGTAGAAACACAAAACCCGATTCATTAAGAACCGGGTTTTTCATTTTCTAAATACTTATTTCTTAATACTACTGTATTAATTTTCTTACTTTTTCATCCCCATATAATCCACCACAAAGTAGCTCATCACTCGAACACCCAGTGTAAATCCACCTTCATCTATAAAGAAACCAGGCGTATGGTGTGACGGAGTTGTTACTGGATCACCGCCCTTTTTCATGCCGCCGAGATTGATGAATAGACCCGGCTTTTCTTTTTGAAAAAAGCTGAAATCCTCTGCTCCAGTGACTGGGTCATTGTATATCACATTGGCCTCACCTGCTGCTGCCTTGAGAGTTGGAATCATCTCAGCGGTAAGCTCCGGATTATTTACTGTAGATGGATAAAGTTTTTTGATCGTCACATCCGCGGTTGCTCCGGCACTCTTTGCGATATTCGTAGCAATTTCATTTATCCTTTTGTGTACCAAGGTTTGCTGTTCATCTCCGAAGGTTCTGATGGTACCGATCATCTCTACATCTTCAGGTATGATATTCTGACGGATGCCACCATGAATTGCGCCGATGGTCACCACTGCTGGGTCTTTGGTGATATTCACGTTTCTTGAAAGTATAGTCTGAAGTCCCATGACGATCTGAGCACTCGTGACAATTGGATCGACACTTGACCAGGGAGATGCACCATGTGCCTGGCGTCCATTTACTTTAATATTCAGGATATCCACCGCAGCCATAGCTGGACCGGAGCGGTATCCGATTTTTCCAACTTCCATTTGTGAAGCGATGTGTAAGCCGAAGACTGCGTCTACGTCTTTCATTACCCCCTCTTTTACCATAAGTTCTGCACCTGCGATATCATCTCCATCTACTCCCTCCTCCGCAGGCTGAAAGATAAACTTCACACTGCCACTTAGGTCATTTTTCATTCCTGCCAACACCTCAGCGACACCCATAAGAATAGCTACGTGCGTATCATGTCCGCAAGCATGCATTACGCCTGTTTCTTGACCATTGTATGTTGCAGTATTGACTGATTTGAAAGGAAGATCATTTCGTTCTGTCACAGGAAGTGCATCCATATCTGCTCGAAGAGCAACCATTGGACCTGGCTTACCGCCTTTCAATACACCAACTACACCTGTGACAGCTACATTTTCAGTAACATCCATTCCTAGCGAGCGAAGATGATCTGCGACGATTTTTGCTGTTCTGGTTTCTTCATTTCCCAACTCAGGATGCATGTGAAAATCTCTTCGCCACTCAATTACCTTTGATTCTATGGCTTTAGCCTTTGTATCTATAGTGGGGCGAAGTGAGGATTGTGCCATAAGCGTTCCCGATCCGATTATCATCGGTACTAGGATTAGGGGGAGTAAAAATTTTTTCATGGTCGGTGGTTTCATTTGTTGTTATTCAAATTTAGAAAAATGTATTAATGCTCAAGCTTTTTATCTCCGTTAGGCTGAAAACTCTTTTCGAAAAGAACTATTTGAGCCCAATTGCTTTTGTACTATAAATCATAACATAAAAAAGTATGCAACTCAATAATCAAATAGCTGTCGTCACTGGCGTCAGCAAAGGAATTGGACTAGAGCTAGTTAAGCTTTTATTAGATAAAGGAACTGTCGTAGCTGGCTGGGGAAGAAATAAGCCAGACTTAGCACATCAAAACTTTCATTTTTTCACGTGTGATGTGGCAAAAGAAGAATCTGTGGAAAATGCTTTTCAGCAAACCACAAGCAAACTAGGTACTGATATCAGGATATTAGTAAACAACGCAGGATTTGGAGTGGCTGGAGATACGGAGTCATTTTCTTCGGAGGATTGGAAAGCCATGTTTGATACTAATGTGCATGGGATTTTCTACACAACCAAAAGACTTATTCCCGGGATGAAAGCTGCTGATGAAGGACATATTTTGAATGTGGCTTCGATAGCTGGACTGAATGGAGTGTCGAGTATGGCTGGATATGTTGGTACTAAGCATGCCGTGCGTGGAATTTCTCATTCATTTTATATGGAGCTAAGAGATTTTGGAATCAAAGTATCCACAATTTACCCAGGGTCTGTTCAAACAAGTTTCTTTGATGAGATAGAAGGGACGAATGCAAACGAGAATATGATGCGACCTGTAGATGTGGCCACGACGATGGTTCAAACTTTAGAGACACATCCTAATTACTTCGTGGCAGATGTAGAATGCAGACCATTGAGACCAAAAGGGAAGAAGTAGGCCAAGTAGTGCAATCGTATCTTTTAGGAGCTACTACTATTATGCTTGAAGAAGTTTCAGGCTATTGTACGTAATTCATTCTAATTCGTGTGTCAGCGTTTTCGCAGACCTAGAATTGTTTTGAGTGAGTTAAGTGTTAAATTTGCGCAAGATTATTCAACAGACCAAAGCAATGAAAAAGACAAATTTAATTATCCTTCTTGTCGTCCTTATAGGTGGCGGAACATATTTGGGTTATCTATCACAGATTGGAACTACAGCAGAAGCTTCGAGCTTGACGGCGCCAAATGCCCTTCCTAACTTTACTTTAAATAATATAAATGGGGAGCCAAAGTCAATTCACAAGTTGGCTGAAAATAAGCCTACACTATACATCTACTTCAACTCTACTTGCCACCTTTGTCAGGATGAACTAGCTGCGATTTCTAAAAGAATAGCGGAGTTTAAAGAATACAACTTGATATTTACGACGGTAGAGCCAGTAGAAGAAATGATTGGATTTGTAAATGGCCTTGGAATTAAAGACAAAAGCTATGTGAATTTCTTGCTTGATCCTAGAATGGAAGTGGCTAGTTTCTATCAGATCCGAAGCGTTCCCTCCATTTTTGTTTATGACGGTAAACAGCAATTAGTTGGACAGTACGTAGGTACTACAGAAGTTGATCTTTTGCTTGAAAAGTTGGGAAGCTAGAATTTCTTAAAATAATAGATAAAGCATTTTGCCTAATTAGTGTATTGTAAATTAGGTGTTTATATAAGCTTGTATTTCAAATACACCATAGCGTGTAGTTGGAATACAAGCTTTACTCTTTTAGTAGGAGCGGAAAAGCAAAATCATGCCTACAACAATCATTTTCAAATGCACCTCTACTAAGGGAAGCTCCATATTTTTCTTACTTTTGACTGACTAAAATAGCTACATGTCCTTAGAAGTCTCCAATCTCACTAAACTGTACGGAAATCAAAAAGCGCTTGATGAAGTGTCTTTTTCGGCAAAGCCGGGAAGGATTCTTGGTTTTTTGGGGCCAAATGGTGCGGGGAAATCCACCACGATGAAAATCATAACCGGGTTTTTGTCAGCAGACTCAGGCGATGTGAAAGTGATGGGAATAGATGCTCTAAATTCAATAAAGGAAGTTAGCCGATTGATAGGTTATTTACCTGAGCATAATCCACTTTACCTTGATATGTATGTGCGGGAATTCTTGGAATTCTCAGGCGGATTGTATGGGCTTTCTGGAAATCACTTAAAATCCAGAGCCAAAGAAATGCTTCATCGCACAGGGCTGGAGCCAGAGCAGCACAAAAAGATTGGACAGCTTTCCAAAGGCTATCGCCAGCGTGTAGGCTTGGCAAGAGCATTAATCCATGATCCGAAAGTGATTATTTTGGATGAACCCACCACAGGTTTGGATCCCAATCAATTGTTGGAAATCAGAAACCTGATTCAAGAAGTAGCCAAGGACAAGACGTTAATCCTTTCCACGCATATTATGCAGGAAGTGGAGGCAATTTGCCAGGATGTGGTCATCATCAATAAGGGCAAAATACTCGCTGCAGACTCTCTCTCCAACCTTAAATCTAATTCTGATGAGACGATTTTGATTCTGGAGACCGAAGAAGAAATGGCTCTAGATTGGTTCAAAAATGTAGGTAAGGTTGAATATGGGCTAAAAGGAAAAATGGAATTACTTATTTCTATATCAGATCCAACTACGGCGAGAAAAGCTATTATGCAAATACTCCATGAGCGTTCATTAAATCTGATCAGCCTCAATCAAAGCAAAAAAAATCTGGAAGTAATTTTCCGAGAAATTACCAAGGCCTAAGTATGAAATCGAGCATTACGAAAGCGACTCACAGCCAGTGTTATTTTATCTGCGAGATTTCATCCCGAATAACGGGACAGGTAGTGGTCAAAAAAAATTAATTATAAACTACATGAAAAGCCTTTTTCTAAAAGAAATCAATGCCTTTTTCGGAAGCCTTTTAGGCTATCTGGTTTTGGCCTTGTTTCTTGTGGCGATCGGTCTGATCGTCTGGGTTTTCCCAGAAAGTAGTGTCCTTGAATATGGTTTCGCAGATTTGGAGGCATTGTTTACATACACTCCTTATGTATTTACATTTCTTGTGCCGGCGCTTTCTATGCGGGCCATTGCGGATGAGCGGAAAACAGGAACTTGGGAGCTTTTGAGAACTTCGCCACTGTCGCTAGTTCAGATTATTCTAGCCAAATACCTCGCATTACTTTGCCTGGTTCTGGTGGCAGTCCTGCCTACTTTACTTTATCTCTATAGCATTATCCAATTAGGAGATCCAGTTGGAAATATCGATCAGGCAGGCTTTTTTGGATCTTGGATTGGCTTGATTATGATTGGAGCAGTATTCGCTGCGGTGGGTTTGTTTGCAAGTTCTCTGACATCACAGCAGGTAGTTGCCTTTGTTTTAGGCGTGTTCTTGTGCTTTGTATTGTATTTTGGGTTTTCAGCATTGGCAGATATGCAACTTGGAAATCTTTCCTATTGGGCTTCGGATCTGAGCTTGAGTTTTCATTACATCAATCTGAGTAGGGGCGTGATTGATTCCTCAGATTTATTCTTTATGCTTGGTATGATTTGGTTGTTTTTGGGTGGGGCAGTTTTGGTTTTGAGAAATAAATGAAGATGATAATCCACCATGATGCAATTAGACATAGTGTCCTAGATTTAGAGGATGGAAGACCGAAGACGGGAGACCGAAGTGGCCTTGATTCTAGTTTTCAACAAAGCCGGATATACTTTGGTCTTTTGATGGATAATAAGCGGATGTACATATAAATGAGAAAGTCAATTGGAAATATTGCAAAGCCTTGGGTATTCCTTTTTGGAGGAATACTTCTTTTTGCGTTGCTGGCTCAATTCCTAAATTTCAGAATTGACCTGACCGAAGAAAAACGGTATTCTTTGCATCCAGCAACAGAAGAAGTTTTAGAGGAAATCACTGAACCACTTCATGTAGAAATTCTTTTGATGGGAGAAAATCTTCCGGGTGGAATGCGGAGACTTCAGAAGTCAGTAGAAGAAACCGTTCGAACATTCAATGCTTATAGTCCTGAAAAGATCACTTACTCCTATTTTGATCCATTGACTTTGCCAGAAGATGATAGGTTAGATTTCATTTTATCTTTGGCGGATTACGGCATCAACCCAGTCAACTTATCTGTGATGAGGAATTCTGGACAGCAGGAGCAGCTGATTTTTCCAGGAATCTTGGTTAGCAATGCCGAATATGAGACGGGTGCTTTGGTGCTCAGTGGGGAACGTGGAATGGGACAAGATCAGATCCTCAACCAGTCTATCGAAAATCTCGAATTTGAGTTGAGTAATGCAATTCGTAAGTTGATTTCTCCTGAGTCCTCAACCATAGCGATGGTTATGGGTCATGGGGAAATGAGTTCTGATGAAGGTTTTGGCATGGTAGAAGCTTTGGATGGTGATTTTGAATTGTTCAAAGTTCCCTTGGAGCAAGCAGAAAAGCCAGCAGATTTGGCAAACTTCAAGATGATTTTCATTCAAGGCCCAAAACAAAGCTATACCGAGCGAGAGATTTACCTCCTTGATCAGTATGTGATGGGAGGCGGAAATCTAGTCGTATTACTAGATGGAGTAGCGGTAGAAATTGAAAATGCTGGTGGAGAAGGAACTATTGCGATGCCTATTGAGCTGGGTTTAGACAATTTGCTTTTTCGCTATGGAATCCGCGTAAATAAGGATTTGGTTAAAGATCTGAACTTTGGATACATTCCTGTGATGGGTGGGAATTTTGGGGATCAGCAGCAGATGGTTCCTTTGCCTTGGCCTTTCTATATTCTTGCGGGACGAGTCCAGGATCATCCAATTACCAAAGGCTTGGATGTGGTGCAATTTAGATTCGCGAGCAGTTTAGATACCGTAAAAGCTGATGGAGTCATTAAAACTCCTCTGATTTTCAGCTCAGATTATTCTCAGATTTTACCCGCTCCTGCTCGTGTGGCTTTCGCAGACATGGATCAGCAGCCAGATGTGGCGATGTTTGATCTGAAAAATTTGCCTTTGGCGTATTTGCTCGAAGGAGAGTTTACTTCCTTGTATAAAAACCGCTTTATTCCGGATGGTTTTGCGAAAGCAGATTTCAAAGAAAGTGGGAAAGGGAAGGTAGTAGTAATCGGAGATGGGGATGTTTTTCAAGCTCAAACAAACCTAGAAGATGGCGCTCCACTGGCACTTGGTGAAGATCAATTTTCCCAAACCACCTATGCCAATAAGCTTTTCTTGAAAAATCTAGTCCAGTATCTTAGTGATCCAGAGGGTATCATAGCTTCTCGCACACGTACATTTCAGATTCGCCCTTTAAATAAAATGAAGATTGCGCAGCAAAAGACATTTTGGCAAGGATTGAATGTGCTAGCTCCAGTGTTTGTGTTGTTAGTTTTAGGTGGGATGGTCTGGTGGATTCGAAATAATAAATACACTCGGAAATTAAACTAGGCTAAATTAGCTGCATCTATTGCAATAATTTTGTTCAGAATCATTTATAGAGGGGTCGAATTAGAATTTATTTATAAATTTACCCCCATTGAAAAGTAAAATTTAATTAAGCCCTACTATATGAAATTTATTGTTTCCTCTTCTGCCTTACTAAAGCAGCTTTCGGCAATCAACGGTGTGGTGACAACCAATCCCGTGGTGCCAATTTTGGAGAATTTTCTTTTTGAGATTAAAGAGAGTCTTTTGACCATTACTGCATCTGATTTGCAGACTTCGATGATCACAGAAATCAACGTGGAGGCCAAAGAAGATGGAAATATCGCAGTGCCTGCAAAGATTTTGATAGAAACATTGAAAAATCTACCAGAGCAACCGGTGACTTTTAGCATTGATCATGACACCTATGCTGTAGAAATCAGCTCAGATAACGGTCGCTACAGACTTGCAGGTGAGAATGCTACGGATTTCCCAAAAATCCCAACTGTAACTAACGCAACTTCTGTGGACATGTCTACTGAAGTTCTTTCTTCCGCAGTTTCTAATACTATTTTTGCAACTAGCTCAGACGAACTTCGTCCGGCGATGACGGGTGTGTACATCAACTTGAGTCCTACTAATACTACGTTTGTCGCAACTGACGGACATCGTTTGGTAAGGTATAGAAGAGTTGATATCGCTTCTCAGGAGTCAGCAACCTTGATCATACCTCGCAAAGCGTTGAACTTGTTGAAGTCAACTTTGTCTTCTGAAAACCTTCCTGTAACGGTAGAATTCAATCAGTCAAATGCCTATTTCAATTTCAACAACATCAAGATGATCTGTCGTCTGATCGACGAGCGATTCCCTGATTACGAAAATGTGATTCCTTCAGAAAATCCTAACGTGATGACAATTAATCGTCAAGAGATCCTAAGTTCTTTGAGAAGAATTGCGATCTATGCGAATAAGACTACGCATCAGGTAAGATTGAAATTGACTGGTAGTGAATTGATGATTTCTGCTGAGGATCTTGATTTCTCTAATGAAGCGAATGAAAGACTTTCTTGCGAGCACGATGGAGAGGATATCGAAATCGGATTCAATGCGAAATTCTTGGTAGAAATGCTGAATAACCTGTCTTGTAAAGAAGTAAGCTTGAAGTTCTCTGCGCCGAACCGTGCAGGTTTGATTCTTCCGGCTGAGCAAGACGAAAACGAAGACATCCTGATGCTAGTAATGCCAGTGATGCTCAATAACTACGTATAACAACCACAATCCATAAAGCGAAAAGCCCGGAGATTCCTTCGGGTTTTTTTTGTGACTTTTTTTAACCGCTGAGTACACGGAGAATTTTGCTGAGGGGGCAATTTATAGAGTTGTTTATTTTATCGTAAAAATTAGAGCAGAGACAGAAATTATAGGACTGAAATTTCTAAAAAAAACGATAGTAAAGACCTAGTCCGAGACTAGGGTCTATAGGATGTTCTACATAATCCGGATAAGAAGGGTTAGGCCCAGTTTTTTTATATTTGGTTCCTAATCTCGTTATTATCCCTCCATCGAGGCTGATCCCAATTTTTCTCGAAATGTTAAATTCTCTTCCGATTCTAAGGTTGTACGACCAATTGAAAGTTCTCAGGTCAGTGTGGTTATAATCTTCCTTTCGAAGGACGATTCCATTTCGAAGGTACCAAGGCTTTCTTTGGCTTAGATCAGCTGTACCAGCAAAGTGATAAAAGAATTCTCCAGTGTAAATTTCAGGTTTGTTGATTTCCTTTTTTTTATTAAAATCTGTTCCAAACGCCAAGCCAACCTGCATTTGATTGAGTTGATATCTTACTCCCAGATTAAACCCTTCGTTGTGTCCGGTTGCAATTGATATATTTATCTTTTCACGCTGTTGACTATGGCCAATTTGTGACAGGATTAAGAGCGGCGTAATTAGGAATAAAAACTTTGACATAGTAGAATGAGTGTTTTGAACTATCAATTTAAAAAAAAACACTATCGCCAAAATTTCATCCTTATTCGTCTTGTTTTTTCTTCGCGTCTCTTAAGGATTTTAGGTACAATCCCTCCACTCTTTCTCTTGCCCAAGGTGTTTTTCTAAGGAATTTCAAACTTGAATTAACTGAAGGTTCATGCGTAAAGCATCTGATGGTTATGCGCTCGCCAAGTTCCGGCCAACCATAGACTTCTACAAGATGCGCAACTATATCTGCGAGTTTGATTCCGTGAAGAGGATTGTTGGGTTGCGTTTCCAAAAGGGAATTTAAAATGGGTGAATCTAAAATTATGAATTGTTTTGTATAATTCGGTTATGAGGTTTGGAAGTAGGAGCTAAACGTCCTAGTATATGCTTAAATAAAGCGGGAAAGCTACACCGGTCATCTAACATCGTACATCAAACAATTTTTATTTTCTTTCTATAAAATCCCAAAGGTTACCATACAGGTCTTTGAAAACTGAAACTGTTCCAAAGGCTTCCTCCGAAGGTTCTCGAATAAATTCTACGCCTTTGGCAGTGTAGTTATGATAGTCTCGATAGAAATTGTCCGTATATAAAAAGAGAAAAACTCTGCCTCCAGATTGGAAGCCAATTTGATTTCGCTGTAATTCATCCGCAGCTTTTGCAAGTAAAAGCTGGCAAGAAGAGCCTGGAGGACAAACTCGTACCCAGCGCTTTACATCACTGAGATGGGTATCTTCGATCAATTCAAACCCCAATTTTTCAGTATAATATTCTATTGCCTCATCGTAATCTTTTACTAAAATTGCGATCTGCCCAAGTTGTTGTTTCATCTGCTTATTAAATCTTTATCATAGAGAAAAGTGAAATTTGGCTCCGATCATATGCATGGAGCCAAAAGTGAACTTTATTAGGCAAGTGAATTTCTCACCTCCTCCAGCTTCTCTCTGATCTCAATTATGCTTTCCCACTCTCTATCCTTGTCTCCATGCTCAATCCCAACATACTCGTGGAAGTCGTGAGAAAGCACGAGTTTCATCATTTTCGTATAGTCCAAAGGAGATTCATTTCCTTGATCATCCCAAACAACTGGCTTTAGACTTACGCCTTTTGCCTTAGGCATCAGTTCATCTATTCCGCGATAGGAATCGTAAGAAATAGCTTTTCCGTCTTTTTTAGAAATTTGAAAATTCCCGAAATCAGGCAAAGTTCCAGCTCTCTGGTGATCTGCATTATTGATCATCTCAGCAAGCCATTTGCCATTACTTGAGAAACCACCATGATTCTCGATCAAGACATTGATATCATAATCATCTGCAAATTCACATAGCTCATGTAAGCCAGCACTAGCGTAGTCTCTTGAAGTTTTATAGTCTTGCTCCGAAGTACTCCAAGGTATAGCTGAGTAGGCATTCACTCGGACAGAATGACAACCTAAGAACTTTGCAGCTTCTACCCATTTTTTATGATTTTCCACAGTTTGCGTCCGTTCTTCAGCAGTAGCTGCACCTAGCATACCTTCACCGTCGCACATAATAAGGACGGATCTTACTCCTTCACCGTCAGCCCGGGTTTTCATTTCCTTCAGGTAAGCCATGTCTTTGGCTTTATCTTTAAAGAACTGATTGACATATTCTACTGCGTCTATTCCAGCTTTTTTGGTGAGCTTCGCAAAGTCCAAGTGATCCATTTTTCCAGCGAAAAGTTGTTTGTTCAGAGACCATTCTGCAAGAGAGATTTTAAATAAGTGATCAGCCTTTAATGATGAAAAAGCCATTTGAGGCATCCCTAGGCCTATTGCTGCTGTAGCAAGACCAGCAGTTTTGAGAAAGTTTCTTCTGTTATTCATGATACGATTGGGTAAATGGGTTACGTATTGTGTTGAGATTTTTGATGAAATTTTAAAGTGTCTACTGGGTGTTGAAAACTGAACACTGCGTACAAGTTCACATTTCCCAGCCTTTTCTATAGTCTCTAGTTAGAAATTTATTTGCTTCAGCGTCATTTGTAATTTTCAAGGTAGGCGAATCGAAATCCACTTTTTTTCCTGCTCTCAAAGCTACAGCGCCGAGATTGATCGAGTCAGTGATCGTTTGGGCCCGGATAAAACTACCCGGTGTTTGCTTTCCAGATTGGATAGCTTCTACCCAAGCAGAAGTATTCCGCTCTACCTTATCAGAATCGATTCGTTCGGACGTTGCACGAGTAGCCATTTTACTTTCTGGAAGAAGCACTGGGTCCTCTCCTCTGAATCCTCCTAAAATTTTACCTTTTGTGCCTACGAACATCAATCCTTCCTTTGGCGTGTCTTTGCCATCTATTTCCAATTCCTCAGGAGCAAAAGGCTTCATTCCGCCATCATACCAGAATAGATCAAAAGCAGGCAGCGAAGCTTGGTCAGGAAATTTCCATTTGATCATACAGCTTGCTGGGAAAGCCACATCGTTCTCCACCCATTGATACACAGAGTTTACCTCTTCACGCGTGGTGGTTCCAAATGCTCGGGCACTTGTAGGGGAGTTTGTGATTCCCAGCGTTTCAAATAGGGGAAAAAGACTGTAATGTCCCATATCTGCCACCGAACCTCCGCCGAAATCATACCAGCCACGGAAGACATTGTGTGTGTAGTTTTTGTGATAATCCATTTCTGGAACAGGTCCCAACCACAGATCCCAGTTAAATCCTTCAGGTATAGTTTCGACACCAGCTGGTCTCTTGGTCCATTGCTGCCAAGCCGGTCTATAAGACCAATTGTGGATTTCTTTCAATTCGCCGATAAATCCAGCATCCATCCAAGTTTTGATTTGGCTATATTCTGGGCGATCGGACCAAGCCAATAAGTGAGTGATAACTCCACTTGATTTTGCCTTTTCTATCACTTTTCTTCCTTCGAGAAGTCTGTTGGAAATAGGCTTATGAGTGACAACATGAATTTCTTGATCCATTGCTGCGATAGCAATAGAAGCATGAGTATGGTCCGGAGTCATGATTTTTACTGCATCTATTTCTGTTTCTTTTGCAAATAGCTCCCGATAATCCTCGTAGGATGTGCAGCCTTTATACCTTCCGGAAGGTTTGTGTTTTGCATAATATTTTTCCACATACGCTTGTCCTGCATCTCTTCCTCCCGCAATTCCTTTCACATTACTCCACCAGGTGTCATCTCCAAGTGTTTTCCGCATGTCGTTTCTGATTCCATGAGGAGACCAGTCAATGTAATCCTCCGAGTATTTATTCACATCACAAACTGCAACTACACGGACTTTTGGGTTTTGTAAAAGCTCTCCCATTTCTCTTAATCCTTGAGTACCACAACCAATATTTGCAACTGCGATTTGATCAGAAGGAGGGGTCTTTCCAAGCCCAGCAATTACATTCGATGGGACGATGGATATAGAAGCCGCTACTGTTGCTGCCGAGCCGAGAAATTCTCTTCGGTTCAAATTCTTTATTGGGGCCATAATTGGATTCAGCGAGTTAGACTTTTAAGTTACCAAAGCTGAACTTGATTCCAAAGAGACTTGCTTTAAAGACAGATAAGTGAATTGTTTAAAACCTCCTGGTCAGGATGATAATTGTCAGGTTTTGGCTTTTATTGTAAAAGGAACAACTTGAATTGCTCAAATCACTATACCTATGAAGCATATACTTTCCATTTTTCTTCTTTCATTTTTGTGTTTTTCCTGTCAAAAGGAATCAGCTTCACCTACAGAAGTAGCATACCCCGAGCGACCTAATATCCTTTGGATCGTGAATGAGGATATGTCTCCAGAGCATTTGGGAGCATATGGCGGAACAGGAGGCAAAACTCCAGTTCTGGATTCCTTAGCAAAAGCAGGCGTGATGTTCACAAATGCTTTCTCTACAGCGGGAGTTTGTGCACCTAGTCGAGCTGCACTAATCACGGGAGCTTATCAGACGTCGATAGGTGCGATGCATATGAGGACAGTCGGCATGTCAAAAGGTAATGAGTCTGCATACCCTCCGGATCACAAGTCCTATTCTGCTATGATCCCTGAAGGAATGCATGGTTATCCTGAGTATTTACGAATGGCGGGATACTATACAAGTAATAATGTAAAGGAGGATTTCCAGTTTGTCGCACCCGGAACGATGTGGGATGAGAGCAGCAATACGGCGCACTGGAGAAATCGCAAAGATCCAAATCAGCCTTTTTTCTCAATATTCAATTATACTATAACACATGAATCTCAAGTTTGGGCGAGGGAAAAAGAGGAGTTATTGATAGATCCTGCAGACGTAACTGTGCCTCCTGTATATCCTGACGATTCAATTACTCGCAGGACTTTAGCTCGGTTTATCACAAATGTGATGCGTTTTGATGCCCAAGTGGGTGAGCTCCTCCAGCAGTTAAAGGATGATGGATTATATGAGAACACGATTATTTTCTATTACTCAGATCATGGCGATGGAATGCCTTATTACAAGCGTGAGCTGTATGATAGAGGGTTGAGAGTTCCTCTTTTTATCAAAGCTCCTTTTATCAAAGCTGGGTCAGTGGATGAACAGCTGGTGAGCTTTGTGGATTTTGGACCGACAGTTCTGTCTCTCGCAGGAGTGAAAATACCGGATAACATGCAGGGGCAAGCTTTCATGGGGAAGCAGAAATCAGCGCCTAGAAAGTACATCTATGCTGCGCGGGATAGGATGGATTCTGAAGTTGATCGTGTGCGTGCTGTTAGCGATGGCCGATATAAGTACATCAAAAACTACATGCCCGAAAAGCCCAATTATCAAAATATACGCTACAGGTTAAGTAATCCTCTGATGGTACATTTGTTAGAATTGCATGAGCAAGGCAAATTGGATGCAAATCAAGAGCGATGGTTTGATGAAACAAAACCAGATGAAGAGCTTTATGATACCCAATCAGATTCCTATGAATTCAATAATTTGGCTGGAAATCCTGACTTTGCAGATAAGCTCTCTGAGCTGCGTCAAGCTCATCTGAAATGGATAGATGACTATGGGGATCTAGCAGCAATGCCAGAAATGGAGATGGTAAATGAATGGTGGGGCGGAGCAGATCATGCACCTATTACTGAGCCAGTGCAAATGCGTTACGAGGAGGGGAGAGTTTCACTTTCTTCAGCAACAAAAGGTGCTTCAATCGGCTTCAAAAAAAGTACTACTGATGTATGGTCAGTTTATCAAGTTCCATTTGAGATGAAGGCTGGGGATTCACTTTATGTGCTTGCGCATCGAATTGGGTATGAACCTAGCAAGGATGCTTTGATACTGAAGTAGCATGTTTTTTCGGGAGTTTGTAATTTTGTATGCTGTTCGCGATATGCAATCCACGCGCATTTATCAGAGGATTTCTAATCCATTTAGAATAGGAATGTAGGGTTGTAAACCTGTTGATAATACTTCAAGAGTGCTTCTCGAAGAGCTGTTTTTGACTAATAAATTGAGGAGCCATAATGGCTTTTTAGCTGTTACAATCCCTATTAGTTGAGTATTACTTCTTTGCTAACTGTCGTATTTCCACTTTTCTAAAAAATATTTCTGCACCTTCCGATTGAATTTGAATGCGACCTTTACTCGGTTTGACATTTGAAGTGTAATTTACCAACACACCATTTAAGTAAATAGTGATCTCATTCCCATCAACTACACATTCTACTTTATTCCACTCACCTACTGGTTTTTCCACGTCCTGTGAACCACGAAAATTAATCTCGTCTTTCCAGTTTGGATCACGTCCATACCAATTGATTCTGCCCAGATTAATAGTTGCAAGTTCACCTTTAGATTGAAAAACATAAGAGCTGCCCTGCTTTTCCGAAGCCACTGGACTAGTTATACTGAAATCTTTACTTCCATCTCCTACCACAATAAAATCACCGGTACCGCCTTCTATTACTTGACACTCGATGGAGTGCATCCAAATTCCATCCGAAGCTCCATCTTCACCCACAGAATGCAATAGAATGCCTGAGTCTCTGGCATTTTCCAATCTGGGAGCAAAAGTCTTTCCACCCCATTTGAATTCAACGATGAGCCGATAATTCTCAAATTCCTGATTAGTAGTAATGCCTCCCCATTCCTCACCAGAAATCCGGATCATCCCATCATTTACAGTGAAGACATTTTTCGGATCGATATCACGCCCCCGATTTTGCAAAAAAGTGTACCAGCCATCAAGATTTTTTCCATTAAATAGTTTAATGTGGTTTTTTAAGTCTGATTTGGATTGGTTTTGGCAAAAGGCGGCTGAAGTCACAATCAATAAAAGAGATAAAAGGATAATTCTTTTCATGAGAAGTTGTTGCTTTGACAGCATGCGTATAAACATAGTAATTGATAGGCATGAAAGAAAGTTTAAGACTCTACACTCTTAACCCACTAAAATCCCGCCATCAATCGTATAAGCGGCACCAGTGATCCAGGATGCTTCATCGGAAACCAGAAACAAAGCCAACGAAGCGATATCTTCAGGTTTTCCAAGGCGCTTCATTAAGGTATTATTGGCTGTTTGCTGTACGATGGTGTCCGGGTCATCAAATGCTTTGGCTGAATCCCATATCATGGGGGTGTCAACTGGGCCGGGACAAATTGTGTTCACGCGGATAGTTGGGCTATAATCTAGCGCCATTTCTTTCACGAGTGCTACTAAGGCTGCTTTGCTCCCGCAATAGGCAGCATGGTTTGGAAAGCTTTTTACCGCTGCTATCGAACTAGTAGCGAGAATGACGCCCTTTCCATTTTTTTGCATCTCCGGAATCGCATAGCGGCTCAGGTAGAATACAGAATTCAGATTGGTATTGAATGTTTCGTTCCAATCTTCAATGGAAATGTCCGTCACCGATCCCAAACCTAGCTTTCCGGCATTGGTCACTATGATGTCTAGCTTTCCAAAATGATGAACTGCTTCCTGAACGAGTTTTTCATTCACGGCTATTTCAGAGACATCTCCAGCAACAAAAATCACTTTTCCGCCTTTTTGCATTAGATCTTTCTCTAATTCCTTGCCTCGAAGCTCATCACGACCGCTCAAAATAACTGAAGCTCCTTCGCTGACAAATCGCTCCGCCATAGCTTTTCCCATGCCACTTGTAGCTCCGGTGATGATGGCAGTTTTTCCTTGTAATCTCATTTTTAGTTGTCTTTATTTCAGGTTAATTCTCTGATGATTTCCTTTTTAGAATAGTTGACATTATAGTAAAGCTCATAGACTTTCTGACGCAGCTTGCAAAGCTTGAAGAGGGTTTGAAAACATACAAGATCATGACTGAAAATATACAAAAGATGTTTTTACCTAGAGAGGCGATAAAGGAATAAGGTGCTTCGCTTGATCAGCTCTGGGTACTCTTTCATATTGATCGTTTCGCCTGGGGCATGTGCACCGGTCCCAGATGCGCCAAGACCATCCAAGCAATCCAGGTAATTTGCCACAAATGAAATATCGCCAGCTCCACGACTTCCCGGGTCTCCTGGCTTCACTTCTCCTAAGCCCATATCTACACTCAATTCACTTAGCGTTTTTGCCAATGCATAATTTCCCTCAGTAGGAATCATAGAAGGCAAACCGTCTTCGAAGATAATTTCTGCATCTGTTTGGTTAAGATGCTTATCCACGATAGCCTGCATTTTCACTCTCGCTTTTTCCTTTTGCTCCTCACCCAAAAACCTCAAATCTCCAGTTACCATAGCTTCACGCGCTACAATATTGGTTTTGCCTAGTGCTTCAGCTTTGCCGGTATCAGCATTATAACTAATATCTGAACCTCCGATAAATTGACCTGGATTGAAAGTTAAATATTCCTCGCCAGCCAGTTCTTCCTGGAATTGTGTGAGGATACGTGCTGCCTCATAGATAGCTCCGTAGCCTACAGATTCTCTAAAAACCCCACTGGAATGTGATTGCTTTCCACTAGTCTTCAATGTCCATCCACTACTGCCTCTTCGGGCTACAGTGGTGATCCCCAAACTCTGAGTAGTCTCATAGGCAAGTGCTATGTCATGAGCTTTGGCTCTTTCAATAAAGTCCTTTCGGGACAGTTCTTCATCAGCCGAACTTTCCTCGTCACCAGTGAAGTAAACTGTAATCGAGCGGTCTTCCAATTGCCCTAAGTCATGTAGGGCTTTCAAGCTTGCAAAAATCATCACATCGCCACCTTTCATGTCATTGACTCCTTGGCCAGTGGCAATGCTGTCGTTAAGGTAGGTGAACGGTGTAAATGGCATGTCTTTTTCGAATACCGTATCCAAATGCCCAATTAGAAATATTTTTTTCCCTTTGCTACCTTTTCTGGTAGCAATGAAATGACCTGCCCTTTTTGCCTCAGCAGGAAGTTTATACCACTCAGTATCGAAGCCTATGCTTTTAAATTCTCGCTCGAAAACCCTCGCTACGGCTTCTACGCCTTCCAGATTTAGCGAGCCAGAGTTGATGTTGGTTACCTCTTCTAGCAGTGCCAAAGTTTCCTTGTAGTTCTTTTCCACTTCAGCGATCAATCGCTCCTCAGTACTTGAGATTTTTTGCGAAAAAAGCGCAGTGGAAAACAGTAAGAATGTGATAGTTAGATAAGTGATCTTCATGGTTGTTGAATATGAGCAATAATTGGAAGATAATAAGCTATTTCTATATGCTTTGCTGTCTCTAATTTTCCGGCAAATAAATATCGAAGGTGGCGCCTTGATCAGGCTTACCGTGAGCGGCTATAAAGCCATTATGGTTTTCGACTATTTTCTTCACGATAGCCAAACCTATTCCCGTTCCTTGAAATTTGTCTTTTCCGTGCAGTCGTTGAAATAGCTCAAAAATCCGCTCGCTGTACTTTTCTTCAAAGCCTATCCCATTGTCAGTTATCTTGATATGACAATAATGTGTAGAAGGTGATAATCGTTTCATTTCAAAGTCGCTGCCCAGTCCTTTCACGCTTGAGATTTCGATATGGGGCTTACGATCTTTGACGGCAAACTTTAGAGAATTGCTAATTAAATTTAGGAGTAGCTGCCGGAATTGAAATGGAATAATATTCAGTGTGCAAAGTATATCTGATTCTAACACAGCCTGATGAGATTTTAGCTCTTCCTTGAGATCCATCTTCACCTCAGCGATTAATTTATTGAGATCCGTAGGCTCATATTTCCGGTCCGAGATAGTAGTTCTAGAGTATGCGAGTAAGTCATTGATTAAAGCTTGCATTCGCTTGGCAGCGTTTTGCATTCTTTTAAATTGTTCTTTTCCATCATCTGTCAGATTATCGTATTCATTTTCCAGAAGGAGTGAGGAGAAAGTTTGAATCTTGCGGAGAGGCTCTTGCAGGTCATGACTGGATATATAAGCGAAAGACTGAAGTTCTTTATTCATGTTAGCCAGATCCTTCATGTTTTGGGCCAGCTCATTGGTGCGCTCTATGACCAATCGCTCTAGCTCATTCGCAAATTCCTTTTGATCATGAATGTCCATACTGGAGCCCACCCACATTTGTATTTCTCCATCTTGATTTAGCTGAGGCTTTGCTCGGCTAAGTTGCCAACGATATGTACCGTCATGTTTGCGGAATCTATGCTCTATTAGAAAGTCTCTGCCGGTTATGATAGATTTGTTCCAAGCTTGCACATTCTTTTGCCTATCATCTGGGTGCACTATAGAAAGCCAGCCTTCTTCACTTAGGCGTTTTGAGGTGTAGCCAGAAAAGTCATAAACAGATTGATTAAAATAATTTAGATTTCCTTCCGTATCAGCTGTCCAGATGTGTTGGGGTAGAGAGTCAGCCAAAAGTCTGAATTTCTGCTCGCTCTCTTCAAGTTTTTGAATGTTTCTTTTAAAAGAACTAATGTCCCTGACAGTCCCAAGAACTTTTTGTGGGTTGTTTTCTTCATCAAAATGAACTTTGCCTTTCACTTCTATCCAGCGAACCAGATTTTCTGGTAAGATCACCCGACTGGTGTATTCTAGGATTCCATTTTCGAAGGACTGTTCAAAAGCAGATTTTCGTATTCCCAGATCATTTGGATGGATACTGCTTACAAAGTTCTCATGGTTTATACTTTCACCCTCTGCCAACCCAAAAATCTCATGAAGTCTCTTTGAACCATCTAGCTTTTTGTTTTTGAATTGGAATTCAAAAGTTCCAAGTTCTGATGCATCGATGACCATTGAGAGTTTTTCCTCGTTGGCCACTATTTTTTTATGTGCAAGTACTTGATCTGTGACCTCATGACCAATAGCGATTATACCATCTATTAAGCCATTTGCATTATGAAGGGCTTCATAGCTAAAATTGATATAGATGGTTTCAAGGTTTCCATTCCGAATAAACTGCATTGGTAATTCTGAAGCTGAAAAGCGGTTACCAGTGTTGTACACGTCGTCTAGTAATTGCTTAATCCCTTGATTCTTCAACTCCGGTAGAGCTTCTAAAATTGGTTTATTGACCACCTCCTCTGCCTTTCTTCCCCACAGTTTAAGAACATTTTCATTTACGACATCTGTCACGTAATTGGGGCCCTTGAATGTTGCTATTGATGCCGGAGCCTGTTGGAGAAGGAGTCTAATTTTACGTTCACTGGTTTCCAGATTTCTCTTAAGATATACATCGGTAGTGGTTTCTACGCAGGTAGTTAAAACTCCGACAATGTTGCCATCATTGTCTCTAGCAGGACTGTAACTAAATGTCCAATAGATATCTTCTATGTGTCCATTTCGGTAGAATGGAATAAGGAGGTTTTCAAAGTAAACAGACTCTCCTCCCTCTAAAACCTGATCAATTAAAGGTTTTATCATAGCCCATATTTCAGGCCAAGCCTCTTCTCCAGCCATACCAAGTATGGATGGATGCTTTCCATCTACTCCTAAACTTGGTCTATATGCATCATTGTAAAAACAAGTTAATTCCGGTCCCCACCATAGAAACATCGGAAATTTGCAAGACAAGAGAATATTTAGAGTAGTTTTTAAACTCTGTTGCCATTCTTTGGGAATTCCAATGGACGTCTTACTCCAATCCTTTTCTCGAATCAACTGACCCATTTCACCACCTCCTATTGGGAAGGAAGCATTAGCTGAATTTTGATCTGACATATATTTAATTAAGATGATTGGATTACAAAATTTTCCTTAGTTGGCTTTACAGGTTTATTCATCAAACTGCTAAGTCCCTTAAAAATCACATCTTTTAATTTCGAGTATTCTCCAGGCTTTCGAATATAGTGAAATGCACCCTGTTCATAGAGCGTGTTTACTACTGGCTCGTCCATGGAGGTGGAATAAATGATGATTGGCAATTGTTTTAATTTGTCATGTCTCATTATTTCAGAGAGGCACTCGAAGCCCGATTTCATGGGCATATTCAGATCTAAAAATATCACGTCTGGAATATTTTTCCCTCCAGTCAGTAACATCGACATCAACTCTACACCATTAGTTACCGTAGTGAGATCAGTTTCGAAGGGTAATTTTGAAAGGGAATCTTTGAAAAAGAAACGATCATCTTCGTCATCATCAGCTAATAAGAGTTTAATGCGTCCTACGATCATCATTTTTTGGGGTAAGCTAATATGCGCTTTTTAGCAACTATATATTCAAATATAATATAAATGAAGTTGAATAGCGTTTGTTTTTGAAAGGCGGTTAAAGATGGTTTTCCTGCATGGTTTTTTAAGAATCCTCAGGAAATTAATTCGGTGAATATGTCACCTTACAGAGAGAGAATTTCCTGATGGGACATGAAATACCGGCATTCCTGATACATTTTTCTTAATCCATTCAGCCATAAATTCAGATCCGCCTTCCTCACTCGCTGAGTGACCTATCACAATCAAACCTAGCTTTTGGCCCATTTCATTTGCATTCCGAACATATTCCGGAGTTTCCCATTCTGGGCTTTCACCACAAATCAAAACATCCGGTTTTTCCTTCATGATCATTTCCATCTGCCTTCTTCCTCCAGCGGCTCCAGGCATCAAGAGAATTTTGCTTGTCTTTTGGGAAAGGTCACCGACATAACGAAGGGCTGGTACATTCATCTTGGTTTTGATGTGTGAGATCAGTTCTCCTAATGTGGTTTCAGGTAGGTTCAAGACTGCATTTTGTTTGTAGTAGCTATCCCAACCTAGTTCCTTCACCACGCCTGCCTGAACTCCATCGATTGCTAGACCATGTACATAATCGTGATTTCTCCAGACAGCTATGCCATGTTCATCGAGCAATTTTCTTTTGAATTCATATACAGGATCAGTATCAAGCCATGACGTTTCATCCAGATGATTGTAAAAAGTAGGCTCGTGGGCGATGATAAAATTTGCTTTCAGCTCAATGGCTTTTCGGATCACTGTGATAGTTGCAAACATAGTGGTTACTATTCCGGTGACTTTTAGTTCTCTGGAACCTGTTTTCAATGTATCTACAGTCTGCGGGAAGGGTGACTTAGGAACTTGGGCAATGAATAGATCCATGATTTCGCCAACAGTATAGCCTTCAACCAAAGTTGAAAAAGCAGCAAAAGGATTGGCTAGTAATCCAGTGCCAATCAGGAGACTGGATTTTTTAATGAATTTTCTTCTGTTTGGTTTCATTTCGGAAATTGGTTGATAAGTCGATCTAGGGGTTATCAAGATAGAGGTATTGACATTATTTGATTGAAATGTAAATGGAGTAATACTAAAAAAAGCCGCTTGCTTAATACAAACGGCTTAGAACTGGGGTTTAAATTTTATTAATCCACTTTTATGTTGGAAAACCAGATAAACTTCTGACCTGCTTGATTGGCATGAGAAGTTGCCATCTTGATTGGACCAAATTGCTCCACATCTTCCCAAGTAGTAGGTCTGCCTTCAGCTCCATTTCCTCTACGGAACACCCATTCCAAAATCATGTGATTATTATCTAAATAAAGGTCATATGCATCGCCTGGAGTGTAGCCGTCAGCTCCACCGTACACAATCGTTAATTTTGTGGAGTTTGTTCCTGCTATAGGAGTTGGCACATTTTCTTCCGTTTCATAAGTATAGCCAGAATCCCAAGCCAACTGAAATGGCATCATCAGCCAATACTTGTCGTTGATGAAACCCTTATCCGCCGGCGGTAGAGAGTCTGCAGACATGTCTATGCTGTACGTGTAGCTGGTGTCCGGAGTAGCATAATACACCGTGCGATCCTTGATGTTCCATTTCCAATCTCTGGTCATCACATTCACAGAGTCTCGCTGTACATTCCAAGTGTATGCGATGGAATTGACTTCGTCAAACTTATCAAAGCCATAAGCTTTTGCTACTTTCATAGGCAAGGTGTCAGGCGTAGTGTCTTTAGGTTGACAAGCTTGCAAAGTACAGGCAGCTAGCAAAACAAGTATTAGGTTTTTCATAATTTCGGTTTTCTCTAAAGTTAACAGACTTAGGATTTATATTTTTTTTTAACCCAATTTTTATACTTCTGATATTCTAGCAGGAGGTAAAACCTTTTAATAATTCTGAAGAACCGGTTCACCACCAACATGCTCAGAAAGAGAGGGGAAGGGAAGATTTTCTTCTTTTTCTTAGCCGTTCCTCGTAGGATAGCTGTTGCGACCCAGCTGGGAGTTTGGATTGGATAGGGTTTGGGAATATCCTTTCCTGCGCTTTCAAAAAACTTGGTTTGTGTTGCAATTGGAAAAACTAAGGTCAGCCAGTTTCCTGTTTTCTCCAGCCAAACTGTTCTTGCCCATTGCAGCAAAGCAGCCTTGGTAGCAGCATATAAACTGTAACCAGGAATGGTCCAAAATGACATGGCTGACGCAGTGATGACTAATCGAAAAGAAGCATTAGGAAATAGCTCTTTGATTGCCAAGCCAAGTTGAATAGGGCTAAAAACATTCAGTTGGAAAAGCTGATCCATATTCTTCCAGTCTTGATCTTCAGCTGGTCCAAATTCTGCTTTTCCAGCATTTGCAAAACAAAAATCCACTTTTTTCCAATTTGTTTTAACCCAAGCTAGAACCAGGTTATTTCCAGATTTCTTGCTCAGATCTGCTTCCATTATGTGAATAGCTGGAAATTGAATCATCAATTTTTCCAAGCCTGCCAAATCAAAATCAACGGCTAAAATCTGTGTTTTTGAAGGACTTAATTGTCTTACTAACTCTTCTCCGATTCCAGAAGCAGCACCAGTGATGATGACATAAGCTTCTGTGAACGGTTTATACAGCATAGGTTGCTTTAGGGAATTTGATTCGGAAAGGGTCTATTTTGATCGCGAAAAGAGGCTTTTGAGAGATTAAGTCTGGAAAGTAAGTAGCATTTATTTGTAGGTTTTCGATTTTGGTGCGCTTAGCCCAACCAAAACCTGCTGGCCTAGTGAAAAAATCTACCCCATCCCATGACTGATGTAAATTGATTGGGAGAAGGCTAGTGGAAATAGGAAAAGGGATAGTTCCCGGAGTTGTTTCACATGAGAAAATATTGTCCTCTCCATTTTTTACTTGTATGGATTCTTTACCTCCTACTTTCTCCCAGGAAATAGCTAAAGTCTCTTTGGGAATACCCCAGTTAACATGTCCATTCTGGGTGCTAACTTCCGTGCTCACATAGATTTTGGTGATAGCCTGCTTGCCATAGGGGCCAAATTTCCCGGGGATGAAAAGTAGTTCCTTATATGGACCGACGGGAGATGACTCGTAGTTCACAAGCATCAAGTAGCCTAATCCACCTTTGAATTTCCCTTTTAAATGTTCGGGCAAATTCCCATGATTCTCCACCCAGTCTCTTGAAAATTTGTATATCAACATAATTCCTTCTCCCTTGAGTTTCCAAGGAGCGGGAGCCTGCTTATACATTTTCATGTCTTTCAGGATGATTTGGTGATTTTCAGGCATAAGGTGATGGACTGACACTTGTCCAGCCTCCGTCTATGATGAGTGTTTGTCCAGTTATATGCCTTGCTTCGTCGGAAACCAAGAATGCCGCAGCGTTAGCGATATCTTGCGCCACAGCAGGTGTTCCCAGCGGAGTGATTTTCGACCAAGTTTTTTCATAATCTGGATCCATCGTTGTTCTATTGGTTACTGTTGCACCGGGAGCAATAGTATTTACTCGGATTTTAAAAGGTGCAAGTTCGAGTACTAGATTTTTTGCAAGCATTTCCAGCGCTGCTTTGCTCATGGCATAAGCAGCTAGATTTTCATGACTTTGATGGGCGGTTACAGAGGAGGTGAAAAGCAACGCTCCTCCAGATGACTGATCTTTCATCACCCTGGCTGCTGCCTGAGCTAGAAAGAAAGTTCCTGCCTGATTGACACGTGTCACTTCCATAAAGTCCGCTCTATTGTAATCTAAGAAAGCTCCGAACAGCGTGATTCCTGAGTTCGCAATAACAATATCGACTGTACCAAAATTAGAAAGAGCCGTATTGATCATTTCATCAATCACTTGTTCGGAACTGGCATCACCAGGGACCGCAAGCGCAGATACGCCATGAACATGGCTGATACGTTTGCAGGCTTCTGTGATCAAGCCTTCTTCGAGGTCGTTTAAGATTAGATTAACACTTTGTGCGGCAAGTTTTTCGGCGATTGCTAAACCAATTCCCTGTCCTGCTCCGGTGATGATGGCGGTTTTTTTGGGTTTCATGCTTAATGCGAATCTCGTTTTACATCTGATCCTGAACCGCCTTGGAGGAAGTCAAAATCCACTCCATCATGCGCCTGATTTACTTTATCTAGGAAAAGATTGACATATCCGCGCTCATAAGGGAGTTTGAGCGGCTGGAAATTGGCCCTTCTTTTTGCGAATTCTTCCTCCGAAATCATCAAATTCAAAGTTCTCGCAGGAACGTTTAATTCGATCATGTCACCACTTTGGACAAAAGCCAGAGGCCCACCGATCGCTGATTCAGGAGAGACGTGCAATACAACAGTGCCGTAGCCTGTTCCACTCATTCTTCCGTCAGAGATTCGAACCATATCTTTGACGCCTTTTTTGAGGAGTTTTTCTGGTAAACCCATGTTGCCTACTTCCGGCATTCCTGGATAGCCTTTTGGTCCTACATTCTTCATCACCATCACACAGGTCTCATCGATATCCAGTTCCGGAGTATCAATTCGCGCTTTGTAGTCGTCAATATTTTCAAAGACAACTGCCCGCCCTGTATGAATTAATAAACTCGGAGTAGCTGCTGATGGCTTGATCACTGCTCCGTTTGGACAGAGGTTGCCTTTCAGTACAGCTATACCCGAATCTGGTTTGATGGGATTTTCAAAGGTTCCGATAAGATTTCTATCGTAGCATTCTGCTTTTTCGAAATTCTCACCTATAGGTTTACCATTTGCTGTAATAGAATCCCGATGTAAGTATTTCTCTATTTCCTTCATGACTGCCGGTAGTCCGCCAGCATAAAACAAGTCTTCAACCCAATGTTCTCCCGAAGGCTGTACGTTTGCAATCAGCGGAATCATGGATGAGAACTTATCAAAGTCAGTAAGGTCGATATCCACGCCGATTCGCTTAGCAATAGCTGTGAGGTGAAGAATGAAATTTGTAGATCCACCCAAAGCTGCATTGACCATAATGGAATTTTCAAATGCTTTTCGAGTCAGGATTTTACTCATTTTCAAGTCCTCATTCACCATTTCGACGATACGCATGCCTGTCATATGAGCCAAAACTTTTCGTCTGGAATCTGCCGCAGGGATTGTAGCGTTATCAGGCAAAGAAAGGCCAAGTGACTCAACCATGGCTGCCATAGTAGATGCTGTCCCCATAGGAGCACAGTGACCAACCGAGCGGGACATGGCCGCTTCAGCTTCTATCATTTCCGCTTGTGTGATTTTGCCAAGCTTGAAGTCCTCAGCAAATCTCCAAATATCTGATGTTCCGATTTTTTTTCCCTTGAATCTACCAACCAGCATAGGTCCGCCAGAAAGTACTATTGACGGTAGATCTACAGAAGCTGCACCCATCACTAGGGAAGGGGTGGTTTTGTCACAACCGCACATCAGAACTACTCCGTCCATAGGATTGGCGCGGATACTTTCTTCCACATCCATACTGGCGAGATTGCGAAAAAGCATCGCTGTAGGCTTGATGGAGCATTCTCCAAGAGACATGACGGGGAACTCTAAAGGGAAACCTCCAGCTTCCCAAATTCCGCGTTTTAGCGCTTCAGCGAGATCTCTAAAATGTCCGTTGCAAGGCGTGAGTTCTGACCAGGTATTGCAGATCCCGATGACGGGCTTGTCTCCTTCGAATAAGTGGTGGGGAAATCCTTGGTTTTTCATCCAAGAGCGATAGATAAATCCGTCTTTTCCTGTGCGTCCGTACCAGTCTTGGCTCCGGAGTTTTTTCTTTGACATATAGGTTATTTTGGCTAATCGAGCTAGAATTTACCAAAAATTCCGAGAAGGTACGGGTTGATAGAATAATGAACAGGTATTTATTATCAGATCAAATAGTAGGCTTTGATGTAAATGAGAACAATACCTCTGCCGCTATAGGAGTTGAAAAGTGGGTTATCTATCTGGTAAAGTGGAGGATCGTCGTTTTATCAGATTTTTACTTGGAAGGATTTACTGGGGATTTTGCGTGCATTCTGCTTAATGATTCAAAAAAATAAAATTAGGATTTTCCCCTCCTTTGCCAGAAAGAAATTAAACGAATCAAAAGATTCTGTATATCTGTCGATTTAGACAATCCACTTGATCAACCAGGGAAATACGGTGAATCGAAGTATTGTGGATAGTCATAAAAAAAAGAGAGCCTTGAATTTCTTCAAAGCCCTCTTTCAATTATTCTTAAGGTGTTTTATTAGATTCTTTCGATATCTGCACCAAGTGCTCTAAGTCGCTCATCTATGTTTTGATAGCCTCGATCAATCTGTTCGATGTTATCGATGATAGATGTACCGTTTGCAGATAAAGCGGCTATAAGTAAAGCTACACCTGCACGAATATCCGGGGACGTCATTCTGATTCCTCGTAGTTCAGTTTTTCTATCTATGCCAATTACTGTGGCTCTATGTGGATCGCACAAGATGATCTGAGCTCCCATTTCTATGAGTTTGTCCACAAAGAATAGCCTAGATTCAAACATCTTCTGGTGAACTAATACAGTTCCTTTTGCCTGAGTCGCTGTTACCAATACGATACTGAGCAAATCTGGTGTAAATCCTGGCCAGATAGCATCTGCTACCGTCAGGATGGAACCATCGATGAATGTCTCGATTTCGTAGTGCTTCTGAGCAGGGACGAAGATATCGTCTCCTCTGAATTCTAGCTTTATGCCCATTCTTCTAAAAGTATCTGGAATGATACCAAGACGAGGAATTTGACAGTCTTTGATAGTGATTTCCGATTGGGTCATCGCTGCAAGGCCAATGAAAGATCCAATCTCAATCATGTCAGGAAGCATTTTATGGGTTGTTCCACCCAATTTTTTTACTCCTTCGATAGTCAACAAGTTCGATCCAACCCCAGAGATTTTTGCGCCCATGCGGTTAAGCATATCGCAAAGCTGCTGTAGGTATGGTTCACAAGCTGCATTGTAAATCGTAGTTGTGCCTTCTGCCATTGCGGCGGCCATTACGATATTAGCTGTTCCGGTCACTGAAGCTTCATCGAGAAGCATGTAACAACCGATTAGATTTTTTCCATCGATGTGGAAGATCTCATTTTTTGAATCGTAATTGAATTTCGCTCCGAGTTTTTGGAAACCTGTAAAGTGGGTGTCCATTCGTCTACGGCCTATTTTGTCTCCTCCAGGCTTGGATAATTTTCCAACACCGAATCTTGCCAGCAGAGGACCCAGAAGCATAACTGAACCTCTCAGTCCTGATGCTTTTTTTAAATATTCTTCTGTTTCCATGAAGTCAAGATTGACTTCATCAGCTTGGAAGGTATATATCTCAGGGCCTTCCTTTGTTACTTTCACGCCCATATCGCTCAAAAGCTCGATAAGCTTATTGACATCTACAATGTTTGGGACTTTTTGAATAGTAACTTTCTCCGATGTGAGGAGGACAGCGCAAAGAATTTGAAGTGCTTCGTTTTTTGCTCCCTGAGGAATAATCTCGCCTTTGAGTTTTATGCCACCATTGACTCGAAATGAGCTCATTAATTTCTTCGTTTTTTGTTATGACCACCCGTATTTGGACGGCGTTTATTGTTGTTATTATTGCTCTGACTTACTGTGCGCTTGTTCTTAGTCGTTCTTCTTTCCTCCTGTAGAGGTAATTTGAAATCACGATGCGTGTTGGATTCAAACAAGCCGTTTTCTTTCACCTTCTCCAGATCGATATGCAATTTACCTTTAGACAACGTCTTGATGTCGTCCAAGATTATGGCATCATCGAAATTTTCTCTGTTCCAAGTAGAATGAAAGCTTCTCATCAGTTGGCCGATGAAGATAATCGCAGATTCCTGCTCTTCATCATCTTCAAGAAGGATTGCGCCTTCGATTAGTTTCTCAATGTTCCTGCCATAGTGCTTGAATCTAACTTCACCCTTTGGATAGCCAATAGGAAGTGGTTTTTTGCCTAGCAATTCCGCCTCAGGCATAGGGAAAGGTGCGTCCACGTCAAGCTTGAAATCTGTCATGATGAACAAGTCGTCCCAAAGTTTTTGGTCGGTCTCCTGCTTAACTGTAGGATTTAGCTGTTTGATGATTTCAATGACCGTATATGCGCTTTGTGTACGCTTATCACGATCTTCTATCGCCGTGATATAATCAACGAGGCGCTGTATGTTTTTGCCGTATTCTTTCAAAATGAGTTTTTGTTTGTCTGGTTCAAAGTGCTCCGTAATGCATCCCTATTTTGCGCTAATTAAGGTAATGAAAAAATTACCAAAAGGCAGGGGAGCAGATCATTAGTCTATAATTCTGAGCTTCGCAAAGCTAAGTAATAATGTTTTCTCACCAAAATGCTCAAATTGAATAGTGGCTTTCCGGTTAATTCCTTCTGTTTCAATCTTTTGAACTTTACCGAACCCAAACTTCGGATGCTCGATCAGTTGCTCAGCCTGTAAATTGTTGGTGTTGGAAGGTTTAAAATCCGGGCTTGGCGTATGAAGTTTCATCGCTGTGGGCATCCGAGTCTCAGGTTTCTTTTTGATTCCAATATAGCCAGAAGATGATTCTGATGTTCCAGGCAATCCTTCTTTTCGGAATGCTCCGGACATTTCCTTCGAAGATACTTTTTTACTCACCTTTATGCAATCTGGCGATACTTCTTCTAGGAATCTACTCGGTTCACAATTCAGCAATCTGCCGTAGCGGTATCGAGTGAGTGCATAGGTGAAATACAATTTGTCCATCGCACGAGTTGTAGCCACATAGAACAATCTTCTTTCCTCCTCAAGATCTTCACGGCTCTGCATCATCATTTGAGATGGAAACAAATCCTCTTCCATGCCTACTACAAATACCTGCTTAAATTCCAATCCTTTTGAGGAGTGAATCGTCATTAGTGTGATGGCATCAGTGGTGTCTTTGTCTCTATCATTATCCGTGAGCAAAGCGATTTCCTGTAGAAAAGAACCTAAGCTTTTGTCCTCATTCTCCTCGTTATCCACATACTCTTTGATACCGTTGAGCAATTCCTGCACGTTTTCATAGCGGTTGAGGCCTTCTATAGTTTTGTCCTCATAAAGCTCGCGCAAAAGCCCGCTTTGCTTCGCAATGCTACTGGCTGCTTCAAATGCATCTTTTCGCTCCACTTCGATCTGAAAAGCTTTGATCATTGTGGCAAAGTCATCCAACTGACTTGCTGCTCTGCCTCCGATGAAGCTGTGAGCATTTTGTACCACTTCCCAAAGCTGCATGTCATGATCAAATGCCGCAACCAAAATCTTATCCACCGAAGTGTCACCGATCCCTCTTTTGGGATAATTCACGATTCGCTTAAATGCTTCCTCGTCCACAGGGTTCACCGTGAATCGCATGTACGCCATCAGATCCTTAATCTCTTTTCTCTGATAGAATGAAAGCCCGCCAACAATCTTATAGGTCAGATTGAGCTTACGCAAAGCTTCCTCCATCGCTCGGGATTGGGAGTTGGTTCTGTAGAGGATTGCAAAATCGCTGTTATTGAGTTTTTTAAGATTTCTCTCTTCGAAAATCGTGGAGGCTACAATTCTTCCTTCCTCACTGTCTGTTCCTGCTTTGATGAGTTCGATGAGGTCACCATCTCCGTTTGATGTCCAGACATTTTTCTTAAGCTGCGCTTTATTTTTCTCAATAATAGAATTCGCAGCATCCACAATGGTCTTGGTTGAGCGATAGTTTTGCTCCAGTTTCACTACAAAAAGATCAGGATAATCCTTCTCAAAATTCAGGATGTTTTGAATGTCCGCTCCCCGAAAGGCGTAAATACTTTGTGCGTCGTCACCTACCACGCAGATGTTTTGATGGACAGCCGCAAGTTTTTTGGTGATGAGGTATTGGGAAAGATTGGTATCCTGAAACTCATCCACCATTACGTATCTGAAGCGCTGCTGATATTTGTTCAGCACATCGAGGTGATCTCGGAAAAGTATATTGGTGTTAAAAAGCAAATCATCAAAGTCCATCGCACCGGCTTTGAAAAGGCGATCCTGATAGCGCTGGTAGATTTCGCCCATTTTAGGTTTCATGGCAGCTTCATCATCCGCTTTCACATAAGGATCATCCTGATAGACTTTCCAGGAAATTAAGCGGTTTTTGGCACCAGATATTCTAGATAAAACAGCGTTAGCTTTATAGACTTTATCGTCCAGACGCATTTCCTTTACTATAGTTCGAATAAGGGATTTGGAATCGTCCGAATCGTAAATGGTGAAGTTGGAAGGGTAGCCGATTTTGGGAGCTTCTACTCTCAGGATTTTTGCAAATACAGAGTGAAACGTTCCCATCCAGGTATTTCTGGCTTCTAGTCCTGCCAGCGTTTCAATCCGGTGACGCATCTCTGCCGCAGCCTTATTCGTAAAGGTCAAAGACAAAATATTAAAGGCATCTACGCCTTTTTCATAAATCAGATGCGCAATGCGGTAGGTAAGCACACGGGTTTTACCGGATCCGGCACCAGCGATGATCATCACGGGGCCATCCGTATGCTCTACAGCCAGTCGCTGCTCAGGATTTAAACTATCTAAGTATTCCATTAATTTTTAGAAACAAGTCTCTAGACATAAGTCGCAAGTATCAAGATTTTAGATTCAAGAGCCAAGAAGCAAGATTGAGCATCATGACTCATATGGTTAGGTTTTAAGAAACTATGTTTCTTAAAAAGAAATGAAGATGGTTGTGGGAAATCTTCCAATGTTCCACGGAGGATAAGCTCTTCCGAATTTTAAATTTTCCAATTAATAATTTATATCTATATCCTCAATTGAACAAGTATTAAGACAAAAGCGACTTAATAGTTGCTGAACGCTAGCATTGTCGGTACTTCGGTCACCCGTCATCGGTCTTCCTGCCAGATAAGCGAAGAAAGATAGGTTAAAGGTGTTATTGCCGATAATCACCTAATCTATATCCTCCACCGTTTGTGACTCCATAGATACAATTCAGGTTGTCTGCGAATATTTTCCTCCAGCCTGCGGCAAAATTCATCTGTGATGCTATGTGCCACATGTTCTGTGTAGGGAGGTCGGGCGAGTTCTGTAAATTCAAAACGGTAGTGCCCTCGTTTTTCTTTGGTGATCTGACCGAAGAAAACAGGTAGTCCCATTTTCTTTGCCATAAATTCTCCCCCTTCGAAAAACAAAGCGGGACGATTCATAAACTCGCGTGTGTATCGGCTATCTGATACTGGAGGTCTCTGATCGGCTGCAAGGTGCACAATTCTTGGCTCACTCCTCATAGTAATCATGCTTCTTCTGAATTCTTTTTTCTCAGTCATCACTCCACCGAAGTGCGTCCTGATCTTGAGCATCAACTCATTAAAGAAAGGATTGTTCAGTTTCAGATAGACTGTCTCTGCGGTAACTTCTGTATTCAGCGCAACTCCCAGGATTGCCATTTCCCAGTTGAACACATGTCCGGCCATCATCAGTGTGCTTTTGCCCGCTTTCACGGCGTCATCAACCACCTCTTGATTGACTACATGGAATCTTTGGCGCAACTCTTTCTCGGAGATCGTCAGCATCTTTATCGTTTCTGCGAAAAATGCATCGGTGAAGTTTCTATAGAATTTATTCCGAATATCCTTTCTTTCCCTCGGCGTTTTCTCTGGAAAAGCATGAAGTAAGTTTTCATCGATCACTTTTTTGCGGTAGCGAATCACATACCTGGCTACCAGATAAAGCAAATATGAAAACACGTATAATACAGACAATGGGAGTCTGGAGAGCAATCTAATGAAAAACATACTTGTAAAATGCTGGAGGATTTTAGGCCGAAATGAGCCAAATCATTCAACAAAATAAATGAAATCACCCGAATTCTTCCCAATTCCTAGTTATAAATTGACGTGATCATTACTTTTGAGACATATGTCGGAAGTTCAGCGCAGAAAATATTCTCAGGAAGAGAAAAATGCCATCTTCGATGGGGAGTTTATGCCGCACATAGACTCAATGTACAATTTTGGTTACAGGCTCACCTTCGATGGAGATGATGCCAAAGACCTTGTGCAGGATACTTACCTGAAAGCCTATCGGTTCATCAATTCATTTGAGCAGGGCACCAATGCCAAAGCTTGGCTTTTCAGAATCCTGAAAAACAGCTTTATCAATGAGTACAGAAAGAAATCCAAGCAGCCTACGAAGGTAGATTATCAGGAAGTTGAAACTTATTACAACTCTGATGACGTTCACTACCAAAGCACTAGTGATCTCAGGGCAGAATCCGTCAAGGATATGCTTGGTGATGAGATTTCCAATGCATTGAATAGTTTGGCAGTAGATTTCAGAACTGTTATCATTTTGTGTGATTTGGAAGGATTCACTTATGAGGAGATGGCTAAGATCCTCGATATCCCTATTGGGACAGTGAGGTCTAGATTGCATCGAGCCAGAAATCTTTTGAAAGAAAAGCTTCAAGGTTATGCCCAGAATATGGGATATAAAACTGACGCAGATGAGGAAAATATAGATTAATTACCCATGGAAATGAACGAAGAAAAATCTGGTGACCGCAAGATGAAATGCGGTGACGAAAGCAAATGCTTCGAGTTGTTAGAGAGTATTTTGGATGGAGAACTGCAAGATTCTAGCAAAGAGGTCTTGTCAGAGAAACTAGCCAAGTGCCAACCTTGCTTTGAGCATTATCACCTAGAGCAGGCTATCCGTGATGTTTTGAAAACAAAATGCACCAAACAAGCTGTGCCAACTGAATTAGCGGATCTTATCCGTCAGCAGATTCAGGATATCAAATAGTTATGACTCAGGGTAAAGCGATTATTTTTTCTGCTCCATCAGGATCAGGCAAGACTTCTTTAGTGAAGCATTTGATTCAAACTATCCCAAATCTGGGGTTTTCTATTTCTGCCTGTACTCGAGATAAGCGAGGACGTCATGAGGTACATGGCACGGATTACTATTTTCTCTCTCAGGAAGATTTCATCAAAAAAATAGACGAGGACGCGTTTATAGAGTGGGAAGAAGTCTATGCAGGCAACTTCTACGGCACACTTAAAGAAGAAATCCAGCGCATCTGGGATTCCGGTAAAGCAGTCATTTTCGATGTGGACGTGAAAGGTGGATTAGCTTTGAAGAAATACTTTGGAGAGCAGGCCTTGGCAATTTTCGTGAAAGTGCCAAGTCTGGAAGTACTTGCAGCGAGGCTTAATGACCGAGGAACGGAATCTGAAGAATCGCTTTCCCGTCGCTTGTTCAAAGCAGAATTTGAATCCAAGTTTGAACCGCAGTTTGACGTCACGGTAGTCAATGATGACTTTGCCCATTCATCTGCTGAAGCCGAGGGCTTGGTTAGTAAATTTCTAGCCAAATAGGTTGCTCATGGCGATTGGAAAACAATAAATGATCTTATGAAAATTGGTCTTTACTTCGGTTCCTTCAATCCCATACATATTGGTCATCTGATCATCGCTGATACGCTGCAGGACCGTACGGACTTAGATCAAATTTGGTTTGTGGTGAGTCCACAGAATCCATTAAAAAAACGGCAGTCTTTGATTCATGAATTCGACAGGCTGAGAATGGTAGAACTTGCAATCGAAGACAATTATCAGTTCAAGGCTTCGGATGTTGAATTTTCCATGCCCAAGCCAAGCTACACCATAGATACCCTCGCTTATCTGACTGACCAATATCCACAGCATCAGTTTTGCTTATTTTTAGGTTCGGATAATCTGACTCAGTTGAAGCGCTGGAAAAACTATCAGACCATCTTGGACAACTATGAGATCTTCGTCTATCCACGACCAGGCGATGCTACGACTTCTGAGCATCCGAATATCAAGCTAATCGATGCGCCGCTTTTAGATATCTCAGCCACTTTTATCCGTAAATCCATCCTGGCTGGCAAGTCTGTGAAGTACCTGCTTCCCGACGGAGTGGCAGATTATATCCGGGATAAGAAGTTGTATTTGTAGTATTTCAATTTTGAAATACTCCTTATTCTTTGGATTAGGTAGTCCTTTTTGCTTTCTTGATAGTCGACCCAGAAGCCTGACTTTTCAAATCAAACCTGACCTTAATGAAAAAACATACCTACGGAAGTGGGGTGATCGGCAATTGTGCCTATATCGCCCATGTGGAACTGGATACGAACATCAGTTGGATGTGTCTGCCAAGATTTGATTCTGATTTTATTTTTGGGGGAATGCTGGACCGGGAGAAGGGTGGAGAATTCACCATTCATCCAGAATCCGGAGAATTCAAGTCTAGCCAAGTCTATCTGGAAAATACGAACGTACTCAAGACTACTGTGGTGTCCGGTGAGGATAGTTATGCAGTCACTGACTATGCTCCACGATTCAAAAACTTTGATCGATACTACAAGCCGTTGATGCTTATCCGTAAGATCGAAGCAGTATCAGGCTCTCCAAAGATTAAAATATGCTGCAAACCTAGAGCAGATCGGGGGTCTAGAGGTTTGACGGCCAGCATGGGTTCCAATCATATTAGTTTTGGAGGGATAGACCAAGAGCTGCGTCTGTCCACTAATGCTCCTCTCAGCTATGTCATGGATGAAAAAGCATTTCTTTTGACTAAGCCAGTGTATTTGGTACTGACTTTTGGGCGACCTCTTGAAGCAGCTATTGAGACTACTTCAGAGCATTTCCTCCAAGCAACTACAAGCTATTGGCACGAGTGGGTGAAGTCCACGAGTATTTACAACTTTCACCAAAAATTGGTCCTCCGATCTGCTTTAATATTGAAAATTCATCAATATGAGGATACAGGGGCTATTATCGCTGCATCCACGACTAGTTTACCGGAATCTCCAGGATCTACCCGGAATTGGGATTACCGCTACTGCTGGATACGTGACAGCTATTATACTTTGACTTGTTTTAACAGTTTGGGTCACTTTGAAGAGTTGGAGAAGTACTTCGAATTTATTCATAATCTGAAACCTGGACCTGACGGGCGCTATCAGCCACTTTATTCCATCACTGGAGATTCGCTTTTGACAGAAGAGATTTCAGATTTGGATGGTTATCTGGGAGAGAAACCAGTTCGCTTTGGAAACCAGGCTTACACACATATTCAGAATGATCTTTACGGCCAAGTGTTGGTGTCTTTACTGCCACTTTATTCTGATCAGCGATTTACCGAAGAGGAGAGAAGTAGCTCGAAGCCGATGATCATGAATCTGCTGAATAAGATCGAAGCGACAATGAATGAAAAAGACGCTGGGCTCTGGGAGTTTAGGAATTTGGCACAGCAGCATTGCTATACCTTCTTGTTTCACTGGGCTGGAGCCTGTGCTGCCGCAAAAATTGGTCTTCGTCTGAAGGATGATAGTATGTATCAGAAAGCCATCGTCCTTCGAGATTTAGCCATCGGGAAAATAGAGGAATGTTATCTTCCAGATCGTAAGGCATATGGTCAGGCAATTGGCTCGACGTACATGGATGCTTCTACATTGCAGTTGATCACGATGGGTTATTTTGGAGATGACCTAGAGCGAGCAAATGACCATCTGAAAGCATTGGAGGACGAGCTATTGGCTAAGGATTATCTCTTCTATCGCTACAAACATATGGATGATTTTGGTGTTCCTGAGACGACATTTTTGATCTGTGCTTTCTGGTACATTGAGGCCTTGGCCTGTGTAGGGAGATTGGATGAGGCTGTGGAAGGCTTCGAAACGCTGGTAAAATATTGCAATCACTTGCAGCTATTCTCCGAAGATGTGGATCATAAGACAGGAAGTCAATGGGGGAATTTCCCGCAGGCCTATTCACATGTAGGACTGATGAATGCCGCTTTCCGTATCGGGAAGAAGCTTGATAGACCTAATTTCTTGTAGATTTCCTGCTGATTTCAAATAAATTTACCGCAGATATTCGCGGATAACTAGCGCAGATCTCCGCAGATATTGAGGTCAATGTATTTACTAAAACTAGTGTTGTCCTGCTTCTCCAGAAGCAGGACTTTTTTCATTAACATACGAGGTCAAATATCTAAAACCTTTAAGGTGTCACCATGAGCGAAGTCGGAGAGTCTCCTACAAGTTTTTTTTCTTTTAATGAAAACAGGTATAAAGTCTACTACTCGGACTTAGGTGATGAGGTATTTAAGTTTAGGGCTGAAAGCCTTAAATACCATAGCCCAGCTCAAAAGGGCTGGGGTTTAAAATGGATTCAGTTTTTTTAAAGCTCTGAAAGAGCGAAATATAAATTCTATCCATATTTGGAAAATGCGATTCATCTTTGCAATATATTATTTAGGAAGTAGTACAATACTTGTAGCTTCAAATCCTGATTAATCACTCCTGTCTATGAAGTTCCAACACTATCTCTCCTCCCTTATACTAATTATCTTCTCACTCGCTTTTGTCTCCTGCTCCAAAGACATCTACCGAGACAATAATAAAGCCCATGAAAAAGCGGTGAAAGAAGCCACTGCATCAATCCGAGAGATCCCTAAGACCAAGGCTGAGCTGAACTACGACACGCTTAGCATCACCGATGAGTGGGTTGGGACGACCAATTTTAGTATCAGAAAACCCAATTACGTGATCATCCATCACACTGCTCAGGATTCCCTGAAGCAGACGATTAATACTTTTACCCTTAGCAGGACCCAGGTAAGTTCACACTATGTAGTGGGCAGAGATGGCGAGATCGTGCAGATGCTCAATGATTACCTTCGTTCTTGGCATGCTGGAAATGGTCGTTGGGGAAACGACACAGATTTGAACTCTGCTTCCATCGGGATTGAGTTGGATAATAATGGCAGTGAGCCATTCACAGAAGCACAGATTGAGAGTTTGTTGCTTTTGCTAAAAAGGCTGAAGTGGAAATTCGGAATTCCTGCAGCTAATTTTATAGGACATTCTGATATTGCTCCTTCACGCAAAGTTGATCCAAGCACCTATTTTCCTTGGAGGAAATTAGCTCAGGAAGGCTATGGAATTTGGTATGATGAGGAAGCTATTTTTCCTGTTCTCTCTGCACATGAATACACTTCTATTCCTATAGAAAGTACAGATGATTTACCCCAAGAATTCTTAGACCTGGTGCTGGCCTTGAGAATCATAGGTTATAATGTAAGTGATCCAAAAGCTGCTATTCGTGCTTTTAAACTGCATTTTATCCAGCGGGACATAGAATCAGAACTGACGGAAACGGATAAGAGAATCCTGGATAATCTTTATAAAAAGTATTTGTGATTATTTGCAGCGGAGCGCGCAGAGGGTAACGCGGAGGACGAAAATTAGGATTATTCGAGACGTAAGGGTGAAAAATCTTTCGCCCAATAGACCCTTGATGATCTGAGTTGCCTTCGAAGTTTCCCAATTGTTCAACCCTTTCACGGTTGCATTTCAATTTTTCTAATTCACTTAGCTCCCCGCATTTCATACGGGGCTCCGCCACGACGGACAAGATAATCACTGTTTGATCCTTTCGGGATCATTAGTTCGGAGATACGCAAAACAGAAAACCACGAAGTGGTTAAATCATGAATAACCATGGGTTCTCGAACTTATATCCTTGAGCGACCCTGAAGGGTGTCGAACAAAAAAGGGGCGAAAAATCTTTCGCCCCTCCATCAATTATAAATGATTTTCTTAGATCAAGAAGTTAACTTTTGAAGCAATTGCCTCACTTGCTTCACCGACTTGATGTTAAAATTGGCTTGTGTGTATGCATAGCCTACACGGATAGAATATGCGTTTTTAGGCATTGCCTTAAACGTGTCTTCATCTGTCCAGTCATCACCGATAGCTAGGATGAAATCATATTCCACACCTTTCATCATTGCAGTAGCTGCACGGCCCTTATTAATGTCAGGGCGCTTGATTTCCAGCACCATATTCCCTTCCAAAACCTGTAAATTGTGACCTCTTGCCATGTATTTCAAATGGCTAAAGAGTTCGCGCATTCTGAGATCTCCCAAGCCGCTCTCTACTTTTCTGTAATGCCAAACTAAGGAATGGTGCTTCTCTTCGATAAATGCTCCAGGAGTTCTGAGTACATAATACTCCATTACTTTTCGAATGTCATCTTTCCAGCCATCTTCTACATCTGCATAGAGTTCCCAGTCGCCCTTATCTTCTTTCTTTTTCACCCATACACCATGCTCTGCAATCATGTCTATATTCTGACCTTCAAACCATCTGCCCAATGTATCCTTATCTCTCCCGGAGATGATTACTACTTGTGCGAGTTTGCTGAGGTCTTTCACTATTTCTCGCAACTCATCATCAGGAACAGCTTTTTGGGGATCTGTATGAAAACCTGTCAGAGTGCCGTCGTAATCCAGAAATAGAATAGCCTTCTTAGCTTTGTTGAAACTTGCTTGAATCTCGTTCATCACTTTGGCGTCCACATCCTTTGAAGTCAGTTCCTCCTGCTTGGTCTTCACGTGATCTAATCGATCCATGAATACTTTCACCCATTGGAACACATCATACTTTTTCAGACTTGCCTGCATGCTTTTCATTCGAGCAACTTGCTCCTCATGAGGCATGGAAAGTGCATTATAGATCGCATCGACTACTCCTTGTCGGTCGTAAGGATTGACGAGAATAGCATCTTGAAGTTCTTTGGAAGCTCCAGCCATTTCTGACAGGATCAGAACGCCTGTCTGATCAGTTTTACTTGCTACAAATTCCTTGCAGACCAAGTTCATGCCGTCACGAAGTGGAGTGACCAATGCGATGTCAGACATGTTGTAGAAGGCGCTCAGTTCTTCGAAAGGGAAGCTTCTATAGAAATAATGTACAGGCACCCAGTTCAGCGTGGAGTACTCACTATTTATTCTACCTACCAGAAGGTCAATTTCTTCTTTCAATTCTTTGTAAGACTGCACTTTGTCTCGGCTCGGCACCACGATCATGATCATTGATACTTTACCATGCAGGTCTTTATTTTGCTCCAACAATTGGTTGAAAGCCTGAATCCGCTGAGGAATTCCTTTGGAATAATCCAAACGATCTATGGTGAGAAGCAGTTTTTGACCTTCCACTTGCTTGCCAAATTCTTCTACAAATTGCAGCGTTTTCTTGCTTTTAGCCTGGTTTGCAAACTTGTCGTAATCAATTCCCATAGGGAAAGAATCCACGTTAATTATTCTGTTTTCTGCCTGGATGTAGCCGCTTTCATTAGACAAGCCATTTATTCTGCCCACGGCACTGAGGAAGTGACGCATATCGTCATAGGTATGGAAGCCTAGTAGATCTGCTCCGCACATTCCTGCCAAAAGCTCTTTTCTCCATGGGATCATACGGATGATCTCGTAGGAAGGGAATGGGATATGTTGAAAAAATGCGATGGTAGCATTTGGAAGAACTTCGCGTAGCATTTGCGGAAGCAATAGCAACTGGTAATCATGAACCCAGATTGTGTCGTCAGGTCCTGCTTTTTTCAAGATGGCTTCGCAAAACTTTCTATTTACGCGTACATAAGCTTCCCAATGCTCCGGATTATAGACCATGTATTGGGTGAAGTAGTGGAATGCTGGCCACAGAGTTTCATTGCTAAACCCCTCGTAAAATTCTTCCACATCTTCCTTGGAAAGGAATACCGGAGCCATTTTAAGCTCATGAAGTTCAAGGATGATTTCGGCTCGTTGCTCAGGATCATCTACGGTATTTCCAGGCCATCCTATCCAGATATTCTCTCCTTCTTTATAAATAGAACCCAGCCCTGTGGCTAAACCTCCAGCACTTGGTTTGAACTCAAATCGGCCGTTCCGATGTCTTAAACTGATAGGGAGGCGGTTGGAAACGATAATGGTTTTTGACATAAAATAATAGGTTTGAAAACAAGAAAAGGAATAATCCCAATCAAAAAGGTGACATGAGAAGGTACAGAATATCTCTAGAAAAAAAAACCTACGCAAGGGTTATGAGTTCCAACTTCAGCCAAATCTCATTCTATAAGTAATAAAAAAAGCACTCGAATTGTCGAGTGCTTTTAGGTTTAGTTTGTAGCTACGTTTTTGGGTTTGGTATCCACCTTTGTCCAGATGTAAGCAGCTATATCTCTACCTCCTGTGATGCCATATTCAATAGCAGGCCGATAGTGGATTCCGCCATAGAATCTGCTAAGTGCAGCTTCTTCAGCGGCTTGAGAAAATGAATCAAACTCCCGAATTGGCAGTCCATAAGCAACTTCCGAACTATCTACGATATGAAACTCGTCTCCAAAGAGTTGAGCTAATGTATAAGCTGCTGCTGCAGAAGCGACGCTATGCCCACTTGTATGTTCAGGAAAAGGAGGTGTCTGCAATAGTGGCACCCACTGCTCATCGATGTGTTGATTGATATAAGTTTCAGGTCGAATAAGCTTGCTTCGGTATTTCTCATCCCAACAAGAAATGAAGGCTTCATTAAGTGAGATCCCAGTCAAAGCGAAAACTTCTGCGACTCCTTTCCAATCTCTTCCATCTGCCTTAGAGACTATCGCGGCGATACTCATCCAGTGTCCACCAGGCGTGATTTTCTTTTCAGCGAACATGACATGTCCTTTCACATTCATTTTATATGGATTGCAATCCCAGAATAATGCAGTCTCTTTTTGCTCCTTAGTAGCCGCGATGTCCATATCATAAACTTCTTTGGCAACTTTGAAAAACTTACTGTTAGGATCTGTGGAGAATGGAGGAGGAGGTAGTGGCTTGAATTGAGAGGCTGAATCAAGTACAAAAGTTCTGATTTTATTCCAGTGTGGTTCTATTGCTTCCATGTACGCCGGCGGCGTAGGTTGCCAAGTTCCTTCTTCACCTGTCACGGTGAATTTAGGAAAAGAGCGACTTTGATGATAATTGTCTTTGGAAGAATAAGCTTTGATCGCATCACCTACTTCTTTGCCGAAGGCCACTGATGCCTCGAATACTTCACTTGGAATCCCCTTCTTTTTCAAAGTAGCAAACGTAGCATCTCTATGCTCATTCATCATTTCTTCGGAAAAGATCATTGCTGTACCCACATAATAATAGGCTGCTAGTGAGGCGAGAGGTGGATATACTTTTTCGGAAGGTTTGAAGCTGGTTTTCTCCGATCCATTTAACTGCCCCATAAGAGATACGTAATTTGGATCGACAGAAGCTGCTACTTCATAGGCAGCAAGGGATGCATAAGTATAGATTCTCGCAGCCACAGGTGGGGAGAAAATATCGTGAATGATCACTTCCGTGATTCTGTCCTGTGCTTCGTTAATGTATTGACCATCAGTGATGGCTTCGGAATAATCTACGGGTTCTGCACAAGAAACAGCAATCAGGAGAATTCCTGAAAAAAGCATGAATTTGAGGTTACGCATAGCTATGGTGTGATTTTTAATGTTTTGAGCTTGAAATAGAGGCGATGCTAATGGGAGCGGATTTCAAGTCCCTTGTATTTGGAGCCTAAAGCTATTGGAAATTAAGCAAGTATCCAATGATATTAGTCAAGTTTGATCCAGTAAAGAGGTCCTGAGTTGCTTGCAGCTACTCTGTAATTGTTGCCATTTACTCTAATTGTAGAGAGATTTCTTATTTCAGATTTGGAAGGAATAGTATTGCCAAAATTGATCGAAGTCCAGGCATTTTCTTTCCAATGAAATGAGCCAAAAGCAGAAGCCAAATTTGTTCCAAGGTCAACCCGAAAGCCTGAGAAATTTCCTCCAAGAAAAACTGACTTTTTGGATTCATCCCAGCTCACAGAGAAAATAGGGGAGAGTTGTGATTGATCGGGAAAAGGCTCATAAACATAACTTCCATCTGTCTGTTGGAGATAGGCGCCGGACCGGAATTCGTAGGCAGCTTGTTTGGTTATCTTCGCTAAGGTGGCATCTTCAAATAAATCTGTTGGGCGAGCTTTCTCAGCATAAATCTGGTAAGAAGAATGCTTTCTTTTGATTGCGGGGATTTGCTTAATCAGTTCATCTCTGGATGCAAACGGAACCAGCTGATCTCCCATGTAATGAAAGATGATAGGATCTGCCTGGCCATTTTCATCGAAATCTCCATGATAAAGCCAAACTGGCTTTTCCTGTGATGCTTTTAATTTACTATTTAGTCCGAGGTTTCCTGTTAGAATGTCCAATTTCCCATCACCGTTGACGTCGGCAACTGCAAGACTTTGAATCCATCCGGCCGAATATTCCAGACCTGACATCGCTTGCTCTTGAAGTTTTTTTCCATTGATAATTTCAAATATTCTGATTCCCTGCCAATCTCCTGTGAAGATTAAACTGCTTATTCTATTGCCATTCAAATCTGCCCAGACGGCAGAATTGACCATACCGAAGTCAATATCAGTTCCAAACCATTCCTTGGTTTTATCCTGAAATGTTCCATTGCCTTGATTGATTAACAATACACTTTTTGGGCTTGCCCCATAGTCTCCACTTACTACTGAGCTTCCTACGAAAATATCCAAATCACCATCTCCATCTACATCGTGAATAGCAAGAGTAGAGGTGTTTTCACCTAATCGAGGAAGTGACATAGGGCTGAATAGGAAGTCTCCTTTTCCATTCCCAAAGAAAATTCTATCAAATTTGAAAAGCGCACCGCTCAAATGTTCATTTCCTCCACTCCCTACATAGAGGTCAAGATGCCCGTCTCCATTGAGGTCAGCAAAGGCAGCGATCACGTCTTCTGCTCGCGCAAATTGTGCGAAAATCTCACTCTTTTTCTCTAGAAAGGTCCCATCTATGTTTTGCAGAAATAAGGTCCCACTTTGATCCTTCGCTCCGCCTAGATAAATATCATCGAGTCCATCTCCATTCACATCTCCCACAGCTACAGCTGGGCCCATGCTTGCAAAGCTTTTTGGGATCAAATACTCTCGCTTCGTTTCATCCAGTGTATTTGTCTCCTGATGTGTCCAAGAGATTTCTGGATAAAAAGTTGCCTCTTTACTTCTGATGGCGGTTTTACTAGCTGTTTTTCCTTCCCCTTGATTAAGGGTGAATGTTTGGTTAATGGATTTTTTAAGGAAAACCTCTTCCGTTCCATCTGGCCAGTTTACAGAGATTGAGTCTAGTGCAAGTGCTTTTCCCAACCCAAAAACCAGCGTGGAGGCAGTGCCGGAAAGAAATCCTCTAGTACCGGAATACTGCTGGAATAAAGATTTCCCTGCGAAATATACGCCGACTTTGGCACCCATTCCGAAGGTATTATTGCCTTTAGCTTTGAGATTAATTCGGAGGAACGAATTGCCTGATTTCTCCGAGTGATTTTGATAGATAAATGCGGGTTGATTTAGGTTATTGATGATCAAGTCTAAATCTCCGTCATTGTCAAGATCTGCATAGGTGGAGCCGTTGGAGTAACTTGGTTGATCCAATCCCCAGTTTATCGCCTGATCAGAGAACTGTAAGTTGCCCTGATTTTGAAAGCTAAGATTTGGTAGCTTGACGGTTGGCAGTAGGTTGATTTGATTCTCGAGGAGCTCTTTTCTAGTGAGTTTAGGATCGGCCTGCTGACTGTACTGAATAAAGTCCAGGTCGTTTGGACGTTTCTCTATGCCATTGGTGATGTGGATGTCCGCCAAGCCATCATTGTCCATATCAAAAATCAAAGGTGACCAACTCCAGTCAGAAGCGTAAACCTCGGAAAATAATGCGATTTCAGAAAAGCCATTTTCACCCTGATTAAGTTGAAGGTGGTTTCGTACATATTGATCAGCATAGCCAAATTGTTTTTTTATCTCATAAACTTCGGCTTTGTCTTCTCCCACAGATTTCATCCAAATTTCAGGATCTCGTGGAAGCATATCAGTGGTGAAAATCTCAGGTAAACCATCTCCGTTCAAATCTGCCAAGTCATTTCCCATACTGTATCGGGAAGTGCTGGAGACCAAGCTTTCCAGAGATTCTTTAAATGTGCCGTCTTGCAGATTCAGGTAGAGGTAATCGTTCTCCGTGAAGTCATTGGATACATAGATATCAGGCCAACCGTCACCGTTCACGTCTTCAACTCCTACGCCTAGACCGAAACCTAGTATGCTCGAGTAAATTCCGGAGGATTCTGTGACGTCTTCAAAACCAGTTTTACCTTCAGAAAGTAGGTTTTTAAATAATTTATCGCCCAATTGATTTGGCTCATTTCTTTGATTTGCTCGTGCAAAAACCTCTGGAGATTTCACGGAATGATTTAGCAAATACATATCTAAATCCCCATCACGATCATAGTCCAGAAATGCTGCTTGGGTGCCAAAACCAAAAAAATCTACTCCATAAACGCTGGCTTGATCTTCAAACTTATTCTCTCCCTGATTTATATAGAGACGATTTTTTCCGACTAACCCTTTGTAATTACCTACCTGAGAAACGTAGATATCCAACAATCCATCTCCATTCACATCCGCCATCGTGACTCCTGAGGACCAGCCACCTTCGCCGCTCACTCCTGCAGATTCGGAAATGTCTTCAAACTGGAAATTGCCTTTATTTAAATATAGTCGATTGGATACTTGATTTCCTGCGAAATACAAATCCACCAAACCATCGTTGTTAATATCACCAGCAGCGACTCCACCGCCATTATAGAAATAGAGGTATTCCAGGATATTCAGTGAATCTGAAGAGATGAGGGTGTTTTCAAATGCTACACCAGTCTTTTCCGATGGCATTAACTCAAAAAGTGTGTCAGCTATTTTTTTCTCTTTGCAGGAAAAAAGAAGCCCAATTCCAATCAGAAAAGCAGTAGAAAATCTTTTCATTTTAGTATTTCCAAATTTCAGCAGCAGCAGAGTTTTTCACGACTAATAGCTTCCCTTTGCCCAACGATTCGAACGCTCTGATATCACCATCTAACCGAAGTCCGTGTTGAGCATTTGGCCAATAGTCGAAGGTGCCGTCACCCTTGCCCAAAAGCACATCACCATAGCTCGCGTCGTATTTGCCTACTTCTGGCTTGGCCTGAAATAGATTTCCGCCAAGAATGAGGTCAAGCTTTCCATCGGCGTTCAAATCCAAAACCTCAATAGCAAAAATATAGGAACGCTGAGCCATCGTAGGAAAAGCTTTCCAGGTGAATTTGCCGTTACCCTCATTCATTAAAACACCAGAAGCAAGATTGTTCACTTCGCTCACTATCGATTTATCTAATACCTCCTTTGGGAAAATATCCGTGAGTTTTTCGTTGTTGTAATTGCTGTAGCGCATGTACTTCTTTTTGATTGAAGGAATTTGACGCTCTAGTTCATGCTTTAGCGTGTAGGGTATTTCTACTTCACCTTCTGTTCGTGTGAAAATATGCTCTACAGATCCATTCTGGTCAAAGTCGTTCAGGAACATTTTGACTGGATTTGTTTCAGAAACTTTGAATCGTGAGTTCAATCCGTTATTTCCAAGTATCAAATCTGGCAAACCATTTCCGTCTAGGTCTGCTATCTCTATTGTTCGATACCAGCCTTTGAGGTTCTGCAGTTCAGGCATTTCAATTCTTTGAAGCTTGCCATCGGTGTTTCTCATGAAAATAGGAGCCAACCATTCACCAACAAGCACTAGGTCTTGTGTCCCGTCATTGTCCCAATCTACCACTTTGGCATCGGTGATCATCCCGATTTCTGTCAGTTCAGGTGCCAAAGTGGCTGTTTGATCCGTAAATTTTCCTTTACCATCATTGATCCAGATACTGCTGCTGGCAGGAGCTCCATATACGAATGGGACAAGTCTTCCTCCCACAAATAAATCCGGAGCACCGTCCTTATTCAAATCCAAAACCTGAACTACGGAACTGCTTCCTCTATCCGAATCTAAGCCAGAATTCATGCTTTTGGTCAGATGTCCATTACCATCATTGAGGTATAATCTATTGATCAGATCTGATGATGCCAAGCCTGATTCATTTCCACCGGAAACTACTAATAAATCCAGTTTCCCATCTGAATTAGCATCGAAAAAAACAGCGTCAGTATCTTCTGAGATCGCATCCTGAGCAAAATCAGGTTGGGTAGTTAGTTGGTATTTTCCACCCACAGTACCCAAGTAGAGTTGTGCTTCAAATCCTTTGGCTCCGCCAAAAAACAAATCTGCTATCCCATCCCCATTTACATCTCCTCTGACAAAAGCAGGACCTTCTGTAGAATACATGTGGAAGGTCAGACGATCTCGATCAAAGTCCACCATCAAGTTTTCTTCATGGGTAAATGAAATGGAAGAATTTTCCTCTTTGGAAAAGAAGGGTTTTTTGGGTTTGGAGAAAAACTCGAAATCTGCTTCAGGAGCCGTGGCGTCTTGCCATTTCAAGGTCAATAATTGGTCCAGTGAAGGGTTGTATATCCTGGTCACCAAGCCATCCGGCCAGAGTACAGCTAACTCGTCTATCTGTTTTGCCTCGCCCAGCCCAACCGTAAGCTTAGGGTCAACCGAAGATTGGAATCCTCTATTAGGCATTTGCTCTTGATAGAATAGCTGATCACCTGAGATGATCCGAACTTGGGTACCGATGGCATTTGTATTTAAACCTTTGCCTTGAAGTGCTAGCTGAATAAAGTGTCTATCAGAATGAAGGCTTCGCCCGTTATTTCTAAATATTTGTGCTGTATTATTTACATTATTTACCACCAAATCTAGCTGACCGTCGTTGTTCAGATCCCCATAAGCAGCTCCGTTGGAATGGATTTTTTCTCCGATTCCCCATTCCTCCGCTTTGTCAGTAAACTGTAAATCTCCTTGATTCTGAAATGCAAAATTTGAAATTGGATTGACCGGAATGGGGTCTATGAGGGCTTTGTAGTTTACCCCTTCCTCGGTGATGATCTTTCGCTTAGTCTCTTCATCATTGATGAAATTCAAGTAATCCAAATCTGTGATATCCTGATAGATTCCATTGGCTACGAAAATATCCCGCTTGCCATCATTGTCCATGTCAAACAGTAAAGCGCCCCAGCTCCAGTCAGTTGCTTCTACATTGGCGAGTCTTCCCATTTCACTGAAAGTTCCATCTCCATTGTTGATATGAAGTGCATTTCGGGAATACTGGTAGTGATAACCGTGGGATTTGTTGAATTGAAATTTATCCCAATTTTCAAAGGTGGTTACCTGCTTTAATCTCGTTTCTGATCGAGGAAGCATGTCAGTGACGAAGATGTCCAAAAGCCCATCGCCATTCATGTCGCCGATATCTGCGCCCATGGAAGCTGCGCTTGTGGATCGCATAGCAGTTTCCAATGACTCGGAAAATGTGCCGTCTTGGTTATTGATGTACAAATAGTCTCTTTCGAAAAAGTCGTTGGAAATAAAGATATCTGGCCAAGAATCCTGATTGATATCTCCGATGGTGATCCCTAAGCCAAATCCTATGATAGATCCATAAATACCGGCTTCTTCACTTACGTCAACAAAATGACCTCCTTCATTTTTGTATAACTTATCACCTCCGACAGGATCTCGCTTTGGGCGCTCATTCTGCATTTTATTAAAGCTTCCAATTGCCGTATAGCTATTGTTGAGCAGATAGACGTCCAAATCTCCGTCTTTGTCATAGTCGAAAAATACGGCGTGGGTAGAAAATCCCTGATCAGCTAAGCCAAAAGCTTCGGCTTCTTCGGAGAACGTACCATCTCCTTTATTGATGAAAAGCTCATTTTGTTTGTTGTCCCCCGAGATATCTCCAGAGTTACATACATATATATCGAGATAACCGTCGCCATTTACATCTGCCATTGCCACACCTGTGCTCCAAGCGCGTGTGCCTGCTACTCCAGCTGCTTCTGTGACGTCTTCAAATTTGAAATTACCTTTGTTCAGGTAAAGTTTATTAGGAAGGAGATTGGCAGTTAAGTAAATATCTGCGAGCCCATCACCATTTACATCACCAATCGCTACTCCACCGCCGTTATAAAAGTTGCGATATGTAAAGACATTAAAAGCTTCATCAAATACAAGATCATTTCGAAAAGCTACCCCTGTCGAATCTGTGGGTAATGATTGGAAGAGAGTAGGAGTCTTAGGCTTGGAATTGTCCTGACAGGAGAATAAAACAATACTAAGTCCCAATGCTAGTAAGATTCTCATAACTCGTTTGGATCTAAACTTTTTTGGATGGGGAGATCCACGATTTCTGCTCTGACGCTAGAAATAGATTTATTAAATAAGCGAATTCTCCTATTACCATCCATTTTGATATAGGCAATCTGAGAACGGTCTTCACTGGCTACTTCTATAAACCCTGCGCCATACCATTTTTCAAAAAGCGCGACAACATCGATCCTCAATTTTTCAACACTTAATTCTTCATTCCATAGCGCCCAACTTTCATAGTTGAATTCCACAGGCATCAGATATATTTTCTCCTCCTTAAATTTTGGATAAAAACGCATTTTTGCTGAATTGCCTGAGGGCATCTCCACGTTGTATTCTACCGAAAGCTCTGTTGGTCCATTTGAAAGAATGCCCTCTTTATTCAAGTCCCAGCAGACTTCATAGAAAGATTTCTTATCCATACCTAGTTCTAGACCCAAGAACAAGTCATTATGAATTTCTCCAGATTCTAGCGCTTTTGACTCCATCTTCTGATAATCAGATTTACAAGAAAATAGAAGCAATGCAAAAACTACTAAGATTGATTTATTAATGAACTTCATAGATAATTGCGTTGTCATCATTTTTTAATATGAGTAGTTGGTCGGAAGAATGGATGGTGAAAGGCAGGATAGTTCTGATTTCACCTGAGACAAATAGGCCACTTTCTTTAGGCAACATGAGTTGCCAATTTTTGGATGAGTCCTGTTTGAGACTCCACCCAAAACTCCCCATCTGACTTCCTAATTCTGGTTTTATTCTACTTTTATTTCCACCAAATATAAGGATTGGTTCTCCGTTTTTGTTTTTAATCAGGGCAATGGCATAGACTGGAGCGTACTGTATTTCCTTGGGTAAGGCTTGTATTGAAAAGCGGGAATCTTCGCCATTGATCCAGCATGTGGTTTGAAGGGTTTCTGCTGTCAAAATTATTGATTTCTCCAAAACCTCAGGTGGGAATAAGTCTTGCAGAGTTTTGTCTTGGTAGGAGGCATAAGTTGGTAATTGCTTGCGCAGCGAAGGTATTTGCTTGACTAGGGTGTTTTTCATTAGGAGTGGTGTAGCTCCAGTGGAGGAAGTGTTTACGAGGATGTGATCAATGGTCGCATTCTGATCAAAATCATTGACATAGAGTTCCAGTTGTTTCTCAGGAGTTGATCTAATTCTTGAATTCAATCCCCAATTCCCGCCGATTATATCAGGTTTTCCATCTGCATTGATGTCCTCGACGAGCAGGGTATTCCAAAGTCCACTCGTATTTGCAAAACCAAACGCTTCTGTTTTTTCTACAAAATTCATGTTGCTCCAGGTAAAAATCCGGATGGGCATCCATTCCCCTGCTACTATTAATTCTGGATTTCCATCTTGGTCAAGATCTGCCCATTTTCCATCTGTAAGCATTCCCAGACTTTTGACAATCGGATTGAGGGTTTCTGTAATATCTTTATAATTGCCTGATCCGTCATTTATCATCACTACAATCCCCACAGGGATGCCATATGCAAACGGAATAGATCGCTGTCCTAAAATCAAATCTTTATCGCCATCTGAGTCAAGGTCCTCAGCAAGAATAAATGCGGTAGGAGTAGCTGGAAAATAAGTTTCTATTTTGTTCAAATTTCCTCTGCCATCATTGAGATAGAGGCGATCTTGGTATTGTGTGGCTCCAGCGGGAAATTCTATTCCCCCAGCTCCAATGATCAAATCCTTAAAACCATCGCCATTTGCATCAAAGAATAGACCGGTAATATCTTCCGAAAGCGAGTCGATTGCAAATAGCTCTTTTTGAAGTCTTATAAAGTCTCCATCATTCTTAAGTCCAAATAATTGAGAAGGTTGACCCTTGGCGCCAGGCATAAATAATTCGTCATTCCCATTGGAGTTGAGGTCTGCCCGTGCACCTTTTGGTCCCTCGTCACTGATCATCCAAAAACGCAATCTATCCCTATCAAAATCTATAAAGTTACTTTCGTGATGCGAATAGCCTAGGCGATAGTTGGAAGTGGAGAAGGTGGCTTCGACGCTCTGCTTTTGAGCTAGCTTGGGAGTAGTGTTGATTTTTGTGGGTTTCAAAAGGGTATTTGTCGTAACTTTTTCCAAAGTAGTGACATTTCCATCCGGCCATTTTATAGTGACCGAATCCAATACCTGAATCTGGCCCAGTCCAAAATGGAGCTTTGGATCCACAGATGACATGTAGCCTTTGACAGGCTGAAATTCTTGATAAAATTCCAGTGATCCTGAATAGCAAGTTACCTGAGTTCCGAACGCCTGTCCCAGATCCAATTGTAAGAAATTCCCTTTTTTAGTGTCTATAGTCGTGTTTTGATAGATGAAAGCAAAATCATTTAGATTATTGATGACCAAATCCAGGTCGCCATCATTATCCAAATCTCCGTATGCAGATCCTGTGCTGAAGGTAGTTTGGGTTAATCCCTGGGCAGAAGCTTGATTGTCAAAACTCCAATTTCCAAGGTTTTTGAACCAATAATTTTGTTGGGGATTTGATGGAAAAGCATCAATCATGGAAGTGAGTAGGATAGAGTCCTTTCTGAATCCCTCTATTTTTTCTTGATTGTTGACGTAGAAATCTACGAAGTCAAAATCCGTTAAATCCTTCACTATTCCATTTGCTACAAAGACATCCTTCAAACCGTCATTGTCTGCATCAAAGATCAAAGCTCCCCAACTCCAATCAGTGGCTTCCATTTCTGTTTGTCTGGAAATCTCAGCAAAGATTGGTTGACCATCTATAGGACTTAAGCCAAGATTCCGCTGTAAGGTATTCCGGGTAAATTGTTGATGATAGCCAGCTTTGATGTTTGCTTGGTATTTGTCCCATTCTTCCAAAGGAGTTTTGGTTTTTATTCGTGCTAAGGTATTCGGTAGCATTTCGGTGACAAAGATATCGGGTCTGGAATCATTGTCCAGATCAGCAATGTCTGCGCCCATGGATCCCATAGAAATCTCAGATAGTAAATCAGGAAGTTTTTCTGTAAAGGTTCCGTCTTGATTATTTATGTAGAGATAATCACGCTCAAAAAAATCATTGGAAACGTAGAGATCTTGCCAAGAGTCATCATTGAGATCAGCCACAGTGACTCCAAGTCCATAGCCAATCGCACTACCAAAAATCCCAGCCGCTTCACTTACATCCGTAAAATGGTCTGTATCATTTCTGAATAATCGGTTACCTCCTTCTGGATCTCGTATTTCGCGCTGCCCCAAGCGCAGATCATATATGCCGACGGAACGGGGGGAATTGCTTAAAAGATAGAGATCAAGGTCACCATCTTTATCATAATCAAAAAAAATGGCATGCTGAGAAAGACCAATTTGATCCAATCCATACTTCTTAGATTCTTCTTTGAATGTGGTATTTCCCTGGTTAATAAATAGCTCGTTGTGTCTTTTTTCGCCTTCCAACGGACCAGATTTGCAAACAAAAATATCGGGAAGTCCATCTCCGTTAACATCTGCTATGCTTACTCCTGTGGACCAGATGTCATTGCTTTCTACTCCAGCTGCTTCGGTAATGTCTTTGAACTTGAGGTTTCCCTCATTGAGGTAAAGTTTGTTGGAGGTTTGATTTCCTGCCAGGAATATATCCAGCAAACCATCTTGATTAATATCTCCCAATGCTACTCCCGCGCCATTATAGAAATTCCGAAACGTATAAGGATTGATTTTCTCTGTATAGGCAAGGTCATTTTTAAAAAATATGCCTGTCTCTTCTGGTGTCAGCAGTTTGAAAAGTGTACTTGGACTTGTATCCTCCTTGGTACAAGAGGAAAAGATTAGGGTAAGCAGTAGGAAATAGTTCCTAATTTTCATGATTATTTGACAAAAAAGGAAGTGCACCTAAGCGCACTTCCTGTCAATAATTTTAATTTAAAACCTATTAATAACCAGGATTCTGGGTCAGGTTAGGGTTAGCGTTGATTTGCTGTAATGGAATTGGGAACAGTCCTCTGAAAGGTTGAGATGCACCCTTTTCCCACCAAGGTTGATTGAATTTACCAAATCTAATCTGATCTGATCTTCTTATTCCTTCTGCAAAGAATTCGAAACCTCTTTCATTGTAAATATCATCCGCGCTGATTGATGCAAGTGCAGGCAAGGAAGCTCTTGTTCTGACTTGGTTCAATGCAGCCAAAGCTTCTGAATTTTTACCTTGTCTGAACGCTGCCTCAGCTTTGATCAAGATGATATCTGCTAATCTGATCAGCACATAATCATTACTTAGGCTAGATCCAGCACCTGTAGCATATTCGTACTTGGCTACTCTTGCTCCAGCTTGTCTGAATGCATTTGGACTGAGCTCATTTATTTTAGGAGTGAACGTAAGTGGTTGTCCATCGGGATCACCTGGTTCAGCAGAGATGTCATTTAGACGAGTGCCGTCTGCGGCGAATTGTGGGCCTACCAAGAAACTTGCTTTACGCACGTCATTATCATCGAACTTGTTATAGAACTCTTCCAATGAAGCGTATCCATTCCATGGCTGCTCTTGTAGATTAAACGTGTTCTGACTTAAGTAATGTAAAGTCATTTGCGCTAAATTAAATCCTCCCGCATTATTTTGATCATAAGGAAGTGTCAAAATATTTTCAGTAGAACCCCCATTTCTGGTAGAGAAATTACTGAAAAAATTGAATGATAGAGAATACACACCGCTGTTGATTACCTCATTAGCTGCTGCTTCTGCATCGGCCCATCTTGGAGTACCAGTATAGACTTCTGCATTTATGTACAGCTTAGCAAGCATCGCTTTGGCGGTGTAATAATTCATTGTAGTCTTGGAGTCTTTTTTCTCTAACAAATCAATGTTGTCTAAAATAGAACTCTCAATAAAAGCGAATACTTCCTTACGAGTATTATTAGTTGGGTTTCCTCCTGTTGATGTTTCAGTTATGATAGGAACATTTCCAAAGGCATCAATCAACCATAGATAAGGTAATGCACGCAATACTTTAAGCTCAGCTACCAATAATTCTACATCAGGGAATGATATGATCAAGTTATTAATTTCACCCACTGCAGTGAAGCAATAGTTCCAGCTGTTATTGAACGCTTCTTCTGAAGGCCCCCATGTATGTCTGTGAATTCTTAGCCAAAGGCCTCCATCTTCCCAGTCAGCACCTTTTTGAGGGATTGCCATTTCGTCAGACGCTACTTCATGGATTGCCCATATACCGTTGTGTGCACCCCAACCTCCTACAATTCTAGAATATGCTGAAGCTTTCAACACGTTAATCAATTGAGGATTAGTGCTATTGGCTACATCTTGGGGGGTTACTCCATCCAGGACTTCCTGGTCTAGTTCCCAGCATGATCCCAGCAGCAATAAAGCTGGTACCATGACACAAATTTTACTTATATATTTTAACATATCTCTGTAGTTAAATTTATTATTTGAAATTGGCAGTTACTCCTAGCGTGAATGATCTAGTCTGGAAATATGTGTTTCTTCTTTCAATACCCGGAGATAAAGATGTCGTAAACCCATTCCCGTTTTCAGCATCTGTAAGTCTGATTTCGGGATCAATACCGGTGTAATCTGTGATGGTGAATAGATTTTGGGCTGCAAAATAAACTCTGAATGAATTCAAATTACTGCCTGGGGTATTAAATTTATAACCCAATTCTAAGTTGTCCAATCTGATGAACGAACCGTTCTCAAGATAAGAACTGTTGAAGGTAGGAGTAGATGTTACCAATGGTGACGTTGGAGTTTTGTCAGTTACGACTGAGTTCCAAGTGTTAGATGCTCCATCAGCATTTTCGTAGAATCCTCTATAGGAGTTGTACAAATCATATCCCCAAGCTCCTCTGAAGAAGAAGCTAAGATTCCATCCACCCCATCCAAAGTTGTTGGCAAGTCCAAATTCACCCTTTGGAAGGCCATTACCTAATTTCTCGTATTCGTTTGGATCATCAGTAGATAGGATATATTGCCCATCTTCCGTATAACCAAGTAGCTTAGGACCGTAGAAATCACCCAATGTTTGACCAACTCTGTTGTAGATGATAGGATTGTTATTTTGACCAGGAGATCCTGGTGTAGCAAATCTTAATTCATCAAATCCCAATTCTCCAGCAGATAAGCTTTCGATAGTAGTCTTGTCATAGATGGTGAAGTTCATTCCTGGACTCCAGGAAAGAGGGCCCAATTTGATGTTGTTTGCATTAACAGCAAATTCAAATCCTGCAGCTCTAAGGTCTGCCAAGTTTACCCAAGTGGATGATGCAGTGTTGAATCTTCCTGGGTCAAATGGATTTGGTGCTCCTGTAGCTACTGGTACGTTAAAAAGAAGATCAGAAATGTTTCTAACATAGTAATCTATAGCTCCAGTCACTTTGTTGTTCCACATGCCGAAATCCACACCGAAGTTAATTTCTTGCTTAGTCTCCCACTTTAGGTCTTTGTTAGGATTAGAATTCTGCACAATACCTACAAACACATCATTCTGTGTAAGTGGATCTCCATCTAGATCTATTCTATTTCCGTTTCCATAAGCTCCCAACGCCAATGTAGGTGATGGAGGAAGGTTACCTGTGATACCGAATGATGCTCTAGGTTTGAACGTGCTAAAGACTCCCATGTCAAATAGCTGAGTAAAATCAGCACCCACACTTAATCCAGGGAAAACACCAGTTTGATTGTTTTCACCAAATCCAGAGTAAGTCTCCGCTCTTACAGATGCAGAGAAAAATATTTTGTTGTCCCAATTGAAATTCGCTCTACCAAAAAGAGAATTAAGCTGATCTTCATTTGCGAAAGAAGCTACATCCGTATTATTACCTAATCGGATAGCACCTGCACCTAGATTGTTCCATCCTAAGTCAAATAGATATTGTCTCACTCTAGCATTGAATCCTTGAGAAAAGGATTTTTGGGTAGCTGCTCCACCCAATAGCGTCATGTTCAATTTGTCTGATACGTCTAACTCATATCTCAAGGTAGTTTCGAAAATCTTCTGCGAACGGTCAAAAGTTCTTCTTTGAGCTGATCCACCGGCTCCCAAACCTACTTGGAAATCCTGTCTGGACCAGAAGTCACCTGAAAGATTGTTATTTCTGTCTTCTGAATACTGTGCTGAGATAGTCAAGTTAGTAAGGATGTCATACTCAGCTCTGTAAGAAGTCAAAGATGATTTATTCGTACCATTGAATTTCTGCTGATTAGCTAATGCTACTGGATTATAGAAATCAAACAAATCTCGCTGGAAGTAACCGCCAAATCTCTCGTTTGCAGCTGGAGTGTTTTCAAAAACTGGTGCTGTAGGATTATAAAGTGTAGCGTATCTGAAAGCTGCATCGTTGATGTTTTCGTAATCTACATTTGTGAATGATAGATTGACGTTGAATCTCAATTTGTTGTTAAATGCGCCTTGAGAAAGATTGATTCTTGTATTTAGTCTCTTATTCGATACGCCATTCACGATACCTTGATTATCACGATAATTGACTGATGCCATATAATTAGTGTTTTCGAATCCTCCAGAAACACTAGCATTGGTGGTATATGAGTAGGCATCATCGATCAATTCTTGCCTCCAATCAGTATCACTACCGAAGTCTGTGCCACCCCTTGCTACAAACTCGTCTGCAGAAAGAATCGGGATTAGATTAGTCGCTTGGTTCATTGTACCAAAAGCATTGATGGATACGTCAGCTCTCCCTTGCTTACTACCCTTTTTTGTGGTTGTAATTAAAATTACCCCAGATGAACCTCTAGCTCCGTAGATTGCGGCAGCGGAACCATCCTTCAATACGTCGATGGATTGAATGTCATTCGGATCTACGTTGTCCAGATTTGCTCCGATTACTCCATCTAATACAATAAGAGGAGAAGAGTTAGCTCCGAAGGTAGAAAGACCTCGCAATCTTACATTAAAGCCCCCGTTAGGATTACCTCCTGGTCTAGTTACTGAAAGACCAGCAACTTTACCCTGTAGTAATTGAGCCGGATTAGAGATGTTACCTTTGTTAAAATCTTCTGGTTTTACTGATATCACAGCGGAGGTCAATTCCTTTTTATCTTGAGATCCGTAGCCAATAACCACAGCTTCCTCTAGACTTTGAATATCCTCTTCTAGATTTATAGTAATTTCAGTTTGATTTCCGATTTCTACTTCCTGGACAATATATCCAACGAAAGAAATGACAAGTACCTGATCATTTGGCTGTAGGTCGAGGGAAAACTTCCCATCTAAATCTGTGGAAGTTCCACGAGTAGTACCTTTGATCAGGACAGTAGCTCCTGGTACAGATTCTCCAAGGATAGGATCCATGACTGTACCAGTCACAGTTCTACTTTGGGCGTTAGCTACGAGAGTGGCGCAGAAAATTAGCGCCAAGGCAAGTAGAAACGTTTTTTGTTTTAGTAAATAGTTTCTCATAGGATTTGATTGTTTGATATGAGTGAAATACAAATTCCGAAAAGTATCTCGTACCGAAAATGAACTAATATTTTTAATTTTGCAAAAGTTAACATTTGAGTCATTAGGTTATTAAAAAAATCGGTTTAACAGAATAATGTTTTATTTACTGATTAAGCAATAGAATTAATCATTCAATGTTAAATTGCTAATGGAAATCGTTTTCCTTTTTCGAAAAGTCACGAAATCGTCTTTTTTTTAAAAAATCCGAAAAAATATTCTTTTGGTTCCAGCAAACTTTTTCTCCTTAAATACATTTTTGAAAAATTCATTAAAGTTGCCTTTGATCCCGAAAATTAGTAACAAGGTTTATATGCTAAAAACGCTCTAAATCATCCATTTTAGGCTGACATTTCATTTCGATTTTCTCATTTTCTAGCTATTAAATTTTAGCAGATATATACTAAATCAACTTAAAACAAATGGTATAAAAAGGTCGTTTTTGAAAAGCTGTTTAACTTGAGGCACTAACCGACTTTTATGAAAAAACGTGTACGCTTAATTATTTTCATAGGCATTTCATTAATAGCAGTATTTAATAGCCATTTCTCCGCAGCTCAAGGTATCAAAGGAATTGTGAAGTCAGCTGATGGTGAGCCTCTAGCATTTGCCTCTGTCTATGTAAGAAATCTTGGTGATGGAGTACCTACCAATGAGGAAGGTAATTACGAATACAAACTTCCTAAAGGCGTTTATGATGTGTTGGTGCAATACCTTGGATACAAATCCCAACTCGAGACGATTATAGTGGGAGATGAATGGATTACTATGAACTTTGTTCTAGAGCCTCAAATATACACGCTGAATGAAGTAGAAGTGAGGGCAGGAGCGGAAGATCCCGCGTTGACTATTATGCGCAAAGCGATAGCAAAAGCCAAATACCATAGGCTTCAGATCCAGAAATACAGCATGACGGTCTACCTCAAGGGAACTGGCAAGCTTACTAATGCTCCGTTTTTTCTTGAGAAAACCTTAGCAAAAGAAGGTTTGAAGCTAAATGAAGCATACACCTCTGAATCGGTATCTAGAATCACTTTCACACAGCCCAATAAAGTGGAGGAAAAAGTGCTCTCTATTCGTACAAATGGTGATAATCAATCAACTTCACCAGCCCCTTATATCCAGACGACTTTTTATCAAGAGAAAATAAACGGAATCATTTCGCCACTTTCTCGATTAGCTTTTCAGTACTATAAGTTTAAATATGAAGGAAGCTTTTTTGACCAGAACGTAATGGTCAGCAAGATTAAAGTCACTCCAAGGTCTCGCGGTGAGCAGGTTTTTGAAGGGTTTATCTACATCATAGAAGATCTGTGGGCAATACATAGCTTGAATCTGCAAACTTCTCTCTTGGGATTTCAGATTCAAGCCAAGCAACAATATGCCCCTGTCGCTGATAATGTATGGATGCCGCTTACCCACACCTATGATTTCGGAGGGAAAATGTTGGGCTTTGAGGGTGATTTTAAATACCTAGCTTCTACTAGAGAATACGAAATAGAGTTGAATCCTGATTTAGAATTGGTGCCGGAAATTATTGACGAGAAAGTGCAAGAAGTGCCGGAAGATGCGGTGAAGTACAGTAAGTCAGTATCTGCCTTGGAGCAACTAGCGTCTGAAGAACCAAAAACCCGAAAAGAGTACCGTAAGTTGCTGAATGAATATGAGAAGGAGTCTCAGAAGGAACAGACAGAGCCAGACGTGATTCAAGAAAGCTATTATGAAGTAGATTCATTAGCCAAAAAGTATAATCAAGCTTATTGGGATAGTGTTCGTCCCGTTCCGTTGACTGAAAGTGAGATTCAGGGATATCAGCGAGACGATAGTGTAGCGATGGTAGATGCCGCCAAAATGAGCGATGTGGACTCTATAGCTAAAAAGGCGAGTCGAAAGTTGAAACCATTAGATATCATGAATGGTGGCACCTATAATATGGGTAATGGAGTTTCGTTGGGTTTTACACAAAATTGGACCAAGATTTCATTTAATACCGTGGAGGGGTTTAAGCTCGGAATGGGTTTGTTTTATAGAAAGGAATCATCGGTTAAACTGGCTGATAGTGTAAGTATTAATCGGAAAAGTTTCAATATTGAACCGGAACTTCGGTATGGATTCTCGAGTGATCGCTTTTATGGAAAAGTTGATTTTAGATGGTCTAGCACCTTGCCTATTTCGGGGACGACTTTTGGGCTGAAAGGAGGAAGATACATTTATCAATTCAACGGTGGTGAGCCAATTAATGAGCAAGTGAATGCACTGTACTCCTTGCTTTTCAGACAAAATTACATGAAGCTCTATGAGCAGGACTTTGCGCAAGCCTATTGGGCACATCGTATCAACGGAGGAATTACTTATCGTGTGAATATGACTTATGCTCATCGCAAAGAGCTTTTCAATACCAATAATTACAGCTTGTATACTAAGCCTGAAAGAGTATATACTTCCAATCAACCAGAGAATGTAGATACTGATCCAGGCTCATTTGGGGATCATGATATATTGAAATTGAATGCTGAATTGGAATGGCGGCCAGGAATCAAATACGGGATTCGTAATGGCAGGAAATATCCTATAAATGAGCGATCTCCTTTAATTAAACTGGCTTATAACAAGGCATTTGGAGGGATAAGTAGTGATGGGAAAGCTGCCGATTTCGACCATTTGGAACTTAGTGTCCAGCACAGTTATACATTTGGAGTCAGTGGAAAGCTGGATTTCAATCTTTCTGCAGGTGCATTTCTGACAAATGAGCAGGTATATTTTCCGGATTTCCAGCATTTCGGAGGAAACAGAACAATTTTCTCCAACTTTGGGCCAGCGTCTAACTATCGCTTTATGGACTATTACAAGTACAGTACGAATTCGAAGTACTTCTCCGGAATAGTGCATTATCAGTTTAGGAAATTCATTTTCACACAATTGCCTATGCTAAGATTTTCTGGAGTAAGGGAGAATATTTTCTTTAACTATTTGAAGACAGAAAATTCGCCAAATTATTGGGAAGTTGGTTATTCGTTGGATAATCTGTTTAGAGTGTTCCGTGTGGAAATGGGTGCAGGGTTTGAGGACACAAAATTCCTAAGAGGGGGGGTAAGATTTGGAGTAGCCACTTTTATCCAAATCAACTAATTTGAAAAAATTGAGATAATAAAAAACCCGGTTTAAAACCGGGTTTTTTATTGATTATACTTTCATGATTTCTATTTCTTTTTTCGCTAGAATCTCATCAATTTTAGTCGAAAACTGATCAGTTAACTTTTGTACTACATCTTCAGCTCTTTTTATTTCATCATCAGCAGCGCCATCTTTCTGTAGTTTTTTCAACTCGTCATTGATATCCTTGCGCACAGTTCTAAGTGATATTTTCCCACCATCACATTCATGCTTGGCTTGTTTTACCAAGTTAATACGCCTCTCTTCAGTAAGCGCCGGAATGGTCAAAATGATTACTTCTCCGTTGTTTTGAGGAGCAAGACCAAGATCTGAATTGATTATAGCTTTCTCGATCTCAGAGATCATCGTGCGCTCAAACGGTTTGATAGAGAGAGTTCGAGCATCAGGCGTGTTGACAGATGATACCTGACTGAGTGGAGTGTTAGCTCCATAATATTGCACCATAATTCCGTCAAGGAGGTTTGGCATGGCTTTACCGGCACGAATTTTTAAAAGTTCAGCAGAGGTATGAGTTACCGCTTTCTGCATGAGTTCTTTTGCTTCGTCTAAGTATAATTCGATTTCTTCCATGATTTATAAGCTTAAAGTGAAGTGATCAAAGTTCCTATTTCTTCTCCCTCAACCAGTTTTTTAAGGTTTCCTTCTACATTCATATCGAATACAATAATTGGTAGATTATTTTCTTGGCAAAGGGTGAAGGCCGTCATATCCATGACGTTGAGGTTTTTTTCGTACACTTCCTGAAATGAAATTGTTCTATATTTTGTGGCTGTTGGATCTTTTTCTGGATCGGCAGTATAGACTCCGTCCACTCGAGTTCCTTTCAAAACGATATCAGCTTCTACTTCGATAGCTCTCAAACTTGCAGTAGAGTCCGTAGTGAAATAAGGATTTCCAATACCAGCTCCGAAAATCACGATGCGGCCTTTTTCTAAGTGACGGATTGCTCTTCTTCTAATAAAAGGCTCGCAAACACTTTCGATTTTGATTCCAGACATCAGGCGTGTGTACATTCCACCTTGCTCGAGTGCACTTTGCAATGCCATGGCGTTTATCAAAGTAGCGAGCATGCCCATATAGTCACCTTGTACTCTGTCCATTCCTGATGACTCCGCCTGCACGCCTCTGAAAATATTGCCACCTCCAATTACAATCGCAACTTCCACTCCCATGTCACGTACTTTTTTGATCTCCTCCGTGTATTGCTGAAGTCTTACTGGGTCGATGCCATAATTCTTGTCACCCATAAGTGCTTCTCCACTGAGTTTGAGCAATATTCTCTTGTATTTCATCTGTTAGTTATTGGTTATGAAGGTCAGATGGAATCTCGCATGTCGGGAAATCATACCCCTGTGTAACGTTCTGCGTCATGCTCGATTTCAAATGTTTGGTATTGAATTTCAGAGGTTGTTTTCGCTGTTGTTGTAATAATTTGAGGCGTACAATTCTCAGATTGGCGCTAAAAAACTTTAGCAAATTGACTGAAAGAGGATCGGACTTAGTCCGAATTGCACAAAATAATCCGACAAATATAATTTCTTCAATTCATTAAGCTAGGCTTAAAAGTTAAAATTGAATCAAGACTTGATTTTTTTCCACACTTTGATTGAGCGAAACTTTCACTGCCTTCACGACGCCGTCTCCAGGTGATTTGATTATATTCTCCATTTTCATCGCCTCCAAAATTAGGATTACATCTCCTTTTTTGACCTCATCCCCAGGAGTGACATTTAAATTAAGGATCAGTCCAGGCATAGGAGCTTTGATCTCTTTCAATGTTTGGGAAGCAGAATTATTCATTCCCATTTGTTCCAGGAGCACATCAAATCTATCCTTAAGCTGCAGGCTTGAGATTTTATTTCCAAGCTTTATTTGAATAGTTTTAGTCTCTTTATCTATGGAAATCAATTCAGCTTCCAGCGACTTATTATCATGGATTAGATGGATTTTTCGATCTGAAATCCATTTAAGATCCCATTTGATTATTTTGCTGTCAACTTGGATAGCGTCGTCGGTTTTTTCTACCGAATAGCTTTTGTTTTGGATGGTAACTGTAAACATTCCTATTAATTTGAAGCCGAATATACAATTTCCCTTAAAACAGAAACTTTTTTACGCTTTAAATATGAATCAATTGACCTTAAAGAACCTTGATTTCCGGAAGTCCTCGCTGACAATTTCAATTGTTTTTTTATCCCTTTTTGCTACTTCCTGTAAGTCAAGCCTAGCGCCTAATCAGGCGAAGATGAAAAACGAAACTGTAGAAATTCCATTAAAAAAGGTAACCAGTGAAGCTTTGCAAAAACATATTGCCGATAAAGAGCAAGAAATTGCTAGTTATAGGCCTTCATTAAAGAAAAGTTTCGACATCCTGCATACAGAGTTGGATCTGTCCTTTAATTATGAGAATCAGACGGTCAGCGGGAAAGCTGAGCTGACTATCAAACCATATTTTTATCCAACTAGAGAATTGATCCTTGATGCACAGGATTTCGAGTTTAATGAAATTTTTTTCACCCAAAAAGGAAGTTATGAATCGGTGAACTATGCGTATGAGGAGGGAAAAATCCGTATTTATTTACCGAGAGAATTAACAAGATCAGATACTTTTCAAATTGAATTCGATTACACTGCTTTTCCCGAGCGAAATTCTGGAGGTGGGAGCGGAGCTATCACTGATACAAAAGGGCTTTATTTTATTGATCCACTAGACACGGTTACAGGGAAACCAACAATGATTTGGACACAAGGGGAGACAGCACATAATTCCAAGTGGTTTCCTACAATTGACTCTCCAAATGAAAAATTCACTCAGCTGATCAAGCTCACGGTATCCGACACGTTGGTGTCTATAGGGAATGGTGAGTTAGTCAAACAAGAAGATTTGGGAAATGGCTTGAGGAAAGATTATTGGGAGATGAAGCTTCCACATGCGGCCTATTTAGCAGCTTTTGCTATTGGAGATTTTGCTAAAGTGGAAGCAAATTGGGAAGATATTCCCTTAGGTTATTTTGTGGAAAAAGGATACGAAAAAGGAGCTGAGCTAGTGTTCAAGAATACGCCTGAAATGATTGGATTCTTTTCTGAGCTAACAGGAGTGAGATATCCTTGGCCCAAGTATGATCAGATAGTAGTTCGGGATTTCGTGTCAGGTGCGATGGAAAATACTACTGCTTCCATATTTATGGAAGAATTAAGAATGACGGAGCGCGAGGCAATTGACTCTGAGATGGATTATATTATAGCTCATGAGCTTTTTCATCAGTGGTTTGGAGATTATGTAACCACCGAATCTTGGTCAAATTTAACTCTAAATGAAGGATTTGCTAATTACAGTGAGTTCCTATGGAATGAGTACAAATATGGTGTAGATGAAGCTAAGCTGAAGCTGATTGCAGAGACAGAGAATTACTTTTCAGAAGCAGCAATTACTCAGGTTGACCTGATTCGATTTGAGTATGAAAATGCTGAAGACATGTTTGATTCACACAGTTATTCCAAAGGTGGGGCTATTATGCACATGCTCAGAGAATATTTAGGTGTGGATGCGTTTTACGAAGGATTGAGATACTATTTGACGGAGCATGCATTTGAAAATGTAGAGGTAAATGACCTTCGTTTAGCGCTTGAAAAAGTGAGCGGAGAGGATTTGAATTGGTTTTTCAACCAATGGTTTTTAGCTAAAGGCCATCCACAACTTCATTTTGAAGTTGATTATTCAGATCCTACAAACATCACAATTTCTGTATCGCAGCTTCAAGATTTGGATACTACACCACTTTATCAGCTTTCTCTGGATGTGAGCTGGTACGAAGGTGGTGAACGAAAGCGTAAGCAGTTTGTCATTTCAAAAGCTAAGCAAAAGTTAGAATTGGAAAACATAACTCCAGTTGAGCTAGTATTCATCGATGAAGAGAAAAACTTGTTAGCGGAAAAGAGTATGCAAATATCTCCAAGTCAAATGCGTCAGCAATTCATGACATCCAAGTTTGGGATAGCCAGATATGAGGCATTAGATAGTTTGGCTGCATGGGAAGCTGTCACAGAATTAGAATCTATTATTCCTAAGGCTTTGGAGGATGAGTTTTGGTCTGTAAGAGAATCAGCATTATCTATTTTGCAAGGTTATCCAGAATGGCTAACTGATGCGCCTGAATTAGCTCAAAAAGTTCAAAGGATGGCAGAGGGTGATCAGAGAAATTCAGTGAGGGCAGGTGCTCTGGATGTGCTATCGGCTTTTTCTCCCGATGATTATTATGCTACGTTTTTAAAATTGTCAGAAGACTCATCCTATTTAGTTGCTGGATCAGCTTTGATGGGCCTTGTAAGTGTGGAATCAGGAAAGGTAGACCCTCAGGTGATAGAAAGTTATGCAGGTGAAATCAACTATCGAATGATTATACCTGTTGCAGATTATTACATAACGAATTCAATTTCTGAAAAAGGAAATTGGTTTTTAGATCAAGCGAATAACCTGTCAGGTGAAGGCTTGTATTATTATCTTGGTTACCTAGCAGAGTATTTTATACGTTTTCCAGAAGAAGGTGAAGAGAATGCGGTAAAATATCTGTTGGGGAAAATGGAAAGTGATTCTCGAAGTTATATTCGATTGGGTGCTTTTCAGAGTTTATTGGGATTTACAGATGAGGCTGAGATTTTGAAGAGAATCAATGAGGTAGCGTCCCGAGAAAAGGATAGTGAGCTGATAATTTACTATGAGTATTTCTTGGAGACCCTAGAAGTAGAAAATTAATTCATTGATTTATAATTGTTTGGAAATAAATATGGTAAAACTCCATCAAATTTGAAAAGCATGTTTTGAATCTTTAATAAAAGCTTCTAATTTTGCCATCCGTTACGATAGGAAAGCCCAAGAGAATGGGCAGGAAAAGTAACACTAGTTGGGGGAATACCAAAGCGGCCAACTGGGACGGACTGTAAATCCGTTGACTTAAGTCTTCATAGGTTCGAATCCTATTTCCCCCACACCATTGCCGGAATGCAAAATTTTTTTCTAATTTTGCAGGACGAAAGTGGATAAGGTTAATTCCCTATCCAAATGGAAGTAGCTCTCCAAGGTATTTGTCGAAAGAATAAATACTTAGAGGTAGAGCGGCCAGAGATGATTTCATCTCGAAAGATTACAAGCGGGAGTAGCTCAGTTGGTAGAGCGGCAGCCTTCCAAGCTGCAGGTCGCGGGTTCGAGCCTCGTCTCCCGCTCTTTGTTTTCCCAAGGAAATCTTGGGGAAGCAATAGAGTCTAAAGCCGACGTAGCTCAGGGGTAGAGTACTTCCTTGGTAAGGAAGGGGTCAGGGGTTCAAATCCCCTCGTTGGCTCATTTCGATTAAATTGAAAAAAAATTAAATATATCTTTAAACTTAAACTGAGGATTTTCACGCATGGCAAAAGCACAATTCGACCGTTCCAAGCCGCACGTTAATATCGGTACGATTGGTCACGTAGATCATGGAAAGACCACTTTGACTGCTGCCATCACTACCGTTCTGGCTAGTAAGGGTCTATCTGAATTAAGAGACTTTTCTTCTATCGATAACGCACCGGAGGAAAAAGAAAGAGGTATTACCATTAACACCTCTCACGTAGAGTACGCAACTGAAAACAGACACTACGCTCACGTAGATTGTCCAGGTCACGCTGACTACGTTAAGAACATGGTAACGGGTGCTGCCCAAATGGACGGCGCCATCCTAGTAGTAGCTGCTACTGACGGACCAATGCCTCAAACTAGAGAGCACATCCTTTTGGCTCGCCAAGTAGGTGTACCTCAGCTCGTGGTATTTATGAATAAAGTTGATATGGTTGACGATCCTGAGCTTCTTGAGCTTGTGGAGATGGAGATCAGAGAGCTTCTTTCTTTCTATGATTTCGACGGCGATAATATCCCAGTAATCGCAGGTTCTGCACTTGGTGCATTGAACGGTGAAGAAAAGTGGGTTGATACTGTAATGGAATTGATGAATGCTGTTGATAGCTTTATTCCAATCCCAGAAAGAGCAGTTGATAAAGATTTCTTGATGCCTGTAGAGGATGTATTCTCGATCACTGGTCGTGGTACTGTAGCTACTGGTAGAATTGAAAGAGGTGTTGTGAATTCTGGTGAAGGAGTTGACATTATCGGTATGGGTGCTGAAGGCCTTAAGTCTACAGTAACTGGTGTTGAGATGTTCCGCAAGATCCTTGACAGAGGTGAAGCAGGTGATAACGTAGGTCTATTGCTAAGAGGTATTGAAAAATCACAAATCAAACGTGGTATGATTATCTGTAAGCCAGGATCGGTGAAGCCTCACTCTCACTTCAATGCTGAAGTTTACGTTCTTTCGAAAGAAGAAGGTGGACGTCACACGCCATTCTTCAACAGATACCGTCCACAGTTCTATCTTAGAACTACTGACGTAACTGGTGAGATCACTCTTCCAGAAAATGTTGAAATGGTAATGCCAGGTGATAACGTTACTATTGAAGTAACTCTTCTATCTGCAGTAGCACTTGAGAAAGGTCTTCGTTTCGCTATCCGTGAGGGTGGTAGAACTGTTGGAGCTGGTCAGGTTACTGAAATCCTTGACTAATCTTCAATCACTGATTGACTATTTATACAATGCGATCCCGAATTATTTTGGGATCGCATTTGTTTCTTAAGCAATCAATACCTAATTTTGCGTTCCCATTAGCGGAGCGTTCATTTACACGGGCATAGTTCAACGGCAGAATAGCGGTCTCCAAAACCGTTGATGGGAGTTCGAATCTCTCTGCCCGTGCCAAGTAAGTTAAGTACACTATGAATCTGAAAAACTTTGTTCTAGAATCTTATGATGAAATGGTGAATAAGGTCACATGGCCTAAGTATTCATTTCTTCAGAATAGTGCAGTATTGGTGCTAGTAGCATCTTTGATCTTCGCCCTTTTTATAGGGGTAGTAGATTTGGGATTCGAAAACATCATGAAATGGTTTTATGATTTATTCTAATTGAATTGACATTACAGAATGGCTGAACATAAATGGTACGTCCTCAGAGTAGTAGCAGGACAGGAGAAAAAAACTAAGACCTATCTGGACAATGAAATTGCTAGAGAGGATATTGGTAGTTTTATTCCTGAAGTCTTAATACCCTCAGAGAAAGTATATGAGATGCGTAACGGTAAAAAGCGTGTTAGAGAAAGAAATTTCTTTCCTGGCTACGTTCTAGTCAATGCGGATCTTTCAAACGGTGAGGCCAATCACGTAATTACAAGTATTCCGGGAGTAATCGGTTTCTTAGGATCTAACTCAGGTGGGGCTTCCAAAACCCCTGAGCCGCTTCGTCAGTCAGAAATCAACCGTATTTTAGGTAAGGTTGAAGAGATTGATGAGTTTGCAGAGAAACTGGATACGCCATTTATTGTTGGAGAGACTGTCAAAGTAATGGACGGCCCTTTCAGCGGTTTTACCGGAATTATAGAGGAGATTTTTGAGGAGAAGAAAAAACTTAATGTTATGGTTAAGATCTTCGGCCGAAATACTCCTGTCGAATTAAACTTTATACAAGTAGAAAAACAAGACTAAGCAATGGCTAAGGAAATCACTGGTTATTTAAAACTACAAGTGAAAGGTGGCCAGGCAAACCCGTCGCCTCCAGTAGGTCCAGCTCTTGGTTCCAAGGGTCTGAACATAATGGAGTTTTGTAAGCAGTACAATGCACGTACCCAAGAGAAAATTGGTCAAGTGTTACCTGTATTGATTACGATCTACTCAGACAAAACTTTTGACTTCGTAGTAAAAACTCCTCCTGCAGCAAATCTGTTGCTTGAGGCTGCTAAAGTTAAGAGCGGATCTGCTGAGCCAAACCGTAAGAAGGTTGGATCAGTTACCTGGGATCAGGTAAGAGAAATAGCGGCGGTCAAAATGCCTGACCTTAATGCTTTCAAAGTTGAGTCTGCTATGAAAATGGTGGCCGGTACAGCAAGAAGCATGGGAATCACAGTATCTGGAAAAGCCCCTTGGGAAGTATAAATAAAAAACAATGGCTAAGTTAACAAAAAAGCAAAAAGAAGCTCTTTCTAAGTACGACCCAAGCCAAGTGTACTCCCTGGAGGCAGCTTCTACTATCGTGAAGGATATTACTATGACGAAGTTTGACGCTTCCGTAGATCTTGACATCCGTTTGGGTGTAGATCCACGTAAGGCTGATCAAATGGTAAGAGGCGTTGTTGCGCTTCCTCATGGTACAGGCAAAGACATCAAAGTATTGGTGCTTTGTACTCCTGACAAAATAGCAGAAGCGACCGAAGCAGGTGCAGATTACGCAGGCTTGGACGACTACATAGCAAAAATTGAAGGCGGATGGACTGACATTGATGTCATTATCACTATGCCTAATGTAATGGCGAAAGTAGGTAGATTGGGTAGAGTATTAGGACCAAGAGGTCTTATGCCAAATCCTAAATCAGGAACTGTTACTCTGGATGTAGCTAAGGCAGTAAGAGAAGTAAAAGCGGGTAAAATTGATTTCAAAGTAGATAAATTTGGGATCATTCACGCAGGTATCGGTAAGGCATCCTTCACTGCAGCGCAGATTGAAGAAAATGTAAAAGAACTTATCCTTACTATTTCTAAGCTGAAGCCGTCATCATCTAAAGGAACGTATTTCAAGAGTATTCATTTATCCAGTACAATGTCTCCTGGAATTGCAGTGGACAAGGGTAGCATTCAAGGAATTTAATCATGACTAGAGACGAAAAGAAAGTAATAATCGACGGTCTTACTGAGAAATTTAAAGAAAACCCTTTCTTCTATATCACTGACGCATCAGGTTTCTCTGTAGCTCAAGTGAATGCATTCAGAAGAGCTTGTTACGAAAAAGGAGTAGAGTACAAAGTGTACAAAAACACCTTGGTGGCTAAAGCCCTGGAAAATTTAGAAGCTGACTTTTCGGAGTTATCTGATAAAGCATTGAAAGGATTCTCTGGAATTATCTTCTCAAAAGAGACGAGTAATCTTCCAGCAAATGTATTGCTGGATTTCAGAAAAAAATTAGGTAAAAAAGCATCGAAGCCAGCATTCAAAGGCGCTTCTATCGATGCAGATATTTTCATCGGTGAAGAGAATCTTGAATTGCTATCTAAGTTGAAGTCAAGGGAGGAATTGTTAGGCGATCTTATCGGCTTGCTACAGTCTCCAGCGATGAATCTTATCTCAGCATTGCAAAGTGGCCAGAACAATATTACTGGTGTGCTTAAAACGCTTGCTGATAGAGAAGAAAAATAAGTTAAAAAAATAATTCAAACAAATATTAAATTTCAAATACAATGGCAGATCTTACGCAACTTGCAGATCAGTTGGTGAACTTGACTGTAAAAGAGGTTAAAGAATTGACAGACATCCTTAAGGATCAGTATGGCATCGAGCCAGCTGCTGCAGGCGCAGTAGTTGTAGCAGGTGGCGGTGCTGGTGAAGCTGCAGCTGAAGAAGAGAAAACGACTTTTGACGTTATCTTGAAAGCTGCTGGTGGATCAAAGCTGGCAGTTGTTAAGCTTGTAAAAGAATTGACAGGTCTTGGTCTTAAAGAGGCTAAAGAACTAGTTGACTCTGCTCCTAAAGCATTGAAAGAAGGTGTATCTAAGGACGAAGCTGAAGGCTTGAAGAAGTCTTTGGAAGAAGCTGGTGCTGAAGTAGAGATCAAATAATTTGCTGAACCGCAACTTCTAGGTTGGGGTTCACACCTAAGACCTGACTATTTTAGTCAGGTCTTTTCCTGTTTATGCACAGGTTCAAAATTGCATTATTCTAAGCGAAAATTGTAATTTATCGCTATTAATATTTCACCATAAACATACACTACCTTGGCTATCAAGAATCAAACCGAAAGGAAAAGTTTCTCCTCCATTAAGGTGGTCAAAAGCTATCCGGATTTTCTCGATATTCAATTGCAGTCTTTCAAAGACTTTTTCCAATTGGATACACCAGCTGAAAAACGCCGGGCAGACGGTTTATTTAAAGTATTCGCAGAAAACTTCCCTATCAGTGATTCTAGAGAGAATTTTACTCTTGAATTTATTGATTACGCAGTAGATCCACCGAAATATTCGGTGAGCGAGTGCATTGACCGTGGCTTGACCTACTCTGTACCGTTGAAAGCAAAGTTGAGATTACTTTGCCATGATGAGGATAATGAAGATTTCGAAACGATTGAGCAAGAAGTATTCTTAGGTAATCTTCCGTATATGACCGAGAAAGGGTCATTTGTAATTAATGGTGCTGAAAGAGTTATTGTTTCACAACTTCACCGTTCTCCAGGTGTGTTCTTTGCGCAAAGCAAGCACACGAACGGTACGAAACTTTACTCTGCCAGAATTATTCCTTTCAAAGGATCTTGGATTGAATTTGCTACTGATATAAACAATGTCATGTATGCTTACATCGATCGTAAGAAAAAGTTCCCTGTAACTACCTTGCTAAGATCTATAGGCTATGGCTCTGATAAAGATATCCTCGATTTGTTCGGGTTATCTGAAGAAGTCAATGCTACTAAGACAGCAATGAAGAAGGTAGCTGGTCGTAAGCTTGCTGCAAGGGTTCTAAGAACATGGGTAGAAGATTTCGTAGATGAAGATACTGGTGAAGTAGTTTCCATCGATCGAAATGAGGTATTGCTAGAGCGTGATACCGTTCTTTCAGACGAAGACATTGAAATGATCTTGGATTCAGGTTCGAAGAGCATCATTCTCCATAGAGAAGATGTGAACGTGGCTGATTACTCTATCATCTATAATACATTACAAAAAGATAGCTCCAATTCCGAGAAAGAAGCTGTGGAAGTTATCTATCGTCAATTGAGAAATACTGAAGCTCCTGATGAGTCAACCGCTCGTGAGGTTATTCATAGTTTATTTTTCTCTGACAAACGTTATGATCTTGGTGAGGTTGGTCGTTATAGAATCAATAAAAAACTAGGTCTTGACATCGATTCGACTAAAATCGTCCTTACCAAGGAAGATATTATTCATATCGTAAAATACCTAATCGGACTTATTAACTCTAAGGCTGTGGTCGATGATATTGATCACTTAAGCAATAGACGAGTAAGAACTGTAGGAGAACAGCTTTATAGCCAGTTCGGTGTTGGTCTGGCTAGAATGTCCAGAACGATCCGTGAGAGAATGAACGTTCGAGACAATGAAGACTTTAAACCAGTCGATTTGATCAACGCACGTACACTTTCTTCAGTGATCAATTCCTTCTTTGGAACAAACCAACTTTCTCAGTTCATGGATCAAACCAATCCATTGGCGGAGTTGACTCACAAGAGAAGACTTTCAGCTTTGGGTCCAGGGGGTCTATCAAGAGAAAGAGCAGGATTTGAGGTTCGAGATGTTCACTACACGCACTACGGTCGTTTGTGTACTATTGAAACTCCAGAAGGTCCAAACATCGGCTTGATTTCTTCTCTATGTGTTCATGCTAAAGTGAATTCTATGGGCTTCCTTGAGACTCCATACCGTAAGGTAAAGGACGGCAAGGCAAGTATGAAAGCTGAGGATGTTTTATTCCTAACTGCTGAAGAGGAAGATGATCATAACATTGCTCAGGCAAATGCGCCTTTGGATGAGAATGGCAAGTTTATTAATGAAAAAGTAAAGGCAAGATTTGAAGGTGACTTCCCAGTATTGGAGCCATCTGAAATCACTTATATGGACGTAGCTCCTAATCAGATTGTATCTGTTGCAGCATCTTTGATTCCTTTCTTGGAGCATGATGATGCCAACCGTGCATTGATGGGATCCAACATGCAACGTCAGGCAGTTCCTTTGTTGAAAGCCGAAGCACCTATCGTAGGTACTGGACTTGAGGCAAAAGCTGCTGTAGATTCTCGATCTCTCATCATTGCTGAAGCAAGTGGTGTGGTAGATTATGTGGATGCTAAGCGTATCACCATTAAGTATGATCTTACTGATGATGAATTATTAGTGAATTTCACAGATGAGTACAAGTCTTACAACTTGATCAAATTCAGAAGAACTAACCAGGACACTACGATCAACCTTACTCCTTTGGTGCTGAAAGGCCAAAAAGTGAAAAAAGGTCAGGTATTAGTTGAGGGTTATTCTACTAATAACGGTGAGCTAGCTCTAGGTAAAAACTTGAAAGTGGCATACATGCCATGGCAAGGATACAACTTTGAGGATGCTATAGTAATCTCTGAGCGAGTAGTGAGAGAAGATGTCTTTACTTCTATTCACGTGGAAGAATTCCAATTGGAAGTTCGTGACACGAAAAGGGGAGAAGAAGAACTGACTTCTGAAATTCCTAACGTCTCTGAAGAGGCTGTTAAAAATCTTGATGAGCATGGTATCATCGCGATTGGTGCTGAAGTAAAAGAAGGCGATATCATTATCGGTAAGATCACTCCAAAAGGTGAAACTGATCCGACTCCAGAAGAGAAATTGCTTAGAGCAATCTTCGGCGATAAAGCTGGTGATGTGAAAGATGCGTCATTGAAAGCTTCACCTTCATTGAATGGTGTAGTAATCGAGACTAAGCTTTTCGCAAGACCTAAGAAAGACAAGGATATTAGAGCAAAATCTAAAGCGGATGTTGAAAAACTGAAGGGCAGATACTCTAAAGATCTTTTGGGTCTAAGAGCTCGAATGATCAATAAAATGGTTACGATCTTGGATGGAAAAACTTCTCAGGGCGTTAAGCACAAGTTTGGTGATGAGATCATCACTAAAGGGCAGAAGTTTAATTTGAAAAACATTGAAAATAACCTTTTCCCTGCTAAGAATCCTTACAGAGATGAGAGTAACTACAATGTTCCGGAAGAGGCTAATTTAATATCAGATATCGTTCTTGATGATTGGACAAACGATGCTCATATCAATCAGTTGATTGTTCATTTGGTGAAAAACTTCATCAATTCAAGAAATGAGATTGCGGGTACGTTCAAGCGAGAGAGATTCACACTTGAAGTGGGTGATGAACTTCCTGCGGGTATCGTTCAGCTTGCCAAAGTGTACATCGCTAAGAAGCGTAAGCTTAAAGTAGGTGATAAAATGGCTGGTCGTCACGGTAATAAAGGTATCGTAGCAAGAATTGTAAGAGACGAGGATATGCCATTCCTTGAGGATGGAACTCCAATGGATATCGTATTGAATCCACTAGGTGTACCTTCTCGTATGAACATTGGTCAGATATTCGAAACTGTATTGGCTTGGGCTGGACAGGTACTCGATAAGAAATATGCTACACCAATCTTTGACGGTGCTTCTATGGAAGAAGTAGCTCATGAATTGGAATTGGCAGGTTTGCCAGCTTACGGACGTACTTACCTATATGATGGTCTATCGGGTGTGAAATTCGATCAACCAATTACCGTAGGTATTGCATACATGCTGAAACTTGGTCACTTGGTAGATGATAAGATGCACGCACGTTCAATCGGGCCATACTCATTGATTACGCAGCAACCATTGGGTGGTAAAGCTCAATTTGGTGGTCAGCGTTTCGGAGAGATGGAAGTTTGGGCACTAGAGGCATTCGGTGCATCTCACGTACTGCAGGAGATCCTGACAGTGAAGTCTGATGACGTAGTCGGTAGAGCAAAAGCTTATGAAGCTATTGTGAAAGGTGAAAACCTTCCTAAGCCTAATATTCCTGAATCATTCAACGTATTGGTTCATGAATTGAGAGGTTTGGCTCTTGAGATTACCCTAGATTAATAAAGCGAATGGGCTCGCAAGAGCCCTTTACATATCTTTCAAAAAACTATGGCGTTCAGAAAAAATAAAAAACTTAACAATGATTTTTCCAGAGTCACCATTAGTTTGGCTTCCCCAGAATCTATTCTGGATAGCTCAAACGGTGAGGTGACCCAGCCCGAGACGATCAACTATAGAACTTATAAGCCTGAAATGGGCGGCTTGTTCTGTGAGAGAATCTTTGGTCCGGTCAAAGACTGGGAGTGTCATTGTGGCAAGTACAAGCGCATCAGGTATAAAGGTATTATCTGTGATCGCTGCGGTGTAGAGGTTACAGAGAAGAAAGTAAGAAGAGAGCGAATGGGCCACATTGAACTGGTAGTTCCAGTTGCGCACATTTGGTATTTCAAATCTCTTCCAAATAAAATCGGTTACCTTCTTGGTCTTCCTACTAAGAAGCTTGATCAAATTGTCTATTACGAGCGTTATGCGGTTGTTCAGGCAGGTGTCAAAGCAGAAGAAGGAGTTCAATACCTGGACTTCCTTACTGAAGATGAATACCTGGATATCATGGACAAGCTTCCTAAGGAAAACCACATGCTTGACGATGCAGATCCAAACAAATTCATCGCCAAAATGGGTGCTGAAGCATTGGAGATGTTATTGGCAAGAATCGATTTGGATGATCTTTCTTACTCACTTCGTCATCAGGCAGCTACTGATACTTCTCAGCAGAGAAAAGCAGAAGCATTGAAAAGACTGAAGGTAGTAGAAGCATTCCGTGATGCTAGAACTAGAATCGAAAACCGCCCAGAGTGGATGGTCGTTCGTATGGTTCCAGTTATTCCACCGGAATTGCGTCCATTGGTACCTTTGGATGGTGGTCGTTTTGCGACTTCCGATTTAAATGACCTTTATAGAAGAGTTATTATCAGAAATAACCGTCTGAAGAGATTGATAGATATCAAAGCTCCAGAGGTGATTTTGAGAAATGAAAAAAGAATGCTGCAGGAAGCTGTAGATTCTCTATTCGATAACTCTAGAAAAGTTAATGCGGTAAGATCCGATGGAAACCGTGCCTTGAAATCTCTTTCCGATATGTTGAAAGGTAAGCAAGGTCGATTCCGTCAAAACTTGCTTGGTAAGCGTGTGGATTACTCTGGTCGTTCTGTGATTGTGGTAGGTCCTGAGTTAAAGCTTCACGAGTGTGGTCTTCCTAAAAATATGGCTGCTGAGCTTTTCAAGCCTTTCATCATCAGAAAATTGATCGAGAGAGGCATTGTAAAGACAGTAAAGTCAGCTAAGAAAATCGTGGATCGTAAAGATCCAGTGGTTTGGGACATTTTGGAAAATGTACTTAAAGGTCACCCAGTGCTCCTTAACCGTGCTCCTACTCTTCACAGACTAGGTATCCAAGCTTTCCAGCCAAAACTAATAGAAGGAAAAGCTATCCAGCTTCACCCGTTGGTATGTACTGCATTCAACGCCGATTTTGACGGTGATCAGATGGCCGTACACGTACCTCTAGGACATGAGGCCATCTTGGAAGCTTCTACTTTGATGCTTTCGTCACACAATATTCTTAACCCAGCCAATGGAGCTCCGATTACTGTACCTTCTCAGGATATGGTGTTGGGTCTATACTATGTGACTAAGGGTAAGATGTCTACTCCTGAAGAAATCGTTGCTGGTGAAGGCATGACTTTCTATAGTGTAGAAGAAGTGATTATCGCAATGAATGAAGAGAAAATCTCCAAACATGCGAATATTAAGTGTAAAGTGCAGCTTAGAACCGAAGATGGAGGTTACAAGGATGAGATCGTTGAGACTGTTGCAGGTCGTTTGATTTTCAACCAGTTTGTGCCAAAAGAAGTAGGTTATGTAAATGAGCTTTTGACCAAGAAAAAACTTCAGCAGATTATTGCTAAGGTGGTTAAGGTATGTGGAATGGCACGTACAGCACTGTTCTTGGATGATATTAAGAATCTTGGATTCCAGATGGCCTACAAAGGTGGTCTGTCAATGGGATTGAATGATGTTATTATCCCTGTACAAAAAGAGCCGATGATTGCCAAGGCTAAAGAAGAAGTTGACCAAGTTTGGAACAACTACTTAATGGGTCTAATCACGGATAACGAACGATACAATCAAGTAATTGATATCTGGACTCGTACTAACTCTCATTTGACTAATGATCTCATGAGACAGATGGAAGAGGATAAGCAAGGATTCAATGCGATCTATATGATGATGCACTCAGGAGCCCGAGGTTCTAGAGAACAAATTCGACAATTAGGTGGTATGAGAGGATTGATGGCTAAGCCACAGAAAAACCTTCAAGGTTCTGTCGGCGAAATCATCGAAAACCCAATTCTTTCTAACTTCAAAGAAGGTCTGGATGTATTAGAGTACTTTATCTCTACTCACGGTGCTCGTAAAGGTCTTGCCGATACTGCATTGAAAACTGCCGATGCTGGTTACCTAACAAGACGTCTTGTAGATGTAGCTCAGGATATGATTATCACAGAAGATGATTGTGGTAGTTTAAGAGGATTGATGGTTCAGCCACTTAGAGATAATGACGATATCGTAGAGCCACTTTCTGAGAGAGTTGTTGGTCGAGTTTCTGTTCATGATATTTACCATCCAACAACGGATGAGTTGATCATTGAATCAGGCGTGATGATCTCTGATGAAGTAGCTGATTTGATCGATCAATCTGGCATTGACGAAATCGAAATTAGATCTGTATTGACTTGTGAAACTCGTAGAGGAGTTTGTGGCAAATGCTACGGAAAAAATCTTACTTCATCTGGCCATATGGTACAGACAGGTGAGTCTGTAGGTGTTATTGCAGCACAGTCTATTGGTGAGCCGGGTACACAGCTTACATTGAGAACATTCCACGTGGGTGGTACTGCATCTAACATGGCTGTTGAGGCTAGTGTGATAGCGAAGTTCGACGGTTTAGTTGAATTTGACGACGAATTACGATTGATCGAGACTACCAATAAAGACGGTGAGAGTATTACTGTTGTCATGGGTAGATCTGGTGAGATCAAAGTTAATGATGCGAAGACTGGCAAAGCGTTGATTTCTAATCACGCACCTTACGGTTCTATCATTAATGTAAAGGATGGCGAGAAAGTTACTAAGGGTCAGACTCTTTGTAAATGGGATCCATACAATGCAGTAATTTTGTCGGAATTCGACGGTAAAATTGAATTCGAAGCAATCGTAGAAGGTATTACATACAAGGAAGTGTCCGATGATCAGACTGGTTTCCGTGAGAAAGTAATCATCGATACAAAAGATAGAACTAGGAACCCTGCGATTATTGTAAATTATGGTGAAGAGTCCAAATCATACAATATTCCAGTAGGTGCTCACTTGGCAATTGAATCAGGTGATAAAGTTAGATCTGGTCAGATTTTGGTCAAAATCCCAAGGTCTGTAGGTAAAACAAGAGATATTACCGGTGGTCTTCCACGAGTTACTGAACTATTTGAAGCAAGAAATCCATCCAACCCGGCTGTAGTTTCTGAGATCGACGGTGTAGTAACATACGGAGGTATCAAAAGAGGTAACAGAGAGATCATCATTGAATCGAAAGATGGTGTGATCAAAAAGTATATGGTTTCCTTATCTAAGCATATCTTGGTTCAGGAGAATGACTTTATTAGAGCTGGCGAGCCACTTTCTGATGGAGCTATCACTCCAAATGATATCTTGGCGATCAAAGGTCCTACTGCTGTTCAGGAATACTTAGTGAATGAGATTCAGGAAGTTTACCGTCTTCAGGGTGTAAAGATCAACGATAAGCACATCGAGGTGATTGTAAGTCAGATGATGCAGAAAGTTGAAATCCTTGATGCAGGTGACACTGGATTCTTACAAAATCAAGTAGTTGATAAGTGGGCTTTCAGAGAAGAGAATGATAATATTCTTGACCGTAAGGTAGTAATGGATGCTGGAGATTCTTCTACGTTGAAGCCAGGTATGATTCTGTCAGCTAGAAGACTGAGAGATGAGAACTCTAGCTTGAAGCGTAAAGATCTTAAGTTGGTACAAGTACGTGATGCAGAGACTGCGGTTTCTAAACCTACGCTACAGGGTATTACTGCCGCATCTTTGGGCACTGAGTCCTTTATCTCTGCTGCGTCCTTCCAGGAAACTACTAAGGTGCTTTCTGAAGCAGCCATTAGAGGTAAGAGAGATATGTTGAAAGGTCTAAAAGAGAACGTAATCGTTGGTCACTTGATTCCTGCCGGTACTGGTCAGAGAAGATTGGAGCATGTAATTGTCGGATCTCAAGATGAGTATGACAAGCTTTCTGAAAATATGGAGCGAAACGCTAAGAGATCTAGCGAAGCAATCCTTTAATATTTGAGTAATTTTATTTAAAAGGCCTGTTTCACGACAGGCCTTTTTTTAATCCATATCAATTATGCAAGACGACAATCAAAAAATAAAAGGAGATCAGCAAATCAACGTAGAACTTTCAGAAGAAGTAGCTGAAGGAGTTTATTCTAATTTGGCGATGATCGCTCATTCCAATTCAGAATTTGTGATTGATTTCATTCGCTTAATGCCAGGTGTGCCAAAAGCCAAAGTAAAGGCACGGATAATTGTGACCCCAGACCATGCGAAACGATTGCTTTCAGCACTTAAAGATAACATCGAGAAGTATGAAGCAGCATTTGGACAGATTAATCAATCGGGTGGAGCGCCGCAGTTTCCGATTAGTTTCGGGACACCAGGAGAAGCATAGCGAAAATATAACTGCTTAGCTTTGTTACTCTTATTACTTTGTTTACCTTTGCAGTCCAAAATTTAACAGTTTACGGGAAAACTAAATTTTATCAGTTAATGCCTACTATTCAACAATTAGTACGAAAAGGTAGAGTAACACTGGAGACCAAATCAAAATCTAGAGCTTTGGATTCATGTCCACAGCGTAGAGGAGTTTGTACCAGAGTATACACTACAACCCCAAAGAAGCCAAACTCTGCAATGAGAAAAGTGGCGAGGGTAAGATTGACCAACGGAAAAGAAGTGAACGCTTACATTCCTGGTGAAGGTCACAATCTACAAGAGCACTCGATCGTTTTGATCAGAGGTGGTCGTGTGAAAGATCTACCAGGTGTGAGATATCACATCATCCGTGGTGCACTAGATACCGCAGGAGTTAAAGATCGTAAGCAAGGTCGCTCTAAGTATGGTGCTAAAAGACCTAAAGCTGGAAAAGGTGCTCCAGTAGCTGCGGGTAAAGGTGCTCCAGCAAAGAAAAAATAATCTAATATTTAGAAAAAATGAGAAAAGCGAAACCAAAGAAGAGATATATTCTTCCTGATCCAAAGTTCAATGACACCCTAGTAACTAGGTTTGTGAACAATCTAATGGTAGATGGGAAGAAGAGTATTGCTTACAGAATTTTCTACGATGCAGTAGAAAAAGTTGAAGAAAAAGTAGGTGAGAATGGTCTTGAGATTTGGAAAAAAGCGCTAACCAATATTTCTCCATCCGTTGAGGTGAAGAGTCGTAGAGTTGGTGGTGCTACATTCCAGGTTCCAATGGAGGTCCGTCCTGACAGGAAGGTTGCCTTAGGAATGAAATGGATGATCAACTACGCCAGAAGAAGAGGTGAGAAGACAATGATGGACAGACTAGCTGGCGAAATTATCGCTGCTTCCAAAGGCGAAGGTGCCGGTGTGAAGAAGAAAGATGATACGCACAGAATGGCAGAAGCCAACAAAGCATTCTCTCACTTTAGATTTTAATTAGATGGCTAAACGAGATTTAAGATTTACCAGAAACATTGGAATTGCTGCCCACATCGATGCGGGCAAGACGACTACGACAGAGCGGATACTTTTTTATTCGGGTGTATCTCACAAATTAGGTGAAGTACACGACGGGGCGGCCACAATGGACTGGATGGCTCAGGAGCAGGAAAGAGGTATTACAATTACTTCTGCTGCAACAACCGTTTTTTGGGATTACAAAGAGAAAAAATACCAAATCAATATCATCGATACTCCCGGTCACGTTGATTTTACTGTAGAAGTAAATAGATCCCTTCGTATTCTCGATGGATTGGTATTCCTTTTCAGTGCTGTAGATGGCGTAGAGCCTCAATCAGAAACTAACTGGAGACTTGCGGATAACTATAAAGTTGCTCGTATTGGCTTCGTAAATAAAATGGACCGTGCTGGAGCAAACTTCCTTGAGGTTTGTAAGCAGGTAAAAGAAATGCTTGGCAGTTACGCAGTTCCTTTGCAGATCCCTATCGGTGCAGAAGAAACCTTCAAAGGTGTAGTTGATTTGATCAACAACCGTGCGATCGTATGGAATGAGGATGATTTCGGAATGACTTTCGAAGAAGTTCCTATTCCAGAAGACATGCTTGAAGAAGTAGCTGAATGGAGAGAGCATCTTTTAGAGGCAGTAGCAGATTATGACGAGTCGTTGATGGAGAAATTCTTTGATGATCCAGAATCTATCTCTGCTGAAGAAATCCTTGCCGCTTTGAGAAAAGCTACGATTGATATGAAGATTGTACCTATGGTATGTGGTTCTTCATTCAAGAATAAAGGAGTTCAGACTATGCTTGATCTAGTAATGGAATTGCTTCCTTCTCCAATGGATAAGGACGATATCATTGCTCATGATATTGACGATGAGGAATTAGAGGTGCATATCTCTCCTGATGAATCTGAGCCTTTCACTGGTCTAGCATTCAAAATTGCAACAGATCCATTTGTAGGTCGTCTTTGTTTCGTAAGAGCATATTCTGGAATCTTGAATTCTGGTTCTTACATTTTCAATAGCCGTTCTGGAAATAAGGAGCGTATTTCAAGAGTTTTCCAAATGCATGCGAATAAGCAAAACCAAATCGATGCTCTAAGAGCTGGAGATATTGGTGCAGTGGTAGGCTTTAAAGATATCAAAACAGGAGATACACTTTGTGACGAAAGCCGTAAGGTTGTGTTGGAGTCTATGGTGTTCCCTGAGCCAGTTATTGGCTACGCTATTGAGCCTAAAACTCAAGCTGACGTTGATAAACTAGGTATGGCTATCGCCAAACTCGTTGAAGAAGATCCTACTCTTGTAGTAAATACTGACCACGAAACTGGACAGACTATCTTAAGAGGTATGGGTGAGCTTCACTTGGACATCATCATCGATCGTATGAAAAGAGAGTTCAAGGTTGAGATCAATCAAGGTGCTCCTCAGGTTGCTTACAAAGAAGCGTTATTTGGTTCTGTTGAGCACAAAGAAGTTTACAAGAAGCAAACAGGTGGTAAAGGTAAATTTGCGGATATTTCATTCGAACTAAGCGCTAAAGATCCAGATCCTGAAACCGGTGAAATTAAACCTGGATTAGACTTTGTAAATGGAATTGTTGGTGGTGTTATTCCAAAAGAATTCATCCCTTCCATTCAGAAAGGTTTTGCTGAGTCTATGAAAAATGGACCTTTGGCTGGATATCCTATTGAGTCAATGAAAGTAAGATTATTTCACGGTTCCTTCCACGATGTCGATTCAGATGCTCTTTCATTCGAACTAGCAGCTAGAATTGGATTCAGAGATGCGGCTAAAAGGTGTCAACCTAAGTTGCTTGAGCCAATTATGTCTGTGGACGTAGTGGCTCCAGATGAATACACTGGACCTATCACAGGTGATTTAAACAGAAGAAGAGGTGTGATGAGAGGTATGGATACCAAAGGTACATCAAGCGTAGTTAGGGCTGCCGTACCATTGTCTGAGTTGTTTGGTTACATTACAGACCTAAGAACGATCACGTCAGGTAGAGCTACGGCTTCATTGACATTCTCTCACTATGAGCCAGTGCCTAACAACATTGCCGAAGGTGTAATTGCTACAGTAAAAGGTCAGAAGGACTAAATAATATTTGCGATGAATCAGAAAATCAGAATAAAACTAAAATCATACGATCACAGCTTGGTGGATAAGTCATCAGAGAAGATTGTAAAGGCAGTGAAAGCCACTGGTGCAGTAGTAGTAGGGCCAATACCATTGCCTACTAAAAAGGAGAAATTCACAGTATTAAAGTCTCCTCACGTAAGTAAGAAAGCAAGAGATCAATACCAACTTTGTACATACAAAAGATTGGTTGATATCTATTCTAACTCTTCTAAAACTGTGGATGCATTGATGAAAATCGAGCTTCCAAGTGGAGTTGATGTAGAAATTAAAGTTTGATCGAACTGGATTAATATATTAAAAACCTGCTTTACGGAGCAGGTTTTTTTTGCTCTAGGATGTTCATCAAGGGGGATTAGGGTCATAAATGCCTGACTCACAATTGAAATATTTTGTATAACAGTTAAAATTTAGGATTTCACATTTGTTGCAGAATTTTATTTCCGTAACTTTGCAGTCCTTTAAAAGGAGCCCCGGCAGACAAATGCTCGTGGTTATTATATTATCTTATAAAAGATGTCTGGTATAATAGGTAGAAAAGTTGGAATGACTAGCATCTTCAGTGCCGATGGACGTAATGTCGCATGCACGCTAATAGAAGCTGGTCCTTGTGTAGTGACGCAAGTAAAAAACATTGAGACAGACGGGTACAATGCCGTGCAGTTGGGTTATGGTGAGCGTAAAGAGAAAAATACGCCTAAGCCATTAATCGGCCATTTTAAAAAGGCTGGTACAACTCCAAAGCGCAAAGTTGTTGAGTTCAGAGATTTCCGGGTTGAGTTTGAAGGCCAGGTTAATTTAGGAGCTACTGTGAAGGCTGATGAAGTATTTATTGAAGGTGACTTCATAGATGCAATCGGAACTTCAAAAGGTAAAGGATTCCAGGGTGTAGTAAAGCGTCATGGTTTTGCTGGTGTGGGTGGACAAACTCACGGTCAGCATAACAGAGGCAGACACCCAGGTTCAATTGGTGCATGTTCTTGGCCATCCAGAGTATTCAAAGGAATGAGAATGGCTGGTAGAATGGGCGGAGACAGAGTGAAGGTTGTCAACCTTAAAGTGTTGAGAATCTATGCTGACAAAAACCTACTATTGGTTTCTGGTTCTGTACCTGGTCCTAAAAATTCTTTCGTTATTCTAGAGAAGTAAGCCATGGAATTAGCAGTAATTAATCAAAAAGGAGAAGACACAGGTAGAAAAATCAGCTTGTCTGATGAGATCTTCGCAATGGTACCTAACGATCACGCGATCTACCTTGATGTAAAGCAGTACTTGGCTAACCAAAGACAAGGTACGCACAAGTCTAAAGAGAGAAATGAGATAGCTGGTTCTACTCGTAAGATCAAGAAGCAAAAGGGCACTGGTAGTGCACGTGCTGGATCTATCAAGTCGCCACTATTCCGAGGAGGAGGAAGAGTTTTTGGCCCACAGCCAAGAGATTATTCTTTCAAATTGAATAAAAAGGTAAAACAACTAGCCAGAAAATCTGCACTTGCTTATAAAGTGAAAGATAACTGCTTGTCAGTATTGGAAAGCATTTCATTTGACTCTCCAAAGACTAAGAGCTATATGGCATTGCTTGATGGTTTGTCTCTAGGAGATAAGAAGACGTTATTAGTACTTCCTGAGGAAAATACGAACGTGTTCCTTTCCAGCAGAAACCTTCCAAAGGCGAAAGTTGTAACTGTAAATGATGTAAATACTTACCAAGTTCTTAATGCGGATCACCTTGTGATCTGTGAAGGTTCTATCAGTAAGTTGGAAACCATTTTATCGAAATAAGACAATGGATATTCTAAAGCAGCCTTTAATTACAGAAAAGATTTCTGCCATGAACGAAAGAGGCGTTTATGGATTCATCGTGGAGAAAACCGCGAAGAAACCAGAAATCAAACATGCTGTAGAGAAAACGTTTGGTGTGAAAGTGGTTTCTATCAGAACCATTAGATATGCTGCAAAGCATAAGTCTAGATACACTAAAGCTAAAGTGGTTTCAGGCTTTACCAATGCTTTCAAGAAAGCAATCGTGCAAGTAGCCGATGGTGAAGTGATTGATTTTTACGGAGAAATTTAATTGAATCTATATCATGGCAATTAAAAAGATGAAGCCTGTAACTCCAGGGACAAGATTCAGAGTAGCTCCAGCGTTTGACGAGATTACAGCGTCGAAGCCGGAAAAATCTCTTCTTGCTCCATTGAAGAAGTCAGGTGGACGAAATAATGAAGGCAAAATGACTGTCCGAAATATTGGTGGCGGTCATAAGAGAAGACTACGAATAGTAGACTTCAAAAGAAGAAAGTTCGGTATACCTGCAGTAGTGAAAGCTATTGAGTATGATCCAAACAGAACGGCACGTCTTGCTCTACTATATTACGCAGATGGTGCTAAGGCCTACATTATCGCCCCGGAAGGTTTGTCAGTAGGACAAACAGTGATTTCCGGTGAGCAAGTTGCTCCAGAAGTGGGTAACGCCATGCCAGTTGTTAATATTCCAATGGGTACAATTGTACATTGTTTGGAGTTGAAGCCAGGTAAAGGTGCAGCAATGGTAAGAAGTGCTGGAGGATATGCGCAGATCGTAGCCCGTGATGGGAAATACGTGACTGTAAAACTTCCATCTGGTGAGATGAGACTTATACTTAACACATGTATGGCAACTGTTGGAACTGTTTCCAATGGTGATCACATGAACGTAGTATTGGGTAAAGCCGGTCGTAAGAGATGGCTCGGATCAAGACCTCGTGTAAGAGGTGTTGCAATGAACCCAGTAGATCACCCAATGGGTGGTGGTGAAGGTCGTTCTTCTGGAGGACACCCTAGATCAAGAAAAGGTCTATTGTCTAAAGGCAAGAAAACAAGATCTCCTAAGAAGTATTCAAACAAGTTCATCGTAAAAAGATCTAAATAATTATGGCACGTTCATTAAAAAAAGGTCCTTATATCGAGCACCATCTTGTGAAGAAAGTGGATGCTCAGAACGAATCAGGAAAGAAATCGGTAATCAAGACTTGGTCAAGAAAATCAATGATTTCTCCAGATTTCGTAGGACATACCTTCGCTGTGCATAATGGGAATAAATTCATCCCTGTATTTGTTACAGACAATATGGTAGGTCATAAGCTAGGTGAATTTGCTCCTACCAGAAATTTCAGAGGCCACGTTGCCAAAAAAGATAAAGGAAAGAGATAACCATGGAAGCATTAGCAAAATTAAATAATGTACCTACATCTCCGCGTAAGATGCGCCTTGTGGCTGACCTTGTCAGAGGCAAGAGAGTAGGATTGGCACTTAGCATATTGAAATTCACTCCTAACCATGGAGCTATTCGACTTGAGAAGTTGTTGCTTTCCGCTGTAGCCAACTGGCAAGCGAAAAACCCTGATGCCAAACTAGAAGAGGCTGACCTTTTCATCAAAACTGTAATGGTAGATGAAGGTAGAATGCTTAAGAGATTAAGACCAGCTCCTCAAGGTAGAGGTCACAGAATCCGCAAGAGATCAAATCATGTAACCCTTATAGTTGATTCATTCAACGACCAAGCTGTTACCGCTGATGTAGTAGAAACAAACGAAAAGGCAAATTAAGAACAGACTATGGGACAAAAGATCAACCCAATAGGATTTAGACTTGGTGTAGTCAAAGGCTGGGATTCCAACTGGTATGGTGGGAAAGACTTTGCTGAAAAACTATACGAAGATCAGAAGATCCGTAAGTACGTCCTTGCCAGAATTCCTAAGGGAGGTATTTCTAAAGTGATTATCGAGCGTACGCTTAAGAGAATCACTCTTACGATTCATACTGCCCGTCCAGGTGTTGTAATTGGTAAAGGTGGAGCCGAAGTAGATAAACTGAAAGAAGAGCTTAAGAATATCACGAATAAGGATATTCAAATTAATATCTTCGAAATCAAGCGTCCTGAATTGGATGCGAAATTGGTAGGTGAATCAATCGCTCAGCAGCTTCAAGCAAGAATTTCTTTTAGAAGAGCTATGAAGCAAGCTATAGCAGCATCCATGAGAGTGGGAGCGGAAGGAATCAAAGTTAAACTTTCTGGACGTCTAGGCGGAGCTGAAATGGCCCGTTCTGAAATGTACAAAGAAGGAAGAATTCCTCTTCACACATTGAGAGCAGATATTGATTACGCACTTTCAGAAGCCCTTACGGTTTATGGATTGATCGGAATCAAAGTTTGGATCTTCAAAGGTGAAGTGTACGGTAAAAGAGATCTTTCTCCTAATCAGGGAGCTGCAAATGAGCCTAAAGGCGCTCGTAATGCAGGTCCTAAGAGAAATGACGGTCCAAGACGAAGAAAAAGAAATAACTAATTTTCACCCATAAGTGAGAACGCATGTTACAGCCAAAAAGAACTAAATATAGGAAAATGCAAAAGGGCCGTGTCAAAGGCATTGCACAAAGAGGGCATACGCTTTCTTTTGGCAACTTTGGCATCAAGTCCCTTGAGCCAGGATGGATAACATCCCGTCAGATCGAGGCAGCTCGTATCGCAATGACGAGAGCAATGAAAAGAGAAGGACAGGTTTGGATCAGAATTTTCCCTGATAAGCCTATCACTAAAAAGCCCGCTGAGGTTCGTATGGGTAAAGGTAAGGGAGCTCCTGAGTATTGGGTGGCCGTTATCAAGCCAGGAACGATCCTTTTCGAAGCTACAGGCGTAAGCCTGGAGACAGCTCAGGAAGCGTTGAGACTTGCACAGCAGAAACTGCCTGTAAGTACCAGATTTGTTGTTCGTAGAGATTACGCTGAATTATAAGCACTATGAAAAATACAGAAATCAATTCACTTTCAAACAGTGAAATCGCCGAGCGACTAGTCGCAGAACAGGAGAATCTAACCAAACTTAGGTTTGCGCACTCGATATCTCCTATAGAGAATCCTAACAGAATCCGCGAGACCAAGCGCTTTATCGCAAGATTAAAGACTGCATTGGCTGCCAAATAACTAGCTAACAAAAAGAATATGGCTACGATAGAGAGAAATCTTCGAAAAGAAAGAGTTGGTAAGGTGGTAAGTAACAAGATGGACAAGTCCATCACTGTACTAATAGAACGTCGTGTAAAGCACGCTATCTATGGTAAGTACGTTACCAAAACAACCAAATTTATGGCTCATGACGAGACTAATGATTGCAACCCAGGTGACTTGGTTAAAATCAGCGAAACTCGTCCGCTGAGTAAGAACAAGCGTTGGAGAGTAGTTGAAATTATTGAAAGGGCTAAGTAATCATGATCCAACAAGAATCTAGACTAAGCGTAGCGGACAATTCAGGTGCCAAAGAGGTACTAGTAATCCGCGTATTGGGAGGAACAAAAAAGAGATATGCTTCAATCGGCGATAAAGTCGTTGTGACAGTAAAATCTGCTTTATCTTCCAGCAGCATGAAAAAAGGTACCGTGTCAAGAGCGGTAATCGTACGTACTCGTAAAGAAATAAGAAGAAAAGATGGTTCTTATATTCGTTTCGAGGATAATGCAGCTGTTTTATTGAACAACAACGACGAGCCTAGAGGCACGCGTATCTTCGGCCCAGTTGCTAGAGAGTTGAGAGAGAAGCAGTTTATGAAAATCGTTTCATTGGCTCCTGAAGTATTGTAATCATGGTAAAAAAAGTGAAGAAACAAACAAAGCTGCATATCAAAACTGGGGACACTGTAAAAGTGATCGCAGGGGATGATAAAGGCAAGACAGGAAAAGTACTTTCCGTCGATAAGCTAAAAAGCAGAGCAATCGTTGAGGGTCTTAATATGATCACAAAACATGTGAAGCCTACAGCATCTAAGCCACAAGGCGGTATCGATAAGAAAGAAGCTTCAATGCATATTAGTAACCTGAAACTTGTAGATCCAAAAACTGGTGAAGCCACTAGGACTGGTCGCAAAGCAGGCGAAAATGGTAAATTAGTAAGATACTCTAAGAAATCAGGGGAGGTAATCAATGGCTAATCCAAGAATCAAGCAAAAGTATGTGGACGAAATCGTCCCTGCTATGAAAGAGAAGTTTCAATACTCTTCTATAATGCAAGTACCTAAGTTGGAAAAAATTGTTCTTAACAAAGGTATCGGCGCTGCTGTAGCAGATAAGAAATTGGTTGACCAAGGTGTAGAAGAGTTATCTTTGATCACTGGTCAGAGAGCTGTTTCGACTATCGCAAAGACTTCTGTTTCCAACTTTAAGTTGAGAGAAGGAATGCCTATCGGAGCTAAAGTTACTTTGAGAGGTCGGACGATGTATGAATTTCTTGATCGTCTTATTACTATCGCACTTCCACGTGTGAGAGATTTCAAAGGCATTTCAGATAAAGGTTTTGACGGAAGAGGCAATTACACACTTGGTGTGCAGGAGCAAATTATTTTCCCAGAGATTAGCATCGAGAAAGTAAACAGAATCTCTGGTATGGATATCACTTTTGTGACATCTTCTAAGACAGATGAGGAGAGTTTGGAATTGTTTAAGGCTTTCGGAATGCCTTTCGTTAAAAAAACTAAAGAAGAATAGTCATGGCAAAAGAGTCAATCAAAGCTCGTGAGAGAAAAAGAGAGCGTCTGGTAGCCAAGTATGCTGATAGAAGAGCCGCGCTGAAAGCAGCCGGTGATTATGAAGCTCTTGACAAATTGCCTAAGAACGCATCTCCTGTAAGACTTCATAATAGATGTAAGCTTACTGGTCGCCCTAAAGGCTACATGAGAAAGTTCGGTATCAACAGGGTAACCTTCAGAGAAATGGCCTCAGCAGGCAAGATCCCTGGAGTGACAAAGTCCAGCTGGTAAAAAAACGACAGTAGTTTTTATTCTAAAAATCAATTCGTAACTTTGCACGCCCAAATCGGGTGTAGCTAGACTATAATATACAATGACTGATCCAATAGCTGATTATCTGACTAGGTTGAGAAATGCCATCAAGGCATCTCACCGAATCGTAGAAATTCCTGCTTCTAACATCAAGAAAGAGATTACAAAAGTATTGCATGACAAAGGATACATTCAGAATTACAAGTTTGAAGAAAATGGTCCTCAGGGATCAATCAAAATTGCTCTGAAATTCAATCCTGTTACTAAGCAAAATGCTATTGTAAGCCTGAAGAGAGTTAGTACGCCAGGTTTGAGAAAATATGTGAAACACCCAGAGCTTCCTAGAGTAATTAATGGTCTTGGGATAGCAATCGTATCCACCTCTAAAGGTGTGATGACAGACAAAGAAGCCCGAACTGAAGGTGTTGGTGGAGAAGTTCTTTGCTACGTATACTAATTTACTATCATGTCTAGAATAGGTAAAAAACCAATAAATATACCCGGCGGTGTTACTGTAGACGTCACAGACAAAGGTACTGTGACTGTTAAAGGTCCAAAGGGTACACTGGTGCAGGATGTTAATCCTGATATCACAGTGAAAGTAGAAGATAACGAGATCGTTGTCACTAGACCTACAGATTCCAAAAGACACAAGTCTATTCACGGTCTTTACAGATCACTTATCAACAATATGGTGATAGGTGTGTCTGAAGGATACAAGAAAGATTTGGAGCTTGTGGGTGTAGGTTATAAGGCGTCTAACCAGGGTCAGATTCTTGAATTGAATCTTGGTTACTCTCACAACATCTTTATGTTGCTTCCTGAAGAGGTTGCGATTAAAGCTGAGACTGCAAAAGGTAAGAATCCAATCATTACCTTAGAATCGATAGATAAAGAATTGATTGGACAAGTTGCCGCAAAAATCAGATCATTGCGTAAGGTTGAACCTTACAAAGGAAAAGGTGTGCGCTTCGTTGGTGAACAAGTTAGACGTAAGGCTGGTAAAACTGCCGCTAAAAAATAATAGGTTATGGCATTTAATAAGAATTCCAGAAGACTTAGAATCAAGCAGGGTATCAGAAGAAAAATTTCTGGTACTGATTCCAGACCTCGTTTGTCAGTTTTCAAAAGTAATACTGGCATATACGCTCAGCTTATCGATGACCTTAAAGGTCAGACCGTGGCACAGGCTTCTTCCAAAGAATTGGGAGCAAAGGCTAACGCTAATGTATCAGTATCCAAAGAAGTAGGTAAAAAACTTGCTGAAAGAGCTGTTGCAAACGGAGTAGACTCCGTAGTATTTGACAGAAATGGCTACTTGTATCATGGGAATGTGAAAGCTTTGGCAGAAGGTGCCAGAGAAGGAGGCCTTAAATTTTAATAAGCTATGTCTCAACTAAGAAGAAAGCCTATCAGGGCTACAGATACAGATTTAAAGGAAAAAGTAGTAGCTATCAACCGAGTAGCCAAAGTGGTAAAAGGTGGTAGAAGATTCTCTTTTTCAGCAATTGTTGTAGTGGGTGATGGCCAAGGTGTTGTTGGTTACGGATTGGGTAAAGCCAGTGAAGTAACTGATGCAATTACTAAGGGCATTGAAGATGCAAAGAAGAACTTGGTCAAAGTACCAATTTTGAAAGGCACAATACCTCACGAGCAAATTGGTAAATTCGGTGGAGGGTTTGTTTTGATCAAACCAGCTGCACCAGGTACAGGCGTTCTCGCTGGTGGTGCTATGCGTGCAGTTTTGGAGAGTGCTGGCGTTACAGACGTTTTGGCAAAATCCAAAGGATCATCTAATCCTCACAACGTGGTAAAAGCTACAATAGAAGCTTTGGTACAGCTTAGAGATGCGATCGCTGTTTCACAACAGAGAGGCGTTAAAATGTCAAAAGTATTTAACGGATAATCATCATGGCTAAGATCAAAATCACGCAAACCAAAAGTACCATCGATAGACCGAAAGATCAAAAAGCAACTATTACTGCTCTAGGTCTTGGTCGTATCAGCAAATCAGTTGTCGTTGAAAACACGCCTCAGATTGCCGGTATGGTAAATAAAGTTAATCACCTTGTAAAAGTGGAGGAAGCTTAATTATGAAACTGCATACATTAACACCAGCTGAAGGATCTACCAAAAATCGAAAGAGAATTGGTAGAGGTACAGGTTCAGGTAGAGGTGGAACTTCTACAAGAGGTCACAAAGGAGCTAAATCAAGATCAGGCTATAAGTCTAAATTAGGTTTTGAAGGCGGTCAAATGCCTCTTCAGAGAAGAGTTCCTAAGTTTGGATTCAAAAGCTTGAATAGAGTTGAGTTCAAACCAGTAAATTTGGATACATTGCAAGGCCTTGCCGAGCAGTACAATCTTGAAGCAGTAAACATGGAGACTTTGATTTCTCATGGTATCGCTTCTAAGAATGACAAAATCAAAATCCTCGGTGGAGGTGAATTGAATTCCAAATTAGACGTAACTGCTCATAAATTTTCTGGAACTGCAACAGCAGCTATTGAGAAAGCGGGCGGAACGGTAAACACAATTTAATTTAATGAAAAAGTTTATTTCGACAGTTAAGAACATTTTCTCTATCGAAGACCTTAGAGTTAGAATCATGAATACGATCGGTTTTTTGATCATATTCAGATTGGGGTCGTTCATAGTTCTTCCAGGTGTGGACCCTTCTCGTTTAGGAGAAGCTCCTGAAGGTATCTTTGGATTGATCGATACATTCCTTGGTGGAGCGTTCAGTAACGCATCTATCTTCGGGCTAGGCATTATGCCATATATTTCTGCTTCCATTGTGTTGCAGTTATTGACTGTCGGAGTACCATATTTTCAGAAAATGCAGAAAGAGGGTGAGTCTGGGAGAAAGAGAATCAACCAGATCACTCGAGTTTTGACTATCCTGATTACAGTTGCACAAGGTATCGGTTATGTTTCCGCTACTATCATGCCTACAGGAGCAGTAATGGTAGATCCTGTCTTATTTATGTTTAGTTCTTTGGTTTTACTTTCTGCAGGTACCATGTTTTGCATGTGGCTTGGAGAGAAGATCACGGAGAAAGGCATTGGTAATGGTATCTCTATGTTAATCATGATTGGTATCATTTCTAGGTTCCCTGGTGCTATTATAGCTGAAGGTTTAGAGAAAGGTACTTCAGGAATGTTGCTTCTTATTATCGAGGCAGCTGTACTGTTCTTCGTGGTAGTTGGGGTTATTGCCTTAACTGAAGCTACAAGAAGAATCCCTGTACAGTACGCCAAGCAAGTAGTGGGTGGCAAAGTTTATGGTGGACAAAGACAGTATATCCCTATAAAGGTGAATGCTTCTGGTGTTATGCCAATTATCTTTGCTCAATCTTTGATGTTCGTCCCTGCACTTATTGCGCAGATCTGGGCTTCCGAGAATGATATTGCTAACTACATTGGAGCTACTTTCAGTGATTTCACATCATGGCAATACAATCTGCTGTTCGCACTAATGATCATCTTATTTACCTTCTTCTACACTGCTATTACAGTTAATCCTGAGCAGATAGCTGAAGATATGAAGAGAAATGGAGGATTCGTTCCAGGTATAAAGCCAGGAGCTCCTACTTCGGAATTTATCGATGGAATTATTTCTAAGATTACACTTCCTGGATCTATACTCTTAGCTGCGGTAGCTATACTTCCTGCTCTTGCTATTATATCTGGAGTAGGTGGTGAATTTGCTCAATTCTATGGTGGCACATCTCTACTGATTATGGTAGGTGTTATCATGGATACACTTAGACAGATTGAAAGTTACTTGTTGATGAGACATTACGAAGGCATGATGAAGAGTGGTAATGTGAAGAATAATCCTTCAAATTACCAAGTTGCCTAAGATGATCAATTACAAGACTTCTGAGGAAGTTAAGTTAATAAAAGAAAGTGCCGACATACTAGCCAAAGCCCACGGGGAAGTAGCGAAACATGTCAAGGAAGGGGTAAAGACCTCTTTTCTAGATAAAATTGCTGAGGAGTTTATCAGGGATCATGATGGAGTACCTTCTTTTAAGGGCTACAATGGGTTTCCTGCTTCACTATGTATTTCTGTGAATGAAGTAGTAGTACATGGTTTTCCCAGTAAATATGAATTGAAAGATGGCGATATAATCTCAATAGATTGTGGAGTCTTTCACCAAGGTTTTCATAGCGATTCCGCTTATACATATCCTATTGGTGAGGTCTCTCCTGCTATTAAAGCTTTATTGAAAGCCACCAAAGATTCACTTTACGTTGGAATTGAGCAAGCTGTTTTTGGAAATAGGATCGGTGATGTGGGTAATGCCATTCAGAAGTTCGTAGAAGCGAGAGGCTATACTGTAGTCAGAGAGCTTGTTGGACATGGATTAGGCAGAAATCTACATGAAGGTCCTGAGGTTCCCAATTATGGAAAGAAAGGAAGCGGACCTTTGCTGAAAGATGGAATGGTGATCGCTATTGAACCCATGATTAATCTTGGTACACGAAATATTGTCCAAGAGCGGGATGGATGGACTATTCGTACAGCGGATAGAAAACCTTCAGCACATTATGAGCATACAGTAGCGATATTTGAAGATAGAACAGAGGTACTTACCTCTCATAAATACATAGAAGAGAATTTTAAATTCTAATATGGCCAAGCAAACATCAATAGAGCAAGACGGTACGATTAAGGAAGCATTGTCTAATGCGATGTTCAAAGTGGAACTAGAGAATGGGCATCAATTGATCGCCCATATATCTGGTAAGATGAGGATGAATTATATAAAGATTCTTCCTGGTGATCGAGTTAAGTTGGAACTGTCTCCCTATGATTTGAGTAAAGGCAGAATTGTATATCGATATAAATAAGACTGAGATGAAAGTAAAAACATCCATCAAGAAAAGAAGTGTTGACTGCAAGCTAATCCGTAGAAAAGGAGTTTTGTATGTCATCAATAAGAAGAATCCTAAGTTTAAACAAAGACAAGGTTAAATTATGGCTAGAATTGCAGGTGTAGACATACCAGACAATAAGCGTGGCGTAATCGGACTTACCTACATCTTCGGATTAGGTAGATCTGCAGCCAAAGCTATCCTGACCAAGGCCGGTATCTCTTTCGATAAAAAAGCAGGTGAGTGGGATGACGATGAGTCAACCTCCATCCGTAATATTATCGCGGAAGAGTTCAGAACCGAAGGTGTATTAAAGTCAGAGATCCAATTGAACATCAAGCGACTACAAGATATTGGTTGCTATAGAGGTTTGAGACACAGAAAAGGACTTCCAGTTCGTGGTCAACATACCAAGAACAACGCCAGAACAAGGAAGGGTAAGAGAAAAACAGTTGCAAACAAGAAAAAAGCAACTAAATAAAACCTGATTTAGATTATGGCTCAGAAAAGAAACGATAAAGCAAAGGGTAAAAAAAGAGTAGTAAAGGTTGAAGCTGTAGGGCAGGCTCACATCAGAGCGTCCTTCAACAACATTATTATCTCTCTTACCAACAATGCAGGTCAAGTAATATCTTGGGCTTCTGCCGGTAAAATGGGTTTCAGAGGTTCAAAGAAAAATACTCCTTACGCAGCACAGATGGCGGCGCAAAACTGTGGACAAGTAGCATATGACTTAGGTTTGAGAAAAATCGAAGTATTTGTAAAAGGTCCAGGATCTGGTCGTGAATCAGCGATCAGAACATTGCAAAATGTAGGATTGGATGTGACTACGATCATCGATGTGACTCCGATGCCGCACAACGGCTGTCGTCCACCTAAGCGTAGAAGAGTTTAATCATAAAATTGTAATACAATGGCTAGATATAGAGGTCCTAAAGCAAAGATTGCCAGAAAATTTGGCGAGGCTATTGAAGGACATAGCAAAGCACTTGCAAAGAAAAATTACCCTCCTGGTCAACATGGTAGAGGTAGAAGAAAAAAGCAGTCTGAATATGCAATCCAACTTGCTGAGAAGCAAAAAGCAAAATACATCTACGGTGTATTGGAGAGACAGTTCGCTAAGATGTTTGATATTGCTTCCAGAAAATCTGGAATCACCGGTGAAAACCTTCTTCAGCTTCTAGAAGCAAGATTGGATAACACGGTATATAGAATGGGAATCTCCCCTACCAGAAGAGGTGCTAGACAACTAGTTTCTCACAAGCATGTGCTTGTAAACGGTGAGGTGGTTAATATTCCTTCGTTTACACTTAAGCCAGGTGATGTAGTTTCTGTAAGAGAAAGATCAAAGTCTCTAGAAGCAATCACTAATAGCTTAGCAGGTAGAGGTGCTAATAAATATTCCTGGTTAGAGTGGGATGGCACATCATTGACCGGCAAATTCGTCAGTGTTCCAGGCAGAGATGATATTCCTGAGAATATCAAGGAGCAGCTCATTGTCGAACTATACTCTAAGTAATATTTTAATATTTTCAGCTTTTAAAAAAGAACGAGATATATGTCCATACTAGCATTTCAAATGCCCGAGAAAGTGGTGATGGAAAAAGCCGATGATTTTCATGGCCTATTCACATTCAAGCCACTTGAAAAAGGCTATGGAGTTACAATTGGTAACGCCCTGAGAAGAATATTGCTTTCTTCTTTGGAAGGTTATGCCATCACTGCCATCAAAATTCCTGGTATAGTGCATGAGTTTTCGACCATCGAAGGTGTAGTTGAAGACGTTACAGATATTATTTTGAACCTTAAGCAGGTGAGATTCAAGAAAGTGCATGACGCATTTGACGGGAAAATCACTGTGGAAATCAAGAATCAATCTGTTTTCACTGCCGGGGACATTGCTAAGTTCACTTCTTCTTTCGAAATCTTGAACCCAGAGTTGGTTATATGTCATATTGACGAAACCAAAAACTTTGAGATCGAATTGACGATGGAAAAAGGAAGAGGGTATCTACCAGCTGAAGAATCCAAACCAAAAGAACAAATTTTCGGTACTATCGCTATTGACGCAGTTTTCACACCTATTAAAAATGTGAAATACAGTGTTGAAAATACGCGTGTAGAACAGAAGACTGACTTTGAAAAATTGATCATGGAAGTTTCCACTGATGGCTCTATCCACCCAGAGAAAGCCCTTCAGGAATCTGCCAAAATCCTTATCCAACACTTTATGTTATTCTCTGACCAAACGATGGTCCTTGATTCAACTGGAGTAGCAGAGCCGGAGCCAATTGACGAAGAATTCTTGCATATGAGAAAGCTTCTTAAGACTTCTTTGAGTGATCTTGACCTATCGGTTAGAGCGTTCAATTGTCTTAAAGCCGCTGATGTGAAGACTTTAGGTGACCTTGCCAAACTTGAAATTTCTGACATGATGAAATTCAGAAACTTTGGAAAGAAATCCCTTGCTGAACTAGAGCAACTGATCCAAGAAAAAAACCTGACTTTCGGGATGGATATTTCTAAGTATAAACTTGATGAAGAATAAATAATAATGAGACACGGTAAGAAATTTAACCACCTTGGAAGGAAGGCCGCTCATAGAAAAGCAATGCTTTCTAATATGGCAACTTCGCTGATTCTTCACAAGCGTATCTCAACCACGCTTGCCAAGGCTAAAGAATTGAAGAAGTACTTGGAGCCACTAGTGACTAGAGCTAAGGAAGATACTACACACAATAGACGTATGGCGTTTGCTTATTTGAAAAATAAGGAAGCGATAATCGAACTATTTGGTGAAGTAATCTCTAAAGTAGCTACTCGTCCAGGTGGATACACCAGGATTATTAAAACTGGTTTTAGATTAGGTGATAACGCTGAAATGTGTATCATCGAATTGGTAGACTTCAACGAATTGATGTTGAAAGACGCTAAACCTGCTAAGAAAACTACCAGAAGATCTCGTAGAGGCACTGGTAAGGCTGCAGAGTCTGAAGAAACCGCAAAAGCAGAAGTTGCTCCAGCTAAAGAAGAAGCTCCTGCAAAGGATGCTGAAGAGCCTAAAGCTCCTGAAGCTTCAGCTGATTCTGCTGAGGAAGAAACTGATAACAAATAAGTTGATCAGTCACTTCACGATATTGAAAGGATTGGACATTTGTTCAATCCTTTTTTTATACCCTTTTCATTAAACTTCCTTCCCAATAAATTTTTAACTTTGGGCAATTACTAAGCAAAATGATCAAACAAAAAGCAACTTTACTCTTAGCAGATGGAACTGTTTTTCACGGTTCCTTAATCGGTAATCCAGGTACAAATGGTGGTGAGATTTGCTTCAACACCGGAATGACTGGCTATCAGGAGATCTACACAGATCCATCCTATACTGGACAAATCATTGTGAATACTACTTCTCACATCGGAAATTATGGTGTGATCGACGAAGAGGTGGAATCTGATCACCCAACTATCGGAGGTATTGTAGTAAATACCTTTTCAGATGTTTTTTCACGGCTCGATGCAGCAGGATCTCTTCAGGATTATCTAGTGAAAAATGGTGTCACAGGGATTGCAGATATAGATACTAGGCAACTAGTACGACATCTTCGCTCGAAAGGTGCCATGAATGCTATTATCAGCTCTGAATTTGAAGATGATCTGGATGGCTTGCAAGCACGTTTAGATAAAGTTCCAAATATGGATGGCTTGGAACTATCTTCCACTATCTGTACTCAAGTCCCCTATTTCTATGGAGATGAGAATGCGTTAATCAAAGTGGCCTGTATGGATTTTGGGATCAAAAAGAATATCCTAAGAAATCTGTCTGATCGTGGTGTGTATTGTAAGGTTTTTCCTGCAAAAGCAACTCTTGCTGAAATGGAAGAATGGGCACCTAATGCTTATTTTCTCTCTAATGGCCCCGGCGACCCTGCAGTCATGGACTATGCGGTAAAGACAACTACGGATATTCTAGCAACAGGTAAGCCAGTATTTGGAATCTGCTTAGGACATCAGCTTATGGCGGAATCTTGCGGTATTTCTACCTATAAAATGCACCATGGACATAGAGGTCTGAACCATCCAATTAAAAATCTTGTCACAGGAAAAAGTGAAATTACTTCACAAAATCACGGATTTAATATCTCTCGTGAGGACACGGAACAAAACCCAGATGTTGAAATCACTCATGTTCACCTGAATGATAATACTGTCGCAGGTATTCGTCTCAAAAACAAGCCAGCCTTCTCTGTTCAATACCACCCCGAGTCGTCTCCAGGACCTCATGATTCACGTTACTTGTTTGACGATTTTATTTCTTTAATCAAAAAAAATTAATACCCTTAAACCTTTTAAAACTATGACCTTGATTCAATCAATTCATGCAAGACAAATCCTCGATTCAAGAGGAAATCCTACTATAGAAGTAGATGTTTACACCGAAAATGGAGCTTTCGGTCGTGCAGCTGTACCTAGCGGCGCATCTACAGGCATCAACGAGGCAGTAGAGCTTCGCGATGGTGACAAGGGTGCCTACATGGGTAAAGGTGTTATGAAAGCTGTTGCTAATGTAAATGACATCATCGCTTCTGAACTTGTTGGCTTTGACGTGTTCGAACAAAATATGATCGATCAGATTATGATCGACCTTGATGGTACTCCAAATAAAGGAAACTTAGGAGCAAATGCAATCCTAGGTGTTTCTTTGGCAGTAGCAAAAGCTGCAGCGATGGAGTCTAACCAGCCTCTATATAGATATATCGGTGGTGTAAATGCAAACACATTGCCTGTGCCGATGATGAATATCATTAATGGTGGTTCTCACTCCGATGCGCCTATCGCATTCCAAGAGTTTATGATCCGTCCAGTTGGAGCTCCAACTTTCTCAGAAGCTATGAGAATGGGTACGGAGATCTTCCACAACCTTAAGAAAATTCTTCATGACAAAGGTCTTAGCACTGCAGTAGGTGATGAAGGTGGATTTGCACCTAATTTCTCTGGAGGAACTGAAGAAGCCCTTGGAAGCATTTTAGATGCTATTGAAAAAGCTGGATACAAAGCTGGCGATGATGTTACTATCGCATTGGATTGTGCTGCATCTGAGTTCTTTGTAGATGGAAAATACGACTACACTAAATTCGAAGGTGCTACTGGTGTGATTAGAAGTAGAGAAGAGCAAGTTGCTTACCTTACTGAGCTTACTGAGAAATATCCTATCGACTCTATCGAAGATGGTTTCGCTGAGGAAGATTGGCAAGGATGGGCTATGCTTACTGCCAAAATCGGTGATAAAATCCAGTTGGTAGGTGATGATCTTTTCGTAACGAATGTAAAGTTCCTTAAAAGAGGAATCGAAGAGAAGTCTGCAAATTCTATCCTGATCAAAGTAAACCAAATCGGAACATTGACAGAAACGATTAATGCAGTGAATCTTGCTCACAAAGCAGGATTTACAGCGGTAATGTCACATAGATCTGGTGAAACTGAAGATTCAACTATCGCTGATCTAGCTGTTGCATTGAACTGTGGACAAATCAAGACAGGTTCAGCTTCCAGATCTGATCGTATGGCTAAGTACAATCAATTGCTTAGAATAGAAGAGCAATTAGGTGATGCTGCTATTTTCAACGGTAAGTTCTAAGTAGAACTTTATAAAAGTTATATGTAAAAGGTACAGCTCGCATCAGCGGGCTGTCTTTTTTTTGCATCATTTTTGTACCTTGAAGCATAAATACAATCGGATTATGAGCAAATACCTTAAGTACACTAAGAATTTCTACTTTCTCGGATTTGTCTTTTTCTTGTTTTGGATGATTTTCATTGATTCTAACAATGTGGTTAATCAAGTGAAACTGAGCAGTAAGCTAGGTCAACTCCAAGACCAAAAGGAATTTTATCTGGAGAGAAAAGAGAAAATCAAAGTTGAACGGGAGGAATTAATGAGTAATCCAGAACTCTTGGAGAAATTTGCGCGTGAAAAGTACCTAATGAAAAAAAACACTGAAGACCTCTATGTCATTGTTAAAAAGTAAATACCTGCTCTTTTTTTTACTTGCTTTAGGCCTGTCACAAACTTCCTCATTTGCGCAGAGAGAAATATACGCTGAAGATTCCGTTCCATTCAAAGATCGCTTGTATTATGGAGGTAATTTTGGGATGCAATTTGGATCAACGACCTTAATAGAAATTTCTCCTATTGTTGGCGTTATGATCACTCCAAAGTTTTCTTCAGGTGTAGGGATTACCTACCAATACTTTAAGACTAATTATTACTATGAAGGTGAGTCTACGTCTTATGGTGGTAGAGTCTTTTCTCGCTACAATATTCTGCCAAATATTTTTGCTCATGCAGAATTTGAAAGCATAAATTTTGACAATAATATTTTCGGCACGAATGAGTTTGAACGTATTTGGTCAAATGCATTGTTTCTCGGTGGAGGGTATTTTGCCCCTTTCGGACGTAGAGGAGGAGCTAATTTCACATTTCTATACAATGTGCTTCATGACAATCTTCGCTCTCCCTATGGTGAACCATACGTGATCCGTGTTGGTTTTGTGCTGTAGATATAACAAACATATTTTCATGGATTCTTTTGTTTCAAAACTTCATAAAGCACATCAAGATTGCACTGAATGCCCTTCCCCAAAAGTAATCCAGCGGTTTTTTGAAGATTTGCTAGGCTTACTTTTTCCAGAATTTACAGTTGAGAAAATCAATAGTAAATCACAGATAGAGGCTTCATTGGATCGATTGAAAGCTGAGCTAGCCATTATTTTAGAGAAGAACCCGCACTTGCATAGTGGGGTAGGTTCGAAATTGGCAGAAGCTTTTTTTCAAAATTTAGAACAAATTTTTGATTGGATTCATCAAGATGTTGATGCTATGTATGCAGGTGATCCTGCAGCTAAGTCTCGGACAGAAATTCTAAGAAGTTACCCAGGGTTCTATGCCATATCAGCCTATAGGTTCGCGCATGCATTACATGGGCAGGGAATTCATCTGATACCAAGAATGATTACCGAGTTTGCGCACAGTCGCACAGGTATTGACATTCATCCCGGTGCTACGATTGGTCAGTACTTCTGTATAGATCATGGAACTGGCGTTGTGATAGGCGAAACAACTATCATCGGAGATCGCGTGAAAGTATATCAAGGAGTTACACTTGGAGCCTTAAGTGTGGATAAAGCAGATGCGGATATTAAGAGACATCCTACCATAGAAAATGACGTGGTAATTTATGCAGGAGCAACCATTTTGGGCGGAAATACAGTAATCGGAAAAGGTAGTGTAATCGGTGGAAATGTCTGGCTCACTAAAAGTGTTGCTGCAGGAAGTAAAGTCTATTATCAAACACAAATGTATCATGCAGGTTCTGATGTGACTGATATGTATGTTTTCAAAAACGATCAAGATGAAGTTATTTGAACTAATTGGAAATACCCCATTGATAGAACTGGGACATATTTCTGTAAACGAGAAGGTTAAGATTTTTTGTAAGCTTGAAGGGCAAAATCCAGGAGGCAGTGTAAAAGATCGCGCAGCTTATAATATGCTTAGGAGTGCCATAGAGCGTGGTGAAATCAAATCTGGCGATAAGCTGGTGGAGGCGACGAGTGGCAATACTGGCATTGCTTTGGCGATGGTTGCTAAAGTTCTAGGATTGGACATGACACTGATCATGCCTGACAATTCCACCAGAGAGCGAGTGATCTCAATGGAGGCTTATGGTGCAAAAGTTATTTTAACTCCCGCAGCCAAGACAATAGAGTACTCCAGAACACTCGCGGAGCAGATGAGTAGAGAAGGCTACTTCATGCTTGACCAGTTTGGCAACCCCGACAACTACCTAGCTCATTATAAAACTACCGGCCCAGAAATATGGGATGCTACGGATGGTGCAGTTACGCATTTTGTGTCAGCCATGGGCACTACTGGTACAATCATGGGAGTTTCTAAATATTTGAAAGAAAGAAACTCTGCTATTCAGATTGTAGGTACTCAACCAACCGATGGGTCAAGTATTCCAGGGATCCGAAGATGGTCACCTGAGTTCTTGCCTAAGATATTCGATCCAAGCAGAATAGATCAAGTTATTGACGTCAGTGAGCAACAAGCCACTGAGATGACACGCAGAATGGCCAGAGAAGAAGGCATACTTGCAGGAATGAGTAGTGGAGGAGCATTGCATGCTGCAATAGAGCTATCCAAAACCTTGAAAGAGGGAGTGATCGTTTGCATCACCTGTGATAGAGGAGATCGGTATTTAAGTTCTGACCTATTTGGTTGACAAAAAAATCATTTTCATTACCATAGGTGATAGTCCAAAAGCCACTCAAATATATGACATAAAAAAAGCAGCCCTAAGGCTGCTTTTTAAATTTATGATTAATACGACGTTGCAGGGACTTCTTTAGTGGATTTGGAATTTTTCTGCCAGAAGAAGAAAATTGTGAAAAGGACTATTAGAATTATTGGGAATATCATGATTTTTTGTAAAGTTTCTTGACCTGCTGCCAATTCAAGTTCAGCACCAGATAGGCCTGCTGCAGACATTGCTGCATTTGATCCATCTATCCATCCGCCAATAATCGGCTGGAAAATGGCTGTAGAAAACATACCAACTCCACCAATAATGGACATTCCGAGTGCTCCACTCAAAGGAACTCGTTGTGCTACTGCACCCACCATCACAGGCCAGAAATAACCTACACCAAGTGCAAATACTACCGCAGCGACATAAGCCATCGGTCCTGTAACCGTACTAAACATGTAGATTCCTAGAGTAGCTAAAATAGCCCCTCCCAACAACACTCCTGTTTGACCTAAAGTGGCTACAACTGGGCCTGCAAAGAAACGTGCTGTAGCCATCACTCCTGTAGTTAATGCAAGAATTAACATAGGACTAGCTCCACTTGAACCCATGATCAAGCCTACCCATTGCTGTGGACCAAACTCAGAGATAGCAGTGAAAGCCATGGCGATAAAAAGGAATATAAATACAGGACTGAACATTGCTTTGAGGTTTTCCTGAAGTGAGGAAGCACCTTCTACCAATGGTTTTGGAAAAGTCTTTCCAAAGAACAGTACTGCATAGATGACAGTAGGAATCATCATGATCCAAATCTGGGCTTCCCATCCCATATTGAGATCTGTCATGAATTTTGAAATCAAACTTCCTAAGACTATGCCACCAGGGAACCACATGTGAAAGCGATTAAGCATTTTGTTCATTTTATTTCCCGTGTACATATCGGCAATCATAGGGTTACAGGCTGCTTCAGTACAACCATTTCCAAAACCTATAAATAGTGTGGAGATTAGAAGTGTGGTATATCCATCTGCAAAAATAGTCAGTAAAATACCTAAGGTGTGAGTCAAAAAAGCGATTCGCATAATATTGGCAGGGCCTACCTTATGATAAAAAATGCCTCCTAAAATCATTGAGATCGGAAATCCCAAAAACCACATGGAGTTGATGAAACCTAGCTGCTCAGCGCTGAGTCCAAATGTATCGCCTAGTTGTGGCAAAATTCCCGCACGAATAGCGAAGGTAAAGGCGGTGGTAATGAGGGCAAAACAACTTGCGTTGAAAAGCGCACTTTTGTTGATGGTTTGATTCATTTGATAGGTTTTAGAATTTGGGGTTTTGAACGATCGATTGTAAAGACTGAAAAATAGGAAATATATTGCATTCAACTTTCCCGCTAATAAAATATATTATTCTGAATTGCGTCATCAATCCAATATGAGTAGAGTTCCAATTAACTTTTCTTCGATGCCGTAAAGCGGATTACGAAGAAAAATTACGACCACGTAATTCCCCGTTTGGACATTTTTTCCGTGTGCTTTCCCATTCCAATTTAGAACCGGCACTTCCATTTTAATATCATTTGCAGTTGCGTGATAAATTAGTTCTCCTTGCCGATTTAAAATAAATAATTCTGCTTCTGTGATTTCTTCACTCATCAAAACTCTAAAGTCCTGATCAGGATTGCCAAGAATCATTGCATTTGGATAGACTACCTTATAATCGCATACATCATAGGCTGTAAAGCTATCCCTGAATTCGCAACCATCCTCTGTGGTTACTAGCAACTGATATTCCCCTATCTGGGCAGGTTTATATAGACGTTCAGTGGATACTAATTTATTTTGGAAAAACCACTCGTATTTTGCGAAATTTCCAGGATCAATTGGTGATAAGTTGTTTTTCTTTGAGCACATTGGATATCTCTCAACTAGTTCGGGAAGAGTGAGTAAAGTGCTCTCTTCAACTAAAATCAGATTTCTCCCAATCTCACAGAGCAGTTTATTGTAGACGACAACTTCATAAGTTCCTGGTTCAGATACAGTGATTTCAAACTGGCCGCCAAATTCAGGCAATTCCTTACGCTGATTATTTAGATCAAAGTAAATCCACTCTGTTTGGAATACCTCAAGTTCATCTGTAGTCAATGTTACTAGCACTGATCCGGGTTCAGGACAAATTTTGGTAGTTTCTAGGTCTACTGGAACAGAAATTACAGGAGGAACTACCTCAAATATGACAGGAAGTACGTCGCAAAATCCACTGGATAATGGCTGAACAAGCAACGAGAAAAATCCTATTGTTGCTGGATAAAACTCAACCCCACGACCTACAATTTCGCCTCCTGAATTGATCCACCGTATCCTTGTCTCTTCGGGCAGCAAGCCATTAATATTTGCCACAAATAGAATTGGTGCGAAACATCCTCTTTCTTCTTTAATAGGCTCAAAGGTGAACGTTTGTAATACGGATACGTTAAATTTTTCGACTAGAGAACATAAACTGGAAGAGGCCTCGACCGGCGCTCCGCTGAGTATGTAATTGCCTCCTTGTGTAATAGTGAATGCGTTCCCTGAGCTTAACGCTTGAGTTCTTCCATCTGGATAGGTAAGTGTGAAGAGCAGATTTTCTTCAGTTTCTGGAGTAAAGTCGAAAGTTTCACAAATGAGAAAATCTCCGGGTATACTGTACTTTACATGTGGTTGATCGGTAATAGTGAAAGTTTCAGTGGGATAGGAGCATCCATCTATGACCAGCTCGAGAAGATATTTCCCAAATGGCACGTCTAGCGTCAAAAGGCCATTAGTAGGAATATTTCCTGATTCAATTTGACCTTTTGTACTTGATAGTAATCTATATTCTCCAACTCCAATTGCTTGCCCAAAGTCCACTTTGATTCTGCCTTTTGCTACCCCATCTTCGGTGCATGTTTCAGGAAAAGTCGTTATTTCAGGTTTAATCTGATTTGGATTATTAGAACCGACTGGAGCGTTACTAGAATCAAGCTGTACAAATTGGATTGTTTTACAACTGTTTTGGGTAATTATTACAGAGTAGACTTTTGATGTTAGATTTGAATATGTTAAAACCTGTCCTGATGATAAAGGACTTTCAACAATGCCAAGCTCTGGGATTTCAATTGAATCCACCTCTGTGTTGACAGTTATTTGGAAGCTGCCATTATCTGAAATACAATCGTCTGGAGATACTAATACCTGTATGTCGACATTAGGAGAACCTAATAGTTCAAATGTGATTTTTCTTACTGAAGAACAGTTAGGGTATTCCTCGTCCTCCGCGCTGAAAAAGACTTCATAAAGTCCAGGACCGGTAAGTTCACTTGATACTACCGTGATTTCAAATGCATTTCCAAGACTTTTTTTAATTAACTCTGTACTTTTCTTAATGAACCATTCACCGGTCAATGGCGTGTCGGTACCAATTAGTATGCTATTCCCCTCACAAATTTGCTCCGCACTTTGAATTATTTGAAAATCAATTGGAGGGCCAACAAAAGTTGTTCCCTGTATAGAACAAGCCTCTGTGCCATCGGGATTGGTGAGGTATAGTTCCACAAAATGATATCCAGCTGAATAGGTTAGGAATTCATTGCCTGTTCCAATAACCACCTGATTTCCATCTTCATCTAGAGATTTCCAAGTAATTGTGTAATCGGAAAGATTTGGGGTGTTAGGAGATAAGGCTGTAAGTAAGACTGGATCATCACCGCAAAGCAAATAATCCGACTTCAGAATTAGATTAGGACCTTTCTGAACTTTTACGGTTAAATTTCCGCTAAAAAAATCAGTGTTTGTACCTCTTCTTATTTTTAAAGTCACTACGTATTCTCCAACCGCAGAGTATAAAAATTGAATTGTCTCAAATTGGTCGCCGCCACTTTTGTTGAGTACTTCCTCTCCGGTTGAATTGGTGATTTTCCACTCATATACATCACCCAGGGATCCTCCACCAGTATACGTGCCTATTACGCCACCTATTACAATGCATAGGTTTTTATCACCTGTAAAATCTTGGATTGCATCTATCGAATAGGTGGTTTCAGGTGTTTGTGGATTTTTAACCTGTCTCCCAAGTGTAGCCAAAGGAGTCAGACTAAAAATAATCCAAACTAAAATCATCCCAATCTTACCACTAGGAAATTGGTATTGAAGGTTCAATGAAATTAAAATAGAGGATGTAATGGAAACTATGTTTGCACTGAATTATTAAATATTAGACTTATTAATTCAAATTCAAAAAATGTCATGAACCACTTTGGGTCTTGCAACCTATATTATTCAATGATAAGAATGCTGCCAAATTCTGTCTTGGAAATGTTTCTTTCACGATTTTTGAAATTAACGCGGACTGCATAGTTTCCGTTTGGAATAGCTTTCCCATTATATAGGCCATTCCAAGCGCAGGTGGATTCTTCTGAAATAAGATTGGTTTGGGAGCATTCAAAAACCACTTGTCCCCACTTATTTAATATGGCCAGATTTACTTCATCGATTAAGTAATTTGTATATAGCAAAAATTCCTTAGTAGGATTTCCAGGTTGCACTGCATTTGGATACATTACCTTCAGATCACATTCTTGTTCTGCGCTAAAATCTACCTGATAAGCACAACCTTCTTGACTATATACGGTCAATTGGTAACTTCCCAAAAACTCAGGTTTGTACACAGGATTTGTTGATAATAGCTGATCTCCATAGTACCATTCATATCTAGCAAAACTTCCGGGGTTAATGGTTGGTCCAATATCGTATTTTGTGCAGATTTGATAGCTTTTATTCACCTGAGGCCGATTGTCGTCCGTACTTCTGAGAATTAGAACTTTATCAGAGCCAAGTAGACAAGAGGTTTTGTTAAAAAGGCGGGCTTCGTAAGTTCCTTCATTTATTACCAAGATTTCTTTTTTGTTTTGCAGCCCTACCAATTGTGATTGTTCACCTGTAGGTGAAGCAAACCACCACTCTATAGTAGTGACATCGCTTAAGTCAGCATTTATTCGAACCGCAGCCGAGGGAGAGCCTGGGCAAAGCGCATCAGCCAATAAAGCAACGTCAATTGCCAGTACAGGCGATAAAACTTCAAAAGATATTGGTGTCTGTTCGCAAGGCATACCCCCCGCAGGTTGAACATTGAGGTAATAGGTTCCAGGGATCAGAGTTGTAAAAGTCTGATCAGTCCCTACAATATCTCCTACGGAATTAGTCCATTGAAAAGTAATGTCATTAAGGTCTATGGCTCCAATTTCAGCAGTGTAAGTGATCTCTCCCATACAAGATTGATTTAAAAACTTTGGTTCAAAGATTATCTTCTCATTTCTTGTCGCTTGGATTACTTGAATATCTGGGCATAAGGTTGGATTCGGATTGGTATCGTATGCATAAACTTCATAATCACCAGATTGATTTAAAGTGAAACTCGAGCCACTATTGAATGTTGCTGTTGTGCCGTCAGGAGCTAATACCTCAAAAACTAGGGCTTGGCCAAATTCTGGTGTAATGCTTGTTTCTTCACAAAATGAAATTTCCGATGGAACGGTAAAGTCCACGCGATCAGTATTCAAAAGAATTACTATTGATTTTCTGCCCAAATCACAGTTTTTACCTATTTCAGGTTTGATACTATACACGGCTGATTCATAGGTGCCTCCCTGATCAACTTCTATTTCTGTTTGGTTATCGAACTGTGGAAGTTCTTCAATAGCACCATTTTCATCAAATCTTCTCCATTCAATATCTGTGGCCTCGTCAGGGTATTCTAAGACTGCGGTAATGATTGCTTTAGGGCCCACCTCGCAGAGTTGTGTCGCACTTAGAGATACATCCATACGTAGTATTGGCTCACTAATTAAAAAGCTTTTTGGAGGGATGGGACATGAAGAACTATTTGAAGGTTGTACTTCCAGCTTAAATTCACCAGTGCTGATGGGGTTCAAAAACTGACTGGTTCCCACAACTTCATCTTTTTCATTATACCATTTGAAAAGTACAGAAGTAGTGTCCTTCCCCATCAAATCTGCCTTATAGATTCTGTTACCAAGACAATCCTCTTGGATTAAGACAATATCGAAATCAACAGGGTTTACTAAAGTCACCTCAAAAAGCTTTGATACTGGGCAGAAATCATCATCAACAGGATTTCTGCCTATTATTTTGTGTTCACCCTGCTCTGTGATGATAAAAGGCTCATTTGAATTTTTAAAATCTGATTTTCCTGATGGGGAGATCAGTTCATATTCCAAATTATGGATTGATTGTGGCGTGATTTCAGAAGATTGACAAACTAAAAGATCTCCCGGTATGGAGTAATCAACAAGAAACTTACCTGGAATTTCTATAAGCTCTTCTTTTGGTAGGGAGCAACTGTCTAAATTATAAAGTTCGAAAACGTATTTCCCTCCAGGGACCGAAATTAAGAGTTCAGATTTATTTGTAAAAGTTTCACCCAAAATCGTTCCGCCTTTTTCATCCAGGACCCTATAAATTCCATCCACTGGCCCATTGATGAGGTCAATTAAAAAATCTCCGTTTAACCTTCCGTCCGTGGTACAGGTTTCTCCATTAATAGTACCTAGGTTAAATTCTAACTCAGGTGGAGGGTTTCCTAATGGAACAACAGAGGCATAGGTATTTATACATTCTCCTAATACCGAAATCAGGTTATAGGCTCCAGACGCTACTCCTGTTATGGTATACGTTTGCCCTGGGCTCAAAGGAGGAGTTGATATCTTTGAGTCTTTTATGTAGATGTAATCGATGGCAGTAAGTGCTTGAACCACAATTCCCCCATCTGCTATTTCACAACCACTTGAAGGTATTGGTTCTAATAGGATAAAATCTGGCTGAGGATTGTAAGTGATAATCTGAGATTTTCTAACTAAACAGTTTACTGCGTCTGGATTAATTACTTCATAAATCACATCATAACTTCCATAACCATCAGTAAGATTAGAAGGAGAAATTGTAATTCCAGGTGCATTATTGTTCAATACTTTTTCATTCGAGCTTCCAACTTTTTTCACAAACCATTTTCCATTGGAAGAAGGATTGGTCTCGAATTGAATTGATTGATCAGAACAAAGTGAATTTCTGTTTGATTTAAGAATTACGTTGTTAGAATCATCGACTTGAGTTGTTAGTACTGTTGAACACTCTTGAATCCCATTAGAGCTTGTGATGACAATAGTAGCAGAATAATTTCCTGGCTGGCTAATCTCTATTTTGTTTTGGGAGCCTATCACCACCCCTGCCTGATTTTTCCATTCTATTACATAATCAGAAAAGAAAGGTGTGCTGGACGAGATAGCCTCAAGTACTAATGGATCATCACCACAGAGTGAATATCTTGGATTTAAGGTAGTCTGTGGTCTATCTTGAACTCTTACATTTAATATTTGAGCAGGGAAAACCATCACTCCTCGTTTTACCTCCAACTCAACTTTGTGAACGCCCGGTAAGGAAAATGTATAATTAATATTTTGGAGTAATCCCCCTCCTGTGAATGTAGATATCAGGCTTCCGTCTGGTGCAAATATTTTCCAAGTATAAACATCCAGATCCGGCTCTCCTTCTCCAGAAAATACACCTATTACACTTTTTCCCCCATATGAAAAACAAAGGAATTCAGGGCCTATAAGGTTTGGTGAAATTAAGGCGTTGGAATTAAGGGTGGGTAAATTAGTTTTAGCCGTCTTGGAAAAGATTTTTCCACCAGAAAAAAACAATAGAAATACTAAGCCTATAGCAATGAATATAGGGAAACGTTTTACACTCTTCACGGGTGAGTTGTGATTTAACAGCATTTTTTATGATCTGAAGTACAGATAGTAGGGCAATCTACCAATTTAACCGACCACCAAAAAATTAAATAGGATAGAAGTAACAAGTTTGCACTAATAAGCCTCTTATCTTACAAAAATCCAATTGTTTTCTTCACTCATCTTTTCAGAATATTCATATCCGCCCTCATTGAAAGTTTTTAACATTTCAGGATCGGTGACTCTGTTCTTAATCGCGAAATTACTCATCATTCCTCTTGCTTGCTTCGCAAAGAATCCGATAATTTTGTAGCTATCCTCCTTATATTCTTTGAACTCAATAGTGATCAAAGGGCTTTTTAAAGTCTTTAAATGAACAGATTTGAAGTATTCTTGAGAAGCCAGATTAACCACCGTTTGGCCTTGGGCAGCTTCATTGATGGCTCTTGTGATTTTTTTGTCCCAAAATTCGTATAGATTTTTACCTTTTTTATTCTCCAGTCGAATCCCCATTTCTAAACGATAAGGCTGTATCAAATCTAAAGGCTTTAGTAGGCCATACAAACCTGAGAGGATTCTTAGATGAATCTGTGCGAACTCAAAATCCTCTTTACCATAATTGTCTACATCAATTTTGGTGTAGACGTCACCCTTGAAAGCCAATAGTGCTTGCTTAGAATTTTCTGATGTAAAATCCTTATGGAAGGTTTTGAATCGCTGATCATTCAGTTCCGCCAAATTATCAGAGATATGCATCAATTCGCCTATTTCTTTGGCAGACTTCTTTTTCATAAGCCTAACTAAAGATAACGTGTCAGTCTTGAAATCGGGCTGAGTAGATGCATTGTAATTTGGAGTGCTGTAATCCAGCGTTTTAGCTGGAGAAATGAGGATGAGCATGTTATTGAATTACTGTAATCGCTTTGGTTAATTTTTCTGATTTATTCTGGTCCTGACTGGTAAACTTGACTACCACAGCATATGTTCCGTTTATCACGAATTGTCCTCTATATTGTCCGTCCCATGGACAGAAAGCTTGATTTGGTTCAATGTTTTCATGGGAGCAATAGAAAATCAGTTCACCCCAACGATTGTAAATATATACTTCAACATCGTCAATGTATTCATTCGCATAGAGGATGAAGTTTCGATTAGGATCATTCAAAATTACGCCATTTGGGAAGATTATTTTCAAGGAACAATCTTCGACTACAACAAAGTTTGCTACATATTCACAGCCAACATTGTCTGAAACATTCAGCTCGTAGTTGCCTCCAGTGGTAGGAGTGAAGGTGGGTGAGGTAGAAACCTCTACGCCATTTAATTTCCAAGAGTAGTTGTCATAGACTCCTGGGTCTATCGTTTGAGTTACACCTTCTACTGCACAGATAATGAATTCGTCAGGGACTACTGGAGGGATTATTACTGATTTGATTACTATACCGTTTGCTCTGCCTAGATCACAGCCAGCACCACTTCTGAGTAATGCCTCGTATGTTCCTTCTTGAGATATTTCGATGATAGGTAATCCATTGAAAGCAGGAATTCTTGTTCTGGTGCCATTGACCACTGAATACCACTCTATATCTGCCACATTAGTCATATCTGCTACTACCGTGATGGTCGTGCTTGTTTGGTCTATGCAAAAGGGCACTATGTCTAGACTTACTTCAACCTTTTGGGAAATGACTACTGCCGTAAAAGATTTTTTGTCCACTGGACATAAGCCCCCTGCTATTGGCTGCACTTCCAAGGTGTAATCTCCTGACCTGCTTGGGACAAATGTTTGCCTTCTACCCACAATCACTCCAGCATTGTCTTTCCAAAGGAAAATTACATCTGCTGGACCTACATTAGTTAAAATCGCCTCATATTGAATACCAACCTGACAATCTACTTTGGGTGGAGAAATGTCAAAATCAATGACCTGTGTTATGTTAGCAATAATGGTTTTTTCCTTCAGACAATTTACTCCCGCTGGGTCTTCTCCTCGAACAGTGTAAGTGCCAGATTGAGTTAAAGTAAAATCTCCATTTGCATCTGGGGTGAGGAGAGTTCCTGAAGCATTGGTCACCGTATAATTCAATGCACTTGGTGAAGTAGGTGTGAATGTGAAGCTTTCACAGGCTGTCAATACTGAAGGCACAGAGAATATGACTTCGAATTTCTGAACTATGGAATAAATGGTAGGGTCTGGTATCGCACAGCCACTAGGATCCTGTATTTCTATGGCATATTCTCCATGTGGTACAGTAATGTCAAATTGGTTGGTGTTAGCAAACGATCCTTGGAACACTTGCCCGTCTCCTTGCCGTATCGCTGTGTAAGAGCCAGACTGTGGAGAATTCGTAAAGTTTATTGTTAGCAAGCCGTTTTCAACACCTGAAATCCCACAAACCTCATCTGTGCTCGTGACTGTGTATTCAAAACCAACTGGAGGATTGCTATTCTCTATTGTTGCCGTAGCTGTATAGAAGCAACCTGAGCTGTTTTCAGCTTCAATAGCATACACTCCAGGGAGTAAGCCAGTGACGGGAAATACATCGCCTTGATTAACATTGGTAAAAGAAATTCCTTCACCCACAATAGTAACAAGACTTGCAGGCGATTGCATTGTGATTTCAAATGAACCATCGGCTGTGGCACAATCAGTGGCAGAAATTAACTGAACTGTGGTGAAAAGGGGTAATTCATTCACAAACAAATTCACTTTTTTCTCTACCACGCATCCTTCCAAAATAGGATCTTGGGTCACAAATATAATCTCGTAATCTCCTGGGCCTGGAAGTGTGTTTATGAAAAGCTCTAATTCAAAGAATTCTCCTAATGCTACACGAGTTGGATCACCATTTAGCTCATAGAACCAACCACCTGAAATTGGCGTGTTAGGAGCGAATGTCACTACTGTCTCTTCATAGCATACTTCAGTAGCCGTTTGATCAAGATCAAATTCAAAGGCTGGTCCCACGAAAATTTCTGCAGTTGACGGACAAGTTTCATAAAGCAACGCTTCGTCATCCGAAAGTCCGGCTGGCAATCTATAACTTACTCTTACCGTGTAAATACTTTCTTCATCAACAGTGATTTCGTTCGAGTTTTCATTTCCAAAAATTTGACCAGCAGCATTTGTCCATTCAAAATCATATAATCCCTCAGCAGGATCATATCCATCTATCGCGATAAGCGTGACAGGGTTTCCGGCACAAAGTGTAGCATCATCAGCTAAAGTGAGCTCAGGTGGCGCTTCTACTAAAATTTCAGTACTAGAGCGAAAATACTCAGGATCACCGCAACGGTCCACTCTAAGCTCTACCGTATAAGTTCCTGGGGTATTGAAGATCTGATCTAAGTTTTGGAATTCATCTCCAGGCCCACCGTAATTACTTCGTATGATAGTGCCATCGTCCTTATTGGTGATAGTCCAGAAATAACTGTCAATATCAGGCTCTCCTCCACCTTCGAGTAAGGCTCCAGCTCCGAGTTCAGGGTCTAGACAAAGTCTTAATGGAGCAGTGAGGCTAGGTTCTGGTATCGAACTTCCTGAATTCTGCACAAAGGATGGCAATCCCAAATTGGATGTCCCTGGCATGGCATCTACGCCCTCTTGAGTAAAGCTGCTTTGTGAATTACAGCCCGAACCTACATTGATTTGCCCAATTCTATTGTCACCTACAACAGCCACATAGATTTGACCATTAGGTCCAATTTGTAATGCACCAAGGTCTTTCCCTGCCGTATCGCTGATCTGTTTTTTGGTGCTGATGATACAGGATTCTATTTGTGATCTTGTACTCGCTCCATTGAAACAAGTTGGGCAAACGGCGGAAGATGCATCATTATTTTCATTTGCTTTGATGATGAACTCCTCTATTCCTGGTCCTCCATTTCTATAAGAAACCAGTACGCGCTCTCCGTCCTCGGAAAATTCTAATCCATAAACATCCCCGTCACAGCCTAAGTCAATAAGAGCATATTCGCTCATCTGCCCAGTATCGCTGTCGAAGTCGAAAATCTCTAATTTATTACATCCGCCTTCCGATATCGTAACGGCAACTTTGTCTCCGTCTGAATTAAATTTCATCGTACCTGCACCAGACCCATACGAATGGTTTGATCCTACCGAACTTAATATTGGTGATCCAATACCATTAGCAGAAACAGGATAAGCCCTGAAGGTGTTATTACCTAGCTCATGATACATCACCCAGGTAGTATCACCGGCATCTAATGCAGCAGTGTGTTCTGTAGATGGACTAAAGAGGAAATTATCCTTGGTCACTACATTTCCTACGCCAGTCGGATTTTCTGCTTTTATGTCCACTAGCGAAAATTTAGCCTCATGGGTGCCATTCACGGAAAGTTGGCTTGTGAAGAGGTAGAAAAGCGTTTCTTCTTGAGGGACTGGTACTGCCAAAACTGCCTGGCTGCTTCCATTGTCACCTCCAATATCATCCCCATTTGCCATCAAATTTCCATTGAGATCCCAAACGGATTGTCCATCAGTGAAGAAGAGTACTTCACCGTCCTGACTCGAAATAGTCGTAGTGCCAGCAGGGATATTTTGTGGATGTCGAGATGCTATTGGCCTTGGGGTAGGAGCATCAGGATCGTCAGGGTCAGGGTTGAAGTCAAGTCCTGCTCCATCACCGAAGTACCAGATGTTATTAGTCTGATCATCTATGTCCCACATTTTAATGCGGATCTCTGCGTAGGCGTAGCAAGATGAACCCGGCTCACGCACAAGTGCCCAGTACAATCCCGGCTTACATACTAGGTTGTCTTTTCTTGTTCCCCAACCTTCGTCTCGATAGTTTGACCAGAAATACTCATAATTGTCATCTCCACCCTGGCCACTTCCGACTCCGCCACCACCTCCGGCACCGCCATCTTCCTCTCCGGATTGCGCACTAAGTAGTGGGCCGATATCAATACAGGATTCGCAAAGTGTAGTGTCTTGAGGAGAAAAGTTGGCCGTAAGATCATTTTCTGTGAGCGGAATAATGTGATTAACGACTTTAGTTTCACCATCGGCAAAAGTCACCGTCAGTGTCACGTTTACAGTGGTTTCTTGTGCAGCGTCTGCAGGGATCAGGAAATGCTCCTGTGAGTAATCGACCGCAAGCTCATTGCCCGCAGAATCTACAAGTGGTGGATCAAACTCCCATTGAAAGCTTAAAGGTCTATAGTTTTCTGGCGTTAATTGAGAGGTGAGTTGCACTGGATTATTTGCGCAAGGTTCATCCGGTGCCCAGGTAAAATCTACTGTGGAAGTGATATCTGCATTTGGGGCAAATGTGGGAAAGATTGTTCCGCAAAAATCTACACCTGCAAATGGATCTTCTTCCACTTCGATCAAAGCTATGTCTGCCTCATTTGGATTGGTGATTTTACCCATCAATTGAGGACCACCGTCTACTTCCTCATAGATATAATATAGGCTTTCATCAGGACCGACTTTGATATCATAAATAGCAAAAAGATCTACAGGTGGAGTGCCTGGGCCAGTGATCGGGATTAATTCTGAAGCGGCATCTAAGCTATTTGATGGGATGCGATACAGTTGATTTCCTAAGGAGTAATAGATGAAATTTCCATCAGGAGAAAATTCTGTTCCCCCGTAATCTCCCGATCCAGGAAGCGTAGCTATTGAAGTTGAATTAGAGAAAGTGCCATTGCTCGTGTCAAAATCCATTACAACAAATAAATCGCTGCTGTCTTCGGGGAGAAGGATCAGCTTTCCCGATTCTTCATCGAAAATTATTCTTTCAGGAGTAAACGGTAAGGCTTGAGAATCAGTGTTGCTGAAATTGCCAACTCCTGAATCCAAACTTTTGGAAATTAAATTTCCCGCGTTGAAACTAATTAGATAAGAAGGGGAGGCGGATGTTTTAACTACCAATAGGCCACCAGACGCGGACCCCATGGATATGTCTTTGGATACGACTTCACCAAGTGCGGGTTGTTGACTTGTCGCCTGCCCGGCGGCATTCATGTCCAAGTGCGCGTATTGAAGCTCGCCACTTAGTGAGATATAAAAGATGTAAAAACTCCTAGCACCGTCAGGATCATATTCCAAAAAACCTGTTGCTACTTGCTGTATGCCATCGATATTTCCATTCAACCCAGATTCTACACCTTGAATTGGTCTTTGACTATTGTCATACACCAGCTCGCCATTAGTGACAAAGAGCGGCTGACCCGTTATAGGGTCAATGGCTAAGGCAGAATTGTATTTGGTATATACTGCCGAACCTGGAATTGACTGAACTGTAGCTGTATTTCCTTTTCCAAAGGATAAATAATTGTTTGCGGTAGCTCCACCACAATATCCAAAAATCCACTCATTGTCATTAAATCCCTGTGAATAGACCGTAGTATTAATTACAAAAGTTGTAAATAGGAGGGCAAGAGTAAAAATGTTGGGTAACCTTATGGAATTAGGGCTGCTTTTCATAATTTTCGAACTGCTTCTAAAACAACATACGTTCTGTACCGTTGAAGAAGCCTACTGAATATTCAAATAAACGAACAAATACTTGTTACGGTCTCAGTTTTACGTTGTTTTTCTTTGTGTGGTTGGACTATTTCTGGGAACTAATGCCTTCGCGCAAGATCCGCAATATAGCCAATATTACGCGGCACCCCTTTACTTAAATCCAGCTTTTGCAGGATCTGAACTGACTGGGCGGGTAGGTTTCAATTACAGGAATCAATGGCCAAGTATCGATGCGCAGTTCACTACATTTTCTGCTTATTACGATACCTACCTCAATGATTACAACTCGGGGATAGGTGTAATGGTTATGCAGGATACAGAAGGAGCGTCAAAACTTCGGTCCACTACTATTTCAGCATTGTATTCTTATGAATTGAAATTGGGAGATAAAATGTTTTTCCGTCCTGGTTTTCAGGCTAGTTATATACGGAGAGAAATTGGTTTCTACGAAAACCTGATTTTCGCCAATCAAATCAATCCTAATGATCCATTCGGTCCAATATTCCCAGGTTCAGATATCGCAGGCTTAGGTGACCCCGTCAATATGCTTTCACTTTCTTTTGGAGGCTTGTTTTTCACCGAGGACTTTTGGATAGGAGGATCTGCGCATCATGTTAATCAGCCCAATCAGTCTTTTATAGATGGAGACAGTCCTTTACCAGTGAAATTCTCTGCACATGCAGGCTATAGAATTTCATTAGGGGAAGGGTCCATGCGAGGAGATTTTACCCACATTAGAAAACAACGATATTTAACCCCAACCATTAATTTCAAAAAGCAAGGGCCCTTTGAACAACTCGATGTGGGTGCTTATTTTTACGTGGAACCTATTGTGTTCGGACTTTGGTATAGAGGCCTTCCTTACAAAAAAGTGGAGGAACAAAGTAATCGCGACGCTATCGTGATGATGGTAGGCCTTAATCTGCTTTCCGGTCTTAATGTAGGTTACAGTTTTGATTATACCGTTTCACAGTTGGGAATACAATCTGGTGGAGCTCACGAATTGAGCTTGTCTTGGACTTTGCCTAATAATAATCAAGGCAAGCCACAGCGAAGAGATACGCTTCTACCTTGCCCTAAATTTTAATCTACGATTTTAGAATTACGATTGACGAGGCTCCCGAATTGACAAAGTCTCCTTTCTATTCAATCCTTTTGATTAAATAGAAAGGAAAGAATTGAGGTCTATCTTATGGGAAGTAGGACTGTAGTCTTTGCAAAACTTTTGTGAGCTTCGTGGTTTGAAAATAAAAAAGCTGAAATGATTTCTCATTCCAGCTTTTTTAATCTGTTTTTTTTAAAGAGTTAAGATTATAAAGTATAGAATTCCTCCCATCCTTTTCTTGGTACCTCACCACCGAGTAATTGATTCGCAAGTGGATTGTTGGTTATTATTTGAGTTTCTCTATCAAATTTTAGAGTTGTATTTAATTGCTGAGCCAAAACGCCCAAACAGAATACTTGACTAAGTGGCCCTGTAATTTCAAATCTTGAGCGAGTTTCTTCCTCTCCTTTGCAACCTTTAAGGAAGTTTGCAAAGTGATCAGATGGGCTATCTGGTACTTCAGGAAGTTTGCTTGCCATTTCCTTAGCTTTTTCCTCACCAAGAATAGATAGTGTGCTGCCGTGAGATCCTCCTTTGAAAGTTAGATCCTTGCTATAAATAATTTTGCCGGGGTTTAATTTTGCAGGTTGAATTTGTCCTGTGCTGGCCGCAGGGATATTTGAGTCCAATTCAGATACACCATAGTCTGCAGGAACTGGTGGTACATTGTCCACACCATCGTACCAAGTCAAATCCAAAGCTGGCATATCACCTCTTTTAGGGAATTTGAAAGCTATGGTTGAAGACATAGGAAAGAAGAATGGGTTGTGTCCTTTTAGCATTACCGGATCAACTTCGTAGGGTAAGCCTAAGTCGAGGAACCTGTGAACAGTGTCCATCGTATGCGCTCCCCAGTCGCCCAACGCGCCCATTCCGAAATCATACCAGGATCTCCATTGTCCATTGATGAAGTCTTTATTATAATCGTGAGCACTTCTGGTTGTAAGCCAAGCATCCCAATTCATAGTGGATGGAATTGGTTCTGCTTTGGGGAAGCTTTGCATATTCACATCCCATCCATGCCATCTTCTTGGGCTATTCATGTGGGCAGTAACTGCAGTTACATCTTTGATGATGCCAGCTTCTTTCCAAGCTTTAAACTGGAAATAGTTTGCCTCTGAGTGTCCTTGATTACCCATTTGGGTTACTACATTATGTCTTTTGGCACTATCCATCATAAGGGAAACCTCATTGAAGGTACGACCCATTGGTTTTTCTGTATAGACATGCTTGCCTTCAGACATAGCGAGCATAGTAATTGGGAAGTGAGAAAAGTCAGGTGTTCCTACAGTAATCGCTTCAAAACCGTTTCCAAACTCGTCAAACATTTTTCTAAAGTCCTGAAAGCGCTTAGCTTTAGGAAACTTGTTCATGATAGCAGTAGTGTGTGGAGCACCCATGTCCACATCACAAAGTGCTACTATATTACAGAGGCCAGTCTTGTACAGGTCATTGATAATTTGAGCACCTCGGTTTCCGATCCCGCAGCAAGCAAGGTTTACTTTGTCACTTGGAGCGATATGTCCTGTGGCTTTACCTAAGGCAGTAGAAGGAATTATAGAAATCCCACTAAGCCCAAGTGCAGCTAGTGAGCCTGTTTTTAGAAAGTTTCTTCTATCTGTTTTCATAATTGTTCGGATTTTTGGGAGTACTAATTGTATTGGAGTGAGAAAGTAGGGAATTTTTACTGCTTGTCTTTCCGTTTTTCTGTGGAAAGACCAAAGAATTAACGGAATCGATACCGAAAGAGAATTTTGCTTACAGGACGAAAACCCTTAAAACTTTTACTATTTTCCCAATTCATTCTCTAAAAAACCATGAAGAATACATCCACAAAAAAATCAACGGCCTTGTTGATTTTGTTAGCAGTTTTTTCAATTTCCTGTGTTTCAGCACAAAATGGAAAAACCTTCCTTCAATTTGAAGGGAAAGAAGGGCCTGGAAAAGGGAAAAATGTCGTGCTGATAGCAGGAGATGACGAATACAGATCTGAAGAATCCATGCCGATGATGGCAAAAATTCTGTCCACACATTATGGTTTTAATACAACCGTACTTTTCCCTATCGAACCAGAAACTGGTGAAGTTGTGCCTAGCTTTCAGAATAATATCCCAGGGTTGAAGCATTTGAAGAAGGCTGATTTGGTCATTATGTTGATTCGTTTTCGTGATTTACCCATGGATCAAATGAAGTATTTGGAAGATTATTTCAAATCTGGAAGACCTTTGATCGCGCTGCGTACTTCTACACACCCTTTTTCTATAAAGGACAAAGAGTCTCCCTATGCTAAATGGACTTGGAGTAGTAAAGTGCCAGGTTGGGAAGGTGGCTTTGGTCAGCAGATTGTAGGGGAAACGTGGGTTGCTCATCACGGCAAACACAAGTTTGAAGGAACCAGAGTTTTGATAGACGGAGTGGATCGAGATTCAGATCACCCAATTTTGAGGGGTGTGGATGATATCTGGGCACCTACGGACGTTTACTCGATTAAGAATTTGCCAGCAACAGCCAATGTGCTTTTGTTTGGCCAGTCAACTGCTGGTATGACTGCTGATGCGCCATTAATGTGGGATAAATCCATTATGCCAATCGCTTGGACAAAAGACTATTCATTAGATGGAGGAAAAAAAGGAAAGGTAATGGGTAGTACGCTAGGTTCTTCGATTGATTTCGAAGTGGAAGATATGCGTCGCTTGATCGTGAACTCTACCTTTTGGCTACTCGATATGTCAGAGGTGATTACCGCAGAACTTCCTGTTGAAATCGTAGGGAGCTATGAGCCTACGATGTTTGGTTTTGATAGCTTCCGGAAGGGGATGAAAGTAGAAGATTTCAAGTAGCAGATAACAACTTCATTATTCTTCATTCAGTGTTCATCATTCGTCATTAAAATATCGAATATCAAATGATGAATGTTGGATAATGAATTTCTGAATGATATAAGTAATTAATTGAGTGAGAAATTCATGAACAAAATAGGATTTAATGTGCTGGCATGGTCGGCAGAGATGTCAGCCGAATTATTGCCCGTGCTAGACCGCCTGAAAAAGATCGGATACGATGGAGCAGAATTTTTCATTGGAGGTTCTCCAGAAGAATCGTTCAAACTGGTTGGCAAGCATTGTGCCGACATAGGACTGGAAGTGACTGCAGTAACTGTAATGGGAGCAGATCACAACCCGATTTCTCAAAATGCTAAAATCCGTGCAGCAGCTGGTGAGCAACTCAAATGGGTAATCGACCGTGCGGCTGATCTAAATGCTCAGGTGCTGTGTGGACCCTATCATTCTGGATTCACTGTGTTTGCATCGCGCGAGCCAAAAGAAGAAGAGTACAATTGGTCAGCAGAATATCTGCACGCAATGGGAGATTATGCTCAGCAAGCTGGAATTTTACTGACTCCAGAAGCTTTAAATAGATTTGAATGCTACCTCTGCAATACCATGGAGCAACTTTCTTACTTGCTGAAGAAAGTTAATCATTCGAATGTGCAAGCGATGTTTGACACCCATCATGCGAATATCGAAGAGAAAAGTCTATCTGAATCCATTAAATTTATTGCTCCTCAATTAGGACATTTTCATATCTCGGAAAATGACCGAGGCACGCCAGGTTCGGGCCATGTGAACTTTGACGAAACGTTCAAAGCACTAGCCGACATCCAATATAAAGGCTGGTTGACTATTGAGGGCTTTACCAGAAATGATCCGGCTTTCGCTAATTCCATTGGCGTGTGGAGGAATTTCTCAGAGCCATGGGATATGGCTGAAAATGGCTATGAGCTAATTCGAGGAATGGGAGAAAAATACGGTTTATAGAAAAATGAAATAGCCCAAGGCATAAACCCTGGGCTATTTTTTTTAATTAGCCATTTTGTGATCCATTTCTAATCCTATAGTAGTTCTAGGCTTAAAACCAGGCCATTCTTTAGCTTCTGGATTTGCATTTACATCTAAATAGGCTTTGTAGTCCTTCATGTCTTTGAGGTAAAAGCCTAGAAAAGCTGTCACAAAATGCTGATTTATATTGTTGATTCTACGCATATCCCAGACAGAATCCGCATATCTCAAGTACTCATCGATAGGTCTTCCTGATTCAAGCGCTTCTGCTGGCGGAGGGTTAGGAGCGGTGTTATGTCTAGCATCGATATAAGTGAGTAAATATCTTTCAGAGTTTACTGCACCTTCATAAATAGCTTTAGTGCCCGTCTCATAGCCAGAGATATCATCTTTGCTTCCGGCTACAAATAGGGAAGGTATTTTAATTCCAGCTAAACCTTCGGCGTTCCAAACTCCTCTTTGCATCCCCCACGGTGCAAAAGCTACTATAACCTTTATTCTAGGATCGATTGAAGCCTCGTATTCTGTATTACCCATACTTCGTTTTTTCAAGGCGGTACTTCCACCTGCCATTGAACCAAAAAGCTGTGCAGCCTGTGGACTGTAACCAGCTCCCGCAACGTTCACTGCGCCATAGCCACCCATAGAGTAACCAATTAGCGCTGTGTTGTCTGCATCAACCAAGTTATTTAAAAAAGAGTCTTTTTGCTCGCCTAGACGTGCCATTTCATTTAGCACAAAAAGATCATCAAGTGATCGATTTAGTAGAGTGCTCTGGAAGCCAGCAGCATCTTTGAAAGTTGCTTCTGTATGATCTATAGCTACAACGACGTAACCTTTGGAGGCAAGATTTTCTGTAAGATAAGTCATCAAATACCGTGAACCAGTGTATCCATGAGATACGATTACCAATGGAAAAGAGCCTTTAGAATAGGCAGGTTTAGCATCTCTAGTAGCTCTGCCTAGAAAAGTGAAAGGGACAAGCGGTCTGTTTGGAGATCCGTTTTGACCCATTACCTCATCATAAGAAATCAATTTGTCAGATCCGGCTTCTGCAGGATACCAAACTTCTACTTTAAGCGGTCTATTGTAAAGGGAGTCAATACCTTTTCCATAGTTAAGGATGTCAAGCTGATTTTTGTTGATCAAATCTAAGGTTTGAACTCCAACAGCATATACTCCTCTAGCAGCCAATTCAGGAGCATCTGGCAAAGGATCTCCATAGACAAAGGGTTTGGCTGGAGACTGTGCAAGGATATAGGTGAAAGAGGATAAAAAAAGAATAACTGTAAGAGCTGATTCTAGCAGGTGTTTTTTGATCATTTTGGATGGTAATTAAGATTGATAGTTCAAGATAGTAAATACATCTAGGCGAAGTTATTGTAACTCAATTTAGTCAGGATTTGTACCTAATAAAACGCGTTATTATTTGGAGTTATAGTTTAATAGATGGATGGTGCGAGTTTTAGTCTCAAGATTTTAATTCTTATGATCAAATTTCACGATTGTATAAATATTGTTTTGCGAGACATGAAGAATTGAATAGTGATACACTTTGCACTCAGCGGAACATTTAAACTTTGGTGGATCTAATTTCTTGAATTAGATTGTTTTCTTTTGCTTGCAAATAGTTACTTCCAATATCTCATAAATTCATGCGTAATATTATTTTAATCCTGTTAATTCTTAACGCTTTTGCATGCAAGTCTTCTTCTCAAGATGCTCCAGAAGAGTTTATCAAAGGAGTTTATGGTAATCCGGAAACCTTATTGAAAGCAGGCTATTCCTTCGATTCTCTTGGGATGAATGCTGTTTTTGTACGGAGCGGTTCGCTTAACCAAGAATTTTATAATAATTCCAAAAATCAAGGAGTACAAGTTTTTGTGGAGTTTGCAATGCTGAATGGAAAAGAATATTTGACCGAAAATCCCGATGCTTGGCCAACCGATGAAAAAGGGCAGAAATCACCACCTGCTGATTGGTTTATGGGAATTTGCCCTACTCATCCCGGATTTAAAGCCTTTCGTTCCGAGCAATTAAAAAATATTCTACGGGACTATGAGGTAGATGGAGTTTTTCTGGATTATGTGCATTGGCATGCTCAATTTGAAACTCCAGAGCCGATCTTACCAGAAACCTGTTTTTGTGATCGATGTACAGGAGCTTTCGAAAAAGCTCGAAGTATTCAGATTCCATTTGAAACAGTGTCAGAGCGAGCAGCGTGGATTTTGAAAAATGTTGATCCTGAGTGGAGAAAGTGGAGAGTGGGTGTACTGAATGGTTGGGTGGAGGATATGGGCGAGATTCTCAAATCACAACAGCCTGCTGCGAAATTAGGAGTGTTTCACTGTGCATGGTATCCGACCGACTATGATTCTGCCTTATACAAAACCATGGGTTTGGATCTGATTGCTTTGGCTGAACGCGTAGATGTTCTAAGCCCCATGCTTTTCCATCATATGAAAGGAAGGCCTACGAGCTGGGTAGGAGAGTATGTGTCTTGGCTTGGTCAGACGCTCGGAGTAGGGGAAAGTGGCAAATTGAAAATTTGGCCTATAGTTCAATCTCATAATAATCCTGGAAGTGTTAGCGCTGAGGAATTTCGTAAGGTAATGATTGAAGGATCAAAGTTTCCTTCCTCAGGAATAATGATGTTCTCAGATCAGTCTTTACTCGAAGACCCCGATAAAATTCTCGTAATGAAAGATCTTTACACTGGAGAATTACCATAATAAAAGGTGTTTTAACTTGGGTGATTTGAAAAGTCTTCTTAGACAAGTAGCAAAGGAGCTTACCTCTAAGATTGACTTATTTATTTTCCGTTTTATTCCCCTTCCACATACTTCCTCCAATTATGCTGCTCTTTAAAACCTAGAACTTCACGGATTTTTCGATTCGAAAATAATGCTTCATGCTCTTCCAATTCGCGCGTGATTGGCACGCCAGGGAAAAATTGTTCTGCCAGTTCTTTGCTTGGGATAATCGCGCCGTTGTGATCGTTTCCAGCATTAAAAACCTGATAACCAAGCCCGTCTTTTTGCAGACATAAATCCACGATTTGTCCCAAGTCACGTGCATCAATATAACAGAAGGCATTTCTGCGCCGCACTTCAGGGTTTTTGAAATAGTATGGAAAAAGTTCGGCGTACTCATGCGGTTCAATCACATTTCCAATGCGTAGCGCGTAGATATCACCACCCGATCGTCGCTGGAAGCTACGTGCTGTATTCTCGTTGACCACCTTTGATAATCCGTAGCTATCCATAGGATCCACATCATAGTTTTCCTCTAAAGGCAAAGACTGAGGATCAGTTTTGCCATCAGAAAAGCAAATGCCATAAGTAGTCTCAGAGGAAGCAATAATAATCTTCTTAATTCCAAGCTTAACAGCTGCTTCAATCACATTGTAAGTACCTATGGTGTTGACGCGAAAAGTTTCATTATCAGGATTGATTAATATCCTGGGCACAGCAGCAAAATGTACTACTGCATCAAATGCTGGCACGCCATGGCCTGCTTCCAACTCATCTAAGCCAGCATAGGAACTCATGGCATTGAACATCTGTCCAGAATCTGTAATATCTGCGATTAGATTATCTACACCGGGATGATCCAGCGGTTTTAGATCCACATTCATCACACGATGTCCTTGATCGAGTAAGTAGGATACTACATGCTTTCCTGCTTTTCCTGTTCCGCCGGTAAATAGGATTCGTCTTTTAGTCATGTTTTTCATCTTCCTGCAATATAAAGTAGTTCTTGTTTTTCCCCATCGATAATGGAGTCACAGGCTGTATTTTTTCTAGTTAATTATTTTGAAAAAGGCTGAATTCAGATTTCTGGAGAACTAGTCTTTTTCATTTATCTGTATTTTTGCTTTTCTTCCAGTATGGTGACAAATGCATCATAATATTTGGTGAATTTGAATATTGAGCCCACATCGGTCACCCATCTTCATGCCTGTAAACCAAAGAAAATAAGGCTACTGTCATCATTGCTGATAATCTTACATATTAATCTTCATTCCATGATCACACTTACCCGCACTGATTCCTCCAATCCTGATTTTATTGCTTTGGTAACGCTACTCGATGCTTATTTGGCTGAAAAAGATGGGAGAGACCATGACTATTACAATCAATTCAATACAATAGATAAGCTAAAACATGTCGTGGTTTGCTATGAGAGTGGGATTCCTATTGCATGCGGCGCGATCAAACAATTTGATGCTGACTCTATGGAGGTAAAGCGAATGTTTACCAAGCCAGAGGCTAGAGGAAAAGGTTTGGCTTCACAAGTTTTGGCGGAGCTGGAAAAATGGGCCGCAGAATTAGGTTATAAAAGTTGCGTTTTGGAAACAGGAAAACGACAGGTTGAAGCTGTAGCGCTATATAAAAAGCAAGATTATTCCTTAATTCCAAACTACGGGCAATACAGGGGGATGGATAATAGTATTTGCTTTAAGAAGGTTCTTTAACCTCTGGATAAGTGTAGGTTCACAAAGAAAACACCGCTATTTAATGCCAGCTTATTTTTACCTAACACTTTTAACTTTTTACAAAAGATTAGATCATTCTCAATCACTGGAGGTTAAGACTGGATAGCCACTTCAGACTCCTGAATTCCAGCAAAATGTTAATTCAGAATTTTAATCCCAACAGCTTCTACCCCAGGTAATTGATCTTGCCGCATATATTGCAAGAGCGTCACACTTTTGGTGTTCTGATCAAATAAGAATGGGAGTGTGTCATATCGGGTGTAGGAATTTCCAAATCCTTCTCCAAGCGGTTCGCCGGATTTAGGGTCGAAAAGTATCATATTCACCAGTTTATTTTCCAAAATCATCCCTGCAGAATCTTTGCTGATTACTCTCAGATAGCAATTTGAAAAGCTGTATTCCTCGTTGAATTTCACCGCTACTAAGTTGGGAGAATTAGCCAGTTTCACATCCTGTAAATCGAAAATAAGGCTATCATGAGCCCCCCAACTTTGATTTGGAAGGCTGTGAAAATCCTCGTAGATGCGCCCATCTGTACAGGCGCTTACTACGAGGATTGATAGTGCTAAAAGGCATTGTTGTACCTTATTCATTTCCAGGATTATTAGGATTTGGCCCTTGATTTTTTCTTGGAGGAAATCTCTTCTTCCCTTCTTGTTTTGGCTTAGGATCCCCAGAATTTACATTTCCTGTATTACCTTCGTTCCCTTTTGGCTTTTGAACATTCTGCCTTTTGGGAGGAGCATTCTCTGCTTTAGGTTGCTGAGGAGACTGTGGTTTTGTAGCCGAGGCCTGTCCAGCATTTGCGTCTGGTTTTCTAAGCTTATTTCTATTTTTATTGTTTCTGCGCTTTTTCGGCGGATCTCCAGCCGCTCTTTGGTTCTGAGGAGCATTTGGTGGAGTGTCAGACTGATTTTGTCTAGGAGTCGGCTTATTAGCAGCTTGTTGAGGTCTATTTTCGCCCGTATTTTTGTTTTGAGGACGTGGCTTTTTCTTACGTTTAGGAGCAGCAGTCGCAAACTTCTTATCCAAAAGTTCCAATTCTCTCGTGGACTTGGCCGCTAAATCTTCTATGTCGGAAGATTCATTATAGGTAAGAGTGAAAACTTTCTTACCGGTCTCATTAATTGCGAGAATCTCCTTCACTCGGTCACAGGTGATGCTATGCCAATCGTTGTCGTTATTATAACTGAACCACATGAGTCTCCGGAAAATATCCGTTTTCTGAAGTTTGGCTGGGCCAGACTCAGTTTGCAATGGTCGTTCCACGGCTGGGATATCTTTGATCGCATCCATGTAGGTGTCCAACTCGTAGTTTAGACAGCATTTTAACCTGCCGCATTGCCCACTAAGTTTTCCAGGATTTAGAGAAAGATTCTGATATCTAGCCGCTGAGGTACTTACATTTTTGAAGTCCACCAGCCAAGTAGAGCAGCATAGCTCTCTACCGCAAACTCCTATTCCACCAATTCTTCCAGCTTCTTGACGAAGACTTATTTGGCGCATCTCTACACGGATCCGGAATTCTCCCGCTAGGGCCTTGATCAATTCACGGAAATCTACTCGATCATCTGCTGAGTAGTAAAACGTGGCTTTGGAGTTATCTGCCTGATATTCAATGTCAGACATTTTCATTTTAAGGCCATATTCTTCTACGATCTGACGGCATCTGTAAAGCGTAGGAATTTCTCTGTTCTGCGCTTCTCCCCATTTTTCCATGTCTTTTTGATTGGCGACACGGTATATTCTCAGGATCTCATCGTCATCCCTGATTTTTCTTTTTTGCATTTGAAGACGAACGAGTTCGCCTTGAAGTGATACATAACCGATGTGGTGCCCACTTGGAACGTCCACTACAACAGGATCACCCGTATTTAAGGCAAGAAAGTCCACATTTCTGTAGTATTCTTTTCTGCCTCCTTTGAATTTGATTTCGACTATATCAAAGTTGTCTACTTCAGGAATTCCCATATGAGAAAGCCAGTCAAAGACATTCATTTTATTACAATCACTCGTGCCGCAAGTGCCGTTACTTTGGCAGCCTCCAGTACCTCCTGAGGAGGTTGAGCATGTGCTACATCCAGACATAATATATAGACAGGGGATTGGCCCTGATTAGTTTTGGGTTTAATTACATTAAATTCAGAATATCCATTCCGATATCCTTACGGTAGTAAGCCAGATCCCAGTTGATCTCTTTCACCACGGTATATGCATTGCTTAGCGCTTCTTGCATTGACTCTCCTGTTCCGGTAACGGCAATTACTCTTCCACCTTGGTTAACTAATTCACCCTTATCATTTCTTCCTGTTCCAGAGTGGAAAATCTCTGCACCAGTGATGGTTTCAGGAAGTGAAATTATTTTCCCTTTTTCATACGAACCAGGATATCCACCGCTCACCATTACTACTGTAGTGGCGAAATTTGGGGAGATTTCTAGTTCATAGGAATCCAGTGTTCCCGTACCAATGCTAGTTAGCAAGGATAAGAAATCACTTTCAATTCGAGGAAGAACTACTTCTGTTTCTGGATCGCCCATTCGTACATTGTATTCAATCACTTGCGGCTCACCATCTTTATTCATCAGCCCGATGAATAAGAAGCCTTTGTAAGGAATGTTTTCCTTAGCTAGTCCTTCAACAGTGGGCTTCACGACCAATTCTTCCACTTTAGCCATAAAAGCTTCGTCGGCAAAAACCACGGGGCTTACTGCTCCCATTCCTCCAGTATTCAGTCCTGTATCGCCTTCGCCTATGCGTTTGTAGTCTTTTGCCTCCGGCAAAATCTTGTAGTTTTTTCCATCGGTAGCCACAAAAACAGATAACTCTATTCCCTCAAGAAATTCTTCAATCACAACCTTTGAGGAGGCTTCTCCAAATTTCTGGTCCAAAAGCATCTCCTTCAATGAAGTTTTTGCTTCCTCCAGCGTCAAACAAATAAGCACACCTTTGCCTGCTGCAAGACCATCTGCTTTCAGTACGATAGGGAGGCTTTGTTTGTCCAAATAGGCCAGGCCAGCATCCAATTGATCAACGGTGAAGGTTTCGTAAGCCGCTGTAGGGACATTATTTCGTTGCATAAAGCGCTTCGAAAAATCCTTACTGCCTTCGAGAGTGGCGCCAAGTTGAGATGGGCCGACCACTGGAATATCTGCTGTCTCAGGTTGAGTCTGAAGGTAATCAACTATGCCTTTGACTAATGGTTCTTCAGGGCCTACTATTACTAGACCTATGTTCTTTTCTATGATAAAATCTCTGATAGCAACAAAATCAGTGATACTAATGTTGACGTTCAAAGCTATGGTTTCTGTGCCGGCGTTGCCTGGAGCTACATATAGTTGGGTACAATTGGTGCTTTGTACGATCTTCCAAGCGAAAGCATGTTCTCTGCCTCCACTCCCTAATAAGAGTATATTCATTGACTCAATTCAAGTTAATTTGCATGCTCAGAGATGAATTTTATCCGATAGACTCGCAATTCATCTTCTGCAAAGTCTTCATCCTCAAGCTCATCTAAAGCTGCTTTGATTTGATCACTTGTAGCATTCATGAAGTAATCGTGGAGCATGTCCTCCCGATCTTCATCCATGATGGCTTCTATGTAGTAATCTATATTTAGTTTAGTTCCGCTATAAATGATCTGTTCTATTTCGTGGAGTAGATCACTTATACTCATGTTGAGGTTTTCAGCTACCTCATCCAAGCCTACCTTGCGGTCGATCTGCTGGATTATTGAAATTTTCACTTTTGATCTCGTGCCAGAAGATTTAACTACTACATCTGATGCGGTCTCGATCTCATTCTCTTCAACGTAATTCGCAATCAATTTCAGGAATGGAGCCCCGAATTTAACGACTTTTCCCATACCTACGCCTATGATTTGCGCTAGCTCTTCTCGGGTGGTAGGATATACAGTCGCCATTTCTTCCAGCGAAGGATCTTGAAAGATCACATAGGGTGGAAGGTTTTTTGAGCGTGCTACTTTTTTTCGCTCTGCTTTTAGAAGTTCGAAAAGCCTCTCATCATAAGCAATGCCCTGACTGAGGATTATTTCTGCCTGTCCTGACTGCACTTCTTTGGCGAAATCGTGATCATGATGTAGATCAAGTTTAAAAGGGAATTCAAGATAATCTTTGCCTTTTGGAGTGAGTTTAAGCACTCCATAACTTTCGATATCCTTATCTAGCATGTTTAGAATCATCACCTGACGTATCACGCCTATCCATGTTTTTTCGGATTGTTCTTTACCCTTTCCAAAAACAGGTAGTTTATCATGCCCATAGCTCAAAACATAATCTGTTTTTTCACCTACAAGCACTTTTACAAGGTGATCAAGTCCAAAGCGTTCGTTGGTTTGTTGTGCTGCTTCCAGCACCATGCTCACTAGCTTCATTCCTTCGAATGTCTCACGTTCACGCTTGCAATTATCGCAAAAGCCACAATCATCATTCATTGTTTCCCCGAAATAATTCAGGATAAATTTCCTTCTGCACACCCCTGTTTCGGAATATGCGGCCATTTCCTGTAAGAGAATTCTAGCATTTTCTCGTTCAGTGACAGGTTTGTCTTTGTTGAATTTATCAAGTTTGACGATGTCCTCATAGCGATAAAACAAGAGGCAATGGCCCTCCAAGCCGTCACGACCTGCTCGGCCAGTTTCCTGATAGTATCCTTCTAGGGATTTTGGCACATCGTAATGGATCACATAGCGTACATCCGGCTTGTCGATTCCCATCCCAAATGCAATAGTCGCTACGATCACATCTAGTTCTTCATTCAGGAAATCGTCTTGGGTCTTAATTCTAACGGAGGAATCCAGTCCAGCATGATATGGAGCTGCATTGACTTGGTTTACTACCAGGAGTTGAGCGATTTCCTCTACCTTTTTACGGCTGAGGCAATAGATGATTCCGGATTTTCCTTTATGACCTTTGATGAATTTGATCAAATCTTTCTTCGAATCATTCTTCACTTTGGGGCGAATCTCATAGAAAAGATTGGTCCTATTAAAAGAAGACTTGAATAAATCCGCTTCTTCCATCTGAAGATTACGCTGTATGTCTTGCTGCACTTTTGGAGTTGCAGTGGCGGTGAGCGCGATAATAGGTAAATCAGGAGCAATCTGCGCTATTATAGATTTGATCCTCCGATATTCTGGGCGGAAATCGTGTCCCCACTCTGAAATACAATGCGCTTCATCTATAGCGACAAAGGAAAGCTTTGCAGATTTCAGGAAAGCTACATTTTCTTCTTTAGTCAATGATTCTGGCGCAACATAAAGAAGTTTAGTTTTCTGCTTTAACACTTCATTTTTTACGCGTATTGCTTCCGATTTATTCAGAGTAGAGTTAAGGAAGTGAGCGTTGATTCCCAATGCCTGCAATTGATCCACCTGATTTTTCATCAAAGCAATCAAAGGTGAGATTACTATAGCAGTACCTTCTTGAATTACAGCAGGTAATTGATAGCATAGGGATTTGCCAGCGCCCGTAGGCATTATGACAAAAGTATTTCGTTTATTAAGCAAGTTGTCGACGATCAATTCCTGATTTCCACGAAACTGACTGAATCCAAAGATTTTTTTAAGATCTGCTTTTACATTTTCTTCCACTTGTTAGGGGGCTAAAAGGGTAACTAAAGCCTGTAAACAGGAATGATTTATTACATTTATACCAAGGTCCAAAATTAGTTATAAACCCAGGTAAAATTGAATTTAGCTAAAAATATTAGAAATACAGCCACGAGAGTATTGCAAAACGAGGCGCAGGCGGTGTTAAAACTTGTTGATTTTTTAGATGGTGATTTTGAAGCCTGTGTAGCGCATATTTTAACTTCCAAAGGTCGTGTTGTGATTACTGGTATCGGGAAAAGCGCAATTATCGCCAATAAGATCGTGGCTACACTCAATTCTACCGGGACACCAGCGCTTTTCATGCATGCGGCAGATGCGATTCATGGTGATCTAGGAATGATCATGGAGGAGGATATTGTCATCTGTATATCAAAAAGTGGTAATACACCCGAGATTAAAGTGCTGGTACCTATGATGAAAAGTCTAGGCTCCAAGCTCGTGGCTCTAGTCAGCAATACTACTAGTTATCTTGCTGAGCAGGCTGATTTTGTCCTGAATGCCACTATAGGGGAGGAAGCCTGTCCAAATAATTTGGCCCCAACTACAAGTACCACTGCCCATCTGGCACTGGGAGATGCTTTGGCAGTATGTCTTCTTGAAGCTAGAGGTTTTACTTCAGCTGATTTTGCGAAGTATCATCCGGGAGGGTCGTTGGGCAAGCAATTATATTTAAGAGTAGGCGATGTGTTGGGAGGGAATGAAATACCTGTTGTTTCTGAAAATGCCGGATTAGCTGAGGTTATTCTGGAAATATCTGGGAAAAGACTAGGAGCGACTTCCGTAATAGATGCTGCGGGGAATCTGAAAGGAATTATCACCGATGGTGATTTACGAAGAATGCTTCAGAAATCCTTAGATATACAATCACTTAGTGCATCGGATATTATGACTGTAAATCCAAAATCAATTTCAACCCAAGAATACGCCATTCGTGCACTGAATATGATGAAAGATCACAATATCACGCAACTTGTAGCGATGAATGGAGAAAAAATCGCAGGTTTTGTTCATATTCATGAATTGATGAAAGAAGGAATCGTTTAATTTTCAGCATGCACAATAAACCTTATATTCTTATTATGGCTGGCGGTATAGGTGCCAGATTTTGGCCCTATAGTCGAAGGAAGCGACCAAAACAATTTTTAGATATTTTAGGTACTGGTCGCACACTTCTGCAGATGACCTACGATCGTTTTACAGAAATCGCAAAACCTGATCAGTTTGTAGTGATTACTTATAGGAAATACTTGGCACTGGTCAAAGAGCAATTGCCAGAACTGAAGGATCATCAAATTCTCACAGAGCCAATGCGCAAAAATACTGCGCCTTGCATCGCCTACGCCACGTATAAGATTTATTCTTTAGATCCTGAAGCTACCATAATAGTCACTCCTGCAGATCAACTGATTTTGAAGGAGAAAAAATTTAATCGAACATTGATAAAGGCTGTGGAAGCTGCCGATGAAGGTAGATTAATCACGCTAGGGATCAAGCCAAATAGGCCAGAAACAGGTTATGGTTATATTCAATACATAGAAAAGCCAGATACACACGTTTTTAGAGTAAAAACCTTTATCGAAAAGCCTAATGCAAAACTGGCCAAAACATTTTTGGAGAGTGGGGATTTTGTCTGGAACTCAGGAATGTTTGTGTGGAAGGCGAAGAGCTTAATTAAGGCATTCGAAAAGCATATGCCGGATTTGGCAGAGGTTTTTGAAGAGGGTAATGGTATCTATGGTACAGACCGTGAGGCAGGATTTGTGGTGACAGCCTACGCTCAACTGAAAAACATTTCTATTGATTATGGGGTCATGGAGAAATCAAGCCAGGTTTATGTAATTCTTGGAGATTTCGGATGGTCTGATTTGGGGTCTTGGCATAGCCTTTATGACTTGAGGGAAAAGGATGAGGATAATAATGTGGTGCAGGCAAATGCTATCCTTTATGATACCAAAAACAGTTTTATCAAGGTAGATGGTGATAAGCTTGTGGTCGTTCAGGGACTTGATAATTATATAGTAAATGAAACTGATAATGTACTGTTAATCTGTAAGCTCGACGCTGAGAAAAAGTTTCGTGAGTTTGTATCAAATGCAAAAAAGAAAGGGGAAGACTTTATCTAAGTTTCCCCCTTATTTATTTTTTTTTCTGTAATTATTTTCGCTGTCGGATAGCTTCGTAAATAGCTACTCCCGCAGATACAGAGACATTCAAACTCTCAATTCTTCCAGCCATTGGGATTTTAACTTTTTCGTCTACGATTCCCATCAGTTCGGTAGAGATACCATCCTCTTCAGATCCTATCACGAGCGCTACAGGCACTGAGAAGTCAACATCGTACATGGTTTTCTCTGTTTTCTCCGTGATTGCTACGAGGACTAAGCCTGATTTCTGAAGATCTCTACAGGTATAGAACAGGTTTCTTACACGCACCACAGGAAGGAAATTCAATGCTCCAACAGAAGTTTTGATTGCGTCAGAGTTGATCTGTGCACTGCCTTTTTCAGGAATTACAATCGCATCCACTCCCGCGCATTCTGCAGTTCTGGCGATAGCACCAAAGTTTCTTACATCAGTTATTCGGTCGAGAATTAAGATTAAAGGAGCTTTACCTACATTGAAGCAGCTCTCGATCACATGATCCAAAGAAGCATATTCTATGGAAGACATCTGAGCAACTACTCCCTGATGATTCTTTCTGGTGATTCTGTTTAGTTTCGCGTCAGGTACCCGGACTACTGGGATTTTTTCTGCTTTACAAAGCTTAAGTAATTCCTTGATCAGATCATTGTTGATTTCCTTTTGAACTAGGACTTTGTCAATGTCTTTGCCAGCATGGATGGATTCCATAACTGCTCGTGTACCAAAAATAAAATCTTTTTCGTGTTCGCCTTTTTCAATCAAAAAGCCATCTTTCCGCTTCTCCATATGGATATGTTTTTGAACCAAACCGGCTGGTAAGCACGGGAGCGGTTCAAGGTGTAATAGTGTGGGCTAAGTATGTTTTTAACCCGCGCAAAGGTAAAGCGAATTCTCGAACTCTCATTAGTTCCTCCATAACTCCACACTTCTCTGTCCAAATAAAAGTTTACTTCCTGTGGAGGACCCATTACGATGTAGATCATCCCCTTGTCTGTTTTCCATCCTTCTTTGAAGTCGGTGAATAAAAGGTTTGCAAATTCCACCTGACGGAAGTATTCACGGATTAGTTCTTTTGCAGTATCAGCGTTTCTGGTCAAACTGATCCAATATGAGTCAAGCGCCTTCTTTTTGTCTTCGGCCTCCAGTAGCATTTCATGCTCTTTTCTAGTAGAAATATAAGTGACCATGTCCACCATTTCGTCCCAATCTTTCACCTTCGGAAAAGCTTCATGAGCCGTTTTTAGCACAAATCCTGCTCCGGCAGTTGTGTCACTTTGGATGAAATAGTAACCGATTTCATCAAAGGACTTTGGGATTAATTCTAGAAAATCGCCTTGATCTATCACTTGTAATTCTTTTGGAACTGACGAAGGTTTGGTTTCCATAGGTGGATAAGGCACTTCCAAGCTGATTGGATAATAAAAGCCATGAAGATTTGGTCCGCCGTAAGACTTGAAAAGTAAAGATTCCCCTACATTCAAATAGTTTTGGTCGAAGCCTACATTATTCGCATAGTATGCTCCGAAGTTGGGCTGATCAAAAACAAATTTGCTTTTGATGTCTATGGAATAAAAATATTCATCACCCTGCCTAGTGTCTAATGCTGTGAAAAAAGCAATAGAAGTTTCTGTGCTCTTGGGGATTTCTATAGTCTTTTCAAACACCCAATGTCTGTCCGTATCATATTTTAGATCATCGGTGGTGAGAATAGACGTATTATCTGAAAGAATCTCTTCATCGTAGCTATTCAAGATGGAATAGGTGAAGCTAAATGAATTATAATCAGGATTTTCTTCGATTTTTTCTACCTGAAGTTGAATTTTATAACTCGTCTCTGAAACTTTAATAGGGATTATTTTCAGCGAAAGTCTAGAGTACCTAGAGTAGCGAAGGGTCTGATTTAGACTGCTTAAGGTTTTCTGAGCAATTGATTGTAAAGTTGTGCCTGCGAAGAGGATTAAAAAAATCAGGAGTCGGCTTGTTTTACAGTTCATTGGGTGTTGATCTCTGGTTTTGAAAATTAACCTTACTTTTGCCAAAATAGTAAATTTTTGTATGGCTACCTATACTACGGAAATCGCCTCTGACAAGTTGGTCAGTGACAATCCTATTCATCAACGCTTACTGAAAGCATACATTGCTGCTCAGCCTTGGATTTCTGGCAAATTGCTGGAAGTAGGCTGTGGTGAGGGCCGTGGAGTCGAGACTCTTTTGCCACTCGCTGACAGCTATCTTGGTCTGGATAAAATCCAAGAAGTAATCGACGAGCTGAAAGTTAAATATCCGAAAGTTGAATTTCAGCAAGCTGTGATTCCTCCTTTCAAGGGGATTGCTGATAATTCTTTCGATACAATTGTGAGTTTTCAAGTGATAGAGCACATTCCTAATGATAGCTTGTTTTTAAAAGAAATCTATCGTGTGCTAAAACCTGGAGGGAAAGCAGTGATCTCTACTCCAAATATCAATCATACACTTTCTCGCAATCCTTGGCATGAACGAGAATATACTCCTCAGCAATTGATTGATTTGTGTTCCTCTATTTTTGACTCAGTGGAGGCAAAAGGTGTAGGCGGAAATGACAAAGTCTGGGCATATCACGAGGCTAACCGCAAGTCGGTTCAGAAAATCATGCGCTTCGATATTTTTGATTTGCAGTACAAACTGCCTGCATCGATCCTGAGAATGCCTTATGAAATTCTCAATCGCAGAAATAGAAATAAATTGCATCAGCAGCAGGGGAATAGCGTAGTCGATATTTCACACGTAGACTATCCACTTGTCGATGACCCAACAAAAGGGCTTGATTTGTTTTATATCCTACGAAAGAAGTAAGATGGACTACTAGGAGTTTTTATTCGAAAAATGCTGCCTTTATCCCAGTGATAATCATATTCGTACCAATGATGGCAATGATCAAACCCATGATTTTGCCGATCACTACGATCAAATTTTTCCCCAATCTTTTTACAATTTTGTCTCCCAGTTCGAAAGCGATGTGCGTCATCAAGCACATCACAGCAAACACCCCGATGACAATGAGGATATTGATATAATTGCCTTGTGAAGCAAAGTTCATAGCGGTCACTATCGTGCCTGGGCCAGCTAGAATCGGGATTGCGAGGGGTGAAATAGCAATGTTTTCTTCGGTCTCAGGATCTTTAATGTGTTTTACGCTGGATTTCTTGGACTGAAGCATCTCAAATCCCACAAAGAAAATCAAAATACCACCTGTGATTTTGAAAGCAGGAATGGTGATTCCGAAGATTTCAAAAATAAATTTTCCCAGTACTACAAATACGACTACAATCACAAATGCTGTAAGCGTAGCTCTTTTACTTATGCTTCTTTTTGTTGCCTTGTCTAGGTCATCTGTTAGCGACGCAAAAATAGGCACATTGGCGATCGGGTTCATAATCGCAAAAAAACCTGTAAAAACCGAGAGGGTAAAGGCAAGAAAGTTTTCCACGGATAGGTGTTGATCTATTTTAAATTTGAAGTTGCGAAGGTATATAAATCTTCTCCCTGCAGGAAATGAACTGAGTTATTATCGATGGCGGTGGAATCCATCAGATTTACGCTTTACGGTGTGAGGTTGACAGCTGTGCTATTTTTGAAGTGTAATTATAATCTTCATAAATCATGAAAACTCTTAACCCAACTCTTTGAACATTATTTTTGGGAACGGCACTCGTTTTTCCTCCTGTAGCTCGGGTCATGTTGACCTTACGGCAGTCATAGGGCTATTATTCTCTGGCTGATTTCTGATGGTAAGACCACAGTTATTTAAGAAGCAAAATCTACTTCAACAACCTATTCTGCCTCAGAACTTATTGGTCTAAAAGCAACCGTCAAAGGATTGGTTCATGTGGCTCGATAAAACACGGAAGTAAAATCATTCGGTCGTAAAATAGTTTAATTCAACAATGAAACTGTTCACACAAAGTTTGTGGAGATAAAATTAGAAATTGACCAATGTCACATGACCGATGTGATTTAACTACTCCTTTTATGAAAGAATAAAAGCCAGTGAGAATATGCTCACTGGCTTTTCAAATGCTATTTTTTCCGAAAAATCCGTTTAAAAGGCTCGGTTGTTTGCCCTATAAAATCTTCAGGATAATTTTCTTTATCAGGCAAGCCTATAGGGAGGTTTTCATCGTCAGAAGGCCAATAGTTAGTACGGAAGAGGAAATCCCATAAACTCAGTGAAATTCCAAAATTAAATCCATAGGGATGGCTAGCTGGCATTTCTTTAGCATGATGCCAAAGGTGCATTTGAGGGCCATTTAAAATGTACTTAAACGGGCCAAGTGGGATATTAAGGTTTGCATGACCAAGTTGTCCGACCATTAATGTGAACATATGCACGATAAAGAAGTCAGTAATCCCAAAGCCAATCATCGCTAGCGGAATGTACTCGAGCGTGCGATATAGAATATTTTCCATCCAATGGTAACGCAGCAAGGCTGCAAAGCCCATCTCACGAGTGCTGTGATGCACTTTGTGAAACTCCCACATCCAACCTACATGATGATACATGCGGTGAATCGCCCATTGCATAAAATCTCGAAGGATAAATATAATGAACAATTGTAACCAGTCAGGTAGCTCATCTACCTTGATCGCTATAGTATTGGTGATGCCAAAAAGTCCAAGGAAGTCATTAAACCCTTCTACTGCCACCATTGACAAAGCATTGTAGGCAACTAAGGCGAATAGAAAGTAATTCCAGAAAATATAGAAGATGTCCAGCCAAAAATGCTCACGTAGAACCGGTTGATTTTTCCTCCATGGAAAAAGAATTTCCAAGCTGAAAATCACCAATGATATCCCCACTAACCAGTAGAAATAATTACCCCAATGCGGATTTAGGATCTCTCCAGTAAAGTAATTCCAGTAGCCATAATAGCCGTCAGCAATTGCTTTAAAATATTTTTCCATGGTGCAAAGATGAGTGGTTTAAAGGTGTGACTATGTGAATTTAGTCACAGAGTGAATATGGATTAACTGCATTTAAGTGACTAGAGTTACGTGACAAATTCTCTTAAAGTCTATGAAATGAATCTGAAACATGTATTTGTTCTATTACTTATTAGTCTACTAGCGTAGAATAGTATGTAGTCCAATTATTTAGAATTGGTGGACAGGTAATAGTGGTAATGAATATATATTAGACAATGAAGTAAGCCGAACTAATTTTCTCACTCAACCTTTTTCCAGTTTTGCAGTCGGCCTAAATAAAGGTAAGACTCTACAAATTTCCTATGTTCTGGACTAGTCATTTTCTCCACTAGTTCCAAGGCCGAAATGTAACTAGCTAAGTTACCATTGGATGATAAATACTTGCCGTCTTCCATGTAGGTGACTTTGTTCTCATCCTGTACCAGAAGTTTCGGGTAATCTTTTTGAAGCTGTTCACCCCCTCCTATCCAAGTAACGATTTTTTTACCATCAGCTATACCTGATTCGCCGATTAGCTGAGCACCAGCGCAGTTGCTTACGGTGTATTCTGTTTCCTTGTCTTTTTCACGGATGAAAGTCACGATATTCTCATTGTGAACTTGCGCATACATATCATAAGCGCTTGGCACAAAAAGCACATCGAGCTTTGGACAGTTTTTGAATGTATAGTCACCAATTATAGTAAGTCCCTCTTCGGTAATTATTGAAGCATTGGTTTCTGTGATGGTGATGACGTTGAAAAGTTGTTCGCCACCTTCTGTAGCCTTGGTAAACACATCAGCCGCAGCGGTTACCTCCGTTGTCAGTACACCATTATACATCAGCAATCCTATCGTAGGCAAATCTTCACGGAAGGGCTTCAAATGCTTGGTCAGCGTGTCACTTTGGGTGTTTGTACGATAAGTTGGATTTGCATCTGCATCTGTCGCATTCTCTTTGGGTGTGCAACTGAATAGACTGATAGCTGAGAAAAATAGCAGGTAGGTTAAAAGCTTCATGAGTAAGTGAGTTGAAGATTATAATTCTATGGATTCAAAATTAGGCTTAACTTCAAATCACTAACCCGAATGAAAAATATTTAGTTTACCAAGAATAAAAAAAAGAGTGTAACATCTGCCACACTCTTTCTTGATTTTTAAACGTCTTTGGATTGATCCACACGGAAAGAAACCTTGCAGACACAGCCGTAACTCGTGACTTTACCATCTTTTACGTGAGCTTTGATATCCTTTATATAGACAGAGTCTATGTTGTGGACAGTTTTGGATACTTCGTTAACTGCATTTTGGATCGCGTCTTCTATGCTGTTTTCCGAGGAAGAAATTACCTCTAATACTTTTACTATTCCCATGGTTTTAGTGGTTTTAATGAAAATTAGGGTTAAGTCTAATCTTATACAATCACTATGCTAAGGGAAGGTTTTTGCGAAAATTGGTGTAAAATCTGAAGGTTTAATAGAGTAATTTCAGTGGAAAACTTACTTAAGGCGCCTTTCTATCGATTAAGCTGGTTGAAAGGATCAGTATGTCTTTTACTGGTTTGTCACGATTCCCAGTCTCTGCTGCAGCAATTTTATCCACGATATCCATCCCTGACACCACTTCTCCAAAAACAGTGTAATTCTGGTCTAAATGTGCAGCTCCGCCCACCGTCTTATAGGTTTCACGATGTGCTTCTGGATAACTAAAAAGAGACATGTTTTTCAGTTGGATTTCAGCTAAGGAGTCTAACTCGCTCTTTAACTGTCTAATGGCTTCCTCGTCGCTTGGCTTACGCTTTTTTGCCAATTCCTGATAATTATTAAAAGTTGTTTCGTTAGCGGGATCATTGATGACATGGTTATAAGCAATCGATTTATTTATCCTTTTTTCTGCAAGGTTTAATGTGCTGTCTGTATAGGTTCGGCCCTGAACGATGTAGAATTGTATGAAACTGCCCTGCTGCTTTGGATTTACATCATCACCTTCTCTGGCTGCTCCGAGGGCACCTCTTTTATGGAAATAAGAAGTAGTGAATTCTGCTGGGATTAGATCATTAAACTCATGCAAATCCTTATTTTTTTTAAACGCTGCTTCATTCACACGTTCACCTGCCTGAATCATAAATTTCTCAATCACCCGATGAAATTGTATGCTATCATACATTCCTGTTTTGACCAACCTGAGGAAATTATTGCGACTTAGGGGAGTGTCATCATACAAACGAAGTACAATGGTTCCTTCTGTTGTAACTAGCTCAATGTCCTTCTTGAAATCTTTTTTACTAATTTTTGATTTGGTCATGGAATGACAGCCAGCAAGTAATAGGAGTAAGGTGATTGCAAGTAGATTTATCTTCATAAGTTATTATTTGCGAGGAAATTACTGAATTATGAGGATTGAGAAAAGTTTTTCAATTACATAGGCGTGATGTTTCCTAGAGGGCGCTACATTCATTGTACTAACAGTAGAAATGAGGCTAATGACAGTTTTAATCTTATTAAAAGTCAATTTCAATCAAGATCATAGTTTTTTAGGATTAGATCTTCTTTAGCAAATTTGTACCATCTGACATCTGGACCCAACTTTTTTCTCCCCGCACTTTTTCCTAAATTCCTGTACTCCTATATAAATGCCATGACCTTAAAATATTTCCGCGACTACTGCCTTTCCAAGCCTGGGGCTACAGAAGATACCCCCTTTGATCAAGATACACTTTGTATGCGTGTAGGGAATAAGATTTTTTCAATTTTCTCCATTTCTGAGTTTCAATATGTAAATCTGAAATGTGATCCCGAGCGAGCTGTGGAGTTGCGCGAGCAGTATGATGGCATTACTCCTGGTTATCATATGCATAAAAAGCAATGGAATTCGGTAAGTATGACCGGGAATGTTCCCGATCGATTGATTTTGGAATTGGCGGATCATTCTTACGCCCTTATATTTGACAGCTTGACCAAAAAACTACAAGCTGAAATCCGCCTATGAGTTATTTTTCCATTACCGATGTTTCCAAATCTTACGATGATCAACCCGCTTTACATCCCTTTTCACTGGAAATGGAGAAGGGTAAATTCCTTGCAATAGTAGGAGAAAGCGGTTCAGGGAAAAGCACCTTGCTGAAAATAATGGCTGGACTCGAGGTTCAGGATTCAGGCGAAGTTTTCTTGGAAAGTTTACCCATTCTCAATCCAAATCAGAAGATAGTTTCTGGCTACGATGAGATACGGCTAATTCATCAGAATTTTCACTTGTATCCAAATTCTACCGTGGAGGAAAATATCTCCAGGCAACTTCTTCATTATGAAAAGGAGTACGCTAAAAGTAGGGTGGAGAATTTGCTGAAACTTCTGGGTCTTACCGACTTCCGCGATCGCTTTCCTCGCCAGTTATCTGGAGGACAAAAGCAAAAAGTAGCCATAGGTAAAGCAATGGCAGTAGAGCCGGATATTCTCTTGCTTGATGAGCCATTTTCATCTCTAGATACGATTCAGACGCATCGGTTGATTTCTGAGTTGAAAGAGATTTTCTCTGAGCTGGGAACCACCGTTATTTTCGTGACACATGATTTGGATGACGCACTTAGATTGACAGACAATCTGATCATCTTGCAGAAAGGGAAAGTAGCTCAAACTGGTACTTCTCAACAGCTCTGTGAGAAACCAAAAACCAAATATGTTGCTCAGCTTTTTAGCCCAATAAATAAGCTTCCAAACACAAAAAACAGCTATATAAGACCTGCGGATGTGAAGTTGCGTACCAAAGGAGGAATACTTGCTCATGTCACTGACTTACGCTTTTTGGTACACTACAATTCTCTTCAAGTGAAACTAAGAGATACTGAGCTTACTTGGGAAGTGGATGATACTCAGCGAAAATACAATCTAGGTGATCGAGTCTATCTGAGTTGGGATGAGAAAAAATTGATGAGCCTTTGATCCCTTAGCTTTTTTTCAATGAACCAAAAAAGAAATATACCACTCACCATCCTCTACGAAACTAAACTTGCCCTAAATCAAGCGGTACTTTGGTTGTGGATCAAACTTGGCTGGGTCAAATCTATCATGATCGTTCCCTATGCAGGTTTTGGGAATGAGAAAGAAATTCTTCTTGTCGGGAGAGTAATTCGTGATAATAGAATCGGAGATTCAACACCCGAGGACAGTGTGTGGCAGAATATTGGTAAAATGCGCAGGAGATTCATGAGCGTGGTGATACCAGGGGTAAATGTGAAAGCCGAATTTCAGGGGGAGGAATACCTAGTTCAAACTGATGAGGAAGGTTATTTTGAGTTTAAAATACATCCTAAAAAGGAGATAGAATTCCCTTCTCGCTGGCAACAGATAGAGCTGACTTTGGTAGATCAGGTAATTCGAAAACAAGGTGAAGTCAGCGCTTATGCTGATGTATTTTTACCGGTAGGAAATATAGATTATGGTATTATTTCCGATGTGGATGATACAATCATTCCAACTGGAGCAATGCGGATGACGGAGATGTTGAAGACTACTTTTGCCAAAAATGCATATACTCGAGTACCATTTCCTGGAGTCTCTGCATTTTATAAAGCGCTCCAAAAAGGCAGTGATGGCATCGAGAGTAATCCATTTTTTTACGTATCCAGCAGTCCTTGGAATTTGTATGACTTCCTCCACGAGCTTCTTCAGATTCATCATATTCCTAATGGCCCATTGATGCTTCGTGATATTGGACTGTCTAGAACTGAGCTGATATCTGGAGATCATTCTGAGCATAAATTGACACAAATCAGACAGATTCTCTCCACCTATTCTCAGCTTCCTTTCATGCTTTTCGGTGACAGCGGGCAGGAGGACCCTACGATCTATCTTCAGGTAGTACGTGAGTTTCCGGGGCGAATTCTAATGATTTTTATCCGTGATGTGCATTCTTCCCGGCATGATATGGTAGAGAAAATTAGGGTAGAGTTAGCAGAGCATGGAGTGGAAATGCTTTTAGTGAAAAATACCTTAGAAGCTTCTCAATATGCGCTTGATAAGGGTTGGGTACTAGAAGAGGATTTGGCGGAAATAGCGAAGGATAAAGTAAAAGATGAGGTTGAGAATGCGCAAGTCTAACGTTTACTTTTCCAAAGAAAGTATATAAGATACCATCGCTTTTGCATCCTCTTCTTTCAGTTCTGGATGGGGTGACATGATCGGACTACCCCAAGATCCTGTGCCTCCTGAGATTACTTTCCGCGTCAATAAATCAATATAAGCTTGAGTATTCGGGTATCTCTTTGCGATGTTTTGGAAGGCCGGGCCTTTAGCTCTTTTATCCTCTTTGTGACATTCTGCACAGTCAGAATAGGATATCAAAACTTCACCTCTCGTGATTTCTTCAAGATTTAAATCCTCATCCTCGCCTTCAATAGCGCGAATGTATTCTCGCTCTTTGGCTTCGGAAGTATTAATGTTCTCCTGCACCGGCTTCTGTGTGCAGGCAGCAAATGCTAGTAATATGAAGACAAGATTTCTATTCAAATCGGAAAGGATTAAAAATTGAACAAAAAATAAAGAGGTAAGAAGTCAAACTTTTAACTTCTTACCTCTTACACTAGTTACTTTTTACAAATTATTCCTCATCATGTGCTCCATGAGCGCCATGTACGTGTCCATGAGCTAATTCGTCTTCGGTAGCTTCTCTTACTTCTTCGATGTTTCCTTCAAAATGTAAATCAAATCCAACCAATGGATGGTTGAAATCAAGAAGAACATCTTCACCCATATCCTTTAAAATTTTTGCCTGCATTGGGTAGCCATCCTCGTCCATTAGAGGCAGAAAGTTTCCTTCTTCGAGCATTTCAGGATTAAAGCCATTTTCTCCCGAAAATTGCGATTTGGGTAAAGTTACAATCAGATCCTCATCAATCTCTCCGTAAGCTTCAGCTACTGGAACAATGAAAGAAAAGTCTTCCCCTCGTTCTTTACCTATAAGTAACTCCTCGAATTTTGCTGGTAAATCACTAGCTCCAAAAAGAAAGTAAAAAGGGTCTTCTGTATCACGAACTTCCACACTAAAGGGTGCTGACTCGATCTCGTCAGCTTCTTTACTTACTTTGAGTTCGTAGGTGAGTCCGACAACTGTGTTTTCTGCTATTTTCATAATCATTATTATTTCTATTTTTCGACGATTAAAAGAGACTTCAATATTTTCAAGTAGATTTTATTGAAGCTTTAGGCTAAATCGAGCATCAGACATTGGTCAGCTGACAATAACACCCACACCTGCTTTACTTAATAATTCCGTGTTTTAATCGGATGCTTACACGCTCTTTTAAAACTTCCCATTTACTTCTTGGAGTAGATTTAAATAGCGGTTTGGTAGCTCTAAACACAAAATATTGATAATCCTTCTCTTCGTAAAAGATCGGATAGGTTTCCATTTTTTCTAAGTAAAAACCATTAGAAGTGATGCTTTTTATCAGATCACCAGAGTCTAAGGGCTGGTCAATAACCTGTAATTTTTGTGGTTCATTTTCTATCATCCACTGCAAGTATCTAGGTGCTGGGATGTGGATGAAAATCACAGAATCTTGGTGAGCGTGCTTATAGATGTTCTGGAAAAGGAGGTTGTGCTGATCAACAGGAATGTGTTCCAATACGTCTGGAAAAACAAAGAAATCAAAAGTCTTTCCTTTTTTATCAAAGTCAGACATATCCGAAACTTCAAATTTCAGATTGGATTGCTCTTTCCAAAGCAGTTTAGCTTTCGCTATGCTTTCTGGAGAAATATCCACCGCTAACACTTCTCCTGACCGCACTTGATTGGCAAGTAAATGACTAACTGTACCGATCCCGCATCCTACCTCCAGAATACTATGATTGGCAGTAAGGCCAGCAGCTTTGACCTTGTCCAGGATATTTAAGTGACGGGAGTTGATCCCTGTCTTTTCCTGTTTTTCAGCAAACTGATCATAAAAACTAACGACTTTATCTTTATCCTCTTTCATTCTTTTCTTTGATCGTGAAAAACACACCTGCAATCAATGACAATACAATAAGATATTGAAAAATGATCATGGGTGTTTTGGTGGCTGTGTAGCTTTTTGGTTCAAACTTGAAAACAATCTCATGAGTTCCTGCTGGGATTATCAAGCCACGAAGTAGGTAATTCGTACGTAAAATATCAGTTTCTCTGCCATCGATCGTAGCGGTCCAACCTTCAGGATAGTAGATTTCTGAGAAGACAGCAAGGCCTTCTTGAGTAATCTCTGCCTGATACTTCAATTCATTAGGCGCATAGGAAGTATGAAAAATTTGTCCCGTCCCAGCTGTGATCACACCATACTCTGATGTATTTACAGTAGCCTGAGCTTTGGTGTCAATTCTTCCCAATTCATCCATTTCTTGCTGATTGGTCTCCACAGATACCACTTGCGAAGGGATCCAAGCTGGGCCATTAGCTTCAGGGTTTTCAAATACTGAATTGGCGGCAGTTCCTGCGATGACGTACTTCGTATTCATCATGTTGATTGTCTGAATCCCTGCAAAATCAAAATTGCCTTCCTGAGCTTTTTTTACAAAATCATTCAGCTCAAAGTTTAATCTGTTATCCAGTAAATCCTGATATCTACGCATTTTGGCACCATGATATCCGCCAAGACTGTGAAATCTGTAAGGTGACTTACCCGTGGAGGTTAGTCCTTCTGTGAGGTCTAATACTCTGAAATAATCTGAATCTTTGGCGATTTCTTGATCGGCCGGAGTTTCTGCGAAATAAGCTGTGGTAGGGTTAGCTTGAAATGATGTATCGTTTAAGTATTGCTTATTGACTGTCCAGAGATCTATGGTGACTAAGGCAAAAATCCCAAGGCCCAAGATTAGGTCAGAGATTTTGTTTTTCAGGGCGAAGTAAATTAAGGCAAAAGTAGCTGCAATCAAGCCTAGACTTCTCCAAGCACTAGCAGAAAGCATTGCCTTGCGATCTTCTCGAATTGCACCCATCAACCAGTCTGGCAAGCCAGCATCAGCGGCTCCTTCAAATCTGAAGACTCCAGCGCCAACGGCAAGTAATAACAATAATCCACCTATGGACGCTCCAGCGATGTAAAGCGGTTTGAAATCTTTGCTTCGGTATATTCTTTCCAGAGAAATAGCAGCTAAAGCTGGGATGGCAAATAGAGTCATTCCTAGCGCCATGGAAACTGCTCGGAATTTATTGTAACCCGGTAGAATATCGAAAAGCAGGTAATTAAACCAGCTTAAGTTTTTTCCCCAAGAAAGTAAAATTGAAAGAATTATGATCGCCCCAAAGGTGTATAGACTCTCTTTTGGCGCAGCCCAAATCCCAATGAAAGCAAGGAATACCAAGATTACTCCTCCATAAATTGGCCCGCCTGTAAAAGGCTGATCTCCCCAGTAAGTCGGAGCGCCTCGTAGAAATCCGCTGATTTGAGCAGGGTCAAGTCCATTACTTCGCAACGCCTTTTCGGATGCAGTGTTTTCTCCTAATGGAGTACTACTTCCACCGCCATAGAAATTTGGAACTAATAAGGTCAAGGTTTCCAGCTTGCCATTTGACCAGGAAAACGCATAATCCTTGTCAAGACCTGCTGATGCAGATTCTAGCGTTGCCTCACCTCTGGTGGAATAAGGAGCATATTCGAGTGCAGTTGCTAAACGCCCGATATTCCCCCCAACGGCCAAAGCTGCTCCTAAAGCTAGAAATGCTATAACTTTCCCTAACTGAGCAATACCTTTTCTTTTCCAGTCATAGATAAGTCTTACAATCACATAAATCACCGAAATGATCAAGGTGTAGTAGGTGATCTGCACGTGGTTAAACTTTAACTGAAGCAGAAGCCCGAGGGCTAAAATAGCCGCGCCGAGAATTAATTTGTTTTTGAAAGCCAAGTGAATTCCGAGAAGTATCAATGGCATCAAGCTGATCGCCCAGATCTTCGCATTGTGACCTGCTGCCAAGCTCAGTAGGTTATAAGAACTCAGCGCAAAAGCAACGCTGGCGATGATGGCGAAAGCTGGCCTGACTCCGAAAGTCAGCATCAACACATACATGGCGACCATCCCTAGAAAAAGGCTATTTACAGGGTGTGGAAGTCCTAGCGTGATAACAGAAACCAATGCATTTGTAATGTCACCTGCAAATTCCAAGCTGACAAAGTAGGCTGGCATACCACCGAAAACGCTGTTAGTCCAAAGTGCTTCTTCGCCAGTCGCTTCCCGGAAATCCAATGCTTCTTTGGCGGATCCTTCCCATTTTAGAATATCTCCTTGCATGATTACTTGATCCTGAAGTACTACAGGAGCGAAGTAAACGACTACAATAGCATAGAAAATTGCGATTCCCACCAAATGGGGAAGTACGTCTTTTTTAAAATTCAACTGCATGAAAAGTATTTTACTTTGGATAATGGATGCGGGCGCAAATTAGGTATTTATAGGCAAACCTCATCTACAAAAATAGGCAGGCTCTGGCTGGAATAGATGAATTTCTCCTTTCCTTAGCTGATGAAAATCATTACTTTTGCACCAAATAGCCACACAAAGGAATGTTTGATAATTTAAGTTTAAAATTAGACCGTGCTTTCAAAACGCTGAAAGGAACCGGGACAATCACCGAAATAAACGTCGCAACGACCGTCAAAGAGATTAGAAGAGCTTTGATTGATGCCGATGTTAACTATAAAGTAGCCAAAGAAGTCACGGATACCATCAAGACCGAAGCCCTTGGTCGTGATGTTTTGATCTCTGTTTCTCCAGGTCAATTGCTGATCAAAATCACCCAAGAAGAGCTGACCAAGCTCATGGGCGGCAAGAAAGAGGATATCAATATCTCTGGCGATCCTGCCGTTATTTTGATTTCCGGTCTTCAGGGTTCTGGTAAAACTACCTTTACAGGAAAGCTTGGAGCTCACTTGAAGAAGCAAGGAAGACAGGTATTGTTGGTGGCTTGTGATATCTACCGACCAGCTGCGATAGATCAGCTGAAAGTATTGGGTCAGCAAATCGGAGTAGAGGTTTACGCTGAACCTGAGAATAAGAATGCACTGGAGATTGCTACTAATGCGATCGCTTATGCAAAGAAGACAGGTAAGAAAACTGTCGTAGTGGATACTGCAGGTCGTCTGGCTGTGGATGACGTGATGATGAAGGAAATTGAGGCCTTGAAAAAAGCCTTGAATCCATCTGAGACACTTTTTGTAGTCGATTCCATGACTGGTCAGGATGCGGTGAATACTGCGAAGACCTTTGACGAGCGATTGAATTTCGACGGAGTCGTACTGACGAAACTAGATGGCGATACCCGAGGTGGTGCAGCGATTTCTATTCGTCACGTAGTGAATAAGCCGATCAAGTTTATCTCTACAGGTGAGAAAATGGAAGATCTGGATGTGTTCCACCCAGATCGTATGGCTCAGAGAATCCTAGGCATGGGTGATGTGATTTCCTTGGTGGAAAGAGCACAGCAGTCCTTTGACGAAGATGAAGCCAAGCGAATCAACTCGAAGATCCGTACCAATAATTTCAACTTTGATGATTTCCTTTCTCAACTAGAGCAGGTGAAGAAAATGGGTAACATCAAGGACTTGTTAGGAATGATTCCTGGTATGGGCAAAGCCATGAAAGGAATGGATATCGACGATGATTCTTTCAAACCTATCGAAGCTATCATTAGATCTATGACTCCAGCCGAGCGTGAGCAACCAGATATTATCGATGGAAATAGAAGAAAGAGACTTGCTGCGGGATCTGGTAGAACGATCGTGGAGGTGAATAATCTCATGAAGCAATTTTCAGATATGCGCAAGATGATGAAGCAAATGAATAAAATGGGCGGTGCTAAAGCTGCTATGAGCAAGATGCTTCCACAGGGAAAAGGAGGAAGAAGATAGAAATTGAAACCCGGTCGAGAGATCGGGTTTTTTGTTTTTTAACTTTTTTAACCGCAGTGGACACAGAGTTTTCGCAGAGAACGCAGTTGTCCTGCTTCTCCAGAAGCTAGACTTAATTAGTTGTTTTCAACTAATTCTTAAAATATTGGACCAAAATAGTAGCGTTTGGAAGATCGTTGACGTAAAGTTTAAGATTTTGATTTTATTCTTTTCAGCAAAAACTTTAATTTCACAAAACCAATTTTCAGATGAAAACAAAACTGTTTCCGTTGTTCGCCTTGTTCTTCATCTTGTTTAGCTGTAAAGATGACGATGAAATTTCTCCTAATGCAAAAATAGAAGGGAAGTATAGGTATAGTTCTGAGGGGAATATGTCATGGATAGATAAAACTTTCAATTTTGTGGACGTGATGGAGTTTAAGTCTGATGGTACTGTGACTGGAGAGAGCTACACCACTGACTTAGGATCGGATAAAATTTTAGGTTATAGAGGTTATTTTTCAGGTACTTATTCTATCGTTAATGGAAAAGTCACTATCACTTATCAAGAATCATATCACATGAATATTGAAGATGTTAATTACCTACCGAAAGCGGATCTAACACTTTCATCAGTAGATGACTATTATTCTGATTTTAGTATTGCGGAGGATTATTCTGCACTTTCATTTATTTGCCCATCAAATGCATTTTGCACTACTTTACCTATTTTCAATAAAATTAATTGAAATGATAACTTTATTGAAAAAGCCTGTTTTCATATTCGAAAACAGGCTTTTTTATGGCTTCAAGAATCCAATCAATTCATCCACCGGCTCATAAACTCTAAGAAAGCTTCCTTGTAGTTGTCACTAACACTGATGTGGTTTTTCCCGATTTGTATGACGTTTTTAGAAACAGAATCTATGTGATCCAAGGCCACGATATACGAACGATGAACTCTCATAAACTTATCTGAAGGAAGTAATTCTTCCATGCTTTTCAAGCTAGTCAAAGATAGAAGCGGATTTGGCCTGGAAAGTAAATGTACTTTTACATAATCTTTGTATGCTTCCACATAAGCAATGTCCTTCAGATTTACCTTGACGAGTTGATATTCTACCTTGAGGAAAATATATTCAGGTGTACCGCTTTCGATCTTAACGACTTCCGTTTTGTTTAGTGCTTGTCTTTCGAAGTAGGAAAAAGCCTTAGTAGCCGCCTTTAAAAAATCTTCGTAACTATACGGTTTAAGAAGATAATCTAAGGCTTCCACTTTGTACCCTTCGATGGCAAATTGATGATAGGCTGTCGCAAAAATAATTCGAGTTTTATCTGAATTTTTTTTTCCTTCTAACACCCGCGCTAGTTCCATGCCTGATAGATCTGGCATCTGTATATCCATAAAAGCGAGTTGAACCTCGTTTTGGTTGATAAAACCCAGCGCTTCAATAGCATTGGAGAACTTACCAATCAAGTTCAAAAATGAGGTTTGCTCGATGAACTTGCCCAATAACTCCAGGGCTAGAGGTTCGTCGTCAATGGCTACGCAGTTAAGTTTCATCTGTTTATTATTTTTCGATTGTCAGATAGCCTGTCCCGATTTTTCTTCGGGAGAATCTTGCTTGGGAAATTGCAATCCCAGTTTGTGACCTAGTTGTCATGCTCGATTTCATTCTAAATTGATCGTAAGATTTACCCAATACTCCTGTTTGTCTTCATCTTTTCCAAATTTCAATCGGTACTTGTCTGGATAGAGCAGGCTCAATCTTCTTTGCGTATTCACGAGTCCGATACCATTTTCATTGGCTTCAGGACTATCTGAGTACGCTGGGAAAATATGGTTTTTTGTTTCAAAAAACACGGTACTTCCCATTACTTCCAATTTGATCATTATCTCACTTGGGTGCTGACTACTTACGCCATGTTTGAATGAATTCTCTAAAAAAGGAAGTAAAAGCATGGGAGCAATAACCAGATCATCTTTTGGCTCTTCCACAGAAATATTGAGTGTCACTTTTTCAGTTAATCTCATTTTCATCAATTCTATATAATCATTAATGAAGCCTACCTCACGGCTAAGCAGCGTTTCATTTTTTTGATTCTCATAGAGGACATAACGCATCATTCGGGACAGTTTCAAAAGTGCTTCCTGAGCCTTTTTAACATCCAAATTTGTCAGTGCATAGATGTTGTTAAGGGTGTTAAAAAAGAAATGGGGATTGATCTGAGCCTTTAAATATGAGAGTTCTGTGTTTATTCTCTGCTCATCAAGTTCTCTACGCAATAGCTCGTCCTTCTGCCACTTCTGAACTGAAGCTACCGATGTACTTATACCAATAGTCAACAGGTAGATCATAATATTAAATACATCTCCAGAAATTCTTCTCCCTTTATTTACATATGGTTTATCTGGATTGAATGCTTTATGCATTAGCTCAGGCAAATTCAGGAAGTTTTCAGCGTATATGAGTAAGCCTACGAATAGCACTCCCCCCAGAATAATTGTGAGCAGATATATAGCATGCTTTCCCTTTAACAGCACATTCGGCACAAACCAAAGCATATTCACATAGAATAGGCTAATCAGAAATATTGCCATTAGTACCTGTCTAAACCAAAATTCTAATGGGATATCTACTCGCCAAGAAAGCGGTGAAAGGAGAAGGAGCACGGTACTAAGCATAGCCCAACCTAGTATATGCACTAGAATAGAAACTCTACTTTTGGGATTGAGGTTGATCATAAATATGATTTTCAGTAACCAAACTAAAGCAATCCACTTCTCTATATAAAATGTAATCTACGAATTGGGTAATTCTGACTACCAATAGCCTATATAAACGGATAAATCGATTCACAGATAAATTACCTTGTTTGGTCTGGCCAAATGAGGGGTCTGTCGATAAAATTACCCCAACCGTCTATTTACTGAAAAACTGCGAAACAAACCCCGTTGTTTTGGGGTATCAAATAGCACGAGGCCCTTAATCGAGATTATCTGGTGATCAATTACAGGACTTCCCAAAGATTAAAAGTAACCCATGTATCATCAGCCCAACAGAGTAACTATCTACTACAAATGAAAAAATTATTTAACATTATCGCAGTTTTTCTTCTAATCAGCTCCAGCGCCGTAGTGGCCCAGCAGACTTCAGGGAAAGAAGCTACTCCTTCTAGAATTGTTGGTGTGGCCATGGATTCAAAAACAGGAGATCCTGTAGCTTATGCTACTGCCGCACTATATGTAGCGGGTAGTGAGACAAATATTGCTGGTGCTGTTGCAGATGGCGATGGTAAATTTTTTATAACTGGTATGGACCTAGGAACCTATGATTTGAAAGTTAGCTTTCTTGGTTTTGAAACCAAAACTGTCAACAGTATCCAAGTTGTCTCAAAGACTGGAGAGGTAAATATCGGAGAGATCCAAATGACTGACGAAGGACTGGCGCTTGAAGAGGTGACGGTACAAGGTCAGCGAGATTTGATTGAGGAGCGTGTGGATCGCACAATATATAAAGCGGAAAATGACAAAACCACAGCAGGAGGTGACGGTACAGACGTGCTTAGAAGAGTGCCTATGCTTTCTGTAGATTTGGACGGTAACGTTTCCATGAGAGGATCTAGCAATATAACAGTATTGATTGATGGAAGACCTTCAGCTATCGCTGCAAGTAGTATCACGGATGCATTGAAGCAGATTCCTGCTGACGAAATCAAGGAGGTAGAAGTAATCACTTCTCCATCGGCCAAATACGATGCTGAAGGAACTTCAGGAGTAATCAACATCATTACCAAAAAGAATAATTTACAGGGAATGTCCGCAAATATTCGTACAGGAGTTGGTTTAAGAGGCTCTGATTTGGGTTTAAACGCCAGTGCGAGAAAAGGTAAGTTTGGTTTTACTCTTGGTGGACATGGAAGAGCGGGCTATAATACTCTTGGTAGCTTTGAAAATACACAAATGACTTTGAATGAAGATGGTACTACCTCTACAGTAATTCAGTCTGCTGACACTAAAAGTAACATGCTTTTCGGTAGATATAACTTTGGAGTGGATTATGAGATCGACAAATACAACTTTTTGACTGGTGCAGTTAATTTCGGAATAAGAAATAGAAGCAGTGACCAGGATAACTTCATTACTCAGAATTTTATCGATGGTAGTCTAATCAGAAATGCACTTAGAGAAACAGACACGAAAGACAATTCAAATTCTGTGGACATCAGTCTGAATTACACCAAAACCTTTGAGAAAAAAGGGAAAGATATATCCTTGTTGACTTTGTATAGTAGAAACAACGGTGAAAATTCATTTGTGAATACGCTCTTTGAAGAGGATTTATCCACTATTAATTCAAGATTGAAGAATGATAATCCAAGCAAAAATGAAGAGTTTACTGTTCAGCTTGATTTTGTAGAACCACTAGGAAAAGATGGGAAATCGATTTTAGAATACGGTGCTAAAAATATCTTAAGAAAGGCATATTCAGATTTCGCTTACTTCGCAGCAGATGGGGCAGATGGAGCGTATGTTGAAAGTGAAAACCCAAATTTATCCAATGCCTTTAGTTATGACCAAAATGTAACTGCGGGTTACGTTTCGTACACTGCAACTTTGTTAAAAAACTATACGATCAAGCCAGGGATTCGATACGAGTACACAACGATCGCAGCGGATTTCAAAACAGAATCTTCTGTAGCTGATATTCCTTCTTATGGTACGTTTGTCCCAAGTTTGAACTTGAGCAGAAAGCTTTCTAATGGCAACTTGATCAAAGCTTCTTACAACAGAAGGATTTCTCGTCCATCACTTAGATATTTAAATCCAAATATTAACGCATCTAATCCTCTTCAGATATCTCAAGGTAATCCAGAGTTGGATCCAGAATTTACAGACAATTATGAGTTAGGTTACAGCACTTTCTTTAAAAGCACGATGGTGAGTTTCAGTGGATTCTTCAGAAACACTACTGGATCTATTCAATCTGTGAGAACTGTGGAGGAGGATGGTGTGATCTACACTGGATATGACAATATAGGGAATGAGAGAGCCTATGGCACTAACGTTTTCACTAATATCAGCATAGGAAATAAATTTTCATTGAACGGAAGTGTAGATGCTTATTACGCATTCCTTGATAATGGACTTACAAACCCTCTTTATGCTGCTTCTAATGAAGGCTTTGTGATCAGTGGTCGACTATTCGGTAACTACACGCTACCTAAAGATTGGCAGGTACAAGCATTCACTTTTGCTAGAGGACGTCAAGTTCAATTGCAAGGTTCTTCTGGAGGATTTGCTGCATATGGATTAGGACTTAACAAGCAATTTGACGAGAAAAGAGGTAGCATTGGCTTCGGAGCAGATAACTTCCTTACTAAAGAATTTAAAATCAAAAACGAAATCATTACACCAACAATTGTTCAGAATAGCACCAATATCATGCGTAACATGAACTTCAAGATCAACTTTAGCTATAGAATCGGTAAGCTAAGCGTAGATCAGAAGACTAGAAAAAAGAAATCTGTTACTAATGATGACTTGAAGAGTGGAAGCGAAGGTGGAGCAAGTGAGATGACTCAGAACAAGTAATTATAGAAAAAAATAAAGTAGATTGGGTTACAAGAGAAAATCCCACCTTCGTATGAGGGTGGGTTTTTTTTGCATGATGATTTTAACCACAAAGAGCGAGGACGTTGAGCAAAGTACGGAAGTGCTTCAATTTAATTTTTTTAATGTCTGTTATTACTAATGTTGATTTTTTATTTTGTTAGACTTTGAGAAGTCGAAGCCACGCTACGCCTCTCGTGTCCAATGATAAACAGATGCTTAGGTGTTTGAAGTCTTCAGACTTGGAGATAATCAATGAAGTCTCCTAATGGTTTTCGATCCTCCATTTGTGTAGAAGAACGACTACAATTGAAAAAGAAAAAGCCCGACTTCAAATCAATGAAATCGGGCTTTTCTATAAATGAGAAAGGACTACTTGTAGCAGACTTTCTTAATTGCTTCAATAGTTCGCTTCACATTTGGCAGAGTTGCTTCAATGTAAGCAGGAGAGTAACTAAGTGGGATATCCATGGAGTTTACACGGATCACAGGTGAGTCTAGGTAGTCAAAGGCATAACGTTGGAAGTGGTATGTCAATTCAGACGAAATACCTGCGATTGGGTTAGCTTCTTCCACGATTACTACGCGATTGGTTTTCTTTAAAGACTCCATGCAAGTAGCATAATCTATAGGTCTCACTGTACGAAGGTCAATAACTTCAGCTTCGATGCCTTCTTTGGCCATTTCTTCGGCTGCTTCTAAGGCTACTTTCATCATTTTCCCAAAGGATATTACTGTTACGTCTTTCCCTTTTCTCTTCACGTCAGCTACGCCGATTGGAAGCAGATATTCACCTTCAGGGACTTCGCCTTTATCGGAATACATTACTTCAGATTCCATGAAGATCACTGGGTCTGGATCACGAATTGCAGCTTTCATCAAGCCTTTAGCATCGTAAGGATTGGAAGGTACGATTACTTTTAGACCTGGCGTATTTGCAAACCAGTTCTCAAAGTTGGAAGAGTGAGTTGCACCCAACTGTCCAGCATTTCCCGTAGGGCCTCTGAAAACAACTGGAACGCTGTAAGCTCCACCAGACATCGCTAGCATTTTGGCAGCAGAGTTAATTATCTGATCTATTGCTACTAGAGAGAAGTTGAAAGTCATGAATTCAACGATTGGTTTCAAGCCATTCATTGCTGCACCTACTGCCAAACCGGAAAATCCAAGTTCGGCGATCGGAGTGTCATAGACACGTTCAGGGCCGAATTCTTCCAGCATTCCTTGTGATACTTTGTATGCTCCGTTATATTCAGCAACTTCTTCGCCCATCAGAAAAACGTCTTTATCACGTCTCATTTCTTCAGACATCGCCTCTCTTAAGGCCTCTCGAAACTGTATTTCTCTCATTAGTTTATGACAAAATTTAGGATCGTAAAAATAGAAAGGAATTGCCCAAAACCAAAAATTAAGACTGCTTTATGCCTAATTGATTAGCTTAAATACACGGTTTTTGAATTAACTAAGCCTAAAATCCTTTTTTCTCCCAATTGTATTTTGAAACAAGCTTTTCTCATCTCGTCCCAAGGGAGTTGGAAAGGAGGGCTGACTGCGGATTCAAGGCTACTCATTTGCACTTGATTTAACAGGTGTATTCCATGCATTCTCTCATACATGTTTCTTTTTTAGCCTAGTCAAGCCCATATTTCAATTCCGGTCTATTTCTCTAGTTCTACTTAGAGTACTTATCTAAATGATTAATACTCCACTTGGGCAAATTGTTATGACTAACGATAGTTATTTTTCTATCGGCTTGTCAGCTTCTTTCCAAGCGTCAATGCCGCCTTCGAGTGCATAGACATGTGTAAAGCCAGCTTTTTTCATAAGTTTAGCTGCTTGATCAGATCTTGTGCCTGCTTTGCAATAAACTAGGTACGTTCTTTTTTTGTCAAGCTTTGCAATCTCCGTTTTAAAATTCTCATTTTGAAAATCCATGTTAATGGCTCCGATCAGATGACCTTCTGACACTTCTCCGGGAGAACGGACGTCAAGTACTCTCACTGCCCCTTTGTTTTTCATCAAACCTTCAAATTCTGCTACGCTAATGTTTTTGACTGGAGAGGTTTGTGCATAATTAAAATCGATTTTGACCATGATGAGAGTCAGTACAAGAATTAAAATATTTAGAATTTTCATGAACTATGAGTTTGATGTGAAAGTTTGCTATTCCATATTGAAATGAAAATTAAACAAGATTAAATTCAAATGCCTAGTAAAATCGCACTCATATCTGATTCTCATAGTTACATAGATCAAAAAACCATCAAATACTTAGATGATGTGGATGAGGTATGGCATGCCGGTGATATCGGGAGTTTTGATGTCATGGATGCCTTACCAAAAGGAAAACTTGTGCGGGCTGTTTTTGGCAATATTGATGATAAGGCTATGCAACAAGAATATCCTGAGTGGCAGGAGTTCTCGCTAGAGGGAGTGAAGGTGCTTATGACGCACATCGGAGGCAAACCTCCCCGCTACGCTATTGGAGTAAAAACTAAAATCAAGTCTGCAGCACCCGATCTATTTATTTGCGGGCACTCACATATTTGCAAGGTGGAATTTGATAAAACGGTAAACTGTCTCTATATGAATCCAGGGGCGATTGGTCAGCATGGATTTCATGTGATGCGAACGATGCTACTTTTTGACTTAGATGGGGGAAAGGTGCAGAATCTGCGTGTGGTGGAATTGGGTAAAAGGGGGAAGGTGTTATAAGTCTTGTAAGAGGTAAGAAGCGGAAGGTTTACTCAGTTTCGACGAAGAGTTTAATCTAAGTCGTAAATGGTGAGATGTGAAAAGTGGCCTTTGACTGGTGTAAATTAAATTATACTTTAACCAAGTGGCTGAAAAAAACTGCGTTCTCTGCGTGAAACTCTGCGTTCCCCGCGTTAAAAAAATAACAAGCATACACAAAAAAAAGGCGATCAAATGATCGCCTTAATGTTTTTGCAGAAATAAATATTATTTCGCGAAAGACTTCTTAAGCTCTTCAACGTCCACGTTTCTGATTACAGGCTGAGCAGTCAATTGCTTGATCTTAATCACACGTGTGGTCTGAGATTGTCTTTTTCTTTTAAGTTTTCTCTTCAGTGTAGTAACTGCCATGGTCGTATATTTTTAATAGTATTGTTTCGAAACGAGTCGCAAAAGTAAATAAACATTTCTTTTCAGCCTAAAATAATTTGAGATTTAATTATTGGACTTTTCCATATGGAGGGAGCATTTCCTTTTTTTTGAATAAATTTGGCAGCTAATCACCAAAGAACTACCGATGCAAAAGCCAAGTCTGCCAAAAGGAACCCGGGATTTCGGGACGATTCAGATGGCCAGAAGAAATTATATCCTAGATACCATCAAAGGTACTTTTCAGCTTTTTGGCTACAATCAGATTGAAACTCCTGCGATGGAGAATCTCAATACGTTGACAGGTAAGTATGGCGATGAAGGAGATCAGCTGCTATTTAAGATATTGAATAGTGGGGATTATCTTAAGAGTGTCACTGCTGAAGATTTTCAAGGTGGTTCAAAACAGACTTTGACTAAGGTTTCTGAGAAGGGACTACGTTACGATTTGACGGTGCCTTTTGCTCGCTTTGTGGTAATGAATAAGAATGATTTGACTTTTCCTTTCAAGCGCTTCCAGATTCAGCCAGTTTGGCGAGCAGATCGACCTCAAAAGGGTAGGTACCGCGAATTTTATCAGTGTGATGCAGATGTGGTAGGGACGGATAGCTTACTTTGCGAAGCAGAAATAATCTTGATGATCCGCTCTGTATTTGAGAAATTGAAATTGACAGATTATAGCATCAAACTGAATAATCGAAAAGTTCTTACTGGAATCTCCGAAGCTATCGGGGAAGCTGGAAAAGAAGGTCCGCTTTGCGTGGCGATAGATAAGCTCGACAAGATTGGTTGGGAGAAAGTAAAAGAAGAATTGAGCGAGCGTGGTTTTGCCGACAGTTCTATAGAAAAATTAGCTCCATTAGTGAAATTAGAAACTGATCAAGCCGGTAAGCTGGAATACCTAAAAGAGTTCTTGGCGGCGAGTGAGATTGGACTTCAGGGTGTGAGTGAATTGGAAGAGGTTTTCCAGCTACTTACTAGCATGGGTGAAAACTTAGATTTTGTTGATCTGGACATCATGTTAGCTCGTGGACTCTCGTATTATACCGGAGCTATTTTCGAAGTGAAAGTAAACCATGTGTCGATAGGATCCGTCAGTGGAGGTGGTCGCTATGATAACTTGACTGAGAATTTCGGGCTCAAGGAGAGAATGTCGGGCGTCGGATTTTCATTTGGCGTAGATAGACTTTATGATGTTTTAGAGGAATTGGATTTATTTCCAGAGGATAGTGTTCAGAGCACAAAGGTTCTCTTAACTCACTTTGATCAGAAAGCATTTATATATGCCTTAGGTTTGTTGAAGAAATTTAGAGCTGCGGGAATTAAAGCAGAACTCTATCCTGATGTGACTAAGATGAAAAAGCAACTTGATTTTGCTTCTAAAAAAGCAATACCATTTGTGGGAATATGTGGCGACTCAGAGATAGATGCAAATGTTATTGCATTAAAAAATTTGGAGACCGGTGCCCAAGAGTCTGTAACCTTAGAAGAGGCAATCGAGCGATTGAAATAAAGTAAACTCACGATCAATAAGATCTTAATACTGAAAATATGTTTGATATAATGGGGATGATGGGTAAAGTGAAAGAAGCCCAGGCAAAAATTAAAGAGGCACAGTCAAAAATGGTCTATCTCACTGAAACTGGTGAGGCGGGAGCTGGGCTGGTGAAAGTGACTGTAAATGGAGATAGGAAAGTAGTGAAAATAGATTTTGATGAATCGCTACTTTCTCCTAAAGACAAAGAAATGCTGAGCGATCTAATTGTGGCGGCTACAAACATTGCCATGACAGAAATGGAAATAAAGATCAAAGCAGAAATGAAATCAGCTACAGAAGGCATGATGCCAAATATCCCTGGAATGGATCTAGGAAGTATGTTTGGGTGAAAATGAGCAGAGTAGTTCCGTTACACATAGGTGACAATAATTCATGCGATATTTTAAATAACCGCTGAAATACGATTATAATCAAATGAAATCCTGCGCCATCGTCATATTGAATTACAATGGGGAAGAAATGTTAAAGACATTTCTTCCTTCTGTTTGTATGCATAGCATCCATGATATATGGGTGGTGGACAACTTGAGCACAGACAATTCTCTAAATTTTTTAAAGGGTAATTATCCTCAGATTCAACAAATCAAACTCAATGAGAATTTTGGTTATGCTGGTGGATATAATGAAGGGCTAGCTAAGCTCAGGGGTCAATATGACTATTATATCCTTTTGAATTCTGACGTGGAGGTGACTGCAAGATGGGACTCGGTTCTGATCAATTGGATGCAAGCTCATCCAGCTTATGTTGCTCTCCAACCTAAGATTCTCTCATGGAAGGAGAAAGACAGCTTTGACTATGCAGGAGCAGGTGGTGGGTTTTTAGATGGCTATGGGTATCCCTATTGTCGGGGGAGGATTTGGGATAGCATTGAAAAGGATATAGGTAGCTATAACGATATTATTGATGTGGATTGGGCCTCTGGAGCCTGTATGGTGGTGAAGTCATCAGTTTTCCATCAATTACAGGGCTTTGATTCAGATTTTTTCGCACACATGGAGGAGATAGATCTCTGTTGGCGGATGAGAAAGTCTGGTTGGAAAATAGGCTACAATGGTAGCTCCGTCGTTTATCATCTAGGAGGAGCTACGCTGGATAGAGCAAGTTCTAAGAAAATGTATCTTAATATCCGGAATAGTCTCAGCATGATTTTCAAGAATGAGACTAGGCACAGATTCTACAGGATTTATGCGGTCAAATATTTATTAGAGCATTTGGCGGCATTGAGCTTTGCAAGTAAAGGAGAGAAGGAGTTTTCGAAGGCAGTTTTAGATGCCTATCGAGACTTTAGAATGAAAAAGAATTCAATTGAAAAATTCGAACCGTCATTAGAAGGCCGAGAAGAAGTGAGTAGGAAGGGTAAAGTGGATCTTGTGTTTTGGAATTGGAAGATTTTAGGTAAAAAAAGCTTCAATCAGCTTTAATCAAAAAGAACTGGATTATTCTTTTTCCTAAAAAACTTTCTAATCTTCATGGTCATTGCCATACTTACATACAAAATGACTGGAGAACCCATTGTGACGAATGAAGCATATATAAAGAATAAGCGAATGCTGTCGATAGGGAAATTGAGCCTTTCTCCCAATTTTGAGCATACTCCAAAAGCCCTTTCTTCAAAAAATATTTTCAGCTTTTCCATAATAGTAGATGAGTACGTTGCGGTAAATTTAGGTAAAAGTCTCGTGAATTAACAAATAAGAATGATAGACCAATTGTTTAAGAATATACCAGTTTTATTTCTATTCCTATTATTGCCTCTTTTTGGGAGTTCAATAATGGTGCCCGAAACAGATTTTTTGCACGATTCCAAAGTTGACCCAGGCAAACTAGTATTCTTTAGAGATTCGGTTCGCTTTGAGGTAAAAGGGACAATTCCTATTGAATCGGCCCTAAGCCCAAGAAATCCTACGATCAAATTGCTTTTGAAGTCTTCAGAGAATTCAATTCTATTTGATGATTTTGAACTGATCAAGAGTGTTGCTGAATATTCTTATAAAAAATCTTTTGTAGTAGCCTATGAGCCATGGATGGAAGGCTCGTATTTAGAAGTTCAGTTCTTTCAGGGGAAAAAAGAGCTTGTACAACCGACTCAGAAGAAAGTTTTAGCTAGAGGAGTTATCACTACCCCCTTATTGGCCAAAATAGGAAATGTAAATCCTGATGAGCCAATTCCTCAAATTGGACTTTTTATTTCTACAGGAGTGATAGACGCAGATCTTTCAAGGTCAAAAGAGTTTCTGATCAGATTTGATGCAGGATCGTCCTCGGTCAAAATGAACACTTCAAATAAGCAAACCATAGCTGATTTAAAAACATTTTTGACCGAGAACTCCTCATTGATATCATTTAAAATCATAGGGACACAATCTCCAGAAACTGCAGAAGGGAAAAGCAGTAAACTGGGAATGGACAGATCAGAGGCAGTTATGCAGCTTTTGCACCAATCCAATATTTCACTTAGAGATGACTTGGTGGAAGTAAAGTCAAGGTGGAACGATTGGTTTGATTTTCGATTGCAACTTCGAGGCTATGAAAAAATCTCCACTCAGCGAAAGGATCAATACTATGCAGTTCTGCTTGATGGATCAGACTACCAAAGCCAAACGCAAGCCTTAAAAAAGATACCGGGTTTCAACCAAGTAGCTGTTGATTTGTTTTCAAGTCTGAGAGCTGCCAAAATTGAAGTAGTAGCAAAGCCACTTCCAGGGCTTAACCAGTCGCAGTCTGCCTTACTTCAAAAGGCATTGCAGGAAAGCACCTCAAATTCTGGTCTGGATTTGGCAGATTGGGCCATTGCAGGGGAAGTCACTCCTAGACTAGAAGACAAAGCTAAAATCTACAGTAAAATGACGGAGTTTTTCAGATCTGTCATTCCTTATAATAATTTGGCTGTAGTAAAAATGCGGCTTGCCCAGCGAACGCTTGATCAAGCGTCAAAGGAGGCTCTATGGGAGGAAGCCAATGCTTTACTTTTACAGGCAGCCAAAATTGATTCAGATTCCTACGTGTTACACAATCAAGGACAGATTTTGGTTTTGCAAGGGGATACTTGGGGAGCGTATAAGAAACTCTCAGACGCATCAGTGCTCACTCGGAATCAGGATTTCCTGAAATACAACGAAAGTTTGCGTGGTGCGTTGGATATCATGAGAGGAGATTACAAGCTTGCAACTTTACGATTTGATTATCCTTATACCGAACCTAAAGACTTTTTCAACAAGGGTTTGGCGTATTTTCTATCAGGAGATTATGCCAATGCAAGCTTGTCTTTTGAGGAGTCGGTGATGGCAGGTAGAAATTATGGATATGGATTTTATGGACTGGCAATGGTCGCTGCAGAAAGTGCTCAAATTGAGGTTGCATTATTACAGTTAGACAAAGCAATACATGCTAGTGAATTAATTTATCAGAAGGCCTTAGTAGATCCTATTTTTGAAGAAATCAGAGACTCTGAAGAATTCTTTCAGATTTTCAGAACTTCTGTAACCATAGAAGAGAAGCAATCTCTTAATAAGTAGTCAATTACCGATAGTAAAATCACTTAATTGGACTTTAGCAAGATTTGGGTTAAGTTATAGACATTATATTATTAGGAGGAATTATTCGAAAAAGATCAATATTAGTGCGTATAGCCTAAAATATTCCAAATAAAATTTTAGTATTTAAATTTGAATTCTGTTTTAGAATCTTTAACATTGAAGCTTAAATACAATTATTGTAACCCAAAATACACGCCTATGACCTACTCCTTTTAGAAGAAGTGTGCCTACCTCTCACAGCGTCACTTACAGATGCTCTCAAACCTAAAGGTTTTTAATTAGTTGGTTTATACAGAACCGCGGTATAGTCGCAAAAGTATCCTGTAATTCAGGGAATATGCTTTTGCTATTATTTTGAGTAATGTCGCAAACGATTGCGATGACATAATAAAAGACAAGCTTTGAAATTAATCTTGTTACCCAATCTATCTATGTTTATGAAAAATATTTACAAAAATCTAAGCGCAATTTTACTGCTCTTAGTCCTAACCAGTGCTGCTGCCTTTGCGCAACGAACAGTCACTGGTAAAGTACTAGATGAATTTGATACCGGTCTTCCGGGTGTATCAATCCTAGTGAAAGGTACTACTACAGGAGTAGCTACCGATATTGATGGGAATTATTCTTTAAATGTTCCCAATGATCAAGCTGTCCTAGTTTTCTCTTTTATTGGTTACACCAAAAATGAGCAGGCTGTAGGAAACAGAAGCATCATTAATGTGAAACTTTCTCCAGATGAGACATCTCTTACTGAAATGATTGTCACTGGTTATACCATTGATAGCAGAAGAGAAACAACTGGAGCTATTGCAACTGTTGATCCTAAAGATTTGACAGTGATCCCTACTGGTAACGTAGAGCAGGCTCTTCAAGGTCGTGTTTCTGGTGTTACGGTAATCACAAACGGACAGCCAGGTACAACATCGATTATTCGTGTGCGTGGTTTTGGTTCCTTTGGAGGAAATCAGCCATTGTATATTGTTGATGGACTTCCTGTAGGATCTACAGATTTCTTGAATCCAGATGATATCGAATCAACTACAGTATTGAAAGATGCTGCAGCTGCTTCTATCTATGGTGCTAGAGCATCAAATGGTGTAATTATTTACACCACAAAGAGAGGCCGTAAAGGAGATCAGAAATTAAGAGTCGATTACAGTGGTATGTTCGGTGTAACTACTCCCGGTGATGGTCTTGATATGATGAATCCTCAGGATTTTGCTGAATACACTTGGCTTGCAGAGACTAATCAAGCTATGCAGGACGGCAGAGCGCCTAAGTATGAGCATGCACAATTTGGCAAGGGAACTTCTCCTGTTTTACCGTACTATATAAATGTAGGTGGTGCATCCGGTGTTTCTGGGCCATTTACGGAGGCCCAATTGGCTGCCGAGAGAGAGAAATACAACGTAGATAGAACCAAAGGTGGTGTATATCAGGTAGTAAGAGCTGCAACTGGCGAAGGAACTGACTGGTATAAAGCACTCACCAGAAATGCCCCATTGAATAGACATTCACTCGGTTTAAATGGTGGATCTGAAACTAGCAGATTTTTCATAGGATTAGGCTATCAGGATCAGGCGGGTATTATGTTGAATAACAGTTTCAAAAGGATGACCTTCCGTGCAAACTCTGAGTTTGATGTTGCAAAGAAATTCAGAATTGGTGAAAACTTCCAAGCGACTTACCGTCAGGTATTAGGTCAAACAGGTGGTACTGGCGGACAAGGTGTAGCTCAGGATGAAAATGATATCTTGCAAGCTTTCCGTATGCCATCTATAATTCCTGTTTATGATGAATTCGGTGGTTATGCTGGTACTGCTGCAAAAGGGTTTAACAACCCTAGAAATCCTGTTGCAAACAGAGATGGATTAGTTAACAATAGAAACTTTAATGCCAATATTTTCGGGAATGTGTATGCGGAATATGACATTATTGACAACCTAAAATTCAGAACTTCTATTGGTGGTCAGTACAATAACTATTACTATTGGGACTACAGCAGATTGCAGTATGAGAACTCTGAAAACAACTCGTCATTTGGATATGGTGAAGGATCAGGATTTAATTTCGGTTGGACGTTTACAAATACGCTTAGCTGGAAGAAGCAATTCGAAAAACATGCGTTTGATGTGCTCGTAGGTCAGGAAGCATTGAATAATGGATCAGGTAGAAATATTAGTGCGGGTGGTCAAAATCCGTTTTCTACGGATCCAAACTACGTGACGATCACTAACTTACCAGTGTCCACTAGACAAGTGAATTCTTCTCAATATAAAGGAGTAAATTTCTCTTCTTACTTTGGTAGATTGAACTATACGTACAATGACAAATATCTGTTTAGTGCTGTAGTTAGACGTGATGGAGCATCTGTATTTGGTACAAACTCTAGGTTTGGTACGTTCCCAGCTTTCTCTGCAGCATGGAGAGTTTCATCTGAGAGCTTCCTTGCAGGAGCTACGTGGATAGATGAATTGAAAATTCGTGGTGGATGGGGACAAATGGGTAACTCTAACCCAGTACCTCCTACCAATCAATACTCTCTTTTTGCAGGAAATGTTGGTGCATCATCTTATGATGTAACCGGATCTAACTCTTCCGCATTAATAGGATTTAGAAGAACTAGTATTGGTAACCCAAATACACAGTGGGAAACTGCTGAAACCAAAAACATTGGTTTTGATGGTACTTTCTTTAACGGTAGGTTAGACGTTATTTTTGATGTTTGGCAGAAAGATACTAAGGATTTGTTGTTCCGACTTCCAATCCCACAGACGGCTGGTAGCAATGCTACTCCTCCATTCGTAAATATTGGTCAAATGAAAAACGCAGGTTTGGATCTTTTGGTAGCTGTAAAAGGTAATCTTTCTAGTGACTTTACTTACGATTTGACGGTTACTGCTTCTACTTTGCATAATGAGATAGTAGCTTTAGCTCCAGGTTTGGATATCATCACTGATATTAATCCAAGTTATAGAGGTATTCAGCCAATCAGAAATCAAGTAGGTCAGTCACTTTCTTCTTTTTATGGATACCAGGTCGAAGGTTTATTTAGTTCTGCTCAAGATGTAGACAATCATGCAACTCAATCAGGAGCAGCTCCAGGTCGATTCAAGTATGCTGATATTCAAGGTAGGGATGCAGATGGTGAGCTAACTGGTATGCCAGATGGACAAATAACTCCAGATGACAGAACTTTCATAGGTAGCCCAGTACCTGATTTCACAGGTGGTGTAAACTTTACAGTAGGTTATAAAGGATTAGACTTATCTGTTTATCTATATACTTCTCTTGGTAATGAGATTTTCAACCAGTCAAGATGGTTTACTGATTTCTATCAGACATTTGAAGGTGCTGCAATCTCTGAGCGTTTGAAAGATGCGTGGACTCCACAGAATCTTGGAGCTGAGATTCCAATTGTAGAAAAGACAGCTAACTTCTCAACTTCTGATGTGGCGAATTCATTCTATGTAGAAAATGGTTCTTACTTGAGGTTACAGAACGTTACACTAGGTTACACTCTTCCTGCTAGCTTGCTAGAGAAGTGGAGATTAGAAAGACTTAGAGTATTTGCTTCTGCAAACAACTTGTTCACTATCACAGGCTATAGCGGACTAGATCCAGCAGTAGGTGGAAATGCTGATACAACTTTCGGTATTGATGTAGGTAACTACCCAGTTACTCAGGGTTATACTTTTGGAGTTAATCTTAGCTTCTAAGTATTGATAAATAGATAAATCGAGTTATAGAAACTATAATTGATTATAAAAAATATGAAGAATTATAAATTAAAAGTCGGAGTTCTTTTGTCATCAGCCTTAATGATGGTGGCAGTGAGCTGTAGCGATGAGTTTCTAGATGTGCCAGCCACTGGTGCTCTTGCGGAAGCTCAGTTAACAACCCTAGCGGGACTTGAGGCATCTTTGATAGCTGCTTACTCTCAAGTGAACGGTAGAGGTAATAGATTAGCCTCTCCATCCAATTGGGTATGGGGAAGTATCAGAGGTGGTGATGCCAATAAAGGGACAGATCCAGGAGATTTCAGCACAATTAACCCTATTCAGCGCTTTGAAATTAATGCTGCATCAGGTGAAGTTGGCTCGAAATGGAATGCCGACTATGAGGGTATAGCAAGAGCAAATAACGTCCTTAGATTGATGGCTAATAAAGCTGCTGATGTGACGGTTGCCGACGAGGCAAGAATCTCCGCACAGGCTAAATTCCTAAGAGCTCATTATTACTTTGAATTGAAAAGAGACTATGGAAATACTCCTTATGTAGATGAGACGGTAGATTATGGCTCCGGTTTAGAAGAGGTCAGTAATACACAGGATTTATATCCTTTCATTGAAGCTGATCTGAAGTTCGCTATAGCTAATCTTCCAGCTGTTCCTTCTCAGGTAGGTAGAATTAATTCATGGGGTGCCAAAGCATTATTGGCCAAAGTTTATCTATACCAAAAGAAGTATGCTGAGGCTAAAACATTATTTGATGATGTAATCGCAAATGGTGTGACAAGTAAAGGTGATAAATACGGCTTAGTAGCTAATTATGGTGATATGTATAGAGGTGCCAATGATAACCACAAGGAGTCAGTGTGGGTCTACCAGGCAGCTGCAAATACAGGTTCAACAGCGAATGCAAATCCTGAGTTTGATTTGAACTATCCATACAATGGTGGTCCTGCAGGATGCTGCGGATTCTTCCAGCCAAGCTTTACGTTTGCAAATTCGTTCAGAACTGATGCGAATGGTCTTCCATTACTTGATGGATCTTACAATGCTCCGGCTAATCGAGTGAAGAATGATATGGGTATCCTATCATTTGATCCATTAAAGCCATCAGAGAATGTATTTACTCCTGACGCAGGTCCACTTGATCCACGTATAGATCATACTATAGGTAGAAGAGACCTTCCTTACCTAGATTGGGGTAATCATCCAGGAGCTGCATGGATCAGAAATCAGCCGAACGGTGGACCATATACTCCTAAAAAGTATATCTATCAAAGAGCAGAAATCGGTAAGTTTCAAGATGGATCTAGCTGGACTGCTGGTTACACTGGAATGAACTTCATGATGATACGTTTTGCGGATGTTCTTTTGATGGCTGCTGAGGTAGAAGTAGAAGTTGGAAGCTTAGAAAAAGCGCGTGATTATGTCAATATGATCAGAACACGTGCTATGAATTCTAACCTGAAAACAGGTGGTGTTGATGCGGCAAACTATAAAATCGGTCTTTACACAACACCTTTTGCTAGTGCTGCGGCAGCTAGAAGTGCAGTGCGTTTCGAAAGAAAATTAGAACTTGGAATGGAAGGTCATAGATTTTATGACTTGGTTAGATGGGATATTATTCAGTCAGAAATGGATGCATATTTTGCTTTGGATGGATCTATTCTTACCGCAGCACTTGGTGGAGCTAAATATACTGACAAGTATAAATTCGTTCCAATCCCACAAGATCAAATAGATCTAGTTGGCCCTGAAATTCTAATCCAGAATCCTGGATTTTAATTTCTTGAGTTATTTAATTTAAAAGGGAGGCTTTTGCCTCCCTTTTTTTTTGAAAAAATTTATTACAGCGCCTTATTTTTTCCCATATGACCTAAATGTGGTAATTTCAAACCAATTCAAGCACCCAAACAATACATTATGAAATTCTCCTATTTTGGCCTTTTACTTATTTTACTTTTTATTTTTTCCGCTTGCCACAAAGAGACTACTTTATTTGAATTATTACCTGCCAGTGAGACAGGGATAGATTTTAACAATACAATTGTTGAATCTGACTCATTCAATATTCTTACCGATGAATATATCTTCAATGGTGCTGGATTGGCAGTAGCTGATTTCGATAATAACGGATTTCCTGATCTGTATTTTACAGGAAACCAAGTGTCTAATAAACTGTATCTAAATTCTGGAGGATTCAATTTTACAGATGTGACTGAATCTGCTGGTGTATCTGCTGCAAATCAATGGTGCACAGGAGCAGTAGTAGTGGATATCAATGGTGATGGTTGGATGGACTTATATGTTGCTTCAGCGATGAAGCTAGGGGAGGGAGAACGGAATAATCTGCTTTTTGTCAATCAAGGGAAGGATGCTTCAGGAAATATCTCATTCAAAGAAATGGCTTCAGAATATGGAATTGCAGATTCTGGAAACTCTATGTGGGCAGCTTTTGTGGATTATGACCTAGATGGAGATTTGGATTTGTATGTACTTAATAATGAACAAAAAGCAAGTGTTCCAAGTAATTATCGGGAGAAAATCACTGATGGATCTGCGATCAATAACGATAGATTCTATCGGAATAATGGCGATGGAACATTTACAGATGTGACAATTGAAGCAGGTATTACCACAGAAGGCTACGGATTAGGAGTGCTGGTTGCTGATTTGAATAATGACGGCTGGCCAGATATCCATATCAGTAATGACTATGTGACTAATGATATACTATACATCAATAATCAGGATGGTACATATTCCAACCAATCCAAAGTAATCTTGCGACACCAAAGTCAGTTCTCAATGGGAGCGGATATTTCTGATTTCAATAATGACGCAAAACCGGATATCATCACCTTGGATATGCTAGGGGAGGCTAATTACCGTAAGAAAACAACGATAGGAAATAATTCATACCAAACCTATATCAGCAACGAGCAGTGGGGATATGAGTATCAGTATGTGCGAAATATGCTTCACATGAATAATGGATCCGGTATCCCCTTTAGTGAAATAGGGATGATGGCTGGGATTTACCAAACAGACTGGAGCTGGGCGCCGTTATTTGGTGATGTGGATAATGATGGGTACCGGGATTTACTGATAACCAACGGATTTCCTCGAGACATTACTGATAAGGATTTTGCTAACTATAGAGCAGATGTTGGAAGCTTAGCATCTATTAGACAGCTCTTAGATTCTATCCCAATTGTCAAAATTCCAAATTATGCATTCAAGAATAAGGGTGATCTGACTTTTTCTGATCAGGGAAAATCTTGGGGGTTAGATAAACCATCGTTTTCAAATGGCGCTGCATTCGTGGATTTGGATGGGGATGGGGATCTAGATTACGTAGTAAACAATATAAATGATCCAGCATTCGTCTTTGAAAATACCCTTACAGATTTAGAAGCTAAGAATAATTTCATCCGACTTAAACTGATAGGAAGCCAGCTAAATTCTCAGGGCTTAGGTACAAAAGTGTTGCTAACACTTCCAGATGGTAGCCAATTATATCAGGAGCAGCAGGTAGTAAGGGGCTATATGTCCTCAATCGATGAAGTGATGCATTTCGGTATAGGTGACATTTCTGAAATCACTTCTATCCAGGTGATTTGGCCAGATGGTAAAGAAAGCATACTGTCTAATGTGAAGCCAAATCAGCTATTGGAATTTGCTTATATGGAGGCTAAGCAAGGAAAGAACAGCCGAGCTATACTTAACAAAGAATCGATCAACTCTATGTTCGCAGAAGTTTCCACTGCCAAAGGTTTGGATTACTTTCATGAAGAAAATGATAAAGTTGATTTCAATATTCAGCGTACAATTCCACACAAGCTGAGCCAGTATGGACCAAGTCTAGCGGTTGGTGATGTGAATAAAGATGGGCTGGAAGATTTGGTGGTAGGATCTGCCGCTGGCTTTGCACCTCAACTGTTTATTCAGGATGGGGATGGAATGTTTACTTCTCGGAGATTTATTGATGAAGAATATAACTCCTTTGAGGAAATGGGGATTCTCCTTTTTGATGTTGACAATGATAAAGATCTAGATATGTATCTGGTCGGAGGGAGTAACGAATTTCTAGCGAATGCTAAAGAATATTCAGATCGGTTGTATTTAAATGATGGGCAAGGGAATTTCACCTTGGACAAGAATTTTTCAGCCGTAAAAGCAAGTGGATCAACTGTACGTGGGGCAGATTTCGATGGAGATGGATTTGTCGATTTGTTCGTGGGAGGTAGGACGCCAGTAGCACAATACCCACTTCCTGAAAATAGCTTTCTTTTGAAAAACGTCGATGGTCAACTTCAGGATGTGACGGATGAAATTGCTCCTGGTCTTCGCAATGTAGGAATGGTGACGGATGCTATCTGGTCTGATATTGACACAGATGGTTTGGTTGACCTGGTTATAGTCGGGGAGATGATGGAGATCTCAATTTTCAAAAACATGGGTGCTAAACTGACCAAGCTAGAAAATACAGGTCTTGAAAATCATTTTGGTTGGTGGAACTCCATCACTGCTGGCGACTATGATCAAGATGGAGATACTGATTTTATTGTGGGGAATCTTGGTGAGAATAACTCACATCATCCGACTGCTGAAAGACCTGTGAAGGTTTATGCAAAGGATTTTGATTCTAATGGGAGCATTGATCCGATCACTTTTGCTTACTATAAGGATAGTGAAGGTAATTACAACTCTTTTCCAAGTCATTTTTGGGGAGACCTCTATGGACAGAGCACGATGTTCAGGAGGAAATTTGAACGGTATAAGCTTTATGCATTAAGTACCGAAACGAGTATTTTTTCAGACGAAGAGAAAAAAGATGCGCTGATTCTAACTGGCAATTATGATAAGACAGCTTACATAGAAAATCTCGGAGGCGGGAAATTCAAGGTTAAAAGATTGCCAACATTAGCTCAGGTTGCGCCAGTGAATGGTCTCGTAGCAGAAGATGTAAATGGCGATGGTAATCTTGATGTCGTGATGGTAGGGAATGACTACGGAAATGAGATTTTCATCGGTCGCCTTGATGCTCATGTTGGTTTAGTCTTATTGGGAGATGGAAAGGGAGGGTTTGCGCCAATGAGTCCTCAAGAGAGCGGATTTATGGTTCCTGGAGACGGAAAAGCTTTGGTGAAAATAGCTTCTGCTCAAGGAGAGCCTTTAATCATTGCCTCCCAAAACCGTGGAAAACTTCTGATGTTTCAGCTTCAAACTAGCCAAGGAAGCAAAACAATTACTCCGGGTCAGGAAGTGATGGCTGTGATCTTAGAGCTTGAAAATGGCAAGAAACAGCGAATTGAAGCCAGCCTTGGTTCAGGGTTCTTATCTCAATCTGGAAGACAAATCGTACTTCCAAAAGGAGTTAAAGGGATTCAATTGCAAGATTACAAAGGGAATGTGAAGGCTGTGGATATGAATACGCTGGATTGATATATTTTGAAAATTAGTCCCGCAGATTTACGATGAAGAAAGTTTGAGATGCTAGCTGCGTGAGTCCAACTATATCCGTTGGAAACTGTGTGAATCGGTGCCTTTGATCTCCGAAAATCTGCGGGAAATTGAAATGTTTTTAACTTACTTATACATTTCCCTTGGCTTTGCATTACAAATGTCCACCATTAGATCAGCAAGTTTATCTGTAACATCTTCAAAAAACCTCTTTCCTTTTTCAGCAGAGGATTTTTTTGGATTGCCTATTCCTGTGTCTTCGGATACTTCCGACCATTTGCGCTCAGCCCAAGCCCATTTTTCTTGCACACCTTTTATCACGGATTTTTTCTCAGCACCATCTCCAGCCTGATCCAGTGGCAAAATTAATTCGGGATGCAGGTACATCATGATCGATGTTTCCATTTCGTCAGCATGATCGCCCGCTTCTTCAAAGTATTTCGTTTTGTCCAAGGCTTGAAACCAGTTACATGTGAACAGCATCATCTCTGGAAACTTCAAGCCTAGCTCTCTCAGCATAGTTTTGAAGTCATTTCCTCCATGACTGTTTACGATCAAAAGCTTTTTAGTTCCTTGTCGATCAAGTACTGTGATGATGTCCTGAAGGATAAGCATCTGGGTGCTTGGATTTAAATTGATGTCCAAGTAAATATCTGATTGCCCAGTATTCACTCCAAAAGGTATAGTAGGCATGATGGTGATATTAGCACCTTTTCCCCATGCTTTCCTTCCTGATTCGCTAGCTGCTGCATCAGCTTCATACACATCAGTGCCGTATGGCATATGATAATTATGAGCTTCTGTGGCGCCCCAAGGCAATACGGCAAGCTCAAAGCGGTGATTTTCGAGTTTTTTCCAGTTGGATTCTGCTAATAGGTAGGGTTTCATTTTGTTAGATGATTTTGTTTGCGCTTTAATGATATTACGATACATGGCTTTAAATCTCAATTAGGCCGTCATTCATTCGCATTTAAATAATAGATTTTGAAGGAAACGAAGGAAAATAGGTCAAAATAGCCCCGTTTTTAATAATTTGAGACTTGATTCTAAATTAGCTCGAATGTCACAAAGAAGAAAATTTATTAAGCAATCCCTTATGGGCTCTGCCTTATTTATTCCAGGAGTTTCTAGCATTGCTTCACCAAAAGCAGAGTTATTGTACAAAGGAGAGAAACCTCTATTTCTTTCCACTTGGAATCACGGCTTGCCAGCAAATACTGCTGCTGTGGAGAAACTAAAATCAGGAGGAAGCATTATTGATGCGGTAGAAGCTGGTGTGAAAGACACAGAGCTGGATTTGAGTAATTTATCTGTAGGCTTGCAAGGCTTACCAGACCGAGAAGGGATTACCACGCTTGATGCATCTATTATGTCAGGTGATGGTTCCTGTGGAGCTGTAGCTTTCGTAAGACAGGTGAAGCATCCGATTTCTTTGGCACGCGTAGTTATGGAAAAAACACCACACGTACTGATCGTGGGGGAAGGTGCCAAGCAATTGGCAATCGCCGAAGGTTTTCCTATAGAAAAAGAAGAGCTCAGTCCCGAAGCCAAAAAGGCCTATTTAAAATGGAAAGAAACCAGTCAGTATAAACCTATCATCAACATCGAGAATCACGACACCATCGGAATGATCGGGATGGATGCGAAAGGGAATATGGCAGGAAGCTGCACTACAAGTGGCCTTTCTTATAAAATGCACGGTAGAGTGGGAGATAGCCCAATTATCGGAGCTGGCTTATTTGTAGATAATGAAGTTGGAGCCGCTACGGCAACTGGTTTGGGAGAGTCTATCATTCGTATCTGTGGAAGCTTTTTGATAGTCGAATTGATGCGTCAGGGACGCACACCGCAAGAAGCGTGTGAAGAAGCAGTGAAGCGTTTGATAGCAAAAAACAATACTAATATAAAGGATATCCAGGCGGGATTTCTTGCCATGAATAAAGATGGAGAAGTTGGGGCTTTTGCGGTTCATCCAGGCTTTAACTTCGCGCAGGCGACGTCACAAAATAATCAGATGATTGATTCTGGTTCACATTTCAAAAAATGAGCAAAATAACCTTAGAATCTCCTGTATTCAATGTGGCAGCAGCGATTGATGCGGCTGAGTATGGAGTTCATCGATTGGAACTATGTGCCAATTTTCCAGAGGGCGGAGAGACACCAAGTGCTGGGATGCTTAAATTTTTGAAAGCTGAAATTGATATTCCAATATTCGTAATGATTCGGCCAAGAGGCGGTGACTTCTTTTATTCTCAGAAGGAATTGATGGTGATGAAGCGAGATATAGAATTGCTGGGAGAGCAGGGTGCAGATGGGTTTGTGTTTGGGGCATTGGACCGTCAAGGATTTGTGGATATAGATTCTTGTAAATCTCTAGTGCGAACAGCCTCTGGAAAGCCCTGTACTTTTCACCGCGCCTTTGATGTCTCCGCTGATTATTTTGATTCTTTGGAGAAAATTATTTCCTGTGGCTTTGCTCGTGTTTTGACTTCTGGAGGCAAGAACTCAGTGACTGAAGGAATAGACACTTTGAAAGAACTATTATTGAAAGGTGAAAATAGAATTAGCATAATGCCAGGTGGCGGGACTAAGCCAGAGCATATATTGGAATTGAAAAAGACGAAATTTTTGAAAGAAATTCATGCTTCCTGCAAAACTTGGAAAGCTACTAGTAATGAATATGTCAACCCGGATGTATCATTTTCAGATGACCCGAAATCCTTTACGCATCACCTTAGAATAGATCGGGAGATTGTTAATCAGTTTTTAGAGGCGTTGGGGGAATGAAGTTTAGATCCCTAATTTTTATGTTGACAGTAGTACTGTTGCATTCCTGTAACCCAATTTCAGAGCGAAAGCAGCCGCCTCCATCATTAGAGCGGCTGGCCAGTATGAATTTAAAGTTAGATGGTGAAAAATTGGCTGATGTTTATTGTGGCTCATGTCATTTGAAACCTGAGCCTGAACTGTTGGATAAAAAGACTTGGAAAAATAAAGTGCTTCCTGACATGAGAAAAAGGATGGGACTTCTATTGCCAGAAGATTTTGGGCAGCCGCTTCCGGAGGATATGGGCTTTCCTAAGGGAGTTTATTCGGCAACACCCTTGATTAAAGTAGCGGATTGGGAGAAAATATTGACCTATTACATCGTGAATTCGCCAGATAGTCCCTTGCCTCAATCGAGTAAAGAATTGCCTAGCATAGGAATTCCAGGCTTTGTGGTGTCAAGACCTGAATTCCCCAACATTAAAAGCACTTTGACAACCATGATACGGGTAGAGTCAGAGTCTGGTAACTTGTGGATCGGGGATCGCCTGAATCGGGTGTATGTTTTAGATTCTAAAAATGGTTTCAAAATTAAAGATTCTATTCTCACAGACGTAGCTCCAGTGGATATCTTTTGGCATGCTGACAGAAGCTTTGATTTGCTTACGATGGGGGTAATGGATCCTTCTAATGATAGTTTAGGTGTGATTTCAAGATTTTGGAAGGAAGGTCAAATTTGGCATAATGAAGAACTTTTGTCGCGCTTAATTAGGCCAGTTCACTTTGCTATTGCTGATTGGAATGGAGATGGATTGCAAGATAAAGCAGTGTCGCAGTTTGGAGATCATGTCGGGAAAATGAGTGTTTTTTTAACCAGCTCTTCTGATCCTAAAGAAGTGATCTTGAGCGCAGAACCTGGAGCTAGAAGAGCTATGGCTGTGGATTTCGATGGAGATGGAGATTTGGATGTGCTCGGGTTAATGGCTCAAGCAAGAGAAGGAGTTTATGTTTGGTTGAATCAAGGGGAAAATCAGTTTAAAAAGGTGACTTTATTAACCTTTAGTCCCGTATTTGGTGTAAGTGATTTTAAATATGAAGACATAAATGGAGATGGACACAAGGATATCATAATAGTAAATGGAGATAATGCTGATCTGTCTATCATACCTAAAAATTACCATGGTGTACGTGTTTATCTCAACAATGGAAGTAATGAATTTAAAGAATCTTGGTTCTATCCTCTACACGGAGCTAGCAGTATAGAGATTGCAGACTTTGATGGAGATGAAGATCTAGATTTATTTGTATTGGCGTTTTACCCAGAGGGTTCTCAAGAGTCAACACAGGATTTGGTTTATTTCAGACAGAAAAGTACAGGGGGATTTGATCCATTTATATTGAACCAAAACTTTGACACAGGGATGATGACCTTAACTTCTGGAGATATTGATGGGGATGGGGATTTGGATGTGTTCATAGGATCTTTTGAATTTGAAGATTTATTCAATGGGGCAACCAAGCATTGGAAACCATTTATTTTTTTAGAAAACAGAACGAATTAAATTCTGAAATCAAAGTTTTATTAAAATTATAGTGTATTATAAGGTTATTTAGTAGTTTATAATTTTTTATATTGAAGTAAATTCAGTAAATTATTCGTTCACCTTTTATTTTTAATCTATGGTAAAAAGTTTTCAAGGGGTAAAAATGGCAGAGCCAAAAAAAGCCCCAATTCCTCAAATTCTCGTCAAAGAGTACATGAGTAAAAGCCTTACCACCTTTAAACCTGACGATACTATCGATCAGGTGATGGAGGTGCTTACGAAGAAAAAAATATCTGGTGGTCCTGTGATTGATGCTTCAGGTGCCTTGATTGGGATTATTTCAGAAGTGGACTGCCTCAAAGAGATTATCAAAGGGAAATATACTAACACCCCGAAATTCCCTGCTAAAGTGAGTGAGCACATGTCTTCCGATGTGCTGACACTTTCTCCGGACTTATCAATATTCGATGCTGCGTCTCAATTTTTAGAACATAAAATCCGAAGATTCCCTGTAATGAAAGACGGGAAATTGCTGGGGCAAATCAGCTTGAGTGATGTAATTCGGGCATTTCCTACGATGAAACATACCACTTGGTAATATTTCTTTAAAAGTGTGAATGCCCCTAGAAGATGAGAATCTTAAAGGGGCATTTTATTGGTTTATTAGCTTAAGAGTATACTTTTTTTTCGCAGAGAGGGCAGTTGTCAGAGGTTTGATAGTGGTATGACTTAGGGAAACCGAAGTCCTATTGTCATTGATCAATGCGGCTGATCAACTGACCACTTTTTATTTCATCTTCATTTCGACCCTTCAATCGCTCTTTCTACATCGAGAATAATGTCGTCATAATGCTCTAAGCCAACAGATAACCTTACTAGTCCATCAGTAATCCCGACCTGGGTTCTTTCATCAACAGAGAGCTTGCTATGCGTAGTAGAAGCTGGGTGGGTAATGATACTGCGACTATCGCCTAGATTAGCAGTGATGGAGATCATCTGAAGTTGATCGATAAAACGCTGAGCGCGTTGTCCTCCTCCTTTCAGATCTAGGGTGATTACCCCACCGCCCTGACTCATTTGCTTTTTAGCGATTTCATATTGTGGATGAGATGTTAGAAAAGGATATTTTACTCCAAGTAATTCTGCATTCCCTTCGAAATATTCGGCAACTTTCAATGCATTACTACAGTGTCTATCCATTCTTACTCCCAGCGTTTCCATACTTTTGGCTAGGATCCAAGCATTAAAGGGAGATATGGCTGGGCCTGTGTGTCTTGCGAAAAAATGAACTTCTTTCATCAAATCAGCTTTTCCTAAAATCAATCCACCTAGAACTCTTCCTTGTCCGTCAATGTATTTGGTCGCGCTATGAGTCACGATATGAGCGCCCCATTTGGCGGGTTGTTGAAGGTAAGGTGACGCAAAGCAATTATCGACAACCAAGATTAAATTATGTGCAGCTGCAAATTTTCCCGCCCATTCTAAATCTATGATCTCCAACCCTGGATTGGATGGCGTCTCGATGAAAAGCATTTTAGTGTTAGGTTTTACCAGCTTCTCCCAGTTCATATAATCCGAAATATCACCGTAGGTTGAAGTGATGCCCCACTTTGGTAGTACTCGTGTCAACAGCTGATGTGTAGATCCAAAAAGTGCACGTGCAGCAAGCACATGATCTCCTTGCTGAAGTAGCGCGGCAATACTTCCAAACATGGCAGCCATTCCTGAAGCAGTTGCAAAACCATCTTCCGTTCCCTCAGCAGCGCAGACTTTTTCGATTAGGTCGCTTGAATTTGGGTTGGCATATCGGGAATAGATATTTCCCTGAATTTCATCTGCAAAAGTAGCTCTAGCTTCTTCTGCCGAATCAAAGGTAAAACTGGAAGTAAGGTAGATTGCAGCGGAATGCTCACGCTGACTGGATTTGGAAGAGGCGATCCGTACAGAATCTGTTTCGAAGTGCTTGTTCATTTATAGATCAGTTTAGATTTAGAAAATACTAATCAAGCAGATTTGAGAAAATCAAACCCAAAGTCGTTAAATGAACTAAAAAGGGATTATTTGTGAGGTAAACCTATTTATCGTTCCACAAAGGGTAGGAATTGGCACCGTTCTCCGTTTCGGGATGGTTGCCAGAGGTTCATAGAGCCTAATCTCTCGCCTCTTCTTTATAAATCAGTCGCCTGAATTGATGCAAATAAAGAACGGGATTTGTGTAATTCCAAATCTTATTCGATCAATCGTTGTATTGATTCATGGTTCGTTCTATTCCTATGGAGCAAAAACTTAGACTCATTTCTATAGCTTTGTCCATAAGTGTGGGCAGGTCAATGAATTCATCTTGGGTGAATTTGCCCAGCACGTAATCGATCAGCCTTCCCTGTGGAAAATCATCTCCAATTCCCATTCTGAGTCTGGCATAATTTTGACCTCCAGTGAGTTCCTCTATGTTTTTCAGGCCATTGTGACCAGCAGCGCTTCCTTTAGGTTTCATTCGTAGTTTCCCGAAGGGTATAGCAACATCATCTACAATCACTAAGGTATTTTCTTTAGTTACCTGTAGCTCTTTCATCCAATAATTCATTGCCTTGCCACTTAGATTCATGTAGGTGGTAGGTTTGATCAAATGAATGGTTCTGCCTTTGTGTTTGAATTCTGTTTTAAAGGCAAGTCTATCGCTTTTCCAGGAGCAGCCATTCGCATCAGCTAGTCTATCCACGGTCAAAAACCCGATATTATGTCTAGTGAGTTCGTACTCAGGCCCAATATTTCCGAGGCCTATGATTAAGTATTTCATATTAGGGTAGCGGTATAAGACTGAAAATAAAAAAATCCTGCCCGATTAAGGGCAGGATTTTGAATGAATAGAAGAGTAAATTTATTCTTCTCCGCCTTTTTTGCCTCTAAGTGCTCTTGGTACACCAACAGTCACGATAGAAACGTTTGGACTAGTAAGGATCTCAAATCCTTCAACAGAAAGATCTTCAACTTTGAATGATTTGCCAAGCTCAAGTTTAGAGATGTCAACAGTAATGAAATCAGGGAAGTCATTTGCAAGACCTTTAACTTTCAAGACTCTTGTTTTCATTTCTAATTTACCACCTACAGCGATACCAGGAGAGTTTCCTACTATTTTCACCGGGATTTCAAACTTGATAGGCTTATCTTCAGAATAAGCTACAAAGTCAGCGTGAAGAATTGCTTCACTTACTGGGTGAAATTGAGCTTCTTTTAATACTGCTTTGATGATTGTTCCTTCTATGTTCAACTCTACTAAGTGAACTTCAGGAGTGTAAATCAATGCTCTGAAAAGGATGATTGGTGAGTAGAAGTGAATCTGCTCTTTGATACCAGGTCCGTAAACCACGCAGGGAACATTACCTGATTCTCTCACTTCTGAAAGACTGGCACTGTCGAGATTTGCTCTTTTAAACCCTATAACCTCTAGTGTTTTCATATGCTTAATTGTGTTTGAATTGTCATATGCAATCTTGCGTATTGGTTAGTATTCCCATTATGAGATAATTTCACCAGGCTCGATTTCATATTGTATTTTTATAAAATTGATTCTTAAATAAATAAAGAACTGATAGAAGTGTTTCCTGTCACGGCATGAATTGCCTTTGCAAATAGGTCAGCGACTGTCAATACTTTGATTTTTGAAGATTGTTGTTTTAGCGTAATGGTATCAGTGATTACCAACTCTTCTAAAGCTGAGTTTTCGATGTTTTCGTATGCTTTTCCAGAAAGTACACCATGTGTTGCAATGGCTCTTACTGAATTAGCTCCTTTTTCCATGACGATCTGAGCAGCTTTATAAAGCGTACCAGCGGTATCCACCAAATCATCCACAAGAATAACGTCTTTTCCCTCTACATCCCCGATTACTTGCATAGAAGCAATCTCGTTGGCTCTTTTTCTGTGCTTGTCACAGACGACCATTTCTACTTCAAAATGCTTGGCATAAGACCTGGCTCTAGCTACTCCTCCCACATCTGGTGCTGCGAAAATCATATTTGGAAGCCTGAGCGAATTCAAATAGGGCACAAAAATAGCTGATCCATTCAAATGATCCAAAGGTATATCAAAAAAACCTTGAATTTGTCCGGCATGAAGGTCGCATGTCATGATTCTATCCGCTCCTGCGGAAGTGATCATATTGGCAATAGCCTTGGCTGCTATTGATACTCTTGGTTTGTCTTTTCTGTCCTGACGAGCATAACCAAAATAGGGGATGACTGCACATACTTTGTAAGCACTGGCTCTTTTGGCCGCATCTATCATCAGACAAAGCTCCAGAAGATTGTCACCCGGAGGCGTAGTACTCTGTACCAAAAAGACAGTACATCCTCTGATAGATTCATCGAAACTTGGCGATAATTCACCGTCACTAAATTTGGATAATGTAAGATCGCCTAGCTTTTTACCATAATTTTTGGCGACTTTCTCTGCAAGTGATTGGCTATTAGTGCCTGAAAATATTTTAACCTCGGACATGGTTAGTGGTTTTTTTCGGGAAAGATGAGGAATGGATTTAAGTCCAAAAGTAATGATTTTTGAATGGATGGCTACGGTGAATTGTATTGAATCAGTAGATAAAATTTATTTCTAAAAGCATTTAACCAATTCAGAAAATAGTAATGGGTATTAAAAAAATAGTAGAAATTCATCTTTTCAGGCAGAATAGAAGGAGAAGCCCTAAAAGGATTATTGATCCCGGTACCTAATTCATGACTAATGTCAAGACAAATTTGATATGTCTATATGAGGTACTTGTGTGGGTAATGTCACACATTGTCACATGCTTCCTAAATGCCTCGGGCAATAATTTCTGTAGCCTTACATTAATCCCCCTCTAGGTTATAGGTAGTTTATTTATCTAATTTCCCAGTCCTGTAAAATTTTAATAAAAGAAACTTTCTATCAAAGGAACCCTCTTATTTCGTGCTATTTTAGACCACGAAAAACCAACCCGGATACTCATGAGATTAAAAATTACACTAGTTGTTCTGCTTATATCCTTTTCCATAGGAGTATTTGCCCAGAATGTGCCCACCCCAAAAGCTCACTTTGGCTTTGATATAGGGGATGATTATCAGCTTGCCAATTTCTCACAGACTGAAGCTTATTTCAAGAAAGTAGCTGAAGCGAGTGATCGTGTGCAAATGGTCGAAATAGGTAAAACAGAATATGGTAGGTCTCAGCCTATGATGATCGTTACTGCTCCTGCTAATTTTGCGAAGCTAGAACAATACAAAGAAATATCTCAGAAGCTGGCTCATGCTGAGATCACCAAAGAAGAAGCTCAAAAGCTCTCAATCGAAGGTAAGCCAGTAATTTGGATCGATGGAGGCTTGCATGCAAACGAAGTAGTAGGGCCGCATCAGCTCATCGAAACCTTGTATCAATTAGCATCCAGAGATGATGCGGAGACACTGAAAATCTTGGACAACGTGATCATTTTGCTTGTTCATGCCAATCCTGATGGGATGGAAATCATGTCTGATTGGTACATGAGCAATGAAGATCCGAAAAAACGTAATCAAAACATTCCGATTCTTTATCAGAAATATGTAGGCCATGATAATAACCGTGATTTCTACATGAACAACATGAGTGAGGCGGCTAATATGTCTCTTCAGCAGTACGTGGAGTGGATTCCTCAGGTTATTTACAACCATCATCAGACCGCACCTGCGGGTGCTGTAGTAGCTGGGCCTCCTTATCGTGACCCTTTTAACCACGTGTTTGATCCGTTGATTATTACCAGCCTTGATGCGGTAGGTGCTGCGATGATTAACAGAATGAATCAGGAAGATAAGCCCGGCTATACAAGACTTGATGGTTCTGTGTTCTCTACTTGGTGGAACGGTGGCTTAAGAACCACCCCTTACTACCACAATATTATTGGGATTTTGACAGAGATCGTTGGGAATCCAACTCCTTACAGCGTGCCTTTGGTGCCGAGTCGATTGATTCCAAATAACGGTACGCCGTATCCTGTAACTCCTCAAGCTTGGCCTTTCCGTAGGTCTATTGATTATTCTGTTTCTCTCAACTATGCAGTCTTCAACCATGCGCTCCGACATGGTGATGAATTGTTATATAACATCTACCTGATGGGTAGAAAATCCATCGAAAAAGGAAGCCAGGATAATGTGACGATGTATCCAAAATATGCTCAGGCTGTAGAAGATGCATTCAGAGCATCTAACAAAGGAGGAGGAGGTTCCAGAGGTGGGATGCCTACTGAGTTATATGATTCTATCTATAATGCACCTGCAAATAGAGACCCTCGTGGTTATATTCTTTCTGCAGATCAGCCTGATTTCTCTTCTGCTGTCAAATTCATGAATGCTTTGATCAAATCAGGAATTTTAGTGGAAAAAGCTACTGCGGAATTTACTGTGAACGGGAAGACGTACCCAGCTAACTCATTTGTAGTGAAAACAGCTCAGGCATTCCGTCCTCACGTGATAGATATGTTTGAGCCACAAGATCATCCAAATGATTTTCTTTATCCTGGAGGACCTCCTATTCGTCCATATGATGCAGCAGGCTGGACATTAGCATTGCAGATGGGAGTAGAAGTTGATAAGTTGTACGAAGGCTTTGAAGGTCCTTTTGAGCGGATTCCATATGGCGAGATCCAGACTCCACCTTCAAAAAACCTTGCCAACGGTTCTGGTTATTTGCTTGATGTGAGAAATAATAACAGCTTCATGGCTGTGAATGATTTGCTCAAGGCAAAAGTTAAGGTTTATAGAACGAGTACTTCTGTAGATGGCCTGCCAGTTGGTTCATTCTACGTAAGTGGGGGCAAAAAAGAACTGGAAATTGCGGCAAATGAATATGGAGTCTATGCAGTGCCAGCATCCATGCCTAAAGGAGCTACACAGATTCAACCAGCTCGAATTGCTTTGTATGATTACTATGGCGGATCTATGCCTTCTGGTTGGGTTCGCTGGATGCTGGAGCAGTTCCATTTTGAGTATCAACTTATTTTCCCTGAAGAGATTGATGCAGGTAATCTGAAGGATAAATATGATGTAATGTTGTTTATCAGTTCCGGTATCCCATCAGTTGGTTCAAATGGGTTTTCTCGCTCCCAGCCCAAGGCTGAAGAAATCGATGATAAGTATCATGCTATGTTAGGCAATTTCTCAGCAAAGGAGTCTGTGCCTCAGATTAGAAGCTTTATTGAAGCTGGAGGCGAAGTTATTTCGGTAGGATCAGCTACAGATCTTGCCTTCCATCTTGAACTTCCTGTTGAAGATGCGTTAGTAGAAATAGGAGCTGATGGAAAAGCTACTTCACTAAGTGGTGAGAAATACTATGTACCAGGCTCTGTGCTAGAAATGCATGTGGACAATTCTGTGCCTATTAACTACGGTATGGGAGACAATGCTTACATCATGTTCAATAGAAGTCCAGTATTTAAACTGGCTCCAAGTGCAGCGAATAAAGGAGTGAAACCAATCGCATGGTTTGGTGAGGAAGAGCCCTTGAAAAGTGGCTGGGCTTTTGGTCAGTCTTATTTGAAAAATGGAGTGACTGCTTTTGAAGCTCAAATTGGGAAAGGTAAATTCTATGCTTTTGGGCCAGAGATTACTTTCAGAGGGCAATCACATGGAACATTTAAAATGTTGTTCAATGGATTGTATAAATAAATTTGTTGTGTTCGAGTAATTAAAAACCGCCTTGAGAGAGGCGGTTTTTTTGTTTTCACCTAATTGGACAGAGAATTTTTCGCAGAGGACACTATAGGATTTATGTTGTCCGTCTTTTTAGTTTCATGGTTCTTGTCCTCATTACCCAAATCGAACAATCCATATTTCACAAATCTTTTTTAACTTAAACCTATTCCTATTTTTCACCCTTTTTCATAGAACCATGGATAACGAAGAGTCTACTTTTATTTCAGGAATACACAATTGGTGTGATCGATGGTGCGAGCGTTGTTCTTTCACGGCGCGGTGTCGAGTTTTTGAACGAGAGCAGGAAAGAGATATTAATTCTCCGGATGATTTTTGGAATTCCTTGTCGGAGAACTTCAAGGAGACGTTGGAGATGCTACATGCTATGGCTGAGGAGCAAGGGATTGATATGGATCAGATTTTAGCTGACACTAAGAAGGAGACTTCTTTGGAAGAAGAGGATAAATTGCTGGATGAGCATCCACTCAGTGTGATTACTGATCAGTATTTATTTGAGGGGAAGGATTGGTTGGAGTCCCTCAGGATCAAAAATTATTTTGAAGGATTAGTTCACCAATTAAATCTAGGTTTGATGGAGGTTTCTAAAGTTGAGATTCAAAAAGCAAAAATTGAGGAAGCACTTGAAGTGATTCACTGGTATTTGTTCTTTGTTCATGTGAAATCCAAAAGAGTTCTAAATGATCTTTTGGGTGACTTCTGGGATGAATTTCCTGAAGAAGAGAAAAGCTATAACGGTTCAGCCAAGATCGCTATGATCTCGATGGAGCGAAGTATGCAAGCGTGGAAATTACTCTTCGATTTACTAGAAGATGAGCAGGATTCAATTTTGAATTTGTTGGTGCTTTTGGATAAATCTAGAAAAATGCTGGCTGCATTAGTTCCTAATTATGCCTTGTTCATTCGGCCTGGCTTTGATGAATAAGCAGAGGTTAAGATGAGCTCAAGAACTATTACGCCGAAATTCGTTTGACAGTATGGTAAACTAAATTTAATAGATGGAATCTTATTTACATTATGCTCATGCAGAGCTTGCGCTTTGGCAATATCAACTTAAGAAAAAGCCAAGTTTAGGCGGACGAATTACGAATGGAGTGCAGAGTAAAATTAATAGCTGGATTCCCGATAAAGTTCACAAAGCCATCACGATGGCCGTAGAGAATATGGTAAAAGCAGTGATTACGGGTTCCAGTTGGATAGTGCCAAAGCCAGATGTAAGCCTATCATTCAAGGAGCGGGAGATCAAAGTAAGAAGTAGGATTAAGTGGTATAGGAATACGGCTTCTGCGGAAGGCGCAGTCACGGGTGCTGGTGGGATTTTGTTAGGCTTTGCCGATTTCCCCGCTTTTCTGACGATCAAGATGAAAATGCTTTTTGATATAGCTGCGCTTTATGGTTTTGATACAAAGGATTACCATGAGCGTCTTTTTCTAATGTATGTTTTCCAGCTTAGTTTTTCTTCTCAGCAAAGAAGGAATGATTTGATTGGCCTAATAGAAAACTGGGAGGAGTATAAGGAGACTCTCCCCAAAGATCTGAACGAGTTTGATTGGAAGACTTTTCAGCTGGATTACAGAGACTATATAGACCTCGCGAAACTAGCACAGCTGATCCCAGTCATAGGGGCAGGGGTAGGGGCAATTGCAAACTACCGCTTAACGGCCCATTTGGGGAAATACGCGATGAATGCGTATAGATTACGTGTGATAGAGTGATGTTGGTATGATCCTGACAGGCAGGCCATAGAATTTACCTTTATGGCAAAGAAATGGAGGTGCAATAATTAACACTGTGAACTTTGCGATACCTTTGTGCCCTTTCTGATTATAGAAAGTCTTTAAATAAATCGTATAAAATCAAACGCTATGGATTCTCAGAAACACCTTTTCAGCCTTGATCCAGATATTCATTACCTCAATTGCGGCTACAAAGGACCTCTTTTGAAATCAGCAGAGCAAGCTGGTATGGATGCGCTGATACGGGAAAGAAACCCTACTAATATCAAACCTGAAGATTTTTTCAATTTACCAAAAGAGGTTAAAGCACGATTTGCTGAGTTGGTGAATTGTGATCCGCTTCAAGTTGCTTTGATCCCTTCTAGTTCATACGGATTTGCTACCGCCCTAGGAAATATCACTTGCGAACCAGGTCAGCATGCGATTGTGCTAGAAGATGAATTTCCCAGTGGGTACTTTTCTCTGAAAACATGGTGTGATGCGAATACTGCAATTTTAAAAGTGGTCGGGCCGGATAAAGATGCAGTGACGCCAGGTGAGAGCTGGAATAAGAAGTTGCTTGAAAGTATAACCGCTGAGACCGCTGTGGTACTGATGTCTTCTGTACATTGGATGAATGGATTAAAGTTTGATCTGGAAAGTATAGGTCAAAAATGTAAAACCGTCGGGGCAATATTCGTAGTGGACGGAACTCAATCCACAGGAGCCGCTGAGATGGATGTTAAGCGCTTTAAGATTGATGCTTTGATCTGTGCGAGTTATAAATGGCTTTTGGGGCCCTACGGAGTTGGGATCGCCTATTACGGGCCTGCCTTTGACGGGGGTTATCCTTTGGAGGAATCGTGGATGAATCGAACTAACTCACAGGATTTCTCGAATTTGACCAACTACGATCATGAATATACTGAAGAGTCAGGCCGGTACAATGTAGGGGAGATGAGCAATTTTATCCTTTTGCCTATGCTGAATGAATCCTTGAAGCAAATCAACGAATGGACTGTACCAGAAATAGAGAGCTACTGTCGTGCCTTAACGGTTCCCCTTTATAGCTATTTGAAAAGTCGGGATTTTGTTATTGAGGAAGAACAACAAACCTCCTACCATCTCATAGGGTTGAAGCTACCTGAGAATATTGATGCAGATCTGTTAAAAAGTAATTTGGAGAATGATAAGATTTCTGTTTCTATTCGTGGAGGTAATTTAAGAGTGTCTGTGAACGTGTTTAATACTTCTGCGGATATTGAGAAGTTGATAAAGACATTAGAGGCAAGTAGGCGATAGAATTGATTTTTGAAGCTTTGAAAAATAGGCATAAAAAAAACCGCTGATTGCTCAGCGGTTTTTTTACGAGTTGTTGGCTTACCAGGGCTCGAACCTGGACTCTTCTGAACCAAAATCAGACGTGTTGCCAGTTACACCATAAGCCAGTTTAGTTTAAGATTGCCCGGGGGTCTCTCTTAAAGTGTCACAAAGGTAAAGTCTTGCTTTATTTTTTCCAAACTAGCCTGTAAACATTTTTGTCATTTTGTGCTAATTGCCTTTGAATCAGCTGAAAATAGTAGAAAATAAACCAAGTCTAGTTGTTGATTTCTTTAATTTGTATCAAAGGTCATATTTATAATTTGTGTATTCAGAGGGTTTGAAATTGTGATATTGTTAACAGTGAGGCTTTTAAGTTGATATATTAGAAATATTTAATCATTTTTGTCAAATTATTGAAAAAACTACCAAACCGTTAATTGTTATGCAAGTTGAGAAATTAGAAAAGATTGTACCTGAGGTGATACAGAAGTTATCAAAGTTAAAGTCGGGGGAGAAATTAGCAGAAGAACTTTCTTGGTGCTGGGTGAGCTTCCAGAATGATAAGAATCCAGTGGGACTGATAGAAAAAAGTCAGCAAGCTTTAGTTCTTTTCAAAGAGGCTAGAGAAAAGAATCCAAAAGCAGTAGCTAAGAAATTGGTAGAAAGCTTCGAAAATGCATTGAATTAAGCATAAAAAAACCCCGATTAATCGGGGTTTTTATTTTTATCAGTTTGTTAGGATTATTCTCCTGACACGTTGAATTTCACGTTAGTTTTCACTTCTCTATGAAGGTCAACTTCAGCAAGGAATTCTCCAGCGCCATCAACTGGCGTATTGATAGAGATTTTCTTTCTGTCTATGTCGATACCTTGAACTGCCAATGCGTCGGCAATCTGAAGAGTAGTTACTTTACCGAAGATTTTACCTGACTCACCAATTTTCGCTTTGATCTCTAATGTTAGAGCTTCAAGTTTTTCAGCGATATTCTGAGCTTCAGTTTTAATCTTTTCTGCTTTGTGAGCAGCTTGCTTGATATTCTCAGCAAGAATTTTCTTGTTAGAGCCAGTTGCAAGAACTGCAAAACCCTGAGGGATTAAGTAGTTTCTTCCGTAGCCTGACTTTACAGCTACCAAGTCATTCTTATAGCCAAGACCTTTGATGTCTGTTTTTAGTATGATTTCCATTTGTAATGATCTTTTGTGATTGGACGATACAAGACCGAATTATTTCAACCCATCGGTTACGAATGGCAACAAAGCCAAATGTCTTGCTTTTTTGATAGCCTGAGCTACTTTTCTCTGGAATTTCGCTGAGTTACCAGTAAGTCTTCTTGGAAGAATTTTACCTTGCTCATTGACGAACTTCAACAAGAAATTAGGATCCTTGTAGTCGATGTACTTAATGCCGTGCTTTTTGAATCGGCAATACTTTTTTCTGATTTCGCCTCTATTGATTGGCTCGTTAACTAATGTCATTTGGTGGCTTCCTCCTTAGCTTCAACTTTTTTGTTAAACTCTCCTTTTCTTCTTCTTTCGGCATAAACAATTGAATGTTTATCCAAAACAGTGGTCAAGAATCGCATTACTTTCTCTTCTCTTCTCAATTCTACTTCGAATTTGCGGATGAGCGTTGGATCGGCCTTGAATTCAACCATAACATAGAAACCTGTAGTCTTCTTCTCGATAGCGTAAGCCATCTTCTTAAGACCCCAATTTTCCACATTAATAACGTCTGCCCCCAGTTCTTTTAACAAGTTCACAAACTTGTCGACAGTATCCTTTATCTGAACATCAGATAAAACGGGAGTTAAAATGAATACCGTCTCGTAATTTCTTTGGAACATTTTTTTAATGTGTTTAAGGAATTTAATAAACAGGTTGCAAAAGTAGAAGAAATCTCACTGTATTCCAAACAAATAGCTAAAGCAAAAGTGGTAGTGAATGAAAAATTACTTAGCTCCTAGCTTAAATGGAAACAAAATCCGAGTAGTAACTTCGTGTAAGTTAAAATGTGGTAAGAAATAAGTGTTGTCTATCTGTAGAATGTATTTGTTAGATCCAGTTTGATGACTAGAGAAGGTAAGCTAATTTTCTCTGAAGTAACTAGGAATTGTGCCAGTGCTTCATCTGCTTAAATACCCGTTTCTATTCGATTATTATCAAAAAAAAACCTCCCGAAGGAGGCTTTAATTATTTCACTGTGAATGTCTTGGACCCGACTTCATAATTATCCACGTAGATCTTCACTTGATGCTCACCAGACACATAATCCGAGCCTTTTTCGTAAAAGAAGGTTAACACCTGCTCTGTGTTGTCAAAAATCACATCTTGCTTTACGGTATAGAATTGCTCCGCTCCCTGCATCATAAATGTGCCAGATCCTTTTGCTACATCAAAAATTGGTTGAGCATTTGGAGCTAAAACCTGCACATATATATTTCGTGGACCTTTCTCGGCAACTTTATTGTCCGCAATGTTAAAGCTTACTTTAATACGTTCGATTTGACGATTCCTGAAGTCTTTCGTGGTTTCTACGCGTTCCTTCCCTTTAGAATTCACAGCTGATACTTCTATATTTTCAACTTTCAGCATAGAAGCAACAGTGACTTTCGCTTGGAGATCTTCCTTCTGAATATTCAGTTGAGCCACTTCTTCTTCTATTTCTGCTTGGGTGGTTTTCAGATCTTGATTTTCTGTAAAAAGCTGCTGGTTCATAGCCCGCAATTCAAGGATTTCCTGATCTTTTTCTACGATCATGCCATTGTAGCTTTTGATTTTTTCGTTCAATGCTACTATTTCCGAAGAACTTCTCTGCCTCGAGGTATTTCTTTCGGCTATTAATTGATCACGAACCTCCTCTAAAGACTTCACATCACCACCAAGCTTTTCAATTTCTTGAATTCTCAGGTCGAGTTGGTAGGTTACAGAGTCTATTCTTTTGTTCAAATCATTATTTTCTGTGGACAGAAGCAGGATTTCTTCAGACTTCTTGGTGCGATCTACGTAATCTGTGTAAAGTTTAATTCCACTGATTATCACTAACAGTACCAAGACTATAATAATTATATTTTTACCTTGGTCTTTCTTTTCAGGCGTGTGTTTTTCAAATTCAGTATTCATTCAATTATGGAGTTAAAATGGCTTTTTTAGGCGAAAATTATTGGACTGAAAGGTATTCTAATGGCAAAACTGGATGGGATATAGGTTTTGCTTCTCCACCACTTGTGCAATATTTAGACCAAATTGCAAATAGAGATCTTGAAGGGTTAATTCCTGGCGCAGGCTCGGGTTATGAAGCAGGTTACGCTAAGCATTCTGGTTTGTGTAATTTCCATTTACTTGACTTTTCAGAAGAGCCATTGAATAGGTTCAAAGCCTCCAATCCAGATTTTCCGGCTGATAATATTCACCAGGAAGATTTTTTCCTCCATCAAGGAAAATATGATCTGATTTTGGAGCAGACTTTCTTTTGCGCCCTTGATCCTATTCTTAGAGCTGATTATGCTAGTAAAATGCAATCGCTCTTAAAGCCAGGTGGTAAACTGGTGGGCGTTTGGTTTGATAGAGAGTTTGAATTCCAAGGCCCACCATTCGGTGGAGATGCTGAAGAATACAGGAGCTTGTTTGAAAAGTATTTTGTGATCAAAACATTTGCGCCCTGTTACAATTCGATTCCTGAGCGATTAGGGGCTGAAGTTTTTATGATTTTAGAGAATTCAAAAATCTAGTATGTATTCAGCTTTTTCCCCTGGGTAATCAAAGAACACAATTCCGCATTCGTAGAAATCTAAACTGAGCTTGACTTCGGATTTGTTTTTAATATCATCCCAAGCCTTTTCCATTTCTCTTGACCAATGAATGTCGCCTATCGCAATAATGGAGTTGGCGTGAGTTTTAGGTAGAAGTTGCTCAAAATAGGTTGTAGTTCCTTCATAAGTATGAGTCGCATCAATTAAAGCAAAATCTATTTTGTCTAATTTGGTGAGCATGGGAACAAGTGTCTGGCTGAGTTCTCCTACTATTAGATTGAGGTTTTCAAACCCCTCTAATGGTTTAGCGATCCGGGCGATTTCTTTTGATCCTTCGAAGGAATAAACTTTTCCTTTGGTTACTTTGGAAAGGTATCTGCTGCTGATCCCCATACATGTGCCCAACTCTAGGACATTTTGCGAAGGTGTTAAAGAACAGAAAAACTGATAGAGTTGAGTGTATTTACGATTACTAGTGCTGAATTTGGTGATATCTGAAACTTTCCTTTTCGCAGTGTTCACGCTTTTTGATCCAGCGCCAAAATCTTCCACTTCAATCACTTCATCGGAAGAAAGTAGTACTTTTCTAAAAGTTTCTATTTCCAAATCTTCTTCATTTCTTGCCTTTATGTAGCTGAAAAGCTCTCGATAAGTTCGGAAGAGTGAAGGTGACTGAAGTGAATATTTATCCTCTTGCCTTAGCCAGTATCTTAGGTAGGAGAGAAGGGGAAAAACTTTGTTTAGCAAATCAATTTTGGAAGTAGCTAGCTATCAATTGGAATTCCGGTATAACTACGTCGAATTTATTACCATCAAATAATTTCTCCATGTAATAAATACCTTTCATCTTTCCCAATCCAGATTTCAAATTGCACCCAGATACATAGCTATGAGATTCTCCTGGCTCCAAAATTGGTTGTTGGCCTACTACACCATCACCTTCTACAATTTTCCTTACCTCTGCGGCATCAGATATTTCCCACCTTCTCCGCAATAGCTGCACAGTTTGGTTGCTTTTGTTTTCAATAGTTACCTTGTAAGTAAATACGAAATGATGCTGATGTGGGCTGGAAAATTCAGATTGGTAGGTGACTTCTACACTCACTTGAATCCCTGATGTTACTGCAATTACCATGTATTAAACATTTTAAAAGTCTGTAAATATACAATCTATAGTTTGAATATCAATAAATCTATATGGAAGTCAAAATAGAACCAAGCTGGAAAAGTGCTTTAAATCAATTGTTTAACCAGAAATGCTTTGAAGACCTAGTTGCCTTTGTCAAAAACGAGTATGCCACTACAATTGTTTACCCACCTGCCAAAGAGATTTTTAATGCATTCAATCACTGTCCTATAAATTCAGTGAAGGTTGTGATCCTCGGGCAAGATCCATATCACGGTCCAGAGCAGGCTCATGGCTTATCATTTTCAGTGAAGCCAGGAGTTCCATTTCCGCCTAGTCTTGCAAATATTTTCAAAGAATTAGAAACTGATCTGGGGAAGTCTAAGCCGCGGTCTGGTGATCTGACAGGCTGGGCTGACCAAGGAGTTTTCCTATTAAATGCTACTTTGACCGTACGAGCTCATGAGGCTGGTTCGCATCAGAAAAGAGGTTGGGAAGAATTTACTGATGAAGTAATCCGCATGATCAGTGAAAAACGTGAAAATGTGGTCTTTTTGCTATGGGGAGCTTATGCCCAAAAAAAATCAATGCTGATTGATTCACATAAACATTTAGTCTTGATGGCACCTCATCCCAGCCCACTTTCTTCCTACCGTGGTTTTTTTGGTTGCAAACATTTTTCCAAGGCAAATGAATACTTAGAGGCTAATGGGGAGAAACCGATCGAATGGTGAAAAAGCGTACTTAGTGATCAGTCGCAGAGATTAGTTTGCAGACGAGTGTGTAAAGAAGTCGAAGCTTTTGTGAGGAGTAAGTGGTAAAAAGTAAGAAGTGGGAATTTAGGAGGGACTGAGGAGTGGTCAGTGATCAGTCGCAATTCCTTACACTTTATTTCTTGTCGCAAGAGCAACTCCAATAATATGTTTCTTCCAAATAAATTTCATCTCTAAGCAAAACTTCTTGGGGTTTCTAAGAGAAAAAAAGCCCTGAAATTAAATCTCAGGGCTTTTTCCTTAATCAATTCCGTTAAATATTCTGCTCCAGCGAATCTTGCTGAACATAGATTCATGCTTATCCAGTGAAAGCCACAGAAACCAAGCTTTACCTACAATATGGTCTTCAGGGACAAAGCCCCAATAGCGAGAATCCAAAGAATCGTGTCGATTGTCACCCATCATAAAGTAATAATTCTGTTGAAATGTATAGTTATCTACTTTTTGACCATCAATAAATAACTGTCCATCTTTTACTTCAACGTTCTCAAGACCTTCATATTTCTCAATGGTAAAGCTGTATTTCATTACATTTTCACTAGTCATTTCGATTGTCAAGCCTTCCGCGGGAATTTGAAGTGGTCCGTAGTTATCTCTATTCCAACTTTTTGACATTCCAGCTGGAAAAATATCTAGATTTCCAACGCTTTTTTCAATTCGCTTCGTGACAGAAGTGACTACTGAAGTTGATTCTAATCTCTTGATTACTTCATCAGTAGCGAACACCATGTAGCCTGAGCCATCACTAAATGACACATAACTGTCTACATTAACATCGTAATCTTTAAAGAAATCTGCAGTAAGCGGGCGATTTGAAATCACGTCGTATGAATACTGCATTCCTTCTGGCTTATCAGCAAGTTCATTATTAATATAGGCGTCACCTTCTCGCACTTCTATCACATCTCCAGCTATTCCTATTGCTCGCTTAATATAATTTGTCTTCAGATCCGTTGGATATTGGAATTCAACTGGATAATTAAATACGACCACATCATTGTTTTTGACATCTGAAAAGCCCGGTAATCTGAAATATGGGATTTCAATAGCGTCGGAATAGGAAGGGATATCTGTTCCCCAAACTTTTTGATGCGTGAGAGGAACCTGCAAAGGTGTAATTGGGAAACGTGTCCCATAGTGCATCTTACTAACGAAAAGGAAATCCCCCACCAAAAGTGACTTTTCCATAGACGCTGTGGGGATGGTGAATGGTTCAAGAAGTAACCAACGGATCAAACTCGCTGCTACTACTGCAAAAATCAAGGCATCGCCCCATTCGCGGGCTGCTGATTTTTTTGTTGTTGACTTACTCATGATTGGTTTTTAAGTTCAGAAAGATAGAAAATCATCCATAGAAAGCACGCCCTTCTTGCCTTGAATCCACTCCGCTACCAAAATTGCGCCAAGGGCGAAGCCCTGTCTGCTATGTGCGGTGTGTGTGATTTCAATGTCGTCTATTTCAGACGAATAGCGTATTATATGCGTTCCTGGAGCCGGATCTATACGTTTGGAAGTAATAGGAAGTGAATGTTCGATTTCGTTCGCTTCCTCGGACAGATTCCAGTTGCTCAACCCGGTTATGTTTTTGATGATGCCTTCGGCCAAAGTAATTGCTGTTCCAGAAGGGGCGTCTTTTTTGGCGGTATGATGAATCTCTTCTACCGAGCTTTTATAACCAGTAGTTTCATTCATCTGCTTAGCTAGAAATTCATTGACTTTAAAAAAGATATTTACACCAATACTATAGTTGGATGCATAGAAAAATGCACCGTTATTCATAAGTGTTAGCTGCTCGATCTCTGGCTTTTGATTAAGCCACCCAGTTGTGCCAGAGAGGATAGGGATTCCACGCTCAATAGCCCACTTGATATTTTCTACTGCAGCTTCAGGTTGACTGAATTCAATAGCCACATCAATAGTAGCAGGGTCCAGTACATCCAAATCCTTACGATTTTCTATATTGATTTTACCAGCAATGCTATGACCACGGCTTTCAGACAACTGACCGATCAGTTGTCCCATTTTCCCATAGCCTAGAAGTAATATATTCATATTTAAAAATTGAGTTTTAATGAGAGTCCAACTGATTTGTTGTTTGAAGAGAAACTTTCATAATGAGGTTCTATTTTCAATGCAATATCATCTGATACATCAAAGCCTGAAAGATGTGCATCCACGTTTGCATCGATTAGATTCAAAGCATAGATCCCGACTAAAACGAGATAGGTAAGATCTCGGCTTTTTCGCCAATAATTCACATTTCGGACTAATCCATCCCGGTTCAAACTTGGGAAATCATTTGGCAGTTCATCGTCGAAATCAGCTAAAGCTTGTTTGAAAATTTGGTAGCGGCGATTGTTAAAATTAATAAAGTAAACGTCTGTGATCAAACCACCATATATCAATGGAACCTTCCATGATTTACCATTATAAATCTGTCCTGCACCTGGCAAAATAGCTGAAAGGATGGTGGCTTTTTTCGGGTTCTTAGGAAGTAAGGAATAATCAGGTTTTGATTTTGGAATCTTAGGTTTCTCTACTGGAGGTGGGGGAGGTTTCGATTCTTGAGCAAATGACACACTACTCATGTTCAAATATAAAAGTAAAAGACCCACAAGAATCAGTGGGGCTTTACGGTAGCATGTGTTATGAGAATGGAGCCGCATCACGGTTAGATGATTTCCAGAATTTCTAGAATCCGATTAAGATCAGATGTGGAGTTAAATGGGATTTTAATTTCTCCTTTATTCTTGGGGTTTGACTTTAAAGCTACCTTGGTCCCAAAATGAGAGGCTAATTTCTGTTGAAGTTTATTGATCTCATATTTCTTTACTGGATCAAGTTGATCTTTAATTGGCTTCTCTGGCTGGCCTTCACTCAAGGCTTTTACCAGGGCTTCCACTTTTCTTACGCTTAATTCTTCCTCTACTGCTTTTTTGAAAATAGCCAGTTGTACATCTACATCTTCTACATTTATCAATGCCCGAGCATGTCCCATTGAGAGCTGTTGATCACGGATAGCACCTTGTATTGTAGGAGGGAGCTTGAGTAGTCGCAAGTAATTGTTTACAGTAGTTCTGTTTTTCCCAACGCGATCCCCTAATTCTTCTTGTTTTAAATCACATTCTGCCAGCAATCGCTGATAAGAGTGAGCAATTTCCAGGGCATTCAGATTTTCACGTTGAATGTTTTCAATCAGCGCCATCTCCAGCATTTGCTGGTCATTAGCAGTACGGACGTAGGCAGGGATTTCTGTTAATCCAGCGATTTTTGACGCTTGAAACCTTCGCTCACCCGAGATTAATTGATATTCATTTGTGTCGAGCTTGCGCACAGTGATAGGCTGAATTATCCCTTGAACTCGGATGGATTCTGCCAATTCTGCCAGTGCGTCCTTGTCAAAATGAACTCTAGGCTGAAAGGGATTAACTTGAATTTGCTCAAGTGGAATTCCGAAAATCCCTGTTTTAACTACCTCAGGCAAAATATCCTCAGATTTGTGTTTGGCAGGGCTATCTTCTAGCAAGGCACCAAGACCTCTTCCTAAGACACTTTTTTTACGATTCGGTTTTTGGTCTGACATAGTTATGTGGTCACTTTTTGAGGGTCATTTTTCTGAGCTATTTCACTTGCCAGGTTCATATAGGCAACTGCACCTTTTCCATCAGCATCGAAAGAAATAGCTGGTAGACCAAAGCTTGGTGCTTCACTTAGTCTCACATTTCGAGGAATGATCGTTTGAAAAACCATATTTTTGAAATGTAACCTAACTTCTTCTACCACCTGATTAGAAAGGCGAAGCCTCATATCATACATGGTAAGCAGAATGCCTTCGATTTCTAAATCAGGGTTTAGCCTGGTTTGTATGATTTTTATCGTATTCAATAATTTACCCAAGCCTTCTAAAGCAAAATACTCGCATTGTACAGGGATAATTACTGAATTGGCTGCAGTGAGAGCATTGATCGTAATCAATCCCAAGGAAGGCGAGCAATCAATAATGATGAAATCATACATGTCTTTCAATTCATGAATGACCTCTTTCATCTTCTCTTCCCGATTGTCTAAATTAATCATCTCCACCTCCGCACCGACTAGATCGATGTGAGATGGTACCAAATCCAAGAATTCAAGGTCGGTTTTATGAATGATCTCTTTGACATCCACTCCGTCCACCATGCATTCGTAAATGCTGGTGTTGATAGATTTGGGATCATGACCCAGCCCGGAGGTTGTATTGGCCTGCGGATCAGCGTCAATCACCAGGGTCTTATGTTCCAAGACAGCCAAACTAGCTGCCAAGTTCATCGCTGTAGTAGTTTTGCCTACTCCGCCTTTTTGATTGGCTATGGCAATGATTTTTCCCATGGTGTTAATAGAAGAGTAATTTAACCTCAATATTAAGCAAAATGAATTCTTTTATGGCTGATCTTCTTGCTTTTTTTAGCTTGCGCAAAAGCTGACATAAATAGGGTTTTGGTGAATGAATATTCAAGAACTGTGAGTTAATCTACTGATAAATAGCATTTTGGTTTAGCTTGTTTTCAAATAGTCAGCTAATTAGCCTTGCGATTATTCTAAGTGAATGAATTGTTAATATTGATAAAGGCAAACGTGCGTTTTTGAGGTAAATTGCAGTTTGCAATAAAAGAACCACTAGAACACACGTGGTTAATGAGACATTTTATTTAAGCTATGCTTGTAGACATTTTATTATGGAATTAAAGGGTCTGACAGATGAGGAGTTTGATTCTCTCTATCCTATCAAAATGAAAAAGCTCTCGGGTACGCATTGGACCCCAGTAGATGTAGCGAGAAAAGCTATACAGTTTTTAGATACGGATGGAGTTGAAGCAGTATTAGATCTAGGTTCTGGAGCTGGGAAATTTTGTCTAATTGCCGGCTCAATTTCTAAGTCAAAAATCACAGGCGTGGAACAACGAGAGAATCTCGTACAGCTATCAAGGAAACTAGCCGCAAATCACCAACTTCAAAATGTGAATTTCATTCATGATGATCTTCAAAATCTAGACTTTGGGTGCTATGATGCCTTTTATTTCTTTAATGCATTTGAGGAAAATATAAATCTCACAGATAAGCTGGATAAAGACACGAGCATTAATTTAGAGCTCTATCATACTTATATCAAATTGATCCGAGAGAAATTTGAAAGTTTGCCAGCTGGCACCAGGATCGTAACCTACTGTGGGGACGCAAGAGAAATACCTGACTGTTACCGATTGGTAAAGTCAGGTAATAAGGGAAAGTTGAGATATTGGGAGAAGGAAGTCTAACTCGTTAAATTTTTTTTAAGGAAGCGCCTTTCGCTCTTGCTGCATAGACTGTATGCCTAAAATTAAAGGATAGGAAATCATCGCACTAATGACGCTTAATGTTCTTCTAACTTTGTTTTAATAGAATCAGCGTTAAAATAAAGTTATATCTCCATTTTGCTATACTCGCGAATTTTCGTGGTCAACAGATTTGGACCCTCCTTTGAGTCGTCAAGAACCATGATTGCACGTTTTATATTTTTGATTTTTCCATGGTTCCTGAATCCAATACTAGAGAGTTTGTACATGCTTCAGTAGTGCTTTGCTCATAAACTACGGAGTTTTTTCAGATCCTGCAATTACAGATGAACTGCTAGACTCTGTTTCTCCTGATAACTTTTCAGCTAAAACTGATTCTGAAATTCGCGGAATTTTGATTTAAAAAAGGATGCTGCTATTTATGAAACGTGTTTCAGTAGGCGCACTATTTGAGATTTTTGTCCTTAGCAGTATATTTGGACCTGCATCCCAGATTGGAAGTTCAGTTTCATGATTTTTTTAGGATTCTCTACCTTCTTCAAATGGATATTAGTTGACATTTTGTATGAGAACAATAGCTTACTCGTCTACAGAGAATAGTGTTTTCGACAATAAACTCTAGCTACCAGATCTTTAGGCTTCAACTCATTGAGTGTGATCAAACGAGGTTTAATTTTTTCATTAATTCCGGGCGCCTCGATCTACTTATAGGAATAACAAATTTTTGAATTAAAATCGTATTGTCTTGGATGTCTATGATTTTGCTAAGGTTGATAATGTATGATCGATGAACTTGGAAAAAAGATTTGTGAGGAAGCTTGGATTTGATTTTGGACAGGGTCGTGTGTACTCTATATTCTGTGTTGTCAAGGTGGATTAAAATGTAATCTCCTTTAGCCTCAATCATATTAACCTCCTCAGAATTAAGTTTAATTAATCTTTTATCAATATTAATGTAAAATTGACTACTTACATTTGGAATATTAGGCGATAAATTATGAGAATGTGGGAGATTTTTTCTTGCTTTTTGAACAGCTTTTTTAAATCTTTCAGGGTCGATTGGTTTAATAAGAAAGGCAACAATATTGTCGTATTCAAAGGCTTTTAGGGCGGATTCTTTATCAGATGTAGTTAGGATAATTTGTGAAGAACTTTTTAGGGTCTGTATGAAATCAAATCCAGAAAAGCCTGGCATGTGAATGTCTAGAAAAATTAAATCCACTTGTTCCTTGTTAAGAAAAATAAATGCATCCATTGCATTGTTAAAAGCGCCCACCACCTCAAGATTAGGTTCTTGGTTGCATAAAAAAGTTAAAATTTCTCTTGACACACTCTCGTCGTCAACTACTATGCAGTTCATGTGGTTCCTCCGGATATTCTGGGAGAAAATTAAGAATTTTTGTGACGATTTCCAGAAATTCTTCTTGATTATTTAGTTTTCCATCTCTTAAATCTAATTCATGCTGGTTTGCTAGTATAAAACCTTGCTCCATTTGAAAAAAGGCAATTTTGTGATTGATTTTATGGACTATTTCTGCTGCCCAAAAATAATTTTCTGCTTTCAGTGCATTCTTGTAATTGTCTAATTCCTCCGGTAGTTCGGTGATTAAGATCCGAAGTATCTTTACTTCAAATTTTTCATTGCCGTTAGATAGGGTCTTAAGATACTTGAGTGAAGGACGTTCCATTTGTTTACAGTAGATTTTATTCTGGTAGAAAGGTTTCGATTTGCGTGTTTGCTTTCTTAGAAATGATAAGTTTGAATTTTGATACAATGTGTTTTTTATTTATTTCTTCACTCATCTGACCAGCGGTTATATTCTGAATTAATAAGCCGAAGATCCATGAGTTGCGATCTCTTATATGTATGATCTCAATAGTTCCAGTTTCCTCTTGTAGCTTATTAGATACTTGAGCAAGGAACTGCTTGAAAGTCTTTTTTATATAGTTTGGGTTGCCTTTAATGAATGGCAAAGTGGTGTTTAGCTTAAAACGAATAGTGCCTTGCCCCTCCAAATCAATTATCAAGCTTTTCAAAAATTCGTAGCTATCTATAATTCGCTCTTCGTTATCTAGAAGTGCAAAAGATGTATATATGTCATTTGTATTGATCATACTAGTGATTGGTTTTAAAGTCATTATAATGGGGCAAGGCTTGGGTGTTAAACAACTTACTCTTCTACTTAGGTGTTATTGTGTGAAGTGTTCTAATACTCCAATAATTAATCAAAGATTTTATAGTTTCTTTATATTGTACATGATTGAATGGCTTTTGAATCAAACTAGCTATTCCTAATTCATAGCAGGAATTAATGTCTGATAGATTAGTAGAGGTACTGAATACTACCACTGGTATTAATTTTAAGTTTGGCATTGTTTTTATTTTTTTAAGGAATTTAATTCCATTAAGCCTCGGCATATTGAGGTCCAGCAAAATCAAATTAGGGAGGGTTTTAGCTGTTATTAGGATGTCTAATGCTACCTGTCCATCCTCCGCGTGAATTATTATGATCTTAAAATCCAGGAGTGCTAGTGTTTGACTAAATCTGGCTTGTTCGAGTAAATCATCTTCTATTAGTAAAATCTGCAACTTGTTTTTTTATAAATGTCGGGGCTTTTCGATACAAAAAATTAAAAAAGCAGTTGAGGGCTGATTACCTATCGTTGAATTGCAGGAATCTGTCGAGGAACTAATCTTTGTTGAGTGCGAAAATCTACTATGGGCCTGTAAATAGTGATAAGTAATCTAGCCTTTTAGTAGATTGAACTTATAATAACTGCATTGGAAACATCAGTATTAGAGTGTTTGAAGTCGGTCTTACGTTCAATGATTCAGTTGAAGGATGACTTACTTGCATCAATGGGAGATGTTAATGATTTAAAAAGTAGAGAGCTACAAACTGATTCAATGCTAGAGTCCGAGGAAGGAGATTTTTTTCAGTTAAGAGTTAGAGCGGGGTGTCCATCAAAAAAACAGGCATAAAAAAAGCGCTAAAGTCGTTAAACTTTAGCGCTATGCAGAGGAAGAGGGATTCGAACCCCCGGTACCTCACAGTACAACGGTTTTCAAGACCGCCGCATTCGACCGCTCTGCCATTCCTCTAGGTCCTCACCAGATTTTAATCTCTGATTAGGATTGCAAAAGTAAGATAAAAGTAAACTTTTGCAAAGCACTTCTGCTCTTTTTCTGCTAACCTTCTGATTGTATTGTAATTAATTTTTTGATTATTTTGAATTCTTATTCTCTTTACCTGATTTTTCAGCAATCCAAAGATTAACTTCCTCCTCTAAGATATTCAAAGGAAGCGCACCTTGTCCAAGAACTAAATCATGGAAAGCTTTTAGATCAAACTTTTCTCCAAGTTCCTTCTCAGACTTCGCTCTCAATTCTTGAATTTTGAGCATCCCAATCTTGTATCCTGTAGCCTGTCCAGGCATTACCATGTACCGTCTTACTTCGGACTGTATTGCACCAGCCGAGATGGATGAGTTCTCTTCGAAATAAGCAATGGCATCTGCCTCGGTCCATCCTTTCGAGTGAAGTCCTGTATCAGTCACGAGACGTATTGCTCTCCAAACCTCATTTACCAACCTGCCAAAATCATAGTAAGGATTCTTATACCCACCCATTTCCTTTGCCAAAGCCTCAGAGTACAAGGCCCATCCTTCCACGTATGCGTTGAAGAATAGTTGAGTTCTGAATTTGGGAATGTCCTGAAGTTCCTGTTGAATAGAAATCTGCATATGGTGACCTGGAGTGCCTTCATGATAAGCTACGCCTTCCAATGTGGATTTGGGCATGGCTGTCATGTCCGAAAGATGCACATAATAAGTGCCTGGTCGGCTGCCATCTGGAGTGCCCTGAGCATAATGCTGCGGTGCGCCATCTTGCTCACGGAAGGCCTCAACACGCCTTACTTCAAGTTTTGCTTTTGGAAGTATGCCAAAGAATTCGGGAGCTCGCTTAGTCAAAGTATCCAGATATGCTGTGGATTCATCCAAGTAAGCTTTTCTACCTTCGTCTGTATTCGGGAAATAAAATTGAGGATCGCTGTTGATGAATTTAAAAAATGCCTTTAAGTCACCTTCAAATCCCACTTGCTCTTTTATAGCAAGCATCTCCTTTTGTATTCTTTCAACTTCTTTGAGGCCTATTTCATGAATTTCGTCTGCTGATAGTTCAGTTGTAGTAGCACTTTTTAGCTTGAAAGCATAGTACTTATTTCCATTTTCATGTCGACTGAGGCCTGTTGGTGTAGCTTCTAGGGCGGGTAATTCTTCTTTTAGCCAAGCCACCAATGCGGCATAGGCTGGTTTGACTGAGTTGCTAAGAGATTCTTTGGCTTCTGATCTCAGAGTTCCTGCCTCTTCACTCGTGATTTTACCTTCATCTTCGAGTTTCTGAATTTTGGAAAGAGCATCGCTCCAAAGCGGTGATTTTTTACCAGTATCGCTAAAAGGCTGACCTTTAATCAGTGCTTCTGCTTGCTGGATCACATATTCATAAGCAAACTTTGGAGGCTTATTTCCTTCGATAGCCTGTGCTTTAGCTCTATCCATAAGTTGACCAATTGCCCTGCCTAGCTCGGAATAGCGAGAAATAAGCGCTTCCATATCTCCTAATGAATCCACCTTATGATAGTTGATCAGCATATTCGGTAGGGAAGTATGTGAACCACTCATCTGGTTGAACTCATAGCCAGAATTCCTGAATGCATACTCTGATTTGGCTTGCTCATACTGGTATTCCCAAAGTCTCCATGACAATTGAGCTTGATGATCACTAGTTTTCTCATCAAATTTTTCCTTCATCTCCGCGACACTAGCTTCCATCCAGTCAAGGCGCTTCTTTTCTCCCGCCTCGCTGAGGTCATCTATTTCTGAGTAATGATCTTTTCTGCCTTGTGTAGTAAGTTGAAGAGGACTCATCTGAAGCAATTCCTCATACTGCTGGTCAAACCAACTGTTTATTTCTGCTGTGGAATCTTTAGCCTCTTCAGGTTTTGTGCAGCTAATGAGAAAAATACAGCATAGAAAGAGAACAAAAGAATTCTTTAATAGACCTGTTTTCATATGGAGGGAAAGTTTATATCGTGGAAATATAAGGAATTAAATTCAACGTCTTGATCAGTCAATTGAAGTGTTATTGATGCGAAAAATAGCTACAAAAAGTAAGTTCAGCTGGCTATACTTTTTTTCTCCTCTTGTATCAAATCTTCAATTCTTTTATTGTTCTTCCGTTTTTTATTCTCCTCTACCAAGTCCAAACTTACATTTACTTCAAAGCACACGATCACTATAATTGACGTGATTAGCAGCCACAGCATCAGGGCGATCAACGTTCCGATGGAACCATAAAGTTTATTATAGCTGGCAAAATTATTTAGGTAAAATGAGAAGCCATAAAACCCTAAAGTGATTAAGAGGCCAGCTAATTTGGCTCCTGTAGAGAAGAAATTCCACTTGTCATGGACAGCTGGCGCAAATCGGAAAATAAAAGCAGTGGTGATATAAAACATCAGCAATAGAATCAGAAACTTAAGGCTAGAGAATAAAAAAATCATAAAGCCAGAATTAAAAACCTGCATCTCATCTAACCTGCGAATCACAACACCCCCGACAATCATAACTATGCTCGCGGTGATTACTGTCAATGCGAGCACCATCACGATGCTTACGGCTATTCCCCGGCTCATCATAAAACCTCTATTATCCTTAGTCTGATAGACAGAATTGAAGGAATTCATCATGGACATTACTCCCTGTGTCGAAGCAAACAAAGCGAAGAAAAAACCCAAAGAAAGCATGCTTTGCCGTGGTTTTGAAACAATGTCCATAATGGTGTTCTCGGATTGACTATATACTTCTAGAGGCAGTATTTCCTGGATAAAGCTCAAGATGTTTTGTGTAGTGATATAGGGAAAAATATCCTGTAAATAAGGGATAAGATTTAAAAGGAAGAGTATTAACGGAAAAAGTGCAATTGTGAAATTAAAGGCCATGGATCCAGCACGCTCAATGATATCATCTTTTTTGAGCTGAATCAAAAAAATCCTACCTAAATCAAAGAGGTTCTTGTCAGGGTCACCAAAGTGAATTTTCTTCAGCTTCCGAGCTTGCCAAAGTAGTTTTACTTCTAACCTGAGAATTTTTGTTTTGATCACTTTATCCTTCTTAGTGAAAATACTGGTTTAATAAAGCTAACAAATTCTGTGGAGGTCTAGTCGGACGATGACTGTCTTTTTTAAGGAAGGTAAGTGTGGTCCATCCTTCGGTGATCAGTTCTTGCTGCTCATTAAAGACTTCATACTCAAATCGAATTCGTGCACTGGGAAGAGTAGGTATAGTCGTTTTGATCGTGAGTAATTCATCGTACTTGCCTGGTTTTAAGTATCTGAAATAACTTTCCAGTACAGGCATCATCACTCCTTCGTCTTCCATTTCCTTATAAGAAAAACCAATGCTCCGCATCGCTTCGACCCTAGCTACTTCAAAATACATCGCGTAATTGCCATAGTAGACGTAACTCATCTGGTCAGTCTCTGCGTAGCGAACTCGTATTTGTGTTTCGGTCGTATACATGTTAGAATATTTTTGCTTTGTTCAAAGCAGCCTGATAGCGTCTAGCATTTGCATTATGCTCTGCCAAAGAGCTGGCAAAAGAATGATACCCTGAAAAATCTTCTTTGGCGCACATGTACAAATAGGAATTATTGTCCGCGTCTAGAACTGCATCAAGAGATTTGATGTCTGGGAGATTGATAGGTCCTGGAGGCAAACCAGTGTATTTATACGTATTGTAGGGACTTTCAATTTCTTTGTGGACATTCAATACACGTTTTAATTCAAAATCTCCCGAAGCAAAAACCAAGGTAGGATCCGCCTGAAGAGGCATTCCTATGTTGAGACGGTTTAAGTAGAGACCGGCGATTACTGGTCGTTCGTCGGCTTTTTGCTGACTTTCCGCTTGCACTATACTTGCGAGAGTGCTCACTTGTTTTTGGTTTAAGCCAAGAGCTGCTGCCTTCTGCTTTCGCTCGTCAGTCCAGAATGCATTGTATTCTTTATACATTCTGTCGAAAAGTGCTTCTGAGCTAGTATTCCACCAAAGTTCATAAGTGTTTGGTATAAACATGCTCATGATGGTCTCCTCGTCAAAATCAAACTTTCGGATATAAACAGAGTCTTTCACAAGTGTTAAAAACTGATCTTCTGAAATTTCCATATTGGCCGTAATTTTTTCAGCCAAATCCTCCTTGGTTCTCACATTATTAAAAGTAACCCGAATAGGAGTCTGTTTTCCTGATCGAAGTAATTTAACCAATTGGAGATTGGTCATTTTTGGGGTTATGGTATAGAGTCCTGGCTTTACAGATTCCTGATAACCTGTAATTCTAGAAACGAAGCCAAAGCTAACCAGATCATTTACTACAAAATCATCATATAACTTGTTCGAAACTGATTTGTATGTGTCATTACTGCTTATTTTGAGCATGTAGTTTTGATCGGAATCTACCAGTGTATTTGGGCTGAAAAACACCTGATAGAAGTAAAAGCTGAAGGAAATTGCTAGTACCGAAAAGCTGATGACCAGTGTGAGTGCTATTTTTCTTTTTTTATCCGTTTCCATATTTAGGCCAAAAATAAGGAAAAATCTAAGGAGGAGTTTGTGCTTCAGACAAGGTAATTATACCTTTCTGTCTAAACTTGGTATTAATGGAGGTCATTTCCGTCACCTGTGCCCTTATTTTTGCTAATGAAAAAGTACTTTGTGCTCAGCGATCTGAGACTATGACGCTTCCCGAATTATGGGAATTTCCAGGTGGAAAAATTGAAGAAGGAGAAAGTCCAGAAGCCTGTTTAATTCGTGAAATCAAAGAAGAATTGGCTATTTCGATCAGTTTGGTTAGTACTTTGCTTCCAAATGAACATTCCTATATTCAGGGTAAAGTGATTCGATTGATTCCTTTTGTCTGTATATGGAGGTCTGGGGAGATTTCATTGCTTGAACATAAAGAAGTGAAATGGCTGAATAAGGATGAGTTGGAAACATTAAACTGGGCTCCTGCTGATATCCCAATAGTTAATGAGCTGTTGGAGAATTGGAACAATATTCAGAGACAACTAGTTGGATACACGAGAAAAGAATAAGATATGGCAGCTGAATTAATTCGATTATACGAGGAAAATCCTGATCCAGATAAAATCAGGCAAATCGCTCATACACTACGTGATGGAGGTGTGGTGATCTATCCTACGGATACAGTTTATGGGATGGGTTGCGATATCATGAACTTACGAGCGGTAGAGCGGATTTGCAAAATCAAAGGGATCAATCCTAAAAAACACAATTTTTCGATCATATGCGCGGATTTGAGCAACATTTCGCAGTTCACCAAGATGATAAGTAAGCCGGTTTTTAAAATGATGAAAAAAGGTTTGCCAGGGCCATTTACTTTCATTTTAGACGCAAGTCATCAGGTTCCAAAAATCTTGCACAGCAAAAAGAAAACAGTGGGAATCAGAGTTCCTGACCATAATGTGCCCCGAATGCTGGTGGAGGAATTGGGGCATCCCATCCTCACTACTTCAATAAATGATGAAGATGAAGTGATAGAATATAGTACTGATCCCGAATTAATATTTGAAAAATATCAGCATCTCGTCGATATTGTGATTGATGGTGGATACGGTCAGAATGTTGGTTCTACTATTTTGGACTGTACCAGAGATGAAATAGAAGTTTTAAGAGAAGGTTTGGGTAAACTGGAGGACTTAGAGTAGAATGACAAAGAGCATTGCGGTTGATCTACATTATTTCCCGAATCTGGAGTTTTTTGCGGCTATCCTAGGAGCTGATGAATTAGTTTTTTTTCCTGAACTCAGGTACCAAAGACAGTCTTTCTTCAACCGAACTCAAATTCGACTTGCTAATAAAGTAGGCACGCTAAGTGTGCCTATTCAAGGTCGGAGACCTAGAATTTCGCAGGAAAAGATTAAGGTCGACTATGATCAAAGTTGGGTAAATATTCACTTGCGTGGCATTCAAAGCGCCTATGGAAAAGCACCTTTCTACGAATATTACTTCCCATATTTTGAAAAGGTCTTCGAGAAAAATATTGAAAGTTTATGGGAGTTGAATTGGGAAATGCTGACAATTTGTCTCAAGCTACTTGGTGTGCCTGTCAAGATGCGGGTACAGAGTTCATCGCAAGATCAGTCCTATACTGATGACATAAGAGGGCAACTAATGCCCTCAGTCCCATTTTCGGAACGAAACTTCTATACCCCAGAGTCTTATTTTCAACTTTTTGGCTTAGACTTTGATCCTAACCTCAGCATTCTGGATTTGTTGTTTTGCGAAGGCCCTGCATCTAAAGGTATCCTCTTAAAGTCTGTAAAAAAACAATGAACAATCCACTAAAGGATTGTGTTTTCAAAACAAATTCGGTAACATACGTACAGGTTTATTTAACAATCAGATAAGAATTTAATGGAAGCAAAATTTTCGAACAGAGTCAAAGAGGTGATCTCTCTTAGCCGCGAAGAAGCACTTCGCCTGGGACATGATTACATTGGCACAGAGCACCTCTTGCTAGGGATGATTCGCGAGGGAGAAGGTGTTGCTGTATCTATTCTTAAGAAATTGGGAGTGCCAATGGATGAGTTGCGGAACGCGATAGAACGTGCTGTAAAAGGAACCGCAAATCACAATGTGAAAAATATGGCAAATATACCTCTGACTAGACAGTCAGAGAAAGTGTTGAAAATCACATATTTGGAGGCTAAAATATTCAAGAGTCAATTGATAGGTACAGAGCATTTACTTCTGTCCGTCTTGAGAGATGAGGATAATATAGCTACTCAAATACTAAACAAATTTGAAATCAATTATGATTCGGTAAAAGAGATGCTGGAAATGTCTTCCGATACTCCTCCTCGCTCAAAAGCAGAGGCAGAAGATGGTGATGACGACGGATCCAAACTTTTCGGTTCTTCAGGAAGTGGATCTGGAGCAGCTAAGCCGGGTGCAGAAAAGTCTAGAACTCCAGTTTTAGATAATTTCGGTCGAGATTTGACTAAAATGGCTGAAGATGACAAACTTGATCCAATCATAGGCCGAGAGAAAGAAATCGAACGTGTAGCACAGATCCTTTCCAGAAGAAAGAAAAATAATCCGATTTTGATCGGTGAGCCAGGTGTAGGTAAGACTGCAATAGCGGAAGGACTTGCACTTAGAATTATTCAGAAGAAAGTTTCCCGTGTGCTTTTCAATAAGCGAGTAGTGACGCTTGATCTTGCTTCTCTAGTGGCAGGCACCAAGTATAGAGGACAGTTTGAGGAGAGAATGAAAGCCGTGATGAACGAGCTGGAGAAATCTCCAAGTGTCATTCTGTTTATCGATGAGCTACATACTATAGTTGGCGCAGGTGGTGCTTCAGGATCTTTGGATGCATCCAATATGTTCAAGCCAGCTTTGGCGCGTGGAGAAATCCAATGTATCGGAGCTACTACACTCGATGAGTATCGTCAATACATAGAAAAGGATGGCGCATTGGCCCGTAGATTTCAAATGGTGATGGTAGATGCCACCACACCTGAGGAGACAGTTCAAATATTGAACAATATCAAGGATAAATACGAGGATCACCACAATGTAAATTATACCGATGAGGCCATAATCGCATGTGTTAAACTTTCCGACAGATACATTTCCGATAGATTTCTTCCAGATAAGGCGATAGATATATTGGATGAGGCAGGAGCCAGAGTCCATATCAACAATATTCATGTGCCTGAGGATATTCTTAGGCTAGAAGCTGAAGTAGAAGATATTAAAATTGAGAAAAACCGGGTGGTGAAATCTCAGAAATATGAAGAAGCTGCCCAGCTTAGAGATAAGGAAAAGAAACTACTTGAGCAGCTGGAAACAGCAAAAACCAAGTGGGAGGAAGAAAGTAAGTCTAAGAGATTTACTGTAGAAGAAGATAATGTAGCTGAAGTGATCGCGATGATGACTGGTATTCCTGCTAAGAGAATCGCTCAGAAAGAAGGTGCTAAGCTTTTGAGTATGAATGGAGACTTATCCGGTAAAGTAATCGGTCAGGATGAAGCGATTAAGAAATTAACTAAAGCTATTCAGAGAACTAGAGTTGGTTTAAAAGATCCTAAAAAGCCTATTGGTTCATTTATTTTCCTGGGTCCTACGGGAGTTGGTAAAACTGAATTAGCCAAGATGCTGGCAAACTATCTTTTCGACAAAGACGATGCGTTGATCAGAATAGATATGTCTGAATACATGGAAAAATTTTCTGTGTCCAGATTGGTAGGAGCACCTCCTGGCTATGTGGGCTATGAAGAAGGTGGACAGTTGACAGAAAAAGTCAGAAGAAAACCTTACTCTGTGGTATTACTGGATGAGATCGAGAAAGCTCACCCGGACGTGTTCAACATTCTTTTGCAGGTGTTGGATGATGGTATCTTGACAGATGGTTTGGGTAGAAAAGTGGATTTCAGAAATACTATCATTATAATGACTTCGAATATTGGAGTTCGTGATTTGAAGGATTTCGGAGCTGGGATTGGTTTTGCCAGTCAGGCTAAGTCAGACAACATGGATGAGGTGATGAAGTCAACGATTCAATCTGCTTTGAAGAAGGCATTTAGCCCAGAATTCCTAAATAGATTGGATGATGTAGTTGTTTTCAACTCACTTACCAGAGAGCATATCTATAAGATTATCGATATCAGTTTAGGTAAGTTATTTGCTAGAATCACTGACTTAGGTTACAAGATCGAGTTGACCGAAAAAGCGAAGGAATTCTTGGCTGAGAAAGGTTATGATCAGCAATATGGAGCTAGACCACTGAACAGAGCGATCCAGAAATATCTGGAAGATGCGATAGCCGAAGAGATCCTGAAAGGTGATCTATCGGAAGGAGATGTCATCACTGCAGATTATCACGGTGAAGGCACAGAACTTACCATTGCTGTGAAAAAGAAAGAAAAAGCTGATTAGAAGTTAGCTATTGTGAATAGATTGGAGGCCCCGAGCGATGAGTTCGGGGCTTTTTTTTTAAACCGCAGGGTACGCTGAGTTTTTCGCAGAGAAAGCGCAAAGAATTAATTTGAATTATAACAATTTTCCAGCTTCTGCAGAAGCAGGACCATTCATTATTTTTCCACCATAGTCTATGTCCACATAGACCAATTCGATACTTTGATTGTTTAGGCTCTTCAATAGTTGTGAGTAGATTTTGTCAGTTGATTATTATGGGACCATGCAAATGAAGACGTTATATTTGATCACATGGAAGGACTGAAAGTCCGACTTATCATAACCCAGTTCGCTAAGGTTGGGTCTAATAGTGAACATGCCGAAATCTGAGCTCCGAAGGAGTAAAATAGGTTTTATTCTATTTCCGTATAATGCCGATTCCTCAATGTTTTACATTTAATTTTCATAGTCTGTGATTTTTTTAGCAAGCTATGCGATTAATAGCTTGAAAGAGTTTTATAATATACCAGCGAATCCTTGTCTAAAGAAAATGAATCATTTCTTTCCAGTATTGAGTCCAATAAAGGGATCATCTACAAGGTGGCAAATTCCTACTGCAAGGATGCTGATGATCGAGCCGATTTAGTTCAAGAAATTATTCTCCAGCTTTGGAAAGCTTTTCCGAGTTTCCAACCAGACTACAAACTGAGCACTTGGATGTATAGGATTGCTCTGAATGTGGCTATTTCTGCTTACCGCAAAGCAAGTAATCGCTGCCAAATTTATCAGCCACTATCTGAAACAGCAATATATCTAGCAGAAGATAAAAGCTTGGCAAATGACAATCGGGACCTTCTCCAAAGTCTCATCAGAGAGCTTAAGGAAGTGGACAAAGCGTTAATACTTCTTTACCTCGATGGCTATTTATATTCCGAGATAGGCGAAATTCTTGGGATTTCAGAAAGCAACGTGGCAACAAAACTCTCTCGCATCAAACAACAATTGAAACAGAAAATCACATCTTATTAACAGAAATCATGCAAGACATACAACTTCAAGAAATATGGAAATCCTACGATCGAAAGCTGGAAGAACAATTAGTCTTCAATCGAAAAAATGCTTCAGACATTACTAAAATGAAGGTGAAAAGTGAGTTGACATCTATGCGTCCGATCAAAATTTTTACGGTCTTATTAGGGATACTTTGGATTATTTTTCTGGACGTTTTAGTAATTAACCTATTACCTATAGGCAATCTTTTCTTTCTGATTTCTGCTGGTTTTATTTCCCTAGTAAACAAAATAGCGGTTGGAATCTACCTTTATCAGTTAATCCTTATTTATGTAGTCAACATAAATCGACCTGTGATGAGTACTCAGAAGAAAATTGCTGGATTAACAACTTCTACCCTTTGGGTCACACGTATTCTTATGTTGCAACTGCCATTTTGGACTACCTTTTTCCTGAATTCCTCATGGATTGGATCAGCAAATCCTTTCTTCTGGGGAATCCAAGCCCTGATTACACTTGCTTTTGCAGCAGTATCCATCTGGCTCTTTATAAATATCCGATACGAAAATAGAGACAAGCCTTGGTTCAAATTCTTATTTGGGAGCTATGAGTGGACTCCGATTATGAAAGCGCAAGAGATGCTAGTTCAGATTAAAGACTATGAAAAGTTAGAACCTATAATTACCAATTAACCTTCGCCCATCTCTATTTTTATTGATATTTCAATTAGTATATTTAAAGAGTTCTTTCTCGAATGAAAGTTTTACTTAGAGAAAAATAAACGAGTTATAACTATACCGTTATAATCATCATTGCCGGCATCTGACTCGATAGCGGTGGTGACAAAAGTTAAGCTCCATCCTTCTTTTAGCATGCTATTAATCTTTGATGTAATCATGGCATCGTTTGAGGCAACGTTTCGAAAACTTACGTCTATTCCATCGTATAGCTCCAGTAACTTTATTTGATCTAATTTCTCCAGTCTGAGCTTTTCGCGTTCGATTTCTTTGTTTCTACTTTTCGAACCGTCAGTTTTATAAGTTGCATAGGCAACCGAATCCACTACTGTCTCGGAGTCGATTATCCTTGATTCTCCGCGGTCGTTAGGCATAACTGATTCGATGATAGTAATTATTTTAAATTCTGACTTTTGACTGTTTGTCTGGGCCTGTGCAGTAGAACATACTAAGGCTATTAGAAATGGAAAAACAAATAGCATTGGTTTCATTGATTACCTAGATCTTGTGTTTAAGGTGCAACGAATCTCTTAAGTTTAGGTTTTAGACTTTACAGAGTCAATATGAAAAACAGCAATCCTACAGCCAATATCAAAATCATCTTTTTAGCCTTTTCCTTGATTTCAGGATCTAATTTTCGCTTACGAATTACCAACACCGCCAAGCTCAGGCCCACAAATTGTAAAGCTAGTCCAACGCCATTTAATGGTCCCATGGGAGCTTGTAGCACTTGAAATTGTGTGTTTAAAAGCGAAAGCATACACAAGACGAAGCCAGTAATTCCAAATAAAAAGGAACGCTGAAGTAAGGTCTTGTCGGAATGGTCAGTCCATTTCATTTTTTCTAAATCTATAATTTGGTCGCAAGTTACAAGTCTTAGGTATTACTGCCTCTGATTTACTTTTAGATAATTGGCATGTTAAAGAATCTCTAAAATTGATTCCTAATTCTGCCGAAAAGGTCCATCGGACATCGGTCACTGATTATACAGTCTTTTCAATTTATCTTCTTCAGCCTAGCATCAAAATAACTTCCTATCTCCTCACCACTCATGGCATTCAGCGTCATTTCTTTTGTAAGCCCACCTTTTCTGCCAACCAGTACGCCATATTTCATGTCTGAATATCCCTCCATCGCATGAGCATCTGGATTGATAGATAGCATCACGCCTTGCGCTATCGCATAGCGAACATGCCTCCAGTCGAGATCCAGTCTCCAGGGATTTGCATTGATTTCTATCACTACATTATTTGCCGCACAGGCATCGATGATCGCTTTATGATCGAGCGGATATCCTTGTCTTCGAAGTAACAGTCTACCCGTTGGATGTCCCAAGATAGTGGTATAAGGATTCTCTATCGCTGTGATCAAGCGAGTTGTCGCTCGCTTAATTTCCATATTCAAAATGGAATGAACGGAGGCGACGATAAAGTCAAAGCTAGCCAGCACTTCATTTGCGTAATCGAGTTTTCCATCAGAAAGTATATCACTTTCTATTCCTTTAAAAATTCGGAAAGGCGCCATTTCTTGATTCAAGGCATCGATTTCCTGGTGTTGTTTTACTATTTGATCTTCCGTCAATCCCCCTGCGTAAAAAGCCGTCTTGCTGTGATCGGAGATTCCTAGGTATTCATAACCTAATTCTTTGCAATACTCTGCCATTTGTCTCAGGCTATGCTTACCGTCGCTGTATGTGGAGTGATTGTGTAGAATACCCTTCAGATCATTTTCGCCGAGCAATTCGGGGATTTTGTTTTCTTTCGCTAGCTCCACTTCGCCGTAACCTTCTCGCATTTCCGCTGGGATGAATTGGAGCTTATTGATGCTGAAAAACTCTTCCTCGCTTGAGTAATTCTTTTTTTGGAGCTTTTTGGCAATGCTTTCTTTTTCATCCACCATAGCTTCCATGTGCATGGGAGAAGCAATAAGTGAGAGCTTTTTCCAAAGGAAGTCCTCTTTGGAGCAAAAGTGAATACTTACGCTTAGATCGATTTCTTTTAGTTTGCCTCTGAGCGTTCTCGGACCTGATTCGAGCATAATCCATTCGATGGATTCCATCGCTTTGATGGTAGTTTTAGCAGCTGATAGTTCATCTGAAGCGAGTAGGAACTCAGCTTCGGTGATGATTTCCATCTGCCTAGAAAAATCTCCCACAATTGCCAGTTCAGCGTCCGGAGCAATTACACGCAAAGTGTCTTCAAATTGCCCAAACATTTCTTCTATATCTGCATAGAGCCACTTGCCTGAATTGGAGGCAATAAACTCTAGGTTTTGAATGATCGTGTTCTGAGTTTTTTCTCCAAAACCTTTGATTTTGGCGACTTTTCCAGATTGACATGCCTCCATCAATTCATGGGTGGAAGTAATGCCAAGGCTTTCCCAGAGCGTTTTCACTTTCTTTGGCCCCAAGCCTTTGATCTGCAGAACTTCTAATATTCCCTCAGGAGTTTTGACAAGTAATTCTTCTAGAAAAGGGAATGTATCGGTCTCTTTCAGCTGCTGGATGGCTTCCACCATACTTTTTCCCACACCTTGAAGACTTGCCAGTTCTGATTCGTTCAGCGTCATGATATCCTGATCTTCGCGTTCCAAAGAAATCAGCGCGCTTTGATAGTTGCGAATTTTGAACGGATTTTCGTCGTGAAGTTCCATCAGCTGAATGCTGAGCTTTATTTTTTTCAGAAGAGTCTTGTGATCCAAAATTTCTGGGGTTGTGTGAGTCTATTCAGACAAATGTCTTGAAATAATGTTTCAATTTAAGGGGCTATAGCTTAACTTAAAATTGAAAATTGAGTTTTCACGTTTAGCAGTCATGCAATAGGCTGACATTCATTATCCTTATTTGGTTTTTGAACAGTAGGAATGTATTTGCGTTATTTGAATTGAATAGATTTTTAACGGTGAACTAATCAAAAGTATGAACTATTGGGTGGTAAAATCTGAGCCAGAATCCTATTCTTGGGATGATTTCGTAGCGATCAAGGAAGACGTATGGGATGGAGTTAGAAACTATCAGGCTCGCAATTTTCTAAGAGAAATGCAAATGGGGGATCTGGTCTTTTTCTATCATAGTGGAAAGGAAAAGGCCATTGTAGGAATAGCTGAAGTCAGTCAAGAGAAGTTTCCCGATCCGACAGATGAAAAGTGGACTGCTGTGAAGTTGCGAGTAAATCGTCCTTTGAAAAACCCTGTTTCTTTGGCAGCAATGAAGGCTGAAGATAGACTTACGGGTTTGCCTATGCTGAAACAATCCCGGTTATCTGTGTCGAATGTTGGGAAGGAAGAGTTTGACTTACTCCTCAAGATGGGTTCATGAAATCGAGCTTGGAGAAGTTCAAATCACAGAAGTTTGATTTTAAATACGAAACTCTCCAGAAACAAGGTCGGGAACAGGAAATCGCCATAAGGAAAAAATTATAATCACATGAAGAAATATATTTTACTTCTTATACTTTTCACCCTTGGGCAGCAAGTCTTCGCTCAGGTCAGGTTCATCGAGCGCTATGAAGTTGCCTCAGATATGAATGACCCGCTTTTTGAGATGATTGATTCAGATGTTGGCTTAGTATCGTTTAGAACTTTGCCTGAAAAAGGGCTGAATTTGAGACGTAATTTTCAATATTTTGTGACTGATTCCTCTCTCAATTCCAAAGAAGGATTGGTAGTGTTTCCTGTCAAAGAAGGGTATGATATGCTGGGATATGATACGGATGGTAAACTTTTGTTTGCTCTTATGACAAAGGGATTCGCTATGAATGCGCCCAAGTATTTGCTTCAGGTGAATTTGGAGACCAAGCAAGGAAAAGAATTTGTAGTTGATAATGTATTGGATATGGAGTTGGTGGAATTTTTGGTTCAAGATCAAAAGGCCATGTTCATGGGCACTTCTGAAACTAGGCCTGTACTCCAAATCCATGATTTGGTAACCAAGAGCGTTCATACTCTTCAAGGGATTTATGGAAATGATACCCAAATTTTACAGATCCGAAAAATGCCTGAAACGAAGACACTGGAAGTAGTATTGAGCAGAAAGGGATTGTATAGAAGCCGTGATCTGTTCATTAATACCTATGATATGGCAGGCAATCTAATCCGAGAATTGAAAGTAGATGAGTTTGCAGACCCTGGCCAAGAAATAATGGACGGGCTTTTAGTTTCTACTGGCGCTTACCAAGAAGCAATGGTTGGAGCTTTCGGTCTAGCACGCCGCAACGACTACCAAGGAATGTATATCATGAATATTAATGAATTCGGAGAATATGATTTCAAACTGTACACGCTTCAGGATTTCCCTAATTTTTATAATTACCTAAACGAGAAAAACAAAGCTAAACGAGATAGGTATATCCAAAAGGACCTGGATAAAAATAAGGTGCCGGTAATTAATAGTAAATATTCTATCCGTGATGTGCGTCAGACTCCTGATGCATACTACGTTTACTTCGATCAATATACAATCTCTAATAGCAGATCTGGATACCAAAATGGGATATATTCGACAGCTGGGGGCTATCGGTATGATCGATGGAGTAGGATGGGAACCACCATTATTAATGACCCTTATTTGGCAAATCGATTCCCTATGGCGGGCAGCTATCAGACCGTGCCTGAATACCGATATGTCTCTGCACATTTTGCTAAAATCGCCAAAACCGGTCAGGTGATTTGGGATAATGCTATTTCCTATGATGAGATGGTAACCAATTACCCTGAGGCCTTTGGGGAAGTGGCTGTGGTGGGAGATGACCTGTACCACATGTTTGTAGAAGATGAGACAATTAAGTTGAGTTTTTTCAGAAATGGAGAGAGAATCTTCGAAAATCAGGAGTTTGACTTGGGCTTGGTTAATGATGGTGAGCGGATCCGAGATACCAATCGGGAGAGTTTGCGATTGATCCATTGGTACGATAGATATTACTTACTTTCGGGCACGCAGCGAGTTCGTTTTATGAATGATAAGGGAGTCGATGAGGTTCGTGAGGTTTACTTTCTATCCAAAATAGCGGTGGATGGGGATTTGTATCGACCAGAAGACCTCCCGGACTAGATTTTATTTTTATATTTACGGCAAATCTACCCCATGCAAAAAAGGCTTGTCTTAGACGAAGAACAGATTGAAATCATCCTCAGGCGTTTCTGTCACCAACTGATCGAAAATCATGATGATTTTGAGACCACCGTACTTTTGGGTTTACAACCTAGAGGACCCATATTGTTAGATAAAATCGTAAAACTCCTAGAAGAAATTTCTGGAGTGAAAGTTCCATCAGGATATCTCGATGCTACTTTTCACCGAGATGATTTTCGAAGAAGAGATTTTCCCCTGAAAGCAAATGAAACCAAAATCAACTTTCTGATTGAAGGTAAAAAAGTAATCTTGGTTGATGACGTGCTCTACAAAGGCAGGTCGGTTCGGGCAGCTATGGATGCTATGATTGCTTTTGGCAGACCTCAGAAAGTAGAGCTTATGGTATTGGTAGATCGGAAACTCACTCGGGATTATCCCATTATGCCGGATTATTATGGTATTCGTGTGCATACGCTGGAAAGCCAGCATGTGTTAGTGGAATGGGCGGAAAACGGAAGTGAAAAAGACGCAATTTGGATCATAGAGAAAGTTAACCCTTAACCATGTCGCAACTTAGCACAAAACACCTTCTTGGAATCAAAAACCTCACCGAGACAGATATCCAACTTATCCTTGACACGGCGGCAAATTTCAAAGAAGTGATCAATCGACCGATCAAAAAAGTCCCTTCTCTGCGAGACATCACCATTGCCAATGTCTTTTTTGAGAATTCTACCCGGACTAGACTCTCCTTTGAGCTTGCGGAAAAACGGCTTTCTGCTGACGTAGTTAATTTTTCTTCTTCCAATAGCTCTGTCAAAAAAGGAGAAACGCTTGTGGATACTGTCAATAACATACTCTCCATGAAAGTGGATATGGTGGTGATGAGACATTCAAGTCCCGGAGCACCACACTTCCTTTCCCGAAATGTAGATGCTAACATAATCAATGCTGGAGATGGAACCCATGAGCATCCAACTCAGGCTTTGCTCGATTCTTTTTCTATCAAGGAAAAGCTAGGAGATGTGGCCGGCAAAAAAGTTGCGATCATTGGAGATATTTTACACTCTAGAGTAGCTCTTTCCAATATTTTTTGTCTGCAAAAGCTTGGCGCAGAAGTGATGGTCTGCGGGCCGATTACCTTGCTTCCAAAATACATTGCTAGCCTAGGAGTGAAAGTGGAACTGGACGTGAAAAAAGCCCTGCAATGGTGCGATGTCGCAAACGTTCTTAGAATTCAACTCGAAAGACAGCAAATCAAATATTTCCCGAGCTTGCGCGAATACTCTTTATACTACGGCATCAATAAGAAGCTATTGAGCGAACTGGATAAGGAGATCGTCATTATGCATCCAGGACCTATCAACAGAGGTGTGGAATTAAGCTCAGACGTAGCTGATTCCGAGCACTCCATCATTCTAGAACAGGTGCAGAATGGAGTCGCCGTTAGGATGGCTGTACTCTATTTGCTTGCAGGAACAAAAGGGTAATTGGTTTGAAATTTCAAATTTGAGATTTCATATTACTTCACGTTAAATCTCAAAATACTTTTATGCTAAGTGTAACCAACCTGGTAAAAACCTATGGCAAGCAGAATGCTGTCAACGACATATCTTTCGAACTTCAGGGAGGAGAGGTAGTCGGACTACTTGGGCCAAATGGAGCGGGAAAAAGTACGACGATGAAATGTATCGTAGGCTTGCTTCGCAAAACTTCAGGTGAAATCACACTAGGTGGGCACGATCATTTGAGCGTGGAGGCAAAGCGACTTTTTAGTTACATCCCAGAGACGCCTTACGTGTATGACCTGCTGACGGTGCAGGAACACATGCAGTTTGTAGCCCAGGCGTATGGGGTGAAAGACTGGAGAGGGAAAGCTGAGGAATACCTTGAGTTATTTGAATTAGCTGATAAAAGAGATAAGCTCGGCAGAGATCTCTCTAAAGGCATGCGACAAAAAGTATCCATCTGCTGCGCATTACTGCCCGATCCTCAAGTTCTATTTTTCGATGAACCGATGATCGGTTTGGATCCAAAAGCGATTAAAAACACCAAGAAGATTTTCAAGGAATTGAAAGATGCTGGGAAGACTATTTTAGTGAGTACACACCTGATCGATGGTATAGAATCTATAGCAGATCGAGTGATGATTCTGAAAAATGGTAATATCGTCGGCAATGACACCATTTCAAATCTGAAGCAACAGTTTGTACAGGAAGAAGGCACTTCGCTAGAGGACCTATTCTTAGAAATGACTAAAGATGAATGAAATCCGTCTGTTGTTCAGGAAGGATATTTTAATCCTGATAAATAACCTTAAGCTAATTCTCAGAAATCCTGTGCGTTTATTGCCTTATGCGGGAATTGGCGGCTACATATTTTTCATGTATTACTTGCGTCTCAAGAATAGGGACGATGATGCGCCTGCTGCAGAAATTCCCGAATTAGACCTTAATGGCCTCCCTGAAGTGAATTTTGCGATGCAAAATATCGTCGGAGCTGTTACTATTCTGGCTTTGGGTGTTCTGATTTATCAGCTTTTTAATGCTACGAAAAAGAATGTCAGCTTTTTTAAAATGGCTGATGTCAATTTGCTATTCACCGCACCGGTAAAGCCAGAGAACATCTTGATTTACTACATGGCAAGGTCTATTTTACCTTCCTTGGGAGGTGCAATTATTTTTGTGGCCTATTTTTCTAGCCAAGCCATAGATACGTATGATATCTCAATTGGGAATTTCATATTTCTAGTGCTGGCAGCGGCTTTGTTCTTTTTTATTATTTCGCCTATTAAATTCTTGGTTTATACACTGAACTCCAAGTATGAGGTGATGGGATATATTCGTATGGGAGTGGTCATATTGGCTGTTTTACTTTCGGGAATGATTATTATTCCAGGCCTAATGGCAGAGAAATTCTGGCAGGGAATGTCTGCTTGGATTACCTCTCCATGGTTTGATTTCTTTCCAATAGTAGGATGGAGTCGCGGAATAGGTACTTACATCTTACACCAGAATGCGATCTTATCGATTGGGTTTGTGGCGCTCTATGGAATTTCATATTTCGTTATTCTTAAGCTTGTGATTCGCTTTGCCGGCTATTACTATGAAGACGTACTGGAAGCTACTAAGTCTAATGAAGAGCAGCTGGAGAAAGTAAAAGGCAAAAAGCAAGTTGGCGAGAGTTCATATAGTCTGAATACAAAGAAGAAGCTTGCCTTGCCTGATTTTGGGACTGGAGCAAAAGCCTTTTATTGGAGAAATTATGTGCACAGTTCCAGACAGGATTTTCATCCACTCTTTGGATTGTACTCATTGATTATGGTTGGAATTGGGATAGTGCTTTCTATACTTTCCTTGTTCGAATGGTTCTCACATTACTTCCTATATGGATATCTATTGATCATGTTGTTTCTATATTTCTTTGCAGGAATAGGTAGGGCCAATGTAGGTGATTTAAAAAAGCCCTTTTTCATTTTGATTCCCGCTACATGGGCTTCCAAATTCTGGAATATGATCAAGCTGGATTTATTGCAAATCACCTTGTTTTGCATAGCACTGATTGTACCATCCGTATTGATTGCGGGTTTGAATTGGTACATCATTCCGCTGTTTTTGTTCGCAACAATAGAGATATATCTGGTTGGTTTTGGGATTAATATAATTCCTCAAATTGCACTTGATGAAGGATGGGATAGGAAATTGATTAAGCCATTTATGATTGGAGGAATTGTGCTATTCGGATTTGTGCCTGCCTTTACATTCAGCGTAGTTGCATTTATTGCGTCCAAACAATTCGTGTGGGCACTGTTTGGCGGAACTTTTGGTTTATTTTTCGTAGCAGCTATCCTGATGCATGTGACGCTGGATGTACTGAAGCGCTTGGAATTTAAAGAGATGTAAAAGCAGTTGCAAAAGACAGTCTTTGTGATCAGGACTGTTGGCATAAAAGCCAAATTTTATTCTGTTTTAACTTCGCCTCAGTCGCTTCACCAAGAAAATTCCTGTAATTTTGAGCTTCCAAATATGACCAACCATGATCTATAACTCAATAATTGAAACCATCGGAAATACACCGATGATCAGACTTAATAAACTTGCCAAACACATCAAGGGAGATGTACTGGTAAAAGTAGAATACTTTAATCCAGGCAACTCCATGAAAGATCGTATGGCGATCAAAATGGTGGAGGATGCAGAAAAAGCAGGTTTACTCAAGCCCGGCGGAACACTAATTGAAGGTACCAGTGGGAACACCGGAATGGGACTAGCTCTTGCAGCTATTGCAAAAGGCTACAAGTGTATTTTCACCATGGCTGATAAGCAGTCTAAGGAGAAAATAGATATTCTAAAAGCAGTTGGAGCAGAAGTGATAGTTTGTCCAACAAACGTTTCTCCAGAAGATCCAAGATCTTATTATTCAGTTGCTAAGAAATTGAATGAGGATATCCCAAATTCTTTTTACCCAAATCAATATGATAACATGTCCAATACCGCGGCTCATTACGAGACCACTGGACCTGAGATCTGGAATGACACCGATGGGAAAATCACGCATTATGCAGCTGGGGTAGGAACTGGAGGTTCCATGTGCGGAACGGCGATGTATCTGAAAGAGCAGAATCCAAATGTGGTGACTGTGGGAATAGATACTTATGGATCTGTTTTCAAAAAGTATAAGGAGACAGGAGTTTTTGACGAGAAGGAAGTTTACCCATACCTGACAGAGGGAATTGGTGAGGACATTCTTCCAAAGAATGTGAACTTCGATATGATCGATCATTTTGTCAAAGTGACTGACAAAGACTCTGCTGTGATGACGAGAAGATTAGCTAAAGAAGAAGGCTTATTTGTTGGTTGGTCTTGTGGGTCTGCTGTGCATGGCGCGTTGGAGTGGGCAAAAGACAACCTGAAAGAAGGTGATCAGATGGTTATTATTTTGCCAGATCACGGTACTCGATATTTGGGCAAAGTCTATAATGATGAGTGGATGAGAAACCACGGCTTCTTGGAAGACAAGACGTTCTCCACCGCTAGAGATATTATCGCACAGCGAAGTGGTGCTTATACGTTGGTTTCTACTCTGAAAACTGACTCGGTGAAGGATGCAATCGGTTTGATGAATAAGACCAGTGTTTCGCAGATTCCAGTGATGGAGAATGGAGAAGTAGTTGGGTGTCTGACAGACAATAAATTACTTGCCAGAATTATCGATAAGCCAACGCTGAAAGATGCAACGGTTGCGGAAGTGATGGAAGCTTCTATGAAATTCGTAGCGCTTGATAGTACGTTAGATGTACTTTCCTCAATGGTAGAAAAAGAGAAAGCTGTACTCGTACGAGATACCAACAATCAAATCCATATCATTACCAAGCACGATATTTTGGAGGCTTTCACGAAGTAGTTTTGCCACGGGTAATAGATTTTCTATCAGTATCTTGAATTCCGTGAGTTACAGGCGGGAAGACGGGAGACGGGAGACCGAAGAGGCTTCAAATATAGTTTTGAGGCTATTTTGGTCTGCCATCTCCTAATAGAATATCGAGAAGTCTTTCAGCTAGGCGAGAAATAAATAAGGCTTTATACTTACAATAAATAGTCAAGATTTTATATCACTTCTATTTTGCCATTATTACAGAAAACCGATATAATCTAAGGTCAATATTGATTTTGTGGTTGCTTCTGTCTTCGGTCTCCCGTCTTCCAGCCCACAAAACCAACGAGTGCAAACTGAATAGCATCAATGAGGAAAACTATTAAAAAACTAAATGGATCAAGCTAAAATACAGCGAATCATTGATTTGGGAGTAGATTTTGATATAAAAGAAATACTTACAAAAGCTTGGGAGATGTTCAAATCCCGGGCTTTGTTTCACGTGGGTTACATGGTTTTGGTTGGTGCGATTCAGGCTGGTTTCACGTTGTATTTACCTGATTATACCTTTATCTATAGCATCTTGTTAGCTCCTCCAATCGTTTGTGGATTTTACTTGGTAGCCAATCGCCAAAGTCAAAATGAGCACGTTGAATTTCAGAATTATCTTGAAGGGTTCAAGTATTGGTGGAATCTGGTATCAACAAATCTCATTAGCTCTATAGTGATCGTACTTGGAGTTATATGCTTTATCCTTCCTGGCATTTACTTGCTGATTGGCTACATGTTCTGCCTGCTTTTTGTGATTTTTGGAGGTTTTGATTTTTGGACTTCCATGGAGCTTAGCCGCAGATTAGTTCATACGAATTGGCAGAAATTCTTCCTATTTGGACTAGCCTTGTTGGCACTTAATATAGTTGGGTTTCTTTTGTTGATGGTTGGTCTTTTGGTCACTGTTCCTATGACTTACCTGTCGGTTTACATTCTTTTTGAGGACCTAACCATCGATGCGGTGGAGGAGCCGAAAGTGACAGTTATTCATGAGTGAGAAGCATAGCTTCTAGTCTAGATTGGCACTTCTCTGAGAGTTTATTTACAGCTATTTCCGATGGCTTAGGAGGGTAGATCGGGTTAGAAAAATAGATTTTCACTTTGCCCGGACTGATCAAAAACGATCCCTTTTTCATGATTTTATTTGCTCCAATCACCGCTATAGGAAGGATGGGTATACCTGTCTCTACAGCAAGTCGAAACGCACCTGATTTGAATGGCAATAGAGTGGCTTGACTGTCATTTCTCGTTCCTTCTGGTGCAACCACTGCTGATATCCCTTGATTCAGAAAGCTTACTAATTTGCCAATACTTTTTCCCCTAGCTTCGGCATCTGTTCTATCCACCCAGATAGCTACTTTTCCTACTACCCAACCGAAAAATGGAATATTTGATAGTTCCTTTTTACCCAAAGCTCTTACTTGCTGAGGAATAGCAAGCGGGATGATGGCTGCATCCAAAAAAGAGCGATGGTTGAAAATATAGATGTAGGTCTGCGCGCGATCAATAAGGACTCTGTCATGGAATTCGTAGCGTATTCCCGAGCCAAAAGACCAAACCCTTGCCCAAACGCGAATGAGGAAAAATGAGACTTTGCCACCCGCTGGGCCAATACTTAAAGGAATTACGATAAAAAGCCCAAGTATCAACAGTAGCACGAAGAATAGTAGGATGGAGTAAATGGTAAATAGTATGTGGATGATTTTTATCATTCGGGATAATTAGTATTTTTGGAGGTAATATAATCTTCACTCTTTGCTTGCAGGAGCCTTCGATCAATCGGGGGCTCTTTTTTTTTGGATGCTTCGCAAAATATAGAGAGATTTTTGGGGGAAATTGTTTTTGACAGTTCATTGCCTATCTTAGCATCACGAAATGATTTTAAACATTATTTCTAAAGATTAAAATGAATCCAACCCCAAGAACCTTTGTACATCATTCTCACTACCATCTTTGTTGAAGGAGTAGGATAACTATGGTTTTTTGGTAAAAAGAATATAGAGGCCTACTCCTAATCGGGGTAGGCTTTTTTTGTATCGATTTCCTATATGCTGTTTCTCCAGAAGCAGTATCCAAAGAGTTTATAATCGTCCAACTTCTGGACAAGCAGGACAACATAAGTAGAACATAAGAGTTACCAGAATACAGATATATACCCAAATACCATGAGCACAAAACAAAAAAACTGGGTCTTCAGTGACCAACGATTGCAACATCTGAGGCAAGAGTATGAAAATTACACTAAGGAAGATTTCGGTGTTTGGAAAATTCTCTTCGAGCGACAGATGCCAAATCTACCCAAGGCTGCTTCTGTAGCCTATTTGGAAGGTGTGGAACTAGTTAAGTTCTCAGCGGATAGAATCGCCAATTTTGAAGAATTGAATAAGGTTTTGATGGAAACTACTGGTTGGGAAGTACAGGTAGTTCCAGGGCTTATAGATGATGATCTATTCTTTGGCTTGTTGAATAATAGAAAGTTTCCTTCCTCGACTTGGCTTCGCACGATGGAACAGCTCGATTATTTGGAGGAACCAGACATGTTTCATGATGCATTTGCTCACATGCCGCTTCTGACTAATCAGCCTTATGTGGACTTTCTGGAAAACCTTTCTGGAATCGCACTGAAGCATATTGACAACCCTTATGCAGTTCAGTTGCTAAGCAGAATTTACTGGTTTACGATTGAGTTTGGTCTTATTCGAGAAGATGGAGAGTTAAAAATATACGGTGCGGGGATCCTAAGTTCGGCTGGAGAGACTAAATTCAGCCTTTCAAATGAACCGGCGCATCTGGAATACGATGTGCGAAAAATAATGAACCAGGAATACTGGAAAGATCGCTTTCAGGATAAGTACTTTGTGATCGAGAGTTACGAGCAACTTTATGAGTCATTGCCTGAAATAGAGGAAGTGCTGGAGGAGATGTTGATGAAGGATGAGAAGTAAGTAGTAGTAGGTGAGAGTTAATAGGTGAAAAGTAGGAAGTGAAAATATAAATGTAGGATGACGGATGTCCGATGCTGGGTGTTTACATCGGGCATCGGACATCTAACACCCGACAACAAAATGAAAATAGCAGTAATCAAATATAATTCCGGCAATGTGCAGTCGGTTCTCTACGCTTTGGAAAGGCTAGGGGCTGATGCAGAACTGACGGATGATCCGGAACTCATCCGAGCCGCAGATAAAGTGATATTTCCCGGTCAAGGCGAGGCAAGTTCTGCCATGAGGTACTTGAAAGAACGGAAGCTTGATCAAGTGATCTCTGATATCAAACAACCTTTTCTTGGTGTTTGCCTGGGTTTGCAGTTGCTTTGCGAACATACTGAGGAAAATGATACGGAATGTTTGGGAATCTTTCCTGTGAAAGTAAAACGCTTTGTGCCTGAGAACTCCCAAGAATTTAAGGTTCCTCATGTAGGTTGGAATGAATTGGAGAATCTTGCTGATAATCCAATATTGAAAGACCTACCCGCAAATCCTTTTGTGTATTACGTCCATAGCTTTTATGCTGAGTTGAGCGAGTTCACAATTGCCCAAACTCATTATATTCATGATTTCTCAGGGATTCTACATCGGGATAATTATTATGCCATTCAGGCACATCCGGAGAAAAGTGGTTTAGTAGGGGAGAAGATATTGGAGAATTTTCTAAGCCTATAATTCAAGTTATTTACGATTTATGAAGTACGATTTACGAGCTTATTCGGAACTTCAAATGAAATCTTCAAAGGTTTACCTAATTGAATTGACGATTGAAGTTCATTTTGATGTCGTAATTCAAAAATCGTAAATCGTAATTTTCCAATCTTTCAATTTTCAAATTTTCCAATTCAAAAAATGCAAATCATCCCAGCAATCGACCTCATCGGAGGCAAATGTGTCCGACTTAGTCAGGGCGATTACAGCAGTAAAAAAGAATACCATGACGATCCATTGGAAATGGCTAAGCGCTTTGAAGGAGTTGGGATTCGACGCTTACATTTAGTAGATCTTGATGGTGCCAAAGCTAAAAAGATCGTGAATGCAGAAGTTTTGGAGCGTATTTGTGCCGGAACTTCTCTGCATGTTGACTTTGGTGGAGGTATTCAGGCGGACGAGGAAATCGAGAAGGCATTCAGCTTGGGAGCCAATCAAGTGACTGGGGGAAGTATAGCGGTAAAAAATCCTGTACTGTTTGAAGCTTGGATTGCGAAGTACGGTTCGGAGAAAATCATCCTTGGGGCTGATGCTAAAAACAAGAAAATAGCTGTTGGAGGTTGGGAGGAAACTACCTCGGTGGATTTGATCCCTTTTATCAAAGACTACGTAGCCAAAGGAATTAGCTATGTGATTTGCACTGATGTAGCTAAAGACGGTTTGCTTCAAGGAGCTTCTGTTGATTTATATAAGGAAATTTTACAAGAAATTCCTGGCGTGAAATTGATCGCAAGTGGTGGAGTTTCTTCGGTTGCAGACTTGGAAGAGTTGGAGAAAATCGGTGTGTGTGGGACGATTGTAGGGAAGGCGTACTATGAGGGGAGAGTTACGTTGGAGGAATTAGCAGCGTTTGGGTGATTTGCAAATTACGATTTACGATTTTGGATTTACGAGATTTAGCTGAACTTCAATCGTCATTACATTCTGAGATCTGATTATAAGCTAATCTGACAGCAGAAAAACAATCAAAAGAATAGTTGATTTTCGCAACTAAAACCGCAGAATTCCATGATTAGCTCCGAAGGAGCCAAACTATTCATGACCCTGTACGAAGTGCAGGGTAAAGGGATTCGATATCATTTCGAGCCCTGAAAGGGCGAAACTTTAAAGTGGCACTCCTTCGGGGCTTATTAACCAAGTGTTTTCCTTACCCCCGGCAATGCCGAGGGTTATGAATGGTCTTAATCCTTCGGATCTTCTTCGTTATAGAATATTTGGCTACTGGTGGATCATTGCGTATAATCATATTCTGAAAAAAAAATGAAAAGCTAAATTTTCTAAAATGGTTGACACTTCAATTGTACCCGTAAATCCAATATCGTAAATCGTAATTAATAATAATGAATGAAGAATGTCGAATAATGAATAATGAAGTTTTGAATACAATACCATGTTAACCAAAAGAATAATCCCCTGTCTGGATATAAAAGATGGTCGTACAGTGAAAGGAGTGAACTTTGTAGAACTTCGGGATGCTGGTGATCCAGTGGAGTTAGCGAAAATCTACTCAGACGAAGGCGCTGACGAATTGGTGTTTTTGGATATCACTGCTACGGTGGACAAGCGTAAGACCTTAGCCGAACTGGTAACAAAAGTGGCTAAAGCTATCAATATCCCATTTACTGTTGGTGGAGGGATATCGACTATAGAGGATGTCAAATTCCTTTTGGCTGCTGGTGCGGATAAAATTTCCATCAATTCGGCCGCTGTCCACAACCCCCAAATCATCAATGATATGGCTGCTGAATTCGGTTCGCAGTGTATCGTGGTAGCGATCGATACCAGAAATGTAGATGGAATTGACTTTGTTCATACGCATGGAGGCAGAAAAGCTACCTTGCTGAGAACTCAAGCTTGGGCTCATGAAGTTTGCGATCGAGGAGCTGGAGAGATCTTATTGACGTCAATGGATCATGATGGCACTAAGGCTGGATTCTTCAATGAGCTTTTGGCGGAGATTTCTTCCGCACTATCGATTCCGGTAATTGCCTCTGGTGGAGCAGGAAGTATGGAACATTTCAAAGATGTGTTTACCTTCGGGAAAGCAGATGCGGCCTTGGCGGCAAGTATTTTTCACTTTAAGGAAATAGGCATTCCTGAGTTAAAAGGATATTTGGGTAATGAGGGAGTGAGTATTAGGAAGTAACCTTTGAGGTTTTTTTAAACCTCGAAGGTTTCGATAGAAAATGTAGAATGACTTAAAAATCTCCTCGAAGGTTTAATAAGTGAGTAGTAGATTTTGCTAAGCGTTGAATTTAAAGTAAGTAGATATATAAAGATAAAACCTTCGGGGTTTAGAAACCCCAAAGGTTAGGAATTAGGATACAAAACCTTCGAGGTTTTGAAAACCTCAAAGGTTATCATAGACATGAATATAGATTTTAAGAAAATGGATGGTTTGGTGCCGGCAATTGTGCAGGATGCGATCAGCGGAAAAGTACTGATGCAGGGCTATATGAATGAAGAAGCTGTAGCAAAAACCAAAGAATCCGGGATGGTGACTTTCTTTAGCCGAAGCAAAAACAGACTTTGGACGAAAGGCGAGACTTCTGGCAATTTTATGGAGTTGGTAAGCATGGCTTCGGATTGTGATGATGATGCGATTTTGATCAAAGCCAATCCTCGCGGACCAGTTTGCCATACAGGTTCAGATACCTGCTTTGATGAGGTAAATTCCTCCAAAACTGGTTTTATCGATCAATTGAGAGCTATCATTAAGGATAGGAAAAACAATCCTACAGACACTTCTTATACCGCTTCACTTTTTGCCAAAGGCATCAATAAAGTAGCTCAGAAAGTCGGAGAGGAAGCGATAGAGATTGTGATCGAAGCTAAGGATGACAATAAGGAATTGTTTATGGGTGAAGCGGCAGATTTGTTTTACCACTATTTAGTGTTGCTGGAAGCAAAAGGCTATGAGCTGGATGAGGTGATGGATGTGCTGATCGATAGGCATAAAAAAAAGTAAGCATACTTACTGGTCGTTGTTGATAAAGGCCAGCTTGGTAAAGGTTATAAAAGCTCTAGGGTTGAAGATATTTCAACCCTTTTTCTTTGTGCTAAGTAGAATTCCTTAACTTTTTATTTCATTCCCTAGATCGAGATAGTTACAGATATGATTATCCGCAATGATGCCAGTCCCCAAAATTTCTTTGCTTATCGGGCAGGTAGACCGATGACGTCCCGATAATTCTAGGGAGATCGAAGAAGCGATTTCGCTAGGTTTTACCGGATTCTATGTCGCCTTAAACATTTACTTTTACAATATCGGCTATACATAATTACATAAATCGATAAGCACAATATTCACTTAAAAGTGCTTTTTAAACTATTAGAATTTTCAGCTTATGAAAAACAAGTACGTAGACATCCATAATCCTGTATTTTTCCCAGCGGTCATTTTGCTGGTTGTATTTATGGCGGTTACGATACTAGTCGGCGATCCCATGCTAGTGTTGTTCGATACTTTCAAAACATTTGTTACAGAAAAGACGGGATGGCTATTCATTTTAGCTGTTAACTTTTTTATAATTTTCTGCCTTTATCTGGGCTTTAGCAAATATGGTTCGATACGATTGGGAGGGAAAGATGCCAAGCCTGATTTCTCTACCTCTGCATGGTTTGCTATGCTGTTCAGCGCAGGAATGGGGATTGGACTGCTTTTCTACGGTGTAGCAGAGCCTGTTTCGCATTATGCAAAACCTCCTGTAGGGGATCCTTTTACAGTAGAATCTGCTCAGCAGGCGATGAACTTTACTTTTCTACATTGGGGAATTCACGCTTGGGCAATATATGCGGTTGTCGCCCTATCGCTAGCTTTCTTTGCCTTCAATAGAAATATGCCTTTGACTATCAGATCGGTTTTCTACCCTTTATTGGGTGATAGAATTCACGGATGGATGGGAGATGTAATTGATGTTTTCTCTGTTATGGCAACAATTTTTGGATTGGCCACATCTCTAGGAGTCGGAGTCCGGCAAGTTAGTGGTGGACTTTCACATGTCTTTGGTACCCCAAATAATGTATGGGTTCAAGTAGCCTTAATTGCAGGAATCACTGCCGTAGCTACCATATCGGTCGTATCGGGAGTAGATAAAGGGGTGAAGTTCCTAAGTGAATGGAACGTGCGAATTGCAGGGTTACTCTTATTATTCGTGTTGATTTTCGGCCCAAGCCTTTTTGTGTTTAAGTCATTTATACAAAATATGGGTGTTTATGCCAATGAACTGGTAGAATTGTCAACTTGGACTGAAGCTTTTGTAAATAAAGAATGGCAGGGAGACTGGACGGTGTTTTATTGGGCTTGGTGGATATCCTGGTCACCTTTTGTAGGAATGTTCATTGCCCGAATTTCAAAAGGAAGAACTATTCGTGAGTTTATATTTGGGGTTTTGTTAGCACCAAGTATTTTGACTTTCTTCTGGATGACGACTTTAGGCGGTTCTGCTATCTTTTTGGACATGCAGGACACCTTAGCTGGCGGAAATCACGAATTTGCTAAGGCGATCATATCTGACGAATCCACCGCCTTGTTTGTCTTTCTAGAGAAATTTCCATTGAGAATGGTAGGCTCTGTTTTAGGGATTTTATTGGTGGCAAGTTTCTTTGTTACTTCAGCCGATTCAGGTTCTTTGGTGATCGATAGCATTACTTCAGGAGGAAAATTAAACACACCTACACTTCAGCGCGTATTTTGGGCAACCACCGAAGGAGCTGTAGCAGCAGTTCTGTTAATCGGAGGTGGTCTCACTGCATTGCAGACGGCGACTATTTCTACAGGCTTGCCCTTTCTGGTGATATTAACAGTCATGTGCTATTCGCTACTGAAAGGCGTGAAAAAGGAATATGCTATGGAGAAGCAACTGGCAGATGATATTGACCAAAAATCCTATGCCAACCGCCTGACCAAAGTAATAATGAAGCAAATCGATAAAGATAAAAAGCCATGAAGCCATTAAAGAACATTGGAATTTTTCTGGATCTAAGCGAGACCGATGAGTTTCTATTGAACTATTTCAAAAAGCTGGATGACGTATTTGAATTTGATTCACTCACGTTAATACATTTTGTAGCCTTAGACAGCGATTCTGCAGATCTAGCAGCTTTGACTCAGCAGCTCCCCAAGCCACTTGAGGAAGTCTTGGAAGATGAGGTTATGGAGTTAGTCGAAAAAGTTTTTGGTGGTAAGAAATCCAGTATTCACATTAAAATAGCTCTGGGTGGAAAATTGGATGCACTCATCAAGTGGGTGGATTCGCAGACTTTCAATATGTTGGTGCTCGGGAAAAAAGCCAAGGAAGAAGGTACGGGCGTATTTAGCAGCAAAGTAATTCGACTGACTGACTCTGATTGCTTGTTTGTGCCGGAAGGTGCCAAGACAGAATTTAAAAGCATCGTATTGGCGCTGGATTTTTCAGACTATTCAGAGAAGGTAATTGTGCGAGGCTTGAACTTGTCTAAGAATCTTTTTTCGAAATTGATGCCTGTACATGTGCTTAAAGCTGGTTTTCAGTATTTCCCCTATTTCAAAAATCAGGAGGAATACCAAAAAAGGCTACGCACCAAAGCAGAAGCTACTTATAAAAAGATTCAAAAGAAGGCAGGCTTGGATGAGGAATTGATTTGCATAGAAGATAGCGGAAATCATATCAGTCGATCTATACATGATTTTGCTGCTATGCAAGAAGCTAATTTGATCATTATCGGAAATAAAGGGATTGCCGATGAAGATGATCTACTGATAGGAAGTGTGGCTGAACGATTAATCTCAGCTGAACGAAAAGTGCCATTATTGATAGTGAAACCTAATTGACCAATATCAACACAATATTGACCGAGATCTCTAATGATAAATGTTACCGCCTATATTAAGCTTAAAATTTAGCAACAACTAGTTTATGAAATATAAGAACACCCTAACAGTCCTCTTGTTTTTGCTCGCTATGTTGCCAGCAATTGCACAAGAAAAAAACTACTACCAAACCGATTTCACAAAAGAAGAATTTGCCACCAGACGAGCAAAGATTTTTGAAGCGATAGGCAATCAATCTATCGCGGTGATTCAAGGCTCAGGTGGAATCCCAGGAGTGAGCTTATTTCGACAGTCTAATTCCTTTTATTATCTGACAGGATTAGAATCCCCTCATTCGTACTTATTACTAAATGGGAAAAATAAGCAAGCGACGCTCTACCTAACTCACAGAGATGAGGGTGCCGAGAGAAGTCAGGGGAAGGTGCTGTCAGCAGAAGATGCTGAATTGGTACAGGAACTGACTGGCGTCGATCTGGTAAAGGGAATTGAAGATCTAGCTAGAGATTTGTCTGGGTCTGGGTTGATAAGGCCTCCGGCTCCATCGTTATACACAGAATTTAGCCCGGTTGAAAGTGGAAATGATAGTCGTGACGAGCTTCTAGCTAAGCAGATTATGGCCTCGTCGGATCCTTGGGATGGGTCAGCTTCTCGTGAAGCAGATTTTATCCAAAAGCTTACTTCTCGCTTTCCTCAATTTGAGATAAAAAACTTGTCGCCAATCCTAGATGGAATGCGCTTGATCAAAAGTGAAAGAGAGATTGAGATTATCAGAGAAGCAACTCAGATCGCAGGTTTGGCGATCATCGAAGCGATGAAAGCGACACAAGCTGGAGTCTATGAATATCAGTTAGGCGCTGTGGCAAAGTACATATTTTCCCTTCATGGTTCCATGGGCGATTCTTACCCTGCGATCATCGGTGGAGGTACAAACGCATATATGGGGCATTATTTCCAAAAGACAGATAAGCTAGTAGATGGAGATTTGGTGCTTATGGACTATGCGCCTGATTACAAGTATTACTCGAGCGATGTGACTCGTATCTGGCCAGTGAATGGCAAATTCACGGAAGAGCAGCGTGCATTGTATGACTTTATCATTGAATACCGAGATGCGCTTTTTCGATACATCAAACCTGGTGTGACTTCTAATGAAGTGCTTGACCGAGCTGCAACAGATATGAAAGCGTATATGGTTGGAAAGTCTTTCGTGAAGGCAGCCCACCTAAAAGCAGTAGAAGAGGGAATCAAGTTTCGCGGTCATTTTCAGCATCCTGTGGGAATGATTGTGCATGATGTGGGTCAAGTTCATGGTGTGAAATTACAGCCTGGAATGGTCTTCACGATAGATCCAATGATCTGGATTCGTGAAGAAAGACTTTACATTCGCGTAGAGGATGTGGCCTTAGTTACCGAAGATGGTGTAGAAAATATGAGTGCCTTTGTGCCCTCCAGCATCGAGGATATTGAAAAAACTATTTCAGAAAAAGGTCTTATTGATTTTTTACCAGCTACTAAACTTCCATTGAAATGAGTTATTTCAAATACGGATTGCTAATTTTTTCCTTTCTGCTTGTTAGTGTTACCAGCGCTTTTGCGGATAAATATCCCAAAAATCTAAAGGTTGATGTGTTGAATTACCTGTTTAACATTGATTTGTCAGATACGAGTGATGAGATCAAAGTCGACATGACTGTGGATGTTCGCTACCTGGGTGCCGGTGTGGACTATCTTAGGCTGGATTTGACAAAAGCTTCTGCAGCACTTGAGAATAAAGGAATGACAGTTCACCAAGTTAAACTTGGTGAGCACAAATTGGTTTTTACGCACGAGGATGACGCGTTGAAAATCAAGCTTCCTGTAGTATCCACTATGAATCAAAGAGCTCAATACACAATTACCTACTCGGGAATTCCTGCTACAGGGCTCAAGATTGCGAATAATAAGCATGGTGATCGCACTTTCTTCAGTGATAACTGGCCCGACAAAGCGCGAAATTGGTTGGCGGTAGTAGATCATCCTTATGATAAAGCTACGAGTGAGTTCGTGGTGACAGCGCCAGATCATTACCAAGTAGTGTCCAATGGACTGAGGGTCGAAGAAACGAATCTAGGAAATGGGAATCGTTTGACGCATTGGAAGCAGTCCATTCCGATTGCATCTTGGTTATATGTGCTTGGAGTAGCCGAATTTGCGATGCAACATGTAGATAATTTTGAAGGAAAAGCTATTGAGACGTGGGTTTATCGTCAGGATAGAGATGCAGGATTTTATGATTTTGCAGAGCCTACCAAAAAAGCACTTGAATTCTACAGTGATTATGTAGGTCCTTTTTCCTATGAGAAACTAGCGAATATTCAATCTAATAGTGTAAGTGGCGGAATGGAAGCAGCTTCAGCGATTTTGTATTCTGAAGGATCAGTAGTAGGAGATAGAAATGAGCGCTGGAGAAATGTGGTTATTCACGAGATTGCCCACCAATGGTTTGGTAATGCTGTGACTGAGCACGATTGGGATGATGTATGGCTGAGCGAAGGGTTTGCTACTTACTTCACATCGCTGTTTATCGAGCATCATTACGGACAAGATGCTTTCAAAGAGCAAATGTCATCGAGTAAGAAGCGTGTCGACTCTTTCCATGCCGAAAACCCAGGATATACAATTATTCATGACAACTTGGAAGATATGAGTAAGGTGACTACTTCTCAAACTTATCATAAGGGATCATGGGTTTTGCATATGCTACGTGGCCAGCTTGGCAATGAGGTTTTCTGGAAAGGTATCCGAAATTACTATGCGAAATACCAAGATTTAAATGCAACCACAGCTGATTTCAGAAGAGAAATGGAAGAAGTGTCAGGTATGGATCTTGGAGCATTTTTTGAGCAATGGCTGTACAAGCCGGGAGCTCTTATTTTGGATGGATCATGGACTTACGATAAGAATAAAAAAGCAGTTAACATCTCACTGAATCAAACTCAAGAGGATGGCAGTTTATTCGAAATGCCTATTCAGGTCGCTATTTATCAGTCTGAAGATAAAAAACCTCTGCTTGCTACGTTTACAATTGATAAAGAGAAAAATACATTGTCTCTTCCAGTTGACTTTGAACCTACAAAAGTGTTGTTGGATCCAGATTCGTGGGTTTTGATGGAATCTACCTTTCAGAAGAAAAAGTAAGAATAGTTTTAACAGCAGAGCACCCAGAGAATAATGCAGAGGAAGCATTGTAAAAATTGTCCTGCTTCTCCAGAAGCAGGATTTTTTTAATGCTAATCATTCTTTTTAAATGAACATCTAACTCAGAATACTTTTCAATAAGCAGGAAACTCCTGTTTCAATCCTTTGAACTGATCGATCATTTCCCATTTGGGTCTATAGAAGGTATTTAGAATTCTGCCGCCAACCGAACCATTTTCTAGGACATTAAGAGCAGCAGCTAGGCGAAGATCATTTTGATTTCCCCAGTCAAATTGTGGTGTGTCACCTACAGCAAAGTCAGCTGGAAATCCATCGAAGTAGTCTGCTTTCCCTTCCGAATTTGCAATAGCAAAAGTGATGGGTACTAACTCTACATTATTATTCTTGAGGGTACTGTTAAAGCTGGAAAGTGGAAATGAACCCACCGGCTTTCCAAAGGTATTGTCACCGACTAAAGTGATGGCTATATAAGGATCCAGTGAATTGATTACTAATTCCGATGCAGAGGCTGTTCCTCTAGATGTAATAAAAATCAGCTTGTCCAAGTTTAGGTTTCCCAGCTTTTTGAAGTTCACGCTTTTTTGAGTTTCCGCTTTAAGGGAATTCAGCTTGTTAGTGTACATCAGTTTATTGGTGTTAGCAGCTTGGATGATGTAGTTGTTAATTTGTTCAGCTACGGCAACAGATCCTCCGCCATTGTAACGGAGATCTATGATCAGTTTCTGTATTCCAGCAGCTTCGAAAAACTTCATAGATTCATCCACTTCCAAACTTTTGGTGGGGGATTGGCCAGCTGTAGCTTTGAAACTTTGATAGACCCAGTAACCAACTTTTTTGCCAGCTAAGTCAATGACTTCCTGATGCAACACTGAGTTTGACTGATATTCAGCCTTTACATTGGTACGCATGGTAATGGTGCCGTCAGGTAATTTGAAACTAAAGGAGTTGCTTATGCCGGGATCAGCAGCTCCTAGCTGAAAATCATATCCTCCCGTGCTGGTTTTATATTGAGCGATTGCTTTTCCGTTTATTCCAGTGATCTCCCAACCTCGTTTCCAGCCATCTTTTCCCGCAGGGGAATCATCGTAGACAAATGTTAAATACAATCTTTCCGTAGCATCAAAGGCGAATCCAAAGCCGTGACCTGCATTTCTTCCGACAAACGCGTTGTTGAAGGCTTCCTGGGTTGTTAGATAAGAAAATCGATCTAGGGGTTTGAATTTAAGGGCTTCAAGGAAGTCTTCATTGGTGGAAAAATCAGCAGTATTCAAGTTAGCCGGTAGTTCCTTGTTCCAGAAGTACCATTCTTGCATGGCTTCAAAAATTGCACCTTTCACTTTGTCAGATTGTGGATCGGGAATGATCTCTTCCTTAGGGTCACAAGACCAGATGAGAACTAGTAACAATCCGAAAATCCACTTTGAGTTGTTCATATATTCAGGCTTAGCTGTAACTAACTACGAGTGAAAGGTGCTTTTAGATGTATTAGATGGCGATGTCGTATACTTGGACTTTTTTCCACATGTGAGAATACTTCTCAATAAACTCCAAATGAAGCGGATCTGTTTGATAAACCAATTGATCTTCTAAGCTATCAAAGAAAGCCGTACAGGAGACTTGAAAGCTATGGTCGACCACTTCTCTGTCCTCTGTTGCCGCGGGAGTGCCAGCGATAAATTTGCCCACGGTCTTACATCTGCCTAACATAGGCACTGCTTCGTTGAGGAATTCTTTTGTATTGGCGGTGTCGTGTAGCCAGAAGTATACTTGATGAATCATTTTTTGTTTTGCCATATCTTTAGCGATTGCGGTTATAGGTAGGACAGCGGTAGCACTCGCCACGCCGATGGTTTTGATAAATTGTCTTCTTGATTTCATGAAAATATATTATTGGTATGAGGCTTTTATTGGCTTTTACTAACGGACAAAAATCAGGATTAACTGTGATTCTAAAGATAAAAATTTAAATTACTTTTAGATAATCAGGCAGTTTTTAGCTTTCATTTTAAATCTCAACTCTCTTTTTTTCAATAAACCATCAGACGATGAAATATAGAAGCTTAGGTAAGACCGATTGGGAAGTAGCTGAAATAGGTCTAGGGACATGGCAAATAGGAGGTGGTTGGGGAAATCCCTTTAACCCTAAAATTGCTTCAGAAATACTACATAAGGCATTCGATAAGGGTGTGAATTTTGTTGATACTGCAGATGTATATGATGCTGGGGCAAGTGAAGCTGCGGTAGGTAAAGCTGTGAGAGAAAGATCTGAAAAGATCTATGTAGCAACCAAATGCGGAAGAAGGATTCATCCGCACATAGACGAAACCTACTCCGTAGAGAAACTACGTCGTCATGTGGAAGACAGTCTTCGCAATACGGGGCTGAATCGGTTGGATTTAATCCAATTGCATTGCCCACCGACTTCGGTGTATCAACGAGATGAGATTTTCGGATTGTTTGAAAAGCTGAAGACTGAAGGTAAAATCGCTGCTATGGGAGTAAGTGTGGAGCAGGTGGAGGAGGCCAAATCTGCAATGGAATATGAGATTGTTTCCTGTGTTCAGGTGATTTTTAATATGTTTCGGCAGAAGCCTGCAGAAGAGCTTTTTGGTATTGCTGCCGCAAAAAATGTCGGATTAATTATCCGTGTTCCCTTGGCTAGTGGTTTGCTTTCAGGAAAAATCACAAAAGACACTAATTTTTGTCATGATGATCACAGGTTTTTTAACCGGGAAGGGAAGGCTTTTGATAAAGGAGAGACCTTTTCAGGCGTGCCGTTGGTTAAAGCATTTCCGGCAGTAGAGGAATTGCGGGAGATTTTCAAAGGTGACGGAGCTTTGGCTGCGATAGCCCTTCGCTGGATTTTGATGTACGATGAGGTAAGTGTTGTAATCCCCGGAGCATCGAAAGCATCACAATTGGAAGCGAATGTATTAGCTGGGGAACTAGCACGTTTGTCAGACGAGCAAATGAAGGGAGTTAAATCTATCTATGATAAATACATCCGTGAGGAAGTTCATGGGCAGTGGTAAACTGGAGAAGGCTACAGCGGAAGGTAAGTTTCAAGAGATATGGATCTTATATTATTATTGTTCTTTAAAACCCGAACAGCGGCAAGAGTATCACTCGTCATTTCTTAATTCCAATGCATTTCTCATGTTAAGAAACTACGGAGAAACTAAACTATTAATAATTCTCCTTCACGGTTTTAGTTTTTGGATTCTCACTCTATTGCCCTAGCAAATAGACCTGCGCCTAGTTATGACAAGCTATTAGCTCTACATGAAATAAATTAATGGGCTCTCTGCGAGAACTCTCTGGCATTTACGGTCAAAACAATAAAAAATCCCTCAAACTATCGCTTGAGGGATTTCAATATATTCTTGATTCTAAGATTTACTTAAGAATCTTTCTTAGCGTTTCTAGTTCTTTCGCCTTCGTCCAAATAGATTTTTCTCATTCGGATAGACTTAGGAGTGATCTCTAGGTACTCATCCTTTTGGATGTATTCCATAGATTCTTCTAGAGAGAATTTCTTAGCTGGAGTGATACGCGCGTTGTCATCAGAACCTGAAGCACGCATGTTGGTCAATTTCTTGCCTTTCTGCACGTTCACCACGATATCATTGTCACGAGAATTTTCACCGATTACCTGACCTGTGTAAAGATCGTCACCTGGCTCTACGAAGAATGTTCCTCTGTCCTGAAGTTTATCGATCGCGTAAGCAGTACACTGCCCGCCATCCATAGAAATCAATGAACCGTTAGTACGACCTGGGATCGGGCCTTTGAAAGGCTCGTAGGAAGTAAATCTGTGGTTCATGATCGCTTCACCTTGAGTAGCAGTAAGCATATTGTTTCTCAAACCGATCAATCCTCTTGATGGGATGTTGAATTCCAAATGCTGAAGATCACCCTTTGGCTCCATGATTACCAATTCACCTTTACGCTGAGTTGCTAGTTCGATCACTTTACCAGCAGTTTCCTGAGGTACGTCAACTACCAAGGTCTCAATAGGCTCACATTTAGTGCCATCGATTTCTTTGAAAATCACCTGTGGTTGACCTACTTGAAGCTCGTAACCTTCTCTCCTCATCGTTTCAATCAAAACCGACAAGTGAAGAATACCACGACCGTAAACCAAGAACTTATCTTCAGAATCAGTTGATTCTACACGAAGTGCAAGGTTTTTCTCAGTCTCTTTCATCAGACGGTCTCTAAGGTGACGGGAAGTCACAAATTTTCCTTCTTTACCGAAGAAAGGAGAGTTATTGATTGTGAAGAGCATATTCATGGTAGGCTCATCGATAGAGATACGAGGAAGGGCTTCCTGATTTTCAACATCAGAGATAGTATCTCCAATCTCGAAATCTTCGATGCCGGTCACTGCGCAGATATCACCAGCCGGTACTTCAGTAACTCTAAGTTTACCTAGACCTTCAAAAGTATGAAGCTCTTTTACTTTCATCTTTTTGACTGTACCATCAGCCTTCATCAAAGCGATCTGCTGACCTTCTTTGATCACGCCTCTTTTTACACGACCGATAGCAATTCTACCTACGAAATTGGAGTAATCCAATGACGTGATCTGCATCTGAAGTGTACCTTCGTCGATTTTTGGAGCTGGAATGTGTTCTAAAATAGCGTCCAAGAGAGGGAAGATGTCTTCTGTAGGGTTTTTCCAATCTGGACCCATCCAGTTTTGCTTAGCCGAACCGTAAAGCGTCTGGAATTCCAGCTGCTCTTCAGTTGCGTCCAAGTTGAACATCAATTCGAATACTGACTCCTGAACTTCGTCTGGGCGACAGTTTTCTTTATCAACTTTGTTTACAACGACAATAGGAGTCAATCCAAGATCCAATGCTTTGCCCAATACAAATCGGGTCTGAGGCATAGGGCCTTCGAAAGCATCCACCAAAAGGATCACTCCATCAGCCATCTTCAATACTCGCTCTACTTCACCACCGAAATCGGCGTGACCAGGGGTATCGATAATGTTGATTTTAGCGTCTTTGTAACGAACGGATACATTCTTTGAAAGAATTGTAATTCCTCTTTCACGCTCCAGGTCGTTGCTGTCAAGAATCAAATCTTGAAACTGCTGGTTCTCTCTGAAAATCTGAGAAGCATGAATGATTTTATCCACGAGTGTGGTCTTGCCGTGGTCAACGTGTGCGATAATCGCAATATTCCTAATGTTCTGCATGGTTTGCTTATTGAGGCTGCAAAAGTACAAATAAAATTTTGGAGTAAGGTTATCTACCTGTGAAGTTTAGTGTTATGTATCTCAAAGCTTGGATTTAGATCTATAAAGTATGGTTTGAATTGCGCGATACTTTTGGGTTTTATGAAAAAGGCTTTCAATAATCGCTGAGATTACTGCAATCATCAATTACGCGAGCTCGTAGATTGCTTGTAGTTTTTTGGTTTCTTCGACTGATTTATTTAGTACACGGGGGATTAAAAAGATAGAGATAAAGCACGCGAGCATAATGATAATGCCAAACCATGTAAATATGCTTTGAGCGGTAAATGCAAAGGTGTAATCTGGGTTTTCGAAATACAGCAGACTATGAAGGTTGAACTGTAACATTACATTGAAAAAGCCAAATGAATTTGTTGAGCTTCTATAGGATACATAGTTTTTAAGATTCTTGTTGGTGTTCCAATATCTAATAATGGTGAAGATTATAGCGATTAAAGTGAACGCTCCTCCCCAAACAGGTAAACTCACTTGCTCTCCAAAAAGGCTGCTGTTCGTGCTCAGCCAATAGAGAATATACCCCACTGCCAAAGGGTAGATGATTCTAAGGCTTTTAAAGATGGTTTTAAACTCTTCCCAGAAAAATCTTCGATAACGCCTTTCTATACTTTTGGTATAAGACTCAGCCAAATCTGAAAACCCAAAAATCCCGAACTCCCCATGAACTTTGCGGAATGCATCCTCCAGTGGTAGATTTGGATTTTCGTCCAACAGCACTTCCACCTTACAGGCCACATGATCCAAGATCTCATATTGCAGATCGATCTCCGGATAGCCTTTATAGGAGATAAGCTTTTTGAGAGTAGTGATTTGAGAAGGAGAGAGTTTCATGCCAATTGAGCTCTTTTTACAGTGCTAGAAAGCACTCTGAATCCAGCTACAAGAAGTAAGCAGAACCAGAAAGTAAACGCATAAAGCAAGGTTTGATCGGTATGTCCAGTCCACTGCAGCCAGTCTAGTTGCAATACAAATTGACTTAATATGGCGATCATGAATAGCGTATTGCCAGCAGCTACGATTTGAGAGTTTTTGAGCAGTCTAGTTCTGATTAGTCCCAATAGTGCAACAGATGAGAATGCTATGATAAATGAAATCTTCAAGACCATCTCTGCAAAATCAGGAGTGGTGTGAGAAAAAACATTTATCCAAAAGCCAATTAGGCAAGTCATAATGACAACTTTAAAAAGCAGCCAAAAAGAAAGCATCTTGTTGAAAATTGCCTTCAGCATTCCTACATGTGTTTGAAGTAGAAGACTTCGCTGGTACTTACTTTTTTCGAGGCTGCGTAATTTTTCCTGTAGCAGTGAATCGAAAGACCTTCCTTGCGCTAGTTTGCCTTCAATCTCAGAAGCAAAGTGGTCTACCAATTCGGCTCTAATATCTTCGTAATAGATCTTTCCATTAGAGAGAGAGGATTGAATTTGGGTAATTTGTGATGGGGAGAGTATCAAATTGAGTGAAGTTTGGTTGTAGTAGAAAAGCCTAGGGAAAGTACAATTCTAAATAATGAAAGACCATAGATGAGCACGATCAGAAGGAAAATGTTGCTGATGTCAAAGAAACCGGCTTGATGGAAAATAATTTCTAATCTCATATTTGGAATATTCAGTATGGAAGATATGCCTACCCCAGATAAAATCGCAAATCGACCATAAATTTCTTGGGTTACTGCCCGAACATAGCTTTTTTTCCAAAAGACTAGATTGAAGTGAAATAAGGATTTGTCTTTGGAAAACATGAATACTAAACCTGTCACGATAACTATCCCGAGCCATGCACTCAATAGATATTTGCCAAATAGAATTGAGATTAGAACTGATACTGTTGAAAGAGCGATAAAGGAAATGGAAGTCCGAACATCATATTTCCAAAACATGAAACTCTCGATTTGCATCTTAGTCACTTGTTTTTGAGATGTTTTTCGCAACTCTTTTTCCATTTTTTTCACTGCATCTCTAGAGAAATCTTTATTCAATTTTCGGAAAACCTCTGCTGAGTCAGCCACTGAACATCTTTCAAGCGCACTATGGTAATGATCAAAGGTCTCCTCGTACACTTCTGTATAGCGTATATGAAGACTTTTGAGTCGAGTATGTATCCATTCGAGTTCCTGTTCTGTAAGTTTTCTCATAGCTTCTTGATTAAAAAAATTAGATGTTGAAACCTGGTTTAAGGTCTGGAGTCAGGATTCGTTGGAGGTTTTCTACGAAGCCTTGCAACTCAGACATTTTGCTGGTGACTTCCTTCTGTCCATCCTTAGTCAGGCTATAATACTTTCTGACTCGGTTGTCCACTTGCTCGATTTCTGTACTCAATAACCCTTCTGCTTCCAGTTTGTGCAACGCAGGGTAGAGCGCGCCTTCGGTGATTTTGATTTCACCTGCAGTCAGTTCTTTAACACGTTGGGTTATTTCATACCCATACATACGTTCATTCTCTTCCAAGAGCTTTAGAATGATCGTTTGTAGAGAGCCTTTGATTAAATTATTGTTTGACATAGTTTCGCTGAATTACCTAGCTAAACCAAATATATAGAAAAATTATATACATAAGAATTTTAGGTATTATTTTTACTGGAGTTTTTTAGAGAGGAGTGTATTAGGGATTTAATGCATGTTTGATGCCCGATGTCCGATGCCTGATGTTTGATGTCCGATGCGGCACTCAACGGTCACCCGACATCGGACATCGTGCCAATTATCTAAACAAACTCTTTCATTCCCACCCAAATTTCCGCACTTTTCTAGAATGGATTACCAACACCTTATTGAAGAAGTGTACCAGGAAGTACAAGAAGAGAACCTTAGAGGAAAAGTTGCCGACTACATTCCTGAAATTGCCAACGTAGATCCGAACAAGTTTGGAATAGCATTGGTGGATCTCAAAGGAAATGTTTTTGGAGCAGGAGATTATAAGGAACAGTTTTCCATTCAAAGTATCAGCAAGGTTCATACGCTCACGATGGTGTTCAAGGCCTTCGATACAAAACTTTGGTCACGTGTGAATGTGGAGCCGAGTGGTGATCCATTCAACTCCATAGCGCAGCTGGAGTACGAAAAGGGGATTCCGAGAAATCCTTTTATAAATGCAGGAGCATTAGTGATTACAGATGCATTGTGCAGCAAATTTGAGAAACCTATAGCTCAACTGACCGAGTTTATAAATGAGATAGCTGGCGATACCTGTGTGAAAATCAACCCTGATGTCAAAAATTCAGAAAAGAATCATGGTGAACGCAATACGGCCTTGGCCTATTTTCTAAAGTCCTTTAAGAATTTCAACAATCCCATCGAAGAGGTACTAGAAGTTTATTTTTCGCAATGTGCTATTGCGATGAGTTGTGTAGATCTAGCTAAATCATTCTCATTTCTTGCCAATGACGGCTATTCTATTTTTGCCGAAAGGCAGATTCTATCAGAAAGCAACGCCAGACGGATTAATGCGCTGATGCTGACCTGTGGGTTTTATGATGAAGCAGGGGAGTTTGCCTTTAGAGTAGGTCTTCCTGGTAAAAGTGGAGTAGGAGGAGGGGTGGCCGCTGTGATGCCACATAAGTTCAGCATTGCAGTTTGGAGCCCTGAACTGAATGAAAAGGGCAATTCCGTCAAATCAATTAAAGCCTTGGAGCTTTTGACTAATAAATTGGAATTTTCTTTATTCTAAATTTTCACTTTAGCTCATTAGATAGGGGCTTTGGTTACTGTAAAATTAAAGCGACTGTATCTGACTTGGTACGCAATTTTAGCCAGGTAAGTAATTTATTGGTGTCGGCAGCGCTTGGTTTTTTGGTAAACTCGGCATACGCCACTAATAGCGTATCAGTAGTCTTTGAATCTAGATTACTTACTAGCGAGCGGTTCAGAGTAAATTTTTTCAAGCTAGGGTGATTGATCTTCGCTTCTTGTGCTATTTCATTGCCCAAGGCCCGAACTTGAGAATAGTTTGCTACTTCAGCTTCCAGTATGGCTATTTTTTCATCCTTATTCTGAATAAGCATCTCATTGCGTTCATAAAGATCTTTAAGGATTTCTGAGCGAAGGATGTTCATGTCTGTTCCCCGGCTGCCACTTTGATTGATCTGCAGTTGGGTATTATCAAAGCCTTGAATTTTTACTTTTTCCCGCAGGGACTCTATACTCTCATCCGCTAGAACTTCTCCGATCAGATTAATTTTGATCACTCGAGGATCGGAGTAATAGGTAAATTCGGAGCTAAGTACCTGAGTTTTTGGAAATATCATTTCACTTTGAACAAAGGTTTTTGCCTGCTCTTCCCAAAATGATCGCACCACTATCCCATAGGCTAGGTATACACTAGGAACTATTGTTAATATAGTGAAAATGGTAATGTAGGTCTGAACTCGCTTTTCTTGTTTGTTGTCCATGAATTCCTTTTTCGGATATTTCATGAAGCGGACGATGAGGTAAGTCGATAGAGAGATGAAAACAGAGTTAATGAAAAACAGGTAGAATGCACCTAAGAAATAATAGGGATTCATCGTGGCTAAGCCATAGCCCGCCGTGCAGAGTGGAGGCATTAGAGCAGTGGCAATCGCCACGCCTGGAATGGCATTACTTTTCTCTTTTCTGGAGCCAGCGATGATTCCAGCAAGTCCTCCGAAGAGTGCAATTAAGACATCCCAAATTGTAGGTTCAGTTCTCGCCAAGAGCTCAGATTGAGCATCATCTAGCGGAGTGAAAGCGAAGTAAATTGAGGATGTTAAAATTGCTATAAATACAGCTACTGCGAGGTTTCTGAGGGAGCGTTTTAGCAGTTCGAAATCATTGATTCCCGCTGCCATCCCGATTCCCATAATGGGACCCATCAGGGGCGAAATGAGCATGGCTCCAATGATGACTGCCGTTGAGTTGACGTTCAATCCTACCGAAGCAACAAGAATAGCAAAGATCAAAATCCAAAGATTAGCACCTTTAAATTCTACGTTCTTCCTTACATATTCTATGGTTTCCAGTTCGTCTTCTTTGCCCTCATGTAGGTCAAATCGATCTCCGATATAAAGTAGAAATCGGATAAATTGGTTTTTGTTTTTCTTTCTAGCTTTTGGCTCCGTCATGTCTGAGTGAAAAATAAATCGCGGCAAAATAGCCAAAATCCCCAATTGTTTTGAGGTGCTACAAGCCTATTTAATTACCAGAATATTCTATGGAGGGTGTAATTTTGAGTTTTACTAGAGCTAAGCTGAGGACTCATTTATCACCACTATTATTAGTAATCTAAGCTTTATTGTTTGTGTTGTAACTAGTTGATTTAGTGTATTATAAAGTTGGTTTAGGGTTGTCATAATTTGATTAGACTAAAAAAATTAGCCTAGTCTAAAAATTAGTTAAATGACAATTGATCTATTTGACGATTATAATTCACTTTTTAGTTTCTGATTTAAAGAGTTTAGCGATTGCTCAGGCTTTCAGCACCTGAGTTGAATAGCAATATCTAGAATCCTCTTTGATGAAGATTGAATTTTTGATTCAGAATTTTTTAAACTTAGCAAAATCAATTCATCCTTTTTATCATCAAAATTTACCCAATGAAAGCTAGTAGCGTTCAAAAAATCCTTCTGCTCGACGATGATAGAATCCAAAAAATTTTGGTTGAGAAAAGACTTTTAAAAATTGACTCTGGTCTCGAATTTGTTTATTTCGATACTCCTAGTAAGGCATTGGAATTTCTGAATTCAGAGTCGGTTGATTTACTTTTGGTTGATTTAAATTTACCTGAAATGAGTGGATGGGAATTTGTAAATGAAGTAGTGAAAATGAGTCCAAATTCCATAATAATTTTGCAATCCGCATCTGTCGAAAGAGTCCATATTGAGCGCGTTAATTCAGATCCAAGAATCAGTTATATTTTTGAAAAACCCCTGAGTGAATCTGACTTTAAATCAATCCTTGGACTTTGAGGTTTAATATCCTATCCTTAACAATAAATTAATTAATTTCGAGCCATCAGAATGAATATATGACTGAAAAAGCAGCAGACAGAAAGCCCCTGCTTTCAAAGAAAATAGATAAGTTTTTTGCCGGACTGGCAGATGCTTGGAATTTTGTGTTACGATTCTTCAAAGAATTATTTGTTCCTCCTTATGAATTTAAGGAGGTCATACATCAATGCTATCGTATTGGTGTGGAGTCCTTACCACTGATTTCTCTTACAGGTTTCATTGTAGGTATTGTATTTACAAATCAATCTAGGCCATCCTTGGCAGAATTCGGAGCGACATCATGGTTACCATCATTGATTTCCATTGCAGTCGTGAGAGCTATGGGACCTTTGGTTACAGCCTTGATTGCAGCGGGTAAGGTAGGTTCAAGTATCGGCGCAGAAATAGCTTCTATGAAGGTAACCGAGCAAATCGACGCAATGGAGGTTTCGGCTACTAATCCATTCAAATTTCTAGTAGTTTCTCGCGTGATTGCTACTACCCTTATGATACCCTTACTGGTAATGTACACTGACTTTGTTGCATTGATAGGGTCTTTTCTAAGTGTGAACGCTAATGAAATGGTGAGTATGACTACTTTCTTTGTTCAGGTTTTTGAATCTATATCATTTCTTGATATTACTTCTTCAATTCTGAAATCGCTGTTATTCGGTTTCACTATTGGAATCGTTGGTTGCTACAAGGGATATCATTCTTCCAAAGGAACAGAAGGAGTAGGTCGTGCGGCCAACGCTGCAGTAGTAATGGCCATGTTCTTGATATTTATTGAAGAGCTCTTGGTACTTCAAATCGTGAACGCAATTCGAGCATTTTAATTATGAGAGAAAAGGTTGTAGAAATCCGTGGTTTGGAGAAGTCTTTTGGAGACTTGGATGTACTGAAAGATGTAAATCTTGAGCTGTACAAGGGAGAGAATTTGGTTGTCTTAGGGAAGTCAGGTTCGGGTAAATCTGTTTTGATAAAAATCATGGTTGGATTACTTAAACAAGACTCTGGTTCAATGAATGTTTTGGGGAGAGAAATTTCCACTCTTAAGACAAAAGAACTGAACGAATTAAGATTGCGGATAGGATTCTCATTTCAGAACTCAGCACTTTACGATAGTATGACAGTTCGTGAGAATATGGAATTTCCGTTAGTTAGAAACGTAAAGAATCTGTCAAAGAAAGAAATTACGATGAAAATAGAAGGCTTGCTTGACAGTGTAGGTTTGCCTCAGTCCATTAATCAAATGCCTTCTGAACTATCTGGGGGTCAGAAAAAGAGGATTGGCGTAGCACGCACTTTAATCTTGGAGCCAGAAATAATGCTTTATGATGAACCTACAGCTGGATTGGATCCGATAACCTGTGGAGAACTTAATGCACTTATTAACCAAGTAAAAGATGAGTATAACACTTCCTCTATAGTTATTACGCACGATTTGACTTGTGCAAAGGATACAGGTGACCGTGTAGCTGTATTGCTGGACGGCGAATTTAATGCAGTAGGAACTTTCGAAGAGATATTTCCTAACGCAGAGGATCCAAGAATAAAATCATTTTACGATTATAATTTTATCAACTCATGAGAGGCGAAAATAAAAGATCAGTGCTAGTAGGCATATTTGTCCTTGTAGGCATAGCAATCCTCGTTACGGGGGTGTTGACTCTAGGGGGTCAGCAGAAAAAGTTTGTAAAAGCGATCCAGCTTAAGGCTGTCTTTGATGACATAGGAGGATTGCAGACGGGAAATAACATCTGGTTTTCAGGTGTGAAAATCGGTACAGTTCGGAAAATTAACTTCTACGGAGATTCTCAAGTAGAGATAGAAATGAACGTGGAGCAAGAAGTGGTAGAATTCATCAGAAAGGATTCCAAAGCTACTATCAGCTCTGATGGTCTTATCGGAAATAAAATCATTGTGATTTACGGTGGAACAACATTGGCCCCTCCAGTAGTCGATGGTGATAGACTAGAATCGGTAATGCCACTGGATACCGACAAAATGATGGAAACTCTTCAGGTTAACAACGAGAATCTAGTAGAAATCACTGGTAACCTTAAAAATCTGACTAGCAAGCTTGCCGAGGGTGAGGGGATGGTTGGTGCTGCTTTGACTGATTCTTTACTTGCAGAAAGCTTTAAAGCTATAGTGAGAAATCTTGATCAAGCCTCTGTCAATAGCAATCGTATGATTAGGGAGCTCAATAGTTTTACCTCTAAGTTGAATCAAAAAGGAAATCTATTCAATGATTTGGTAACAGACACTACCATGGCTGCCGATTTGAGACAATCTATGGAGAGCCTCAAAGAAGCTGCAGCTAACTCGGAAGAAATGACTCAAAAGCTGAGTGCAATCACTGACAAGTTTAACGATCCTAAAAATTCAGTAGGAATGCTTTTAAACGATCCAGAGTTTGCTCAAAGTCTTAAAAGTACGCTTGAAAATGCTGATTCAGCTACGTATAATTTGAATCGTGGAATGGATGCTTTGGAATATACTTGGCCTTTCAATAAAGGATTTAAACGTAAGCAGAAGGCAGAAGAAAAGGCTAACAATTAAGAGTACTTACGCTATACAAATAGCAAATTATCTGTCTCTTGAAATATAAAAGCAGCAAGAAATAAGTTAGACTTTTGGTTTTAGGATATTTCAATCACGTGTCTACGCTCGCCTGTCTACTCAAATAAAATAATCAAGGTGTTTGTCAAGAATGCCGATTCTATGTTAAGATTAATCTTCATCTTCAAGCCCGCGGGAAATTTTTTCGCGGGCTTCTTGTTTTTCATCTCCGTTTGCCTTCATCGTATCTGTATCATTGGCGCGGGTGAGAACTGCTTTGAGAGAAATCGGGAAATGGTCTGAACCTATCCCGTCTTGTACCTTTAAGCTAGCGACACCGAAATGCTTGCTCAAAAAGATATGATCTAATGGCCATCTGAAAAGAGGCACTTTTGCATGGAACGTATTAAAAAGCCCTCGGCCACGTCGAGGATCAGCCATCTCCGAGTTTTTCAAAAACAACTCCGTGGTATAGCTCCATGCTACATCGTTCAGATCTCCTATCACTAACGAAGGCTTAGAGTTTTCCTTTGACTTTTTCCCAACTAGTAATATTTCCGCATCTCTTTCTGTACTTTTTTCATTTTCACCAGGAACTGGAGGTGTAGGATGAATCGCGTAAATCGTAATTATTTCCCCATTCCGAAGCTTTATATCGATCTCAAGTGATGGAATTTCATCATCTATAAGGTAATTTATTTCCTGACGGACTATTTCCAATCGGGTGTAAAGTAACAAACCATAGGTATTGTCTAATGGGAGTTTTATCTGGGTTGGGTAATCCTTTTCTATTTCCGAGAGGCCTTTTTCCCATGCTTTGTCCGTCTCTACAAAGAATACTAAATCAGGATCTACAGATTTCACCAGAGCAACCGCCTTGTGATAATTTGTATTATACTGATAAACATTGCCAACTAAAATATTAATACCAGCTTCTTCAGAATAAGGAACTGTGTCAATCATTTTCTTACTCAATACTGTAAATGGCAGGACTTTTCCGACTAGGTATAATGCGCATATACCTAATAGTCCGGCCCATACGTAGTTTTTTATATTTAGAGAGCGTACAAAAGGCGCAAGCCATAGTGAAATTAGAATTACAATGATGATAAACTTTTGGAGTCTGGGATAATCAAAGATCCGAACCCACCAATAGTCAAGCTTGACCAATGGAAAAAATGTTGCGAAGATGAAAAACACACTGAATATCCGTAGTATAATGTAGCCCATGTAAAAGTTTGATTTTCTTAAGTTATATTAAAGATGAAGAATTTACCTGTTTAATGGCAAGACTTTGGAGATCAAATACCAAAAATGGAATGTTAAGCAGAAAATTCAGGTTAAATATTAGAGCACTTTTTTTCACCAAAGACCCTTTTTATTATGAAACAAGACCCATACCAGATCAAAACTACCCTAAAAACTTCAAAAGGAGAACATGCCTACTGGAGTTTAGAGAAACTAGAAGCAAGTGGTCACCCAGTAAAGCATTTACCTTTTTCTATCCGAATATTATTGGAAAATGCCTTAAGGAATTTCGATGATTTCGCGATTACTAAGGAACACTTGGATACGCTGATCAATTGGTCACCTGAAGCATCTGATAAAGATATCCCTTTTAAACCTGCCAGAGTATTGATGCAGGACTTCACAGGAGTTCCAGCTGTAGTGGATATTGCATCGCTGCGATCTGAGGCTCATCGAAAAGGTAAGGATGCAAGTACGATCAATCCTCTCATTCCAGTAGATCTTGTTATAGATCACTCGGTTCAAGTAGATTATTTTGGGACAAATTACAGTTATCAGAAAAACGTAGAGAAGGAATATGAGAGAAACTCAGAGCGCTATAAGTTCCTGAAATGGGCTCAAAAGACGTTTGATAATTTCTCCGTAGTACCTCCGGGAATGGGGATTTGCCATCAGGTTAATTTAGAATACTTAGCCCAAGGGGTAATCGAGCGCGATGGTTTGGTTTTCCCGGATTCACTAGTCGGCACGGATTCCCATACGCCGATGGTAAATGGGATCGGAGTAGTAGGCTGGGGAGTTGGGGGAATCGAAGCAGAAGCTGCAATCTTAGGCCAGCCGATTTACTTCATTATGCCAGAGGTAGTGGGCTTAAAACTGACAGGCAAGTTGCCAGCAGGAACAACGGCTACAGATATGGTCTTGACCATTACCGAATTACTCAGAAGAAATAGTGTGGTTGGGAAGTTTGTGGAGGTATTTGGCCCAGGTCTGGATCATTTATCAGTACCGGATCGAGCTACGATTGCCAATATGTCACCAGAGTTTGGTTGTACTATTACCTATTTTCCTATAGATGATCGAACCCTAGATTACATGGGCAAAACTAATCGCTCCGCCGATCAGATCAAACTAGTTGAGGAGTATTGCAAAGCAAATATGCTTTGGAGAAAAGACGAAGATCTAATCAACTATAGTTCTGTGGTTGAATTGGATTTGGGGACCGTTGAAGCTACCGTTTCTGGTCCAAAACGACCTCAGGATAAAATTTTAGTACGTGATTTCAAACCGAAATTTGGAGAGCTACTTCAATCAGTTCACGGAAGAGAATATATTCCTATTGATAAAAGAGAAGAGGTTGCTCGATTTGTAGAAGAAGGTGGGGGACAAACTGAAGATCAATCTGGTACTAAAGCTCCATCTGATACAGAGATTAAAACTAAGATTAAGAATGGTTTGAAGACTGTTTCAGTATCCCTGCATAACGATAAGTTTGAGCTGTATGATGGCTCTATTGTCATCGCCGCGATCACTTCGTGTACTAATACATCCAATCCATCAGTTATGATAGGAGCTGGTCTGGTCGCTAGAAAAGCTCGGGAATTAGGTGTGGATGTGAAACCTTGGGTGAAAACTTCCTTGGCGCCAGGGTCTAAAGTAGTAACAGATTACTTGGAAAAAGCTGAATTGCTGGAAGATTTGGAAGCGCTAAAATTCCATACCGTAGGTTATGGTTGTACTTCCTGTATCGGTAATTCAGGCCCGCTTCCCAGACACATTGCACAAGCAGTAGAGGAGAATGACTTAGTGGTGGCTTCGGTGCTTTCAGGAAATAGAAATTTTGAAGCTAGAGTTCATCCTCAGGTGAAAATGAATTACCTCATGTCGCCAATGCTGGTGGTGGTGTATGCCATTGCAGGTCGAGTGGATGTGGATTTATATAACGAGCCAATCGGTTATGATCCAAACTTGGCACCGGTATTTATGAAAGATATTTGGCCTACGGACGAGGAAATCGCCGAGGTGGCGAAGAAAGTTCTTTCTCCTGATGACTATCAAAAAAGTTACGGAGAGATCTTCGAAGGCAATGACATCTGGAAAGAATTGCAATCTGGTGAAGGGGAGATTTATCCTTGGGATGAAAGCAGTACGTACATCAAGGAAGCGCCATTCTTCAAAGATATTTCTACTGAAGTGCCAACCGCAAAAGACATTTTGAATGCGAGAGTTCTGTTGAAATTGGGTGATTCTATTACTACAGATCATATTTCGCCGGCGGGATCATTTAGACCTGATTCTGCGGCAGGCAAATACCTGAATGGAAGAGGTGTGGAGCGACCAGATTTCAACTCCTACGGTTCGAGAAGGGGAAATGACGAAGTGATGGTTCGCGGTACCTTTGCAAATGTGCGGATCAAAAACCAACTCAGTAAACAAGAGGGAGGCTTTACAACCTATATTCCTTCTGGAGAAGAAATGAGCGTATTCGAAGCTTCTGAGAAATATATGTCAGCCTGTGTTCCGCTTGTAGTCTTGGCGGGCAAAGAATATGGATCAGGATCTTCCCGTGACTGGGCGGCAAAAGGAACCACATTGTTGGGTATTAAAGCTGTGATTGCCGAGAGTTATGAGCGTATTCACCGTAGCAACTTGGTTGGAATGGGCGTATTGCCACTTCAGTTCTTGCCTGGAGAAACAGCCGAGAGTTTAGGCTTAACAGGCAAGGAAGAATTCAGCATTGTTGGAATTGAATCAGGGTTAACTCCAGGTCAGAAATTCGAGGTAATTGTCACTTCTGATTCTCAGGAGAAGAAAATCCAAGTGCTTTCCAGATTGGATTCACAGGTAGAGAATGCTTACTACAAGCATGGAGGAATTCTGAATTATGTGTTGAGGGATTTCTTGAAGGACTAATGAGCTGGAAGACGGGAGACCGAAGACCGGAGTAGCGAAATCGCTGGTGTTAGTTTCCCTGCTTTAGTTTTGAAGAATTTATATGCAAAACCCGTCAGAAATGACGGGTTTTTTTAATTTAGCTCAATTTGAAACCAATAGGCACTCTCACCATGGATGTTGTTTTGTTTCCATGCATGTCAATTGGCGCGATGAAACTTGGGTTATATGCTTCGACCACTCGAATGGCTTCTTTAATCAATGGCTTATAAAGATCATCTTCATTGAGGCAGGAAATCTCCACAACTTCCCCTGCTTCGTTGACATCGAGCTTAAGTATTACCGTACCCATTTCTCTTCTATCTCTCGCTTGTTGAGGGTACTTTAGGTTTTGAGCTAGAAATCTATGGTATTCACTCATCTCATAATTAGTTTGGAGCTGCATTGGGTCTTTCTTGCTCTCAATCAATGGAGTTTCCGAATCAGCCAGATAGAATTTATAATCTTGACCTGAGATATATTCTAATCGCGAAACTACTTTCTCTTCATCCAAGAAAACCCTGACAAAACTCCCATTGTCCACATTTTTTATTTCGCTGGAAATTAAATTCTGTAGCGTGTCATACTTAGATATAATAGCCTCATTATAGCCCAGCTCCTCATTATATTTCTCTGTGGTTTGACTGTACAGTCGGTTTTTGAGATCATAAATTTTGGAAATGGAGGAGCTGTCCTTTCCTGTGGTTAGAATTTGATTGTATTTATGTGTTCCAAAGTTTTCATTAAGAACTGGAGTCATTCCTCCATCTAATTTGATGATTACCCTTTCTTGAGCGATAAGGCATTCCGTCACTAGAGACGTATAAAAGAATAGGCTTATTAGTATTTTACACTTGAAAACCATGATTGGGGCTTGAATAGTATGTTTCTCGAAACTAATTAATCTTTTTATAAATTGAAATAGTTTTTCTGTATTCAAGCATTCAGGAGCGCTAATAGGTAAGAAGTATAAAAGCCTTTCATCCCAGAAGATAAACCTTATTTTTGTGACTCATTCCTATCAAAACAAACCAATGAACGCAATTAATCCTACAACCACTCCAGCCTGGGCAAGATTACAGCAACTTGCTGAAGATACTAAAGACATGACCATTCTTTCTCAATTCGATGAGCGGGAGCGCTTTGATAGATTGAGCATTACGACGGAAGATATCTTGGTTGATTTTTCTAAAAATAGGCTGAATCCTGATATTCTGGATGCACTTTTTGATCTGGCGCGTGAGTGCAAACTGCATGTCGCTATTGAGGATATGTTTACAGGAAAGCCTATTAATGTCACCGAGGGAAGAGCTGTATTGCACACCGCACTGAGAAATCCAGCTGATGAATCAGTCTATCTGGATGGGCATAATATCATGGAGGATATCTCTGCTGTCTTGAAAAAGATGAAGACTTTTGCAGACAAAATTCAAAATAAAGAGTGGGTAGGTTATACTGGAAAACCAATCAAATCACTCGTAAACATCGGTATTGGTGGATCTGATCTTGGTCCGGTGATGGTGACTGAGGCATTGAAGCCATTTAAGAATCCAGATATTGAAATCTACTTTGTGTCAAATGTAGATGGGACGCATATAGCAGAGACTTTGAAGAAAGTAGATCCCGAAACGACTTTGTTCTTTATCGCTTCCAAGACGTTCACTACACAGGAAACTATGACCAATGCGCATTCTGCGAGAGATTGGTTCTTGGATCATGCTAAGGATGATGCAGCGGTTGCCAAGCACTTCGTAGCACTTTCTACCAATGCCAAGTCAGTTTCTGAATTCGGGATTGATACCGACAATATGTTTGAGTTCTGGGATTGGGTAGGAGGAAGGTATTCTCTTTGGTCTGCGATTGGTTTGCCGATTGCCTGCACCATCGGATTCGATAATTTCGATAAACTCCTACAAGGAGCGCATTCAATGGATAAGCACTTCCGTCAAAGTGAGTTTGATCAAAATATCCCTGTTATCCTAGCGATGATCGGTATTTGGAATACCAATTTCCTCGGAGCAAGTTCTGAGGCGATCCTTCCATACGATCAGTACATGCATAGATTTGCAGCGTATTTCCAGCAGGGAAATATGGAAAGCAATGGTAAGTACGTTAGCCGCTCTGGTGAAAAAGTGAATTATACAACCGGCCCGATTATCTGGGGAGAGCCTGGAACCAACGGACAGCATGCTTTTTATCAGTTGATCCATCAAGGCACACATTTGATTCCTTGTGATTTTATCGCTCCTGCGATCTCTCAAAATCCTATAGGGGACCATCACCAGAAGCTGCTTTCCAACTTTTTTGCACAGACTGAGGCCTTAATGAAAGGGAAGTCTTTGGAAGATGTGAAAGTAGAAATGAAAGCTGCGGGTAAGTCTGATGAGCAGATAGAGGAGATTGCTCCACATAGAGTTTTCGAAGGAAATCGACCTACAAATTCAATTTTGGTGAAGGAGATTACACCATACACACTTGGTCAACTACTTGCGATGTACGAACACAAAATATTCGTGCAAGGTGTGGTTTGGGATATATTCAGCTTCGATCAGTGGGGAGTGGAGCTAGGTAAGGTTTTGGCTTCTGGCATTCTTCCTGAGCTCAGTGGAGATGAAGAAATCACTGCTCATGATGGATCTACGAATGGCTTGATCAATGCGTATAAGAAAATGAGGAAATGATTTTTTTTTAACCGCAGTGGACGCGGAGTACCGAGCTATCGGGATCGCGGAGGACACGGTTGGTGAGCCCGTCAGTCGCCGAACAGGCTTGTCGAACCATTGTTGTCCTGCTTCCATGCAGCCGTGGTTTGTTTCTCCACAAACCACTAATCTTCGCCCTTAGCCTTGGTCTGTGTCTCACAGACCACTTGTTCTCAACTTGTAGTTCCGATCTGTGTCTTCACAGATCGGGGCAAAAACTTACTAAAAACAAATCCCGATTCTGAGAAGAGTCTGGATTTGTTTGTATTCGAGCTTTGATAAATTCATGTTTAATAACATGACTGATGTCTAACCTAAATTATTTAGAATAGATATTAAATTGTTTTTCTATTATCCACCAGCAAATACATAGGCACATCCATGCTTCTGAGCTCTTTCCAAAGCCCAAACTCCAGATGGTACTAGTTGTATGCCAGGTAGGACTCCGCTCAACATATCTTGGTAAACATCCTCCATTTTCAAATTCATCTTCTTAGCTATCGCTCCACTATTAACTTGTAATGCTAGGTCACAAACACAGAACATAGCACCTCTTCCAATCAAATCCTTTATCCCTTGTATCTGTGGCATTGGAAAATCACCTGGCTTTGGATCATAATATGGATTTCTTAATGAGGCTGTTCCTGTTGCTGGATCTTTCACTCCAAGAGCCTCTCCAAGCTTGTATTTTGACCAAAGCCTGTCTTCCAATGCAAAACCAACACCACTATGACGAAGAACTGTCATTGCTGTAATGTCCGAATCGGGACTATCGGTTTGATTATTAGTTAGGTAAAATACCCAATTCCAGATAATTGCAAAACCATCATGAGGAGTGGATCCATCATAAACTATACGATGAGAACCTTTCACATTTTCAAACCATTCATCTGCTTCATGCATTGAGATTTTTTCTTCATTTATTGGAATGGCAATAGCTGGATTACCCATCCCAGCAAACCCTCCGATCGCTGATCCAAGAGCAATTTTTCCGATAAAATTTCTTCGAGAATTACTATTTAGGTCTTTCATATAAAAATATTTTAAGTTAAATAATTTACTAGTTGAAATAAGGATAATTAAAAAACGATTCTTTAATATAACTTTTAAAACTTAATGAAACAACTATCTAATTGATAATGAGTTACTTAAATAAGTAGTTTCTAGTTGGGAATAGGGAAAGTCGAGTCAGAGCTTTACTTATAATGATATTCTTTGGTAGATTATTGAATCTTGAAATACTGCTATAATTTATATTCCGTTTACTTTGGGTTTATAGAGTTATTTCATGAAAAAGTATAGAGATTGAAATTGAAACAAGCCTGTTATAAACGAGTTATATATAAAGACTCTATGAAAAAATTAATCCTTCCTTTCCTGCTATTTTCGTTCTTTAGTATTAATTCCTCCTGTCAGACTCAGTCAAGCGTTGAAGATACTTACACTTATATAACTCCAAGCAGAGATGGAACGGGTAAAGTCTATCAGGGCAGAGAAATCTCTCAAGTCATGGGTTTTGCGGGAAAAGAGTGGCTAGAACGAGCCGAACGGGAGCGGGAGGAAGGGATTGCAGCCGCTTTGAAAAATCTACCGATAAACTCCTCAAGTGTAGTAGCGGATATTGGTGCAGGATCTGGGTATTACACGTTCCGTATTTCACCACTTATTCCCGAGGGAAAAATCTATGCGGTAGATATTCAGGAAGATGCTGTATCCTATATCAAAAAGAGAAGTGAGGTGTTGGGAGTAAAAAATGTAGTATCCATCAAAGGAACAGAGAAATCTCCAAATCTTCCTGAAGGAGAAATTGACTTGGTTATAATGGTCGATGTATATCACGAATTGGCTTATCCGCGGGAAATGCTGACAGCAATTTATAAGTCACTAAAACCAGATGGAAAGATTTTGCTATTGGAATACAAAGGTGAGGATCCGAGTATAGCGATTAAACCACTCCACAAAATGACTGAGAAACAAGCTGTAAAGGAGTTGAAGATTAATGGTTTTGACTTGGTCCAAAACGGGACTTATCTGCCCATCCAACATTATATGGTTTTTCAGAAAGCTAAGTAGCTAGGAGAATCGTATATTTTTTGAAAACCCTCGCTACAAGTTCTAAAGCATTTTTTAGATTAGATGGAAGCTTCCACCTTTTCTCCAGCTTGTAATTTTACGGTTATGTAGCTGAAATTTATTCCATTGAGGGATGCTTTCTTGGCTTTAGTTTTTTTGTTGTTTACCAAGATTGCATCATGGTTTCCATAGAATCTGATCTTCGCGGTCAACGGTTGATCTCCCACGGAATGTGTTATTTCTGTTTTCCTGTTTGATTGATATACAGCAATTGTATGATCTCCAATTTTCAACCTATCCAAATCCAAATGACCAATTTCATTTGGCATTCTTGGAAGAGTAGAAATCATATGGTTGGCAGCATCTGGTTCTACACCCATCAGTCCCTCTACCACTTGGCTTACTAGGGTAAATGAAACCTCAGGATAATCGCCGTTTTTACCTTGCTGCTTGACTACATGAGGTTTGTCTTTTTGATCAATAATATATTGCATCCACTTCCAAGCTTCCTCTACTCTTCCATAAGGGAAATAAGTGTCGGGCAAATAAGTATAGGCTTCGATATTTGCGGGAGAACCTTCCTTAGGATTGGCTGTGCCCACACCATCTCCAAGCTGTTCAGAGATAAAGTCCAAGTAAGCGTCATTCCTTTTACCAGGCTCTGTCAAAAGTTTCATTGGCATAAACCAACTCGTTTCCTTATTGAAAAGAGGATATTTTTCTCCAGAAGAAGTGAGTGCGCAAGAATATAAATCTGTACCGTCTGCGATGGACCAGTTAGTGTTAAAATACTTCTTTAGCGTAACTGCTCTTTCCACTTGTTCATTCGCTTGCTTATTTAGGTTTCTTTCTGACAAAAACGCAGCGTAGGCCAAATAGGCCTGATATTGAGCACCTATGGCATCGCCAGCTTCTAAAGGATAAATGTCAGCTTCGTTGTAAGTGGATGATCCTTCGAAAATATTTCCATGCCCTTCGGGAATACCATTTTTATTAGCATCGTGCAGAGTCACAAAGTCAGTTACAACTTTTTCGTACATATTCCATAGCGCGCTATTCTCAATATACCTTATATCTCCCGTCCATAAATAACTTTTCCATGCCTTCTCCACCAATTCGAACATGGCTGGGATCTCCCTCACAAAGGATTCGCCGGGTTTATTTATAAAGTGAGCAGGATAGCCAGTGTAACTTTCAGTACCGGGAGGATTTGGAGCGTCCAAAGTGAAAACGCTGCCGTCAAAATTGAGAGCCCACCAGGAATACCATTGCTTATCGGTAGTAGTGTATTCAGCGAATTTTTCCATCATCGCATAGTTTTCCTCATCCATGCCTACTAAATGAGCACCGGCAATCTGATGTGCAAAGTCTCGAATGTAATATGCAGATCGATGCGCATAGCCAGCCCAATAGGATGGTAGGTAAGGGACTTCAACTTTGAATCCTAAGCCTTCACTTCGTTCATGTCTATTTATTTCACCATATTTCCCTGACATTTTCCAACTCAACGCTTTCTCTACTGCCCAATTAAAGGTTTCTTCCAAGTGTTGATTGTCAGACTTTAAGCTTATGGTTTGTGAGTAACTCCCAATCGGGATAATTAAGATGGATAGCGCAAGCGTAACTTTCTGTAATAGTCTAATCATGAATAGCGTGTTATAGTGAGATTGGTGTGAAGTAGTTAGCTCAACACTTAGCCATTGAGCAGTTTTTTTTACACTCAAGGAAAATTATTTGGTAAAGAATAAAGGAAGACAAGTTATCAAATAATTCAATTCCATTAATTTCTAAAACCCTATTCTTATATCTTAGCGAACTCAAAATGATTAAAAAGGCGAAGCAGCCTAGCGAATCCAGAATTACAGTTAATAACTATGAAGAGTCTATTTTCCAACCTCCTATTTAAAGTATTTGTTGCCATAGTATTGGGCATAGTTTTCGGCCTTTACTTGCCGGAGTCCATCAATAGAGTTTTCGCAACCTTTAATTCATTTTTTGGTCAGTTTCTGAACTTCGCCATTCCATTAATTATTCTCGGTCTGATCATGCCAGCAATTTCTGATCTAGGAAAGGGAGCTGGGAAAATGCTATTGATTACCGCAGCTATTGCCTATGGATCAACGATCTTTTCAGGATTCATGAGTTATTTCACTTCATCTACGATTTTCCCGTCACTCCTTTCTTCGCATATCAATAATGCAGCGGAGATTTCAGAGGGAGGGAAAGATCTAATTCCTTATTTCAGTATTGTCATTCCTGCGGTGATTGATGTGATGTCGGCTTTGGTATTGGCATTTGTGATAGGTTTAGGACTTTCTTATCAGGAGAATTCCATGCTGAAGAAAGTGGTGAAGAATTTTGAAACGATTATCATGCAGGTAATTGAGAATGTGATTGTGCCATTATTGCCGCTATTTATCTTGGGAATTTTTGCTAATATGGCTTACAGTGGACAGGTATATTCCATCCTTTCGGTATTCCTAAATATCATTGGAGTAATCTTCGCAATGCATATTTTCCTGCTGATTTTGCAGTATGTAATTACAGGAGCCATCGTGCACAAAAACCCATTTAAGTTGCTGGCGACAATGATGCCTGCTTACTTCACCGCCTTGGGAACACAATCCTCTGCAGCCACTATTCCAGTTACTTTGGAGCAAGCAGAGAAAAATGGGGTATCGCCAAAAATTGCTGGATTTGTGATTCCACTTTGCGCTACTATTCACCTTTCAGGGAGCATTATGAAAATCACTGCTTGTGCAGTCGCTTTGATGATACTTCAAGGCGTTCCTTTTGACTTTGGGATGTTTGCCGGCTTTATATTTATGCTAGGAGTAGCAATGGTGGCCGCGCCTGGAGTTCCAGGAGGCGCGATCATGGCGGCTATTGGAGTTTTGCAATCTATGCTAGGTTTTAGTGAGGAGATGATAGGCTTGATGATCGCCCTTTATATCGCAATGGACAGTTTTGGTACGGCTTGTAATGTGACTGGTGATGGAGCAATTGCACTGGTGGTGGATAAAATAACGAAGGATGAGGAAGCCTAATTCGTACTAATTTTGATCTAATATTTATGGTGGAAATAGTTGCCACGCTGCCCACATAGAGGAAAATTCGCCACATTCGCTTTTAAATGTATGATTAAATAAACTGCTATTTGAATAAGAGAATGGCTCTGGTAGAATGTACGCAGGATTGTTTAGTGAATAAATGCTAGATGGACTTGGTCTTGCTCTACCGTTGCAAGCAGAGAGTCTATTCCTGTTTAATTGTATCTAAAAATAGAAATCATGAGCACATCTAAATCAATGACTACCTATTCACAAGTATTGAATATCCTCCCAGGAAGAGGCTATGGTAAGGAGTTAAATATAAAAAGAGCAGGAGCTAGCTTCGATGATTCAGAGAAGATATATCAGCCAGAGCAACTTAAAATCGTTAAGGTGTACCGATTCGAGGGAGAATCAGATCCAGCTGATATGGCAGTGATCTATTTGCTTCATGGAGACGCAGATGAAAAAGGTTTTCTTTTAAATGCTTATGGAACATACTCAGATCAGGATAATCCTTACTATGATGAATTTATCAAGAGAGTACCGATAGAGGAAATTGAGGGAATGGAGTAGAAGTAATATTTATAGGGAATTGATGGTGGAAAGCATGGTTTTTTAGCCCAAACATCTATCAATTCCCTCTAAGTTGAATAACTTTAACGCTTCACAAATTGCCTTTACCATATGATTTTTGTAGAAAATGAGGGGAATACAGATCCCCGTCTGAACCTCGCATTGGAGGAATATATTGCCAGAAAATTCAATACTGATCATGATTATTTACTTTTTTATATCAATGAACCTTCCATCATCATAGGCAGAAATCAGATCACCATAGAGGAGGTAAATCAAGAATACATCGAGGATAATAATATCCATGTTGTCCGTCGCGTGAGTGGAGGAGGAGCGGTGTATCATGATCACGGTAATCTAAATTTCAGTTTTATCAATATGCATGACGTCACCAAACTGCACAACTTCAAGGAGTTTACACGGCCAGTGGTGGATGTGCTGAAGGAGCTGGGACTTGATGCTGAGATGATCGGTCGAAATGATATTTTAGTGAAAGGGAAGAAGATCTCTGGAGCGGCCCAATTTTCTACGGGAAAACGCATGATCAGTCACGGCACCTTATTGTTTGATACGGATCTGGGTGAAGTTGCCAATGCACTGAATGTCAAAATGAGTAAGATTGAGTCCAAAGGCCATAAATCTGTTCGAAGCAGGGTAGCAAACATCAGCGAGTTTCTTCAGCAGAAAATCAGCATTCAGGATTTTAGAGAATTGCTGCTTAAAGGTCTTTATGCCGAAGACGAAGCATTCGAAACTTACCACCTTACTCCCGAAGAATGGAAAGGAGTGCAAGAGCTAAAGGCTGAAAAGTATGACACATGGGACTGGAACTATGGCCGTGCTCCTAAATTCAATGTTAAGCGCAATAAGCGCTTTGTTGTAGGTGAACTCGATGTACGGATACTTGTGGAGCATGGTCTAATTGAAGATTTGAAAATCTATGGGGATTTTTTCGGTAAAGATTCTGTCACGGAGTTAGAAGGAAAACTAGAAGGTTTACCCTATGATAAACCTTCAATAGAAAATGCTTTGGAGACTGTTGATTTAAGCAATTATTTTGGAGCAATTGATAAGGAGGAATTTATAGAATTCCTTTACGGTGCTGATGAGGGCCACTAAGCATTTTTTTACAGGCTATTTTCAGAAATTGGACAATAGCTGAGCATTGATTAATTATTTATACGATCTCGAATTTATTGTTCGGTTTGGGGATGAAAGTATGCTAATTGTTGAAATTCCTAGATGTATTTAATGAGAAATGTGAGTTTGAATCTGTTGTGAGCGGATGGCGTGATATTTGGCTTTCACCTAATAATTAAAACTAAACCAATATGTTACTTACAAATTATAGCTCAGAAGCGATTTTGCCTTTCGGTCTTTTTGGAAAAACAGATGAAGGCGTAGACAAAGGATCAACTCGTAAAACACCTGGGGATTCGGGAGACTCAAAACCGCCAACTAAAGAAGATTACAGAAAAATTCAACGAGAAAATGATCGCGAGACTGATCCTCAAGAAGAGACAGTAGATAATGAAGAGAGAGATAAGAATAGAAAGTAGGCGGTAAAACTTTAAGAGCAATTTCCCCTACCTAATTCTTAAGGAATTCGATGGGATTTAAATATATGGCTATATAGATTCTGTATTCAAAGGATCTAATACACCATAGATTTGGAATCATTGTCATAATATCAAAGTGCAGATGTGGCTTTTTGCCTACAGCATTTCCATTTGTTCCCAAAGTACCGATACCAGTTTCAGTATTAAGAACACAAAGCGTGACTTTTACTTCTTCCAAATAACGATTGTAATGTTTTTTGGCCTAGGACAAGGACTACATTTCCACCCATGCTAATCTGCCCAACTTATAAATTATAGAAAGACTACAGTGGATGAAGATATCTGAATTACCTTCTTCACAAATTTATTTTTGCCATTTTGGGTGAAAGATTTGTCCGATGAATAACATCAAGATCATATGGAAATGTAGTTTGATATTTTTGTGCCTACTAATGGCTTAATGATATTTTGCGGGATCAAATATCATTCAATTAAAGTAGTCTGTAAATTTAAAAATAGAGTTTTGACTCTCATCTCATGTGATGTGTTTAGTAGTCAGAAGTATTGAAAATTAACTGTGTTTTTTAATCCTCATCTGTTTGAGTGTTCTCTTCGATAATCGCTTCAAGTTTTTCAGCTCCTTTAGGATCTCCAGCCCATTCATATAAACCCGATGCCTTTTCCCCCGCTTTTTTTACAAATCCTGTCTTGTCAATTTTTGTAAGCCAGCCTATAAAGTTCCGCATGAATTTAAAATAGGGTGCCATTAGTAAGGAGGCTATGGCTACTAATAGCCAGCCAATTGGTATAAAGGGAATAAATAGAAAAACCATTCCTATGATAAGAACAATGAAAGCGATGGCTGGTATGATAAATTTTTTCACGTTTCTGAAAGCATGAAATTCTCAAATAAATGATCAGGTGCGAATATGTGTTCATGAGAAGTAAGCGGAAATTACAGATTTTAACCGTTACATTCCTTGTGATTACATCCAATTATTTAGGTTATTGCCTCTCAATGTACATGACCGCGGAGTCTTCTATATATTTAGCAGGATTGAAGCTTGAGTAGAATTTATTCCGCAGGTTGTTTAATGGGCTATTCATCGCGATGATTTTTGAGGTAAACTCTATAGGGAATTTCCCTGAATCAGAATAGTTTTTCAAAAGTGCATCATATTGGTCAATATTTGCCAACATACGAGTGGTCAGCTGTCCAAATCTCAATCTCAAGGACTGTACTTTATACATATAAGTCTCTACTTGCCCAAGCCATTTCCCCCTAGTATCAGCAGACCTGTCAAGAGTTGCGATTTTATCAGAAATCGATTTGCGGCTCTCGTTTTTAAATTGCTCGCGCTCCGAATCCAAGGTAGCTTTTAAATACCTCCTTTCGAATTGTTGTTTATCAATTCCAAAATAGCTCATCTGCTCATCAAGTAAGCTTGTGTTTTCCTTTTGAAGTTGTTCTAGTTCTTGATTGATCAGCGTCCATTCGTGGTCTATGATAGATTTTTGTTGCTCAAATTGACTGGAAATAGTCAGGATTCTCAGCATTTCTGGAGTTTTGTCGTAGAGGTCTTTTTCTTTTTTCCCTAGTGTACCCATTAAACTTGTGACACCTGAAATTGCGGTGTTGACCATGGTCCCATAAAGTGGGACGATTGAAGATGCTGAAGATATTAATGTCAGGGAGTTTTGAAGTAAACCGGTCATTGGATCAGTTTTGCCATCTTTTTCATACCATTTGTCAAAGTCAGTTTTCCAGTTTGCAAAGCTTTTGTACTGTTGGATTTTTCCAATGCTCCCCAGCTGATCAAAAAATGATTGAGAGGTAAGAAATAGTTCGAGTGGCTGAATATCACGCTGTATGCTAAGTAGTTCAGTGAATGCCAATTGGCCGTTGAGATTTATCTTCGTTTTAGGAGCTTCTTCCAAGATTTTCAATCGTGTGTCAAGGGCAATTTGCAGTTTTTCCATGTCCTCGATTTTCTCTTTATCGGATGCTGTTTTGTTGTCCGTTGCTGCGAGTTTCTCCGTAAGTCGATTAACTATTTCCTCATTATTTTTCAATTTTTCATTCAGTTCCTTGAGTTGATTATCTCGGTCTGTTTTTATTTGCTCAGTTATTTCTGTTTGGGCATGGCCAAATGATGCTGAAATCATGAAAAGGATGAAGAAAAGAAATGTTTTAGTGTTCATCATATCAATTGAGAGGAGGAAGCGATCTATTTTAAAATGTAAAATTCTGTTAGCTAATTCTACGCCAATTTCCCAAATTCAAGCTACATTAACTAGCTATGCAATAGTGAGTAGCAATAAAACTGAACATTGTGAATCATTCACGGATTCTTCTGGTCTCAACATTCCGCCCTAGAAATAAATACAGTCGGGTTATGGGTTCCAAAAGTCAATTGTTTGATTGATAGTCAAGTTTAATGAAAGAATTTTCTGATAAGAAAGGCGACGTTATTGGAGACTAAGGATTGCCAACTTTAGTCTAAATTTTAACCCTTGGGTCGCTAGAATCACGCTGAATATTTCAATCAATTATTTGCCGACAGCAGAATCTGGTGCGTAGTAAATTCCTTTTTTCTCCCAGCTCTTTTGAAGCTTCTTCAAAGCGATTTTGAAGGCATCATAATTTTTATTTTCAGTTTCAGTCCATCCAACTTCAGCAAATGCTGCGATTCTTGGGAATACTAAAAAATGCATATGTCCATTAGTTGGAATCCACTCTCCCCACATTTGCGAGCCAGTACCGATTACTTTACTGTGATACTTAGCATCAAGATTTTTTGGGATCGGATCAAAGGCATAAGCTTTGGACAATGGTATACTTCCATAGTCATAATCAAGGTAAGTATTGGTATGAAGTGAGTTGACAATTTCATATCCGCTGCTGACAGCTTGGTTGACCAACTCCTCATCTCCTTTCCAAAAATGTACAATGGTGCCTTCAGCCAATCTCTGATTCGATTCTGTATCACCTTCATCTTGATACTCATGTAGGTTATGCCCCATTATTTCATTCCAGCCCATCATACGATTTCCTTTGTTATTCAAATAACGAGATATACTGTTGGTGAAAAATATCTGTAAATCAGCTGGAGTAGATAGGTTCTTCTCTTTCATGTAAGCGTTAATTGCGTCTGATTCTTTCCAGTGATTATACTTCACTTCATCGCCTCCTATATGAATTACTTTTGAAGGAAAAAGAGCAATCACTTCATCAAGTACATCCGTTAAAAACTTATAAACTTTTGGATCAGAAACATCATATACATCTGTCCCAACCCCAAATAGGATAGGTACTTCAATTTCCTTTTTCACGGTGCCTAACCATGGGTAGGCCGCAATTGCTGCGCTTGAGTGGCCAGGCATTTCTATTTCAGGAACTATAGTAATATGCCTCTCTTGAGCATACTTGATTATTTCTTTGATTTGCTCCTGCGTATAAAAACCTTCATGTGGTTCAGCAGATTGAATAGGGCTGGCCCACTTGAGAGGCCCTACCTGGGTACTTTTTCTTTTGGATCCTACTTCAGTCAGTAGAGGATATTTCTTTATTTCAATTCTCCAACCTTGATCATCGACTAAATGCCAATGAAAAACATTCATTTTTAGTAAGGCCATCTCATCCAATAGCATCTTTACCTGTTCCATTCCCTTAAAATAACGGGCTTCATCCAGCATAAATGCTCTCCACGCAAACCTTGGTGAATCAGTAATACTTACTGCGGGAATTTTCAGCGAGGAGGAGTTGCTTTTTACATCAGATGCTTGAGGTAGCAGCTGCTTTAGACTTTGCACTCCATAAAACCATCCGGTAGAATTGGAAGCTGTTATTTCTAGCTTTTCATCGTCGATAATCAATTCATATCCTTCTTTTGGAAGGTCAGCTTTCATTCTAAAAACAATGGCTTTTTCGTTAGCAAGTTTTGCTTCTATGATTTCATTTTGAAAACCAAACTCCTCTTGGAGGTATTTTTGAAGGGTCAGGGCAGTTGCGTTGCTTATTGAGGACGCAATTATGCTTACTTCTGAATTTAGCGTGAAACTTGCATTTTTTGTGATCAGCTCATTAGGCTGAGGGATGATTCTTATGCTTTGTGCTTTGAGATCGTTTATACTCAGAAAACATAAAAAATAAGAAATGAGGATTATTCCGATCTTCATAAAACATGTATTTATTAATTATTATTCTACACAGCCAGTTTACATGATCATATTCAATTAATTGGCATTGTCCAAATTACAATAATATTTCCCCTTCCTCAGATTCAAAACATAAGGAAGTATTGCCGATTATATTCCTTCCTTGGAAAAATAATCTATTTGGCAGTTAACCTGTGCAATCCTCGAACTCACTATATAAATAGCTTTCTATTAGATGAGAATTCTGGGATGATATCATGATGCTATCATTGCAAATCCAACTCAAATTTAGAAAAAAACTAATTAAGTAGTAATTTTTACTGCTTCTCTTATGATTATCAGATTTTATATATTTTTTGACTACCTTTTAATACCTCCCTAGAAATAAATTATTTATTGACTATGAAGCTTAAAAGCAATACAGTTTTTGAAATGCTATCCAGTATGCGTGAGTATTTTCAGAAAGGTAATTCCTTTCTGAATTCAAATTCATCAGACCCCATACGCTCAGAGTTATACAATTTCAATCAAATGAAAGCTCACGCGGTAATCGTAGCAGGTTCTCATCAGATATGGAAAGGCAAAAGGGAGGATAAACTTCTGAAAAGATTAGATGATAATGAGAAAATTTTGGTGGAGGTACGAAATCTCTTGGTTGAAAGTATTCAATCCGGACAATCCATTACACCTGCTGCAGAGTGGCTTTTAGATAACTTTTATTTAATAGAAGAACAAATAGTAATTGCTAAAAAACACTTACCGAAAAAATATAGTGAGGGTTTGCCGTATTTGGCAAATGGAGATTCTAGAGGGATGCCCAGAGTATATGACATCGCAATAGAGATAATTTCACACAGTGATGGTCATGTTGATTCAAACGGCTTGAGAAGCTTTGTGTCTTCCTATCAAACTGAAAAATTTCTCACGCTGGGAGAATTATGGGCTATCCCGATCATGCTTAAGCTTGCTGTAATAGAAAATCTTAGAAGGATAGCAGAAAATACAGCCTTAGATATGATTGACAATAATCTAGCAGATTATTGGAGTGAGCAAATGATAGAAACAGTCAAGAAGGATCCTGCCGATCTAGTATTGACTATCTCAGATATGGCGAGATCAAAGCCTGTTTTGAACAGTCCATTTGTTGCTGGATTTACTCGCAAGCTACAAGGCAAAGGTCCCACATTTGCATTGCCAATCAGCTGGCTAGAACAACAGCTATCCAAAGAAGGCATAGCCGGGGCAGACTTAGTTTGGAATGAAAATCAGAAACAAGCTGCTGATCAGGTATCTGTAAAAAACAGTATAGTCACCTTAAGATTTATAGGTTCTGCTGATTGGCGCAAATTTGTAGAAGTTACAAGTAAAGTTGAGCAAACCTTAAGAAAGGATATCACAGGCATTTATACCAAATTAGATTTTGCTACTAGAGATAGGTACAGGCATGTGATAGAATCTATAGCTGCTCATAGTTCGTTTTCCGAAACTGAAATCGCTGAGAAAACTATTGAGTTAACTAATCAATATCCTTTAAGTAAGGATCGATTTTCTAGAGAACAGCATGTAGGGTATTTTCTTATAGGTAAAGGATTAGACCAATTGCGGAAAGAATCGCAAATGCGCCCAACTTTTAGACAAACATTGACCAGCTTCATGGAGAGAAGGCCAGTGTTCATTTACCTTTTTTCAATATCAATTCTAACACTTTGCATCTCATTTGGGATGCTTTCAGTGGCCTGGATTTATGGAGATTTCAGCGTTTCAATTCTGCTTTTGGTTGGTGCATTATGTTTAGCAGGCGGCATACATCTAGCTATTTCCTTCACTAACTGGTTAGCAACTATTTGGGTTAAACCAAGAATTCTTCCAAGGCTGGATTTTTCAAAAGGAATTCCTGTCGAGTATAGCACTCTGGTGACTATTCCAACCATGCTCTCGAGCAAAAATGAAATTGAAGAGAATATTGAAGCTCTTGAAATTCGATTTTTAGCAAATCGAGAGAAGAATTTATACTTCAGTTTTCTGACGGATTTCACAGATGCGGACTCTGAGACTATGCCCAATGATCATCTGTTTGTCAATATTGTCAAGGAAAAAATTCAGCAATTGAATGTGAAATATAAACTGGACGGAAGTCCGGATATTTTTTATCTATTTCATCGACCTAGAAAGTGGAATCCCAAAGAGAACAAGTGGATGGGATATGAGCGTAAGAGAGGAAAACTTTCTGCCCTAAATGCACTTTTAAGAGAAGGTGTGAGTGATGATTTCAGTCACACTGTTGGAGATTTTAGAGTCCTGAAAAGTATAAAGTATGTACTATCTCTTGATTCAGACACACAACTTCCCAGAGAAGCAGCTTGGAAATTGATCGCTACCATGGCCCATCCTCTCAATCATGCCGTCTATGACGTGCGTAGAAAACGTGTCGTGGAGGGATATGGAATTCTTCAACCCAGAGTAGCATCCGATTTCCCAAAGAATCAAACCTCTCTCTATTTGCGTTTGCAGGGGGATATGAAAGGTATTGATCCTTACACCAGAGCTTCTTCTGATGTTTATCAGGACATTTTTGAAGAAGGTTCTTTTATTGGAAAGGGTATTTACGATGTAGATATATTTGAAAATGTGCTCGGCAATCGATTTCCTCAAAACCGTATTTTGAGTCATGACCTGTTAGAGGGGTGTTATACAAGATCAGGTTTGGTAAGCGATGTAGTGTTATATGAAAATAATCCTTCCAATTATGAGGCCGATATAAAGCGACATCATCGATGGATCAGGGGAGATTGGCAAATAGCCTCATGGGTACTTCCTTTTGTAAGAAATGCAAGTGGAAAATTGGTTGCAAATAATCTCTCTATAATTTCTCGGTGGAAAATAGCCGATAATCTTCGTAGGAGTTTATTGCCTATTTCTCTGCTGTTAATCTTGGTTCTTGGATGGTCTATATTACCCAAGCCTTGGTTCTGGACACTTGGCGTAACCATTATAATATTGTTGCCTGTGATGGCTGCAGCCTTTCTGCAATTATTCCGCCGTCCTGAAGATTTAGATTTTAAGGCTCATATTACAGATGTAGGTAATTCTGTTAAAGATGTGTTATTACGCTTTATGTTTGGTATAGCAGTATTGCCCTATGAAGCTTTTCGCTTCACAGACGCTATATTTCGGACCCACTGGAGAATGCTTGTAAGTGGTAAAAAACTATTAGAATGGACACCCTCTGCCACGGCTTCCAGTCAATCGAAAAATAGCTTATGGTTCATTGCTAAGAAAATGTGGATAGGGCCGGTTTTAGCATTTCTGTGTCTTATACTATTTCTAAATTCCAACTCACCTGCATTTTTTGTTTCCATACCTATACTCATTTTATGGTTTCTCTCTCCCTCGCTTGCTTGGAGATTAAGTCTGTCAGAAAAGGAAAGAGCCTCAAATCTCAACCTAGATGAAAAAATATTTCTGCGCAAAACGGCAAGAAAAACATGGAGTTTTTTCGAACACTTCGTAAATGAGGGAGAAAACTGGCTTCCTCCTGATAATTTCCAAAAACACCCAGATCCTGTAGTTGCACATCGAACTTCGCCTACTAATATCGGATTGTCTCTGCTTTCAAATCTGACAGCCTATGACTTCGGTTATATTGTGATGGATGAAGTGCTTTTAAGATGTAGCAACACGATAGGCACTTTGCATAAGATGGAGCGCTTCAGGGGGCACTTTTACAATTGGTATGATACTCGAACTTTATCAATTCTAAAGCCTGCTTATGTATCTACGGTAGATAGCGGAAACTTAGTGGGTCATCTTCTGATTTTACGCCAAGGAATTCTAGCTTTTAAATCCAAACCTATTTTCAATGTAGAAAGCTATAAAGGGATACATGCTACTTTAGGAATATTTCAAGATTTACTCAAAAATCAAAATAGTAAAGAAATAGAAGATTTGGAGATTTTACTTGTTGATGCGATTCGCAAAAAAAGTAATTCTTTAACAATGATAAAGGCAAACTTGGATGAAATAGCTACGCTAAGCAATAAAATAACCGAGTTTGATAACCACACTGAAATAGGTAAGTGGGCGACTAATTTTAAAAGCCAAATTAAAAATATACGCGAAGATTTATATAGTCATATTCCTTGGCTGGAGATGTTACCTGTGCCAGACACATTTGCTACTCTGTCGAAAATGGATGAAAATCCATCTATTATCCAACTCCATGAAATAAGTGTGGAGCTTGTTCCACTGATTGAACAATATAAAAAAGAGACAAACCAAGAGGAAGACGTTGAATGGTTGATTAGAGTAGAATCTACCTTACAAAAAGGTCTACACTATATTCCGGAAAAACTTAGAAGATTTGAGGTAATAGCGGAGGAACTAGAGCAGTTAAGTATAGTAGAATATGATTTTCTATTAAACAAGGACACTAGTCATCTTTCAATTGGCTATAATGTGGACGAGCTGAGAAGAGATGATAGCTATTATGATATGCTTGCCTCAGAAGCTAGACTGGGGATCTTTGTAGGTATAGCGCAAGGATTATTGCCGCAGGAAAGCTGGTTCTCTTTAGGACGTTTATTGACTGAATCAAAAAATGGCCCTGTACTCCTATCATGGAGTGGGTCTATGTTTGAATATTTGATGCCTCAGTTAGTAATGCCAACGTATGAGAATACGCTGCTGCATGCGACAAATAGGGCCATGGTAAAAAGGCAGATAGAGTATGCTGCAAAACGAGATGTGCCATGGGGAATATCAGAATCCGGCTACAACAGTGTGGACACAAGTTTAAATTATCAATATCAAGCCTTTGGTGTCCCTGGATTGGGTCTAAAGCGTGGATTGGAGGATGATGTAGTGATAGCACCCTATGCAACTATGCTTGCACTAATGGTCTCTCCCAAAAAAGCAACTTCTAATTTAAAGCTTTTAACCGAACTAGGTTTTGAAGGCGAATATGGGTTTTATGAAGCTATAGATTATACCAAAACACGAGTTCCTCGTGGGGAAAATCATGTAGTCATTAACTCCTATATGGCTCATCACCAAGGGATGGGATTTTTATCTATTGCCTATGTTTTAGTGAACAAGCCAATGCAACATCGTTTTGCTGCAGAGCTACGCTTTCAAGCTACACTATTGCTTTTACAAGAGCGTATTCCAAGGACCTCCATTTTCCAAGCTCACACAGCTAAGGTGACTGAACTACTGACATCAAAAACAGATTCTCAGTTGCGAATTATAAATACACCAAACACCTCTGCTCCAGAATTACAATTGTTGAGTAATGGTAATTATCAAGTGATGGTCACCAACTCTGGGGGAGGATACAGTCGCTGGAGAAATATCGCGGTAACTAGATGGAGGGAAGATGCCATTAAAGATAATTATGGGATCTATTGCTACATCAAAGATGTAAATAGTGGGCATTTCTGGTCAAATACTCACCATCCGACCCTTAAGCCAGCAAAAACTTATGAAACAATATTTTCACAGGGAACTATAGAGTTTCATAGACAAGATTTTGGGTTTGAGACCAAGACGCAAATCGTAGTATCTCCCGAAGATAATGTAGAGATAAGGAAAATTAAGATTACTAATAGATCGCAGGTAGACAAAGTGTTGGAAATTACAAGTTACACCGAGATTGTTTTAGCCACTCAAGCCTCAGATGAGGCACATCCTGCTTTTAGTAACCTGTTCGTTCAGACGGAAATCAAGCGTGAATACAACGCCATTTTTGGTACAAGGAGACCCCGCTCCAAAGATGAAATTCCGCCTCATCTTTTCCATTTAATGGATGTATATGGATGCGAAGTGGAGGAAATTTCTTATGAAACCGATAGGATGCAGTTTATTGGTAGAGGAAGAACTTTAGAGCATCCCTTAGCGCTGGATTCGAGACAACTAGCTGGTAATGAAGGTGCGGTGCTAGACCCAATTATGGCCATCAAGTATCGGATTACTATTAAACCCTTTAAGACAGGTACAATAGATCTTATTTATGGGATTGGTGAGAGTCGTGATGCAAGTGAAGCGCTAATGAACAAGTACAGGGATAAAAATTTAAAAAAACGAGCGCTGGATCTTTCCTGGACACATAGTCAGGTTTTGCTGAGACAAATTGACGCTTCAGAGGCTGATGCGCAATTATTTGGTAGACTGGCGGCATCTGTTATTTATTCGAATCCAGCCTTGCGCGCAAATGAATCTGTAATAAGAAGTAATTTCAAAGGGCAATCCAGTCTTTGGAGCCATTCCGTGTCTGGAGATCTTCCAATTGTATTGTTGCAAATTTTTGACCAAGAAAATCTGAGTTTGGTGTCCCAAATGATAAAAGCTCATGGATACTGGCAGCTGAAAGGGTTGACAGTAGATCTGATGATCTGGAACGAAGATCATGGCTCCTACAGGCATGAATTACAAGATCAAATTGTTGGAATGATCTCAGCCTTAAATACAATTACTGGGCATATTCCCGGAAAAATATATGTAAAATCTACGGATCAAATATCCTCAGAGGACAGAATTCTCTTTGAAAGTGTTGCCAAAATAATTATTAATGATAGTTATGGTTCTTTATCAGATCAAGTTTCAGGAAGATTCAGAGAGATTGGCTCATCCCCCTTATTAGAAGTCAAGCCGCAAGTGAATGCTGAAATAGGTGTTGAAAACGTATTGCTCCCAAGTGATATGAAGTTCTATAACGGAACTGGAGGATTCACAGCGGATGGAAAGGAATACAAAATTCAAACTGATAGGAATTCATCAACACCAGCTCCTTGGGTAAACATCATAGCAAACTCTATAATTGGAACTGTAGTTTCAGAAAGTGGATCAGCTTACACTTGGGCTGTGAATGCTCATGAGTACCGAATTTCACCTTGGCATAATGATCCGGTAACTGATAACAGTGGGGAAGCTTTTTATCTTCGTGACGAAGAAAGTGGAGTATTTTGGTCGCCATCTCCATTTCCTGCGAGAGGTGAAGCTAATTATATCACTACTCATGGCTATGGATATACCTGCTATGGACATATAGAAAACGGAATTGCCTCTACCATGAAAGTTTTTGTGGACAAAGTGGAGCCTATAAAGTTTGTAGTGATTACTCTGAAAAATAAATCAAATCGATTAAGGAAAATTTCCAGTACTGGATACATGGAAATAGTATTAGGGAATGTGCGTTCGAAAACAAATATGCATATTCTTTCAGAGCACAGCGTCCATAACGAATCGCTATTATTTAGAAATAGGTATAATGATGCATTTGCTAATCGAGTGGCATTCTTCAAACTGATAGGAGCAAGTAAATACAGTTACTCCACTGACAGGTCAAAATTTATTGGGAGAAATAGAAATCTTTCTAACCCTCAGGCCCTATCTCGTGTAGATCTCAGAGGGAGAATTGGAGCGGGCCATGATACCTGTGCAGCCTTGCAGGGGAAATTCGATTTGTTACCAGGTGAGGAAAGAGAGATTGCTTTCCTGATAGGTAGCGGTGAAGACACGAATGCTGTAAATCAATTGATTCAAAAATTTTCGGACCTAAAAACTATTAATCATTCTTTTGATGAAATTAAAGAATACTGGAACGAGATTATCGACAAGGTACAAGTTCAAACCCCTGACGAAGCGTTAAATGTTTTAGCAAATGGTTGGCTTACTTATCAAACTATAGCATCAAGGCTATTTGCCAGAAGTGGATTTTATCAATCTGGAGGAGCTTTTGGCTTCAGAGATCAGATCCAGGATGTGTTATCCTTATTGCACAATAAGCCAGAACTTGCCAGAGAACAAATACTACTAAATGCATCCCGACAGTTTAAAGAAGGAGATGTACAACATTGGTGGCATCCTCCTGAGGGTAGAGGTGTTCGGACGAAGTGTTCAGACGATCTTTTGTGGCTTCCATTTGTATTATATAGGTACTTGAATGCGACTGGTGACACGGGGATTTTGAAAGAGCAAACGGGCTTTTTAGAGTCTAGACCCTTGCATGAAGGAGAAGACTCCCTCTATGATTTGCCAATGAGTGGAAGTTTAATTGCTGATTTGTACCATCACTGCCGCTTGGCAATAAAACATAGCCTTCGTTTCGGAGAGCATGGTTTACCTTTCATGGGTTCTGGTGATTGGAATGATGGAATGGATCTGGTAGGGAATGAAGGCAAAGGAGAAAGTGTTTGGCTAGCATTCTTCTTTTATGATATTCTGTTGAATTTTGAGGAAGTAGCCAATAACTATGGTGATTTAGAATTTGCTACAACTTGTAAACAAGAGGCGATACAATTACAAGCAAACATCGAAAAATCCGCTTGGGACGGTGAATGGTATCAACGTGCTTGGTTCGATGATGGAACACCCCTCGGTTCAAAAGTAAATGAAGAATGTAGCATAGATGCAATCTCTCAAAGCTGGGCAGTTTTGACAAATGCCGCCCCGGAGGATAGGAGAAATCAAGCCATGGATTCCTTATATAAGTATTTGGTAAACAGAGATATGAAAATTATCCAGCTTCTGGACCCACCATTTGATAAATCTGATTTGAATCCAGGATATATAAAAGGCTATGTCCCTGGTGTAAGGGAAAATGGAGGCCAATATTCACATGCCGCAATATGGACCTTGATGGCCTTTGCTGCACTTGGTGACAGAGAGAGAACATACGAATTATTTAGTATGATACAGCCAGTCAATCACGCATTAAATCATGAAGATGTGCAAATATATAAGGTCGAGCCATATGTGATGGCTGCTGACGTATATGCAAATGAAACCCACCGAGGACGTGGGGGATGGACTTGGTACACGGGGTCTGCAGGATGGATGAATCAATTTATCATTGGTTCCCTGTTGGGAATGGAGCTGCAAATAGATAAGCTTAAATTCACACCCTGTTTTCCTGAGCAATGGCCTTCTGTTACAATCAACTACCGCTACAAAACATCTACCTTTTGTATTCAAGTATTTCAAAATAGAAATATTGAATCATCCTGGTGGAAAATTGGTGATGAGCAAGGTGAAGGCAATGAGATACAGCTAAAAGATGATGGCAAGGAGTATGTTATTGAGCTTCATGTTTTGATTTAAAAGTTTATACGATAACTACTTATTGGCCTTGCTGATTGCCAGAAATTAAGATCCAACCTGAAACAGAAAATGTAATTCACTCAAAAGGCTTTCAAAATAATCTACCGTTAAAGAAAGTTTTTGGCATGGAAATAGGAAATACATAAGCTAATTTTTGTCTAGCAAAGCAGCTAGATAAAAGTGAGTTAAAGCCTAGAGACCGGATGATTAGTTTCTGAAATTTTTGAGATCTTCTTGGAGAAGCAGTTTAAAATATGCTTTGAAGTGATTTGGAGTGCTCGTGAGTATAAAGCCTAGTCCTTATAGTAAATAAATTCAAATTAAGCTGTACTTTTGCGCCCGCAAATAATACGTCTCATGAAGCGAATAAACGAATACAAGAAACTCTTTGGTGTTGAAAAGGAAATCGACTTAACGATCTTAAAAAAGACTTACCGAGATTTAGTAAAGCAGTGGCATCCTGATAAATTTCAAGATGGGGATGCTTTGAAAGTAGAAGCAGAAGTTCAAAGCCGTCGAGTAATTGATGGATATCATTTTTTGGTAAGTATAGCTCCAGAAACTTTAGCAGCAAATTTGGAAGCTTATAATGAGACTATTAATGAAGGTATAGCAGATTATCATCACAAAGGCTTGGTACTTGAAATCACTTTTGTAGATGGATCGACTTACGAATACTTTGGTGTCACACCACCTATTTATCAGAAAATGATCAATAGTGATAAGCTAACTCGTTTTTTCAAACGAACGATTTATTCAAATTACGTATATCGGAAAACTAAGAAAAGTTTGGAGCCGGCATAAGTCCAGTTAAATTAATACTTGTTGATTTAGCTTCGGTTACTTCGAGTTTAGAGAACTTGATATGAATTGAAGAAAACCTCTCTTAGGGAAATATAAGGGAGGTTTTCTGTTTTGTGATCAACTTTGTTTATAAAACGGAATGCAGGTTCTTAAAGATGTATTAAAATTCGAATAGTAGATGTATTACAAGCGGCTTCCTAGCCAAATTGTGTGCTAGTTTGTGATGCTTTAGCTTCCCTGTACATTCTTCGAGTAAATAGTTTGAGATTTCAGGTAGATTAAGATCGATAATTTTCTTAAGGGAAATTAGCGATGCAATCCGATAGTTAGAAGGTAGTAGGCAAAGACTTAGCTCATGAAGAAGTGAGTATTATTAGCGCGTCAATCTGATTGATTCGAAATATTTACCTTCGATCCCTTGGTTTTCTATGGGCTTATCGCAAATTTCACGCTTCAAAAAGTCAAGTGTAACAGATAAGATCGCACATCAAATGAAGATGGATGTACTTCTAGGTCTCCAGTGGGGAGACGAAGGAAAAGGAAAAATAGTAGACGTATTAGCGCCTGAATATGAAATCGTAGCCCGTTTCCAAGGAGGTCCGAATGCTGGGCATACCTTAGAATTTGACGGAATAAAGCACGTTTTGCATCAGATCCCTTCAGGGATATTTCGCTCACAGATACTCAATATTATTGGAAATGGTGTCGTTCTTGATCCAATCGTCCTCAAGAGGGAGATTGACGGATTGGGGAAATTCTCTATTGATTACATGAAAAATCTTGTAATCTCTAAGAAGGCGACGATTATCATTCCGACACATAAATTGTTAGATGCAGCTTCAGAGCAAGCTAAAGGCGACAAGAAAATTGGATCTACTTTAAAAGGAATCGGTCCCACCTATCAGGATAAGATAGGTAGAACCGCACTTAGAGTAGGTGATATTTTGAGTCCTGATTTCAGGGAGAAATATGAATCACTTGTTGCCAAACATAAAACTACACTCTCTTTCTACAACCATCCTCTGGATGCTTTAGGAGAAATGGAAGAACAATTCTTCTCTGCAGTAGAATTTTTCAAGACATTGAATTTGATCGACAGCGAATATGTGGTAAATGAAGCGCTGGATTCTAATAAAAGAATTCTTGCAGAAGGAGCCCAAGGGTCTCTTTTGGATGTTGATTTTGGCAGTTATCCGTACGTAACAAGTAGCAGCACAATGGCTGCGGGCGCTTGTACGGGATTAGGAGTTGCTCCTTCTAAAATTGGAGAAGTATTCGGGATTTTCAAAGCCTACTGCACCCGTGTCGGGAGTGGGCCATTTCCAACTGAGCTATTTGATCAGGATGGAGAGGACATGAGAAAAGAAGGAAACGAATTTGGAAGCACAACTGGTCGCCCAAGAAGATGCGGTTGGTTGGACTTACCAGCACTTCGATATTCGATTATGATTAATGGGGTCACACAACTGTTTATGATGAAAGGGGATGTTTTGAATATCTTCAAGGAAATCAAGGTGTGTACACATTACGAACTTCCTTCGGGTGAAAGAATTGACAAATTGAGCTTTGAGATTACGGAGCAGGAAGTGATTCCTGTTTACAAAACTCTTAAAGGCTGGAATTGCTCTTTGGAGAACATGAATTCCTATGAGGAGTTCCCAGCTGAGCTGAGAGCTTATGTGGAATATTTGGAAATTGAATTAAATGTTCCGATCAAACTTGTTTCTGTAGGCCCAGATCGTACACAAACAATACTGCGTTAAACAAATTGATATATTAGTAGAAGCCCTTGATTATTTTAATCTAGGGCTTTTTTATTTCTAGAGATTTATGCTGAATTTCAGCTTTCCCTAAATAAACCTACCTAAAAATTGAGATTTTTAATCCTCTTAACGGCACTTTATTTTGTGTCATTTAGCACCTATTCTCAGGTAGGTTTTCCTTACTGCGAAACTTTTGCAGATCAGGGATCAGTTAGTTCCAAAACTGTTTTTGGGGGGAGTGCAACATTAGTGGATGGAGTACTTCGGTTGACTGATGCGCAGAGAGAGCAAAATGGGTACGTATATATAGATATTCCATTTTCGCCATCATATGGTATAAAAGCGTCCTTTGAATACTTCATGTATGGAGGTAGTGGAGCCGATGGGCTTACCGTATTTCTTTTTGATGCAGATGTGCAGAATTTCAGGCCAGGAGGATTTGGTGGAGCATTAGGATATACGCAGAGAGACAATATGCCTGGAATGACTGGCGGTTATTTAGGAATTGGTTTCGATGCTTTTGGGAATTATAGTAATTCTAATGAAGGTAAAATTGGAGGCTTCTCTGGGTCTCCAAATGGAAGATATCCAAACAGTATTTCGATAAGGAAAAATGGGGCAGGTCTCAGTGGCTATCAGTTTGTCGATGGTAAAATGACCTTGGATCCACCATCAGGCTCACTTGGTTTGTCACTTGATGTTCAATATCAGTTTCCATTGAGTTCGGGAGGGGCGGGTACTACCAGAGTTACTGACCCTGCTAAACCAGGCTATCGCAAAGTTTTTATGGAATTGGAGCCTAACCCGTCAGGGGTCGGGTATATTTTGAAAATGGAAATGGTGGTCACCACAGTAACGAATGAACCAAGAACTATCACTATTTTTCCAGGCATTCCATTTCCGTATGTTGCATCAAAGAATTTGAAAATAGGCTTTGCAGCTTCCACAGGCGGAGAAACAAATATCCATGAAATAAGGAATTTGCAAGTGGAGGTATCTAATGATGAGGGATTGGAAAATCCTTCAGGAGTGGATTTTTTTGATTTTGCTTCCTGCGAAGGGCAGGAGAATACATACTTCATAACAGATGAAGAAGTGATTCTCCCAAATGAGAACAGTGAGATTCGTTGTTTGCAATTTTATGCATCATTTAGTGATATAGAGGAGGAAAGTGATGACATCTGTACTCAGGGAAAATGTCGTGAAGAAAATAGAGAATTAATATTGCCACAAGGCACTTTTAGAGCAGGCACAAATGCGGGAGACTTTACTTTTTTTCCAAATGAGGGATTTACCGATCAAAATGTCACTGTTTACTATACCATCACGGATACCTATGGTAAAAGCTCCACTGGAAATGCAATGACTTTGAAAATTATAGAATCCCCTGAGCCTGTACGTATTTTTGAAGAAGGAAATTCTGACTCAATTGAGGAAATAAGATTATGTGGAGGAGAAGCTGTGAGGTTGATTTCTAAAGGAGGGGAGATCTACGAACGTTACGAATGGTATAAGGATGATAAACTCATCCTTGGGGCTGAGTCAAATGAACTCTCCGTAAATGCTGTCGGAGATTATTTGGTCAAAGCATACAATCGAAAGAATTGCCCGGCTATTTCAAATTCGATTTTGGTGAGCTTTCCTGAATTTCCAGACTTTGACATAATTTCACCAGTAGTAGCTTGTACTCCTGATCAGTCAGTGGATGTGACTGAAAGTATTTCCAATTACGATCCGGTGAGGTATGATTATAAGTTGACTGGAGCAGGAAAAATCTATTTGGATGATGAAATGAAAGAGGTTTCTTCATCAGGAGCGTATGAAATTCAGATTAAGCATGCGGATTTGGATTGTTATTCTTCCCCTGAACCACTTCAGATTGTAATTCCGGAGGAAAAACTATTGGCAGATTTCGATTTTGAAATTCAAGGTACTGGTGTAAAAGGAGAGGATGATGGAGGCTTTTTTCCAGACGATGTGTTTCAGTTTAGAGATTTATCCCCAAATGGAGCTCAGAGCTGGAGCTGGGATTTTGGGGATGGCTCAAGTTCTACAGATAAAAACCCAACACAAAGTTATGGGAAGAAGGGTGATTTCGATGTTGCGCTTACGTTTACTAACATGTGGGGTTGTGAAGCTACTTTGGTTAAAAGAGTTTCAATTATCCGAAGTTATAGAGTCATGTTTCCTACCGGCTTCACTCCTTTAGATAATGAAAATCAATTTTTCGTTCCGAAATCCAAAGGACTAGTTTCGGCGCAACTTTTAATTTTCAATACTTGGGGAAATTTGATTTTTGAATCGGATGATATAAACTCCGCTGGCTGGGATGGGAAGCTAGAGGGAAAGCTACTTGATGCAGGATTTTATGTGTATAGATATAATGGAGTAGCCACCGATGGAGAAAAAGTTACGAAGGCAGGTAAATTCAAATTGATTAGATGATGCGGAGATACTTTGTTTTTGTATTCCTTTTACTTTCTGCTTCTCAAGCTTTCAGTCAAGATGTGCAGTATTCTCAATTTTATGCCAATCCTTTTTATCTTAATCCAGCGCTAGCTGGAAGTACAGGATTAACTAGGGTGGGAGTTAACTTCCGAAATCAATGGCCGGCTTTAGATCAAAGTTTCGTTGCCTATAGCGCGTATGCAGATCACTTTTCTGAAAAGTATAATTCTGGTTTAGGGATAATAGTTTCTGGAGCTAGAGAATCATTCAATCAAAGTAGGACAGATGAGATAGGATTGGTGTATAGCTACAGGTTGCAGCTTGGGGAAAAGCGTTTTCTTCACGTTGGAACCCAAGGAAGTTTAATCTCAAGAGATGTTCTTTTCGACCAATTGATATTAGGAACACAGTTAGATATAGATAAAGGTGTAATTATAGGTGAGCCTGGTATAGGTTTTTCTGGGGATAGCAAACTGCGAGCAATAGACATGAATGCAGGACTCCTATATTATGAAGATAAATTTTGGTTTGGTTTCTCGGCGTTCCATTTGTTAAAACCTCAGATCAGCTATTTGGAATTAAATTCAAATAGACTGCCAATCAAATATTCAGTACAAGGAGGGGTGCGTTTTAATCTGGCGCCGGGGAATATCAATGATTACTTTAATAACACGGATCAAGAAAGGTCATTAGCATTTGCTTTTAATTACAAAACCCAAGGAGTATTTGACCAGCTAGATGTTGGAGCAGAGTTTTATTTTGAGCCATTGATCCTTGGTCTTTGGTATAGAGGTCTCCCTACTAAGTATAATTTACCTAATAACGAATCTTTGATTGGTTTGATCGGAATTGAATTAGACGCTGGTTTAGACTTTGGGTATAGCTTTGATTATTCTATTTCAAAGCTTGGACAGCAGGTTTCTGGTGGTGCGCATGAAGTTTCTGTGAGGTATGTTTTTTCTTCTCAAAACCCCCGTGAAAAGCATTATCCCGCCCTCCCTACCTTTAGATACTAAGTTTTTGCATGTTGACATGGTATATTGGTTCAAGGAAATCGTTTAATACGGAATGTACCTATAGAATTTATGTGTTGATGGGCTTTTAATCACTTCAAAACCTTTATCAGTTATAGTCAGAGAGTTAGGTAGAATCTCTAAGTATTTTAATGTTTTGCCTTGTCTCTAAAATAAAAAGGTAGATATTTGCACTCCCAAACGAGGCGAACGGCAGCGAAAAGGGATGAGGGAAAATCCTCAAAAAGAATTGAAAAATTAAAATTTGTGAAGCGTTTGGAAGTCAGCAATGATCTCTTACCTTTGCGCTCCCTTCAGCAAGGAAGGGGGATAAAAGCGGCGAGAGTTTAGGTTCTCAAAAACTTTTAAAATAAAAACTGCGAATGGTA
>NZ_MSSV01000040.1 GCF_002150505.1 Algoriphagus ratkowskyi
TGAGGCAAACTTCCGTCTTCCGTCTTCCGTCTTCGGTCTTCCTGCTTCCATCTTTCTGCCCTTAGATCAAAACACCAGCAATCCATGCTCTCTCAGGATTTCCCAGACCTCTGAGTCTAGCATTTCTTCAAAGTCACCAAACTGCGACTCGTAACTTTCACGAATAGGTTTTAGCGTATTTAGCTTTTGCTCATACCCAATTGTGTTGAGCAATTCAGAAACCCACTGCCCCAGGTCAAGCGGAAGCTCCATGGCGAAATCTTCCTTTTTCCCAGAAAAAATCAACTCCGAAAGCTCATCTTCCTCGAAAATCTGCAGCTCAGGTTGAGCGCCTATCCATAAAACCCTATTACGATCTTTGTATTCAGGAGACGGCTCGTTGTTTATCTCGTTTGCTATGTAATTCTTGGAAATAGAAGTTTTGGGCACTTTGGCCTCAAACCACTCCTGAAGCGGCACATCAAAGCAGACTCCATGCATGTAATTGAAAAGTGATTTGCGTAAGCCCTCACCGAAAATCTCATGATCAGCTCCAGTAGGATCCTCATGTGGCAGGTCATTATTTGCAAAAGTGCCTGCAGTAGGCATGAGATTGATTGCTCCAAAGGACTTGGGGTCCAGCCCTACCGGACTATGTGCAGTCATAGCGAAGCGATGCCAAAAACCAGACTGAATTTCCCCAGCTTCTATCAATTGCCTCACCATTTCCAGGGAATCAATCGTTTCCTGAGCTGTCTGAGTAGGAAAACCATACATCAGATAAGCATGAACCATGATTCCCGCTTGGGTAAAATGATTAGTCACCTGCGCAACTTGGGAAACTGTCACACCTTTCTTGATCATCTGCAGCAAGCGATCTGAAGCAACTTCCAAACCTCCTGAAACGGCTATACATCCAGAAGCCCTGAAAAGTCGACAAAGATCAGCAGTGAAATTACTTTCGAAACGGATATTCGTCCACCAAACCACAGAAAGCTCCCTGCGAAGAATCTCTATTGCCAGATCCCGCATCAAAGCAGGTGGCGCAGCTTCATCTACAAAGTGAAAACCATTCTCCCCCGTCTGAGCGATAATCTCCTCGATGCGATCGCATAAGATGGAAGCCGTGATCGGCTCGTATCTACCGATGTAATCCAGCGACACATCACAAAAAGTACATTTACCCCAGTAGCAGCCATGCGCCAGCGTCATCTTATTCCAACGCCCATCCGACCAAAGTCTGTGCATGGGATTTGCCACTTCGATCACCGAGAGGTAATCCCGAATCATCAAATCAGAGTAATCCGGCGTCCCCACTTCCCTCTGGGCAACATCCTTGGCAGCATTATTATTGCAATACGTCACTTGACCGTCAATTCTGGTAAAGGTTCGCTTCAACTCGGCAACGGGTATCTTCCCATCCAGATGTTCGAGCAACAACCGAATCGGCGCTTCCCCATCATCCAGCACGATAAAATCTATATAATCAAAAACTCTAGGTTCCTTCAGCGAGCGTAACTCCGTGTTTGGATATCCTCCACCCATCCAAAGAACCAATTCAGGATGGTGTTTTTTGAGGTATTGACCGCATTTGAATGCGCCATAGAGATTGCCAGGAAAAGGAACTGAAAAAGCTACAGATGTTGGTTGGTACTGCTGAATCTTTTGCTCCATTAAGTCACAAAGTAAGGTGTCGATCAGACCAAAATCCTGATCCAGCGCATCATGCATTTCATCAAAAGAATTGGCTGACATGCCTAATCTCTCTGCATAGCGGCTAAATCCAAAGTGCGGATCAATCTGCTCTGAGATCAGATCGCCGATATCTTCCAGGTACAGCGTGGCAAAATACCGGGCCTTATCACGAATCCCAAGCGTACCAAATGCCCATTCCAGATCATCCAACTGCTCAAAGCGACTTGCCTCAGGCAGGTAATCTCCCTCAGCAATCCGGTAAGCCAACGTAGGATTTCTATCCTGCAGAAAAGCAATCACAGGATCTATAGTCTGCAGGTAATTGGCCTTCAGACGGACGATTCTAGCCACGTTATCAGATAGCTCCGGATCATTTGCTTCTATCTCCTGGAATATTTTCTTCAAGCCTGCCTTAGAAAAAAGCTGCAAAATCACTTCAATTCCCAAATCAACCTGATTGGATGCAACACCAATCTGATTGAGGTATCCTTTCAGATAGGCCGTTGCAGGATAAGGCGTATTAAGCTGAGTAAAAGGCGGGGTAATGAAGAGTATTTTTGAAGCCAAAACGATAGGTGGGTAATTTGCGACTGCAATTTCGGAAGAATTGTTAAGTATTGAGTGATTAACCTCAAGGATGCCAGAATCTATGGTCGCTTTGCGTGGCTGGACGGAAGACAGAAGACCGGTGACCGGTGTGACCTCAAAGCTAGTATTTACGATGCCCTATAAAGCTTTTATCACTTGAAAAGTGAGATTTATATGAAGCATTAAATCCATATTTATAAACACCAGGCTCTTTTAATTCTCAAAATAACTTCTGGAAACTTGAGCACCTCCCCTTTTCTTAAGGGTTAGAGCTTGTTCCGAAGGATTTCGGGAGGTATTTAGCTCTCAAAACTATATGTATGTAATTATCTAAAAATTAAACTCTACTTAATTCAACTCCTTCACTGTCAATCAAAAATTACACGAACGCATATTATTGCTTATTTCAATTTGCTAAATTACAACATATGTCTGCCAGCTTTTTATCTAGTAAAGAGGCGAAAGCAATATTAGATTTGTTAGAAATGAAGTATTGAGGCCACTTCGGTCACCCGTCATCGGTCATCGGTCTTTCTAAACAATGAGAATACGCTACTGGCATCATTAGGGATAACCAAAAGACACAACTAGCCATAAATCCAAAACCATGAACGAATTAAAAAAAGAAGATATCGACCAAGGTGTATTTGACCTCTACGATGCTTACGCACACAATAAGCTGGAGCGCAGACAATTTATAGAAAAGCTGTCTGTGTACGCCGTTGGAGGAATAACCGTCGCTGCATTGATGAGTGCTATGATGCCAAATTACCTAGACACACGCACGATCAAGTCCGATGACCCTCGCCTTGCTTCGGATTACATCATGTATGATTCTCCGAAAGGAGGAGGAAAAATCAAAGGCTTGCTTTCTACTCCAACAGGAACTTCTGGAAAAGTACCAGGAGTGGTAGTAGTTCATGAGAACCGTGGACTGAATCCATATATCGAAGATGTGGGCAGAAGAACTGCTGTAGCTGGTTTTATCTCCATGGCGCCGGATGCACTCACACCCCTTGGAGGATATCCAGGCAATGACGACGAAGGACGTGAAATGCAGAGCAAAAGAAATAGAGACGAAATGCTGGAAGATTTCATTGCTGCTTATGAGTATTTAAAAGCACATCCAGATTGCAATGGAAAAGTAGGCGTAGTAGGATTCTGCTTTGGAGGATGGATCTCGAATATGATGGCCGTACGCATTCCTACCTTGAATGCTTCCGTTCCCTTCTATGGAGGTCAGCCGACAGCGGAAGAAACCGTGAAAATCAAATCACCTCTTATGCTTCAATTTGGAGAACTTGATGAGCGAGTAAATGCCGGTTGGCCGGATTATGAAAAAGCACTAGACGCGAACAATGTTGAAAATCAAGCATTCTTCTATCCAGGAGCAAATCATGGTTTTCATAACAACACCACACCTAGATACGATGAAGCTGCTGCAACCTTAGCTTGGGACAGAACGATTGGGTTTTTTAAGGAGAAGTTGGGGTAAGGAACCTTTTTAGATACTGAATCGGAGTGCTGAGAGGTGCTCCTTTTTTTTGTTTGATCTAGAAAAAAATCATTAGTACCATCACCCCGGTCTGTGTCCTCACAGACCAGAACTTGGTAAGAGTCTAGAGAAATTATTTAGACAGTTTTCGTCACTACAGAAGCTATAATTTGGAGAAAAAGAAAAGTAGAGGTATTTTGAAAAGATTATTAAAAATAATGTTATAATTAAATATTTCTCAATGAAAAATACGGATAACACTTTATACCTTTTGTATAGACGAGGTGATTCTGAACACATAAAATCACTTTATGAAAAAGGAGAAGTATATATAAACACAGTTGAGAATATCAGAAAATATGATGATAATAAAGAGAGGTCTGACCCAGATGATGGGATAAAAAAAAGAATCTTTTTGGGAGATACTGAAATAACATTTTGTGAAGATGGAGAAGACATTGAAAAATTTGGTACGACGGTTGATTGTAAAGACACTGTTATAAAATTTGACTCCAAAGAAAAAGGGAATATTTATTGTTTCAGCGGGATTTTCACAAAACATATAACAGGGAAAAGCGAAAATATTAAAATAGACACCAAGTCATTTGGCGAATCCCTCATTGTAATACACAACCCAAAAGAATTTGTTAACAGAATTATTAAAGGGTTAAAAAACAATGGATATGATAATATTAAATATAAGCCGATTGAATATTACCATCATGAATATTCTGGTCAATTAGGCGTTTTTAAAAAGCATGAAATATTTAAGCCTCAAAATGAATTTAGGGTTTTTGTACCCAATGAAAAAAATAAAATTATTAAAATATATATAGGAACAATAAAAGATATATCATCAATTGAAAAAAACAATCAGATTACAATAACATATAATGATAAAAAGAAGCAAACTATCGAAATTTGATATGTTTAAAAGTTCAACCCCTTCAGGGTTGGCATTTATTGCTTTTACGACCCTTAATCCACGGGTTTCACCCGCGGTTATTGAAAGGTTTGACCACTTCGTGGTCATCGGATAATAATGTAAATGACTTTCATAAAAATGATCCTGAAAGGATCGAACTTCTCAATAGCCATGGGTGAAACCCATGGTTTAAAGGATAACTAACAATAAGACAACGACCCCGAAGGTGGTCGAACTTTTGAATATTCAAACATAGAAATAACCCACGGCCACAGATCACCAGTTCGGCTCAGAACATACTCATCTACCTTCCCTACCTAGACATTTCTCCTCGGAGCCTAAATCTCCACCTTCAGAAGGATAACTCCCTTTAATGCTATTTGAACTAATTTTTTTATTTCCTGTGTCTCCAATCCATACTATATCTTTATCAAACCAAACTCTTTGCGGATTGTAGTATTGACTTGGAACATCACGTATTTTTGCTATTAAATTAAAATCATTAGAAACAAGACATATTGCACCTCCTAAAGCACTCACTAATAACAATTTATTCACTTAGCTAGCATACTTATTAATTCAACAAGTTTATTAAATCAACAAGATAGGTTCAATCATTAAAATAATTAATGTAACTAGATGAGATTGACTGGGTCCAATTGTCAAATCCTTTGTTTTTTGACGTACAGCTTACAACAAAAAATAGCTTAATATTGAATACGCTTTTATACAAACTTTTGAATCTAGTTAAAAAAAAATGAATTAATTACTATAAATTACATCAATCTTTGGAATCCAACAGCAAATTATTACTACAGCTAAGAAATTTGTAATTTCTTAGCTGTAGTAATAATTTAAAGTTATCAAAAGTATTATGAAAATAGAACTAATTAAATTCATTTTAATAATTTCCGTATTAATATTAGTGGCTTGTAATGAGAATAAAACAGCATCTTACGAAAAAATAAAACCTTCAAAAATTAAAGCAGAAAAGATTGATCAAATTGATGAGGATAACGATTTTGCAGATTTAGCGGTATATGGAGGTAATCTGATTCTAATAGACAGAAGTCAAGAGGAAATTTTCCAAGTATATTCAACTAATGGCTTTAGAAAAATTGGAAGTTTCGGTATTATCGGAGAGGGTCCAGAAAACTTTAGCTTACCAAAATTTGTTAAAAGTTCTTTTTCCGGTAACATATCAGATGATTTTTGGATATTCGATCCTAACAAAAAGTTGTTGAAAAACATCAATTTGAAAACAACTGATGGACTAGAATATTCTTTTACTGAATCTCGTTTGATAGACCCGAAAGTACTCGGGAGTTTTGATATTAATATTTTGAAAAACGGAAAAATGATAGGTAAAAACCCTATCGATGGGAAAGGGAATTTCTACCTATTTGACCCTTCTAACAAGGAGATTTCCTGGATAGATTTTCACCCTGAAATACCAGAAAAGAATATAGCTAACAAAAACAAGGCTTTTATTTATAATAGTGTATTAATATATAATGAAAAGAACAACAAAATTGTTCAAGCAATGTACTTTTTCAATCAGATTCATTTATACGACCAAAATACTGAAATATTAAAAAGTATAACTATTGGTGATTTAAACATACCAGATTTTTCAGAAAAATCCCATTCGCTAATACCTCCTTCATTGGTCTACAATTTTGTTGATCTGAAAACTACTGACAATTACATTTTTGCATTGTTTCAAGGTATTGAACATGAAGTCAAAATGTCAAAACCAAATAAGGAATTTTATTCTAAAGTATATAAGTTTGATTGGGATGGTAACATAATTGAGATATATGAATTAGAATTACTATTGAACCTTATTGCTTTAGATTCTAAAAATGATAAAATATATGGTCTTCATTTTAATAGAGAAGAAAATTCCCTTAACGCGTTACCTGAAATCTATCAATATAAATTAAAAATAGATTAATACTCGTTTTTTTCTTTATACTCGGCCTTGGTTATTTTTAAAGAGCTTCAATTGTAAGATTTACAAAGTTCGTTCTTCAGTTAGGAGTAAGTTGCTTTTTATTGATGTATGAATGTAGATGTAAGATATCAAGTTCGTTGTGATCATTACCTCATATATATATGCAGTGGTGATTCCCCAAATGAGCGTAGACCAACCCTTTAATTCAACCCTACCGAAATCGCTTTGCTCATCGGAAATGTCGCTTCAGGGTTGGCATTAATCACTTTAACGCTACTTCTCCACGGGTTTGTAAAACAGTAAAAATTTGTTCCTGCCAATCCGGCATTTTTAAATTTGTTTCTTTCTCACTATTAGCACTTTAAAATTATGTTCGTAAATAGGATTAAAGAATAGATTCACATGAAAAATTACAAGCATCTTTTAGGATCATTTTTAATGGCATTGGCCGTGGTCAATCAGAGTTATTCGCAACATATTCAGGAATTATCAGAATTGAGCTCTCTGGTCAAACCCCGCATGCGAGTGATCATCGACAATGATTTTGGTGGTGATCCAGACGGACTTTTTCAGTTGGCGCACCACTTAATGTCACCCTCCGTAGAGATAAAAGGGATAGTAGCATCCCATCTATATGAGCAGGGATTTGGCGGGCCTGGAACCTCGGAGTATGCTAAGGAGCAAGCCATGAAAGTCCTTAAACTACTTAAGTTGGAAGAATCCATACCAGTCTATTCTTATGAAAACCAAAGTATGACTGATGCCGAAACGCCTTTGGATAGTGATGGTGTACAGGCCATTATTACTGAGGCGATGCGAACCGATACTGATTTGCCCCTGTATGTGGTTTGTGGCGGAAGTCTCACTAATGTTGCCAGTGCATATTTGCTAGAACCTAAAATTGCCGACAAGCTGACTTTGATTTGGATCGGGGGGCCGGAATATAATGACTTAGCTACACCTCCCCCAGGCTATACCACATTGGAATACAATCTAGGTATTGATATTAAGGCGGCACAGGTAGTCTTTAATCAGTCAGATCTAAAGCTATGGCAAGTGCCAAGAGATGCGTATCGTCAACCTATCATGTCTGATGCCGAACTATTGACCCGTGTTAAGGGAAAGGGTGCTTTAGGGGATCATTTATATGAGGTCATGAAAAATGCTTTCGGTAAGTTGAGTAAATGGAATGTGCCTGTTGGCGAAGTTTACATTTATGGGGATAATCCCTTAGTACTGTTGACGGCCTTACAATCCTCTTTTGAGGCAGACCCATCATCCAGCTTTTATACCCTTAAGCAAGCACCTACTATCAATGACGCCGGCGTATATGAGGTAAATCTTCAGGGTCGCAATATCCGTGTCTATCAGACGATTGACAACAGGCTCTTATTTGAAGATTTCTATGCGAAACTGGAGTTGCTGGATCAAGGGGAAAACTAAGTCATTCTTCCTAGCATTTTCTGTAGTTTATAGTCAAATTAATCGGTGTGTGTTTACCATTTAGTCGATTGATACTATGTCGATGATGTTGGCCTAATAAATCATATCTTCAAAAATGAAATCTATACTCGTCCTAGGAAGTTTCTTACTTATTTCATCTCTACTATTCTACTGCACCAATCCACCCACAGATTGGTCACAGGAAACTGAAATCACCAAGTGGCCTGATGGTAAGAATGGCGCGATTTCCATCACCTATGATGATGGGATCATTAACCAGTTCACCATCGCAAAGCCTATAATGGATAGCCTAAGCCTTCCGGCTACCTTTTTCATCATCACAGGAAAAGTAGAAGGATCTGGAAAAGGAAAGTTCATAGGCAGGGATCCGAAAACGATCATTGCTGAAACCGCCACCATCAAAACTGATTCTAGTAATTTCTTCGAAAGAGCATCCTTAATTGCTTTCACAGGAACTACCGAAGCTGAGGATTATCATGCGAAAGTAGGGTCACTTTTTGAAGCTGGAAAAGTAGCTGGAGCCTATCAACTCCTAGATGAAGGATATGAAAAAATACGAAATGGCCGCATGAAGAATACAAATGCCGTGGTTTTTCATAACAACTCGGTGGATACCACTTCATGGGAACAATATAAATCATACGAGGCGCAAGGGCATGAAATCTCCTCACACACAGTTACACATCCGAAGCTTGCCGTGCTTGACGAAGCAAACATGCGCTATGAATTGGAGCAAAGCAAAGCTGACTTGGCAAAGTTCATGGGAGAGGATGCTACATTTTCTGCTGAAGGTCCTTATGGAACAGAGAATGAACGAGTGATGGAATACGCATACAAAGTCTATCCTGCACTTCGCAACCGTATGCCTGAGGATTGGCTGGATGAAATCAATCGAGGTAGCAAAAAGCAACCTGGAACGACTGACAAGGAATATGTCCAATGGCAAAGAGGCGCACTCAGCAATACGGGTATTGATCAGATGAAAGCTTGGACTGACACGGTGAATGCACATGACAACATCTGGCTGGTGCTGGTCATTCATGGCGTAGAGAATTACGGATGGGAACCGCTGAAGACAGAGGAGCTAAAACAATACTTTGGGGATGTCAAAGAGAATGAGGATGTTGTTTGGGTGGCCACTTTTGGCGATGTGACCAAGTACCTGCGTGAAAGAAAAGGGACTACAATCCATGCCGAACTTGAGGGAAATGAAATTAACATCACATTAAGCTCAGACTTGGATGCTAGCGTATATGACATTACTCTAACTCTTAAAACATACTTACCCGAGGGCTGGGCCAGCGTTAGTTTGCAACAAAGTGGAAGGAGAACCCCGCTTGATCTTAAGTCAGATGCTAGCGGTAAATATGTGCAGTATTCAATTTCTTCAGCCAAATCTGGATTTCAGCTGGTCAAAGGGAATTAGATTGAGCGTGATCTCTGGATGATTGGTGGAGAATATAATCTCCATGCGTTCCGATGCAACGTCCCCCCCAACCTATCTTCAAATACCTACAGACGAATTGTCACGTTGGGACAAAGCCGTCATCGACACCGATAATTTTTAAATTATAAAACAACTTACATTTCTGTGCTCTCTGCGAAAAACTCCGTGTACTCTGCGATGAACACCCAACTCGGCTTACTAATTGCTAACTTTAACCTTCAACCACTACATTCTTATTTATGCAACAAAACAAATTCAACATAGCCGTATTAATTGATGGCGACAATGCTCAGGCAAGACTACTTAAAGAAATTCTGGAGGAAGTTTCCAAATATGGCAAAGCCACTATCCGCAGAATCTACGGAGATTGGACTACTCCTCATATGAACAGCTGGAAGGAAATGATCAACCTACATTCCTTCAGCCCTATCCAAAAATTTTCCTACACCACCGGTAAAAACTCCACTGACAGCTCCATGATCATCGATGCGATGGACATTTTGCATAGTGGAAGCGTAGACGGTTTTTGTATCGTTTCCTCCGATTCGGATTACACAGGTTTGGCAAAAAGAATCCGCGAAGAAGGATTATTTGTAATGGGAATCGGACGTAGAATTACCCCAAAAGCTTTTGTGCAGTCCTGCGAGATTTTCACATATGCGGAGAACCTTTCTCCACAAGCCAAGGAAGACAATAACAAGTCAGAAGTAAAGAAAACTACAAAAAGCCCTGCAAGTAGCACTCGAAAGAATGTGGTCGCAGAGGAGGAAATCAAGAAGGAAATTCCTGCTAAAGAAAATCAAGAACTTGATTTAGGCGTAATTGACAAGGCTTTTGAAATCTCTTCAGATGAGGAAGAAGCAATTCACATTGCCAAAATCGGAGCATCACTTCGAAAGATTGATCCAAGTTTTGACCCTAGATCTTATGGCTTCAGAAACCTGACAGAACTTTTCAAGAGTTTGAAAAAATATCAGGTGATGAAGAATGAAGTGAATGGATTGAATTATCCTTTGGTGAAGTTGAAGTAGCCTCGATGACGGGTGACCGATGCTGGGTGCCGGGTGTATCCTTCTTGCTAGTGTTAACCATCTCCTGTGTTGCTTTAATTCTACAA
>NZ_MSSV01000041.1 GCF_002150505.1 Algoriphagus ratkowskyi
GCCGCCTGGAGTTTTGTAGTTTCGTATAATCCTTATTATGGACTACAATTACATATTCTAAAAGATATGAAGGTGTAATTACAAATTACACCTAGGCACTACCACCGTTATACTTCATTCAGTGGGGGAATCAATCAGTTATGGGTTAGAGACATTACTTATTGGAGGTTTAAGGATAAGTTTCTTTACATCAGTTTTGTGACCGATGTCTTCTCACATAAGATCGTAGGTTATCATTTGAGTGAATCGTTGGAAGCCGAATCCTCAATCCATGCCCTTCAAAAGGCTTTGGATCAGTTAAAACAACCAGTAGAAGGCCTAATCCATCATTCAGACCGAGGCATTCAATATTGCTGTAAAGAATATGTCAAGTTATTACAGGACAATAGTATAGCGATAAGTATGACCGAAAACGGTGATCCGTTGGAAAATACATTAGCTGAACGGATCAATGGAATTGTTAAAGGAGAATACCTAGATTGCTATGAAGTGAATTCAATTCAAGAAGTAAATGAGTTACTTTCCCAAGTAGTCAATCTCTACAACCAAGTAAGACTACATATGAGTATAGGAAACAAAACTCCTGAGGAAATCCACCAAACCAATCAAAAAACAGATCGATTGTGGAAAAACTATTATCCCAAAAACCGTACACTTGTAAACCAATAAAAGAACTAACAGAAACAGTCAATCAGTATTTAAACAATAACATGTAAACCTTTTTTAGGACGAGTCAGCAAGTACGAAAGGGGGGAAAACATCCCCTCAATCGACGTGGCCGCAAAGATCGCCGACTCTCTCGGGGTCACGCTGGATTACTTGGTCAAGGACGGGGAGTACGAACGCATTGACAACGAAACACTCAAAAAACTCAAGGAGATCCAAAATCTTGATCCCGAAAATAAGTCACACGTCTTTGCAACCATCGACGCCTTCATCAAGGCCGCCAAACTTAAAAGTATTGCAACACTATAAAACAAAAGCCCGATATTTCTATCAGGCTCTTAACAGTTTTATTCTCCAATTTTAAAACGAGCTAATAAAGAAGTATAAACCTGCCAAAAAAGATACAATGCCAGCATAGTATATATTGACATTTCCCATGTGAAAATCTTCCTTATTATATGCCTTATCTCTAACTTGAATAATAAAAATAATTATTGAAATGAGAATAAGTAACACTCCAATAACCATGTTGAATATGTCCATAGGTCTTATTTATTTTTCTCGTTATCCACACTTGTAGTAATCTCATAAGTCCAATCGCTTAGCATTTCCCATCCTTTAACTAATCCCTGCCAAACATTATTTGCTTCTTTACTCAGGCTTTCAGAACCAACAGCTTTAAATCCTCCTTTGGATAGTTTACCAAAAGCAAATACTTTCCCTATTTCGTAGCCTGCATCTTGTAATGTCAGATCCCCCGTTGATGCTTTAAGTGTTCCCTCCATAATACTTCCTGCTTTAGAAATCGTACTTCCAACCGCAGTAATTTCAGGCTGGGCAGTTGCAATTCCGGCAACCTCTATAGCTGTACCGAAATCCTGTACTACCTCTGATCCTAGCAGGCCTCCTTGTACAGAGGCCTCTTTCAAGCCTGATGCTACTGCTGCTCCATCATTGACAATAGAGACCGTTGACATAAGCGATACTTGGGAATTACTGAGCTGGGATGAGTATTCTGAGTTTAGGTTACTAGATTGTCCAGTCAATAATCTTTGAGAGGGAGCTTGAATATTGTTGGAAAACTGTGAAAAAATCATACTCGCCTTCATGTAATAATATGAACCGGGACAAAAAACACACCTTCCATCCGGATCATTATATCGTATCGGATTATTCCACATGGTAGCATAAGGACTCATATATATCTGGTTCGGATGATCCGCCAACGGGTCAACAACACTCCACCTCCCAATCGTAGGATCGTACATCCTCGCCCCGTAGTCGTACAGCTCTATCCCAAGGTGGTCGATTGATTCCTTACCGTTATAAAGATAGGGATTCACCTTGATGCCGCCGTACTGATAGCCCAATTCCTTGATTTCTAAACTCCACCCAGTCCCCATGAGCTATTGACTACACCGAGCGGGGGATTCGCTTAATGACATCCTGATCCCTCCACCTAACGAAGATTTAATTTGATCTGAAAATCCAATCGCCATTCTTAAACAATGCCGCAATCATTCCTAGGCCAAAACTTATACCATAATATAAAATGATTACAAAAACTGGATGAAGCCCTTTACCTAATTCTCTTTCCCTTTCCTCATATTTTTTTATAATATTCCTATAGCGACCATTTAGGAGATAATACATCAAAATCACAAGTACCAAAATTAATGCGAAAGGGTATTTATATTTCTTTTCAAAAGAAAAATTATTAATACCGAAACCTTCTAAAACAAATGAAATTGTGAAGATATTAAACATTAAACATGCAACGACAAAAACAATTCCTCCCAATGCAGGCATATCATCAAAGTTTTTAGATCGAATAGCCAATTGATAACTTTTGAAAAATAAATAATCATAAACTCTCATAAATTATTTAGTTAACGCATTTGATTTTCAACAAAATTATAAAACTGATCTCCCCAAACATAATCCGCAACACCTATACCCGCTGCTACACCCCATCCAACAACTGGAATCAAGGCAGCACCAGCGCCTACACCTAATACTGCTGCTCTAGTTCCGGCGCTATAATATTTTCCTTTATCCCAATCGCCGTAAACTTGAACACCGGTTCCAACCACACCTGCAACTCCAAGCAATTTTCCTCCCATACGAGCATAGTTTAAAATCTTAGAGGTAGTGTTTATATTTGTTATTGGAGTCCTTAGAGTAATCTCTTTATTCATGCCATAAATTTGGCCTTTAGGCATATATGCTCCACGATTATCTAAAACACTTTTAGCTCCACCTCCTAATTGACTTCCAATTGAACCACCTAATCCCAAAGTAGCAGAAACACTATAACTTTTCTCACCTTGAATAACACCTCCAGAATTACTCCCTCCTCCAAAGAACCCATTAATTCTTATACCCTCAGAGCTGTTTTCGGTCATCGGAGTTCTTGAGATGACTTTCCATTTGCCATCATTGTACTGAGAGGCACCAAATCTATTTTGAACTACTGCCCCTTCTGCATAAATATCTTTTTCCTTTTCACCTTTGCTACATCCATTAGGACACCTCCCATCTGGATCAATATATTTAATTGGATTATTCCATCCATAGGCTAGTGGCGATTTATCAATTTGCAAAGGATGAGCAGACAGCGGATCCACAACACTCCACCTTCAAATCACCGGATCGTACATCCTCGTACCGTAATCATACAGTTCTATTCCAAGGTGGTCGATTGCTTCTTTACCGTTATAAAGATAGGGATTCACCTTGATGACACCGTACTGATAGCCCAATTCTTTGATCTCCATGCCCCATGGATCATAATGAGTCTCTTGGACAAAAATCGGGCCTGTGCTCATCACT
>NZ_MSSV01000042.1 GCF_002150505.1 Algoriphagus ratkowskyi
ATGCGTAGCCCATATAAGCCTCAGGAACCGGTTTTTGCTGTAGCTCGGTTATCACCAAAGCGATCACATTGGCGATGGCAAATTCATTGGGAGCGGCGGCAAGATTTTGACCATACTCGGTGAGCTGCTGGATCAGTTTCTTGTCCATTCCTGTACGTACAAAGCTGGCTGGAGAGAGTCTACGTTTCTTTGGATCTACATACTTACCAAAAACCCCAAGCTCCACACTGTCTCCCTGCTGTACTTCCTGAGAACGGGAAGGTCCAAGAATTCGGTTTCTTCCTGCATTCAGCCAGGCAGTGGCATAGCCGCCAGGAGTCTTGTTATGCTCTCCTGCCCCTTGACGGGATTCACTGATATTTTCGAAATACTTCTCCTCCTCTACTGCATTCTCAGGTTCCATAGTAGCTATTCTGGCACCTGATATAGGAGCACGGATCACCTATCTTACATTTCCCAAATGATCCTTGACAAAATATTCGTAATTGAATTCCGAATTTTCATAAGCAACCCGCCCTTCCTCATGGATGATGTAATCCAGCTGTCCGGATTCAAACATAAATTCTCCGATGTAATCTTTGGTGGAACTTAGTACCGTACCGGTATAGAACCACTGTTGCCGTTTGACTCCATCCGCATCATAGTCATATTCGATTTTGCCGGCCCCTGAGGCAAAAGTAACCCGGCTGGGAAGGTTTAAGTGATTGTACTCGATCTGGTCAATGTTCTTATCACTGTTTGAGATCTGATTGCCGTTGGCATCATAGCCATAATTCTGTGTGGACTGTGTATTGGGCTTGAAGTCCAGAGAAAGGTGGTTAGTACCGCTCTCATTATCCTCAACCCGGAGAAGCTTGTTGGAATATTCGTTCAATTGGGCATTTGAAAGATAATGATAGGAAAGTTTGTCAGTATAATTATAGTTGCCGGTAGAAATCTGACCCATTCTGTACAAAGTTTTGATGTTTCCGTTGTTATTATACCTAACTCCATGAATGGAATAGTTGTCATTTTCATCAGCAAAACCGGGAGCACTGTAATTGCCTACATGAAGCCTCCCTGCCAGATCGTACTGATAATGATAACGGTGTTCTTTTCCATCTTTATCCCACCAGTCAATTCTTGAAATATTCCCGTCCCAGCGGTAAAAATTACCTTCGCTTTCATAATAAAGCTTTTGTTTGAAAATTTGTGCAGAAGTGCTGCTAATTTCCTTCAGCCAGTTTCGGATGTTATAATCATACGACAGATTAAAATCCAAAAAGGATTTGGTTTTCAGTTTTCCTAAATCATCATAAATCAGATTGCTAATTAAAACCTCCGAATCCTGATTGATCTGATGAAACACGTTTTGGAGTGCACCTGCATTGTTGTACACAAACCTTCTTCTTATTTTCGCAGTTTGATTTCCAGTCAGTTCTGTGATGGTTTCGATAGCCTGGTTTTCAAAATTGTATTTAGTGCTGGTCTTTACATCCCCATTGAGCTGGTGCGACTCTATTTGCTGGATCGATCTTGCCTTCCTGTCATAATAGATGAGCGTGGTAAAGAATAGGTCATTTACTAGATTTCTGGTTTTCTTGGCCGTGAGAAGCCCATGGACATTCGCTGAAGCATCAGGGAAATCCGGATGTCCTGTTGGTTTTTGGTAATTATAGCCTCCGATGAGGTCATAGCTATCGTAATAATACGCAGACAGCACTGTGCCCTCATTCGACGGCCATCCACCAGAGGAAGTTGGGGTAGTGGTTCCCCCAAGCACCGTATTGTTGGTTCCGGTAATTCCTGCTGTAATTGAATCTCTGCTTCCTGCGTCGACGGTTTTACCGGTCATGATCAACCTGCCCAGTGCATCGTATTTGGAATAGATCCACTCATTACTGATGCGAAGATTGGCGTCTTGGATACCCACCATCCTGTCTTGTAAGTCGTAGATCATGTACTCCCATCCTTTACCCGGGAGCTTCTTTTCTATGAGTCTTTGACGGGAATCGTACCGGTATTGATAGCACTGTTCATTCAAAAGGTCGGTATTGGTGGACAATCCGAAATTGCTCTGCCCAAGCATAATGCTGACCGCCTGGGGAGGTATTACGGTGTTTTGATTTCCAAAGAGGTCATAGTTGTAGTAGGTCTCAAGCCATCCGTTTCCATTACCTTCATAGGTAGGCCAGTCCGGTCCTTGATCTTTATTCAGCACTAGCTGGCCCTGTTTGTTGGTAAATACCTGAAAAATCCTGTTGTGTTCGTCCTTGGTTATTTTGACCCAGAGTTCTCCCGGCTCATAAAAAGAATCGGTGACAGGCAATCCTGAAGAATTTACGGTAAACAGCCGGACTACGTCGGACGAATCATTTGGTCGTTCCTCAAACTTAATTTCTCTGCCTGATCCCATTTTCCAGGGAGTTCCAGGACTGGAGGTTTTTAAAATTCTGTTTAATGGGGAACTTTCAAATTGTTTTTCAACAAAACCAAAAGAATCACCATGAATTTCAGTAATTCTTTGCTCTTGATCTACAATTGCATTACTTCTATATCTTCCATCTTGAATTCCAGAATTCTCAAAGTATGGTAAATATTCCTTCTGCTGTCTCCCAAATTCATCGTAACCTATAGGAGTTATTAAATCTTTGGAATTGACCGTACCCTGAATAGCTATTGATTGCTTTGGTCTCCCCAAACCATCTAAATAAGTTACACTCTTATATGACTGATTAGGAGTTCCTTCAGTCACCTGAGATACTGAAGTTGTCGCTTCACGAGAACGATACGTCTTGACAAGTCAAGGTGAAAACATCCCATCAATTGACGTGGCCGCAAAGATCGCCGACTCACTCGGGGTCACGCTGGATTACTTGGTCAAGGATGGGGAGTATGAGCGCATTGACAACGAAACGCTCAAAAAACTAAAGGAGATCCAACACCTCGATCCCGAAAACAAGTCACACGTCTTCGCTACCATTGATGCTTTCATCAAGGCGGCTAAGCTCAAAAGTATCGCTGCGCTGTAAAAGCAAAAAGCCCGGACTTGCCAGACTTTTTTAAAATTAATCTAAGGATCTATTTTTAGCTTTGGTATTTTCCTCAGCAAACTGCTTAAAGTAATTCAGTAAAAACCCAAGTTTCGTTGGATCACCAAATGCTTCAAAAACATTGTTCGTTAATTTAACACCATACCAATCACCCTCATAATTCTCAACTAATTTGTATGGTAAGTAAAGACCATCCAATTCTGTTTCCCCAACATCTACAGTTAAAGCCCAACCTGGGTTATCTAGACTTTCTATCTTTATAGAATAGGAGCATCCTTTCCATAGAAGTCCGGTAGCTCGGCGCTTCTTGGATCAAACCCATCTTGTACTATTCCTGAGATTTGCTCTTCCAGTTTGGGCATGATCCATTCATTGGTCAATGCCTTGAGGTTTTCGTTGTTCTGATCCACCAGCGATTCCAGTTCTCCAATTTGGTTGATTTTCTCAAGTCTAGCTTTGGAATCCTTCACCCGATCCAGTGTATTTTTTGAAGCATTTTTTATTTCTTCTCCCGGAATATCCTCACTCTGGATCAAGCTTTCCAGTTTTTTGCTTTCCTGTTCCAGCAGGGCTTTGCTTCTTTCTTTTGCTAGGGTGAAGAGGCTGTCCCTTTGGGTACTGTCAGCAGTGATTTCCTTTAACTCCTTGAGTTCTTTCCTGAGCGAATCGTAAGATTTCTTCAGTGACTGGATCTGCTTGAGTTCTTCCAAATAAGGAATCTCGGGCTTAGTAGTTATAGACTCCAACCCTCCTGAAGGAAACCCCTTCGATAATCCTTCGCCAACACTAAGACTCTTGGGCACAGCAGGTATGGTCTGGGCAAAAGCTGGCATCCAGAATACTAATGCTAGGCCGAGGAAACAGAAAAGGAAAAAGGATTTGGGAGACATGGAAAGAATAAAATATACTTTAAGTTTTATAATAAAATTTTTTATGGTTTTTATATTGGCGCTATCGGGATTTCAGTTTTAACTCACTAAAAAAAATAGATTTACCTAAAAGCCTAGATTGTATTTACACCTAGTCCTAACGACATCTTTACTACACTCAATAGGGGAATGCAATTACTTCTATTCTTAATTATTTCAACTCATATCGAGTAAACTCTAAGGAGTTTAAATCATCCACAACAGTAAATATGTTGTACCTGTCTGGCACATAAAGTTTGTCTTCAAATATGATGTATGGATCAGGAACCCCCCGATCAATTTTGTAAGAAGTATTATTCTTGATATCTATTAATTTTACATAAGATACCCATGGCCCAATCCATGTTTTTACATTTTCTACCGTATAATCAACATTTTTACTTTTCGGTAATTCAATAAGCATATTATTTCTTTCCTCTTGAAAGTCATTTGGATTTTTAATACATTTTACAATCTCAATTGGCAAATCTTTGAATTTTACTTTTTCATGTTTCAAAGTGCTTATATTTCGTTCATTGCAACTGCTAAAAAGCATAACAATAATTAAAGAAATCCAATATCTCATTTGTTCTCAGTTTTAGTTTTATTTAACCAATCATCAGTCCTATTGTGGGAGTTATGAAAATCTCCTCCCACACCTTGAGGATTGTCGACACTTATATTTTGCCGTGCATTGTCAAATCTTCTGCCCGCTTCACCTAACTCACCTGAACCTAACTGCTGACCTAATCTTTGCCCTGTTCTTACTCCTCTGCTAAAAACACCAAATAGTTTATTCAAAGTACTATTCCCTCCATTGCTTTGCACGGGATCTTTTTCGTCATAAACATTTACATGATTTACTCGCCCCGAAGCCTTTTCAGATAATTGATAATCATCACGAACGGGAGTATTAATAGTAAGTAAGTTTAGATTAACATCATTAAATTCATCCATTTCAGCCATCATATTTAAAGCTTCGATTGAAAGATTACCTCCATGGCTGTGGCCTACTAAAGTAATTGAACCATTAAAATCCTCAGACTTCATCTGAGTTCTTACGTGATCAATTAAGCCAATTGCTGCATTTGTTCTTGCTCCGCTAAAATTATCTCCTGACCATGAATACGACACTCCAGGATTATTATCCTTAAATAAGTTATTAGAAGCCTTAGTTATCCCACCTAGGTTTCCCCAAGTCAAAATATTAGACCAAGTTCCATGAACAGGTATGATATCTCTACCGTCCGGGTCTATGACATTAATAGGGTTATTTGCAAAGGCAGAATAACCTGAAAGACTTGAGTAACGTTCGGCGTGTGGATCCACAACACTCCACCTTCCAATCGTAGGATCATACATCCTCGCCCCGTAATCATATACATTGATATCATTTTCGGTGAAAAATTCCTTGCCGTTATAAAGATAAGGATTCACCTTGATGCCACCGTATTGATAACCCAATTCTTTGATCTCCAAACCCCACGGGTCATAGTGCGTCTCCTGTACGATAATGGGTCCCGTGCTCATGACC
>NZ_MSSV01000043.1 GCF_002150505.1 Algoriphagus ratkowskyi
TAAACTTCTTTGAATTCCATTTTTATCTTCCCAATCATCAATTAAAAAGTTTAATTCGTTGAGTAGGTAGTTCATATTTTTCTTCACATCTATATTTTCTCAAACTTATCCACCGTCAAATCCGACTTCACATCACCAGTATGCTTGGTGCTTTGAGGCTCAAAAAGCAATATCCAAGCTTCCTCTTCAGCAACAGGTCTATGCTCTACTCCACGAGGAATCACGAGCATTTCACCTTCATTTAGGGTGACCGATTCACCTTCAAAATCAATCTTGAGCGATCCCTTTATAATCAAAAAAAGCTCATCTTCATCGGTATGATTGTGCCAGACAAACTCGCCCTTGACTTTTGCCAGCTTCACATCCTGGCCATTAAGTTCTCCAATGATTTTTGGAGTCCAAAGCTCCTTAATCAGCCCAAATTTCTCGTTAATATTTACCTTTTTCATAGTCCCGATTTTACTTGAAACATTTTACTTATTACCACTTACAAACCTTACTAGTTAAAAGATTTTTACTTACAGCCGCATCGGTCACCCGACATCTCACACCTTGCATATATTTTCAAAACTTCATCTTCTGAATTCTTATGGCATTTAGAATAGCCAGCAAGGCCACTCCAACATCAGCGAAAACTGCCGCCCACATGGTAGCCATTCCCAGTGCTCCAAGTATCAACACAATCACTTTTATCCCAAAGGCAAATCCTATATTCTGCCAAACAATTTTTTTGGTTTTCTTCCCGATAGAAATCGCCATCGGAATTTTACTCGGTCTATCATCCTGAATTACTACATCTGCAGTTTCTATAGTAGCATCAGATCCCAAACCTCCCATTGCTATCCCCACATCCGAAATAGCTACCACAGGCGCATCATTTACCCCATCGCCAATAAAGGCAACTGTTCCTTTTTGAGCTTTAATCTCCTTGACTTTTTCTACTTTATCTTCTGGGAGCAAGTCGCCAAAGGAATTGGGGATACCTAGCTCATCAGCGACAAACTTGACCACATTGTTTTTGTCGCCACTCAGCATCGTGATGCCTATACCCATAGATTTTAGGCGATCAATGGTCGTCTGTGCATCCGCTTTTATTTTATCCGAAATAGTTAAATAACCTGCGAATTTTCCTCCGTAGGCAATCGCAACTAAGGTGTGAACGATGCTGCTTGGATCGATAGAATAGGGGATGTCAAACTTGTCCATCAGCTTGAAATTCCCGACAAGTAATTCCTTGCCGTCAACATGAGCTTTCAAGCCATGTCCAGCAATTTCTTCTACGTTTTCTAGAATTATCTCGGAATCAATCTCTCCCACATGATTCTTTATCGCCGTGGCAATTGGGTGCGTGCTTTTACTTTCAAGTGAATTGACAAATTCAAGGATTTTGCTGCCTTCAAATTCAGGCTGAAGATGAACTTCCTGAACATCGAAAACCCCTTCGGTCATCGTACCCGTCTTGTCCATCACTACCTCTTTGATCTCGGCGAGACTGTCTAGGAAATTACTTCCTTTGAACAGAATTCCATTTTTACTGGCTGCTCCAATTCCCCCAAAATATCCTAAAGGAATACTGATCACCAACCCACAAGGACAGGAAATCACCAAGAAAATCAGTGCGCGATATAACCAATCACTGAAGACATAATCATCCACAAATAGAAAGGGCAGAAAACAGATGGCTATCGCCAAATAGACCACGATAGGCGTGTAGATTTTGGCGAATTTCCTGATGAATAATTCAGTTGGTGCTTTCTGCGCAGTGGCATTTTGTACCAATTCCAGAATTCTGGAGAGCTTACTGTCCGTATAAGCCGTTGTTACTTTGACTTGGGAGACGGTATTCAGATTCACCATTCCTGCCAAAACCACGGCGCCCTTTTCTTTGGAATCCGGCTTGCTCTCTCCGGTTAAAGCAGAGGTGTTAAAGGAAGCTTTTTCTGAAAGTAATTCCCCATCCAAGCCAAGTTTTTCACCTGGCTTCAGTTGAATGATATCTCCGATGTTAGCGGTCGAAGCCTTGATGGTTTTGGCCCTATTTCCTTCCAAAATCGTCACCTCGTCAGGTCGCTGATCTAGTAAAGTTTTGATGTTTGTTTTGGCTCGGCTGACTGCCATGCCTTGGAAAACTTCTCCTACGGAATAAAACAGCATCACCGCCACTCCTTCAGGATATTCGCCAATTGCAAAAGCTCCTAAAGTCGCAATTCCCATTAGGAAAAACTCTGAAAACACATCTCCCTTGATAATGCTCTTGAATGCCTCTTTCAATACAGGAAGCCCAACAGGAAGGTAGGCTACCAGATACCAGCCTAGTCTTATATAGCCTGTGAACCAATTTTGAGGAAAAACATTGTCCATCAAAATGCCCGCGAGCATCAATACAAAAGAAAAAATCGCAGGAAGAAAAAACTGGAAAGAACTTGGGTCTCCATTTGAATGATCATGCCCATCGTCTTCGGAATGGCCTTCCCCAGATGGATTTCGATTTACCTTTGCATCCAGAGAGCAGCAATCTTCGTCTACCAAATTTTCACTAGTATTTTTTGTCGTCATAGTATGATTTCTATTTCATCCAGTTCATTACCTGTTCCACTGGAAGTTTTGCTACGGTATTGCCATCCTTACCCGTCATTGTTTCAGCTGCGAAAAGCGAATTGATAATTGCCTCTTCTGTCGCTTCAATCACTGCCATAAAAAGCGAAGACATATCGTCATTCTGTATGAATTCGGCTTTTTCCAACGTCTGGGCTTCCAACTCATACGGAATTCGAAGTCCCTCAGCCGTACTGAATGCAATCACATAATCGCCAGAGCCATTGGAAGCGATTCCGCCAGTTTTGGCCAATCCCATCATGGCACGCATTGCCATTCGCTCTAGGTTTCTGTCCAGCACAGGAGCATCAGTAGCCACAACTATCATGCAGCTACCATCAGATTTCTCCATCGCATCACGAAAAGGATATTTCCCCAATTTTTCTCCTACAGCGACTCCATCAATCTGAAGGTTTCCACCAAAATTTGTCTGGACAAGAACGCCGACCGTGTATCCTCCCAAAATCTCAGGAAGTTTACGGGAAGCAGTTCCTATGCCCCCTTTCCAGCCAAAGCAAACCGTGCCTGTCCCTGCTCCTACATTTCCTTCACTTACTATTCCAGATTCAGCAGACATTATCGCCTGTATTACTTCTTCGGAGGAAATATGCATTCCGCGGATATCATTCAGGTAGCCATCATTCGTCTCTCCGACCACAGCATTCACAGATTGGGCATTTTCATTTCCTTTATGTTCCAAAGAATACCTTACTGCGCCTTCGATCCCTGCAGCCACACTTAGCGTGTTAGTAAGAATAATGGGAGATTCTATGTTGCCGAGTTCCTGTACTTGTGTGGATCCAGCAAGTTTCCCGAAACCATTTCCCACGTATATCGCCGCAGGCACTTTTTGCTGAAAGATATTTTCACCATGTGGTAAAATAGCTGTCACGCCTGTCCGGATGTTATTCCCATCTATTTTAGTGAGATGTCCCACTTTCACGCCAGGTACATCGGTGATTGCATTATATTCCCCGACCGGCAAGATTCCGATTGTTATCCCAAGGTCTCTGGGACGGGATTGGGAGTAGGCTGAAAAAGTGAGTGTAAAGCAAAAGAGTGTGGTTAATACGGCAAATCTCATAGGTAGGTGAGGGATGAGATTCCAATTTATAAAATGTTTGCTAACATGTTTACCAAGTTTAACTCTCTGTGGAATTATAGCTTTTTTCCTTTTTTTATTGCTATTATCTAACCTATTTCTATTCAAAAATGGGATTGCGCACCACATCTTTTAAATTCGCAGGAAGCCATTAGTAGATAAAATTAAAATGCTGAAAAAAGAGAGATACGAAGCCATCATCAATCACTTCCGTGAAAATATGCCGATCGCGGAAACGGAATTGAAATACGACAATCCTTTTCAGCTTCTGATGGCAGTTGTACTTTCTGCGCAGTGTACGGACAAACGGATTAACATTATTACGCCTGCTCTATTTGAGAAATTCCCCGAGCCTGCCTTTTTAGCGGCTTCGAATTTTGACGAGCTTTTCCCCTACATAAAATCCGTTTCTTACCCTAACAACAAGACTAAGCATCTGTTGGGTTTGGGGAAAATGCTTATGGAAGATTTTGGAGGCGAAGTGCCTTCCACGGTTCCGGAATTAATCAAGCTCCCCGGGGTGGGCAGGAAAACGGCGAACGTGATCACTTCGGTGGTATGGAATCAGCCCAATATGGCCGTGGATACGCATGTTTTTCGCGTGTCCAAAAGGCTTGGTTTGGTTTCACAAACTGCCAAAACACCTTTGGAAGTCGAGAAGCAACTCATTAGACATATTCCTGAAGAGTATGTGCATATCGCACATCACTGGCTGATTTTGCATGGAAGATATGTTTGTCTGGCGCGAAGACCCAAGTGTGAAGAATGCACCTTGACCCATTTGTGCAAGTATTTTGAAAAAAATCAAGGGAAGATCATCAAAGTCGAAACGGAAGATTAATGTGCGGAATTCATCTGATATGGGGTAAAGGAGCGAATGAGGAGGCAATCAACAGCATGCTTCAACAAAGTCAGCATCGTGGCCCCGATCAGCAAGCGAGTTTTAGCCCTTGGCCTGGACTTTGGATTGGGGTAAATCGACTAAAAATCCTACATACAGGTTCTGAGGCAGATCAGCCTTTTTGGTCTCCAGATGGAAGTTCGCTGTTGATTTGGAACGGCGAACTATATAATTATCAAGAAATTCGCAATCTTCTCATCCAGATGGGTATCATCTTCATTACCCAATCAGACACTGAGGTAGTGATGCAAGTGCTTCGGGTTTTTGGGATAAAAGGTCTGGAAAAATTACAGGGAATGTTTGCCCTGATTTATGTGGATTTGACCGAGAAATCTCTGCTTGTATCCCGTGATAGCAATGGTGAAAAACCGCTCTATTATGCCCAAAATCCAGATACCTTGCTCGTTTCGTCAGAATGTAAAAGCATTCAAAGTTTGAAGTCTGCGGATTTAGACAATAGGCAACTTGAGCCTTATTTCTATCTCAGAGCACCATTTTTAGGAAACACCTTTTTGCAGGGAATTCATGAATGGAAACCTGGGCTTTATAGTAAAATCTTGAATCATTCGGCATTTCGCTGGGACCATATCCCAGATGGTGCTAAGCTCAGTTGCGAACCTACTTTCGATTCCTTCAAAGAAACACTCACCGACTCGGTATTGAATCAATTTCATGCCGATGTGCCTGTGGGAGTTCAGCTCAGTGGTGGAGCGGATAGCTCGTTACTATATGCGCTTTGGTATAAAGAGACTGGCATTCCGTTGCCATCATTTACCATCCAAGTACAGGAGAAATATAGAAACAAATATTTGGACGGAGACGCTGCAAGTCGTTTTTCGAAGCAGGTTCCCTCTAGCCATCATCTCATAAAAATCGATCAAGCCACTTTCTGGGAAAATTGGGAGGACTACCTGAAAAGTATGGATCAACCAATAGGAGATTCGGCAGGATTCTTAAATTGGATGATAGGGAAGGAGGCCAAAAAGTCTATAAAAGTCTTAATTTCTGGTGCAGGTGCTGACGAACTTTGGGGAGGTTATCAGCGACATAAAGCGTTTGATTTCTACCAAAATCATAAGGGCTTGCTACTTAAATTTCAAAGTATTTTGGCGAAAATCCCTTTGAAGAGAGGGTATCAGAAATTCATTTCTTCCATAGATTCTGATCCTCGAAGGACCTTTTTAAACTTTTCAGGGTTGGACATTCTTCCTAATGACTTGGCTTTAGATTACGATAGGGTTTTCAATAAAAACCTACCCAACTATATCCAGATGCTGGATTTTGACAGGCAAGTGTATCTAGTGCAGGATGTGCTGAAGATTCAGGACAATGCCTTAATGGCACACAGCATAGAAGGTAGATCACCGTATTTGGATGCATCTATGCTGGATGTTTGGAGAAATGTAGAAGATGAACAATTGCTGAAAGGCAAGCCTTGGATCAAACAATTCCTAACTGAACTTGACCTTCATTGGGTTTCAGAGCGAAAGAAAATGGGTTTTGGACTACCGCTCCAAGAGTGGTTTGCAGAAAATGGAGAATTCGCTAAGCGGGTCTTTTCTTCGATCAAAGCTTTTGAGAAAACTCATGGCGAGCATTTCCCTACAAAGATGAGAGTGCTGGCGGCTAAGCCGGAGCATGGTGTGAAACATCATTTTTTAACATTATATAATCTGTTTCTTCTGGCAGAATGGGTGAAATTGCATAGGCTATGAGGATCATCTATATCCATCAGTATTACAAAACGCCAGAAGAGGGAGGTGCTGTGCGTTCGTATCATTTAGCAAAAGGACTTGTGGACGCTGGTCACGAGGTGGAAATGATCACTGGCGGAGCAAATAATGGCTATGATCAGCGATGGATTGAAGGTGTCAAGGTTCATTATTTACCGGTTCACTATGATCAGAAGTTTGGGTTTTTCAAACGAATTTTGTCCTTTCTGAGCTATGTTCGTCAGGCCAAAAAACTGATCAAAAAGCTTCCAAGGCCAGATGTATTGTATGTGACTTCCACTCCACTCACGACAGGATTACTTGGACTTTGGGCCAAAAAAAGCTTGGCTATTCCATATATTTTCGAAGTAAGAGATCTCTGGCCACAAGCGCCAATTGAAACGGGAGCTATCAGAAACCCCTTGTTAAAGAGGAGTCTATTTTCTCTAGAGAAAAAGATCTATCAACATGCACTAAGTTTGGTGGCACTATCTCCAGGGATCGCAGATCATTTGAGAAAGGTAACACCAATTCAGAAAATCCATTTAATCCCAAATTTCTCAGACTTAGATCAGTTTTTTCCAATGGAAAAAAGGGCTGATTTGCTCCAAAAATATGAGTTGAACAATTCATTGACCGTTGCATACACCGGTGCTTTAGGTAAAGTAAATGCTGTGGAGGAACTTCTTGATCTTGCTGAAAAAGCAAAAAAATGCGGAAAAGATTGGCAATTTCTTATCATGGGATCAGGAAGTCACGAAGCTCGACTTAGGGAAATTGCAGCGGAAAAATTACTTACTCAGGTTCATTTTATTCCTTTTGGATCCAAGGAAAAAGTTAATGAGGTACTCAGCTTGGCAGACTTGGCTTGGATTTCGTTTGCACATTTGCCTGTGTTGAAAACTAACAGCCCAAATAAGTTTTTTGATGCGCTGGCTGCTGGGAAGGCCATTTTGGTCAACCACAAAGGATGGGTTTATGACTTGGTGAAAACTCATCAGCTCGGGATTTCCTGTCTTCCGACTAAAATTGATTCCGCTTTTGCGAAGCTGGAAAAACTAGAACTAGATCCAGCTGAACTTGCAATAATGGGTGAGAACTCAAGGAAGCTGGCCGAGCAATATTTCACTAAGGAATTGGCGATTTCTCACCTCAGTAAGGTTATAGACCCCAGTAATACAGCTCCTGATTCCGAAGATGAATTCATCATTTTGACTGGTTGAGATCGAGTTTTTGGAAACAGATTTTGGCTATAAAGCTTTTTTTAAGCAGGAGTTTCCGCTTAATCACATTTGTCAAGTTTACTAAATACTTGTTTTAAGAGCCTGCTTTTCTGGGTCTATAGCCAGATTCTCTAAAGATTTTCTCTGCATCTGGCTCAGCCATCAGTTCCTCCAAAGTAACATCTTGATTAAACTGATAATCGTCCACGATATTCCATCCCAACCATCTTCCTAATCGACCTGGTGCATTGGTGCTGATCGCATCAGTGAAGGGTGCCTCTCCTATATATTTCCTGATTTCAAAAGGGTTGGTGATATAGAGCAACTCATTTTCCACGAAATGGGACCAGATCAATTCCTCATTGTCAAAACTCTCAGAAATTGCTTCAGGAGTATATCCGATGATATATTGATCCGAGGTGCAGGGTAAAATAGCCTTGGTAAAATGATAGGTTTTGCCGTAATAAATCATCTCTGCCAGTAGGGTATTATCTGTGGGATTAGTTTCATTAAATCTAGCAGAAATCGCCATTACAATCATAGGAACGATGAATGGCTTGTCGTATCGCTCAGCCATATACCGCGGTAGTTCTGGCTGAAAAGTATGGGATGGAGGTAGAAAATAATCAAGTCCTATGACGATCATCTCATCTGTGACAATTAGGTCCGAGTTGAAGCCGGAAACGAAAGTGTAAACCTCAGGAATCTGGAATTCTGGAAAGTAGTATGTGATAGCTTTGAAGGCTGTTTCCAGTTCTTTTTCCACGTCCGAAAAATCGCTATATACATGCTCTACTGAATCAAAAAGTACACGCATGGCAGAATCTTGATGGACTCTCAAAAGCTCCGTAGCCAAGCTATCAGGACTAGGATAAAGATCCACTTGCAAGTATTCCTTAGCAAATTCAGGGTGTTCCTCAATCAAAAAATTGAAATCACTGGCGTTTTTAGCATTGAAAAAGTCCTTATCTATTCGATTGATTTTTAATGTCAAATCTTGATTTAATATCTCTGAAGAAAGGGCACAGCCTTCTTCCTTTTTGCCGCAGGCGAATGCTAAAATCAATAAAAGGGAAAAGTATATAGATCGAGTGCTGGTAAGACGCATGAATAAGTTTTTTTCAAAAATAGGGAATTGGAGCTTAATGAAGTGAGAACGTATCAAAGAATGAATTATGTTAGACTGATTTGAAAAATGATTGTGATGGATTAGATTTAGTTTCTTAACCCATCTCGAATTTGACCATCTTGATATGCAGAAAATCACTTGATATTCTCCTGCAAAGAATTAACTATTGAAACTCATTTTTAACCTAGAAAGAACATGAAATCAGAAGAAATTAAAGCCCTTTTTTTTCAATTTGAAGCAGCTGCGGCGGAAATTGAAGGGTAGAATGTTGGAGCGCAAGAGAATTGCAAGACCTCTTGGGTTACAGCAAGTGGGAAAACTTTGAAAAAGTAATCCAAAAAGCCAAAGATGCGTGCAAAAATGCGGGTGAAGAGGTGATATATCATTTTCCTGACGTCAGGAAAACGATCCGTATGCCCAAGGGTGCAGAAAAGAGATAGAGGACATCCTACTTACTCGTTATGCTTGCTATCTAGTCGCACAAAATGGTGATAGTCGTAAAGAGGAGATTTCATTTGCTTAAAATTACTTTGCCGTACAGACCCGTAGAGCTGAGCTGGTTGAGCAGCGTCTTTTGGAATACGAACGTGTGAAAGCTAGAGAAAAGCTCAGCCAAACAGAAAAGCAGCTGTCAGGCATCTTGTATGAAAGAGGTGTGGATAGTAAGGGATTCGCTATTATCAGAAGCAAAGGCGATCAGGCATTATTTCGGTTAAATACCAAGACGCTCAAACGAAAAATGGGTGTGCCCGAAAGTCGACCTGTTGCAGATTTTTTACCAACCATCAGTATCAAAGCCAAGGATCTGGCGGCAGAGATGACTGGTTTGAATGTGCAAAACAAAGACCTGAAAGGCCAATCAAAGG
>NZ_MSSV01000044.1 GCF_002150505.1 Algoriphagus ratkowskyi
GATGACTTCTTCTAAGTACCTACAATGTTTAGAAGCCTGCCAAAGGTAGGCTCAGTAATAGCCCCGAGTACAACTCGGGGTAAAAAATGAATTCAGGCCATTTCCTTCGGCGCAGAGATGTTGTAAGAATTGAAAGTTAGTGCCGAGGATGAAAATAAGAAGTAATTGCTGAAAATCTATCCTCAATCTCTCTATTGACCCGTATAAATTGAATTGAGAATGTTTTCTCTGATTATTTTTTGAGACCAAAAGTATCCAAAAGTCTTTGCCAGGGTCTATGTTTCAAATCGGGTAAATCTGGTATTAAGTTCAAAGTTGGTTAGCCGATTTGATTTTTAAGATTTGTCGATGCCTAAAAATTGGCGGATCTCTTTCGTTCCTCGCGAGCTAGCCAATTTTCTTAACGGCTACGACTACATTATAAAAACCACATATTCCCAATGGCCTTTTCATCCAAACTAGCTAATCTGCTATATGAATGACTCCCTAAGTTGCACGGAAATCCAGAATCACCCTGAAAGAGTGAAACCATTAATAGCCATGGGTGCAACCCATGGTTTTAGAATAAAAATACCATTCCCCTCGGCGCAGAGGCATTTTGGTAAATGATAGTTTGTGCCGAGGAGGAATTCCGGTGATGGTAGGGAAATGATTAAAGGATGAATGATAAATGATGAATGTCGAAGTATACCGCTTCGTTCTTTTGGCTTGGCCCAAAAGAACCAAAAAGCCAAGTCGTGGCAAAGCTTCCACCGCACACTCCCACCGCTGGCCCGCTGCCACGACCTCCCACCGCACCTTAATAATTAGCTAATCTGCTAAAAAGAAGGACATGCTATTTTATGCTGCCTGCCAAAGGTAGGCCCAGTAATAGCCATGGGTGCAACCCATGGTTTTAGAATAGAAATACCATTCCCCTCGGCGCAGAGGCATTTTGGTAAATGATAGTTTGTGCCGAGTAGGACTACTTAAGTAAATCCGGAGAATGAAAAAATGATGAAGTTTGCTGTGCTGGCAGGGAAGATGGCGCATAGCTAATGAACTAGAAATATGTAATCAAAACCTTCGAGGAGATCCTTCGACTACGCTCAGGATGACACTTCGAAGGTTATACATACAAAAAGCCTCAAATCAGATTGATTTGAGGCTTTTTTGGGCAATTGGGGAAGGGAGAAAACTAACCTATCAACGCGTTATTCTTTACCTGCTCGCCCAGGCTTCGCATATTAAAAGATTGCATCCCATACTCCATTTTAAGCCTGTTGAACTGATTTATTATCTCATTTAATTCTGCCATGGAACTATCAGGACAGGCACCAAAATTATGTGGATGCCACCAAAGATGATAAACTTCTCCATAAATGGCGGCGTATTCCATTTCGGATTTTATCCTCGCCATGCGACTTCTGTTCATGATCATATTATACTGCTGCTGTGGACGGAGAATTCTGGATGCTGGAATGATCAGGGGCTCGTTCTCAAATTCTTTTACCTCTTCCATTGTGAAAGAGGACCTAGCTCCTACCTGAAAAAAACAGTCAGCAGACCGAAAGATCTTCTTAATCAAGTTCTCATGCTGGGTTTCCTGCCAGAACCATCCCCCTCTGTTCTTTTGCTTTTTGATGTGTGGAGGAATGAAAATGAAGCATATTTATTAGGCTCATTTTTGAGATACTGGACGGGATTGTATCCATTCGTGATGATAAGAACGACGGTGGAGAAAATGGTCTGTGAGACACAGACCATGGTGCACGTGGCTATTAAAAGCACAAGTCTGCCTTCTGCAGGCAGGACTGGAGATTTGCGCTAGATGCGCATGCCGTAGGTATGCCTGGTCTTTAACCACGGTTTTAACCCGTGGTAAATATAGAAATAGGCCATCTCCCTCCTGCGCAGGGTCATCTTCTGGAGACTAAAATTAATGCAGGAGGATGGAAATGATTGCAGATTGGCCCTTCGATCCCGATGGCTATGCGAGACGCTCAGAGTGACAATGTTTAATTACGCTCAGTATGACAAGGGGTTACTTTACTCAGGAAAACTTCTCGAAGGTTGTAAGTAACGAAGAATGATTCCTCCCTACCTTTTTACTCAATTATTGCCAAAACTGCCTTTCTTCAATATCTTTATCAAAAAACCAATTCCCCTTGCTTGGAGCAGTAATCCTTATTCTAGTTCTCTTTGGCATCAGCCAACCTATTCTGGGCAATCTTCAGAGGGAACACAAATGGATCAAAGCAGGTCTTCTCAACCAGATGTATTGGTACCATATGCTTTTTGGATTAGTCTATTGGGCTTACTCTCAGTTCAACAGGTCAGATTCTATTAATTACTTTTATAGCTCTAGACATTATAGAAACTGGTTTGACGCTTTCAAACCTGGAACACTTTTTATCGAATGGGTAAACTATCCTTTTGCCAAATGGTTTGGGTTTAACTACGATATGATGATGTTTTTCAGCACCTGGATAGGGTTCTGGGGCTTTGTCTATTTCTACTGTTTTTTTAAGGAAAATCTTCGTTTCAATGCAAAGTTTCAAGGTTGGGATGCGATTACCATCTTTATGTTCCTTCCCAATATGCACTTTTGGACTGCTTCATTAGGAAAAGGCGCCTACATCTTTGCAGGGTTGGGAATACTTACCTACGGACTTTCCTGGCCTGGGAAACGCATATTTCATATAATCTTGGGAGGTTTCATGTGCTATATGATCCGTCCACATATACTCTTTGCAGTATTAGTAGGAATGGGTGTTGGCTTCGTCTTAGGAAAGGAAAAAGTACCTACCTATCAGAAATATCTGGTGGCAATCGGAGCAATAGCAGTAAGCATGTATGTCTATGCAGACCTACTTACATTCTTAGGCTATGATCCCAATAACGTTATAGAAAGCTTTGAAGAGGAATCAGGTTTAAATTCCCAGCGTCTTCAGTCCTCAGGTTCTGGGGTGGACATGGGATCCTACAGTCTTCCCATGAAGCTTTTTACTTTTTGGTTTAGGCCACTTTTTATTGATTCTCCCAATCTATTGGGAATAGCAATCTCCTTTGAAAACACACTTTATATCTACATGTTCAGTAAAATCATAAATAAGGATTTTATAAAATACATGAAGGAAGCTCCAGCAATGGTCAAAATGTCCGCTGTAGTATTTATCTCTATTTCAATATCGATGACCTTTGTCATGTCAAATCTGGGGATTATCATTCGGCAGAAGTCTCAGATAATGTATTTTATGCTCTTTGTAATTGTTGCCTTCCTAGACTGGCAAAAGCAAAATAGAATTCGAAAACGGGCAGAGATTTTTAATCGAATTGTGGAGGAGGAGAGAAAAAACTTGGTATTGACTAATGGGGAGAAATAGAGAAAAGAGATTGGAGATTAAGAAATCAGCGAATGAGAGATTGAGGGATTAAGAGATTAGAGATCGGCAGCTACAATTTCTCTTCTACAATAGACTAACTTCCAATTGATTAATTATTTAGAATGAATAAATTCACATCTAAACTTTTTACTTATGGAAAGGTCATACACATTCGAAAACCTGAAATGTTGGCAATTAGCCTATGAATTGAAAAAATGTATTAAAAAGGAAGTTATCATAAAATTCCCCTCTAGCGAAAAATATGAGTTGAGGTCTCAACTTGTTAGAGCTTCTAGATCTGCAACAGCAAATATTGCCGAAGGCTGGGGAAGATTTCATTATCTTGACAGCAATAAATTTTATTACAATTCTCGAGGATCCATATCTGAGATTTTAGATCATATTATAGAAGCTAGAGATGAAGAATATATATCACATGAAGTTTACCTAAAATTTAGAGCAATGATAATCGAATCTCTTAAGGTGCTAAATGGCTTTATTTTTTACCTAAAAAGAGAACATATTAAAACCTCAAGAAAGGGGTAAAATTTCTAATCTCCATATCTCTATTCTCCCTTAATGAACAACGGCATTTTTACTATCTCTCTTGATTTTGAGCTCTTATGGGGGATTTTTGATAAAGTAGGCAATTCTTACAAGCCTAGCTATTTTCAGTACACACGTCTGCTTGTGCTGGATACGCTGGAAACCTTTGCCAAAAATGAAATAAAGGCTACATGGGCTACTGTGGGGATGCTGTTCGCCCAAAATGAAGAGGAATGGAAGCATTACTCCCCTATCCAAATACCTAGCTACAGAGATCCCAACCTCTCGGCCTATGAGTTTGTAAAGAATTCAGGACTTAAACCTGAAGTTCATTTTGCGCCAGAACTAATACAAGCAATAATTGCTACCCCAGGTCAAGAACTAGGTTCTCATACTTATGCCCATTATTACACCTTAATGCGGGGACAAAGCCCGGAGCAGTTTCGTCAGGATCTGCAGGCAACTCAAAAGATCTCTCAGGACAAATTTGGAATACGGTTGAAATCTCTAATCTTCCCTAGAAATCATATCAATGAATTATACCTTCCAATCTGCCTGGAGGAAGGTTATACCCAGGTGAGGAGTAATCCAAGGAATTGGTATTGGCAAGAAACTCAGCACGAAGATCTCAGTAAAAAATGGTTTAGATCAGCTGATTGTTTTTTTAGAGTTGGTGAAAAAACCAGCTATCCAAAGACACAAATGCAGATTCTAGAGAATGAGCCCTTACTAATACCAGCATCTAGAATTCTTCGACCAATTTCCAAAAGCAATAAGGTATTCAATAGAGTACGTCTAAACAGGGTAAAAGAGGAAATGCTTTCTGCCGCCAAAGCAAAAGAAATCTATCATCTTTGGTGGCACCCCCATAATTTCGCCACAGATCCAATAGCGGCAATGATTGAACTGAATGAAATCATGAGTCACTTTCAAACTTTAAAATCAGAGTATGGGATGGTGAGTATGAATATGGAGGGGGTTCGGGAGATGGTGGTTTGTTAGTTGTTGGGTGTTGGTTGTTGGGTGTTGGTTGTCCCGATAGGTATCGGGAGTTGTTAGTTGTATGAGAGAATAGAGATTGGGAAAATAGAGATTGAGAGATATGAAATTTGGGATTGGGAGATTAGAGAATAGAGATTTGGAGAATAGAGATTAAAGATTGGTACAAAAAAGTGCTGTAGGCACGACAGATTAGTAGCCCAGGGTTTTAACCCTGGGTAGAAAAAGTAGAACGCCATTGCATCCTGCCTACAAATTCTGTGGGTTATTGAAAGTTAGTGCAGGAGGATGGAAAGCAGGAATTGGAGGGATGAGCGATTTGGGAAAGAATTTAAAATGAAAGAATTAAAAATTTAAAATTATTGTGCTTGGTGCTAGGATAAGTCCCATCGGGACGAACTATAGGTAGCCTAGGGTTTCAACCCTAGGTATAATAAGAATAAAACCGTTCAGCCTCGGCGCAGAGACAGTTTTAGAATAGGTGGTTTTTGCCGAGGATGGAAAACAGAAGTTAGATATTGGAGATTGGGTAAAGAATTTAAAATGATGAATGGTAAATGATGAATAATAAGGTGGGGGCAGAAAAGATGAAGGATCTAGGTGAAAAAATCAAGGTTTTACACCTTATAAAAAGCTTGGGTCGTGGAGGTGCTGAAAAGTTGATTCCTGAAACTGCTCTGGTGCATGATCAATCACAATTTGAGTTTCATTGCCTTTATTTTTACCATCAAAAGAATAATATAGTAGAGGAACTGGAACGAGCTGGCATCAGTGTTCAACTAATCCCATCAGGAAATTTGGGCTTATTTTTTCAGGTAAAAAAAGTTCGTGAATTCATCGAATCTCATAGAATAAATATTATTCATGCCCATTTGCCATGGGCTGGCATTCTAGCTAGATCTGTAGGTAAATTCATAAAAACCCCAATAGTATATACAGAACATAACACTTGGGATCGCTACAACAAACTCTCCTACTGGGGAAATCGAATAAGTTTCAAGGAGCAGGATGTCGCTATTGCAGTATCCAACGAAGTAGCACTCTCTATGAGGTTAAATTCAATTTGGAGTCCTTACAGGAGGGATGGTAGAATGAAACTGAAAGTGATACAAAACGGGGTGAATACGGAGATGTTCAGAAGACGGAAGACGGAAGACGGAAGACAGGAGAAATTAGGGATCCCAACAAATGCAACAGTAATCGGTATCGTTGCCGTATTCAGATCACAGAAGAGACTATGGCTTTGGGTGGATGTGGCACTGAAGGTTTTGGAGAGATGCCCTGATGCACATTTTATGCTAGTTGGCGATGGGGAATGGAGAGGAAGAATCGAGGATCAAATTGAAAAGTCTGGCAAAGCAGCGAATTTTCATCTGGTAGGTGTCCAAAAAAATGTAATTCCCTATTTATCGCTTATGGATATTTACCTCAGCACATCCGAATTTGAAGGTTTGCCTATCGCTATGCTGGAAGCTATGTCCTGTAAAGTCCCAGTAGTAGCCACTAGTGCTGGAGGAATTGGTGAAGTGATCCAACA
>NZ_MSSV01000045.1 GCF_002150505.1 Algoriphagus ratkowskyi
ATATTTAATTATCAAATTTATTCAATAATTTGAAAATTAAATATTTTAGTTAAAAATTTTATTAGGAATACATAGACTACTGTTTTGTAACTTTCAAGAGGATACTTAAAATTTTTAATGCTCCTTTTACTATCAATCTTCTTATAGAAAGGCTTCTTGCACATCCAGAGTATCTGAAGTCACTTTCACCATCTGATGCGTTGGAATTTGGCTTTATTTCCATGGCAATGAAATACAGGGCTAGAAAATAGAGCGATTTTATTTTGAGTGGAACCGTGCATGTTTTGCCTTATGATGGCAAATACTTGATTAGGCGACAGCGAGTTGTACCAGTTAAGTGTTGGTGCATATAATATTCAATTGCGATGAATTGACATGTTTCCCAGGTGTCCATAATTGACTGGGGTCTTTTAATAATTTTAAATTTTAGTAAAATGAAAAAATTGAATTTAGGTAAACTAAAGCTCCATTCAGATGAGATTATGGAGAAAGGTCAAATGGCCACTGTTTATGGAGGAGCAAGTTTTACTTGTTATTGTGGAGCTACTGGAGGTTCTGGTGAAGGCTATCCGTTTAATGTAACTGCCGACAGCGAGGAGGACGCCAAAAATAAGGCTGCAGCTGAGTGTCATGGTATGGGAGCGACTTGCTCTGGATAATTGATTATTACCATTAATTTCAAGTGGGACGTTTGATCGTCCCACCTATAAAATTAAGAATTGTTCTATTGGTTTTGCTATAATAAACTAAACAATATTTTAAGAGCGGATGTTTTTTGCTGGCTTAGCCATTCATTTCTTTCGCTTTTAAATTATTCGCCTATCTTCATGGCTTAAAAATTAATTGTTTAAGTAAAAAGTTACTAAAAGTTAGTAAATTTCGTATAGTTTTTTTAAATCTTAACTTGCAAATTTATTTATCGTTTTAAACGGGAGGATTTTAGTTAAACTTTTTATTACTACTGGTACATGGATAATTGTTTGGTTATATGTAAGAGGTTATTGGACTCCCTTGGAGTGCGGTATACCCAACAAATTCTGAAGGAAAAAATCTTGAGTCATCCCCAGTACCCCAGCTTACTTTCTATTTCTGATGCCCTTGAGGAGTTTGGGGTGGAATCAATAGCGGCTAATCTAGGTCCGGACCGATTGGATGACTTTCCTCTTCCTGTTTTAGTGCAAGTATCAAGGGTCAATGGCAAATACTTCAATGTTATCACTTCTGTTTCACAACAGTATGTTTCTTTATTTGATGAAAAAGGAAAGCAAAAGGATATTGCTCGGGTGGATTTCCTAATGAGTTGGACTGGCGTAAGTTTATTGGTGGAAGCCAAGGAAAATGCTTCAGAACTGGAAATCAAACAGAAAATCCTGAATCAGAGTATCATCAAAGGTGTGGCAACAGTATGTACCATTAGTCTGTTGGTATGGCTGGGATTTGGTTTAGTTGAAAATGGAACTTCAGGATTGTACCTTGTCTATTTTTTACTCAAGCTGCTGGGATTGTCCATCTCGCTTATCCTGCTGTATTACCAGCATGATAAGGATAATATGGCTCTTCAAAAGTTCTGTTCGGGAGGGAAAAGAATGGATTGCAATTCTGTGCTGGATTCGAAAAACTTTCACTTTTTAGATGGCCGGCTGAATCTCAGTCTGCTGTCCTTTGCCTACTTTTTTGCAGGAGCGGGTTTGCTTGCAGGATTAGCTTTCTCCTCTGTTTCACTACTTGGATGGCTAAGTTTAGCAAGCATTCCTGTAGTGATCTACGCATTTTATTATCAGGCTATAGTTATTAAAAAGTGGTGCAAGATCTGTTTACTGATCCAAGGGGTGTTGGTAATGGAAGTCTTGATATTCTTTGGGGGAGATTTTAGGTTCGATGGATTTGATGAGGTTTCTTGCTTTTTGTTTCTTTTTCTCTTTACAGGAGTAATTTTAGGCGGGATATTTATTCAGCCAATGCTGGGTCAGGAGGAAGAATATTATAGAGTAAAAAGAGAACTAAGCAAATTCAAAACAAATAAGGAACTCTTTGATATTTCCCTTTCTCGTTCCAAAAAAATTAGAAATATGCCACAAGGGTTAGGTGTATTTCTTAAAGGGGAGCATCCGAGATATCACGTAATAAAAGTCTGTAATCCATATTGTGGGCCCTGTGCAAGGGTTCACCCGATATTAGAAAACCTATTCGATAAAGGAAATATTGACCTGCAAATTCTTTTTTCTCCAAGCTACAAAGATGAGCGAAGGAGAAAAATGGTTGGGCATTTACTTGCGATACAAAGTAAAGATAATTCAAAGCTTATGCGTAAAGCCTTGGACGACTGGTATGGAGCAAAGAAAAAGGATTATCAAATGTTTGCTTTCAAATACCCTTTGAATGATGAATTTATATTTCAAGAAGAAAAAGTAAAAGATATGGAGGGTTGGTGTAATAGCGAAAAAATTTCCCGCACTCCTACTTTGTTTATTAATGGGTATGAACTTCCTAAGGAATATAGCGTGGAGGATTTAAAGAATTTGCTAGTTTAAAATAGCTTCTCAATGTTTACAAGTTGGGAATTAAATAATATTCAGTCGCGATGAATGGACACAAAATCCGGGTGTCCTTAGCTATCCGGATAAAAAATTAACTTAAATAAAATATAAATGAAAAAGTTAAGTTTAGGAAAACTGAAACTACGCTCAGAAGAAGTTTTACAGCGTAGTCACCTAGCCAATATTTTTGGAGGGTATGATTATGATTGTTATTGCGGTTTTACAGGTGGTTGTGGTGAAAATGATCCTTTTTCTGTATCCCGCAATTCATTAGAAGAGGCTTTGCAATATGCAGCTAGTCAGTGTAATGGTTGTGGTGCAACTTGTGAGGGTGCTTATCCATGATATTAATCTTAAGTGGGACCAACAAAGGTCCCACTTTTATACTTAAAATTATGATGATTTTATTTCTTCCTTACCTATTAAGCATATTCAATTATTATTTAAATCAAGATATTGTGGTTGAACATGTTTACCTTGATGGCATAAATGTTTCCAGTATAGCTGATGATGTATTGATTTTTGAATTAAACAAAGATTATAGTAATATAAGACACTTGGTACTTAGTGAAGATTTTTATTATTTATCTCCTGGTGAAATAGACTATAAGGGGTTTTCAGTATCGGTATCTAAATTGGATAAAGCAGGGACTTTTATAAAAGAGATTTATAGGCCGAAAGACCCAAAATTAATCACAAGTTTAGGGTATTATCCTGAGAAAAATTTGTTATTTGTTGCTCATAACAAGAGCATTTTGTCTATAGATACTAATGCAGATAAAGTTGTCAGAGAGGTAAAAGTTGATAAGAGTATTACAAGGATATTAATGTTCAAAAATAAACTGTATGTAGCTGGATTTGAATATACTGATGAATCAGAGACTTACTATTTAGATGTATATGACCCATTAAGCCTTAAATTGCTTGATACTAAAAAAGAAATGAATTATGTTGCTGGCGACAAAGCTTTCAGACATTCCTCAATTACATCAAATGATAGCGAATTATTTGTGGCTATGGGTACGCTTAATGAAATTTATTCCTCTGTTGATGATTTCAAAAAGCCAGTTTTAACTTTTAAAAATATTTACAATAATAAGCCTTCTGGAGGGAATATTTTATTTTCTTCAAATCAGGGCTTGGTAGGGAAATTCGCTACCACTTATTTTAAATATTTAAATAGTAACTATTTTTTCATTTACGATTTAAAATCTGATAAGCAATATTTAAGTAAAAAAGGTAAAAATTCAGGGTTTTATGATGATTTGAAAAATACTGGTTTTTATTCACCCCTTCTTACCAATTCTAGTGAATATATGTTTTCTTACAAAAAATATGATACAAATGAAAATAAAATATTGGTTGTTTTGTTTAAGATTAAATCTTAGCATTTTATGTTTCTACTTACTAAGTTGTTCTTCAACAATAAACAACGATATCGTTTCATTTAATGTGCCAAAGGAGGGAGATTCTGGCTTTCAGCTTTCTAATCTTTCTAAGTCAATAGAATATATAGCGCTTGAGACAAATGAAGATTCTTTCTTGAAGCTAATTCAGGATCTTAAATTTTATAAAGACAAAGTTTTTGTTTTAGACTTTACAAGTAAAATACTTGTTTTTGACAGAAGTGGAAAATTCTTATACCGTTTAGGTAATAGTGGCGATGGTCCAGGTGAATTTAGTAGTGTTTCATCGTTTGTTATAGATGAGCAAACAGAAACAGTACATATTGCATCTTTAAATAGATTGATTTCATATTCACTTGAAAATGAATACTTAGTCGAGAAAAAAGTTCCTTTTTTTATTGATTACATAGATGTTATAAATAAAAAAATTAGCCTCATAGCTGGTAATGATGGTATTAAATATAATGATAAATATGTGAATCAAAGATCATTGTTTTTTATGGATAAGGATTTAAAAATTTCTGATTCAATTCCTCTTTTATATATCGAATTGGATAAAGAAACAGCAGCTTCCTATCCTTATAAGAATTATATTTCCAAAGTTAATAATGAGAATTTTATTTATACTCCAGTTCTCGTCAATGAATCTATAATCAGAGACACTTTGTTTAATTTGGTGGAAAAAACTTTGATACCTTACTTAAAGCTTAACTTTGCTCCACCATTAATGAATAATAAAGGTAATAAGTTGGTTGTTGTTAAGAATGTAATACTGTCTGAAAATTATTTACTTTGTGAGTATATTAGAAATGGAAGGAATATGTCTTTCATTGGTAATAGGAATAACGAATTTTCAATAAATTTAACTGATGGTTTTCTGATAGATGATGAAGAAGTAATTCAATTAAGACCCTTTGATTTGTCAAAAGACCAGTTTTACTTTATTAAAACATATAATTTTTCAAATATTTCAAATGAGGAACTAAATCCATTGATTGGGATTGTAAGTCTTCAATAAATTTCTTATTTTCTATTGGTATAGATTATTCTAATTAGTTTTAGTGACTTCTATTTACCCACAGTTTTTTTAGATTTTTGCTTTAATAGGTT
>NZ_MSSV01000046.1 GCF_002150505.1 Algoriphagus ratkowskyi
TCCACCGGGAGTTTTGTTGTGCTCACCTGCTCCCTGGCGGGATTCTCTTATTCCTTCAAAATATTTCTCTTCTTCCTCCGCATTCTCTGCTTCCATGGTGGCGATTCGACATTCTGCACAAACTGGGGCCCTTACAACCTGTCTTACATTTCCCAAATGATCCTTGACAAAATATTCGTAATTGAATTCCGAATTTTCATAAGCAACCCGGCCTTCCTCATGGATGATGTAATCCAGCTGTCCGGATTCAAACATAAATTCTCCGATGTAATCTTTGGTGGAACTTAGTACCGTACCGGTATAGAACCGCTGTTGCCGTTTGACTCCATCCGCATCATAGTCATATTCGATTTTCCCGGCCCCTGAGGCAAAAGTAACCCGGCTGGGAAGGTTTAAGTGATTGTACTCGATCTGGTCTATGTTCTTATCACTGTTTGAGATCTGATTGCCGTTGGCATCATAGCCATAATTCTGTGTGGACTGTTTATTGGGCTTGAAGTCATTAGAAAGATGGTTTGTGCCACTTACCTGATCCGTAACTCGTGTCAATCTGTTGGAATATTCATTTAAGTCGTAGGATTCAGGGTATTTGTATTCCCCCTCTGTGTGTAGTTATACCATGGTAGTGACTGGGTGTAGGTGCAAACTAACCCTATTATCCATACCAAATTGAAATTGATAATCAACCTGAACTACCAATAACCCACATCAATAAATCCTTTCGTTTCCCTAATACCTGCCCGCCTGGCGGGGTTTGTAACTCCGCCTTTATATCAAGGTAACTTTGTTATTTGCTTTAGCGTAAGACGATTGACAAAAACCAATTACAAATTTATAAGGTTAGTAGGGGGATTTGCCTAAATTATTTATTTTAGTCTTAAATTGGAGATACTTAGAAATTTCCTAATGGATCAGTTTTTATAAAAAGGATTTTGCCATCGCAAGCTTTAAAAGTCCATGAACTTGCAGCAATTCTGAAACCTTCGTCTGAATCTAGAATAATATCTCTTGCGTAAATATTGGTAAAGTCCTCACCATAAGAGGAGTTCCATTCTTCTATTCGGCTGTGATTGAATTTGGTTAAGCTAATTCTTGTTGCGTAGGCAAAATTGTCTACTCCACCTAAAACAATTAAGCCTTTATCAGAAGTTTCTTTAATAGAATAAAAATGACCATTTGTATGGGTTAAATTCCAAATTTCTTCTCCTAAAGGATTTACTTCAAATATTCTCGCTTTATAATCGGAATTAAATTTATGAGACCTAAATCCTCCAAAGACATAATTACCGTTGCTAAGTGTGATTATAGATTCAGGAAAGTCATAGTGTTGGTCACCATAGGTTTTTTCCCATAAAATATCCCCACCCTTAGTAAGTTTTAGAAGCCAAAAATCTATTTGACTGCAATTACCATAATTGTATTCTTGGCGAGTACAGCCACTTGTATCTTGAGCACCAAGAATCAATAATTTCTGATCAGGAGTGATAATTATTTTTCTAAAGTTATTTCTTAACGATTCCTTGAATTCTTTTTTCCAAAGGATATTTCCATCTTCGTTTAATTTCATTAATACTCCCTGTTGAATAACATTTTCATTTTCTGAATCGGTATCTCCTATGAGGTAGATGTCTCCATTCAGATCCTCAACGATATCCATGATTTCCACACCACCCTGTTGCTTATTGAATTTGTCAATGACTTTAGCCCAAATTTCATTTCCATTCTGGTCTAGCTTAAGTACATAATAATCACTTACTATTAAAAATCCTGTTTTGGTGCGAGCTGCACCAAAATCCGAAATATACCCATTATCATACGGATAGTATTTTACCCAAATTGAATTACCCAAAGGATCTATTTTAGTAGCATAATTGAAATAACTATATCCATTTTCAGAGGCTTTCCCCAAAACAAAATAATTACCGTCTCCAGCCTCAAAAATAGAATTTATAAAACCATCTGAACATCCATGATCCAAGTTGAAATTTAGATATTTTAAGAAATTGAGGTAATATTTTGTTGTTGTAAACTCAAATTCAACCGCTGTTTGCTTCCCTAGATTATCTTCGGCAATTACCTGACCTTTGTATAGCGTTAATTCTTTTAGGTCTTCTATTGTGTAGCTGTTATTTATGAAGTCAGTGAGAATTAAACTATCCTGAAGTGAAATATGGTATTTCGGTTTAAAACCCTCAGGATCTTTGGCTTCATCCCATCGAATAGATACTTTGTCCGAAGCAATGCTGTCAATATAAACTTTAAAGACCTCAGGAGCCAAATTTTCCACCTCATTATTTTTGTCTATATCATTAGTTGGAGTATCTTCGAGATTGCTATTACAAGAAAGAAAAAAAGGCAAAATAATAATGAAATAAATGTAGGTTCTCATGGTCCCATTAAATATTTAAAGTTATTGAAAAAAACTTTCTGTTAAATAGTGTAGTTTTTCTCGAATATTAAATTGTATGCGTGATCGGTTAGCCCTCTGATTTCAACTTGACGCTGGGTGGAATTTGCAATTCCCACTTCTAGGAGTAGTCAAATCAGGGCTGTGACTGAGTGAAGTTTGAAACTTCACCCTACTATCCTTACCAATTTGAAATTGGTTCAAGATCAATAATATTAAATTCATAATGAAATCCAAATTACAATTTCTATATAATAGGAAGGTGTAATTGCATCCGACTACTGTACGGCTTCCACCCAGTCAACGCCTCTTTAAAATTCAACTTTCAATTACACTCAACGGGGGAAAAACATTGCTTATAAATACCTAATATATCTCCGACTTTATAAGATCCAATAGCTTGGGGTTGTCCTCCACCAATTCACCATTCAATATAGTGTCGAAAAACTCCCCAAGGCATAAGGTATCTGACCTACTTTCATATTCTATTAGAAGTTTGATCCTTATGTCTATGGATTTTTCCTGCCGTTCAGTTTTCAGTTTATTAACCTCTTTATTCAGATGTTCTAAAAAGGCCCTATCTGTAACTGTTTTGGTTTGTAGCAATACGGAAGCAATGTACTCCAAATTATCACAAGTCACCGGTATCATCACCGTAGTTTCCTTGGGCAAGTATTTTATTATCACCTTTTTAATTTTTTCATTCGGTGACTGGCAAGAAACCAGTACCAAAATCAAGCATGTGTATACCAGTTTATCTATTTGGCCCATATTTCTTAACCCATATTTCTTAAGTTGACTGTCCACATTATACCCCTTCTGTTTCATTTTTTGATAATAATTATAGGTAGCTGCCCTATCAACTTTATTGGATGTAGGGCTTCTTGTTACAACCTGATTTCCAGAATGTGAGGTTCTTGTTACTCCTGTGAGGTAGTCAATTCAATGTGGTGACTGGGTGGAATTTGCAATTCCACCCTCATATCCTTACCAATTTGAAATTGGTCTTCTTTCATATTGTCTTGTATCTTGAACAAATTACAAATTTGTATTGATAGAAAGGCATAATTGCATCCGACTACTGTACGGATTACGCCTAGTCCCCATGAACTATTGACTACACCGAGCGGGGCTATCCATTAATACAAGCCTCATATTTCACTATACTCTTATTTTTTTTTCTTGTCAAAAATGAAATCGGTAAAACACTTCCGATTGAATTCATTTTCATATTTGGTAAATAAAAGTTGATTCGATTTTTTAAGAGCCTGTTTTTATCACTTTCTACAATTATTTCCTCAATATTAGATTTTAAATAATCTTCAATAAACCTAAATGATTCACCAATAGTAACTATATTATTTTGTATAACCACTTCCTCGTTGTTGATAAATAAGTCAAAATAGTTTTCGTATATATCAATTTTAAAATTGGCAAACTGTTTAGTTTTTGAGAATAGAATAAATGAACATAGATTATTTTCATGATTAATATTTACCTGGGAGAATTTCATTTTTGCAATTTATCAATAATTAAAATATTGTAAATTTTAATTGACAATTCTTTTGCAGATCCATTGAGCTCATTAAATGCCTCTCTTATTCTTTTGCTTTCCATGAAATTATAATTACCCATAGTTCTTTATTTATAAATTTGAAAAAATTTAAAACCATTATACTTGGCTCTAAATACGTGATTCGATCCATGATTTGACCATCCAATTCCTGTGTTCATTCCTGTATTTAGAATTCCCCTCTTGGTCGTAGTACTTTCTCAATACATTGGAAGTTCAATTGAGCGCTGGGTGGAATTTGCAATTCCACCCTCATATCCTTACCAATATCCTATTGAGAACCACTTCAAAATTCACTACTTCACTTAGCCTGTAAATCCTAAATACCTGCACGCCGTGGCGGGATTTCGAGTAATTGAATAAGAAAATCTTCGAGCTTCTCCAATAAATAAAGCTAAATCAAATTGCCCGAAGTACAAATTCTGAAAGATATGAAGGCGTAGTTGCAAACCTACACCTAGGCACCACCACTGACAATCTACACCCAGATGGGGTACGGATTACACCTAGGCCAACATTCTACTCCTAGCAGGGGGTCATCACGAACTTTTGACTACGCTGAGCGGGGATTCACTTCCGTTCATCTCACTTATTCGCACCTGATCCGTCCAGTGAACCTTTTCCTCTTTCCGTTCAACACCATTTCGTTACCCAAACAGCACCGAGAGGTGGTTTGCAAACTCCGCTTACTTAGCGATTGCGGTAGACCTACTACCATCTTCTATACAACATGTCTTTGATTCACATCAACGACTTCACGACACACCTACGCCGAGCGGTGGGAATACAGGATATGCTGACAAAACGAAAATGAAGAGTTTAAAATACTTCATATGCTTTTCACTCTGCCTTTAACATCATCTGGTAAGCTAATTTCAAAGTCACTTTCTAAAGAACTTAAAATCGTTTTAATATCTGATTGAGCTTTTAATACAGAATAATTTTTGTCTATTTCTTTGAATTCATGCTTAATTGCATCACTATAAA
>NZ_MSSV01000047.1 GCF_002150505.1 Algoriphagus ratkowskyi
GTTTGGCGGGTTTGCGAAGTTGCGTAATTACCTGCAAAAACCTTTCAATCGGCACTAAATTTAGTAAAACTGATGAACTTTCGTTACGCACTGTCCGAGCAATTTTGCAAACCTGTGGTTAGCGGTTCGTTCTTCTTTTTATTCGACCATATCGAACCAATTATAGATTTTTCGGTATATCGTCTTTGGTAATCGTGGTCAATATTTCATCTGTCAGTTCGACTATGCCCGCAATTCTATTTGCTTGTCCTTCCATAGATTTCTCGAAAATATTTCTCACAAAACGTCCGTTGCCGAACGAATTATCTCGGTTGTTGTAAGCCACAGTAAAAATCTCATTCAGTTTAGTTTTTGCATCGTCTGTAAGTTTGTAGTCAAGATTACTGCAAAGCCCTTCATAAATTGACAACAACTCTTCTGAAGTATAATCGGTAAATTCAATATATCGATTAAACCTTGATTTAAAGCCCGGATTTGTTTCAATGAAATCATCCATTTCGTTTGTGTAGCCAGCAATAACAACAATCAACTTGTCTCGGTCGTCCTCCATTCTTTTAATAAGAGTTGCGACTGCTTCTTTGCCATAACTATCTTTTGCGTCACTTATGATGGAATAAGCTTCGTCAATGAACAATACGCCATTTATGGCACTATCAATGGTTTTGTTTACTTTAATTGCTGTTTGTCCTAAATACTCTGCGACCAGCCCTGAACGGTCTGTTTCTACAAGTTGACCTTGCTGTAAAACACCTAACGCTTTATATATTTTCGCTACAATCCTCGCAACTGTCGTTTTTCCTGTGCCAGGATTACCTTTAAAAACTATATGATATGAAAGTGGTGAAGTTTTGAAACCTTTTGCCTCTCGAGCTTTCTGAATTTTAATAAAATTTATTAACGTCTTAATTTCTGATTTCACGTTGTCCAGACCAATAAGTGAGTTAAGTTCTCTTATTGCGTCATCAAGAGTTCCATCTGAATTTGAAATCACTTTATTATGATTTGCTTTTTCAGGTAAGGGATTTTGTAAAGCTTTATAGATTTCTTTGAGCAGTATTTCTTCACTTTCGGAAATTTTATTGTCAGCCTTAGCAATTATGTTAGCGAAATGATAAAGGAATTGAGAATATTCATCAAAAAAAGAATCGTCTTGGTGTTTAAGCGCAATTAATATTGGCAACTTTTTAGTTAATTCATCAGTCCAAATTAATTCTGAATCATTGCTAGAAACTTTCACTTGCAATGACTGAGATTCTCCAATTTTTAACGCACCAGACGCTGGATTTAGTAGGTTTCCATTCTCAAATAGTTCTACAACAGATTCATATCCTTTAGTTAGCAAATCGTCCGACGGGTCTGAGATTAGCTTACTGTAAATTAATAGAAGCCCAGTGGCTTCCAAAGATGAGGGAATTACTTGTTTGTCTGTAAGCTTGTATAAGATTTGACAAAGTTCATAGCCAACTATAAAATTAACAGAATCTTTTAAACCGTCTTTAGATAAGTTGAGTTTACTGGTCAACGCTTCATTATCAATTATTTTTTTGACTACACTTTGTGCAGTCTTGGAAAAATCTTCTAGAAGAGTGAAATATTTAAAACTAAATTGAGAATGAACTAAGGGAATTATTAGTCCTTTCTTCAATTTTTCTAAAAATACTTCTAAACTATTCTCATCTAATATTAGCACCTCTCGGGCATTTGCTCCATTAAAAGAACCGACAACACCAATTGATTCTAATTGGTCAATGATTCTACCCGCTCTATTAAAGCCAATCTTTAATTTACGTTGGATTAAAGAAGTCGAACCCTGTTGGTGCATGACTATAAGCCGAGCTGAATCTTCTATTAAAGGGTCTAAGTCTTCCAGTAAATTTGTCATGTCGTTCATTGGTAAATGATTATTTGCTGGAGGAAATTCATTTGTACCGTGTTCAATATTATTATTATTATCCCTCTTTTCGGTTTTTTTTAATAATGAAATGTAGCTAGTTAATTCGTCAGCAAAACTTTTGGCGAATTCAAAATTACTGATATTGTATGCTTCATTTATGCCATTATTGGAAAACAACGTGTATTCTGCATATTGAACAACAGGAATTTGATAATTGCCAACAAAACGCAAATCAGGAGTTCCGTTTTTATTTACTTTTGCCCAAGTATGGTCGATGATTTTTGCATCGGTTGGAATTGTTTCTTTATCTTCTAAGAAGCGTTGAGGTCTAAACGAAAAATTAAATTCATTAATATCAATAAGCGATAGGTTTTTCGAATTATCAATAGTTAAAACAAACGCTGGATAAATATAAATTTGGCTTCCAGTTGTATTCTCAAAATGTAATGCAGAGATGGAAGATTTAATAAATTCTATGTTTTCTATATTAAATCTTACTTCTTGCCTATTAACAATTGTTTTTGCTGATGATTTTGTTTCAGTATTTACAACTTCAGTAGTTATGTCCCATATCTTCTTCGACGTAGCTAACCACTTGAACGCTACTATAACTTTTTTGTATTGGTTCTCTAATTCCTTATCGAAATGGATGTTTATATCTGCTCGACTTTCTTCAAACTGTCCTTTTATCTCCTCTAAGTAAGCTTTTGTTTCTTCAACTTCATTTTGAATATTTTCTACTGTTATTTTTTGGGTAAATAATTTTGATAAAAAGCTATTTTGTTTTTTATTTAATTCTTTTAATAGTTGCTGGTAGTTTTCTTCTGTTTTTTTTATTTCATTATTAAGCTCTTTTCTGTTTTCCCTTGCGTTTTCAATGTTTTCTTTTAAGCCAATTAAACCATGGCTTGTTATTATTTCATGTTCAGTTTCCAGCTCATTTGTATTTACAACTTCTTTATTATTCGGAATTGGATTAGAATTGTTTGGCTTTCCGTCAAATAACTTTTCTCTATTGGAAAGACCAGTTCCGGGAATACCAGTATTTAGGTAAACGCCATTTTTTCCAATATTTATGTTTGCACCTCTAGGCCCAATTGTGGTACTTACTCCATTTTTGCCAATATTTAAATAAATACCTGGCATTACTTTAATTCTGTTTCTAAAACGGAAAGACATATTTAAAAATCGTTGGTCAATAAAAGTAATGAAATAAAATAAACGTTTGCATATGGTTGCTTTGTCACAAGCAAAACACAATTCTGTCGAATTGCGTTAAGGAGTATTATTAATGGTTTTGATGTTTTGGCGATTAGTTTGTTCATTTAGGATGACGTTTAATTACTGCACTGTCGTTTTTTAGAATGACCGCTAACGGTGTGCGAATTTGTGTTGAAATGGCATTAATGCAGAATCAATGTCGCACCGCACTGAACTAAATAATTAACGAATGGATTAACGTAAACCACTGTCGGCCATTTTAACACAAATTTGTTGTTACCAGCAGTAATTTATATAGGTAGAAAAGGTGCTGTTCGTTTTTCAGAGCTATACTTTAAATTAAGTGCATTAATAATATTTTCTGGTTCGGTCACAAAATTTGTAATTACGATTTTTCTTTTGTCGTTAAGTACAAACCAGAGATAACTATATTCAAACATTGTCGACCTAGAATAATTTGAATGATTCCATTCACAAAGTTTAATGTCTGAACGATTAAATTTAATAATTTCTCCATCTTTTTCATAGGTCAGCGTTTTTTCCGTTCGGTCGATTAAAACACGAGCATTTTTGTTCTTGAACCAATAACTTAAATGAACTATTAAAGCAGGAAACCAAAAAAGACAAACAAGACCCACATAATACCAACCAAATTGAAACCCTGATTTCAAGTTGTAGTAAGCCAGAATAATAGAAATTATTAGCCAAGGTAATGACCATAAAAAGTATCTTAATTTTCCTTTGTCTTTAAATGAATAAATTATAACATTTTTATTTGTCGGCTTAATAATTTGCTCTTTTTCTTCTGTAATAATTTGCTCTTTATTCACTAAAATGAGTTCATTTTCTATTGTCTGTTCGTAGAACATTTCAATAAATTCCTCAACTAAAATTCCAGAAGGGTTTTCTTCAAAATTGTTAGAAATAAAAAATTCAACCTCTTTTTCAGCTGTTTCATAGAGTAGAGAAAAGCCATTTCCGTCAAAAGCAGAAATTGTCAGCTTTTTCCCTTTGTTTGATTTGTAAATTATGGTCGGTATACAAGAAGTAGTTTCTAATCTTTCAGCACTTTTTAACTGTTCGAGGAACTCAAAATTTTGAAATACTCCAATTGCCGAATCAAGGTCGACTTTCCCTTTTTCGTCAAATTGGTCGGGGAAAAAATCAAATTTCTGTATGCTATATTCTATTTCCACTGTTTAGGTATTATTGCTGGTAACGTTTTGAAAATTTGTGCATAAATGGCATTACTTGCAGAACCATTGTCGCACCGCACTGAACTAAATAATTAACGAGAAACCTGGGTTGAACTACTGTCAGCCATTTTTGTGCAAATTTGCTGTT
>NZ_MSSV01000048.1 GCF_002150505.1 Algoriphagus ratkowskyi
TTTTGAAAATTTGTGCAGAAATGGCATTACTTGCAGAACCATTGTCACACAGCACTAAATTAAATAAATAACTGATGAATTAACGTAAACCATTGTCGGCCATTTTTGAACAAATTTGCGGTTATGTGTAGAAACGGTTGCTTTCCATGCAGGATCTACTTTTCAAGAGCGCTTCAATTGAGCCATTTTCTTGCGTTCTAACTTGTCAGTTAGTTTTTAAAAAAGTTCTTTAATTTCTTTTCAATTCCTTTTCTGAACAGCTTTAAAGGATTCCTTTTCAGTTCTTTTTCAAATTCTTCTTAAATGCTTTTTTCTTAAAAAAATCGGTCGGCTTTGCGAGGTCAACCATTTCTTAGATACTTTTAAAAAGTCGGCATCCTGTTAAGAATTTTGCCGTTGCTTTTCGTCCCCGAAGCATTTTTAGTTGCGAATGTATGTCCGGGAGTTTTTACACATAACGTTTTGAAAATTTGTGCAGAAATGGCATTGCTTGCAGAACCATTGTCGTACCGCACTAAATTAAGTAAATAACTGATGAATTAACGTAAACCACCGTCAGCCATTTTTGCGCAAATTTGCTGTTATAGCTTGTTGTTTTTTTTATTTTGTTCATTTAAGTCGAAAAAGCACTTATATAACAACTTGTTAAATTTCTTTTTGAACCGAAGTTTTTGTTTTTCCTTTTTTGTAAAGTAACCATTAGGATTTAAAAATAATCGTGTCGGTTTGTAAAATAAGTCGTCAGAACTTTTTAAATCTACTCGACAAAGGGTTGCAGGCATTAAATAAAATGGGATAACTGGTGGAAAATAAGGTAAAATCAAAATATTAGCACCAATTAGAGCTACGTCAAGTCCTGTGACCCAAACGTTCTTTTTCCAATCAACATACTTGATTGGTCCTAATAAAAAATTTATTGTCCTATTATTTTGAGTGCTGTCGATTACTAATTTAAACGCTTGTTTTTTTCTATTGAAAACAGAAACTATGGTGTCAAATTGGACTAAAAGTTCCTTTTGCAGAACTAGGTCATTTGTGTCTGAAAACTGTACTGAAACATATAGTGTGTCAAGATTGACATTTTTCTTTAATTGCCCTGCTTTTCCTTGCTGTCCGAAAGTAATGAAAGGAGTAATTGTTAATAATAATATAAGGAGTCTTTTCACGTAAAGTCAGTTTTTTACAATAAGCTATAACGTTTTGAAAATTTGCGCATAAATGGCATTGCTTGCAGAACCATTGTCGTACAGCACTAAATTAAGTAAATAACTGATGAATTAACGTAAACCACCGTCAGCCATTTTTGTGCAAATTTGCTGTTATAGGGCGTTTTTCTTTTCACTTCTTGTCTGATAGTTAATTTCACAGTTCGGCAACCACTTTTTTAATTTGTCTTTGTCTGTTTGTGTTAAGAAGTCGTCATCAAGTTGTATTGATTTCAACTTAGTCAACTGTGCTATTTTAGGCGATATTCTCCTTATTGGGTTGTCCCAAATTTCAAGTTTTTCTAAATTTTTTAGGTCTGCAATGTTGTCGGGTATGCTTTCAATCTCATTATCAAAGATTAAAAGCTCTTTTAAGTTTCCAAGAAATTTTGTTTCTGGTGAAATGCTTTTAACCTTATTGGAGTATAGGTAAAGTGTTTCGAGGTTTTTTAGTCTACTATCTATAAATGAGAAGTCTGTAAACTGATTGCTATTAAGTGAAAGCCAAGTGAGATTTGGTATAGTTTTAATCTGGTCTGGGAATTTTATTAATCCATTCCTTGCAATGTCAAAATGCTCCAAATTGTCAAGTTGAGAAAGGTCGCAGTTGATTTCTTTAATTGCTGTTTCTGCAAACGAAACGCTTCTAAGACGTTTTAATCGTGAAAGGTCACAAGGAAATTCACTAATAGGATTTACCGCTAATATCAAATCTTCAAGAGTATTGATTTGAAAAATTTGTTTGGGAATTTCTGTTAAATCATTACCTGTCAATATCGCTTTATAAATATTGAGTTTTCCAAGTCCTTCTGGTAGGGAAGTCAAGCCTTTATTTTGAAGCCACAAATATTTTCCATTATTGTCAGACCAAACAACAGAGTTTTCGCTTTTGTAAAAGCTATTCTTTTTGTTTGAAGCAATTTCGTTGCACAGAGAAGTCATTATTTCCTTTACTGTTGAACTTTCAGAGTCAACTTGAAAGAGCCAACTTTTAATTTTACTGTCACATATAATGCAGTCCATTTCAAAATTTGGTTCCCAATTAATGTCTTGGTAATTCACTCTTGAATTATCTGAGCATGCAGAACGAATTGAATTTGGAATGTCTTCCACTTTGGTTGAAGTTATAATAATTCCGTCTTTGGGAATGTTAATAGTTTTCTTCCAAAATTTTGTTTTTGGCAGTTCCGGATAACCTTCAATTCCAAAAATAATTCCTGCTTGTCCTTTAAAGTTTTTTGGAAAAATCAAGTAATTGTGTTCTTGCCATTTCATATAAGTCACGAAGGCAAGAATTAAATAAACTGTTGCTAAAATGGATTGAGTTATCCAATATTTCCTTTTATCTTTTAGTAGTTTGAGTGTTAGAAAGTCAATTAGGTAAATTAAAAGTCCAATACCAACCAAATAAATTCCAACAAAGAAAAAGTAGCTAAACGTCAATACTCCTAACAGTCCAAATATTAATGTCAGAAGTCCGAGAATTTTTAAAGGTGAGTTTATTATTCGTTTCACTGTCGTCTTTTAAAATGCCC
>NZ_MSSV01000049.1 GCF_002150505.1 Algoriphagus ratkowskyi
GTATCCACCCGAGCAAGTACATATTTCATGAGCTGATTTGACCCATTAGGTTTGCATCAAAAACAAGCCAATGAGACGAGCAAACCAAGAACAGATGGAAGCAGTTGTTGCTTCATTCCAATCCAGCGGACTCACCCAGCGTGAATTCTGCATCCAACACAGCCTCAAGCTACCTACATTTTCCTACTGGTACCGTAAAGTGTGTGCAAAGACAGAGTCTGTTACTTCTGGCTTTACCGAAGTAACTTCCCCTGTACATTCCGCTGGCTTGGAAGTCATTTTCCCCAATGGGACAATCATTCGGGGTATCCATGACCTTTCGGTGATCCAACAGTTGATCAAGTGGTAAGGTGTTCACGTTAGGATCCTCCCAGCGGTTCTTTCTATATGGCGGTGCCGTGGACATGCGCAAAGGGTTTGACGGCTTAAGCGGTCTGGTACGCAATTCCCTGGAGCGGAATCCGCTGTCCGGGGAAGTGTATATCTTCCTGAACCGCAGCCGTACCCTGGTCAAACTGCTCCACTGGGAAGCTGGCGGACTGGTGATCTACTACAAGAGACTGGAAAAAGGCACCTTCCATCCTCCTGTGGGAATGGAAGCAGGAGGCACACTTCCCTGGTCATCTCTTGTGCTGATGGTCGAAGGTATCCGGGTGCTGGATTCCCGCCAACTCCCCAGATACACACTGGCCTAAGTTTTTTTTAGGTTTCGAAGCCTTTATTTTATCGACTCTCATTCAGTTTTTTGGGGGTGAAAATGGCCTTGGAGGTAACTGGGAAGCTTTTTGTGCTGTCAGTCAAAAATCAACCCCGAGAGCCTGTTTATCCACAGGGTGTGTGGGAAACTAATGCTTTGAAGGATGATTTCAGGGCATTATTTTAGATTCATGAACAATCCTCTGGACCAGCTGAGCAAAGCCGAACTCATCGCCCTGTTGGGCGTATGGGAAAAGGAGCTGGAATCCAACACTAAAGTCATTGAGTCCAAAGACCAGCGCATCGAAAAGCTGGAAGGGATTCTTGCCAAGTTCCAGAAGATGCTCTTTGGACAGAAGCGGGAACGCTTCGAGTCACCCGACCAGCTGTTCCTGCCTTTTGAGACGACGGCAGAACAACAACAAGAAGCTCAGCAGGAACTGGACGAAAAAGTAACATGCGTCCGCAAGAAATCCCGTTCTCCACATCCGGGCAGGACTAAACTGCCTGAACATCTCCCTGTAGAAGAAATAGAGCTGTATCCTGAAGGCAACCTGGAGGAGATGACCTGTATCGGCAAAGAGGTCACTGAAGAGCTAGACTATATTCCCGGCAGCTACATCATCCGTCGGTATATCCGTTATAAATACGTGTCCAAGGTACAGGAAGGCAAGTCTCCAATAGCCATCGCACCACTCCCTTCCCGTCTGATTGACAAAAGCAGTGTGGGAAATGGCTTGCTTGCCTCGATCCTGACAGACAAATACGTGGATCATCTGCCGCTCTACCGCCAGCTTCAGCGCTTCAAACGCGAAAATATCCCCATAGCCGCTTCCACACTGGATGGCTGGGCAAGACAGGGAATGGAACGGCTGGAAATCCTCTATGACTGGCTGGTGAAAGACACCTGCGGCAAAGGATATCTCCAAGCCGACGAAACCACCATAAAAGTACTGGACAGCACCAAAAAGAAAGACACACATCTGGGCTACTACTGGGTCTACCACAACCCGGTGGACGGCACCGTCTTGTTTGATTACCAAAAGGGTCGTGACCAAGCGGCTCCCAAAAAGATATTGAAAGGTTTCAAAGGCTACCTGCAGAGCGATGGGTACGCTACGTATGAATACTATGGAAATCAGCCAGGTGTTACCCACCTGGGATGCTGGGCACATGCGCGCAGAAAATTTTTTGAGGCGCTGGAGAATGATAAGGTAAGAGCGACGCTGGCACTGGCCTTTATAGGAAAGCTCTATGAAGTTGAGGCACACTGCCGGGACAAACAGCTCAGCGCGAAAGACAAAAAGTCCTACCGGCTCGACCATGTCTGCCCACTGTTGGAAGCCTTTTCCAGCTGGCTGCAGGAAAACTATGGCCAAGTGCTTCCCAAAAGTATCATCGGCAAGGCCATGTCCTATACCATGACGCGGTGGGAACAGCTCTCCAACTATCTGATGGACGGCATGCTGGAAATCGACAACAATAAGATCGAGAATGTAATCAGACCGGTAGCCCTGGGACGCAAAAACTACCTGTTCGCCGGATCACACGAAGCCGCACAGCGTGCAGCAATGAGCTACTCTTTCTTTGCTATGTGTAAAAAAGAAGAAGTAAACCCGCAGCAGTGGCTCAAGTATGTCTTCGATCAGATAATGGATACCAACATCCAGAAAATACAGCAACTCCTGCCCAAAAATTATAAACTATCCCTAATAAAAAATCAACCTAAATAAAGATGCAGTTGCTCGGGTGGATAC